>JAXMCU010000013.1:0-102003 GCA_046349195.1 Hyphomicrobiales bacterium
GAGGCCGTGAAGAACCCGATCTCGCCGGGACCGAGCTCGTCGATCATCTCGCGCTTCGGCCGCGACACGCCCACGCGGTCAAGCTGGTAGACGACATTGGTGGAGACCAGCTTGACCTTCTGGCCCTTCTTCATCACCCCATCGACGATGCGCACGAGCACCACGACGCCCAGATAGCTGTCGTACCAGCTGTCGACCAAAAGGGCCTTGAGCGGCGCATTGCGGTCGCCCTTCGGCGCCGGCAGGCGATGCACGATGGCTTCCAGCACGTCGGGCACCCCGACACCCGTCTTGGCCGAGATCGGAATGGCGTCCGAGGCATCGATGCCGATCACGTCCTCGATCTGCTGACGCACGCGGTCCGGGTCTGCGGCCGGAAGATCGACCTTGTTCAGGACCGGCACGATCTCATGGTTGTTGTTGATGGCCTGATAAACATTGGCCAGCGTCTGGGCCTCGACGCCCTGCGACGCGTCGACCACCAGCAGCGATCCCTCGCAGGCGGCCAGCGACCGCGACACCTCGTAGGCGAAGTCGACATGGCCGGGCGTGTCGATGAGATTCAGCACGTAGTTCTCGCCGTTCCGGGCCGTGTAGTCGAGACGCACCGTATTGGCCTTGATCGTGATGCCGCGCTCGCGCTCAAGATCCATCGAATCGAGGATCTGGTCCACCATCTCGCGATCGGATACGGCGCCGCAGAGCTGGATGAGGCGGTCCGCCAGCGTGGACTTGCCGTGGTCGATGTGGGCGATGATGGAGAAATTGCGGATGTGGGCGGTGTCGGTCATGGTTGGCGCGGTGTTTGACAGGGCGGCGGCCCACGGTCAAGCCACCGGACCGGTCATCTGCGGCGCGCGACAGCCGTGGAGCGTCGGACCACCAGGCGGGGGACGAGCAGTTCCTGCCGCAACGGCCCGCCGCCAAGGACCATCTCCGCGGCAATCCGTCCCTTGTCGACGCCGCGCGCATCCACGGTGGTGAGCGGCGGGTCCGACTGCGCGGCATCGCTGATGTCATTGTAGCCGACCACCGACAGATCATCCGGCACCGACATGCCCCTGCGGCGCGCTTCCCGGATGACGGCAAGCGCCTGCATCACCGACATCGAGAGCACCGCCGTGGCGTCTGGCGCGGCCTCGAACACAAGCCGGGCGGCATCAGGGTCCCAGGGATTGGCCTGGATGATGGGAACCTCGCCGATCTCCAGTCCGGCTTCGGCAAGAGCGTCGGCATAGCCACGCAGCTTCTCCTGATCGATGAAGATGCCCGCGGCATCTGCCGTGCGCAGCGCCGACGGTGGATGAAGCATGGCGCGGCCGGCCTCACGGAGGAAGGACATGATGGCAAACCTCCGGTGCCCGAGGCCGGTGAGGTGTCGGGCCGCCTCGTGACAGCCGCGATACGCATCGATCCTGACCGAGTTGATTCCAGACCCGGCGTCGAAATCGACCACGGCGAAGGGGAGACGCCGAAGCTGCGCGGGCCGGACAGTGCCCAGATGTTCGATGCGGCCGAAGATGAGGCCGTCCACCAGGGCGGACCGGGTTCCGCTCTGCGACGGTCCATCCGGGATGATGACCAGGCTCGCGCCCTGCGCGTCGCACCCCTCTGCGACGCCCTCGAGAAACTGCGTGAAGACCGGATTGCGCAGCATGCCCGCCACGCCAAGTTCCGCAGGAGGGATCACACCGAGCGAATTGACCTTGCCCGCGCGCAGCGACCGCGCCCTTGGGTCGGGCCCAAGATAGCCCAGGGCCTGGGCCGCGGCCTCGACACGGGCACGGAGTTGCGGCCGGACGATGTCGGGCGCGTTGAAGACATTCGACGCCGTGCCGCGCGACACGCCGGCGGCCCTGGCCACGTCAACCAGACGGACGGCGGACGTCCCGTTTGTTCGGGTGTTGGCCATACCCATAGGTGTCTACATGAGTTTTGGATCGTTCCAAGAATTTTCTTGACGCTCCCTGATTTGTGGATATCGTGTCTTGGATCGTTCCAAGTCTTCTGCCCCGTCACCACCATGGGAGGATACCAATGGCCAACGATGTCAAGCAGTCACACCCTTCAACCTGGGATCCGGCACTGGACGCGGTGGCTGCCGCGCCCAAGCATCACCGTGTGCTTTTCGAGAACGAAAGGCTGCGTGTCCTGGAGGTGACGCTCGAGCCCGAGGACGAGGAGCCCGTTCACCATCACCGCTGGCCCTCCGTCTTCGTGCTGGACCAGGTGCAGGGCCCGGTCCACGACATCGCGCCGGACGGGACGCAGCTCCCTCCCAATCGCGACATCATGAGGGCCATCCAGGCCTGGAACGGCGAGGGCTCGCTCGTGGTCCACATGGCGCCGCAGCCGGCCGGGCGCGTGCACAATGCGTCCGGCAGGACCATCCACGGCATCCGCATCGAGATGAAGAACTACTGAGGCGGTTTGCGCCGGTTCACCCCACCAGCCGCAGTTCGCGCGGGAAGCTGGTGAGGCACTCGATGCCGGTCTCGGTCACGACCACGTCATCCTCGATCCGCACGCCGGCCTCGCCCTCGCGATAGAGCCCGGGTTCGATGGTGAAGACCATGCCGGGTTCGAGCCGCTGCGCATTGCCGCGCATGATCTGCGGCGCCTCGTGCACGTCGAGACCCAGACCATGCCCGGTCTTGTGGCGGCGGAAGGCGGCGAACTGCGAGGACTCGAGGACACGCTGCACGGCATCGTCGATATCCGATGCCGTGACACCGGCCCGCGAGGCCTCCCGGCCCTTCGCGTTGGCGGCGAGGACGGTTTCGTAGAAGGCGCGGTCATAGTCCGAGACTTCGCGGACAAAGAAGGTGCGTGTGATGTCGGCACTGTAGCCCTGGTAGCTGCCGCCGAAGTCGAAGAGCAGCGCATCGCCGGGCTTGATCCGGTAGTCGGCCCGCGCATGGGCGTGCGGCCTGGCGGCATTGTCGCCCGCGGCGACGATCGGCGCGAAGGCCAGGCCGTCGGCCCCCTTGCCGAAGAGATTGCGCAGGAGAATGGACTCGATCTCGGTCTCGGTCATGCCAACGCGGATTTCCTGCAGGGTGGCTTCGAGCGCGTCCTCCGACAGCCGGATGGCCTTGCGCTGCAACTCGATCTCCTCGGGCAGCTTGTGCAGGCGGATCGCGGAGATCTCGGCATGGGCATCGACGAACTGGGCGCCGGGCAGGGCCTTCTGCAGGGCCAGCAGGTCGAAGACGCGCATGCGCTGGCCCTCGACACCGATCCGGGAACCGGCCCTCAGTTGCGGCAGGGCTTCGCCCGCGGCCAGGAAGGCATCCATGTAGCCGGTCTCGTCACGCCAGTCGAAGACCCTGCCCGGAAAGCCGATCGGCGCGAAGGAGCCCATCTCGAGGTTGGGCACGATGGCGACGGCTTCGCCCGCGCGCGGCACGATTACCTCGAGCGGCCGCTCCATCTGATGGAAGTCCTTTCGGAAGACGCGGCGGAAATTGGCGCCGGGAACGAGCACGATGGCGTCGAGTCCGGTGCGGGCAAGTATGTCATGAAGCGGTGCGAGTATGGTCATGGATGGGAACCTCTTTCCGGGACGGCCTTCTGTCAAGATCAGCGCAGGCGCCGCGGCTTCACGGGCGGCGTGTTGAGCGGGTCCTCCGGCCAGGCATGTTTCGGATAGCGGCCGCGCATGTCGGCGCGAACCGAAGGATAGCCATTGGTCCAGAAGGTTTCGAGCGACTGGGTGACGGCAAGAGGCCGGCCGGCCGGCGACAGCAGTTCGATCCGCAAGGGGCTGCGGCCCTCCGCGATGGCCGGCGTCCGCGCCAGACCGAACATTTCCTGCAGCCGCACCCGGAGCACGGGATCGCCCTCGGTGTCGTAGTCGATCCGTACATCGGCGCCCGAGGGAACCTCGATCCGCTGCGGCGCCAGCCTGTCCATGCGGCGCGCCAGGTCCGCCGGGATCAAGTCCTGCATGATCTGGTGCATGTCGAGGCGGTCCAGGTGGGCGCCGCGTGAAATCCCCGCGAGATAGGGCATCAGCCAGTCGTCCAATGTCGCCAGCAGATGGGCATCCGAGAGATCAGGCCAGTTCGCGTCGGGAAACACACGACGGAGGAACATCACGCGGGCGCGCAGCGCCTTCGCCCCCTCGCTCCAGGGCAGGCTGGCAAGCCCCAGCTCGCGGATGCCCTGCAGCATGGCCCGGGCGATGGCCGCGGGATCGGCACCGGCCAGAGGCCTCTCCTCCAGCACCAGCGCCCCCAGGCGGCGCGACCGCGATGCGACGACGGCCCGTGCCCGGCTGTCCCAGGCAACGCCATCGCGCTCCTCGATCAGATGGCCAAAATGGGTCTCGATCTCCGTGGGCGACAGCGGCGCGGCCAGGAAGATCTTCTGGTCGCCCGCCGCGCCGTCGGTGGTGGCAATCGCGAGCCAGTCCTCGGTGGCCAGCGCATCGTGTTCGGGCAGAATTGCGCCACCGCCGCCAGCCAGCCGGTAGCGGCGGTCTCCGCCGCGGCGCTGCGCGATGCGGTCGGGAAAGGCAAGCGCCACCAGGACGCCGTCGCCGAGATCCTCTCCGTCACCGGCGATGTCCGCAATCTGCCGGATCTGCCGCGCCGACTGGCGCATGCGGTCGCGGGCGTTTCCCTGAACCCGGGCAAGCCGCTGCCCGATGTCGGTCCCGGCATCACGGCCAAGTCCGTCCCGTTCCGACAGCAGGGCAGCAATCTCCGCGGCCCTTTCGCTCCGTCCACGGACGACCATGTGGGCCAGGCGGGGATGCAGCGGCAGCCGCACCATGGCCTTTCCCATGGGCGTGATGCGGCCGTCCGCATCGATGGCCTCGAGACGGCGCAGCAGATCCCGGGCCTGGGCGAAGGCGGCGGCCGGCGGCGGATCGAGCCAGGGCAGGCCCGACGGGTCGGCCAGGCCCCAGGCCGCCAGTTCGAGCGCCAGTGGGGCGAGGTCGGCCACGAAGATCTCGGGCTGGTCATGGGGCACGAGCGCGCGCGTCTCGGCCTCGGGCCAGAGGCGATAGCAGACTCCCGGTCCCAGGCGTCCGGCACGGCCGCGGCGCTGATCGGCCGCGGCGAGCGACACGCGGACCGTGTCGAGCGCGGTCATGCCGGTGGCCGGATCGAAGCGCGGCACGCGCTTGTAGCCCGTATCGACAACGGCACCGATGCCCTCGATGGTGAGACTGGTCTCGGCAATGGTGGTCGCCAGGACGATCTTGCGCTGGCCGGGAGGTGCCGGACGGATCGCGGCGTCCTGCGCGGCAAAACCCAGCGCGCCGTAGAGCGGATGGACCGACACCGTTTCGGGCAGGCCGGACTCGGCGAGCATCGATTCCGCGCGGCGGATTTCGCCCTCGCCGGGCAGAAAGACCAGCACGCTCTCGCCGGTCTCGGACAGCGCCTGCCGTGCGGCGCGGCTGGCATCGGCCGCCAGCACGTTGCGCTGCGCCTTGCCGAGGTAGCGCGTCTCGACCGGGAAGACGCGTCCGGGCGCCGCCACCACGGGCGCATCTCCGAGGTGGGCCGACAGGCGCGCCGCGTCGAGCGTGGCCGACATCACCAGGATGCGCAGGTCGTCGCGCAGGCCCCGCTGGATGTCGAGGGTGAGGGCAAGGCCGAAGTCGCCATCCAGCGAGCGCTCGTGGAACTCGTCGAAGATGACGAGGCCGACGCCGGACAGCTCGGGGTCCGCCTGCAGCCTGCGGGTGAGGATGCCTTCGGTCACCACCTCGATCCGCGTGCGAGGCGAGACCTTGCGGTCCAGCCGCACGGCGTAGCCCACGGTCTGGCCCACCTCTTCGCCCAGCGTTTCGGCCATGCGGCGGGCAGCCGCCCGCGCGGCCAGCCGGCGCGGCTCCAGCATCACGATCTTCCGGCCCCTCAGCCATGGCCGATCGAGCAGCAGGAGCGGCACGCGTGTGGTCTTGCCGGCGCCGGGCTCGGCCACGAGGAGGGCAGCCGTGCCGTGCGACAGCGCGTCACCGAGCGCGGGGACGATGGCATCGACGGGGAAATCCATGCCGCTCACCTCGGCGGCAGGCGCCCGAATGTCAAGCCAGCTCGCGGGCCCAGGGCGGATCGCAGCCGGGCCGCGAGACCGTGACCGCCGCGGCGCGGGCCGCGAAGGCCAGCGCGGTTTCGAGATCGGACGCGGAAATGGCGGCAAGCTTCTTCTTGTCGAGCAGGCGCGCCGCCTGCAGTGCCGCAAGCAGTCCGGCCGTGAAGGTATCGCCCGCGCCCACGGTATCGGCCACGGTCACGGGGACGGCCGGCCTTGCGATGCGGTCGCGCGCGGTGAAGGCCTCGACGCCATTCCCGCCCCTGGTAACGACCACGATCCTGGCACCGGCCTTCAGCCACTTGCGGGCTGCCGCGGCAAGATCCGTCTTGCCCGTCATCCACGCGACATCCTCGTCCGAGATCTTGAGAATGTCGGCCATGGCAATCATACGGTTGAGCCGGGCCAGATGCTTGCGACGATCCTTGATCATGCCCGGCCGGATATTGGGATCGAGCGAAGTGACACGGGTTCTTGCCTCGCGCTTCATCAGCGCCTCCAGGGTCGCGCCCCCCGGTTCGGGAATGAGGCTGATGGAACCGAAGTGAAGGGCGGCAACCGACTTCTCGAGCCTGGGCAGGTCCTTGCGGGTCAGCATCCGGCCGGCCGAATTGTCGTCGAAGAAGGAATAGCGGGCGTGGCCGTCCGTCAGCTTCACGAAGGCCAGGGTGGAGGGCCGCTCCCAATTCTTGATGTAGCGGAGATCAACCTTGCTGGCCTTGAGGCCTTCGCGCAGCATGTCGCCGAAGAAGTCGGTCGAGAGCCCGGTGTAGAGGGCCGTCCGCACGCCGAGACGGCCCAGCGCGATGGCCGTGTTGTAGACCGACCCGCCGTTGAAAGGCTGATACAGGGCGGCGCCCCCCGGCCCGCTCCGGGGCAGGAAGTCGATGAGCGCTTCTCCACAGCATAGGATCACGAAGGCCTCCCATATTCTCTTTGTTTTTCAATACTTATGCTACAGAATTCATGGCTTGGCAATAAATCAATGCAGTTGAATTATCGCCATAATGTTTGACTAATCGGGGAAACAGTCTATCTGAGCGGCGCACATCAAATCCAGCGGAAAGGCCTTCAATGACTCCGCGCATCATTCCCGTGGAAAACTTCGACCTTGTGGTGTTCGGGGCCACGGGCGACCTGGCGCAGCGCAAGCTGCTCCCCGCCCTGTTCCACCGCGACCAGCAGGGACAGATTCCGCCGGGCGCACGGATCATTGGCGCCTCCCGCCGCGCCATGACCAACGCGGCCTTCCACACCTTCGCCGAAGCCGCCATCCGGGCACATGTGCCGCCCGACCAGCTGGCCGGCGACGTGATGGACCGCTTCATGGCCAGGCTCAGCTACGTCGCCGTCGATGCCTCGCGCGATGCCGACTGGGATGACCTGGCCGCCGCACTGGGCGACAGCGCCGACCGCATCCGCGTCTTCTATCTGGCGGTGGGACCGGATCTCTTCGGCCCGATCTGCGAGCGTCTCGGCAGCCACGGCCTGGTCACGCCGCTGGCGCGTGTCGTGATCGAGAAGCCGCTGGGCAAGTCGGGCGCCTCGGCCAAGGCCGTCAACGACGCCATCGGCCGGGTCTTCGCGGAGCCGCAGATCTACCGCATCGACCACTATCTCGGCAAAGAGACGGTGCAGAACCTCATGGCGCTGCGCTTTGCCAATGCACTGTTCGAGCCGATCTGGAACTCGGCCCACATCGATCACGTCCAGATCACCGTGGCCGAGACGCTGGGCGTCGAAGGCCGCGCCGGCTACTACGACACCGCCGGCGCATTGCGCGACATGGTGCAGAACCACATCCTGCAGCTGCTCTGTCTCGTGGCCATGGAGCCGCCGGCCTCGATCGCCGCCAACGACCTGCGCGACGAGAAGCTGAAGGTGCTGAAGGCGCTGCGCCCGATCACCGGCGACGCGGTCGGCAACGTCACGGTGCGGGGGCAGTACCGTGCCGGCGCCGCGGACGGCGGTGCGGTGAAGGGCTATCTCGAAGAGCTGGGCTCGACCTCGTCCAAGACCGAGACCTTCGTGGCGATCAAGGCCGAGATCGAGAACTGGCGCTGGGCCGGCGTGCCCTTCTATCTGCGCACCGGCAAGCGCCTGCCTTCGCGCGTGTCCGAGATCGTGGTGAGCTTCAAGCCGGTGCCGCACTCGATCTTCGGGTCGGCGGCAGGACCCATCATCTCGAACCGCCTGGTGCTCCGCCTGCAGCCCGACGAGGGCGTGAAACTGTGGATCATGATCAAGGACCCGGGACCTGGCGGCATGCGGCTATCGCACGTGCCGCTGGACATGACCTTCGCCGAGGCTTTCGACGTGCGCAATCCCGATGCCTATGAGCGGCTGCTGATGGACGTGGTGCGTGGCAGCCAGACGCTGTTCATGCGCCGTGACGAGGTGGAGGCCGCCTGGACCTGGATCGATCCCGTTCTCGAGTCCTGGGCCGCGTCACCCGATCTGCCCAAGGCCTACACGGCCGGCACCTGGGGACCTTCCGCCGCCGTGGCGCTGATCGAGCGCGATGGCCGCACCTGGTATGAGGACCAAGACCTATGATCGAAGCCGAACGCATTTTCGAAGCCCGCGACACGCTGGCCGAAAGCCTTGCCAGGGATGTTGCCGAAGAACTGATGCGCGCCATCGAAGCCAAGGGCAAGGCGACGCTGGCGGTGTCGGGCGGCACCACGCCAAAGGCCTTCTTCAGCAAGCTGTCGAAGATCGATCTTCCATGGCAGCGTGTCACCGTCACACTGGTGGACGAACGCCAGGTGCCCGAAACCAGTGAACGCTCCAACGCCAAGTTGGTGCGCGACACGCTGCTGGTCAACAGGGCCGCTGCGGCGAAGTTCGTGCCGCTGGCCGACACCGATGCCGCCGCGGCGCTGCCGCCCTTCGATGTCACCGTGCTGGGCATGGGAACCGACGGTCATACCGCGTCGTTCTTTCCGGGCGGCGACATGCTGGCCGAGGCCGTGAACGGCAACACCCAGGCGCGCATCGTTGCGATGACGGCACCGGGCGCGGACGAGGCACGCCTCACCTTCACGCTGCCCGTATTGGAAGCGACCGGCCGGCTGAAGCTGCACATCGAAGGGGCAGAGAAGCGTGCCGTGCTGGAGAAAGCACTGAAGGATGGCCCGACCGCCGACCTGCCGGTACGCGCCGTCTTGCGCAGCGCGACGCCCATGACCCTATACTGGTGCCCCTGAACGAGGAGGTCCGTCCATGCCCGTCAAGGCCGCCATTTCCGCCGTCACCGAGGCGATCGTCGCGCGCAGCAGGGACTCGCGGCGGCGATATCTCGACAAGATCGATGCGGCCATCGCCCGCCAGCCCAAGCGCAAGGCGCTGGGCTGCGCCAACATCGCGCATGGCTTTGCCGCCTGCGGCCCCGCCGACAAGGCCGCGTTGCGCAGCGGCTCGGGTCCCAATCTCGGGATCGTCACCGCCTACAACGACATGCTGTCGGCGCATCAGCCCTTCGAAACCTATCCCCACCTGATCCGCGAGGCGGCCCGCGAGGCGGGCGGCACCGCCCAGGTGGCGGGCGGCGTTCCCGCCATGTGCGATGGCGTGACGCAAGGCGAGACCGGCATGGAGCTGTCGCTGTTCTCGCGCGATGTCATCGCGCTGTCGACGGCGGTGGCGCTGTCGCACCAGATGTTCGACGCCGCCGTCTACCTGGGCGTGTGCGACAAGATCGTGCCGGGCCTCATCATCGGCGCGCTCTCGTTCGGTCACCTGCCGGCCGTCTTCATCCCGGCAGGACCGATGACCAGCGGCATGCCCAATGACGAGAAGGCCAAGATCCGCCAGCTCTATGCCGAGGGCAAGGTGACGCGCGACGCGCTGCTCGATGCCGAGGCGAAGTCCTATCACGGGCCCGGCACCTGCACCTTCTACGGCACGGCCAATTCCAACCAGATGCTCATGGAGATCATGGGCCTCCATCTTCCGGGGTCCACCTTCGTCAATCCGGGCACGCCGCTGCGCGACGCCATCACTCGCGCTTCCGCCAGGCAGGCCCTCTCGATCACGGCGCTCGGCAACGACTATCGTCCGATCGGACGCATCTATGACGAGAAGGCCGTGGTCAACGGCATCGTCGGGCTGCTGGCGACCGGCGGCTCGACCAATCACACCATGCACCTTATCGCCATGGCGGCGGCGGCCGGCATCGGCGTGACCTGGAACGACTTCGCCGAACTGTCCCGCGTCGTGCCGCTCATGTGCCGCGTCTATCCGAACGGCAAGGCCGACGTGAACCACTTCAACGCCGCCGGGGGCATGGGCTTTCTGATCCGCGAACTGCTGGGCGAGGGTCTGTTGCACCAGGATGTCGCGACCATCATGGGAACGGGGCTCGACGGCTACACCAAGGAGGCGCGGCTTGGCGCGGATGGCGAGCTCGCCTATGCCGACGCGGCGGCGCAATCAGGCGACGAGACGGTGCTCCGTCCCAGCACCAGGCCCTTCCAGCCGACGGGCGGCCTCAATGTGCTGAGCGGCAATCTCGGCTTCTCGGTCATCAAGTCGTCGTCGATCCCTGCGGACCGCCATGTCATCGAGGCACCGGCCAGGGTCTTCCACTCTCAGGAGGAGCTGCAGGCCGCCTTCAAGTCGGGCGAGCTCAACCGCGACGTGGTGGCAGTGGTGCGCTTTCAGGGCCCGAAGGCGAATGGCATGCCCGAGCTTCATCGCCTGACGCCACCGCTGGCGGTGCTGCAGGACAAGGGCCATCGGGTGGCGCTGGTCACCGACGGACGCATGTCGGGCGCATCCGGCAAGGTGCCGGCCGCCATTCACCTGACGCCGGAGGCCGCCGAGGGCGGGGCCATCGCCCGCATCCGCGACGGCGACATGATCCGCCTCGATGCCGACGCGGGAACCCTCGATGTCCTCGTCGATGCCGCCGAGTTTGCCCGGCGCGAACCTGTGACGATCGACCTGTCGGCCAACCACGACGGCACGGGCCGCGAACTCTTTACCGCATTCCGCGCCAATGCCGGGTCCGCCTCCCAGGGCGCATCGATCTTCGCGGTGGTCTGACATGGAACACGCATACCAGAAGGGACTCGAAGCCGCTCTCCGCATGGCGCCGGTGGTGCCCGTCATGGTGATCGAGGAAGTGGCCGACGCCGTTCCGCTGGCGCGGGCCCTGGTGAATGGCGGCTTGCCAGTTCTCGAGATCACGCTCCGCACGCCGAAGGCCATGGACTGCATCAAGGCGATCATCGGCGAGGTGGAAGGCGCGATCGTGGGCTCCGGCACGGTGCTGACGCCGGAGCAGCTGCGTGACAGTCACAAGCTGGGCTGCAAGTTCGCCGTTTCCCCGGGCTCGACCGGAAAGCTGCTCGGCGCGGCCGAAGACTATGACATCGCATTGCTTCCCGGCGGCGTCACCGCCTCGGAATGCATGGCCCTGCTTGAATGGGGCTACACCATCCAGAAGTTCTTCCCGGCGGAACCCGCGGGCGGCACGGCCTATCTCGCCTCTTTGGCCTCGCCGCTGCCGCAAGTACGATTCTGCCCGACGGGCGGCATCACCCCGGAGACGGCGCCCGCCTATCTCAAGCTCGCCAACGTGATCACCATCGGCGGCTCATGGATGGCGCCCAAGAAGATGATTGCCAGCAAGGACTGGGCGGCAATCGAGGCTCTCGCCCGCCAGGCCGCGGCGCTCAAGGCCTGATCAGTCGAGGGGCGCGGCGATTTCGCCGCCGCGTCCAAGGACCCGCTCGCTGGCGAAGACGAAGAGCCCGCTGGCGACGACGATGGCGGCCCCGACAATCGTCCACAGGTCCGGGACGTCACCGAAGACAAGGAAGCCCAGCGCGGTCATCCAGACGATCTGCGTGTAGACGAAAGGCGACAGCGCCGCGGCAGGCGCAAGACGGTGCGCCTGGATCAGCATGAAATGGCCGAAGCCGCCGCACAGGCCCATGCCGACGAGGAACAGCCACTGCATGCCCTCCGGCATCTGCCAGTGCCAGGGCAGCGGCAGCGCCGCCCCCAGGCTGCCCACGAGCCCCACATAGAAGAGCGATGTTTCGGCCCGGTCGCGGATGCCGACCTTTCGGGTCGTGATGTTGTAGAGCGCCCCGCAGATGGCCGACATGATCGAAAGGATCATCGCCGGATGGAAGTCGGCCGTTCCCGGCCGCATGACGATGACGGCGCCGAGAAAGCCGAAGACCACCGCCATCCAGCGCCGGATCCCTACGGCTTCCTTGAGCAAAGGCACGGAGAGGGCGCAGACCCAGAGCGGCACCGTGAAGAAGATGGCCGCCGTCTGCGCCAGCTGCAGATAGCTGATGGCGAAGAAATTCAGCCATGTCGACGTGACGAGCAAGAGTCCTCGCGCCACCTGAAGCCAGGGATGACTGGTGGTCATCAGCACCGGCCCGCCGGCGCGGCCGATGATCGCAAGCGTCAGCAGAAGCGCCAGTCCGTAACGGAAGAACACGGCAACGACGGCCGGAAGCTCCAGCATGACATGCTTGGCCATGGTATCGAGCGAGGCGAAGCAGGCCATCGCGGCGGCCATGAGCAGGATGCCCTTGAGCCGCGGCGTCACTTCGGCCTGGCTTCATCGGACAAGGGTCAGACCACTTCGACGTCCAAGGGGGCGAGACCCTCGATCGCGCCATGCAGCCGGTCGCCGCGATGCACGGCTCCGACGCCCGCCGGCGTTCCGGTGAAGATCAGGTCGCCGCTGGCGAGCGAGAAGAGATGCGACAGCGCGGCCAGGATCTCGTCGACGCTCCAGATCATGTCGGCGAGATCGGCAGCCTGCCGGCGTTTCCCGTTGACGTCGAGCGTGATGGCCCCCGACGTCATCGGACTGCTGCCGGGCGTGATTGGACCCATCGGCGCGGAGTGGTCGAAGGACTTGGCGGCCTCCCATGGCCGGCCACCGGCCTTGGCCTGGGCCTGCAGGTCGCGCCGCGTCATGTCGAGGCCGACCGCGTGGCCGAAGATCCGCGCGTCGGGGCCCAGCGCCACCACGAGCTCAACTTCGTGATGCACATCCTGCGAGGCGCGCGGATAGGGAAAGCGCCCGTCGAGCGCCAGGGCGGTTGCCGGCTTGTGGAAGAAGATGGGCGTGCCCTTCGGATCGTTGCCCATCTCCTTCACGTGCTCGGCATAGTTGCGGCCCACGCAGTAGATGCGGCGCACGGGAAAGACGAGGTCCGAGCCGGCAATCGGCACGGTGACGGCGGGATGCGCCGGAAAGGCCAGCGTCATGCCAGCACGACGCCGCGTTCGGCGAAGGACTTGCGCGTCGCGTCTGCTGATCCGTCCAGATCGATGGCCCGGCAGGCGGCCTCGATCACCTCGGTGTCGAAACCCAGTTTGCGCGCATCCTCGGCCGAGAAACGCAC
The DNA here is from genome assembly GCA_046349195.1 of Hyphomicrobiales bacterium. Classification (GTDB taxonomy): domain Bacteria; phylum Pseudomonadota; class Alphaproteobacteria; order Rhizobiales; family Aestuariivirgaceae; genus Aestuariivirga. The sequence continues at coordinate 13,440 of JAXMCU010000013.1, forward strand.
GCAGAAGTCGAAGGCCAGTCCGACGCAGACCACCCTTGTGAAGCCGCGCTCCTTCAGATAGCCGCCAAGGCCCGTCGGCGTCCTCTGGTCGTTCTCGAAGAAGGCCGAGTAGCTGTCGATCTCCTCGCGAAAGCCCTTCCTGATGATCAGTTCGGCCTGCGGGATGTGAAGGCCCTTGTGAAAGGCCGCACCTGGCGTGTCCTGGATGCAGTGATCCGGCCACAGCGTCTGCGGTCCGTAGTGCATCATGGCGATCTCGAAGGGATTCTTGGCCGGATGCGCGGTGGCGAAGGACTTGTGCTCGGCGGGGTGCCAGTCCTGGGTCAGCACCACGTGCCGGAAACCGTGAGCCAGGCGGTTGATCAGCGGCACCACCTCGTCGCCGCCGGGCACCGCCAGCTTGCCGCCCGGGCAGAAGTCGTTCTGCACGTCGATGACGATGAGGACGTCGGTATCCTTCCACATGACTTATGCCTCCTCGGCAATGGCGGCCGCACAGCCCTTGAAGGCCGGAAAACGGTCGACGATGACATAGACGGGAATTGGCCGCATCACATGCGCCAGGCGGCCCTTTTCCTGGAAGACGGCGCGGAAGTTTCCGGAGGTGAGACGGTCCACGATCGATGGCGCGATGCCGCCGGCGAGATAGACGCCGCCGCGGGCCTGCATGGTCATGGCCGCGTCGCCGGCGATGCGGGCGAGCCAGGTGATGAACTGATCCAGCGTCTTGACGGCTGCGGCATCGCTGCCGGCCAGGGCGGCCTGCAACACGGCCTCGGGCGTGGTCAGCGTCGGGGAGTGGGCGATGGTCCGGTACATCAGCAGAAGACCGCCGCCGGTGATAGCATCCTCGGACTCGAAGGGAACGCCGGGTTTCGACATGCGCTGGCGCCAGTCGAATTCCTCCTGCGTCACCACCGGCAGGGTAATGTGGCCCACCTCGCCCGGCAGCGCCATCCAGCCGCCCTGCGGCAGCGGCGCCAGCGTGGCCATGCCGAGGCCCGTCCCCGGGCCCAGCACGATCTTGACGGCCGGCCGGGCCGGCGTCTCGCCGCCGATCCGGACGACCTCGTCGCCCGCCAGATGCGGCAGCGACAGGGCCAGGGCCTCGAAGTCATTGAGCAGCCTGAAACGCCGGGCCCTGGCGGCCTTGCGCAGTGACTCGCGGGTGAAGCGCCAGTCGCGGTTGGTCAGTGCCACCACCTCGCCTTCGGTCGGACCGGCAACGGCGATCGCCGCGGCGTCGGTCTCCGCAATGCCGCGCCGCGACAGGTAGTGGCCAATGGCCTCCTCGAGCGAGCCGAAATCCTTGTTCTTGAGAGCCTCGATGTCGCGCACGGCGGTCGAGCCCGGCTCAACCAGTCCAAAGCGCGAATTGGTCCCCCCGATGTCCCCGACGAGTGCTTGTCTTGTCATGGTTTGCCTCTGGCCCCCAAGTGCCACGGGACGCGGCTTTGGGCAACAGCCAAAGCTTTACCGGCCGGGCAAAGCAGTCTAGGTACCGGGCCGATCCATTCAAGCCCGGACCTGACGTGACCAACCCGCTCGAACAGGAAGTGGCGCGACGGCGCACCTTCGCCATCATCTCGCACCCGGACGCGGGCAAGACCACGCTGACCGAAAAGCTGCTGCTCTTCGGCGGCGCCATCCAGCTGGCCGGCCAGGTGCGCGCCAAGGGCGACCGCCGCCGGACCCGGTCGGACTGGATGTCCATCGAGAAGGCCCGCGGCATCTCGGTGGTCACTTCCGTCATGACCTTCGAGTACGGGGGTTGCGTCTTCAATCTCCTCGACACGCCGGGCCACGAGGACTTTTCCGAAGACACCTATCGCACGCTCACCGCCGTGGATGCGGCCGTCATGGTCATCGACGCGGCCAAGGGCATCGAGGCCCGCACCCGCAAGCTCTTCGAGATCTGCCGCCTGCGCGACATCCCGATCATCACCTTCGTCAACAAGATGGACCGCGAGGCCCGCGACCCGCTGGACCTCCTGGACGAGATCGAGAAGGGGCTGGCGCTGACCGTTGCCCCCATGGTCTGGCCCATCGGCCAGGGCAAGGACTTCGCCGGAACCTACGACCTGTCGACGCCGCGGGTGCGCCAGCTCGAGAAGGCGCCGGAAGGCGTGGCCGTGTCCGGGCCCGACGATCCCCTCATCGGCACGCTGATCAAGGGCGACATCCTGGCCAAATGGCGCGACGAGATCGAGCTGGTGCGCGACCTGTGCCACAGCTTCGACCGCCAGGCTTTCCTCGAGGGCCATCTCTCGCCGGTCTATTTCGGATCGGCGCTGAAGAATTTCGGCGTGCGCGACCTGCTGGAAGCGCTGATCGCCTATGCGCCGCCGCCGCGCGACCAGGCAGCCTCGGGCCGCGTGGTGCACGCGACCGAATCGAAGATGACGGGCATCGTGTTCAAGATCCAGGCCAACATGGATCCCAATCACCGCGACCGCATTGCCTTCATGCGGCTGGCCTCGGGCAAGCTGACGCGCGGCATGAAGGTCAAGCTGGTGCGCACGGGCAAGACCATCGCACTCACCGCGCCGCAGTTCTTCTTCGCCCAGGACCGGTCGATCGCCGACGAGGCCTATGCCGGCGACGTGGTCGGCATACCCAACCACGGGCTGCTGCGCATCGGCGACACGCTGACCGAAGGCGAGGACATCGTGTTCACCGGCGTGCCGAGCTTCGCGCCGGAAATCCTGCGCCGCGTCAAGCTGGGCGATCCGATGAAGGCCAAGAAGCTGCGCGAGGCGCTCGAGCAGCTGGCCGAGGAAGGCGTGGTCCAGCTCTTCCTGCCGGTCGACGGGTCGGCGGCCATCGTCGGCGTCGTCGGCGCGCTGCAGCTCGACGTGCTGGCAGACCGTCTCAACAGCGAATACGGCGTGCCCGTGAGTTTCGAGCCGGCGCGCTACGAGGTGATGCGCTGGATATCCAGCGAGGATTCGAAGAAGCTGGAGGAGTTCGTGACCGCAAACCGCTTCTCCATCGCCCACGACCTCGACGGCGATCCGGTCTTCATGGCGCAATCGGCCTTCAGCCTGAACTACACGCTGGAACGCGCACCCGAGATCAAGGTGACGGAGATCAAGGAAATGCACAAGGCCGCATGAGCGCACCCCTTCCCTATCTGCCGCTGGACATGGGGTGGCCGCATCTGGCGGCCATCGCGCTGATCTTCGGACTTTGGGGATTCTACACGCCGATCCTCAGGATCATCGGCAGGGGCTCGCTCAACAGCCAGCTGCACGACGTGCGCCTGCGCTGGCTGCAGATGCACCAGGGGATCCACCGCGAACACCGCGTCTTCGACGCCATCCTGCTCGGCCACATCTCCAACTCGATTTCCTACTTCGGATCGGCGACGCTGCTGGTGCTGGCGGGCCTCGTCGGCTCGCTGGTGAATGTTGCCCGCATCTACCAGGTCACGCGCGACCTGAGCTTCTTCGATCCCGGCATGACGGCCGAATCCTTCACGCTCTGCTTTGCCCTGCTCACGCTGATCATGGCGCTGTGCTTCTTCGCCTTCACCTATGCGCTCCGCAAGATGTCCTATACCTTCGCACTGCTGGGCGGCCTGCAGGCCTCGCCCGCCCACAGCGACGAAACCCGCATCATGGGCGAGCAGGCGGCGATCGTGCTCACCGAGGCGGTGCGCAGCATCAACAACGGCATCCGCGGCTTCTACTACGCCATCGCGGCGCTGTTCCTGTTCTCGGGCCCCTATGTCTGCATCGCGGCGACGCTGGTCATCACCGCGATCCTCTACTACCGCCAGATGCTGTCGCCGACGGCGCGGGCCATCGCCACCTACGTTGCCGCGCTGAAGCGGCTGGGGCCCTGATCAGGCCAGCGTGTAGGCGGTCTTGATCGCCGTGTAGAATTCCACCGCATGGCGGCCCTGCTCGCGCGCGCCATAGCTCGATCCCTTGCGGCCTCCGAAGGGCACGTGATAGTCGACGCCCGCCGTCGGCAGATTGATCATCGCCATGCCGGCCTGCGACTTCTTGCGGAAATCGGTGGCGTGTTTCAGCGACGTGGTGAAGATGCCCGACGACAGGCCGAAGGCCGTGTCGTTGGCGACGGCGAGGCCTTCGTCATAGGAGTCCACCTTGATGACCGAGGCAACCGGTCCGAAGACCTCCTCGCGGTTGATCCGCATGGTGTTCTTGGTGCCGACGAAAAGAGCCGGACTGAGATAGTGGCCCTTGGTGTCGCGGTTGAGGCGCTCGCCGCCCCAGACCAGTTCGCCGCCCTCGTCGCGCGCGATCTGGATGTATTTCTCGTCCTGCGCCATCTGGCCTTCGTCGACCACCGGGCCGATGATGGTGCCGTCCTTCAGCGCATGATCCACCTTCAGCGTCTTCATGGTGGCGACCATCTTGTCGACGAAGGCATCGTGAATGCCCTTCTGCACGATGAGACGCGAGGAGGCGGTGCAACGCTGGCCGGTCTGGTAGAAGGCGCCGTCGACGGCGGCGGCCACCGCGGCATCGAGATTGGCGTCGTCCAGCACCACCAGCGGGTTCTTGCCGCCCATCTCGAGCTGGAACTTCGCGCCACGCTTGGCGCAGGCCATGGCGACCCTGGCGCCGGTCTCGACCGAACCGGTGAAGGAGATGGCGTTCACGTCCTTCGAGTCGAGCATGGTCTGGCCCACCACCGAGCCGCGGCCCATGACGAGATTGAGAACGCCCTTGGGCAGACCGGCGCGCGAGGCCACCTCGACCAGCGCCCAGGCCGTGCCAGGCACGAGATCGGCGGGCTTCAGCACCACGGCATTGCCGAAGGCCAGCGCCGGCGCCATCTTCCAGGCCGGGATGGCAATGGGAAAGTTCCACGGGCAGATGAGGCCCACGACGCCAAGCGGCTCGCGCGTCAGCATGACGTCGACGCCGGGCCGCACCGAGGAAATGGCCACGCCCTCGACGCGCAGCGCCTCCTGGGCGAAGAACTTGAAGATCTGGGCGGCACGCATGGTCTCGGCGATGCCGTTGGCCAAGGGCTTGCCCTCCTCGCGCGACAGCAGACGGCCGATCTCGTCCTTGCGGGCCAGCAGCTCGACGCCGATGGCCTCGAGCACGTCGGCCCTGGCCTGAGGCGTGGCGGCGGCCCAGGCCGGCTGGGCTGCCCGGGCGGCGGCAATGGCGGCCTCGGTCTGGGCTGCGTCGGCCTGCGCATATTCGCCGATCACGTCGGAAAGATCGGAGGGATTGATGTTCTCGCGCACACCCTTGCCCTCGACCCATTCGCCATTGATGAAATTCTTGTGCAGCGCCATGATGCGGAACTCCCTGATTTTCGGGCCGGACCATAGGCAGGGAGCGCGGGGGAGGCAAGCATGCAGGTGGGCGTGATCGGCGCGGGACTGATGGGCCACGGCATGGCAGCCAATCTGTTGAAGCATGGCCATGAGGTGATCGTGATCGCGCACCGCAACCGTGCACCGGTGGATGATCTCGTGGCGCGCGGGGCGCGGGAGGCGAAGGACCTGGCCGGGATCGCGAAGGCCGACGTGATCCTGCTTTGCGTCACCACCTCGAAGGTGGTGGCCGAAACCGTCGCGAAGCTGAAGCCAAGCCTGCGACCGGGTCAGATCATACTCGATTCCGGCACCTCGGCGCCGGACGAGACCCGGCGCCTGGCCCGTGACCTCGACGCCATGGGGGTCGGATATGCCGATGTTCCGCTCACCGGAGGCCCGGAACAGGCGGAACAGGGCGTGCTCGGTGTGCTGTGCGGGGCAAGCGACCGAACCTTCACGCTGATCAAGCCCCTGCTCGACTGCTTCGCGACCACTGTCCGGCATTTCGGCCCCCCTGGATCGGGTCATACGGCCAAGCTTATTTCAAACTACCTGGTGACCGGCATGGTGGCCCTCGTGGCCGAGGCCTTCGGGGCGGCCCACAAGGCGCAGATCGACTGGAAGGACCTTTATGAGGTGATGCTCAACGGCTCCGGCAATTCCGGCGTGCTGCGCAAGATGGTGGGACCGGCGCTGGAGGGCGATTTCGACGGCTACCGCTTTGCCCTCGCCAATGCTGCCAAGGACATCGGCTACTATGAAGAGATGGCCGGGAAGCTGGGTTGCGCGACGCGCCTGACGGAAACCGTTGCGGAGATCTTCCGGCAAGCCGTAGAAACAGGGCACGGCGGACGCAATGTCAGCCACCTGCTCGACCCCGCCATAGATGATGTGACCTGATGCTCAAGATCAATCCGGCCGTTGCGGCCATCGAGGAAGAAACCGCCTTTACCGTCCTGGACCGCGCCAATGCGCTGAAGGCCAAGGGCCTGCCGGTGATCAATCTCGGCATCGGCCAGCCCGACTTCAAGCCGCCTCGGCACATTCTCGAGGCCGCCGAGAAGGCGGTGCGCGACGGACCGCACGGCTATAGCTCGCCCCAGGGCCTGCCCATCCTGCGCGACGCGGTGGCGCAGTATGTGGGCAACCGCTTCAAGGTGCCGGTCACCGGCGACGAAGTGGTGATCGTGCCGGGCGGAAAGGTGACGTTCTACTTCGCCTGCCACGTCTTCGGCGGGCCGGGCGCCGAGATCCTCTATCCGGACCCGGGCTTCCCGCCCTATCGCGATGCCGCCCGGTCGAGCGGCGCCACGCCCGTGGCCTATCCAATCCGCGAGGAGAAGGACTTCGGCTTCGACGCTGAGGAGGTCCTGTCGCTGATCACCCCGGCAACGCGACTCATCATCATCAATTCGCCCGCCAATCCGACGGGCGGCGTGGTCTCGCGCACCGAGATCACCAAACTGGCGCAGGGCCTGCTCAAGCATCCGCAGGTGGCCGTGCTGTCGGACGAGATCTACAGCCATCAGGTCTATGACGGCGTCGACTTCACCAGCTTCCTCGCCTTTCCGGAACTGCGCGACCGCACCATCATCCTCGACGGCTGGTCCAAGACCTTCGCCATGACCGGCTGGCGGCTGGGCTTCGGCATCTGGCCCCGGCATCTCGTTGACTACGTGAAGAAGCTGATCACCGTCGATCACTCCTGCACCAGCGTGGCAACGCAGATGGCGGGTCTTGCCGCCATTACCGGGCCGATGGACGAGATCGAGGGCTTCCGCAAGAGCTTCCAGAAACGGCGCGACCTGGTCGTCGCCGGGCTCAACGACATCAGGGGCGTGCGCTGCCGCGTGCCCGGCGGTGCCTTCTATGCCTTCCCAAACATCACCGGCACTGGCTGGACCTCGCGCGACCTGTCGCGCGAACTCCTGGAAAAGGCGCATGTCGCCCTGCTGCTGGGCGAGAGCTTCGGCGCCAACGGGGCAGGCTATGTGCGCATTTCCTATGCGGCGAGCGAGGCCGAGCTGCGCGAAGCGCTGGCCCGCATGAAGGCCTTCCTTGGCTGAAAAATGCCATGCCGGGCGCCGCGGCGGGATGGGGGCTGGGAGGCCAGCGGCACACCGGCATGGCAGTCAGTTGGGGCTGGGCAAGCGCATCGCTCCACCCGCCAGCGCTTCATGGCACGGGCATGGTGACAATCTGATGACGCTCGACGGCGGGAGGACAGCACGCGGTGACTGAGGGCAATCTCTACCGCTCCCTGGATCGTGGCTTCGCCAACTTTGGCGCCAAGGTTGCGATCCGGCCCGCCGACGGATCGCCGCCGCTGACCTATGCCGAACTGGCAAGCGCCGTGAGCCGCTATGCCAATGCGCTGGCCGTTCTTGGCGTCGAACCCGGAGACCGGGTCACGGTCCAGGTCGAGAAGTCGGTGGCCAACGTGCTGCTGTATCTGGCTGTCATGAAGGCGGGGGCGGTCTATCAGCCGCTCAATACCGCCTACACCGATGCCGAGGTCGACTACTTCGTCGGCGACGCACAGCCAAAGCTCATCGTCTGCGATCCGGCGCGCCAGGCGGAGATGCGCGCGCTCGCCGACCGGCACAAGCTTTTCGCGGTGGTCAATCTCGACTGCCGCGGCGAGGGGTCGCTTGCGCAGCTTGCGGCACAGATGGACGATCAGCACGAGACCGCCCAGCGGAGCGGCACCGATCTCGCCGGACTCCTCTATACCTCCGGCACGACCGGCCGTTCCAAGGGGGCGATGATTTCGCACGGCAACCTCGAGTCCAATGCCCGCACGCTGATGGACCTGTGGCGGATCACCGGACGGGATATCCTGCTGCATGCGCTGCCCATCTTTCACGTGCATGGCCTCTACGTGGCCCTCAACACGAGCTTCCTCGCCGGTGCCGAGATCGTCTGGTTCGACAGGTTCGATGCCGGCGCCCTGCTGGCCGCCATGCCCGGCGCCACGCTGATGATGGGCGTGCCCACCTTCTACACCCGGCTCCTGTCGATGCCCGCCTTCGACCGCGCCGCGGCCGCACAGATGCGGCTCTTCATCTCGGGATCGGCACCGCTGCTGGCCGACACCCATGCGCAGTTCCAGGCGCGGACCGGCCATGCCATTCTCGAGCGCTACGGCATGACCGAGACCGGCATGATCACCTCCAATCCCTATGACGGTGCACGCGTGGCGGGCACGGTGGGCTTCGCACTGCCAGACGTTTCCGTGCGGATTCGCGGCAGCCAGCCCGGCGTGATCGAGGTGAAGGGGCCCAACGTGTTTTCCGGCTACTGGCGGATGCCGGAGAAGACGCGGGAGGACTTCACCGCCGACGGCTACTTCATCACCGGCGACGTCGGCATCATCGACGGCGAGGGCCGCGTGACCATCGTGGGGCGCGCCAAGGACCTCATCATCTCGGGCGGCTTCAACGTCTATCCGAAGGAAGTGGAAGATGTGCTCGATGCCATGCCGGGTATCGGCGAGTCGGCCGTGGTCGGCGTCCCGCATCCCGATTTCGGCGAGGGCGTGATCGCCGTCGTCACCGCCAGATCCCCGCTGCCGCCCGAAGCCGACATCATCGCGGCAGCCGCGAAGAGCCTCGCCAGATTCAAGGTGCCGAAACGCGTCTTCGTGGTGGAGGCGCTGCCGCGCAATGCCATGGGCAAGGTGCAGAAGGCGGAACTTCGCAAGACCTATGCCGCGACCTTCGCCTGATCAAGGCAGGATGCGCTGGATGGCGCGGACGAAGGCCCTGACTCTCGGCCCGAAAAGCGTCGGCGCATAGTATTGGCCGGCCGCGCGCTTCGAGATTTCGGAGAGCGTCGGATAGGGCACCAGAAGGCCGGCCATGTCGGACAGCTTGAGGCCCTTGCCGATGGCAAGTCCCCAGAGCGCGATCATCTCGCCGGCATGCGGCGCTACGATGGTGGCGCCGAGGATGCGGCCGCGCCGTCCGGCGATCACCTTGATGAAACCCTCGGTGCGAGACTCGGTCACGGCCCGGTCGTTTCGGGCAAGCGGCTCCTGCAGCACGGTCACGGCACCGGCCTTTGCGCGCGCTTCCGCTTCGGTCAGCCCGACATGTGCGATCTCGGGATCGAGAAAGGTGACCCAGGGAAGTGCTGCATAGTCCACCCGTGCCGGCAGTGAGAGCAGCGCATTGCGGATGACGATGCCGGCATGATAGCCCGCAACATGGGTGAACTGCGGGCCGCCGGCGATATCGCCGATGGCAAAGACCCTGCGGTTGCTGGTGCGCAGCCGCGCATCGACGGTGATGCCCCTGGCGTCATGGGCAATGCCCGCCTTGTCGAGTCCGAGACCGTCGAGGCTGGGCCGGCGCCCAGCTGCCACCAGGAGATGGCTGCCGGTGATGCTGCCCTGATCGCGGATCGCGACGCCGACCTCGGCCCCATCGCGGCGAACGGAGACGATCTCGACGCCCTCTCGGAGATCGATCCCTTCGCGCCGCAGGATCTGGCGGACGACGGCGGCCGCTTCCGGCTCGTCGCGCGGCAGGATGGTGACGCGTTCCAGGACCGTGACGCGCGATCCGAGGCGGCGGAAGGCCTGGGCCATCTCCAGCCCGATGGGACCTCCGCCGACAATGATGAGGTGTTCGGGCAGGTCGGCGAGGTCGAAGATGGATTCGTTGGTGAGCGGCCGGGCCTCGGCCAGACCCGCGATGGGAGGAAGTGCCGCGCGCGAACCCGTGGCCACGACGAAACGCCGCGCCACGATGCGGCAGGAGCCGGCTTCAACCGCGTCGCGCGACAGGAAGGCGGCCCGGGCCGCGATCACCCTCACGCCCAGTTTCTCGAAGCGCTCGACGCTGTCGTGCGGCGCAAGGGTGGCGATGGCGCCATGGACATGCGCACGCACGGCGGCAAAGTCGATCCTCGGCCTGTCGGAGGCCGCGCCCAGCTTCTGATCGCCGCGGGCGCCGGCCGCAGCCTGGGCCGCCGCAATCAGGGCCTTGGACGGCACACAGCCGGTGTTGAGGCAATCCCCGCCCATGGTGCCAGCCTCCACCAGCACAACCCGCGCGCCCATCTGCGCGGCCCCTGCAGCCACGGACAGTCCAGCGGAACCGCCGCCGATGATGCAGAGGTCGCAATTGATCCGTTCCATGTCTCCCGCCCCGGCCATCCCCACCCATTCCCCCATTGCGGCCTTCGGTGCCAGCCACCTTCGCGCGATTTCATGTGACACGGCGTGATCGCGTCACTGTCGGATTTGCGGTCAGACCTCGCCTCTTGCTGCTTTCTTGTGCATCGCACTGCACAATGGGCTTGCAACACGCAGACCGGAAATCCAACGCCCACTTCTTGAGAATTTCTCTTTCTATATATTTTTCAATTGTTTGAAAAATATTACAATTGATTCTCCAAACTGGCACCGACCTTGCATTTCTTGTTGCAACGCACACGTCTGTCTTGGGTCCTCCCATTCTCAAGTCCAGAGTCCTCGTGGCGTCTTGTCTGTCTGCCTCACGGCGGGACAAGCTCAGGGGTGAGCGGTTTCTGGTTGCTGCCGCTCACCCCTCTTTTTTCTTACAGAGATTTCATCTTCCGCCGCATTGAACGGTATCTCGGCACCCCCATCTCCTGTCGCAACGGGTCCGGGCCCCTCTGGCAGCCCAAAACTGCGATGTCGGACTCTTCCACCTTGAAGGCAGTGACCTGCCGCAATCTGGGAGACACGCATGGCACATCCATATCCCGGCACCATCCCCATCGACCTGACGCGCGACGGCACGCTGGCCCGGCTCGACTGGCTGGCCTGGTTCACCGACAGTGCAGTGCGCATCCCCGGCACGTCCCGGTCCTTCGGTGCCGACGGCCTGCTGAGTCTCATCCCGGGTGCCGGCAGCCTCGCGGGCACCGGCATCTCGCTCTACCTCCTCGCCGAGGCGGTGCGGCATGGCGCGCCCGCGCCGCTTCTGGCGCGCATGGGCGGCAATGTCGCCGCCGACATGGTGCTGGGTGCGATCCCCGTGATCGGCTTCGCCTTCGACATGGTCTTCAAGGCCAATCAACGCAACCTCAACCTGCTTCGCCAACACATGAAGGACAACACATGATGCGCAATCTCGTCTGGATCGCCACCGCGGCCGTCATTGCCCTGTGGTCGGGCGCAGCCTGGCTGCTCCACGCCGCCATCGGCCTGGGCGGCAGCCTTGCCGCCACCCACGCAGATCTCATTCCCGCAACGCCCGAACTGGTCGAGTGGGCCTCCTGGCTCGCCCTGTTCGGCACCGGCGTGGGCGAATGGCTGGTGATCGCCATCTGGGCCGTGGTCTCGGCAACCCTGCTGACCCTTGGCTTCGTTGCGACGCGCCTGATGCCGCGCCTGACCCGCGGCGTCACGGCTCACTGAGGAGAGACCAATGTCGATCGAGGACATCGAAATGCACACCGAAGGACAAGTGGTCGGACGGCGCAACCTGAGACTCGGCCTGTGGGCCGGCATGCGACTTGGGCTGCGGGGCGACCGTCTGGCCCGCTATGCGCGCGACGTGATGGACGCCGACTATCGCCTGCCCGGCCCGCATGACGTGGCGCAGAAGATCGCCGACGACTTCGAGGAGCATGGCGTCGACTTTCCGACCGACATGATCATGATGGAGATCCAGCGGATCGAACGTCAGGTCAGGGCCGAGCTTATGGCGACCGACTGAGCGCCACCACGCCGTCGATGACGAACTGCACGGCCAGGGCCGCGAGAATGATCCCGAGCAGCCGGGTCAGCACGGCACGCCCCGTGATCCCCATGAGGCGCGAAATCTGCTCGGCCATCAGGAAGCACGCAAAGCACGCTGCCATCACCAGTGCCGCGACCGCATAGAGCGCCGCGAGATACTCGACGCGGCCTTCGGCACGGCCGGCCAGCAGGATCATGGCGGTGATCGCACCAGGCCCGGCCATCAGCGGAATGGCCAGGGGAAAGGCGGCGATGTTGCGCACATGGTCCACCGTAATCGCCTGCTCGGCGGTGGCCTGCAGCCGCTGGCTGCGGCGGTCGAAGACCATCTCGGCCGCCGCCGACAGCAGGAGGAGCCCGCCGGCGATGCGGAAGGCGGAGAGCGAGATGCCGAGGAGGCCCAGCAGCTGCGCGCCGCCCAGGCCGGCCGCGAGCAGGATGCAGAAGGCGATGATCGAGGCGCGCAAGGCAACTTCGCGGCGCTGCTCCTTGCCCATGCCATTGGTGATGCCGAGAAACAGCGCGCTCATGAACACCGGGTCGGCGACGACGAGCAGGGTCGCTATGGCGGAGGTGATGAAATCACGCAGCATCGGGAAAGGCTAGCACGGGCGCATCAGCTGACGCCATTCGGCAGTTCCGCCTCGCGCCGCGCGATGAAATCCCTCAGACCCTCGGCGATGCCCTGGTCCAGAGCCGGCGGCTCATATGCCGCCAGCATGGCGCGGGCCTTGTCGCGCCCGCGCGTGTCGTGGTCCTTCGCGCCCTCCGCCGACCATTGCTCGAAGGAATTGAAGTCCATGATGGTCGGGATGAAGAAGGCCTTCTCGAAATGCTCCAGCGTATGCTGGGTGCCGAGGAAATGGCCGGCGGGGCCCACCTCGCGGATGGCGGCCATGGCGTCCGTGAAGTCGTCGAAGGAGAGGCCGCCCGCATACTTGTACCAGCCGACCAGCTGCTCGGCGTCGGTAACGAACTTGGAATAGCCGCAGCACAGGCCCGCCTCGAGCCAGCCCGCCACGTGCCAGATGTAGTTGGCACCCGAGAGGATGGCGGCATGCATCAGCATGTTGGACTCGTAGCCGGCCTGGGCGTCGTTGAGCTTGGAGCCGACGTGGAAACCCGAGGTGCGCCACGGCAGGCGGTATTTCCGGGCGAGCGCCCCCATCAGGTACATCATCTGCGCAGCCTCGGGCGTGCCGCCCATGGGCGCGCCCGATTTCATGTCCACCGTCACCATGAACTGGCCGTAGATCTGCGGACTGCCTGGCCGCACCAGCTGGGTGAAGGCCACGCCGGCGAGGGCCTCGGCATTGACCTGGGCCACCGCGCCCACCGCCGAGGCCGAGGTCGAGGCGCCGCACAGCGCGAAGGGCGCCAGGATGAGCGGCTGATTGTGGCGGGCGTAGACCTTCATGGCGTCGAGCATGGTGGCGTCCCAGACCAGCGGCGAATTGCAGTTGGTGATCGCGACCAGAACCGTGTTGTCCTTCACGTAGTCGTCGCCGAAGACGATGCCCGCCATCTTCATCACGTCTTCGGCGCGCTCCCTGGCGGTGACGATTCCCATGAAGGGCTTGTCGGAATGGGTGAGCGCCGAATGCACGATATGCAGGTGGCGCTTCGGCACCGGAATCTCCATCGGCTCGCAGATGATGGAACTGGACGAGTGCAGGGCCGGCGACATGTAGGCCAGCTTGTGGAAGTTGTTCAGATCCTCGAGCGAACCGTAGCGGCGGTTGTTGTCGAGGTCGCGGACATAGGGCGCGCCATACATCGGCACGAAGACGGTGTTGCGCCCGCCGACCCGCACCGAGCGCTCCGGATTGCGGGCGTTGAGGATGAACTCGGGAGGGACCTTGGATACCAGGTCCATGAGCAGGGCGCGGTCGAGGCGCACCCGCGTGCCGCGGACATCGGCGCCGGCCGCGGTCCACATGGCGATGGCCTCGCTGTCGCGGAACTCGCAGCCGACCTCCTCGAGGATCTTCAGCGACTCCTCGTGGATCAGTTCCACCGCCTCGTCGGGAACCATCTGGTAGACGGGAATGTTGCGGACGAGCGTGGGAAAGGACGCCATCGGCGCGGCCCGAAGCGCCCGCCTGCCTTCCCGCCCGCCGCCCCTGCGGCCGGTGGCCGAGACCTGCTTCGCCAGTTCGTTGGTATTGATCATCGCGGTCACCTGCTCCTGCGCGGGCGATTAAGCGCGCCGCCCGCCGCGGGCGCAACCCGAACAAGTCACCGCGCTGCCTTGAGACAATCTCAAGCGGATTGCGCGATCAGCCAGTCGCGCAGGGCCTCGGCCTCGCGCGAGAGCGGCCGCTTGCTGCTCCAGGTGACGTAGAAAGCCTGTGGCGCCACCATGTCCTGCGCCGTGGCCTGTGCCAGGATGCGCTTGGCCAGCAGCGGGCGGATCATATTCATCCATCCAAGCGCCAGGCCCTGCCCGTCCTGCGCGGCCTGCAGCGCGATGACATAGCTGTTGAAGCGCCGGATGTTGAGCTTGCGGTGCGGGGCGCCGCCGGCCCTGAGGAAATCCGACCAGGTCGTCCAGGTCCAGTCGACGCCCTCGACCGACAGCATCGGAAGCCCGACGAGGTCCCTTGGCGACTTGATCCGGTGGCGCGCCAGGAAGGCCGGACTCGCCACTGCCGCGATGCGGTCGCCGAAGAGCCTGACCGCGGTCTCCTCGGGCCACAGTCCGTCGCCATAGCGGATGCGCAGATCCACGTCGTTGCGAAACAGGTCGGCGTTCCGGTCGGAGATCATGTGGTCGATGACGATGTCCTGATGGGCATTCCAGAAGTCGTGCAGGCGGGGCATCAGCCAGAACTGCGCGAAGGCCATGGTCGATCCGACGGAGACGCTGCGCATGGCCGGATTCTGGCTCACCTGCTGCAGCGTCGCCGACACGCGCTCAAAGGCTTCCTGCAGGGCCCGTGCGACGGTCTCGCCCTCCGGCGTCAGTTCGAGGGCGCGGTGCAGGCGCAGGAACAGCGGCCGCCCGATCTCGCCCTCCAGCGCCTTGACCTGCTTCGACACGGCGCCCGGCGTGACATTCAGCTCGGTGGCCGCGCGGGTAAGGCTCAGGTGACGCGCCGCCGCCTCGAAGGCCGCAAGGGCATTGAGCGACGGCAGGCTGTAGTGGCGACGGACCATGCAGGCGGGGACCCTAGCATCGGTCCACAATTGAGCAAAGCTCAATCGATGCAACGTCTAACCCTCAGATACTTCTATCCACATGGGGTCGGTTGACGGAATCTGTGGGCAGGATCACTATGCGCGCGGGGAACGGGGAAAGCGGTTGATGTGTCAACTGCGCTTCAGTCACATCGAAAACGTGGGTCGTCCAGGTTCCCCTGGACGCAGGGAGGAGCCATCATGGCCGAGAAACACCATCTGACGGAGGACGAAAAGGTCCTCCACAACATGGGCTATGCCCAGGAGCTGGCCCGCCGCATGAGCGGGTTCTCCAATTTCGCGATTTCCTTTTCGATCATCTGCATTCTGGCCGGCGGCATCGGCGCCTATACAGTCTCGCTCGGCGCGGCCGGTGGCGGCGGCGTGATCGTGGGCTGGATCGTCGGTTCGGTCTTCGCGCTTCTGGTCGCCGCCGCTATGGGCCAGATCGCCTCGGCCTATCCGACGGCCGGCGGCCTCTATCACTGGTCCTCGATCCTGGGCGGGCGCGGCTGGGGCTGGGCCACGGCCTGGCTCAACCTGGCCGGCCTGCTCTTCGTCGTCGCCTCGGTCAACTACGGCGTCTACCTGCTGCTGCGAGACCTGGTGCTTGTCGGCATCTTCGGCATGGACCCCGCGTCCTTTACCGGAACCCATCTCCTGATCGCGGTGGCGATCATCACCGCCGTTCAGGGCGTGATGAACTACATCGGAATCAGGGCCACCACCATCCTTACGGATTTCTCGGGCTACCTGATCTTTGCGATCACCCTGATCATCATCCTGGGATTGCTGTTCGGTTCCCCGGTTCCGCTCGACTTCTCCCGTATGGTGACCTTCAAGAACTACACGGGCGAAGCGGGCGCCAACACCTGGCCGGCGACGCAGAGCCTCTTCTTCGCCTTCGTGCTGGGACTTCTGCACGTCTGCTACACGATCACCGGCTTCGACGCCTCCGCCCATACCTCCGAGGAAACGCAGGACGCCCAGCGGTCCGTGCCGAAAGGCATGCTGCATGCCGTCTTCTGGTCGGCAATCTTCGGCTGGGTCCTGGTCGCCGTCATCCTGCTGGCGATGCCGAGCGTCGACGAGGGCGCCGCCAAGGGATGGTCGGTCTTCTACTACGTGCTGGAAGCCTCGACGATGCCCAAGATCATCAAGGATGTGATCGCGGTGGGCATCGTCGTGTCGAACTTTCTCTGCGCGCTGGCCGGCATGACGTCGCTCAGCCGCATGATCTTCGCCTTCGCGCGTGACGGAGGAGTGCCCGGCATCTCCGGATGGCTCAGGCAGATCAACCCGACACACCGCACGCCCGGTCCGGCCATCCTCGTCGGCTCGGTCCTGGTCTTCGTTCTCGGCATGGTCGCCGGCAATGACGCCAATGCCTACATCATCCTGTCGTCGGGCTGCGCGGTGTTCCTCTACGTATCCTATATCATGCCCATCGGTGCCGGTGTTCTCGCCGAAGGCAAGAGCTGGAACAAGAAGGGCCCCTTCGATCTTGGCCTCTGGTCAAAGCCGGTGGCGATCCTTGCCATCATCGGTGGCGGCATTCTCGCCTTCGTCGGCTTCCAGCCGCCCTACCAGCTCGTGGGCCAGTTCCTCATCGGGCTGATCGTCGTGCTCGTGGTGGTGTGGTTCGCCTTCGAACGCCGCCGGTTCCAAGGGCCGCCGCTGACCGAAGCCGCCGTGAAGGCCCGCCAGTCAGAAATCGCCGCCCGCGAGCGTGCGCTGGAGACAGCGGCCGAATAAGCGGATTGACAATCCTCGCGTGGGGCGGTCGCATGGCCGCCCCATTCGTTTTGGACCCTTGCGATGCGCGGTGCCTTTGACATAGCGGTGATCGGCGGCGGCGTGGTCGGACTGGCCATCCTGCGGCGCTTCGCCATGGCGGGCCTGCGCTGCGTGCTGCTGGAACGCGGGGCCGACATTCTCTCCGGCGCCTCGAAGGGCAACAGCGCCCTTCTTCACACCGGCTTCGATGCGCCGACGGGCAGTCTCGAGCTTGCCTGCATGCAGGCGGGCCATGACGAGTTTCTGGCGATCCGTGAACATCTCAATCTGCCGCTGCTCGAGACCGGGGCGCTGGTGGCGGCCTGGAACGACGAGCAACTGACGCGACTTCCGGACATTGCCGCCAGGGCCCATGCCAATGGCGTTGGCGACGTGGCCGTGATCGGGCGTGACGAACTCCGGCGCCGCGAGCCCCGGCTCTCGCCCGAGGCCCTGGGCGCGGTGCTGGTGCCACGCGAGCATGTGGTCGATCCATGGTCGACGCCACTGGCCTATGCCCACCAGGCCCTCGCCCATGGCGCTGAGATCAGGCGCAAGGCCGAAGTGCGCGGCGGCGACCTGTCCGGCGGCATCTGGCGTCTCGACACCGCCGCTGGCGCGGTCACCGCGCGCATCGCGATCAATGCCGCCGGCAACTTCGGTGACATCGTCGAGGCCATCGCAAGGCCGGCACCCTTCGCCATCACGCCCCGGCGCGGACAGTTCGTGGTCTTCGACAAGCCCGCGTCAAACCTGTTGCGCGCGATCCTCCTGCCGGTCCCCAGCGAGCGGACCAAGGGCGTCGTGCTGTTCCGGACCATCTTCGGCAATCTCGCCATCGGTCCCACCGCCGAGGATGTCGAGGAGCGCGAGGTGGCGGCCTGCGACACGGCCACGCTTCAGGCGCTGCAGCAGCGCGCCATCGCCATGGTTCCCGATCTCGACGCCATCGGCGTCAACGCCATCTATGCCGGGCTGCGTCCGGCGACCGCGCGCAAGGACTATGTGATCGAAGCGCTCTCCGACAGGAACTGGATCACTGTTGCCGGCATCAGGTCCACGGGCCTCACCGCGGCGCTCGGCATCGCCCAACATGTTGAACGGCTCTATGCCTTGAACTTCGGCGCCCTGCCGGCGCCGCCGGACCCCATCTGGACGCCCGTCGGCAATCTCGCCGAGCATCTGCCGCGGCCCTACATGGCCGGTGGCGAGATCGTCTGCCACTGCGAGCTGGTGACGCGGCAGGAAATCGTGACTGCCCTTTCGGGGCCGCTGCCCGCCGGGGACAGTGGCGGCCTCAAGCGCCGCACGCGGGCGACCATGGGGCGATGCCAGGGATTCTACTGCTCGGCGCAGGTTGCCGCTTTGATGCGCGAGGCGGACCATGGAACAGCGTGACGTGGTCATCGTTGGCGGCGGTCCTGCAGGGCTGGCCGCGGCCCGACGTCTCGTCGACCTCGGCATTGCGCGCGTCACCGTGCTCGAACGCGAGCCGCAGGCGGGTGGCATCCCGCGTCACTGCGGCCATCTCGGGTTCGGATGGGAGAGCCACCACCGCCTTTGGACCGGTCCGGTCTTTGCCGAACGGCTGCGGCAGAGCGTTGCGGACCTGGATGTGCGGACCGGAACGTCGGTACTGGCCATCGGCAGCAATGGCGTACTTGCGATCCGCGACCGCAATGGCCCGGGTGAAATCGCGGCCCAGCGCATCCTGATCGCCACCGGCACGCGCGAGACGCCGCGGGCGGCACGATTCATCGGCGGGAGCAGGCCCGCGAGTGTGATGACGACGGGCGCGCTGCAGCAGCACGTCTATCTGCACAATCACGCGCCGTTCGCGCGCCCCGTGATCCTCGGCAGCGAACTCGTGTCCTTCTCGGCGCTGCTCACCTGCCGCCATCTCGGCATCAGGCCCGCCGCCATCATCGAGGAAGACGCGCGCACCACTGCGCCATGGCCAGCCGGCCCCGTCGCGCGCAGTGTTTTCGGCGTTCCCGTCTGGCTGCGCAGCCATGTGGTCGGGATCCTGGGCAGTCGGTCGGTCGAAGGGGTGGAAATCGAGCGGGAGGGCCAGCGGAAGCGTCTGGCCTGCGACGGCGTGATCGTCACCGGCCGCTTCGTGCCGGAGCGTGCAGTCTTCGCCGAGGGGCCGCAGGTCTTCACCGCCGGAAACGTCAATGCGCCGCTGAAGACCTCGGGCCGCTGCTGGCGCGACGGCCGTTCGGCGGCTGAACGCATCGCGGAGGCTCTGGGATGAAGGCCGTCGGAATCGACCAGGGTACCACCGGCACCAAGTCGCTCATCCTCGATGGCGACGGCCAGGTGACGGAGTCGCTCAGCTTCACCCATGCCCAGATCTACCCGCGCCCCGGCTGGGTGGAGCACAACCCGGAAGAGCTGCTCACGCATGTCCGGGCCTGCGTCGAGGCCGGCGCAGGTGCCAGCTGCATCGGCATCGACAACCAGGGCGAGACCGTCGTCGCCTGGGATGCGGTGACCGGCCGGCCGCTCGCCAATGCCATCGTCTGGCAGGATGACCGCACCAAGGATGTGACCGAGCGCCTCAAGGCCGAGGGTGCGGAGGAGCTGACGCTGAGCATCGCGGGCCTGCCCCTAGATCCCTACTTCTCCGCCAGCAAGCTGCGATGGCTGCTCGATCATGCGCCCGAGGCCCGCGACCTCCTGAAGCAGAAGCGCCTCCGGCTCGGGACCAGCGATGCCTTCTTCCTCGACCGGCTGACCGGCTGCTTCGCCACGGACGTCACCACCGCCTCGCGCACGAGCCTGATGGCGCTCGACACGCTGCAGTGGGATCCCGAACTCTGCCGGCTCTTCGGCGTGCCGGTCGAATGCCTGCCCGAGATCCGGCCGACCGTCGGCGCCTTCGGCGAGGTCCGGGGCACGCCGGTGACGGCGAGCCTGGTCGACCAGCAGGCCGCGCTCTTCGGCCATGGCTGCGCCAGGACGGGCGATGCCAAGATCACCTTCGGCACCGGTGCCTTCGCCCTCGCGGTCGCGGGCGCGTCGCGGCTCGATGGCAGCCGATTCGGAATCCTGCCGACGCTGGCCTGGAAGGCAGGCACAGAGCCGGCCATCTTCGCGATCGAGGGCGGTGTCTACAACGCGGCCTCCGCCCTCAACTGGGCGAAGGGCCTGGGTCTGTTCTCGGACTTTGCCGAGATCGGCCAGTTCGCGGCAGTGCCCGCCATCCTGCGCGACCTGGCCTTCGTGCCCGCGCTGTCCGGCCTCGGATGCCCGCACTGGGACCGCAGCGCCGCGGGCGCCTGGATCGGTCTCGGACTCGATACCACGCGCCAGGACCTGATGCAGAGCATGCTCGAGGGCATCGCGCTCCGCGCGGCGGAGGTGGTTGGAGCAATGGCCGAGCTGGTGCCCCTCGGCGCCACCATCTCGGTCGACGGCGGCATGTCCCGGAACGACTACTTCCTCGCGGTGCTCGCCAATGTGCTGGAGCGCAGCGTCGTGGTGCCATCCACCACCGATCTGACCGGACTGGGCAGCGCGCGCATGGCCATGCTGGGGCTGACAAGGTCCTTCGGCGGGCTGCCGCCGTTGCCGCCGCCACGCAAGACCATCGCGGTGACGGCCGACTACGGACCGGCCGCCCGCTCGCGCTTTGCCGGCGCACTGCCGCGCGTCAGAGGCTGGAAGAAGACCTAGGCGGCCACGGCCTGCGCCTCGGCGAGACGCTCGCCGCTGGCGATGACAAGTCCCTCGGCTCCGTCCAGCGCGCCGGGCACGAGTTCGAGACCGAGGAAGCGGTCGCGATCCACGGGGCCCGGCAGATGCAGGTCCGCCACCGCCGACCGGACAAAGCCGAAGCGGCGATAGTAGGGCTCGTCGCCCACCAGGATGATGGCACGGTGTCCGGCCGCGCGCGCGGCCGCGATCGCATGATGCATCAGCATGCTGCCGATGCCGCGCTTCTGATGGCGGGCCTCCACCGCCAGGGGACCAAGCAGCAGGGCAGCACCCGCCGATCCCGCCGCGACGTGCCACAGCCTCATCGTCGCGACGAGGCGGCCCTTGCCGTCGACCGCCACGAAGGCCAGGCCATCGGCGGGCATCCGCCCCCGGCGCAGCCGGGACGATGTCTTGCGGTGACGCTTGCGACCGAAGGCGCGGTCGAGCAGCAGCTCGCGCGAGGTCTGGTCGGACGGCACTTCCTGACGAATGCTGTACATCTCACTCAACGCCTTTCGGTCCCATGGCACGCAGCCGGACCAGAAGAGAGAAAGGGCCCCGGCCGGAGCCGGGGCTGATGACGGGCGGAAGGGCCTGCGGTTCAGATCACGTAGGCCTTGAGGGGTGCGAAGCCGTTGAAGGCCACCGAGGCATAGGTTGTCGTATAGGCTCCCGCCGCCTCGATCAGCACCTCGTCGCCGACGGTGAGCGTCACCGGCAGGTCGTAAGGCGTCTTCTCGTAGAGCACGTCGGCGGAATCGCAGGTGGGGCCGGCCAGCACGCAGGGCGCCTTGGCATCGCCGTCCCTGGCCGTGACGATCGGATAGCGGATGGCCTCGTCCATGGTCTCGGCCAGGCCGCCGAACTTGCCGATGTCGAGATAGACCCAGCGCAGGTTGTCGTTGGCGTGCTTCTTGGACACCAGCACGACTTCCGACTTGATCACGCCGGCATTGCCCACCATGCCGCGGCCCGGCTCGATGATGGTTTCGGGAATGGCATTGCCGAAATGCTTGGTCAGCGCCTCGTGAATGGCGTTGGCATAGTTTGCCGTTCCCGGCACCTTGCGCAGGTAGCGCGTCGGGAAGCCGCCGCCGAGATTGACCATCTGCAGCGTGACGCCGTGCTCCTGCATGGCATCGAAGATCGCCTTGGCTTCGCCCAGGGCCGAATCCCAGGCCTCGAGCCGGGTCTGCTGCGATCCCACATGAAAGGAGATTCCATAGGGCTTGAGACCGCAGGCCTGCGCATGGCGCAGCACGTCGACGGCCATGGACGGCTCGCAGCCGAACTTGCGCGACAGCGGCCATTCGGCACCAGCGCCATCGGTCAGGATGCGGCAGAAGACCTTGGCGCCAGGCGCGGCCCGTCCGATCTTCTCCACCTCCTCGACCGAATCGACGGCAAAGAGCGAAACGCCCAGGGCATGGGCGCGGGCGATGTCGCGCTCCTTCTTGATGGTGTTGCCGAAGGAAATGCGGTCGGGCGTGGCGCCGGCCTCGAGCGCCATCTCGATCTCGGGCACCGAGGCGGTGTCGAAGCACGAACCAAGCCCGGCCAGCAGCGCGAGGATCTCGGGCGCCGGATTGGCCTTGACCGCGTAGAAGATGCGCGTGTCCGGCATGCTGCGTTCGAAGACACGGTAGTTCCGGGCGATGACTTCGAGGTCGACGACGAGGCAGGGTCCCTCGGGACGTCGGTCACGCAGGAAGTCGCGGATGCGGGCGGTGGCGGCCATGGGTGTCTTCTCCCGGTCAACAGGTTGCAATTGCCGATGCCAGCGCCGCTCTGCGCAGCCACGCGATGGAGACGTGGACGACGCGTTGCGCGTACTGACCTGTTCGCCTTGGATTGACCGGGAAGCCCGATCGCACATGGGGCAATGATAGTGGTGCCTCTCAGTAACCCCGGCCTTTGGAGGAGCCGGCAGAGACCAAAAAGCCCGCACCGTCGTTGCTTTGGGGAAATCCCTTGAGGCACGTGCGACTTTGGGCAGCCGACATATGAGTCAAATCGTGAGTCGGTTCAAGCGTTTTCTGCAGCCGCAGGTCGAAAATCGCGGGCGCTGCCACGAACGTCGTTAATCGCCCGGCAGGTTTCCGAAGATTTTCCAGCCCGCGGCGAGCCGCGTGAACGTGGTCAGCAGGCAGAGCGCGGCATAGATGTAGGCGATGGTGCCGAACTGCGCCGGCCACAGGCACATGGCGAGGAAGCACAGGATGGTCTCGGTGCCTTCGGTGAGGCCGCCAAGATAGTAGAACGACTTGGATGGATAGACCGTGCTCTTCATGCCGCGCTTCTCGGCGATGATGGCGAAGGCGAGGAAGCTGGTGCCGGTGCCGAGGAAGGCCGCCAGAAGCACCGCGGCGGCCAGCGCGTTGCGGGCCGGATCCTGGAGCGCGAAGGCCAGCGGAATGGCGCCGTAGAAGACGAAGTCGAGGCCGATGTCGAGGAAGGCGCCGCGCTCCGTCGTTCGTGTGCGGCGCGCCAGCGCGCCATCGAGTCCGTCGAGGGCGCGGTTGACAAGCAGCGGCAGGATGGCCAGCAGCGTGTGGCCGGTCATGACCAGCAGGGCTGCACCCATGCCAAAGGCGAAGCCCAGCAGGGTTGCGGCATCCGCCGTCAGGCCCGCCGCAGCCGCACGCAGGGCGGCGGCATCGATCGCGGGTTTCAGGATCCTGAGGGCATGGCGGTCAAACATCGGTCACGCTCCCGTCGGGCTGGATGCGGAACACGCGCCCGCCGTTCGGCGCATCCGCACGGTCATGCGTGACCAGGAGAACCGGAAGCCCGGCGCCCCGGACGCGCCCGAAGACGAGGTGGCGCACAGACTGGCGCAGGTCCTCATCGAGTTTCGAGAAGGGTTCGTCGAGCAGGACGGCTTCGGGCTCGGCCAGCAGGCATCGCATCAGCGCGACGCGCGAGCGCTGCCCACCCGACAGCTGGTGCGGGGCGCGCTCTTCGAGATCCGCCAAGCCGATCTGCGCGAGGGCATCCCGCATCTTGGCGACCCGGGCGGTGGCGAGACCGCGCGGCATGCCGAAGAGCAGGTTCTCCGCCACGGTCATGTGCGGGAACAGCAGGTCGTCCTGGAAGAGGCGGCCGATCCGGCGCCGCTCGGGTGGAAGGGTAGCAAGATCGCGGCCATTGAGACACAGGCGCCCACGGCCCGACAGCGGGTGCGCAAGGCTGCCGCACAGAAAATCCAGCAGCGAGCTCTTGCCGCAGCCGCTCGGCCCCATGAGGGTGACGATCTCGCCCGGCATCACCGTCAGATCCAGCGGCCCGATCAGTGGCCGGCCCTGCAGCGTCAGCGCCACGTCTTCCAGGCTCAATGCCATCGCGGCCGTCCGAAGCGGAGCGCGGCGCCGAAGGCCGCGAGTGCCGGAAGCGCCAGTAGCAGCGCATAGGCGGCGGTCAGGGTCCGGTTGCCGCCCGACGCGAGCGTCACGGCCGCCATCGGCAGCGTGGTGTGACGACCTGCGGCCGCAAGCTGCGCCGGGACGAACTGGACGAGGCTCACCGTGAAACCCACGGCGGCAGCCATGAGCAGCGGTGCCCGGAGAAGGGGTGCGGTGATCCGGAGCCAGCGGCGCAGGGGCGCGGTTCCGAGTGTCCGGGCGGCACTTGCGTAACGCGGATCGAGGGCGCGGTAGGGACCGGCAAGCACCAGGACGACGTAGGCCAGGACCGGCGTCAGATGCACGGCAGCGAGCCCGAGGAACGAGCCGGCGAGGTCGAGCGCCAGGAGTCCGCGATACTGGCCCGCGGCCACCAGCAGCTGCGGCAGCGCGAGGGCGGCGAGTGCGGTTGCGGTCAGCCACGAGTCGCGGTGATTCGGTTGCGTCTCGAACCAGAGCACGCAGCAGCCCAGTGCCACAGCCGTGGTCGTGGCCGCCAAGGCCAGGCTGAGCAGCAGCGGATCCGTATCGGCCAGCGCCGCCCCCCAGGCCGTCCAGCGGACTGTGTCGGGCCAGAGCACGGGATAGGTCCAGCGCGCCGCGACGGAGAGAACCGCCAGCGTTGCGAGGACAAGTCCGTAGGTGAGCGCGAGGCCGGCCAGCAAGAGCACCGCGGTCCGGTACGGGATGCCGAGCCGCGACGGTCCGCGGCTTCGCCACCGGGCGCGGGCCTTCGCGCGCAGCCGTGATGACGCAGTTGCCGCGAGAAGCACCGCGGCGATGGACAGCGTCAGCATCGCGGCACCGGCAGAGCCGCGGGCGTTGATCGCGGCATCGGCATCGTTGAGATCGCGCCACACGAGCACGGCAAGGGTCGGCGGCTGCGTCGGCCCGAGCACAAGGGACATGTCGACCACCGAGGCGCCATAGGCGAAGACGGCGGCCATCGGCCAGGCCAGGCGCTTCAGCAGTTGCGGCTGGACGACGCGCAGCCAGACGGAACCTGGCGCGTGACCAAGGCTGCGCGCGGCGCGCCACTCACCGGCGAGGGCGACAGCCGCGTCGCCGCGCGCCAGCACCGACCAGATCATGATCAGGAAGAAGGGAACTTCCTTCAGGACGAGGGCGAGCGCGAGACAAAGTCCCAAGGGATCCTGCACTGTCGTCCAGGGCGGCGGCGTCTCGCCGCCCGCGAGCAGACGGGCGAGGAACCCGCTCGGCATGACCAGGAAGCCGAAGCCAATGGCGAAGGCAAGGTGCGGCACCGCAAGACTGGCCGACAGCGGCAGCTGCAGCCGCGGCCAGGCCTGTCTGGCATGCAGGGAGGCCGCGACCAGCAGCGCGACCGCGAGTGCGACAACGGTACTGAGGCCACCGGTCCAGAGCGACAGCGCAAGTCCCGGCATGGCCTGCGGATGGTCGAGAATGGCGCTTAGTGCCGCTGGCGTCACGTCGCCCAGGGCCAGCACGATGCCTGCGACCAGCGGCAGTCCCCACAGGAGGAGCACAGGGAGACTGCCCGCCACTGGTTTCATGCGCCGTAGTGCGCGAGCCACAGCGCCTCGAGATGCGGCACCCAGCTGGCGTGGGGCTCGGGGATCGCAGGCGCCGGCCATGTCACGCCACCGGGCTTCGCCATGGTGCCGAAAAGAGTCCGCTGATCGGCCGTGAGCTTCTGCAGGTCGAGGACCGTCGGATCACCCCAGACCGAAAGATCGGCCTTGCGGGCCTGGGCGGCCGGGGACAGCAGGAAATCGGCCACGACCTGGGCAGCTGCCTTGGCCCGCGCATTCACCGGTATGGCCACGAAATGCGTGTTGCCGATGGTGCCATCCCGGTGCTGCCAGGCAATGGTGGTCTCGGGCAACGCGCCCGATGCCACCAGATTGGCCGGCTCGTTGGGATTGAAGGTCAGCGCCATGATCGCCTCGCCGTCGGCCAGCATCTGCTTCAGCTGCGCCTGGCTCTGCGGGAACTGCTTGCCGGCGCGCCACAGGTGCGCATGCAGCTGGTCGAGAAAGGCGAACATCGGCGCCGCGGCGGCCTCGACCGTGGCGCGGTCGACGCTCATCGGCAGCTGCGCGCGATCGGCCATGGTCTCGACCAGCACCTGCTTGATGAAGGTGGTGCCGTGGAAGTCGGGCGGCGCGGGATATGTGATGCGGCCCGGCTGCGCCCTGGCGAGATCGAGCAGCTCGCTCATCGAGAGCGGCGGCGCCCCGAGCTTGCTGCCATCGGCGAAGAATGTGAGCTGCGCCATGCCCCAGGGACTCTCGAGGCCTTCGGTGGCCTCGGCGAAGTCGACGCGGGTTGTGGGCTTTCCGGCGGTGTCCACCAGCGCGAAGTTGGGCAGCGTTTCAGCAAAGGGACCGAAGAGCAGCCTGTCCTGCTTCATCGCCCGGAAGTTCTCGCCATTGATCCAGACGAGATCGACCGACCCGTCTCCCACCCCTGCCTTCACCTCGTCGCGCACACGCCGCACCACTTCCGCGGCATCGGCGATCTTGACATGACTTAGCGTCACCTCGTTTTGCGCCTTGAGCTGTTCGGCAGCCCAGGCGATGTAGGCATTGACCGCATCCGAGCCGGCCCAGGCATTGAAATAGACCGTCTGCCCGCGGGCCCCGGCCACGACCGCCGCCCAATCCGCCGCGCAGACCGGCCGCATCATGGCCATGCCGGCCACCAGTCCCGCAAAACCCCGGCGCGTCACCCTCACCGTCTTCACACCATTCTCAGTTGCGTGCCCTTCTTAGAGCCAAGCTGCGGGAAAGGAAATCACGAGCCCTCTCGGCGCATCAGCTTGGCGTGATACGGCCCTCGACCGGTCAGTCGATTTCACCTAGTCTTTCCGCAACAACAATACGGGAGACGTCAGAATGAAGTTCAAACACCTGTTCACCGGCCTTGCCCTTGCCGCGATGCTGGTCTCGGGCTCGACCGCCGCACTGGCCGAGAAGCTCGTCATCTCGAACTGGGATGGCTACATGCCCAAGGACATGGCGGAGAAGTTCAAGGCCGCTACCGGCATCGACCTCGAGATCGCGGTCCACGCGACCAACGAGGAGATCATGGGCAAGGTCACCGCCTCGGGCGGCGAGGGCTTCGATGTGCTCTTCGTTTCTTCGCCCTTCGCCGAGGCGCTGAACAATCTTGGCCTGGTCGCGCCCATCGACCATTCGAAGGTGCCGAACCTCGCCAATCTCTATCCCGAGGCAACCCAGCTGAAGCATGATCCGGGCAATGTCTTCTCCGTTCCCTACACGTGGGGCACGACGGGCCTGTGCTACCGCTCGGACGTGGTCAAGGATGCGCCAACCAGCTGGAATGACCTGCTGAAGCCGGCCGACGATCTCAAGGGCAAGACCACCATGCTCTCAACCGACCGCTGGCTGATGGCGGCGGGCTTCCTGGCGAACGGCATGTCCGTCAACACCACGGACCAGGCCAGTCTCGACAAGGTGCGCGACCAGCTGATCGAAACCAAGCGCACGCTGCTGGCCTATGACGACACGACCTTCTATTCGAAGCTGGTATCCGGCGAGGCCAGCCTGGTGCAGGCCTGGGACGGCTGGTGCAACTACGGCATCGCCGAAAAGCCCGAGATCAAGTACGTGATCCCGAAGGAGGGCTCGGATCTCTGGGTGGACACCATCGTCATCACCAAGGCCTCGAAGAACCAGGAGGCGGCGCACAAGTTCATCGACTTCGTCCTCAATGCCGACAACGGCAAGTGGGTGGTCGAGAACATCATGTACAAGTCGCCCAACAAGGCCGGCATGGACGCCGTGGACAAGGCGATGTTCGAGAAGTATCCGAACATGGCCATTCCCCCTGCCGAGCTCCTCAAGTACGAGCAGCTGCGCGACCTGGGCGAAGGCATGAAGGCCTTCTCCAAGACCGTCTCGGAAATCATGGCCGCCAAGTAGGCCGGCCGTCCGCAACTCCAAGGCCACGGCCAGGCCCGTGCAACCGCCGGACCTGGCCGTCCCGCCGTCTCACGTGACCGGATAGAGACTCGTGTCGCCCCGCCTGACAACGGCCCTTCTCATGGCTCCCGGCCTGCTCTGGCTGGGCCTGCTCATGGTCGTTCCCTGTCTGCTGATCTTCGTGCTGATCTTCTTCGAGCGCGGCATCTATGGCGGCATCGACTGGAGCGCCGCGACGCTGGAGAACATCCGCCGGGCCTTCGACCCGCTCTATCTCTCGATCTTCCTCGACAGCGCGCTCATCGCCGGCCTCGCCACCATCCTGGCCCTCATCATCGGCTATCCCGCGGCCTATGCCATCGCCAAGGCGCCGGCCGGCCGCCAGACCGCCCTGCTCTTCCTTGCCATGCTGCCCTTCTGGACCAACTACCTGATCCGCACCTATGCCTGGATCGTGCTGCTCAATCCGGCCGGGCTGATCAACTCCCTGCTGCTGGGAAGCGGCCTCGTCAGCCACCCCCTGCCGCTGCTCTACAACGAGTTCGCGGTGGTGCTGGGCCTGGTCTACAGCTACACGCCCTTCGTGATCCTGGCGATCTACTCGGCGCTGCAGCGCCTCGACCCGTCGCTCGCCGAGGCCTCGCGCGACCTGGGTGCCGGTGCCGCGACCACATTCCTGCGCATCACGCTGCCGCTCACCGCGCCCGGCGTGGCAGCCGGCGCGGTCTTCGTCTTCGTGCTGTCGATCGGCAATTTCGTGACGCCGGACCTGCTGGGCGGCGGCAAGTTCCAGATGGTGGGCAACCTGATCTACGACCAGTTCCTCTCGGCCCGCGACTGGCCCTTCGGGGCAACGCTGTCGGCCCTGCTCATCGCACTGATGATGGTCCTTCTCTTCCTGCAGGCCATGGCCTCCTACCGCGCGCGAGGCGAACATGCGCGCGCTTAGGCTGCATCTTGGCGCCGTCTATGCCTTTCTGTACCTGCCCATCGCGGTGCTGATGGTACTGTCGCTCAACAAGTCGGGGCTGCCCACTGCCTGGGGCGGCGTATCCTTCGAATGGTACGGCAATCTGGCCGCCAATCCGAAGATCACCGGTGCCGCCTGGAACTCCCTGATCGTCGCGCTCTGGTCGACCCTGATCGCCACGGTGCTGGGCACCATGCTGGCGCTGGGCGTGGCGCGGGCCCGGCCCTCGCCCGCCCGCGATGCCCTGTTGTTTGCGCCGATGATCATTCCCGACATCGTGCTGGCCATCGCGCTGCTGTCCTTCTTCACGCTGCTCAAGTTCACGCTGGGCCTGCATTCCATCGTCATGGCCCATGTCGTGTTCAACATCGCCTTCGTCTGTGCCGTGGTACGGGCCAGGCTTTCGTCCTACGACTGGTCGCTGAACGAGGCCTCGCGCGATCTGGGCGCTAGCGCGGCGGCAACCTTCTGGCGGATCACGCTGCCGTTGATCCTGCCTTCGGTGGTGGCCGGCGCGCTTCTGGCCTTCACGCTGTCGATCGACGAATTCATCATCGCCTATTTCACGGCTGGCGCCGGCCAGGCCTCGACCACGCTGCCGATGCAGATCTACGCGATGATCCGCTTCGGGGTGACGCCGGAGATCAATGCCATGGCGACGATCGTCATGGCCGTCAGCTTCGTGCTCGTGTTCGCCGCCCAGCGGCTCAACCGCGGGCGTATTCCGGGCGCCTAGGCGCTCTGCTAAGAAAGGCCAGGATGGGGAGAGAACCATGGCAAAGACGGTGAAGACGGCGCCGGCCAAGAAACCGCAGCCGCGCAAGAAGGCGAAAAAGGTCATCGCGCTGTTTCCGGAGGCGGCCTTCGGCCCTGCGCTCAATTCGGTCGGCATCGGCCAGGCGCTGGAGAAGATGGGCCACAAGGTGGTGTTCCTGTCCGATCCCGGATTCCTCGATGTCTACAAGGGCTATGGCTTCGAGGCACACCCGGTGAACCTGTCCGCGCCGCTCCCGCCCGAAGAGATGGCGAAGTTCTGGGTCGACTTCATCAATGGCCACATCCCCAACTTCCGCAAGACGCCGTTCGAGCAGATCGACACCTACGTCAAGGACTGCTGGGGCATGATCGTCGAGACCGCGAAGTGGGCGGAGAAGGATCTCCCCGGCGTGCTGGAGAAGGTGAAGCCCGACGTGGTCTGCGTCGACAACGTCATCCTGTTTCCGGCGATCAAGCGCTACGCGAAGAAGAACAAGAAGCCCTGGGTGCGCATCATCTCGTGTTCGGAGAACGAGATCGAGGATCCCGACATTCCACCGCATTTGTCGGGGGCGGGCGCCAAGGACAAGAAGGCCCACGCCGCCTATCGCAAGCGCTTCAACGCGGTGATCAAGCCGATCCACGACGCCTTCAACGCCTTCCTGAAATCGGTCGGCGAGAAGAAGTATCCGCTGGGCCAGTTCTTCGAGGCAAGCCCGCACATGAACCTCCTGCTCTATCCCTCGGCGGTGAAGTTCAAGCGCAGGCACAAGCTGTCCGCCCGGCAATTCCAGTATCTCGAAGGCTGCGTGCGCAAGGAGAAGCCCTACGAGGTGCCGCGCTTCAAGGCCAACAATGACAAGCCGCTGCTCTACGTGAGCTTCGGCTCGTTGGGCTCCGGCGATACCGAGCTGCTGAAACGCCTGATTGCCTCGCTCGGCAGGATGCCGGTGCGGGCACTCGTCAACGTCGGCGACTACAAGGACCAGTACAGCGACATTCCGCCGAACATCATCATCGATAGCTGGTTCCCGCAGCCCTCGGTGATTCCGCTGGTCGATGCGGTGATCCACCACGGCGGCA
Organism: Hyphomicrobiales bacterium; assembly: GCA_046349195.1. Taxonomy (GTDB): domain Bacteria; phylum Pseudomonadota; class Alphaproteobacteria; order Rhizobiales; family Aestuariivirgaceae; genus Aestuariivirga. The sequence goes on from JAXMCU010000013.1 coordinate 44,263, forward strand.
ACAATTCCTTCACCGAGTGCCTCTACTTCGGCAAGCCCGCCATCATCATGCCCTATGTCTGGGACGGTCATGACAACGCCACCCGGGTCCAGGAGACCGGGCACGGGTTCAAGATGGACCGCTACAACTGGACCGACGCCGAACTGGAGCAGAAGGTGATGGCCATGGTCACCGACAAGAAGATGAAGGCGAAGCTCAGGAAGACCTCGAAGTCGATGCGGTCGAAGCACGGGCCCACCAAGGCGGCCAAGGTGATCGACGCGCTGACGCGGCGGAAAATCGCCTGATGCCCACCAGGCTCGAGTCATCGGCACCCCATCTCGAAGGCCCCTCGACCTATGCCGGGCCGCTCAAGGACTGGGGCTTCCAGCCCAACCCGATCGCGGGGCAGTCGAAGAGCGACGGCGTGCTGCTGCACAAGGGACCGAACGGCCAGCCGGAGGTGGGACTGTGGCAGTGCACGCCCGGCACCTGGCCGCTGGAGATCCCGCGCGACGAACTGTGCCACTTCGTCAGCGGCCGTGCCACCTATGTGCACGAGTCGGGCGAGGTCATCGGCGTCGTCCCCGGAACCGTGGTGCTGTTTCCCGCCGGATGGAAAGGGATCTGTACCGTCCATGAAACCATGCGCAACGTTTATATGCTGAGCTGATCCATGACCCTGACACTCGACTCCTCCGCGCCGCATCTCGTCGGACCCGACACATACAACGGGCCGTTCAAGGACTGGGGCGTGATCCCCACGATGATCGAAGGCGAATCGCGGACCAGCGGCATCGTCCTGCACAAGGGACCCAGCGGGGAAAGCGAGACCGGCATCTGGATCTGTACGCCGGGCTACTGGAACTGCCACGTCACGCGTGACGAGTTCTGCCACTTCCTGCTGGGCCGCTGCACCTACACTCACGAGTCGGGCGAGATGATCGAGATCGTCCCCGGCACGGTGGCCTTCTTCCCACAGGACTGGAAGGGCACCTGCCGGGTGCACGACACCATTCGCAAGGTCTACATGATCCGCTGACGGATCACTTCGGCTGCCAGGGCGTGGCTTCCGCCTTGCCGCGCTCGAGCAGGGCAAAGCCATTGGCCGCGACCTTGTAAGCGGGGCTCCACTCGCCATTCGGCCATTGCACCCGGATCTCCGCGTCCTTCGCGTCGCCGATACCGAAGTGAATCCAGCCCGCCTGGCCCGAGACATGGCCGCCGCCCACGGTGATCTCGCGGCGCTGCAACCGGTCGCCGCTCTTCACCTCGACCCATGCGCCGACCCCGTTGCGGTTGGCGCCGGGCTGCGCGAGCTTCAGCTGGACCCAGTTGCCTGCGCCCGGCGTTTCGTTGCGCCAGATCTTGGCCGGCTCCCAGCGGTTGACGACCACGAGATCGACCAGTCCGTCGAGATTGAAGTCGGCAAGGGCCGCCCCGCGCGACACGGCCGTGTCGCCGACGCCCGAGGTTCCGCCGGCCTCGGTGAACTTGCCGTCGGGACCCTGGACCAGCAGGTTGTTGGGGTCCTTCGCGGCAAAGTCGGGCATCTTCGCAACGTTGCCCTTGGCGATGAAGAGATCGACATAGCCATCGTTGTTCACGTCCTCGAACTGCGTGTGCCAGCCGGTGCTCGGGCGCAGGTCGTCACCCATGTAGGGCCGGTGCGCGGTGACGCCCTTGGCGAAGGCCACATCCTTGTAGCCGGGCTTCGGCTTGCCGTCCGCGGGGATCTCGGCCAGCGTCTGCAGCTTGCTGTCGGCCATGCTCGTGAGGAAGTATTCGGGATAGGTGTCGCCATCGAGGTCATTGCTGGCGATGCCCATGCCCCAGATGCGCAGGTACCTCCATCCATCCTTGTCGGTATAGAGGGCCGGTGCGGTGCCCGGCTCGACGCGCCACATCTGTTCCTGCCCGCCCTCATAGTATTCGCGGTCGTTCGAGACCCTGAGACTCGGCGTGCCAGACCTGTTCCAGTCGCTGAACATCATCGACAGCGGGCAGAAGCTGGGTTTGAGCGGCTGCGGCTCTGCAAATCCGGTCCCGTCGGCGCGCGGCCGGTGCAGCCAGTTGTCGGTACAGGAGCCCCAGGGGGAAATCTCCTCGGTGCGGTCAATGTAGTTGCCGATGGCAATGGTGGGCCAGTCAGCGCCCCTTTCCCATGTGGCGGCCAGCGCCGTCGACCAGCCGTCGCCGCCGTCGAAGCCCCAGGCCTTGTTGGCCGGCTCGAACCGGCAGTTTCCGAGGCCGCGCATGGCGATGTTCTCGCCGACGCGCAGCAGCACCAGATCCATCTTGCCGTCGTTGTCGATGTCCAGCGGATACGCGCCCGTCACCTTGTCGAGCTCGAGTCCGCTCTGCTCCGGCTTGAATTGCAGCGCACCGCCAGGCGTGCTGGCATTCACGTAGAACTTCGCGGGCGCTTCGCCTCCGGCAAGGAAGAGGTCGTCGAAGCCGTCGTCGTTGCAGTCGAAGGCGGCCGCACCGCCGCCGACCATGTATTGCCATTCGCCCTGATAGACGCTGTCGAGTCCCGCGGTCGCGGTTTCCTCGGCAAATTTCGGTGAAACTGCGCCGGCAGCGGCAAAGCCGCGGTCAGCGACGGCAACCAATGCGAGAAGGCTGGCGGCACAAGCATTGATACGCATGATCCTCAGCTCCGCGTCTTGAGGGCGTTTGTGCTGGCGGCTACGCAGCGTCCCTGGTCCAGACCGCGCGCGATGGCGGCGCGATAGTGAATGCCGCCATAGAGCCGGGAGATACCGGCTTCCTGCGCGGCCGCCCAGAAACTGGGGAAGGAGCGATTCGGCAATCCATCGCGCTTTCCCGTTGCATCCTCGAAAGCGAAATTGTCGCCATAGAAGACGGTCAGCACCTCGGCGGCAGCACCGGACTGGGTGCTATGTCCGCTGGGATACTCGGGGAAAGGCGGCGTGATGAGCAGCGCCTCCCATTTCGGATCAATCACCCGCTTGATGTAGGTGATGGGTCGCACCAGATCGAATTCGAACTTGCTGTTCCAGCAGGCGATGAAGGAATCGGCCAGGGTGATTCCGAGCTTGGCCAGCAGCTCGGCCGACCGGTCGAGGCTGGCATTCTCCCTGTCGAGCTGCTGCAGCCCGATCGAAATCCAGTGTCCCGGCGGCGTGGGCGACAGCATCGGATCGTCGGACCAGAAGCGCGCAATGGCCTTCTGCTCGGGCGTGAGGTGCTTGACCGTGTCGTAGACCTCGAAGGCCTGCTTGTAGAATTCGGAGTTGACGTCCTCGCTATAGGCTGGCGGCGGTGGCAGCGGACAGGCCGCACCGTTGGCCATGGCGAAGGTGCGGTTGCCGCCCCACTTGGGCAGGAGTGGCAGCTGCTGCTGCCGGATCGGACTGGTGGGCACCCAATGCGCCGGACCCTTGGTGAGCGTATATTCCTGTGGAAATCCCATGTTCTCGACGACGGCACCGCCATCGTCGGCGGACCAGGCCAGCACATGCGCCGCCACCGCACGCCCATAGGCCTCGCTGCGCGCGACCACATCCTTGGGCAGGCCCTGTTCCGCTTCGGCCGTCAGCTTTGCGCCCAGCGCCGCCAGCGCCCGCTGACCGGTGGGTCCGGTGTTGGAAAAGAGCTGGGTAACGGCAGCCTGCATGGCCGCGTTGATCACCACGCCCTCGTCATAGGCCTGGCCGGCCTCGCGGGACGGGAGGACCGTCAGGCCGTTGAGCTGTCCGGCCAGCGACTGCAGCGCCGGATTGCCGCTAGCCGCAGCCTCGAAGGCGATCACCCCCAGATAGGCGAAGGAGCGGCTGGCAACCGGTGGGGAGTAGGTGGCCGTGTGGCGCACGAGCTCAAGCACCAGCTTGTACCAGGTGCGCAGGATCTGTTCGGGCGGGCGGGCCGCAGCGGCGAAGCCCGGCACGATCGCCGGCATGCCGCCGAGCACCATCAGGCCAAGTCCAAGTGCCGTCCGACGCGTGATGTTCATGTTGTCCACTCCATACCTGTTCACGCCCAATTCCTACACAGCCTCGCGTAGCAGGGACGCCGCGCGGGCGGCCGCGCCGTCCGCGAACACCTCGCGGTCCAGCTCCCGCAAGGTGCTATCAATCGTGCCCTTGATGATCATGTCGGTTTCGAAGGGCACCGTCTCGATGGTCACGTTCTGGCGCAGCTCCGCCACCACGCCCGCCTCGATGGCGCCAAGGAGATGCGGTCGGATCAGCTCGATCGCGTGAATTCCCGGGCCCGACAACACGATGCGGGTTGGATTGAGCAGGGCGATCAGCCGCGCGAGGCCATAGCCCACTGCCTCGCCGGCCTTGCGGTAGGCCTCGGTAGCCGCGGCATCGCCGCTGCGGGCCCGCTGTTCCAGGTCGCGCATGACACCCTTGGGAACGGCCGAGCGGGCGGGCGTCGCCGTGTGATCGCTCTCGGCGCTGCGCAGGATGCCGTAGTCGGCCGCATAGGCCTCGACGCAGCCGCGGCGGCCGCAACGGCACAGGGCGCCACCGGGCAGATGATTCATGTGGCCGAACTCGGCTGCGGCACCGGTCGGGCCGTGATAGACGGCGCCGTCGACGATCAGGCCCATGCCGACGCCGTAGCCCATGAAGATGACTGCCGTCGTCTCGCCGCGCCGCCGCCGGTCGAGGCCCTCGGCGATCATGTTCGCATCGTTGGCGATGCTGCAGCTGATGCCGAGCCTGCGCCGCACCGGCTCGACCACCGGAATGTTCCGTGCACGGAAGGCCGGACTCCACATGATGGTGCCGGCGCGCGAGTCTGCGACGCCCTGGATGGCGAACGCGATCCGGGCCAGCCGGTCGAGCCGCGCCGGCGATGTCGACAGGAAGGACTCGGTCTCCTTCGCCACATGTTCGCCGAAGGCCGCCGGGTCTGCCCCGTAGGTCGCCAGCTGGGAGCTGCCGCGATGCAGGATCGCGCCGCGGTAGTCGGCCAGGGCAAAATCGACTCCGTCGATCGAGATCTTCGCGGCCAGCATCTGCGCCGCATCGGGATCCAGGTCCAGCAGGGTCTGCGGGCGGCCGCGCCGCGTGGGTTCGGACGGGCCATCGGAATCATGGCGCTCACGGATTACACCGTCTTCGATCAACTGGCTGGAGATCGACGTGATCGAAGCGGGTGAAAGACCGGTGGCTCGTCCCAGCCCAATGCGGGCCTGGGGACCCTGTCCACGCAAGGTCTCCAGGATGATCCGGCGGTTCTGCCGCCGCACCAGTTCGCTATCGGCCTTCTCGCGCATCGTCCCATGTCATGTTGCAGTCGCTAACTGATGTTGCACTGCATTATTTAGTCTTGCTTGTTTCTGATGTTGACTCGGAACGGAACTTGTTGCAACATTTTTTCGGACGCCGAAATAAAACAATCAGCAACGTCCATGGCCCAGGAACCCCATGCGCCCGGCTCGAGAAAGCCGGTTCAGGGAGGCGTCCCTTGGGGGCCACGAGGCTATGAGGAGGACCCAAGTATGTACCGCAAGTTCCTGACCCTGGCCGCCGGTGCTCTGATGCTCGGCGTGTCGTCGATGTCGGCCCACGCGGCCGGCAAGAATATCTGCGTGTCGTGGAAGACCTTCCAGGAAGAGCGCTGGAAGACCGACGAAGCCGCCATCAAGGCCGTGGTCGAAGCGGCCGGCAACAAGTTCGCCTCGGCTGACGCCCAGGGCTCTGCCGCCAAGCAGCTGACCGACATCGAAGGCCTGATCACCCAGGGCTGCAACGTCATTCTCGTCGTCGCCTACGACTCCGATGCCATCCTGCCGGCCTTCCAGGCCGCCGCCGACGCCGGCGTGAAGATGATCTCCTACGACGTGCTGGTCGAACACCCCGATGCGCTCTACGTCACCTTCGACAACGTGGGCGTCGGCCGCCTGATGGCCAAGACCATGCTCGAGAAGGGCAAGTCCGAGGGCGATTTCGCCTTCATCAAGGGCGACAAGGGCGACCCGAACGCGACTTTCCTGTTCCAGGGCATCATGGAAGTGCTGAAGCCCAACATGGACGCCGGCAAGATCAAGAACGTCTGCGAGACCTTCACCGACGGCTGGAAGCCCGATGCGGCCCAGAAGAACATGGAGCAGTGCCTCACCTCGGTGAACAACAAGGTTGACGCCGTGATCTCCGAGAACGACGGCATGGCCGGCGGTGTCGTTGCCGCCCTCGAGGCCCAGGGCCTCGCGGGAACGGTTCCGGTCACCGGCCAGGACGGCGACAAGGCCGCGCTGAACCGCGTGGCACTTGGAACCCAGCTGGTGTCGGTCTGGAAGGACTCGCGCGTGCTCGGCAAGGCCGCGGCCGAATTCGCCAACATGATCGCCGACGGCAAGGCCCTCACCGAGATCCCGGGCGTGGGCAAGTTCAACGGCGGCGCCAAGGGCGTCGAGGTGAACGCGGTGCTGATCGCGCCGAACCCGATCACCAAGGACAACCTCAACGACGTGATCGACGGCGGCTGGGTGAAGAAGGAAGAAGTCTGCGCCGGCGTGGCGGCAGGTTCGGTCGCGGCCTGCAACTGATCGCGTTGCAAGCCTCGGCGTTTTGACACATGATGACCGCGTCGTCCGCAAGGACGGCGCGGTCTTGCTTTAGATAGAAGCGCCCGCACAAGGGCTGCCCGGCAGGACCGAAGGACAGAAGAAGGGGAGGCACGCCCATGTCAGCCGTCGACAACACCCAGAATCCCGCCCTGAGTCACGAGGGTGCGGTGCAGCGCTTCCTGCGGGCGACCGAGATCGACTCGCGCATGCTGGGCATGGTGGGCGCGCTGCTCGTGATCTGGATCGGCTTCGACATCTACAGCGGCATGCTGCGCGATGGCGAAGGCCTGTTCGGCGGCAGCTTCCTCACGCCGCGCAACCTGTGGATCCTCCTCGTCCAGACCTCGTCGATCGCGGTCATGACGACCGGCATGGTGCTGATCATCGTCATGCGCCACATCGATCTGTCGGTCGGCTCGATCCTGGGCTTCACCTCGGTCTGCATCGCATCGATGCAGGTCTTCTGGCTCGGACCCATGCTGGGCGTCGGGCATCCCTCGATCTGGATCATCACGCTGGTACTCGGATTGCTGCTGGGAGCGGCCATCGGCACCTTCCATGGCTTCCTCATCGCCTACATGGGCATCCCGTCCTTCATCGTGACGCTGGGCGGCCTGATCGTCTGGCGCGGTGCAGCCTGGGCCGTCATTCGCGGCGAGACGGTGGCGCCCATGGACAAGAACTTCAAGCTGATCGGCGGCGGCATTTCCGGAATCACGCCGGGCTCGATCGGCGCCACGGCAAGCTGGATCCTGGGACTGATCATCTGCCTCGCCATCGTCGCGGCCATCTGGAACGGCCGGACGCAGCGCCGCCGTTTCAACTTCCCGCAGCGGCCGATGTGGGCGGAATACTTCCTCGCCATCGCGGGCTGCGCGCTGGCGCTTGGCGCCACCTGGCTGGTGAACTCCTACTACTGGCCGAAGGGCGTGGTCGACCGCTATGTCCAGGCCACGGGCATCACGGTGCCCCCCGAGGGCCTCAGCATCGCCTTCGGCTATTCCATTCCGGTGCTCATAGCCCTGGGCGTCGGCGTGGCGATGACCTTCCTGGCAACCCGCACCCGCTTCGGCCGCTATGTCTATGCCATCGGCGGCAATCCGGAGGCGGCCGAACTCGCCGGCATCAACACCAAGAAGATCACGGTGATGATCTTCGCGCTGATGGGCACCCTGGCCGCGATCTCGGCTTCGATCACCTCGGCCCGCCTCGACTCGGCCACCAACGCGCTGGGCCAGTTCGACGAACTCTACGTCATTGCCGCGGCCGTGATCGGCGGCACGTCGCTGGCCGGCGGTCTCGGCACCATCTACGGCGCCATGCTCGGCGCGCTGGTCATGCAATCCCTGCAGTCGGGCATGACACTGCTGAATTTCGAGTCGGCCACCAAGGACATCGTCGTGGGCTGCGTCCTCGTCTTCGCGGTCTGGGTCGACCAGGTCTATCGCCGGCGCGTCAAGTAACGGGAGAGCGCGATGAACAGCAAAGCAGCCAAGGGGCCCAAGTCCCACGAGAACCGCGGCACGCCGCTGGTGGAGATGAAGGACATCTCGATCGCCTTCGGTGGCATCAAGGCCGTCGACCACGCCTCCGTCGATCTCTATCCCGGCGAGGTGGTCGGCCTCCTGGGCCACAATGGCGCCGGCAAGTCGACGCTCATCAAGATCCTGTCGGGGGCCTACAGGCGCGACCACGGCGAGATCTTCATCGAAGGCAAGCCGGTTGCCATCAACAACCCGCGCGACGCCAAGGCCCAGGGCATCGAGACCATCTACCAGACGCTGGCGCTGGCCGACAACGTCGATGCCGCCGCCAACCTCTATCTCGGCCGCGAACTGCGCACCAAGTTCGGAACGCTGGACGACGTGGCCATGGAAGCCGAGTGCCGAAAGGTCATGGGGCGCCTCAATCCCAACTTCCGGCGCTTCAAGGAGCCGGTGAAGGCCCTATCGGGTGGGCAGCGCCAGTCGGTCGCCATCGCCCGGGCCATCCACTTCAACGCCCGGATCCTGATCATGGACGAGCCGACGGCGGCCCTGGGTCCGCAGGAGACCGCTCAGGTTGGCGAGCTGATCAAGCAGCTCAAGGCCGAGGGCATCGGCATCTTCCTCATCAGCCACGACATCCACGACGTCTTCGACCTGGCCGACCGCGTGACGGTCATGAAGAACGGGCGCGTGGTGGGCACCGCCTTCACGACCGACGTGGATCACGACGAGGTGCTGGGCATGATCATTGCCGGCAAGTGCCCACCCAATGCCATTCCCGGACCGGGGGCGTTGCGCTCGGCCGCCTGAGCACGGACGAAAAGCCCCGCGGATTGATCTGGATCAAAGTCGCTGGGTGGTCCTACCGCGACAGTGACGCTTGGCCCTTTCTCCGGCGGACACATGAGTCAGACCACCCGCGAGCGCACGGTCTTTGCGCGCAATCCCCTGGACATGATTGCCCATGCGCATGGCATGCAGATGCAGCTCTGCGACGCCCTGGAGCGGATTGCCGATGGCCTGCCGGACGACGTAGACCGGAGGCTCTGCGCCCAGGCCGCCTCCAGCCTCACCTACGACCTGCCGCTGCATCACCATGACGAGGAGACCGGCCTCTTTCCGCTGCTGCGCGAGCGGGCCCTGGCCGAGGACCAGGTTGACGAGATCCTCTCCCGGCTGGCGGCCGAGCATGTCACCGACACCGACTTTGCCGGCGAGATCGTGGAGTCCCTCGAAATCCTGGGACGCGGCGAGAAGGTGCGAAATCCCGACATGGTGGGCTACATGCTGCGCGGCTTCTTCGAGCGCTACCGGCGCCATGTGCACTGGGAGAACACGCTGGTGATCCCGCTGGCACGGCTCCGCCTGACTGGCGAGGATCTCGAGTCGCTGGCGCAGCTCATGGAGCGGAATCGCGGCGACACGCTATAGCCGCACCCGCCGCAATCTCAGCGCATTGGCGATGACGCTCACCGAGCTCAGCGCCATGGCCGCCGCACCGAAGACCGGCGACAGCAGCAGGCCGAAGGCCGGATAGAGCACGCCTGCGGCAATCGGCACGCCCGCGGCATTGTAGACAAAGGCAAAGAACAGATTCTGCCGGATGTTGCGCATCACCGCGCGCGACAGGGACTGCGCCTTGGCGAGCCCGGCGAGATCGCCCCTCAGCAAGGTCATGCCTGCGCTTTCGATGGCGATGTCCGTGCCGGTTCCCATGGCGATGCCGACATCGGCCGCCGCCAGCGCCGGCGCGTCGTTGACGCCGTCTCCGGCCATGGCCACGATCCGTCCCTCGCGGCGCAGCGCGGCAACCAGTTCGGCCTTCTGTTCGGGAAGGACCTCGGCATGGACGTCGCCAATGCCAAGCCGGTCGGCGATCCAGCGCGCGGTGCGCAGATTGTCGCCGGTCAGCATGACGATCCTCATGCCCTTCTGGCGCAGGGCGGCCAGGGCCGCCGGCGTCGACGACTTGATGGGGTCGGCAACCGCGATCAGCCCGGCAAGCTTGCCGTTCACCGCGGCGAAGACCACCGTCGCGCCCGTGTTGCTGCGGGCTTTGGCGGCATCCGCGAGCGGTGAGGCATCGATTGACAGTTCCGCGAGGAAGCGCGCATTGCCCAGCACCACGCGCTTGCGGTCAACCAGGCCGATGGCGCCCTTGCCGGTGGGCGAATCGAATCCCAGCACCCGGGACAGGTTCAGATCGCGTGCCTTCGCCTCGGCCACGATGGCGGCGGCGATCGGATGCTCGCTCGCCTGTTCGACGCTTGCGGCCAGCCGCAGGACCTCGCCTGCCTCATGACCCTCGGCCGCGACCACGTCGGTCACCGACGGCCGGCCTTCGGTCAGCGTTCCGGTCTTGTCGACGACCAGCGTGTCGACCCGCTCCATGCGTTCCAGCGCCTCGGCGTTCTTGACCAGGATGCCCTCCTGCGCGCCGCGCCCGATCCCCACCATGATCGACATGGGCGTGGCCAGGCCCAGGGCGCAGGGACAGGCGATGATCAGCACCGTCACCGCGGCGATCAGGCCATAGGCCATGCGCGGTTCCGGCCCCCAGATCGACCAGGCCAGCAGCGCCGCGAGGCTCGCCGCGAGAACCAGGGGCACGAACCAGCCGGAGACGCGGTCGGCGAGGCGCTGGATGGGCGCGCGGCTGCGCTGGGCCTCGGCGACCATCTGCACGATCCGCGCCAGCATGGTGTCGCGGCCCACCTTGTCGGCCCGCATGAGGAACGAGCCCGAAGCGTTCAGCGTGCCGGCGACGACCCGCGATCCGGGATCCTTGGCCACCGGCAGGGATTCCCCCGTCACCATCGATTCGTCGACCGAGACATGGCCTTCGGTCACCACGCCATCGACGGGAACCTTCTCACCAGGCCGCACGCGCAGGATATCGCCGACGGCCACGTCCGCAACGTCGAGATCCCGTTCCTGGCCGTCGCCCTCGACGCGTCGTGCGGTCTTGGGTGCGAGGCCGAGCAGCGCCCTGATGGCGCCCGAGGTCCGGTCGCGCGCCCGCAGTTCCAGCACCTGCCCAAGCAGCACGAGCACCGTGATGACGGCCGCCGCCTCGAAATAGACGGCGACGCTGCCGTCATGGGCGCGGAAGGCCGGCGGGAAGACCTGCGGCGCAAAGGCCGCGACCACGGAATAGAGATAGGCCACGCCGGTGCCGATGGCGATCAGCGTGAACATGTTGAGATGGCGAGTCATGACCGACTGCCAGCCGCGCTGGAAGAAGGGCCACCCGGCCCAGAGCACGACCGGCGTCGCCAGCAGGAACTGGATGAGGCTGGAGGTGGCGCGCGGCACCAGGCCATGCATGCCGAAGACATGGCTGCCCATCTCGAGCGCGAAGACCGGCAATGTCAGGACGAGGCCGATCCAGAAGCGGCGCGTCATGTCGATCAGCTCATGGTTCGGACTGGCCTCGGCACCCGCAAACTTGGGTTCCAGCGCCATGCCGCAGATCGGGCATGCACCTGGACCCACCTGCTCGATCTCGGGATGCATGGGGCAGGTGAAGATCGTATCCGGCGGCACGGCTTCCAGGGCCTTCCGCGCCACGTCCGGATCGAGGTAGCGCGCGGGATCGGCGGCGAACTTCGTCTTGCAGCCGGGCGCACAGAAATAATAGGTGACGCCGCCATGGACATGGGTTGCCGCTGCCGCATGAGGATCGACGCGCATGCCGCAGACGGGATCGGTCGCGAGTCCCTCCGGCGCAGCGTGCCCCTGATGATGATGCGTGTGGGCCATCTCTGTGATCTCCGGATTGACTCGGCTGTCGATGGCACCTCATATAAACCTTCCCATCATGGCAAGGTCAAGGGTGATCGGATGAACATCGGAGAGGCAGCGGCGGCGTCCGGGGTTTCGCCCAAGATGGTCCGCTACTACGAGAGCATCGGCCTGCTGCCGGCCGCGGACCGCACGGCTTCGGGATATCGCAGCTACACCGCGTCCGACGTGCATCGGCTGCGCTTCGTGCGCCGGGCGCGGGATTTCGGTTTCGAGATGGAGGAGATCCGCAACCTGCTGGCGCTCTGGCAGGACCGGTCGCGGTCGAGCAAGGACGTCAAGCGCATCGCCGAGGCGCATGTGGCGGATCTCGACGCCAGGATCCGTCACCTTACCGAACTGCGCGACACGCTGATGCATCTGGCGCATTGCTGCCATGGCGATCACCGGCCCGACTGCCCCATTCTCAACGACCTCGGACGGTGAAATGATGCGGCCATGGGAAAGCTCGTGCATCTCCCCGCCCGCCGCGGCATCGCCCGCGCCATGGACAAGGGCGGCACCGTCCGCGTGGTCAATACCCACGGACAGCAGGTCGTGGACACCTGGGCCTTTTCCCGCGACGTCATCCGCGAATTCATGTCGATGGAGCATTCGCGCGTCCACATGGGCCGGGTGCAGCCCATCACCGGCTCGACGTTGCTCAGCAACCGGCGCAATCCGATGCTCACCATCGTCGAGGACACGTCCGGCGGCGTTCACGACACGCTGATGGCCGCCTGCGACGGCTATCGCTACCGCATGCTCGGCTGCAGCGGACATCACGACAACTGCACCGAGAATCTGCATGCCGCGCTGGCGCAGATCAATCTTCAGGCCCCGGAGACTCCGGCGCCTCTCAACCTGTTCCAGAATTCCGCCGTCGGGAGCGACGGCTCCCTGACCATCGCGGCGCCGATCGCGCCGCCCGGCTCCTTCGTGACGCTGCAGGCGGCGATGGACCTGGTGATCGTGTTCTCGGCCTGCCCGCAGGACATGGTGCCGACCAACGGCGCCGACATGACACCGAGAGACGTGGACCTCGTCTTCAGCTGAGGCCTAGCGACGGTCGAGCCGGTTGATGGCCTCGACGTTGGCGGCCGAACTGCCCTTCGGATCGAATTCGGAGACGAGCCAGGTGTCCACGATCGCCTTGGCCAGTTCGGGGCCGATGACGCGTGCGCCCATGGTGATGACCTGGGCATTGTTGGACTTGGCGGCGCGTTCGGCGGAATAGGTGTCGTGGGTCAGGGCGGCGCGTATGCCGGGCACCTTGTTGGCCGAGATGCACACGCCGATGCCCGTGCCGCAGACCAGGATGGCGCGGTCGAAGCTGCCGTCCTTCACCTTGCCGGCAATGCCGGCGGCGAGATCGGCATAGAGGCTGGAATCGCTGAGATTGCTGACCTGATGCTCCGCCCGGGTCTTCAGATGCGCCTCGATCACGTCGAGAAGCGGCTTGCCGGCGCTGTCGGCGCCCAATGCGATCTTCATGCTGTCTCTCCCAGGGCGGCCGTGACCGCGTCGATGATTCCGATGTAGCCTTCGGCGTTCCAGGCCGAACGCCCGATGAAGAGTCCGTCAATATCCGATTGCCGTGCCAGGTCGCAACAGTTCTGCGGATTGACGCTGCCGCCATAGAGGACCGGAAGGACCGAACCGCAGACATCGGCGGTCAGCGACTTGATGCGCCGGTGCTGCTCGTTGGCGAAATCGGGGTCGGCGGGAATGCCGCCTTCGCCGATCGACCAGACCGGCTCGTAGGCGATGATGACGCGATCCCTTGCATCCGCCTTCACGTCACGCAGGGCAAAACGTGTCTGCCGGGCCAGGACATCGGCGGTGGCGCCCGCCAGAAACTCCTCGCGCGTATCTCCGATGCATACCAGCGCGATCAGGCCGTGACGGAGTGCGGCGGCCACCTTGCGCGCCACCGTCTCGTCGCTCTCGCCGAAATGCGTCCGGCGTTCGCTGTGGCCCAGCTCGACGAGGTGAGCGCCACAGTCCTTCACCATGGCCGGCGAAACCTCTCCCGTCCAGGCACCGGCATCGGCCCAATGCATGTTCTGCGCGCCGATCTTCACCCGGGTGCCTGCCAGGATCGCGGCAACATCGGCGATGTAGGGAAAGGGTGGGATCACGAAGAGCTGGACGCCAGTGGCCGTGGCCGCCGGAGCGGCCCGCAGCGTCTCGGCGAAGCTGCGGGCCTCGGCGCGCAGCTTGTTCATCTTCCAGCTCGTGCCGATCCAGGGCAGTTTCCGCGCCATCAATTGAAACCCGTCCTTGTGAAAGGCGCCCAGTAAGCCACGGACTCGCGCAGGGCTGCAACCACGCTGCGGTCGGTGGGCTCGCGCTCGCGGAAGGCCAGTTCGAGACAGAGCTCATTGTCGCGTCCGCCACCAGCTTCGACGGCGGCAATCAGCTTCCCGGGCGTTATGCGGCCGTCGGCATTGTATTGTGCGGTGAAGGGCCAGTGCCCGCCCTTGTTCATGGTGCTCTGCTTGATGTGGATGATGGGCGACTGGGTGGCGAAGTCCCGCGCCCAGGCATAGGGGTCGACGTCCGCGGCGTTGGGCGAGGTCACGTCGCCGTGGTCGATGTCGACCATCGGGCGCAGCGGCAGCGGCAGACGCGCCGCGTCGATCCAGTCCTGCAGCGACTGGCAGTCCTTGAGCGTATGGCCGAGCTCGCGTCCGACGGACATGGGCTCCCAGAAGAGCCAGGTCAGACCGCGCGCCCTGGCATGGTCGGCAAGCTCGCGCCAGCAGTCGAGCGCGATCCCCATCAGCGCCTCGCGCCGCTGCGGATCGTCATAGTCGCGGTAGGTGAAGATGCCGAACTGGGTACCAATCGCAGGTGTGCCCAGATCGCCGGCGATGTCGGCCATGCCCTTGAACCAACGCAGGTAGTAGGCACGCACGTCGGCATCGGGATGGGCAAAATGGTTGAGCCGGCCATAGGGGCCGGTCATGATCGACGTGATGGTCACGCGGTGCGCCGCGCAGGCGGCCGAGAGCCTGCCCACGATGCGCTTCACCGTTGCTGCGGGCCAGGATGGATTGACGAACTCGTGCACCAGCTGCACGTGGCCGATGCCAATGTCGCCAGCCAGCGTGCCGATCAGGTCTTCCGGTTCCGCGAAGCGGTTGACCAGCGGATTGGTGTTGACCGAGAGCGAAAATCCCATTGGCCGTCCCTGTCCCTGCTGCATCGCAGCGACGATTTTTGTTGACGGCGAGGCTAGTCTGAAAAATATTGCATCTCAAGAAAAATAATTCAAATCGCAATGGGAGCCGTCTTGAACCTGCACGCCACATCGCTTCATGTGGACGAGGAGGCCCATCTGGCCGCCCGCGCCGCGTGGCTGCATTTCGCCGGGGGCAAGACCCAGGGCGAGGTGGCGGAATTGCTGGGCGTGCAGAGCACCAAGGCGCACCGCCTCATCGCGCGGGCCCGCAGCGAGGGCCTGATCCGCGTCTTCGTCGAGGGCCCGATCGCCGGCTGCATCGATCTCGAGGAGAAGCTGAAGGCCGCCCATGGCCTGCAGCTGTGCGAAGTCGTCCCCAATGTCGACGAGGGCGCGCTGCCCTTGCGAACCCTGGCCATCGCCGGCGCGCGCTACATGCGCAACCTGATCGAAAGCGGACGCTACCGCCTCATCGGCATGGGCCACGGCCGGACGCTGGCCGCGATGGTCGATGCCATGCCCAGCGTGGCAGCCGAAGGTACGCGCTTCGTCTCGCTGCTCGGCGGCCTGACCCGCCGCTTCGCCGCAAGCCCCTTCGACGTGATCCACAAGCTGGCCGAACGCACCGGCGCCGAATCCTACGTGATGCCCGTTCCATTCTTCGCCAACACGGCCAAGGACCGCGCCGTGCTGGAATCGCAGTTCGGCGTGTCGGACGTGATCGACATGGCGAGGCGGGCCGAGATCTACATCGCCGGCATCGGCGAGGTGGACCGCAAGAGCTTCATTGCGACGGCCGGAATGGTGGACGAGGACGACGTCGACGAGGTGGTGCGGTCGGGAGCCTGCGCCGAAATCCTCGGCCAGTTCTTCACCGCCGATGGCATGCACATCCCCAACGGCGTCTCCGAGCGCGCCCTCGCGCCGCGCCTCTCCGAACTCCAGACTCACAAGATTGTCGCCGTTGCCGGCGGCACTCCGAAAACTCAGGCCATCCGCGCCATCCTCGGCAGCGGCCTTCTTCATGGCCTGATCACCGACGAGGCGACCGCGCGCCGCCTCGTTGCCGCCAAACCGGGACGCGAGCCCGGCAAGAAGAACGGGAAATCCGCACCGGGCTAAGCTTTCGACGATCAACGAAACAACGGAGGAATGGGAATGTACGACAAGGAAAAAGGCCTCTTCGAAGCCTTCGTGGCCAAGAAGATGAGCCGCCGCGAGCTCATCCAGAACGCCGGCAAGCTGGGCCTCTCGGCCAGCGCCGCGGGCGTGCTGCTGACCCAGGCGCAGACCCGCGCCATGGCGGCGGATTTCGACTGGCAGAAGTACAAGGGCACGAAGCTCAAGCTGCTGCTCAACAAGCATCCCTATGCCGATGCGATGATCGCGAACATCGAGGCCTTCAAGGGCATGACCGGCATGGACGTGTCCTGGGATATCTTCCCGGAAGACGTCTACTTCGACAAGGTCACGGCCGCGCTGTCGTCGGGATCGACCGAGTACGACGCCTTCATGACTGGCGCCTACATGACCTGGACCTACGGTCCGGCGGGCTGGATCACCGACCTCAATGAGTACATCAAGGACCCGGCCAAGACCAACCCGAACTATGCCTGGGACGATGTCCTTCCGGGCCTGCGCGCCTCGACCTCCTGGAACGGCGTTCCGGGCGGCGAACTCGGCTCGGCCGACGCCAAGCAGTGGTGCATCCCCTGGGGCTATGAGCTCAACAACCTGTCCTACAACAAGACCATGTTCGACAAGGTCGGCGTCCAGCCGCCGAAGAACATGGGCGAACTGGTCGAGGTCTCGGCCAAGCTCACCAAGGACCTGGGCGGTCCCTATGGTGTCGGCGTGCGCGGCTCGCGCAGCTGGGCCACCATCCACCCGGGCTTCCTGTCGGGCTATGCCAACTTCGGCGAGAAGGACTTCAACGTCGCCGACGGCAAGCTGAAGGCCGCCATGAACACGGCGGGCTCCAAGGCCTATCATGCCGACTGGGTGAAGATGATCCAGGATTCCGGGCCGAAGAACTGGTCGACCTATACGTGGTACCAGGTCGGCACCGACCTCGGCGCCGGCGCCTCCGCCATGATCTTCGACGCCGACATTCTCGGCTATTTCATGAACGGCGGCGACAACAAGGAAAAGGGCAACCTCGGCTATGCGCCCTTCGCGGCCAATCCGAATGCCAAGGCGCCCACGCCCAACGTCTGGATCTGGTCGCTGGCCATGAACAATGCCGGCACCCAGAAGGACGCCACCTGGTACTTCCTGCAGTGGGCCACCTCGGTCGAGCATGACCTGTTCGGCGCCCGCAAGATGGACTTCGTCAACCCGGTCCGCGCCTCGGTCTGGAAGGACGAGGAGTTCCGCAACCGCATCGACAAGTCCTACCCTGGTTACCTGAACCAGCATGACGTGTCGGCGCCGGGCGCGAAGATCTACTTCACCGCCCAGCCGCTGTTCTTCGACCTCACCACGCTGTGGGCCGAGAACCTGCAGAAGATGGTGGCCAAGGAGATCCCGGTCGACGAGGGACTCGACAAGATGGCGGCGGAAATCGACGCCAAGCTGGCCGAAGCCGGTCTGGGCTAAATCAGCCCGCTGGCGAAGCGCGGGGCCGCCTCTCTCCCTGAGCGGCCCCGCGGCTTCCCCGCTTCCTGCATATCGCAAATCGTTCTAGGGTAACGGGTCTGATGACCGCAGCCACACGCCAGATGCATGCGCCGGTGAAGCAGAGCCGCTTCATGCGCCGGGCCCTGCCCTACATCCTCAGCCTGCCGGCGCTGTTGATGTGCATCGGCATCCTCATTCCCTTCTTCACGGCGGTCTACTACTCGCTGCTGCGCTACCGCATGAACCTGCCGCAGATGCGCGGCTTCATCTGGTTCGACAACTACATCAATTTCTTCACCGATCCGAAGTTCTGGAACACCGTCTACATCTCGCTGGTCTATGCGGCACTCACGGTGGGCCTCGAACTGGTGATCGGGCTCGGCATCGCGCTGCTGCTGCAGCGGCCCACCCGCTTCAACAACGTCGCCTCCATCCTCCTGCTGCTGCCCCTGATGACCGCCCCGGCGCTGGCCGCGCTGATGTGGAAGCTGATGACCCATCCCGACTTCGGCATCCTCAGCTATCTGCTGACCGTCGTCGGCGTGAACAACTTCAAATGGGCCTCGGATCCGGCGACGGCGCTGCTCACCGTCGTCCTGGTCGACATCTGGGTCTACACGCCCTTCATCATGATCCTGCTCCTGGCCGGCCTGCGCTCGCTTCCCAAGGCGCCCTTCGAGGCGGCAGCACTCGACGGCGTGCCGCGCAGCTTCGTCTTCTTCCGCATCACGCTGCCGATGCTGATGCCCTACATCATCACGGCGACGCTGTTCCGGCTGCTCGACTCGATCCAGCAGTTCGACATCATCTATGCCATGACCCAGGGCGGCCCCGGCGACAAGCTGCTGGTGTTCCAGGTACAGGCCTATCTCGACTTCTTCCAGGCCACCAACGTCGGCCGCTCGGCGGCGCTGATGATCATCCTCTGGGCGATCACCTATGCGCTGTCCAACGTCTTCATCAAGCAATGGCTCAAGCTGCGCGAGCGCGCACACGGGGCGGGATAGGCCATGGACCACACATCGCTCCTCGAACGGATCCTGCGCGGCACGCTGATCACCATCGTGCTGATCTTCTTCCTCTTCCCGATCGCCTGGATCTTCCTCATGTCGCTGCAGAACAACGACACGATCCTGCGCATCCCCCCGTCGCTCAGCTTCACGCCCATCATCGACAACTACACGGCCCTGGTGACCGGCCAGCTGCGCACCGCGGCGGGCAGCCTGCAGCTGAACTTCATGCAGAACCTGTGGAACTCGATCCTGCTGTCGACCACCTCGGTGCTCCTCTCGCTGCTGCTCGGTGTGCCGGCGGCCTATGCCTTCGCCCGCTTCAAGTTCCGGCTGGGCGAGGACATCGCCTTCACGCTGCTGTCCTTCCGCTTCGCGCCGCCGCTGCTGGTGCTGCTGCCGCTCAGCCTCTATTTCAAGACCCTGGGCCTCACCAACACCTATGTCGGCCTGATCTGGGTCTACCAGCTGATCTGCCTGCCGCTGATCCTGTGGATCGTGCGCGGCTACTTCGAGGACATCAGCCCCGACATCGAGCATGCCTACCGCATCGCCGGCAACAGCTGGTGGAAGACGTTCCGCAAGATCGCCGTGCCGCTGGCCCGGCCCGGCATCGCGGCGGCCGGCCTGCTCGCCTTCATCTTCGCCTGGAACAACTTCGTCTTCGCCCTGATCCTGGCCTCGGCCGACAAGCAGCCGGTGACGGTGGGCGCGCTGGCCTTCGTCACCGCTTCCGGCATCCAGTACGGCCAGATCGCGGCGGCCATCGTGCTCTCGGTCACGCCGACGCTGGCGCTGGCACTCTATGCACAGCGCTATCTCGTCGAGGGCCTGTCGATGGGAGCGGTCAAGGGATGAGCCAGCTCGAGTTCAGATCGCTGTCCAAGTCCTATGGCGCCTTCAAGGTCTTCGAGGGGCTGGACCTCGCCGCGGACGCGGGCGAGATCGTCGTGGTCTTCGGCGGCTCCGGCACCGGCAAGACCATTCTCCTGCGCCTCATCGCGGGCGTCGAGGACCCCAGCGCCGGCACCATCTCGATTGCCGGGCACGACGTGTCCGACATCGCGCCGGAGCACCGCGGCGTCGGCATGGCCTTCCAGAACTTCGCGCTGTTCCCGCACATGTCGGCGGCCGAGAACATCGCGACGCCGCTCCGGGCCAAGGGTGATTCCGAACAGGACGTCCAGTCCGGCATCGCCAGGGTGGCAAAGCTGCTGAAGATCGACCATGTGCTGGGCCACGCCCCACGCGAACTCTCCAACGGCCAGAAGCAGCGAACCGCGCTGGCCCGCGCGCTGGCCGCCGAGCCGCGCATCCTTCTGCTCGACGACCCCCTGCGCAATGTCGATGCCAAGCTGCGCTTCGAGATGCGCCTCGAACTGCCGCGCCTGCTGCGGCAGAGCGGCGCCACCGTGCTCTACGTGACGCAGGACTACAAGGAAGCCATGGCGCTGGCCGACCGCATCGCCGTCATTGCCGGCGGCCGCTTCGTGCAGGTCGCGACGCCGGAGGACATCTATCTCAAGCCCGCCTCGCTCGGCGTGGCGCGGCTCTTCGGCGACCCGTCGATCAATACGGTCGAGACCCGGCTCGAGGCCGCGGGCAAGGCGGTCAAGGTGAAGATCGGCGGTGCGGAGATCGAACTCGACCCCGCCTATGCGGCACTCGCGGGCCGTGACGTGACCCTGGGCGTCCGGCCGGAAGCCATCGAGGTGAAGCCGGGCAAGGGCAAGGGCATTGCCGCCGACGTCGTGGCGGTGACGCCGCTCAACGAGCGCATCGTGCTCCTTCTCAAGGCGAAGGACGGCTGGGAGTTCCTGGCCTCGCTGCCATCCTCGGCCGGCAGCGTTCCGGAGCCAGGCGCGCAGGTGAGCGCTGCCCTGTCGGCGTCCGGAACACATCTCTTCGACCCCGCGACCGGCGAGCGTCTCCATGGGTGAACTCGTCATCAGCAAGGTCGACAAGATCTATCGCGGCCGCAAGTCAGCAGTTCACGCCGTGAAGGCGCTGGACCTCACGGTGAAGCCCGGCGAGATCGTGGCGCTGCTCGGCTCGTCCGGATGCGGCAAGACCTCGACGCTGCGCATGATTGCGGGTTTCGAGGACGTGACCAGCGGCAGCATCACCCTCGACGGCCGGCCGATCCACCTGCTGCCGCCGGCGCAGCGCGGCGTGGCCATGGCCTTCGAGGCCTACTCGCTCTATCCGCCGCTGACCATCGGCGAGAACATCGCCTTCGCCCTCAAGTCGTCGAAGCTCTCGGCCGCCGAGCAGGATGCGAAGGTCAGGGCCATGGCGGCGATGCTGGAGATCGAGGGCATCCTCGGCAAGTATCCCTCCTCCGTCTCGGGCGGACAACAGCAGCGCGCCAGCCTTGGCCGGGCCCTGGTGCGGCCCGCCGGGCTCTATCTGCTCGACGAGCCCATGGGCCAGCTCGAGCCGCAGCTGCGCGCCATCCTGCGGGGCCGCATCAAGCACTACCTGCGCGAGAACACATGCACCACCATCCTGGTGACCCACGACCAGACCGAGGCCAACGCGCTGGCCGACCGCATCGCGGTGATGGAAGGCGGCGTGCTGCAGCAGTATGCGACGCCCGCCGACCTCAAGGCGCGGCCAGCCAACCTGTTCACCGGCACCTTCATCGGCGAACCGCCGATGAACGTCTTTCCCGCGACCGTGTCCGCCGAAGGCAAGACCATCCGTTTCGAGATCGAAGGCGGCGCCAGGCTGGCCTATCCGGCGGCCGAACTTGCAAAGGCGGTGCGCGACCGTCTGGCCGGCCGCGCCACTGTCACGCTCGGTGTGCGGCCGCACGCGCTGCATGCCGGCAAGGGCGGGTTCACCGGCAAGGTCACCTCCTGCCAGTGGCTTGGCGACCAGACCCATGTGGCGGTCGATGTCGGCGGCCGCACGGTCGTGTCGGTGGCCCATGATCGCGTGCGGGCCAGGGCGGGAGACGAGATCGCCCTCGCCGTGGCCGCCTCCGACCTTCACCTCTTCGACCCCGAGACCGGCATGGCCCTGGCGCATGGAGGCGACGCCGCATGAGCGAGGGCGTGCTGGTCGGCATCGATGCGGGGACCTCCGTCATCAAGTCGGTCGCCTTCACGGCCGGGGGCGAGCAGATCGCGTCCGCCGCCATTCCCAACGCCTATCACACCTTGCCTGATGGTGGGGCCGAGCAGGACATGGCCCGAACCTGGCGCGATACCGCCGAGACGCTACGGCTTCTCGGCGAGAAGGTGCCGCGGCTGGCCGAGCGGCTCGTCGCCATTTCCGTCACCGGCCAGGGGGACGGCATGTGGCTCATCGATCAGGCTGGCGAACCGGTGGCTCCAGCCTGGCTATGGCTCGACGCCCGTGCCGCCGCCATCGCCGAGGATTTCGTTCGCAGCGCCGACCACGCCGCCCACTACAGGCGCACCGGCACCGGGGTGAATGCCTGCCAGATGAGCATCCAGCTGGCCTGGATGACGCGCAACCGCCCGGACGTGCTGGCCCGCGCCGTCGCGGCCTTCCACTGCAAGGACTGGCTCCACTTCAAGCTGACCGGACACTGCGCAACCGATCCCTCGGAGGCCAACTTCACCTTCGGCCAATACGAGAACCGCCGCTATGCGCCGGCCATCCTCGACGCGCTTGGCGCCGGCGACGCCAAGCGCCTGCTGCCCGAGATCGTGGAGGGCACCGAAGTCCAGCACGGACTCTCGGCGGAGGCCGCGGCGCTCACCGGCCTCAAGGCCGGGACGCCGGTCACGCTCGGCTATGTCGATGTGGTCTGCACCGGCGTCGGCGGCGGGCTCTATGATCCCGAAGGCCGCACCGGCTGCACCATCGTGGGCTCCACCGGGATGCACATGCGCGTGGCGCCAACGGCCGGGCATGTGCGGCTCAACGCCGAGATGTCGGGGTACACCATGGCCTTCCCGGTTCCCGGCATGTATGCGCAGATGCAGTCCAACATGGCCTCTACCCTCAACATCGACTGGCTGCTCGACGTGGCCCGAGGCATCCTTGCCGCCGAGGGCGTGGAGCGCAGCCGGGGCGACCTGCTCAAGGGCATCGACGATCGCATCCTGGCGGCAGCGCCCGCCCGGCTTCTCTATCATCCCTACATCTCGGCCGCGGGCGAGCGCGGGCCCTTCATGGAGCCTTCGGCCCGCGCCATGTTCACCGGCCTCGAGCTCGGCATGGGCTATGCCGACATGATGCGTGCCGTCTTCGAAGGCCTGTGTTTTGCTGCGCGCGATTGCTACGCGGCGATGGGCGACATTCCGGCCGAGGTGCGGATCACCGGCGGTGCCGCGCGCTCGTCGGCGCTTCGCAGCATGCTGGCCAGCACGCTGGGCGCACGCGTCCGCACCGTGTCGCGCGAGGAAGCGGGCGCCGCCGGCGCCGCCATGATGGCGGCCGTGCAGCAGAAACTCTATCCGTCGCTCGATGCCTGCGCCGCCGCATGGGTGGATCCCCTGCTCGGCAGCGTCACCATGCCGGACCCCCACCTGGCGCGCGTCTATGACGCCGCCTTCCCGCTCTACAAGGAAACCCGCGAGAAGATGCGGCCTGTCTGGAAGGCCATGGCGGCGCGGCGCAGCGAGACCGGACATGCCGCATAAGATCTCCATCATCGGCGACCTCTTCATGCTCTCCTCCATGTTCGAGGAGGCGATCCGCGAGCGCTGCCGCCTCTTCGACTTCGAGATCACGAGCCATGACCTCCGGTGGCCGGACGAGCCGATGGAGCACGGCTATGCCAGGGCCGGCATGGACGGGCTGAAGGAGTACATGGGATCGGCGGACGAGATCGTCGCGCTCACCGGCGATGCCGAGATCCTGGTGACGCAGCTGGCGCCGCTCTCGGCCGGCATGATGGACCGGCTGCCTCGCCTGAAGCTCGTCGCCGTCTCGCGTGGCGGGCCGGTGAACATCGACATGACGGCGGCGCGCGCGCGCGGCATCACCGTGGTCAACACGCCCGGGCGCAACGCCAGCGCGGTTGCCGAATTCACCATCGGCGCCATCCTGGCCGAGACCCGCAACATCACCCGGGGCCACGACGCGCTGCGCCGCGGCGAGTGGCGCGGCGACCTCTACCGCGCCGATCTGGCCGGCGAGGAGCTCTCGGAAATGACGGTGGGCCTGATCGGTTACGGCGAGGTGGGCCGCCGCGTCGTGAAGCTGCTCAAGGTCTTCGGCTGCCGGATCCTTGTCGCGGATCCTTACGTGCAACTTTCCGCCGACGACCTGCGCGACGGCGTGATCCAGACGTCGCTGGATCGCGTCCTCGCCGAGTCGGACGTGGTCTCGCTGCATCCGCGCGTGACGCCGGAGACGACCCGGATGATGAACCGCGACCGCTTTGCCCAGATGAAGACCGGCTCATACTTCATCAACACGGCGCGCGGCCCCCTCGTCGACTATGACGCGCTCCACGACGCGCTGGCGAGCAATCATCTGCGCGGCGCCATGCTGGAGACCTTCGACGTCGAGCCGAAGCCGGCCGAGTCGGCGCTGCTGCAACTGCCCAATGTGACGCTCACCCCGCATATCGCGGGCGCCTCGGTGAAGACGGTGCGCTATGCTGCCGGTCTGGCCGCCGAGGAGGTGCGCCGCTATCTCGCCGGCGAAGCGCCGCTCAACCGCTGCTGACGGGAAGGCCATGACCGATCTCGGTTCCGTCGATCTCCTGGTCATCGGTGGCGGCATCAATGGCGCGGGCATCGCGCGCGATGCCGCGGGCCGCGGGCTTTCGGTCCTCCTCTGCGAGAAGGACGACCTCGCGCAGGGCACCTCGTCGCGCTCGGGCAAGCTCATCCACGGCGGGCTGCGCTATCTCGAA
The DNA here is from genome assembly GCA_046349195.1 of Hyphomicrobiales bacterium. Taxonomy (GTDB): domain Bacteria; phylum Pseudomonadota; class Alphaproteobacteria; order Rhizobiales; family Aestuariivirgaceae; genus Aestuariivirga. The sequence goes on from JAXMCU010000013.1 coordinate 68,720, forward strand.
TACTACGAGTTCCGGCTGGTGCGCGAGGCGCTGATCGAGCGCGAGGTCCTGCTGCGGGCAGCACCGCACATCGTCTGGCCGATGCGCTTCGTGCTGCCGCATTCGCCGGAGCAGCGCCCGGCCTGGATGGTCCGGCTGGGCCTGTTCCTCTACGACCACCTCGGCGGGCGCGAGAGGCTTCCCGGCTGCCGCCGCATCGACCTGCGGCGCGATCCCGAGGGCAAGCCGATCAAGGACGACTATACGCTCGCCTTCGAATACTCCGACTGCTGGGTCGACGATGCCCGCCTGGTCCTGCTCAACGCGCTGGATGCGCGGGAGCGCGGCGCCCGCATCCTGACGCGAACCGCTGCGACCTCGGCCCGGCGCAGCGCCGATGGCTGGGACGTCGAACTCCGTGGCAGCGACGGCAAGACCTTGCAGCTTCGGGCGCGGGCCATCGCCAATGCGGCCGGTCCCTGGGTGGAGGGAGTCATCAGCGGCGTCACGGGGTCCAATGCCGCACGCCGCGTCCGACTGGTGAAGGGCAGCCACATCGTGGTGCCCAAGTTCTGGGACGGGCCCCAGGCCTACCTGCTGCAGAACGACGACAAGCGCGTCATCTTCGTCAATCCCTACGAGGGCAATCTCTGCCTGATCGGCACCACCGACATCCCCTACGAAGGCCGGGCCGAGGACGTGGCGATCGACGAGTCCGAGATCGGCTATCTGCTGAAGGCGGTGAACCGCTACATCCGCACGCCGCTGACCCGCGCCGATGTCGTCCACAGCTTCTCGGGCGTTCGGCCGCTCTACGACGACAATGCCGCCAATCCCTCGGCGGTGACCCGCGATTATGTCTTCGACGTCGACGGCACGCCGCCCCTGCTCTCGGTGTTTGGTGGCAAGATCACCACCTATCGCAAGCTGGCGGAACATGCGCTGCAGAAGCTCAGGCCCTTCCTGCCCGAGATGACGGGCGACTGGACGGCCGCCGCGGCGCTTCCGGGCGGCGACATGGCGCGGGCCGACTTCGACGACTATCTCGCGGGTTTCAGGCGCCAGCATGACTGGCTGCCGGCCGATCTTGCCCAGCACTATGCGCGGCTCTACGGCACGCGGGCGGAAGCGCTCATTGATGGCGCCTCCGGCCTGAAGGACCTCGGTCACAGCTTCGGCGACGGGCTTTACCAGGCAGAGATCGACTATCTGCGCCGCGCGGAATGGGCGATGACGGCCGAGGACATTCTCGACCGGCGGACCAAGCATGGACTTCATCTCGACCGCGCGCAGCGCGAGGCCGTGACCCGCTACATCGAAGGCTGATCAGGCAAGCCCGCGCAGATAGTCGGCGAGGCCGGCCGTGGAGGCGTCGAGACCATCGGTGCCGCGCTTTCCCTCCACCACCGGCTGCAGGCCGGTGGCCAGTTCCTTGCCCAGCTCCACGCCCCACTGGTCGAAGGCGTTGATGCCCCAGATCGCCGCCTCGACGAAGACGCGATGCTCGTAGAGCGCGATGAGACGGCCGAGGGTGAAGGGGTCGAGCAGGCGATAGGCCAGGGTGAGCGAGGGCCGGTTGCCGGTGAAGACACGGTGCGGCGCGAGGCGCTTCGCCTCCTCCCGGCTCTTTCCCATGGCCAGTAGCTGTGCCTCTGCCTCCTTCAGCGTGCGCCCGCGCATCAGGGCCTGCGACTGCGCCAGACAATTGGCGACGAGCAGCGCATGATGCTCCGACATGCCCTGTTCGTGCGCCTCGGCCGCAATGAGGAACTCCACGGGGATCACGTCCGTGCCCTGGTGCAGGAGCTGGAAGAAGGCATGCTGTCCATTGGTGCCGGGCTCGCCCCACACCAGGGGGCCGGAAGCCAGCTTCAGCGTCGCGCCGGACCGGGCCACGCGCTTGCCGTTGGACTCCATGTCGAGCTGCTGCAGATAGGCCGGGAATCGTGACAGGCGCTGGTCGTAGGGAATGATGGCGCGGGCCGGATAGCTGCAGACATTGCGATGCCACACACCGATGAGACCCATGAGCATCGGCAGGTTTTCCAGCACCGGCGCCTCGCGGAAATGCCGGTCCATGGCGGCGCCACCATCGAGGAAGCTGCGGAAGTTCTCCGGCCCGATGGCGATCATCAGCGGCAGGCCGATGGCGGACCAGATCGAGTAGCGCCCGCCAACCCAGTCCCAGAAACCGAAGATGCGGTCCTCGCGGATGCCGAAGGCCTTGACCTTGGGGATCGCGGTGGAGATCGCCGCGAAGTGATCGGCCACCGCCGCCTCGCCCAGCCTGGCCGCCAGCCAGGCGCGGGCGGTCCCCGCGTTGGTCATGGTCTCGATGGTGGTGAACGTCTTCGATGCGATGAGGAACAGCGTCTTTGACGCGTCGAGCCCCTTCAGCGTGTCGGCGATATGGGCGCCGTCCACGTTCGAGACGTAATGCAGACGCGGCCCGTCATGGTAGGGGGCGAGGGCCAGGGTGGTCATGGCCGGCCCAAGATCGGAGCCGCCAATGCCGATGTTGACGACATCGGTGATGCCGCTGCGCCGAACCTCCCCGGCGAACCGCGCCATGCTGTCGAGAACCGCCGTGACGTCCGGCATCACGTCGCGGCCATCGACGAGGACGGGCCGGCTGCCGCGCAGCGCGGTGTGCAGGACGGCGCGGCCCTCGGTCTCGTTGATCATGGCGCCATCGAACATCGCGTCGCGCTGGCCCGCGACATCGGCAGTCCTGGCAAGATCGCCCAGCAGCTTCATGGTGCGGGCGTTCACGGCGCATTTCGAGTAGTCGAGCAGCAGGTCGTCGCTGCGCGCCGAGAATGTGGCGAAGCGCTTCGGGTCCCTGTCGAAGGCCTTGCGCATGTCCGTCGGCGCGCCCTTCTTCAGATGCGCCTTCAGCGCGGCGAAGGCCTTGCGCGTGTCACCGGTCGTCGACCTGGCCATGGCCATGTCCTCCTCAGCTTCTCAGGGTTGCGCCCGTTGCCTTCGATACGGCGGCCACGATCTTCGCCGAGACCACTTCGATCTCGGCGTCGGTCAGGGTCTTGTCGCGCGGCTGCAGCGTCACTTCCACCGCCAGCGAGGTCTTGCCGCCGTCGAGCCTGTAGAGGTCGAAGACGCTCACGTCGCTGATCAGGGCCTTGTCCGCGCCCTTCGCCGCCTTCACCAGCTTCTCGGCCTCGACGCCGCTGTCCACCACGAAGGCGAAGTCGCGGGTCAGCGGCATGAGATCGGACACCTGCAGGGCAGCACGGGTCGCTCCCTTGGTCTTCGAGGCCGGGATGGCATTGAGCACGATCTCGAAGGCCACCAGCGGCCCCTTCACATCCATTGCCGCGAGCACGCGCGGATGAATCTCGCCGAAATGGGCAAGCTTGTTCTGCGGACCCATCTGGATCGTGCCCGACCGCCCGGGGTGAAACCAGGCGGGCGCTCCGGCCACGACCTGCACCGTGGCGATCGGTGCGCCGGCCGCCTCCAGAACCGCCAGCGCATCGGCCTTGGCATCGAAGGCATCGACGGCGCGCATGCCGCCGTGCACGTTGCGCCCGACCGCGGCGCCTCGGCGGATGCCGGCGGCGCGCAGGGTTTCGTCCTGCGGCCGGTCACCGGCATAGGCATGACCGATTTCCGACAGCGCGAGGTCGGCAAAGCCGCGGTCCATGTTCCGGCCCGCGGCGGCGATCAGGTTGGGCAGCAGCGATGGACGCATGTCGGAGAGTTCCGACGAAATCGGATTGGCGAGCTTCAGCTCAGGCTGTCCGCCGCCGAAGAGCCTGGCCTGGTCCTCGGGCAGGAAGGCCCAGGTCACGGCCTCGTTGAAGCCGCGCGCGGCCAGCATGCGCCGCGCCGCCAGCATGCGCTTCTGCAGGGGCGTGAGCACCGGCTTCGCGATGGCGCTGGCCCGCGCCATGGGCGCCGGCGGAATATTGTCGAGGCCATTGATGCGTGCGACCTCCTCCACCAGATCCGCCTCGCCATGAACATCCGGACGCCAGGAGGGGACCGCGCAGTCGAGCGCGTCCGCCGTCTCGGTGACGCCGAAGCCCAATGCCGCGAGGATCTCCTTCTGGCGCGGCACCGCCACATCCGCGCCGGCCAGCAGCTTCACCCGCGTCTTGCGCAGGGCGTAGCGCCGCGCCGTGTCGGGGACCGTCCCCGCCGTGACGATCTTCGAGGCCTCGCCGCCGCAGAGATCGAGGATCATGCGCGTGGCGATCTCGGCCCCGACAGGGGTGAAGGCCGGGTCGACGCCGCGTTCGAAGCGATAGCGCGCGTCGGAATTGATGCCGAGCCGGCGGCCGGTGGCGGCCGTGCGCAGCGCGTCGAAATAGGCCGACTCCAGGAACACGTTGACAGTGGCATCCGAGCAGCCCGAAGCCTCGCCGCCAATGATGCCGGCGATCGCCTCCGGCCCTGCGTCATCGGCGATGACCGTCATGTCGGGCGTCAGCGCATGGGTCTTGCCGTCGAGCGCCGCGATGGTCTCGCCGTCCTTGGCAAGCCGCGCCCGGATGTTACCCTTCACCTTGTCGGCGTCGAAGACATGCAGCGGGCGGCCATACGTGAAGGTGATATAGTTCGTCACGTCGACCAGGGCCGAGATCGGGCGCAGGCCGATGGCCTTGAGCCGGCGCTGCAGCCAGTCGGGCGATGGGCCATTCTTCACGCCGCGGATGTAGCGCCCGACGAAGAGCGGACAGGGCCGCGTGTCGCCGCCGGGGAATTCGAGCGACACCTGGATGGGCGAGTCGAATGTGCCCTTGACCGGGGCCGCCTGCAGCGGCTTGAGCCTCCCCAGGCCCTTGGCGGCAAGATCGCGCGCGATGCCATGGACGCCCAGCGCGTCGGGGCGGTTGGGTGTCACCTTCACATAGATCATCGGATCATCGAGGCCGAGCGCCACGGCGGCCGGCGTGCCCACCGGCCAGTCGCCGGCCAGTTCGATGATTCCGTTGTGCTCGTCCGAGATCAGCAGCTCGCGCTCGGAACAGAGCATGGCCTGGGATTCGACGCCGCGGATGGTGGCCGGCGCGAAGACCGCGCCGGTGGCCGGGATGGTGACGCCGGGCAGCGCGATGATGGCCTTGATGCCGGCGCGCGCATTGGGCGCTCCGCACACGACCTGCTTCACGCCATCCTTGGTCTCGACGACGCAGAGGCGCAGCTTGTCGGCATTGGGGTGCTTCCGGGCCTCAATCACATGGGCAACGGTGAAGGCGTCGAGATGGGCGGCGGCACTCACCTCCTCCACTTCGAGGCCGACGCCGACGAGCCCTTCGCAGATCTCGTCGAGCGACGCCGTGGTGTCGAGATGATCCTTCAGCCAGGAGAGGGTGAATTTCATGACAGGCCTCCCGCCAGCGTTGGCACCTGCAGTGCCCTGAAGCCGTAGTGCCGCAGCCAGCGCAGGTCGGCCTCGAAGAAGGCGCGCAGGTCGGGAATGCCATATTTCAGCATGGCGATGCGGTCGAGGCCCATGCCGAAGGCCCAGCCCTGAACCTTGTCAGGGTCCATGCCGCCGGCGCGGATGACATTGGGATGCACCATGCCGGAGCCCAGGATCTCCAGCCACTTGTCGCCCTGGCCGATCTTCAGCTGCCCGCCTTCGCGCGCGTAGTTGATGTCAACTTCCATCGAGGGTTCGGTGAATGGAAAATGAGAGGCGCGGAAGCGCATCTTCACGTCTTCGACCTCGAAGAAGGCCTTGCAGAACTCGGTCAGCACCCACTTCAGATTGGCCAGCGTCGTCGTCTCGTCGAGCATCAGACCCTCGATCTGATTGAACATGGGCGTGTGCGTCATGTCCGAGTCGCAGCGGAAGGTGCGGCCCGGCGCGATGATGCGGACCGGCGGCTTCGAGGCCAGCATGGTGCGGATCTGCACCGGCGAGGTATGGGTGCGCAGCAGCATGCGCGAGCCGTCCGGCTTCTCGTTGAAGAAGAAGGTGTCGTGCTCCTGGCGTGCGGGATGCTCGGGCGGAATGTTCAGCGCATCGAAGTTGTGAAAGTCGTCCTCGATGTGCGGCCCTTCGGCCACCGCGAAGCCGAGATCGCCGAAGATCTGCACCACCTCTTCCCAGACCTGCGACACCGGATGCACGGTGCCCGCGCCCTGCGGCCTTGCCGGCAGCGTCACGTCGATCTTCTCGGCGGCAAGCCGCGCCTCGAGGGCGGCCTCCTGCAGCGCGGCCTTCCGCACACTGAGGGCTTCGCTGACGCGGTCCTTCAGCAGGTTGAGCGCGGCACCCGCCTCGCGGCGTTCGTCGGGGCTCATGCCGCCGAGCGACTTCATGCGTTCGGAAATGGAGCCCTTCTTGCCGAGGGCCGCGACGCGCACCGCTTCGATGGCCGCCTCGTCGGTTGCCGCCGCGACCTGGGCCAGAATCTCCTGTTCGAGGGTCTCGAGACTCATCTCATGTCCTTGAAAATGAAATGACCGGGCCCATCGGCGTTTGGCGCCAACATGACCCGGTCAAGGTATCCGGAATGGACGTGCGTGATCCGCTTAGGACGCGGCCTTCGCCTTTTCGACGAGGGCGGCGAAGGCGGCCTGATCATGCACGGCAAGATCGGCGAGGACCTTGCGGTCCACCTCGATCCCGGCCTTGGCCAGGCCGTGAATAAATCGGCCATAGGTCAGGCCGAGGTCACGGGTCGCGGCGTTGATGCGCTGGATCCACAGGGCGCGGAAATTCCGCTTCTTGGTGCGCCGGTCGCGATAGGCATACTGGTCGGCCTTCTCGACCGCCTGCACCGCGACGCGGAAAATGTTCTTGCGACGGCTGAAATAGCCCTTCGCCTGCTTGATGACCTTCTTGTGCGCCTTGCGCGCGACGGTCCCGCCTTTGGAACGTGGCATGTGTCAGTCTCCTCGTCTCAGCGCGCGTAGGGCATGTGGATCTTGACCAGGCGCTCGTCGCCCGGGGCCAGGACCATCGTGCCGCGCTGGTTGCGGATCTGCTTGTTGCTGCGCTTGATCATGCCATGGCGCTTGCCGGCCTGGCCGGCCTTGATCTTGCCGGAGGCCGTCGTCTTGAACCGCTTCTTGGCGGAAGACTTGGTTTTCATCTTGGGCATTTTGCTTAGTCCTTTCAAAGCATTAATAAGCCGCCATGGCATGCCCTTTACAGGCCAGGCGGCTTCGAACGCGCGGTTTAAAGCAAATTGCGCACCGAAATGCAAGTCAGAGCCGGACCTCGACCTTCAGACCGCCCAGCTCGGACCGGCCGTAGGCGAGGTGCAGACCGTAGATGTCGGCGATGTCCTCGACGATGGACAGGCCGAGGCCCGAGCCCTGCTTGGTCTCGTCCAGCCTCCTGCCACGTTCGCGGATGGTCGCCAGTTCCGCATCGGGAACGCCGGGCCCGTCGTCCTCGATGCTGATCGTCTGGTCGGCACAGCGCAGCCGGACGCGCGACCGCGCCCACTTCCGGCCATTGTCCATGAGGTTGCCCAGCAGTTCGGTGAGATCACCCTGCTCCATCGGAATGCGCGTACCCGCGGGAACCGCGATCTCGAACTCAAGATCCTCGGCTCCGGGCATGCGGCCGAGCGTCGCCGCCACCTTGCGCGCCACGGGTTCGAGACTGGCCGCCGCGTGGCCGCGTCCGCTCGACAGCCGGGCCCGGACCAATGCCCGCTCGATGTGGCGGTTCATCGCCTCGGCCTGTTCCTCGATCTCGCCAGCTTCGGCCGAGAGTTTGCGCCCCTGGAGATCGCGGGCCACGGACTGGAGGATCGTCAGCGGCGTCTTGAGACCGTGGGCAAGATCGCCGGCGCGCCGGCGGGCCCGGTCCAGCGACTGCTCGCGCATGTCGAGCACGTCATTGAGTTCCGCCACCAGCGGCGCAACTTCCTCGGGATAGTCGCCGCTGAGACGCTGGCTCCCGCCGGCACGAATCTGGGCAATCTGCTCGCGCAGTCGCGCCAGCGGCCGGAGCCCCACGCTCACCTGCAACCAGGCGCCGATCATCAGCAGCACGCCGATCAGCAGGAAGGAGAGTACCAGCTGGTCGCGCAACTGGCCAAGCGGCCGGCCGAGCTCGTCTTGATGCGCCGCGACGATGAACAGAAGCTCGCGCGGGCTGGGCTTGCCGACCGAAACGCGTCGGCTCGCGACGATGAGCGTTTCCCCCTGGGGTCCGGTCGGTCGGTTCGGATCGAGATCTGAGTCCCACAGCGAGCGCGACCGCAGGGGCTCGGCCGGCTTCGCGCCAGCCGCGGTGATCTCGGAGATGCGCCAGTAGCGCCCGCCATAGGGCTCGTCGTAGCGGGTATCGCCCAGCTCGCGCGACAGGGTGAGCTTGCCATCGGGCGCGATCTCGATCGCGCCCACGAGTTGCAGCAGGTCGCCTTCGAGTTCCGCAAGGATCCGGTCGCGGATCTGCTGCTCGAACAGACGCACCAGCGCCAGACCAGTCAGGGTCAGGGCGAGCGTGATCGAGAGAACGGCGGCGAGGAACAGGCGGACGCGGAGCGAGCCGGTCGTCATGACCCGCCATCGGTGACGATGTAGCCGAAGCCGCGCCGGGTTTCGATGACGTCCGCCTTGAGCTTGCGGCGCAGGCGACCGACCAGCGCCTCGATGGCATTGGAGTCCCGCTCGCTGTCGTGGGAATAGAGATTCTCGCTCAGCTCGGCCTGGGAGACGACGCGGCCGCGATGATGGAAGAGAACGTTGAGCAGTCTGAATTCCAGCGGGGTCAGCGAGACAGGCACGCCGTCGACCGTCACCTGGCGGGTGCGCGGATCGAGCACCACCGGCCCGACCGTGACCGCTGGCTCGGCCCGTCCGGTGGTCCGGCGCAGCACGGCCCGCAGGCGCGCCATGAGTTCTTCCATGCGGAACGGCTTGGGCAGATAATCGTCGGCGCCGGCATCGATGCCGTCGACGCGCTCGTCCCAGGCACCGCGCGCCGTGAGCACGAGGACCGGGGTGGTCACGCCCTCCTTGCGCCAGCGCTTCAGGATGGTGAGGCCATCGAGAACCGGAAGGCCCAGATCGAGAATGATCGCCGCATAGGGCTCGGTCCCGCCCCGGAACCAGGCCTCCTCGCCGTCGGAGACGGTCTCGGGGACGAAGCCGGCGCCGCCGAGCGCATCGGAAATGTCATTTGCAATCCTGGGTTCGTCTTCGACGACGAGAATGCGCATCACATCTCCCGCACCGAGATGATCGCCTTGGTGCGGGCGTTGACACGCACCTCGATCAGGCGGTTGCCATTCTCCAGCAGACGGATGCGATAGACCAGCCGATCATCGGAGCCGGAAAGACCGATCCTGACGACCTTGCCACGGTACGCCTCGCGAACCACCGCCAGGATGTCGCGGAGCGGGGCGGCCTGCCCGCGTTCGACGGCAGCACGGATGCGGTCGTCGTCATCGGTGTCGCTGTTGCTGACCCGGGCGCTACCGGAACCAGACGAATTCTCCCGGTCATTGCCGCTGCTGCTGCCTGTACCGCCATCGCCATCGTCGCCGCCGCCGTCATCGTCACTGCCGCTGCCGCTGCCGCCGCTTCCGCTGCCGCCGCCGCTTCCGCTGTTGCCGCCACCGCTTCCGCTGTTGCCGCCACCGTCGTCGCTGCCACCATCGTCGCTGCCACCGTCATCGCTGCCGCCGCTGCCGCTGTTGCCGCCGCCACCGTCACTTCCGCCGCCGCCATCATCGCTGCCGCCATCGTCATCGGCCATGGCGGAGCGCGCCGCCGCGCCTTGCGCCGCGGCGACGAGAAGCAGGAGCAAGGCCCTGCGCGTGATCGAGAAGCCGTCCGTGGACACCTAACGCAACTTTCCGCCGCCTGCGGGCAGGATAGCCCGCAGAACGGCGTCTTTGTACTAGAAATGCACAGATGAGAGGGCGGTGACCGGCTCTGTCAGCGAAATGTCAGCGCGGGGCGAGGACCATGACGATCTGACGGCCCTCGAAGCGGGGTTCGGACTCGACCTTCGCGATCTCGGTGGTATCCGCCTTGACGCGGGTCAGCAGCTTCTGGCCCAACTCCTGGTGCGCCATCTCACGACCGCGGAAGCGCAGGGTGATCTTCACCTTGTCGCCCTCTTCGAAGAAGCGGCGGATGGCCCGCATCTTCACGTCATAGTCGTGGTCATCGATCATCGGACGCATCTTGATCTCCTTGATCTCGATGATCTTCTGCTTCTTGCGGGCCTCGGCGGCGCGCTTCTGCTCCTGGAACTTGAACTTCCCGTAGTCGAGGATCTTGGCGACCGGCGGCGTGGCATCCGGCGACACCTCGACGAGATCGAGGTTGGCCTCCTCGGCCATTGCCAGCGCCTGGCGGGTCGGCACCACGCCGAGGTTCTGGCCATCTGCACCGATGAGGCGGACGTCGCGCGACTCGATGCGATAGTTGATCCTGTGTCCTTCTTCCTTTTGCGGGGGGGCGGCTCCGCGGCTCAGTGGCCTCCTGGGGGGTATGCTCAAGTGGGCAAGTGCTCCTGTGTTCGGGCGGGCGCGATTCATCTGGCCCGGCCCCGGGTGTGATGGGCAAGCTATAGACCGCGTCGGCCCCCCGCCGTCAAGCGCCGAGAATCGCCCGATAGCCTTGTGCCTTGCCGGCCGAAGCCGCATGCCAGATGGCCCGGCCGATGGCGCGGGCCAGGCAGCGGGCCGCCATGGCCCCCAGGCCGCCAAGCGCCAGGGCGCGATTGTCGGGCAAGGGCGTGGCGCCCATGGCAGCGGCGAACACGGTATCGCCATCGAAGGGCGTGTGGGCCGGGCGGATGGCGATGCCGAAGCCGTCGGCGGCCATGATCGCGAGGCGCTTGGCTTCGGACTTGGTGAGTGCGGCGTCGGTCGCCACCACGGCGATGGTGGTATTGGCGCCGGGCCGCGCCGCTTCCGGCGAGAGATCGACCTTGGTGCCGGAAAGCGCGGGCATGGGGCGTGCCAGTCCGGGCCCCATCTCCTCGCCCAGCGCATGGTCATGGGCCCAAAGCCGGCCCGTCCGCGGATTGACGCAGGACCCCACGCTGTTGACCGCGACCACCGCGCCCACGGTGAAGGCGCCATTGGTCGCCGAGGCGCTTCCGAGACCGCCCTTGAGCGTTCCGGATATGGCACCCAGGCCGGCGCCGGCATTGCCGATCTCGAATGCCGGCGCCGCCGCCGCCATGGCCATTTCGCCAAGCTCGCGATAGGGCGGCCCCGCCGACCAGGTCTTGTCGCCCCCGTTCATCAGGTCGAAGAGTACCGCGCCCGGCACCACGGGACATGGCCAGGCCTGGTCGCCGAAGCGAAAGCCGCGGCCCTGGCGGGCGAGCAGCGTCGTCACCGCCGAGGCGGCATCGAGTCCGAAGACCGAACCGCCCGAAAGGACGATCGCATGGGCTTCCTCCACCAGATTTTCCGGCTCCAGCGCGCCGGTCTCGCGGCCGCCGGGCGCGCCGCCGCGAATGTCGGCCGCCACCGTCATGACACGGTCAGGGACCAGCACGGTCACGCCCGACAGGCCGACCATATCCTCGGCATTGCCGACACGCAGGCCCGCGACGTCGGTGATCAGGTTGCGGGGTCCCGGCGTCTCGGTCATGATTCATCCGTTCCATAGCGCCGCTCGCCCCGGCGTCCCGGATGAATCTCGGTCGCCGCGTCCGGAATGCTGATCAGGAAACTGGTGCCGTCCGGCCCGGTGCGGTTCAGGCGCAACTCGCCGCCATGGGCCCGGACGAGTTCCAGCGAGATGGCGAGCCCAAGTCCGGTTCCGCCGCTGCGGGCCGAACTCTGGAAGGCCTCGAAGAGTTTCGGCCGGACGCGGTCGGGGATGCCGGGGCCATTGTCGGTCACCTCGACATGGGTCACCGCTCCCTGGCGCCAGGACTTGATGGCGATGCGGCCCTCCGCCGGCGGCATCGCCTGGCCCTCGGCGGCCTCGAGCGCCTGGATCGCGTTGCGCATCAGATTGGTGAGCACACGGTTCAGCTGTTCACGGTCGGCATCGACCAGGGTGCCTCTCGGCACATGGTTGTAGAGCACGATGCGGCTGGAGGCCTGAACCACCGCGGCATCGATCACCTCGTCGGCGAGATCGTGCAGCGGCAGCTTCTCGCGCACCGGCGGCCGCTCATGGGCGCGGCCGAACTTGAGCGTCTGACTGAGGAAGTCGATGGCGCGATCCAGATTGGCGATGAGCTTGGGCGCAAAGCGCTGCACCGTCGCGTCGGGCAGCGCCGACAGGCGGTCCGAGATGAGATGCGCCGACGACAGCATGTTGCGCAGGTCGTGATTGACCTTCGATGCCGCCAGCCCAAGCGCGGCCAGCCGGTTCTTCTGCTGCAGCATTCCGGCAAGCTCGGTCTGCATGGCACTGAGTTCGCGTTCCGCCAATCCGATCTCGTCGCGGCGCCCGCTGGGCACGATGATGCGCGAGTGGTTCTCGGGATCGCCGCGGAACGCCATCATGTTGCGGGTCAGGCGCTGCATCGGCCGCACCAGCACCACGTTGAGCGCGGCGAAGACCAGGCCGGCAACGATCAGCGACAGGACGATGGACAGGATGAGGATGTTCAGACCGTAGCGGAACATCGCCTCCTTGAGCGGCGCTTCCATGAGCGCGATCTCGATGAGTTCGCCCGACATGTTGGGCGGAATGTCGATGATGCCGATGACGCGCGAGCCAGGTCCGGTCATCGTCGTGAAGGCATCGGCGATGGCGGTCGTCCAGTGCAGGGTGCGCAGATCGTAGCTGGCATCGATCATGTGGTCGCCCTCGCTGCGCAGGATCAGGCGGCGCTTTCCTTCCTTGGAGAGCGAGACCACGAGGACGCCCGCGCCAGAGAGGATTTCGCTGCGCAGGTCGCTGGAGAGGATACGGTCGGGCGCAGCCTCCACGGCGAGCGCCGCGATCTCGGCCTGGGCCACGCGTCCCTTGAGCCACTGGATGCGGAAGTTGGCGATGGACGGCAGGAAGATCAGCACCTCGCCAAGCATGACGAAGACGATCGTCAGCGCCAGGACCTTGCCGGAAAGCCCTCGCAGGAGGCCAGGCGCGGGCTGCTTCGGCTGGTTCGTGAAGTCGTCCGTCATGGATACAGTATAGCTGGATTTCCGGCCGCTTCACCCCCGCGGCGGCAGTTTCGCGACGCGACGGTAAAGAACGGGAACGAGCGCCATCAGCGCAAGCACCACGAAGGCCACCAGCAGTTCGCGCGTCAGCAGCGCCGTGGGGTCGAGATGCAGGCCGCAGGCGGCGGCTCCGTTTGCCGCCACGCAGGCTTCGTGGAGCCGGCGCTGCGCCGCGATGACGCTGCCGAAGCCGGTTCCGAGATAGGCAAAGGCGACGGCGCCGGGAATGATGCCCAGCACCGTCGCCAGGACAAAGGTCCCCAGCCGCACGTTGCAGATGCCGGCCACCGCATTGACCACGAAAAAGGGGAAGGCCGGCACCAGCCGCAGGAACAGGAGGTAGTTGAAGGCATCCTCGGCAAATCCCCGCGACAGGCGCTGCACCGCGGGCCCGGCCCTCTCGGCCAGGACCGCGCCGAAGGATGTCTTCACGGCGGCAAAGACCACGACCGCGCCCAGCGTGGCCGCGACCACGGTCACCGGCGCGCTCAGCATCCAGCCGAAGAGAAAGCCGCCGGCGATGCTCATGAGGGCCGCACCCGGCAGCGACAGGGCGACCACCAGGACATAGATGCCCACGTAGATCAGGAGCGAGGTCAGGAGGTGGTCGCGGACAAAGGCCTGGATCTCGGCCTCATGGGTGGCCAGCACCTCGAAGGTCAGGTAGCGCTGCAGCCCGGCGGCATAGAAGCCGGCAAGGCCCAGCGCCAGCGCCAGCAGCGGGAGCCAGCGCCTGAGCTTCCCAGCCGGTGACCCTCCCAACTCCGCCGTGAACCGGTCCATGGGCTTTCCTTGCGCCCAAATCCGGCGGCGCGGTAGGGGCCCTCACCAGCTCGTGACACATGTTCAACCGCCGTGCGCGCCGCGCCGCTGGCGGATGATGGTACCCCGCGTTGACTTTCCGAGGCTTTTCACCCTATAAGCCCGGCGCAATTCCTGAAGCGGCAGCATCTCGTCTCAGGGCGTGCCTGGCGGGTCCTCGTGATCCCGGGACATGGTATTGAAATCATTGGCCCTGAGCCATTTACGGAGTTGGAACGTGAAGCGCACCTATCAGCCCTCGAAACTCGTCCGCAAGCGCCGTCACGGCTTCCGGGCACGCATGGCGACCGTTGGCGGCCGCAACGTGCTGGCCCGCCGCCGTGCCAAGGGCCGCAAGCGCCTGTCGGCCTAAGGGCCGGATCCTCAGTCCATGGAACGCCTCAAGCGTCGGCAGGATTTCGTTGCCGCCGCGCGGGCGTCCTATGCCGCCATGCCGGGCCTGACGGTCCAGGCGAGAGACCGCGGCGACGCGGGGGCGGCGCGCGTGGGCTTCACCGCCACCAAGAAGCTGGGCAATGCCGTTGTCCGGAACCGCATCAAGCGCCGCTTGCGGGCCCTGGCGCAGATGCATCTGGTGCCGGCCGCCCGCAGCGGCCATGACTATGTCCTGATCGGCCGGAGCCCCGCCCTCGACCGCGCATTCGCCGATCTCGAACGCGACCTCCTGTCCGCCCTGAAGCGGTTGCACCGGCCCCACCGTCCGGGCGAGAAAGACCCATCATGAAATACGACAACAAGAATTTCATCCTGGCCATCGTGCTGTCGATGGCGATCATCTTCGGGTGGCAGTATTTCTACGCCAAGCCGCATGCCGACCGGCTCGCCCAGCAGGCGCAGCAGACCACGCAGGTCGAGGGCCAGCAGCCGGCCACGCCATCGGCGCCTGCGTCGGGCGCGACGTCCGGCCAGGTTCCGGGCACGGCGGGCGCCGGGGTGGTGCCGCGCGCCGAGGCGCTGGCCGCCAGTCCGCGCGTGCCGATCGAGACGGAATATGTCAGCGGCTCGATCAACCTGAAGGGCGCGCAGATCGACGACCTGCACCTGCTGCGCTACCGCGAGACGATCGATCCCACGAGCCCCACCATCACGCTGCTGTCGCCCGCCGGCACCGAAGGCGCGACCTTCGCCGAGCAGGGCTTCGTTCCGGCCGCGGGCAGCACGGCCAAGGCCCCGACCTCCGAGACCCTCTGGACAGCGGCGCCGGGCGCCAAGCTGACCGAGGCCACGCCCCTGGTGCTGACCTGGGACAATGGCGAAGGCCTGGTCTTCACCCGCACCATCAGCATCGGCGACGAGTATCTCTTCACCGTCGCGCAGAGCGTCGAGAACAAGGGCAGCCAGGCGGTGGCGCTCTCGCCCTTCGCCCGCATCATCCGCCAGGACACGCCGCACGTGGCGGGCTTCTGGGTCTTCTTCGAAGGCATGCTGGGCGTGGCCGACGGCAAGCTCCAGGAAGTGCGTTACAAGGACGCGAGCGAGGAAACCGAGCCGCACCGGGTCGACAGCACCGGCGGCTGGCTGGGCTTCACCGACAAGTACTGGGCCGCCGTCACCATTCCCGATCCGATGCGCGCGGTTGCCACCACCTATGCGCACGAGAAGCTTGCCGGCCGCGACGTCTACCAGACCAACTACGTACTGCGCGAGCCGATCACGGTCGCCCCGGGCGCGACCGCGACTTACCATGACCAGCTCTATGCCGGCGCCAAGCTGGTCCGGCTGATCAACACCATCGGCGAGGAATACAAGATCGACCGCTTCGACCTGATGATGGACTGGGGCTGGTTCCCCTTCCTCACCAAGCCGATCTTCTATCTCATCGACTATCTGCAGAAGCTGGTCGGAAACTTCGGCGTGGCCATCCTGCTCGCCACCGTGGTGATCAAGCTGCTGGTCTTCCCGCTGGCCAACAAGTCCTACGCGTCGATGAGCAAGATGAAGAAGCTTCAGCCCGAGCTGCAGAAGCTCAAGGAGCTCTATCCCGACGACCGGATGAAGCAGCAGCAGGAGATGATGGCGCTCTACAAGCGCGACAAGATCAATCCCATGTCGGGCTGCCTGCCGGTCGTGGTCCAGATCCCGATCTTCTTCGCATTGTACAAGACCATCCTGACCTCGATCCAGTTGCGCCATGCGCCGTTCTTCGGCTGGATCCACGATCTTTCGGCGCCGGACCCGACCAGCCTGTTCAACCTCTTCGGCCTCATTCCCTGGACGCCGCCGCACATGCTGATGATCGGCGTGTGGCCCATCATCATGGGCATCACCATGTGGATCCAGATGCGCCTCAATCCGGCGCCGCCCGATCCGGTGCAGGCCAGCCTGTTCAACTGGATGCCGATCATGTTCACCTTCATGCTGGGAAGCTTCCCGGCGGGCCTGGTGATCTACTGGGCCTGGAGCAACACGCTGTCCATCATCCAGCAGTCCATCATCATGAAGCGGCATGGCACCGACGTCGACATCCTGGGCAATATCCGCGACAGCCTGCCCTTCCTCAAGAAGAAGCCGGCAAGTTGACCACCGACTTCACCCCCGACCAGATCCTCGCGGGCCGCCGACTCTTCGGCGGCCCGTCGACCTTCATGACGGGCGTGGCGCGGCTCGATCAGCTGCCCGCCATCCAGGGCGTCGAGATCGCCTTCGCCGGCCGGTCGAACGTGGGCAAGTCGTCGCTGATCAATGCCCTCACCGGGGTCAACGGCCTGGCCCGGGCCTCGAACACGCCGGGGCGCACCCGGGAGCTGAACTTCTTCGACGTCAACGGCCAGCTGGTGCTGGTCGACATGCCCGGCTATGGCTTCGCCAAGGCCTCCAAGCAGGACGTCAAGCAGTGGCAGGCGGTGCTCAAGGGTTATCTGCGGGGCAGGCCCGGCCTGACCCGGGCCTTCGTCCTCATCGATGCCCGTCACGGCATCCTGGCGGCCGACCGCGAGACCTTCGACCTCCTCGACGAGTCGGCCGTCACCTATCAGGTGGTCCTGACCAAGATCGACAAGATCAAGCCTGCGGAACTCGAGAAGGTGGCCGCCAGCACAGCCACCGCGATCGCCAAGCGGCCGGCCGCCTTTCCGACGATCCATCTCACCTCGGCGGAGACCGGGCTGGGGATCGACGCGCTCAGGGCCGAAATCGCCGGCCTGCTGTGAGGCCCTTGGCAGCAGGTACCAATCAACTATAAGGCGTGTTCCGCGCGACCGGGGACCTGCCGCCATGACCGACATTCCGATCAACGAGACCGCCCGCATCCTGTCCGAGGCCCTGCCCTTCCTGCAGCGCTACGACGACAAGATCATCGTGGTGAAGTACGGCGGCCATGCCATGGTCGACCCCAAGCTCGCCCAGCAGTTCGCGCGCGACATGGTGATGCTGAAGGTCTGCGGCCTCAATCCCATCGTCGTCCACGGCGGCGGCCCCCAGATCAACCGCATGCTCGACAAGCTCGACGTGAAGCCCGAGTTCCGCGATGGCCTGCGCGTCACCGATGCCGCCACCATGGAGGTGGTCGAAATGGTGCTGGCCGGCTCGATCAACAAGTCGATCGTGGCCTCGATCCAGCGCGCCGGCGGACGCGCCGTGGGCATTTCCGGCAAGGACGGCAACCTGCTGCTGGCGCACCGCCTGACCAAGACCACCACCGACCCGGCGTCTGGCAAGACGGCCGAGATCGACTTCGGCTTCGTGGGCGAGCCCAGCAAGATCAACACCGAGATCCTGCACGTCATCATGAAGAGCGACGCCATCCCGGTGATCGCGCCGGTGGGCGTTGGTCCCGACGGTGAGTCGCTCAACGTCAACGCCGACACGGCCGCAGGCGCCATCGCCACCGCGACCCAGGCCAAGCGCCTTCTCCTGCTCACCGACGTGGCCGGCGTGCTCGACAAGGACAAGCAGCTGATCAGCGAACTCAAGGTCGGCGACCTGCCGGACCTGATCGCCAACGGCACCATCACCGGCGGCATGATCCCGAAGGTCGAGAGCGCCGCCGCGGTCGTCAAGTCAGGCGTCGAGGGCGTCATCATCCTCGATGGCCGGGTGCCGCATTCGGTGCTGCTCGAACTGCTGACGCCGCATGGCGTCGGCACCCGCATCTCGCGGACCGGCGTATGAGGGGTTTCACCCACGTCGATACCTGGGTCTTCGACCTCGACAACACGCTCTACCCCGCGTCGTGCCGTCTGTTCGACCAGATCGACGTGAAGATGGGCAACTTCGTCTCGCGCCTGCTTGGCGTGGACTATGCCGAGGCCAAGCGGCGGCAGAAGGACATGTTCTACAAGTACGGCACCACGCTGCGCGGCCTCATGACCGAACACGGCATCGCGCCCGACGACTTCCTCGACTACGTGCACGACATCGACCACTCGCCGGTGCCGCCCAACCAGGCCCTGGACGCCGCGCTCCACGCCCTGCCCGGCCGCAAGCTGGTCTTCACCAACGGCACGGTCGCCCATGCCGAGAAGGTGCTGGCGCGCATCGGCATCACCCATCATTTCGGCGACATCTTCGACATCGTGCACTCCGACTTCATCCCGAAGCCGGAGATGGAGCCCTATCGCAAGTTCGTGGCCCAGACCGGCATCACACCCGGCTCCGCGGCGATGTTCGAGGACATCGCCCGCAATCTCGAGGCGCCGCATGCGCTGGGCATGACCACGGTTCTGGTGGTGTCGCCCCAGAACAAGGATGCCGAGCATCTCAACGCGGCCAGCGGCGGCCTGGCCCAGCAGCACATTCACCACATCACCGACGATCTGGCCGGCTTTCTCGGCGGCATCGTCGCCAACAAGGGGAAAGCGGAAACATGAGCGATCTGCAGACGACCATCGAACAGGCCTGGGAAGGCCGCGACAAGATCAACCTCGAGACCAAGGGCGCGGTGCGCGACGCGGTCAATGCGGCGCTCGAGCTGCTCGACTCGGGCAAGGCGCGCGTGGCCGAGAAGTCGGCCGGCGGCTGGGTGGTGCATCAATGGCTGAAGAAGGCGGTGCTCCTGTCCTTCCGCCTCAACGACATGACGCTGATCGGCGGCGGCCCCGGCAAGAGCGGCTGGTGGGACAAGGTGCCGTCGAAGTTCGAGGGCTGGGGCGAGTCGGAGTTCCGCGCCGCGGGCTTCCGCGCCGTTCCCAATTGTGTCGTCCGCAAGTCGGCCTATGTCGCGCCGGGCGCCATCCTCATGCCGAGCTTCGTCAACCTCGGCGCCTATGTCGACAGCGGCACCATGGTGGATACCTGGGTGACGGTCGGATCCTGCGCCCAGATCGGCAAGAACGTGCATCTGTCGGGCGGCGTCGGCATCGGCGGGGTGCTCGAACCCATGCAGGCCGGTCCCACCATCATCGAGGACAACTGCTTCATCGGCGCGCGCTCGGAAGTCGTCGAAGGCGTCGTCGTCGGTGAAGGCTCGGTCATTTCGATGGGCGTCTTCATCGGCCAGTCGACCAAGATCATCGACCGCGCCACGGGCGAGGTCTTCATGGGCCGCGTTCCGCCCTATTCCGTGGTCGTCTCCGGCTCGCTGCCGCAGAAGCCCTATGCCGACGGTTCTCCGTCGCCTTCGCTCTATTGCGCGGTGATCGTCAAGCGCGTCGACGAGAAGACACGGTCCAAGACCTCGATCAACGAGCTGCTGCGCGACTGAGCGGCGCCCCTTCCGGGGGCGGTGCGAATCCGCAATACTGTTTGCGGGGGCTTCGGGCGCGCGCCTTGGGCGCGAGGAGGGGTGACTATGGACTGGAAGTATCTCTTTACGAGCTTTGCGGGCCGCATCGGCCGGCAGCAGATGTGGATGGGCATCATCGTCCTGACGGTGATCGGCCTCATTGCCTTCGTCATCGACATGATGCTCGGCACCTATGATGCCGAGGCCGGCGTGGGCCTTGTGAGCGGCATCGTCACCCTGATCTCGCTCTATCCTGCTTTCGCGCTCTATGCCAAGCGCTGGCACGACCGCGGCAAGTCGGGATGGTGGACTCTGATCCTCATCGTACCCGTCATCGGTGCCTTGTGGTGGCTGGTCGAATGCGGCTTCCTGCGCGGGACCGAGGGGCCCAACCAATATGGTCCCGATCCGCTGGCATGACGGCGAAACCGAGGTAAGGCGATGCCCGGCCCTGTGGCCGGGCATCTCATTTGCGGATATGATGGCCAGATGAAGAATGCACCCACCGATCCAGTGCCCTTGCTGCAGGACCTCGTCCGCTGCAGGTCCGTGACGCCCCAGGAAGGCGGCGCGCTCACCCTGCTGGAGACCAGGCTCTCGCAGGCCGGCTTCGTCTGCCATCGCCTGATCTTCAAGGACACGGATACGCCGGACGTCGAGAATCTCTTCGCCCGCTTCGGCAGCGGCGCGCCGCACCTGTGCTTCGCCGGCCATACCGACGTGGTGCCGGAGGGTCACGCCGAGGCCTGGGCGCATCCGCCCTTCGCCGCCGAAATCGCAGATGGCTTCATCTATGGCCGCGGCGCCTGCGACATGAAGGGCTCGGTGGCGGCCTTCGCGGCGGCAGCCATGGATTTCGTCCGCGGCGCCGGCAAGTTCAAGGGCTCCATCTCCTTCCTCATCACCGGCGACGAGGAAGGCCCCGCCGTCAACGGCACGGCCAAGGTGCTGCAGTGGATGCGCGACAACGGCCATGTGCCGGACCACTGCCTGGTCGGCGAGCCGAGCTGCGTGGAGACACTGGGCGACACCATCAAGATCGGCCGGCGCGGCTCGCTCAGCTTCACTGTCACCGTCGAGGGCCGCCAGGGCCATTCCGCCTATCCGCACAAGGCCGACAATCCGGTGCCCAAGCTGGCTCGCCTGGTCGACCGCATCTCGCAGGCCAGGCTCGACGACGGCAACGACCACTTCGACCCCTCCACGCTGGCCGTCACCAGCTTCGACGTCGGCAACCAGGCCAGCAACGTCATTCCATCGCGGGCCGTTGCCAGGTTCAACATCCGCTTCTCCACCGAACACACGCCGCAGTCCCTGCGTGACTGGGTGAACGCGCAGGTCGCCGTGGTGAAGTCGGAACTCGGCGGCAACTGGACCGTCGCCAGCAACGAGGGCGCGGACGCCTTCATCACCGAGCCTGGCGCCTTCGTGGGGCTGGTCCAGGACGCGGTCGAGGCCGAGACCGGCATCCTGCCGAGGCTGTCGACCTCCGGCGGCACATCGGATGCGCGCTTCATCAAGGACTATTGCCCGGTGCTGGAATTCGGGCCGACCAACGCCACGATCCACCAGACCGACGAGCGCATGTCGGTCGACGAGCTGCGCGCAACCCGCGCCGTCTACAGCCGCATCATCGCGGACTATTTCAGTAGTCGACCTTGAGCAGATAGAGTCCGTCCGGCGGCGAGACCGGTCCGCAGCGGGCGCGGTCGCACGAGTCCAGCGCGCGCCTCAGATCGGTCGCGCGCCACTTGCCCTCGCCCACCAGCCGCAAGGACCCCACCATGGATCGCACCTGGTTGTGCAGGAAGGAGCGGGCATCGCAGCGCAGCTCAATCAGTTCGCCGTAGCGCGAGACATCGAAGCGGTCCAGCGTCTTGACCGGCGACTGGGCCTGGCACTGCGCGGCGCGGAAGGTGGAGAAGTCGTGCTTGCCGACCAGCACCTGCGCGGCTTCATGCATCGCTGCGGCATCGAGATCGACGGGGAGCCACCAGACCTTGCCGCGGTCGAGGGCGGGCGGGCTGCGGCGATTGAGGATCCGATAGAGATAGTGCCGCCGCGTGGCCGAGAAGCGGGCATGAAAGGTCTCGTCCACCTCGGTCACGTCGAGAACGCTCACCGGATGCGGCCGGACATTGGCATTGAGGGCGTTGCGCAGCTTGAAGGGATCCCAGGTCTTGAGGAGATCCACATGCGCCACCTGCCCCAGCGCATGCACGCCGGCATCGGTGCGGCCCGCGCCGTTGACGGTGGCAGAGGCGCCATTGATCTGCGCCACGGCGGCCTCGAGCACGCCCTGCACGGCATGGCCCGCGGCCTGGTACTGCCAGCCGACGAAGGGCTGGCCGTCATACTCGACGATGAGCCGGTAGCGGGGCATCAGCCGACGACCGATCCGGGCGCGACCGGAAAGCCGCGGAGCAGCGTTGCCGCGTCCATGACGCCCTTGCCCTCGCGCTGCAGTTTCAGCGGACGGATGGCGCCCGTCCCGCAGGCCAGGGTCAGACGGTCATCGAGCACGGTGCCGGGAGAGCCCGACTGCCCGACCGCCTCGCAGAGCAGGATCTTTATGCGCGCGCCCTTCGCCTGGAACCACGCGCCGGGGAAGGGCGAGAGCCCGTGCACATGGTTGCGCACCGCCTCGGCCGGCTGCGCGAAGTCGATGCGGGCCTCGGCCTTGTCGATCTTCTTCGCATAGGTCACACCGGCCTCGGGCTGCGGATTGCAGGCGATCTCCGGCTGTTCGAGAACTTGCACCATCAGCCGGGCGCCGATCTCGGCCAGGCGGTCGTGCAGCACCTGTGCCGTCATGTCCGGCGCGATGGCCGTCCTTGCGACCCGGCAGACGGGACCGGAATCGAGTCCCTCTTCCATGCGCATGATGCTGACGCCGGTTTCGGCGTCTCCCGCCATGATGGCGCGCTGGATCGGGGCCGCGCCGCGCCAGCGCGGCAGGAGCGAGGCGTGGACGTTGAAGCAGCCGCGGCGCGGGGCGTCGAGCACGGGTTTCGGCAGCAGCAGTCCATAGGCCACGACCACGGCGGCATCCACGCCGAGTGCAGCAAAGCGCGCCTGCTCCTCCGCGGATCTCAGCGAGGCCGGGGTGCGCACCGCGATACCGCGCGTGCCGGCCAAGGCATGGACGGGCGACGGCCGCTCGGCCATGCCGCGGCCAGCCGGACGGGGCGGCTGCGAATAGACGCAGGCAACGTCATGGCCTGCCGACAGAAGGGCCTCGAGCGTGGCGACCGCGAAATCGGGTGTGCCCATGAAGACCAGGCGCATGGCCTCAGAGCTTTCCGAGTTTCTGCGCCTTGGCGAATTTCTTGATGACGCGCTCGCGCTTCAGCCGCGAGATGTGGTCGATGAAGAGCACGCCATCGAGGTGGTCGATCTCGTGCTGCATGCAGGTGGCGAGCAGGCCGGTGGCGTGGAGCTCCTGCGCCTCGCCCTGGCGGTCGAGATAGCGCACTTTGATTTCCGAGGGCCGCGTGACCATCTCGTAGAACTCGGGGATGGAGAGGCAGCCTTCCTCGTAGTCGCTCTGCGCCTCGCTTCGCCAGACGATCTCGGGATTGGCGACGAAGAGCGGTGTCTTCTCCTCGCCGTCCTTGGCGAGGTCGATGACCAGGATCCGGCGCGGCAGGCCGATCTGGATGGCGGCCAGCCCGATGCCCGGCGCGTGGTACATGGTCTCGAGCATGTCGTCCCACTGCCTGCGGACCTCGGCATCGACCACGGCCACCGGCTTGGAAACCTGGCGGAGGATCTTTTCATCGGGCAGGGTGATGATGGGCCGGAGCGTCATGGGCGACGAGATAGGCGAGCCCGCCGCCCCGGTCAATCCGCCCGGGGGCCGGGTTCAGCCCTCGTCGGCATGATGATGGGGAACGCACTTGCGCTTGTAAGTGATGGTTTCGCGGGTGCCGTCGCGAGAGAGGGCCACCTTGTGCTCGTGGCCGAAGTCCTGGTGATAGAGCCAGCGGTGCGGCTTGCGGTAGAAATAGGAGCTGGTGGGCGAGGCGGCCAGGCTGTGGCCCTTGGCATAGGTCAGCCGGGCCCTGCAGTTGTCGCCATTGGCATCGCAGGTCTGGACGATCATGTAGGGATTGCAGGGTACCTGGTTGCCATGCGGCCAGGCTGCGCCGGGCAGGACCGTCACGATCGCGGCGGATGCAAGACCCAGGACAGACAGGCGCATGGACGGTTCCTCCGGCTACGTCCCGCCAGACTGGGGCCAAGCCGGTGATTTGGCAAGCCCGGCGCCTGCCCTTGCAATTGCCGGCGCGGGGGGTCATATAGCCGCCGGGAGGTTGGCGGCGGACGTGCCGCTCGCCAACCGGGTCAGGTCCGGAAGGAAGCAGCCCCAACGAGTCCGGAACGGGTTGCCCGTCCAGCCTCCCACCTCTATTGGTACGCCCAGAGCCCGCCATGGTTGACCAGACAAGCGGCGCGAACGCTACGGGGTACCGCGTTCTTGCCCGTAAATACCGCCCCCAGACCTTCGCCGACCTGATCGGTCAGGAGGCCATGGTGCGCACCCTGACCAACGCCTTCGCATCGGGCCGCATCGCCCAGGGCTTCATGCTGACCGGCGTGCGCGGCGTGGGCAAGACCACATCTGCCCGCCTCATCGCCCGGGCGCTCAACTACGGCGATGCGCCGACCGTGGACATGCCCGGGTTCGGACCGCATTGCGAGGCCATCCTCGAATCTCGCCACATGGATGTGATCGAGATGGATGCCGCGTCCAACACCGGCGTCGACAACATGCGCGAGATCATCGACAGCGTGCGCTACGCGCCGGTCTCGGCGCGCTACAAGGTCTACATCATCGACGAAGTCCACATGCTGTCGAAGAGCGCCTTCAACGCGCTGCTGAAGACGCTGGAGGAACCGCCGCCGCATGTGAAGTTCATCTTCGCCACCACCGAGATCAACAAGGTTCCGGTCACCATCCTGTCGCGCTGCCAGCGCTTCGACCTGCGCCGGCTCGATGCCGACCTGCTTGCCCGGCACTATGCGGAGATCGCGCGCAAGGAAGGGGTCGCGGCCGAGGCGGACGCGCTTGCCATGATCGCGCGGGCGGCGGAGGGCTCGGTGCGCGACGGGCTGTCGCTGCTCGACCAGGCCATCGCCTATGGCGAGGGCAAGGTTCTGGCGCAAGACGTGGCCAACATGCTGGGTCTCATGGACCGGTCGCGCATCATCGACCTGTATGACGCGGTGATGGCCGGCGACGCCGCCAGGGCCATCGGCGAGATCGAAGAGCAGCACGCGGCAGGCGGCGATCCGCGGCGGATCCTGAACGACCTGGCCGACTATGTGCACTGGGTCACGCGCCTCAAGGTGGTGAAGGACACGGCGCTTGCAGACACTTCGCGTACCGAGGCAGAGAAGGCACGCGGCCGCGACCACGCCTCTCGCACGGGCATGGCGCATCTGACGCGGGCCTGGTCGATGCTGCTCAAGGGCATCCGCGAGGCCGAGCTTCATCCCGATCCGCTGATGGCGGCCGAGATGGTGCTGATCCGGCTGACCCATGCCGCCGACCTTCCGGGCGGCGAGGAGCTGGCGCGGCTGGTCAAGTCCCAGGCCCCCGAGCGCGTCGTGCCGCTGCCGGCGCGCGAGCCGCCGCGCGGTGCCGAGCCCGCGGGCGAATTGCAGGCGGCGGCGCTGGCGCTGAAGCCTCAGTCCGTGGCCACCGCGCCGCAAGCGTCCGACACCCGCGCCCTTTCGAGTTTCGGCGACATCCTGGCACTGCTGGCGGAGCGGCGGATGATCAAGCTCAAGGCCGACATCGAGCGCTTCGTCAGGCCGATCCGCGTCGGCCCCGGTCAATTCGAACTGGCGCTCGAGCCCGGCGCCCATCCCGGACTTCCCGGCGAGATCGCCCGCAACCTCGAGGCCCTGACCGGCCTGCGCTGGATGGTCATGGTGGCCAAGGAGGGTGGCGACAAGCCGGTGCTGCAGCAGCGCCAGGAAACCCGCGACAGCCTGTTCCGCAGCGCGCGCGAGCATCCGGACGTGCAGGCAGCACTGAAGCGCTTCCCCGGTGCCGAAATCATCGACGTCCGCGAACCGGACGCCGTAAGCTTGCCCGATACCGCAACGACGAGTGAGATGGATGAAGAATCTCGGTGAGATGATGAAGCAGGTCCAGGCCATGCAGAGCCGCATGGCCGAGATGCAGGCCAAGCTGGAACAGGCGACGGTGACCGGCCAGTCCGGCGGCGGCATGGTGACGGTGACGCTCACCGGCAAGGGCGCCATGACTGGCCTCACCATCGATCCGTCGCTGCTCAAGGCGGAAGAACGGGAAATCCTGGAAGACCTGATCATCGCGGCGCACAGTGATGCCAAGGCCAAGTCCGAAGCGATGATGGCCGAGCAGATGAAGGACCTGACCGGCGGCCTGCCCTTGCCACCCGGATTGAAACTGCCGTTCTGATGGCCAGGCGGACGACCGGCCCCGAGATCGAGCGGCTGATCCAGCTCCTGGCCAAGCTGCCGGGACTGGGTCCCCGCTCGGCGCGGCGCGCGGCGCTGCATCTGATCAAGCACCGCGACAAGCTGCTGACGCCGCTGGCCGCGGCCATGGCCGAAACGCGCGACACGGTGACGGTGTGTTCGAGCTGCGGCAACGTCGATACCGTGGATCCCTGCACCATCTGCACCGACCCGCGCCGCGACCGCAGCCTGATCTGCGTGGTCGAGGAGGTGGGCGATCTCTGGGCCCTCGAACGGGCCGGCGCCTGGCCGGGCCTCTATCATGTGCTGGGCGGCACGCTGTCGGCCATCGAGGGCATCAGGCCCGAGGATCTGACCATTGCCCAGCTCATCGACCGGGCCTCGGCCAGCCAGGCCAAGGAGGTTGTCCTGGCGCTGAACGCCACGGTCGAGGGCCAGACCACGGCTCACTACATCCTGGAACGCCTGAAGCAGGCCGGCATCGCCACGTCGCGGCTGGCCCACGGCGTTCCGGTGGGCGGCGAACTGGACTACCTCGACGAGGGAACCCTGACCGCAGCCATGCGGGCACGGCGGCCGATGAGCTGACGCGTTAACCGTCTGTTTACCCTGCAGCGATTTTCGGATCGACCCTTCGCCAGCCGGTCCAAGCCTTGCTCGTCCTCTCCCAGACATTACCGGCCTGTTCCGGTTTGCGACACGGGAGCATTCACATGGCGACTGCAATTCGGTTTCGGAACCTCATCCGGCGCTTCGCCAAGGGTCAGAGGGGCGGCACGGCCGTCTTCTTTGCGCTGACCCTTGTGCCGCTGCTGATCTGCGGCGGCGTTGCAATCGATTATCTCCGCTATACCGAAGCCCGCACCCAGCTGCAGGCGGCACTTGATGCCGGCGCCCTGGCGGTAGGTGCGGCCAAGACCCTGCCCGACGCCAAGCGCATCGCGGCGGGTTCGAAGACCTTCGAGAACAACATGTCCAAGACCACGGTCGACCTGGCTGCAATCGACTACAGCTTCAAGCTGAACGGGCCGCTCGTCACCGCTTCCGCAAACTACGACCTGCCCTCCGGGCTGATGCAGATCGCGGGCTTCAATGCCCTGCGCATCCAGGCCTCGACCGAGATCAAGGTTCCCGACGACAAGAAGGCCGAAGTGGCGCTGGTCCTCGACTATTCCGGGTCGATGACCGAGGTTGCCGGCGGCCAGGTCAAGTATGTGGCCATGCGGACGGCGGCCAAGAAGCTGATCACCGACCTCCAGACCACCAATACGGGCCGGGTCAAGTTCGGCCTGGTTCCCTTCTCGCATCACGTCTATGTGACGCTGCCCAAGACCTATGTGCTCGGGCAGTCGGGCAGCGGCACCTGGACCGGCTGCACCCAGGACCGGCGCTATCCCTACAATCTCACCGACGCGACGCCGACAAGCTCGTCTTCGACCAAGTGGGGCCAGTCGATCGCGCCGGTGCACGCCTCGGACGGCTGCTCGGCCTATGTTCCGAACAATCTCAAGGTGGCGCCCCTGACCGACAACTACGACGCGCTGCGCACCCAGCTGGACAAGATGAAGCCCTATGCCTGGACCCACATCGCGCTGGGGGCCGAGTTCGGCTATCACCTGCTGTCGCCGAACGAGCCCTACACCGAAGGCGCGGCCTATTCGGACGACAAGACCGAGAAGTTCATGGTGATCCTGACCGACGGCGAGCAGACGGAACCGGCCTTCGGGGCGAGTTCCCGCACCGTGACCCAGGGCGAGAAAAATCTCGAGGCCATCTGCAAGAACGCCAAGGCCTCGGGAATCACGGTGATGACGGTCGCCTTCGACCTTCAGGACCAGGACACCCGCGACCGGCTGCGCAACTGCGCCTCGAATCCCGACAAGGACTTCATGATCGCCGAGGGCGGCGGCGACATCGCCACGGCCTTCGAGGAAATCCGCCAGCAGATCACGGCGCAGGTCTTCATCAGCCGCTGAGACGGTCGCGCCTCAGTTGGTGAGATAGACCGTCTCGCCGCTGTGATGACAGCCGTGCCCGCCGCCACGCTGTGACGCCGGACTCGCGCTTTCCCCTGGCGCAGCCAGGGCCGCGTCTTCGGACGGCAGCGGCGATTGCGGCAGGACCATCTCGCTCGCCTGCGAGGGCGGTGCCTGCGGCCCGGTGAGGTCCGCGGCGGCAGCTGTCCCGGCAATGAGTATGGCGACGGCAGGCACGGTGAAGAGCTTCAGCATGGCAAACCTCCGTGGTGGTCGGCCGACGCCCGAACCTCAGCGATAGGTGCAGAGGTAGACGCCGCCGTTCTGCTCGCAGACAGGCGCACCGGTGTTGATGCCCAGCGGAACAGCGCGCGGCCCCGCGGCATCGTCATCGACGCTCACGACCTGGGAACTCTTGCGGTCGCCAACCTGCACGATGACGGTCTGGTTGACGATGGGCCTGCCATAGCCGGACCAGCCGCTCGACCAGTTCAGTCCGAGGGGATAGGCGTTCCCCTGTGCGTGGACCGGCATGGCGCTGGCAAGGGCAAGCACGGCAAGGGCAGCAACTGACTTGATCATGTGACTTACTCCGATACACACTGGTAACGAAGTATTAACCAGTCACGCGCCTTTGCAAAGCGGATTCTAGGGCCCCGGCCAGGCCGGAGACACGGGGGTCGGCACCGATCGCACTCCGGGCGGCCAGCACGGCGCAGGACCTCAGGATGACCCCGTCGTCCAGGACCCGCAGGCGATTGGCGGCCAGAGTCGAGCCCGTGGTGGTGATGTCGACGATGATTTCCGCTAGTCCGGCGGCGGGGGCGCCTTCGGTGGCACCCTGGCTTTCGACGATGCGGTAGCCGGTGACACCCTTGTCGGCAAAATAGCGCCGCGTGAGGTTGAGATACTTGGTTGCGACCCGAAGCCGCCTGCCGTGGCGCTCGTAGAACCGTTCCGAAACCTCGTCGAGATCGGCCATGGTGGCCACGTCGAGCCAGTATTCCGGAACGGCCACGACCACGTCGGCGGGCCCGAAATCGAGGCGCAGCAGGACCCTTGCGATGGCGTCTCCTGGCGGGATCTTCTCGCGGAACAGGTCTTCGCCGGTGACACCCAGGTCGATGGCGCCATCGCGGAGCTTCTGGGCGATCTCGGAGGCCGAGAGGAAGGCGATCTCGATGCCGGCCAGCCCGGTCAGGCTGCCGCGATAGCCGCGATCGGCGCCGTGCCGCTCGATGCCGAAGCCGGCCCGCTCGAGCAGGCCGGCCGCGGCCTCCATCAGCCGCCCCTTGGACGGAATCCCCAGGACCAGCGCACTCATGCCAGCACCGCCTTGAGCCGGTCGGTGTGAATGGCGCAGCCGACGGCTGGTACCTTCACCGGCGATCCCATGTCGCTCAGCAGATTGTCGTAGCGTCCCCCGCCCGCCACCGCGATCGGACCCTGCGGCCCCTCGGCCTCGATCTGGAAGGTGAAGCCCGTGTAGTATTCCAGCTCGCGGCCGAAGCCCGCTGCGAAATGGAAGCGGCGCGGATTGAGGCCAAGCTCCTCCATCTCGAACAGCCGCCGACGATAGACCGCACAGGCCGCGCGATAGGCTTCGCCGCCGCGAACCCGGTCCAGGTCCGGGTCGCTCTTCGAGGCCTCTCCGGCAATGGCGAGATAGGCATAGATCTGCTCCGCCTTGGCGCGGTCGAGCGGCGCCTCGCGCCGGTCGGAGGCCTTGTCGGCAAGCCGCAGCGCGATCTCCTCCGCGCTCCGTCCGCCAACGGCAGGAAGCCCGCGGCTGGCGATCTCGTCCGTGACGACCGCAAGCGCATCCTGCTCCATCACCCGGTCGACGAGCGGCGAGATGCTGCTGCGCCGCGAGGCGCGCGCGGCGCAAAAGCTGTCGAGCAGGTCGCGGAAGGCATGCGGCCGCCAGAAATGATGCTGCAGCCTGCGGCGCCAGCGCTCCGGCATCTCGGTATCGGCCAGAAGCGCGGCGAAGAGGCCGAGGTCGCCGAAGGTGACGCGGTAGCGCGTGAGGCCCGCGGCCTCGAGCGCGCCGATGGCGAGCTTCAGCACGCGCGCCTCGGCGGCCACCGGCTCGCGCCCGCCGAACCATTCCAGCCCGGCCTGAGTGAATTCCTGCGGACTCAGCAATTCGTCGGGAAAGCGGAAGGCCGGGCCCAGATAGCAGTAGCGGGCCTCGGCCGCGGGATCGCCGGCATGGCTGAGATGATAGCGGCAGGCCGGCACCGTGAGATCGGGCCTGAGGCACAGTTCGGTGCCCGAAGGATCGGTGAAGACGAAGGTGCGGGCGCGGATGTCCTCGCCCGAGCGCTCGAGGAAGATGTCGGCAGGCTGAATGATGTCGGGCGCGATCTGGTCGAAACCGGCGCGCTCGAACACGGCCATGATGGCCGCGTTCTGGCGCTCCAGCGCCTCGCGTTCGGGGCGGGACTTACCGGCCACGCTCCAGCGCCTTCCTCACGGCCGCCACGAGTTCGGACTCCGGAACCGAGAACTGGGCCAGCCGCTGCCCGGCATATTCCGCGCGGGTCTCGATGCCGGCGGCAAGTGCCGCGCCCTGCGCCAGGTCCTTGATCTGCACCTCGCCCCTGGCCTTCTCGTCGCCGCCCTGGATCACCACCAGCGGACTGCCGCGCTTGTCGGCGTATTTCATCTGGGCCTTCATGCCGGCCGTGCCGACATACATCTCGGCGCGGATGCCGGAGCCGCGCAGCTCCTGCACCATGCGCCAGTAGTCGCCCTGGCGATCCCGGTCCATGACCAGCACGACGACGGGGGCGAGCGCATCGGCCTCGGCGGCAAGACCCGCCAGCTTCAGCGCGGAATAGAGACGCGAGACACCAATGGAGAAACCGGTGGCCGGCACCTGCTGGCCGGTGAAGCGCGCCACGAGATCGTCATAGCGGCCGCCGCCGCCCACCGAGCCGAAGCGCACGGTGCGGCCGTCCTCGTCCTTCGTCTCCATCAGCAGTTCGCACTCGAAGACAGGGCCCGTGTAGTATTCGAGGCCACGGACGACAGAGGAGTCATACCGAATGCGGTCGGTTCCGTAGCCAGCCTTCGCGAACAGGGCCTGCATTGCCTCGATATCGCGCGCGCCTTCCTCGCCGGTCTTGCTTCCAGATAAGTGCGCAAGGTTCAGCGCGGTGGCGGTCGCAAAGGAGATGCTCGCCTCGATCTGTTTGTCGGAAAGGCCAGCACCCTTCGTGAAGTCGCCGGACTCATCCTTGCGTCCCGGTCCCAGAAGTTGCGAGACCCCCTCGCGACCGAGCCGATCGAGCTTGTCCAACGCTCGAAGCCAGGTCAGCTCGACCTCGCGCGGAATCTCGTAAGTCTCGGTAAAGCCGGTGAGCAGCTTGCGGCTGTTGACCTTCATCACATACTGCCCACGCCTGATCCCCAGCGCCTCCATCGTGTCGGCAGCCATCATGCAGACCTCGGCGTCGGCGGCGGGCGAGGCGGAGCCCACCGTGTCGGCGTCGAACTGCATGAACTGGCGGAAGCGGCCCGGCCCCGGCTTCTCGTTGCGGAAGACCCAGCCCTGGCGGTAGCTGCGATAGGGCGTGGGCAGCTTCTGCTGGTTCTCGGCCACGTAGCGGGCCAGCGGCGCGGTCAGGTCATAGCGCAGCGACAGCCACTGGTCGTCGTCATCCTGGAAGGAGAAGACCCCGGCATTGGGCCGGTCCTGGTCGGGCAGGAACTTGCCCAGCGCGTCGGTGTATTCCACGAAGGGCTGCTCGACCGGCTCGAAGCCATAGGACTCGTAGACCTGCTGGATCACGCCCAGCATGCGGCGGACGCCGCGGATCTCGCCGGCGTCGATGTCGCGAAAGCCCTTGGCCACGCGGGCCTTCGGGCGGTTGTCCTTGGTCATGTCGAAATCTCGCAGGAATTTGCGAGGCTTCTAGAGGAAGACGGGCGAAAAGTGAACAGCGAATGGCGCGTGGCACAGAACGGACGGGACGGGCGGGAACAGGGTTAACGCCCCATTCGCCACGCCCGATTCGCCATGCGCCGCGCTACTTGTCCCGGTAGACCTTCTGCGTCTGCTCGCCCAGGCCGTCGATGCCGAGGCGCATCACGTCGCCGGGCTTCAGGAAGCGCTGCGGTTTCATGCCCATGCCCACGCCCGGCGGCGTGCCGGTGGTGATGATGTCGCCCGGCAAAAGCGTGAAGAACTGCGACAGGTAGGCCACGATGTGGGCCACGCCGAAGACCATGGTCGAGGTCGAGCCGTTCTGGACCCGGCCGTCGTTCAGCTCCAGCCACATGTTGAGCTTCTGCGGATCCTTGACCTCGTCGGCCGTCACCAGCCAGGGACCGATGGGGCCGAAGGTGTCGTAGGACTTGCCCTTGGTCCATTGCCCCGAGCGCTCGGCCTGGAACTCGCGCTCCGACAGGTCGTTGACGACGCAATAGCCGGCCACATGGGCCATGGCGTCCTTCTTCTTGATGTTCTTGGCGACGCTGCCGATGATGACGCCGAGTTCCACCTCCCAGTCCGATTTCTTCGACTTGGGCGGAATGGTCACGTCGTCGTAGGGACCGGACACGCAGCTCACCTGCTTGGTGAAGACCACCGGCTCGGGCGGCACCTTGAGGCCCGACTCGGCGGCATGGTCGGAATAGTTCAACCCGATGGCAATGAACTTCTGCGGATTGGCGACGCAGGCGCCGATGCGCGGGCTGCCCTTCACCAGCGGCAGCGATTCGGGCTTGATCTTGCGCAGGCGGGCGAGGCCCTTGGGCGTGATGGCATCGCCGGTGATGTCGGGCACCACCCGCGACAGATCGCGGATCTTGCCGTCCTTGTCGAGGAGGCCCGGCTTTTCCTTGCCCTTCGGTCCGTAACGCAGAAGCTTCATGTGCCATCCCCTTGTGTTGCCGACTCGTGCCAGCGCGGTTCATATCCGGCGCGCAAAATGGCCGCGATCAGCGGCGGAGTCAAAAGCCTTCCGCGCATGGACGCCTTGCGGGCAACGGGCGCGCCATAGCCGTCGAAGGACCAGGGCAGGAGCCGGCCGCCCCGCAGCGCGAAGGCCGTGCCAGCGAGTTCCACCATGGTGCCGTCGGCCAGCTCACCCAGGTCCGCCTCGGGACGCGGCGCAAGCCGCTCGGCGTGGAGCGCGCGGTCGAAGTCGCCGACGCGCCGGCCACCGACGAAGGCCCTTGCCTTGGAGCTCCGGCAGAAGAAGCAGGGCCGATGCCCGGCGGCGAGTGCCGTGACCTCGTCCAGGAAGAAGAGCGACGTATAGCCCCGACCCATGG
>JAXMCU010000014.1:0-98759 GCA_046349195.1 Hyphomicrobiales bacterium
CGGGGCTACGCCGCTCCCAGCTTTCATCGACACATCCACCGTCCGGCCGGCGGACCGGATCGCCATTCGCGGAGTCTGCTCGCCGCGAAAAAACACCGATGCGAGCAACCAGGCAGTTTCCATTGAATCTGCTTGGCTATGAGGTCAGACCGCCAGTTCAGTGAACAGGGTCGTGCGGTGGCGCCAACTCTAGCTAGAGATACTAGCCTTAGCCCTTGACCAATTCGGGCTCAGCCTTGCCCGACGATGGCTGATCGATGGGCGGCTTGGTGGCTGCCGTCACGGCGACTTCATCATCGGCCAAGCCCTTCTTGAAGCTCTTGATGCCCTTGGCCACGTCACCCATGAGGTCCGATATCTTGCCCCGACCGAACAGCAGGACCACCACGAGAATGACGAGCGCCCAATGCCAGATGGATACTGAACCCATAGTTGAAGCTCCTGTTTGACTTGCGACAAGCGCAGTTGCCGTGAATATTGCGGCATTATTGCCGATCACGCGCGATCCTGCAGAAAAAGATGGTATTTGGGTTAAATTGCAATCTGTCCCGACGGATCACGTCGTGTCGGAATCCTGCACAACTTGTTCGACGTCGGATCAGTCAGTGCCTGCGCTCTCCTTCCTCCCGAACGACACCACCACGTCCCGCTTCCAGGTCCACTCGTTCAGGAAGCCCGAGGTGCTGTTCCCCGGGAGGCGCACCCTGATCTCGAAGCGGTCGTCAGCGAGCGCCGCTGCCACCTCGCCCCAGAGCTTGCGACGCTGGGCCAGCGGCAGTTCGCCCGTGAAGGTCAGTCCGAGCACGGTTTCCTTCACGAGCCGGTAGGCCCGGGCCTGCAGGAAGGACTTGCGGATGTCGCTGGTGGGATAATGGACGCCGCGCAGCTGCGGACCATGCTCGATCGAGGTGATGGCCTCGGTCGGGTCGCAGACGTAGCGGGTGAGTCCCAGGCGCGACAGGCGCCAGTAGAAGTCCAGGTCTTCGCCGCCATAACCCACGAAGACTTCGTCGAAGCCGTGGACGGATGTGAAATCCTGCGCCGCGACGACGCAGCTGCCGCCCAGCGAATTGCCCTTCGAGGCCTGGAATGTGAGAAAGGTCCGCGGCTTCACCAGTTGCGCGATCAGCTTGGTGAAGTTGGCGCTCAGCAGCGTGTCGGCATCGCAGAACAGAAGATGAGGCGCCGCGGCCGCGCGCGCCCCTGCGTTGCGGGCCGCGGCAAGATTGAACCAGCGCTGGCCGGGGACCCGCACCACCGTGGCCGCGGGATGCTGGCGCTCGACATAGGCGCCGCACTGCTCCGGGCAGGAATAGTCCACCACGATGACCTGCGTGTCGGCCTGCTGCAGAAAGCGAGGCAGCGTCTCGCGAAGATGCGCGAGCCTGCCCTTGCAGGTGACGATGAGCGAGAAGCTGGCCATGCGAGCCGCCCCCGCCGTCAGTCGGCCAGCTCGAGCGGCTTCAGCGCGTCGAAGCGGTCGCCCGGTCCGGGGTTCGCGGCAGGTGTCTCGCCGCCCAGATGATGCATGATCCCCCAGACGGCGTTGAGCGCGGTCTGGACCGCGCCCTCGACCCAGCCCGGCGTCCAAGACACGTCGTCGCCAGCCAGGAAGATTCCCCGCTCGGATGGCGGCAGCTTCTCCTGCCGGAAATGGCAATACATGCGATGATTGTAGCGGTAGTGGCCCGGGAGCGCACCCTTGAAGGCCCCCAGGAAATTGGGATCCGCCTCCCAGGAGACGGTGATGGGGTCTCCGATGATGTGCTTCTCGATGTCGAGATGCGGATAGATCTTCCTGAGCGCATCGAGGCACAGGCGCACGCGCTTGTCGACCGGCAGGGGAAGCATCTTCAGCGCATCGCTCATCCAGGAATAGGACAGACAGATCACACCTGGACGGTCGGGGCCATTGTCGAAGAGATAGGTTCCGCGCGTCAACCTGTCGGTCAGCGTCATGCTCATGGCATCGCG
Source organism: Hyphomicrobiales bacterium (assembly GCA_046349195.1). Classification (GTDB taxonomy): domain Bacteria; phylum Pseudomonadota; class Alphaproteobacteria; order Rhizobiales; family Aestuariivirgaceae; genus Aestuariivirga. The sequence continues at coordinate 1,975 of JAXMCU010000014.1, forward strand.
GCCGGTCTTCGGATCCTTGTCCTTCCAGAAGGGTCGGTCGGTCATCACGAAGGTCTTCGAGGACTGCATGTAGCGCGTGCGGTCCAGCGCCATCCACAGCTTCGGCGAAAACAGGCTCTCCTCGCACTGCATGTAGGTGGTGAGCAGCCAGCTCTGCACCGCGACGAGGCAGGCGTCGTAGAGCTTGCTGTGGCCCCAGCGATCCGTGACCGCGATCTTGTCGCCATAGGCCCGCTCGATGCGCGTGACCCCGGGCCGCGGCGCGCCGTCATGCAGCTTCTCCAGCGTCGTGCCGGCCGGCCAGTGCGCCATCTTCGCCGGTGCCGACCGCCACAGGCCGCGCGGCACCTGCTCGACGCCGCCCACCACGTAGCGCTGGTTCTCGTCGCAGTCGGTGGCCACGACACGGAGGATCTCGAGCATCGAGTTGGGATAGTCCGAATCCCAGCCGCCGGTGCCGAAGCCGACCTGACCGAAGACCTCGCGATAGTGATAGGGCTTTCCGGCGAAGGCATAGGACGTGGCGACGAAATCATAGAAGCTGCGGTCGTCCCAGATGGGAACCAGCTGGTTCCAGATTTCCTTCACCCGGGGCGTGTCGCGTTCGCGGATGGCCTGGCGCAGCGCCGTGAAGCCGGCGCCCTCTTCCAGCGCCTTGGACCAGCAATCCTGGATGTCGCGGAACAGCGGCGGCAATTGCTCGGGTCGCTCGATGTAGATCGTCTCGCCCTCGAGGTCGACCACCGTGGATGACGCCGCCGGCGTGAGCGGGTTCGGGAACGGGCGCGTCTCGAGGCCAAGACCGTCGACATAGTGGTAGAAGCCGGTCGAGGAGACCGGAAAACGCATGCCGCCCAGTTCCGCAACGATGCCTTGGGCACCCTCGAAGCTCTGCGACCGCAGCCGCCCGCCGATCCGCGCGGCCTCGTAGATCACCGGTTTCAGGCCCATCTTCATCAGCTCGTAGGCGGCCGTCATGCCGGCCATGCCGGCGCCGATGATGGCGACCTCCTGGCCATGGCGATGCGCCGGGACCGACCCCAGCCCGGCGGGATGCTTGATCCAGTCGTCATAGGCAAAGGGAAAGTCGGGGCCGAACATGGTGACCGGCCGTGACACGTCGGCCTCTGGCGCGAAGAGACTGGACGATGCGGACATTGCTCCCTCCCTGCCCTACACTGCCACAGCCATCCGCTTTGGCAAACCTGTGCGGTTTGAATTGGCGCCGGCCTCGTTCAGGCCATGAGCCTCACGAACTCGTGAGCCCCTGGGGCGGGCCCGCAAAGATCCGGCCGCGTGCCGCCTGCGTTCCAAGGGCACTGGCCCGCTGAAATCCTGAAAGCAAGGCCGGGGGTGCTTTCAACATCGATGGAGAGTTTACATGCACAAGTTCATGCTTGCGGCAGCCGGGGCCGCTTTTCTGTTTGCCGGTTCGGCGCTGGCCGCCAACGTGGTCGACACGGCCAAGCAGGCTGGCAGCTTCAACACGCTGCTTGCGGCGGCCCAGGCCGCGGGCCTCGCCGAGGCCCTTGCGACCACGCCGAATATCACCGTCTTCGCGCCAACCGACGAGGCCTTCGCCAAGCTTCCGGCCGGCACGGTGGAGAACCTGCTGAAGCCCGAGAACAAGGACCAGCTCGTTGCCGTGCTGACCTATCACGTTCTGCCGCGCAAGCTCACGTCCAGCCAGATGCTGGCCGGGCCTTTCCATGTCCGCACATTGAAGGCCAAGCCTGACCGTACGCTCGCCATCACCAAGGGCGCCAAGGGCGTGACGGTGGACAATGCCACCGTGGTGAAGGCCGATATCATCGCCGACAACGGCGTCATCCACGTGATCGACACGGTGCTGCTGCCGAGCAAGTGAACCGGCACGCCATCGTCCAAAAGCAAGGGGCGCGGTGAACCGTCACCGCGCCCCAAATCGTGTCGGCAGCAATGTCGGGGATCAATCGCCCTGCGGCGCATCCTCGGCGCCGCCTTCGGCCGCCTGCTTCTTGGACAGGTCCTCGCCGGTCACCTGATCCACCTGCTTCATCGACAGGCGCACCTTGCCGCGGTTGTCGAAGCCCAGCAGCTTGACCTTGACGATGTCGCCCTCGTTGACGACGTCCGTCACCTTGGCCACGCGCTTGGGCGCCAGTTCGGACACATGGACGAGACCGTCCTTGGCGCCGAAGAAGTTCACGAAGGCGCCGAAGTCGACGACCTTCACGACCTTGCCTTCGTAGATCTCGCCCAGCTCGGGCTCGGAGACGATGCCCTTGATCCACTTGAGCGCGGCATTGATCGCCGTGCCCGAGGACGAGGCCACCTTCACCGTGCCGTCGTCCTGGATGTCGATCTTGGCGCCGGTCTTTTCCACGATCTCGCGGATGACCTTGCCGCCGGTGCCGATCACTTCACGGATCTTGTCGGTCGGGATCTTCAGCGTCTCGATGCGCGGCGCATGCTCGCCAAGGCTGGCGCGGGCACCGGTCAGGGCCTCGGCCATCTTGTCGAGGATGTGCAGGCGGCCATCCTTGGCCTGCCACAGCGCGACCTTCATGATCTCCTCGGTGATGCCCGTGATCTTGATGTCCATCTGCAGCGAGGTCACACCCTGCGAGGTGCCGGCCACCTTGAAGTCCATGTCGCCCAGATGGTCCTCGTCGCCGAGGATGTCCGAGAGCACCGCGTAGCGGTCGCCTTCCTTGATCAGCCCCATGGCGATGCCGGCGCATGGCGCCTTGAGCGGCACGCCGGCGTCCATCAGCGAGAGCGAAGAGCCGCAGACCGTCGCCATCGACGACGAGCCGTTGGACTCGGTGATCTCGGAGACGACGCGGATCGTGTAGGGGAACTGGTCGTTGGGCGGCAGCAGCGGATGGATGGCGCGCCAGGCGAGCTTGCCATGCCCGATCTCGCGGCGGCCCGTGGCGCCCATGCGGCCCGTCTCGCCCACCGAGAAGGGCGGGAAGTTGTAGTGCAGCATGAAGGTGCCCTTGGTCGTGCCGTCGAGCGAGTCGATGTACTGCTCGTCCTCGCCGGTGCCAAGCGTCGTCACCACCAGGGCCTGGGTTTCGCCCCGGGTGAAGAGCGCGGAGCCGTGGGTGCGCGGCAGCACGCCGGCCTCGGCGATGATCTGGCGGACCGTCTTGGTGTCGCGGCCATCGATGCGCCGACCCGTGTCGAGGATCGAATTGCGCACCACGTCCTTCTCGAGATGCTTGAAGGCCTCGCCCACCTTGTTGGCGGGCGGCGCGTCGGGCTTGTCCTCGCCGGTGAGCGCGGCCATGACCTTGTCCTTGGCCTTGGCAACCGCCTCATGGCGGGCTTCCTTCGTGGGAATGGCGTAGCCGGCGCGCACGTCAGCCTCGGCGATCGCCTTGACCTTCTTGTAGAGCGCCTCCTCGTCCGGCGGGGTGAAGTCGCGCGGCGGACGGGCCGAACGTTCGGCGAGGCGGATGATGGCCTCGATCACCGGCTGGAAACCGCGGTGCCCGAACATCACGGCGCCGAGCATGATCTCTTCCGAAAGTTCCTTGGCCTCGGATTCGACCATGAGCACCGCGTCCTGCGTGCCGGCGACCACCAGGTCGAGCTCCGACAGCTTCTGCTGTTCCACGGTGGGGTTCAGCACATATTCGCCGTTGATGTAGCCGACGCGCGCGGCGCCCACGGGGCCCATGAAGGGAATGCCCGACAGCGTGAGCGCGGCCGACGAGGCGACCAGCGCCAGGATGTCGGTGTCGTTCTCGAGATCATAGGACAGCACGGTGGCGATCACCTGCGTCTCGTTGCGGAATCCCTCCACGAAGAGCGGACGGATCGGACGGTCGATCAGGCGCGAGATCAGCGTCTCGCGTTCGGTCGGGCGTCCCTCGCGCTTGAAATAGCCGCCCGGGATCTTGCCTGCGGCATAGGTCTTTTCCTGATAGTTGACGGTCAGCGGGAAGAAGTCGATTCCCGGCTTGGCGCTGCGTTCGGCAACGGCTGTTGCAAGAACGGTGGTCTCGCCCATGGAGGCCAGGACGGCTCCGTCGGCCTGGCGTGCGACGCGGCCGGTTTCCAGCCTCAGCGTTGCATTGCCCCAGGTGATTTCTTCAACATCGATATTGAACATTCTGTTTCCTCTGTGCCCTTCGCCGCCGCTTCACGCGCGTCACCACACCTGGACGGCATCCCCTTTGGGCAAAGGACTCCGGCCCCATTGCCAGAGTCCCGATACGGGGACGCGGGCGGCAAATCGGTGATCCGCCCGCTCATGCTTCGTTACGTCTCGGCCTCCGACTAGCGGCGGATGTCGAGACGCTTGATCAATGCCTGATAGCGGCCCTCGTCCTTGCGCTTCAGATAGTCGAGCAGCGAACGGCGCTTGCTCACCATCGTCAGAAGCCCACGCCGGGAGTGATTGTCCTTCTTGTGGGTCTTGAAGTGGTCGGTGAGGTAGTTGATGCGTTCCGTGAGGATCGCAACCTGGACTTCGGGCGAACCCGTGTCGCCCGGCTTCGTGGCAAACTCTTTCACGAGCGCAACCTTGCGCTCAGCAGTCATGGTCATTCGGTCATCTCCAAATGGTTACAGGTTAAAGAGACGCTTCGGCTTGAGCGTTCCCTGCTCGACCGTACCGATCCCGAGCGGCGTGCCGCCGCTGGTGATCAGGACTGCTTCCAGAGCGATGGGAGCGTTCGCGCCTCTGAGCAGGACGGACTGTCCCAGCTTCAGGCGTTGGGCCTGCTGCTCATCCATGGCCAGTGCCGGGATGCCGTCCAGCACGGTCTCGATGGGTCGCAGAACCCCGTCCATGGCGTTGCCGCCGGGGGCCTTATGGCTCAAGTCCTCCAGCTTTTCCAGAGGAATCATGTGCATCTCGGTAAAGGGCCCGACCGCCACCCGACGCAGCATGGTGACGTGGCCGAGGCAGCCCAGCATCCGTCCCATGTCCCGCGCCAGGGACCGGACATAGGTTCCCTTGCCGCAGGCGACCTCGAAGGTGGCACTGGCACCATCCTCTGCGTCTACCAGCCGCAAGCCCTCGATCACCACCGGGCGGCTCTCGAGCTGAACCTCGGCACCACCCCGTGCCAGATCGTAGGCACGTGCGCCTTCCACCTTGATGGCCGAAAAGACCGGCGGGACCTGCTGGATTTCCCCAATAAACCTATCAAGTATCGACTCGATATCTTGATGGGCTGGCCGGAGTTCGGACCGTTGCACCACCTCGCCTTCGAGGTCGTCGGTACTACGTTCGGCGCCCCAGGCAACAGTGAAGAGGTAAACCTTGCGGCCGTCCATCGCATAGGCAACAGTCTTGGTCGCTTCGCCGAGCGCAATGGGCAGCAATCCCGAGGCCAAGGGATCCAGCGTGCCGCCATGCCCGGCCTTTTCGGCCCCGAACAGCCAGCGCACCTTGCCCACGGCCTGGGTGGAGGTCATCCCAAGGGGCTTGTCCAGAATCACCCAGCCATGGACCGGTCGCCCGCGCTTCCGGCTCATTCCTCGGATTTCAGGTCGCGGGCCACGTCCGGCCGCCGCAGGAGTTCATCGATCTTGGATGCATAATCCAGGGATGTATCGACTCGAAATCGAATCTCCGGCATGAACTTCATGTCGAGCTTCGGCGCGACCAGACCACGGATGTACTTCCGGTTCCGGTTCAACGCCTCGAGCGCCTTGCTGTCGGCATTGGCCACAAGGGTACGGATATAGGCAGTGGCGATCTTGAGGTCCGGCGAAATCTGCACCTCGTGCACCGTCACGCCGAGACGCTCGAGCTCGGGATCCCCGGTCTCGCCCCGCATCAGGATGTCCGCAAGGGCATGACGGATCAGCTCCCCCGCGCGGAGCTGACGCTGCGACGGCCCGGCTGCTGGCTTCATGACGACCTCAATCCAGCGTGCGCTGGACCTTCTCCACCCGGAAGCATTCGATCACGTCCCCGGCGCGCATGTCCTGGTAGTTCTCGAAGGCCATGCCGCATTCCTGGCCGACCTGCACTTCCTTGACCTCGTCCTTGAAGCGCTTGAGCGTCGACAGCGTGCCCTCGTGGATGACCACGTTGTCGCGGATCAGGCGCACCTTGGCGCCGCGCTGCACCGAGCCCTCGGTCACCTGGCAGCCGGCAACCTTGCCGACCTTGGTGATGTTGAAGATCTCGAGGATGCGGGCATTGCCGAGGAAGGTCTCGCGCAGTTCCGGCGCGAGCTTGCCCGACATGGCGGCCTTGATGTCATCCACCAGGTCATAGATGATGTTGTAGTAGCGGATCTCGATGCCCGACCGCTCGGCCGCGTCGCGCGCCTGGCCCGAGGCGCGGACATTGAAGCCCAGCACCACCGCACCCGAGGCCTGCGCCAGGCCGATGTCGCTCTCGTTGATGCCGCCCACCGCATAGTGGATGACGCGGGCCCGGATCTCGTCGTTGCCGATCTTCTCCAGCGCCTGCACGATGGCCTCCGCCGAGCCCTGCACGTCCGCCTTGACCAGGATGGGGAATTCCTTGATCCCGCCTTCCTTCATCTGGCTCATCAGCTGCTCCAGCGACGAGCGTGCCGCCGATGCGCCACGGCTCTCGCGGCGCTTGCGCTCGCGGTAGTCGGTCACCTCGCGGGCGCGTGCTTCGTTCGGCACCACGTCGAACTGATCGCCCGCTTCCGGCGCCGAATTCAGGCCGAGAACCTCGACCGGCGAAGACGGACCCGCTTCCTTGACCTGCTCGCCCTTGTCGTTGATCAGGGCGCGCACCCGGCCCCAGGCCGAGCCGGCCACGAAGATGTCGCCCAGATGCAGCGTACCGCGTTGGACCAGAACGGTGGCCACGGGGCCGCGGCCCTTGTCGAGCTGGGCTTCCACCACCAGGCCACCGGCCTCGCGGTCGGGATTGGCCTTGAGGTCAAGCACCTCGGCCTGCAGCAGGATCGTATCCAGCAGCTTGTCGAGATTGGTGCCCTTGAGCGCCGAGACCTCGACCTCCAGCGTGTCGCCACCCATGCTTTCAACCACGATCTCGTGACGCAGCAGGTCGGTGCGCACCTTGTTCGGGTTGGCGCTCGGCTTGTCGATCTTGTTCACCGCGACGATGATCGGCACCTCGGCGGCGCGGGCATGGTTGATGGCCTCGACCGTCTGCGGCATGACGCCGTCGTCGGCGGCCACGACCAGTACCACGATGTCGGTGGCCTTGGCACCGCGCGCGCGCATCGCCGTGAAGGCCTCGTGGCCCGGCGTGTCGATGAAGGTGATCAGGCCGTTCTTGGTGTTCACCTGATAGGCGCCGATGTGCTGGGTGATGCCTCCGGCCTCGCCCGACACGACGTTGGTCTTGCGGATCGCATCCAGAAGCGATGTCTTGCCGTGATCGACATGGCCCATGATCGTGACGACCGGCGGGCGGGACTGCAATGAAGCGTCGTCGTCCACATCTCCCGACAGGCCTTCGACCACGTCCGACTCGGACACGCGCCTCACCTTGTGTCCCATCTCCTCGGCAATGAGCTGCGCCAGATCGGCATCGATCACATCGTTGATCGTATGCATCTGACCCTGCTTCATCAGCAGCTTGATGATGTCGACGGCGCGCTCGGCCATGCGGTTGGCCAGTTCCTGGATGGTGATCGCCTCGGGGATCACCACGTCGCGGCTCACCTTCTCGGTGGGCATCTGGAAACCCTGCGCCTGCTTCTTCAGTCGCTCGGTGCGGCGGCGGAAGGCCGCGACCGAACGGCCGCGCTCGCCATCTTCCTCGGACAGCGCATTGACCACCGTAAGGCGGCCCCGGCGCTTGTCGGCATCGGATTTGGTACGGGTCGGCGTCGGAGCCTTGAGCTCCCGCTTGACCGGGCTGCCCGGCCGCGTCGTGCGCGGTGCTTCCTCGTCATCATGGACCGGACGTTTGGCCGTGACGGTCGACGGCTTGACCGGCGCTGTCGCAGGGGTGACGACGCCGGGCTGGACCTTGGGCGCCAGCTTCTTCGCCGCTTCCTCGGCCTTGCGACGGCCTTCTTCCTCGACCCGGTGTCGGGCATCGTCCTCGGCCTTGCGCTTTGCGGCCGCATCACGCTCCCGGCGTTCGCGCTCATCGAGGTCGGCCCGGCGGCGGGCATCCTCTTCCTGGCGCTTGCGCTCCTCGGCCTCGCGCACCCGCGCGTCGGACAGGGCGCGGTCGCGCGCTTCCTTCTCCTCGGCCGTGAGGGTGCGCAGAACCACGCCGGACTTTCCTGCGCCACCGGCCGACGGCTGCGGACGGGCGGCAGCGGGAGTCTGGGCCACCTTGGGCTGGGTCTGGAACGATGCCGGACGCGATTCAGCCGGCGCTGGCTTGTCATCGCCCAGGCGCTTGCGCTTCGTCTCCACGACCACGGTCTTGGTGCGGCCATGCGCGAAGCTCTGCTTCACCCGGCTCTGCTCGACCACCGGGCGCTTCAGCGTCAGCGTGCCTCCGCCGGAACGCGCGCCATCTGTCTTGCGGTCATTGTCGTTACTGTCGGTCATACGTTTTCTTCAGTTCCCTTCGAACCCGTCGGGGCTTCAAATTCTTCGATCCGCCGCACGGCGGCAGCGAGCTTTTCGGCAAGCCCGCCCCTGGTCACGGCAGCATGTACCACATTTGACCGGCCAAATGCCAAATCCAATTCATCGCGGCTGAACATTGTTATGGTTACGATCTCACCATCCCTCAGACGGTCGAGCTTGCGGCGTCCGTCAGGCTGGGCGTCGCTGGCATGGACCAGGACCCGGACGGTCCCGCGCTGCAGCGCCTCTTCGACCTTCATGAAACCGGTGACCGCCTCGCCCGCCTTCTTGGCCAGCGAGAGAGTGGACAGCGCCGCCTGCCGCAACAGCCGGCCGACCAGGTCGGGAAGATCGTCCGGACACCGGGTCTCTTCACCGAAACCTTTGGAAAACAAGCGCTTTCTGGCAGCCTCGGCAACCCTCTCGCGGCTCAGGCCGACCCACACGCCTCGTCCCGGCAGCTTGCGGGCCAGATCGGGCACGGCAAGCCCATCGGGCGAGCGCACGAAGCGCAGCAGCGCGGCCTCATCCCGACACTCGCGCGTCACGATGCACATGCGTGTGGCCAAGTCTGCGTCCGCCTCCATGCCCGGTTCCGCGCCCTCCTAGACCTGTTCCTCGGTGCTCGCCTCGGCGGCCCCCGGCTCTTCGACTGCCTCTTCGGCTGGCGCCTCGATCCAGCCGGCCCGGACGCGGGCGTTCATGATCAGGGCGTTGGCCTCGTCGGCCGAGATGTCCAGCGCGCTGAAGGCGCCCTTGTGCTTGGTCGTCTGGCCATCCTTGCGCTCGGTCCAGCCGATCAGGTCGTCGGAGGCGCAGCCGGCCAGATCCTCGATCGACTTGATGTCGGCTTCACCAAGCGCCACAAGCATCTGCGGCGTCAGGCCCTCGATCTCCTTCAGCTCGTCCAGCACACCAAGCTCGATGCGGCGCTGGTCGAGTTCCTGCGCGGCGCGGTCGAGGAACTCGCGGGCGCGGCTCTGCAGCTCCTCGGCCGTCTGCTCGTCGAGTCCGTCGATCGAGGAAATCTCGCGCTGGTCGACGAAGGCCACCTCGTCCACCGAGGCGAAGCCTTCCGAGGCCAGGAGCTGGGCCAGGGTCTCGTCGACATCCAGCGCATTGACGAAGAGTTCGGTGCGGGCCACGAATTCCTTCTGGCGCCGCTCGGATTCCTCGGCTTCGGTGAGGATGTCGATGTCCCAGCCGGTCAGCTGCGAGGCGAGGCGCACGTTCTGGCCGCGCCGGCCGATGGCCAGCGACAGCTGTTCATCGGGCACGACCACCTCGATGCGCTCGGCCTCCTCGTCGAGCACGACCTTGGAGACCTCGGCCGGGGCCAGGGCATTGACCACGAAGGAGGCCGTGTCCGGCGTCCACTGGATGATGTCGATCTTCTCGCCCTGCAGCTCGTTCACCACCGCCTGGACGCGGCTGCCGCGCATGCCGACGCAGGCGCCGACCGGATCGATGGAGCCGTCCTTCGAGCGCACCGCGATCTTGGCACGGCTGCCGGGATCGCGGGCCACCGAGACCACCTGCACCACGCCATCGTAGATCTCGGGCACTTCCTGGCCGAACAGCCGGGCCATGAACTCGGGATGGGTGCGCGACAGGAAGATCTGCGGGCCGCGCTGCTCGCGCCGCACGTCATAGACATAGGCGCGCACGCGGTCGCCGGTCTTGAACACCTCGCGCGGCAGCGATTCATCACGACGGATGATGCCTTCGCCGCGGCCCAGGTCGACGATGACGTTGCCATACTCGACGCGCTTCACCGCGCCGTGCACGATCTCGCCGATGCGGTCCTTGTAGTCCTCGTACATGCGCTCGCGCTCGGCATCGCGCACCTTCTGCACGATGACCTGCTTGGCGTTCTGCGCGGCGATGCGGCCGAACTCGATGGGCGGCAGCGGCTCGGCGATCTGGTCACCGACATTGGCGGCGGGATTGCGCGCCTGCGCCTCCGCGAGGCTGATCTCGGTGGCGTCGTTCTCGACCTTGTCGACGACCAGCAGCAGCCGGTTCAGCCGGGTTTCGCCGGTACGCGGATCGATCTCGGCGCGGATCTCGTTCTCGACGCCGTAGCGGGCCTTGGCGGCGCGGGTGATGGCCTCGGCCATGGCGTCGAGCACGACCGACTTGTCGATCGTCTTCTCGCGCGCCACCGCATCGGCAATCTGCAAGAGTTCCAGCCTGTTGGCGCTCACTGCGGGTTCAGCCATTGTCTTCGCTCCTCTCCTCAGAGATCTGGTCTTCGTCGATGTCGGCGCCGTCGCCATAGCCTTTCTGGGGCAGGCGTGCACGGGCCGCTGCTATCAGGTTGTCGGTCAGCACGAGTTTCGCGTCGGCGATGTCGTGGAAGGGAACGCCGATCAGAAGCGGCTCCTTCGTGCCGCCATCCGGGTTCTCGATGAAGAGCCGGACTTCGCCGTCATGGAAGCCTTCAAGCGTTCCCTTGAACCGCTTGCGGCCCGCGACCGGCACGGTCATCTCGATCTTCACCTCGTGACCGCTCCAGGCCTCGAAGTCCGACGGACGGACCAGCGGCCGGTCGATTCCGGGCGAGGACACTTCCAGATGATAGCGCGCGTCGATCACGTCCTCGACGTCGAGCATGGGCGAAACCGCCCGGCTCACCTTCTCGCAATCCTCGATGGAGAAGGTCCCGTCCGGCCGTTCCGCCATGATCTGCAAGGTCGGGCCGCTCATCCGCACGCGGACCAGGCGGAACCCCATGTCGGCCAGGACCGGTTCGACGAGGCTCGCCACCCGCGCCGCGGGTCCGGTTTCACGTGCCAGTCTTTCTTCCGTCATTCTGCCCTTCAGATAACAAAAAAAGCGGGCCCCGGACCGGGACCCACTCTCGATCTCCACTTTCGTGGCTATGTGAGTGAACCTAAGTTGACCGCGATATACGCCGAAAGCCGCGCCCGTTCAAGGGGCCCTGCGGAAGCGAAGATAGGCGGGAGTCCGGCCTTCGCGTCTGGCCTTGGCCTCGTAGCGGGTCTCGATCCAGTCCGGAAATGCTTCCCTTAGGTCACCTTCGGCAGTGAATCCGCCCAGGGCCGTGACGTGGTCCTGCGTCCACTGCACATAGTCGGGGATGTCGCTGGCAAACAGGAAGAGACCGCCCGGAGTGAGAATGCGATGGAACTGTTGCAGGCTCGCGGCGCTCACGAAGCGGCGCTTGTTGTGGCGGGCCTTGGGCCAGGGATCAGGATAGAGGAGACAGATGCGCTCGAAACTGGCGGCTGGAAGGGCCGCAAGAAGGTCGCGTGCGTCGCCGTCATGAATCCGGACATTGCCGAGCGATGCCGTCTCGATCGCGGCCAGCAGCTTCGCCACCCCGTTGAGGAAGGGCTCGGCACCGATGAAGCTGGTTCCGGGGTGCAGGGCGGCTTGGTGCGCCAGGTGCTCGCCGCCGCCGAAACCGATCTCCAGCCAGCGCGGCGCGGGGCTGGCCGAGAGCGGGGCCGCAAGATCGACCCGCAGGGTCGGCAACAGGTCGGCTACCAGCCGCAAATGATGGCGGCGCAGGGGTTTGCCCTTGCGGCGTCCGTAGAACTGGTGCCGACGTTCGCTCTCGCTCACTTCACCGCGGCTTTGAGCGCCTTGACGAGATCGGTCTTCTCCCACGAGAAGCCGCCGTCCTTCGTCGGCGTGCGGCCGAAGTGGCCATAGGCGGCGGTCCGCGCATAGATCGGGCGGTTGAGGTCGAGGTGGCTGCGGATGCCGCGCGGCGACAGGTCCATGACCTTGGCCAGCGCCTTCTCGAGCTTGGCTTCCGAGACCTTGCCGGTGCCATGGGTGTCGACGTAGATCGACAGCGGCTGCGACACGCCGATGGCGTAGGACAGCTGGATGGTGCAGCGGCGGGCGAGACCGGCGGCCACCACGTTCTTGGCCAGATAGCGCGCCGCATAGGCCGCCGAGCGGTCGACCTTGGTCGGGTCCTTGCCGGAGAAGGCGCCGCCGCCGTGCGGTGCCGCGCCGCCATAGGTATCGACGATGATCTTGCGGCCGGTCAGCCCGGTGTCGCCATCGGGGCCGCCGATGAAGAACTTGCCGGTCGGATTCACATGCCAGACCGTATCCTTCTTGATCCAGCCCTTGGGCAGCGCTTTCTTCACGTAGGGCTTCACCAGCTTCAGGACATCCGCTGAGCTGAGGCTCTCGTCGATGTGCTGGTGCGACACCACGATCTGCGTAGCCGCGACCGGCTTGCCGTCCTTGTACGCGACTGTCACCTGGCTCTTGGAATCCGGACCTAGCGCCGGCTCGGCGCCGGAATGCCGGGCTTCGGCCAGCAGCCGCAGGATCTTGTGGGCGTAGTAGAGCGGCGCCGGCATGAGTTCCGGCGTCTCGTCGCAGGCGTAGCCGAACATGATGCCCTGGTCGCCGGCACCCTCGTCCTTCTTCTCGTCGGCATCGACGCCCTTGGCGATGTCGGCCGACTGCGAATGCAGCAGGATCTCGATCTTGGCCGTATTCCAGTGGAAGCCGTCCTGCTCGTAGCCGATGTCCCTGATGGCCTTGCGGGCCACGGCCTCGATCTTGTCCGGCGTCACCGAGGCTGGGCCGCGTGTCTCGCCGGCAATCACCACCCGGTTGGTGGTGGCCAGGGTCTCGCAGGCAACCCGCACCTGCCAAGGGTCGAAGCCCTGGGCCAGCGCCTCGCGGTAGAACAGATCCACCACCTCGTCGGAGATCCGATCGCACACCTTGTCCGGATGACCTTCGGACACGGATTCGCTGGTGAAGAGATAGTTCTTGCGTGCCATCGGTGATTGATCCCTGCAGGAGCCCCGGCGCCTTTTGACAGCGCCCTAGCCCGAGGTCAAGACTCCGGGCTGCAAAGGCGCTCAGGAGTTACCCCCCGCTTTGCTCAATCCTTGGCTTCGGCGATCAGCCGGGCCACGCTGGCAATGAGCTTGCGCTTGTTGGTGTTGTCAGCTTCGCGAAAGGCCTTGGCCAGGACGATGCCCTCGGCATTCATCAGCGACGACAGAACCGTGTCCTGCTCGCGCGTCTCGCCCTGGCTGGCGCGCTCCTCGTTGCCCGGCAGGTCCTCGAAGAAGAACTGCACCGGCACGCCAAGGATCTTGGCCGTGTAGTAGAGCCGGCTCGCGCTGATGCGGTTCGAGCCCTTTTCATACTTCTGCACTTGCTGGAAGGTGATTCCCAGCAATTCGCCAAGTTTTTCCTGGCTCATACCGACGAACTGACGGCGCATGCGGATACGGCTGCCCACATGGACATCAACGAAGTTTGGATCACGTCTTGTCATTATCTACCTCAGACCATTTGCCCCCGGTCTGATGTCCACCGTGCCCAACCGCCGTCTTCTCACTACATTTAACGGTCACAACTTGGTGAACAAACGTCTGTTAGTACAATTAACACTTGTGCGCAATTGAATTCATTAGAAGGTTCAAATCTACTTGCGCATTGCAGACCTCAGCTCCTCGGCCTGTCGCGAGTCGCGCGCGCCTGGAACCGGGTCACCACAAGCACCATCAGGCAGGCGACCAGGACCAGCCCCATCAGCACGAAATCCCCCAGAAGGGCATAGATCGTCGGGTCATGGGCCGCGGGGATCCGGGCATCGATCACGCCCTGCCGGCCCAGCCCGAAGCTGCGCACCAGCCGGCCTCTGGCGTCGATCACGGCGGAGATGCCGGTATTGGCGGCGCGCAGGATGGGAAGTCCGGTCTCGATGGCGCGCAGCCGGGCCTGGGCCAGATGCTGGTAGGGGCCCGTCGAGTTTCCGAACCAGCCGTCGTTGGTGACGTTGATGATGGCGGCGGGCCGCCGGTCGCGGTCGATCAGGTCATGCGGGAAGATGACCTCGTAGCAGACCAGCATGGCCGCAGCCAGGCCGCCGGGAAGCTGCAGCGTCTCGGGGCCTGGGCCCGCGGCAAAGCTGCCGGGCACGGTCACGACCCGGCGGAATCCCAGCGGCTCGAGCAGCCACTCGAAGGGCAGGAACTCGCCACCGGGCACCAGGCGCCACTTGTCGTAGCGCACGGCCACTGCGCCCGACCCGTCGAACACGATGATGCTGTTGAAGACGCGAAACTCGGAAGTCCCCGGGACCGGCTGGCGCCGGATGGCGCCGGTGACCAGCGCTCCCCTGCCATCGAGCATGCGGGCGATCTCGCTGCGCGCGCCGGGGCTTTCGTCGATGAGGAACGGCACCGCCGATTCCGGCCAGACAAGGTAGTCCACGCCGGCAAGGCCCGCCGGCCTTTCGGGTGTCGGCGCCAGGCTCAATTGCTGGAGCGTGTCGAAGATTCCGCGCGCGTTGGCGCTGCGCCACTTGTCGTCCTGCGAGATGTTGGGCTGCACGATGCGGACGGTGCGTTCGGTGGCCGGCGGTTCCGGACTGGCCAGGCGCCAGGCTCCGAGCACCCAGACGGCAGGCAGCAGCGCCAGCAGCGCGGCGGCCAGCCAGCGCTCGCGGCGAAGGACCGGCGGGATCAGGACCAGCGGCAATCCGGCCCACATCACGATCATCAGCGTCAGCCCGGTCATGCCGATGACCGCGGCGGACTGCGCCACCGCGCCCATGCTTTCCGCGATCAGACCAGGCACGGCCCAGGGAAAGCCGGTGAACAGATGGCCGCGCAGCCACTCCGCAACCGCCAGGGCTGCGGCGAAGCCCAGCACGATGCCGATTCCGTGCAGCCGCGCCAGCCGCACGGCGAGGGCGGCTAGCGCCCAGTAGATGGCCATGCCCCCGGCAAGGCCGCCCACCATGAAGGGCATCATCCACAGATAGGTCGAGGCATCGACCAGGAAGGCGAAGCCGATCCAGTGCAGCGCCACGACGAAGTAGCCAAGGCCGAAGAGCCAGCCCAGAAGGAGCGCGGTGCGGGGGCTGTCCGCGCCTTCGAGCAGCGCCAGAAACAGCGGCACGCCGAGGAACATCAGCGGCCAAAGCCCGATGGGCGGAAGGGCCAGGGCCAGCAGCGTGCCGGCCAGCGCGGCAAGGCCGGACCGCCTCCAGCCCCTGATCCTGCGGCATGCCTGTCTGAAGCGAATCATGATGCCCGCACTATAGGTGCGACCTCAATTCTCTGGTACACATGGCGCGAAGTCCGAGGAGACGCCGCATGACCCAGGCCCTGCGCCAGGCGAAGCCCGCCGAAGAAATGATCCTCATCGAGCACCTGCCCTTCGCGACCGACGGCGGCATCGCCAGCCGCGCCCGCATCGGCCTCATCGTGCTGGCCACCGACTTCACCATCGAGCACGAGTGGCGGATGATCGTCGGCGGCCTGCCCGGCGTCGCGCTCTACCAGAGCCGCATCCTCAACGACGCCCAGATCACGCCCGAGACGCTGCGGGCCATGGAGCCGCGCATCGCATCGGCAACCGACGTCATCCTGCCCGGAAGCGAGCTCGACGTGGTGGCCTATGGCTGCACCTCGGCCTCCATGGCCATTGGCGAGGACAAGGTCTTCGCCCGCATTCGCGAGGCACGGCCCGGGGCCAGGGGCACCACGCCCATCACCGCGGCCTTCGCCGCCTTCCGCGCCTTCGGTGCCAGGCGCGTGGGGGTTCTCACGCCCTACCGCGCCGACGTGAATCGCATCGTGGCGCAATACATTGGCGAGCGCGGCTTCGACGTACCCGTCTTCGGCTCCTTCAACGAGCAGGACGATGGCATCGTCGCGCGCATCACGCCCGACTCCATCCGCAAGGGCGTGCGCAGGGTTCTGGACGCGGCTCCGGTCGACTGCGTCTTCGTCTCCTGCACCTCGGTGCGGCTGGCCGAGGCCGCGCGCGACATCGAGGCGGAGACCGGAGTGCCCGTCACCTCGTCCAACCACGCCATGGCCTGGCATGCCCTGCGCCTCGCCGGGATCGACGATGCCCTGCCGCAATGGGGCAGCCTCTTCACCAAGACATTGGGTTGAACGCCTTGCGCGAGCTGCATCGCGAGATCATTCCGGCCCGCGCGCATTGGAGCCGCTTCGTCGGCAAGGGCGAGACGCTGCGCATCATCGACACGCATGGCCAGCAGGCGGTGGACTTCCTCTGCTACAATGCGGCCGATCCCGAGGAGCGCTATCACCATCCCAACACCATCAAGAAGGCCGGCCGCGTCCTGCTGACGCGCGGCGACGTGCTTTATTCCGACCGTGCCCGGCCGCTCTTCACCATCACCGCGGACAGCTTCGGCGGCCATGACACGATCGGCGGCTGCTGCTCCGAGCCCTCCAACCTCATGCTCTATGGCGTGCCCAACAGCGGCTGCCGGGAGAATTTCCTTGCCGCGCTGAAGCCCTATGGGCTGGGCTGGCGCGATATCGTGCCCAATGTGAACTGGTTCATGACGGTGCCGGTGGGCGCCGCCGGCGAGGCCGCCATTGCGCGCGGGTCATCAAAGCCCGGCGATCACGTCGACATCCGTGCCGAGATGGATGCGCTGGCGGTCATCTCCAATTGCCCGCAGGTCCTCAATCCCTGCAACAACTTCAAGCCCACCGCCATCGAAGTGGCGGTGTTCAGGTCCTAGCGCAGCGCGATCAGCAGCAGCCCGCCGGTCATCAGGACGACGCCCGCCCAGTTGGCGAGGCTGAGGCGTTCGCCCAGGAAGATCACGCCAAAGAGCGCCACGAAGACGATGCTCAGCTTGTCGATGGGCGCCACCCGCGAGACATCGCCGATCTTCACCGCGCGGAAATAGAAGAACCACGAGCCGGCCCCGGCCAGCGCCGAGAGCGACAGGAACAGCAGTGCCTGGCGCGGGATGCCGCCGGCAGCCTGAAACTGCCCGCTCAGCAGCACGATGGGCACGAAGACGACGAGCAGCACGAAGGTGCGGAACAGCGTGGCGAGATCCGGGGGGATCTGGCTGACGCCCACCTTGCCGAAGATGGCGGAGAGCGCGGCACACATGGCGGACGCCAGCGCCAGTGCCTGCCAGGACAGCGTGAGCCTCATGGCCGCCGCTTCGCGACATCCTCGGCCATCGAGCAGAGGATCTCGAACATCATGGTAACGCCCGCATGCGCGGTGAGGCCGGAGGGATCGAAGGGCGGCGAGACCTCGACCACGTCGGCACCAACGATGTTGAGCCCGCGCAGTTCGCGCAGCATCTGCTGGGCCTGGAAGGTGGTGAAGCCGCCGATCTCGGGCGTGCCGGTGCCCGGCGCATAGACGGGGTCCAGCATGTCGATGTCGAAGCTCACGTAGACGGGGCCGTCGCCAACGATCCTGCGGGCTTCGGCCATGATGGCCTTCGGCCCCTTCTCCATCGCCTCCTCGATGCGGACGAGACGCACGCCCATCTTCTCGCCATAGGCGAAGTCGTCGAGGTCGTACATCGAGCCACGCAGGCCGATCTGGATGGTGCGCTTCGGATCGAGCACGCCCTCCTCGATGGCGCGGCGGAACGGTGTGCCGTGCGTATACTTGAAGCCACCGAAATAGCCGTCGTAGAGATCGGTATGGGCATCGAAATGGATCATGCCCACGGGTCCCTTCGCGCCAACCGCGCGCAGCGCCGGCAGCGAGCACAGGTGATCACCGCCCGCCGCCAGGGGGCGGATGCCCCTGGCGATGACGGCCTTGTAGAATCCCTCCACGCGCGCCAGCGCGTCATCGACGTTGGCGGGGTTGACGGGGCTGTCGCCAAGGTCGGCCACGTTGGCGAGGTCATAGGGCACGATATGCATGGTCTGGTGCATGGGCCGTACCATGGCCGAGGCCTCGCGCATCTGGCGGGGCGCATGGCGCGGACCCGGGCGGTTGGTGGTGCCGCCATCCCAGGGTATGCCGAAGATGCCGATGTCGAGACCGTCGGCCTCTTCCAGCGGCACGTGCGGCAGGCGCATAAAGGTGGCGATGCCGCCGAAACGCGGCGTCACCAGTCCGGACAGCGGGCGGTTGAAGTCACTCATGCGGTCCTCACGGTTTCACCACCAGCTTGCGCGGCGTCTTGCACAGGCATTCGGCGCCGGCCGGCGTGATCAGGATGGTTTCGGAAAGCTCGAGCCCGCCGTCGTCGAGCCACAGCGCCGGCATGAAGTGCAGGGTCATGTTGGGCTCGAGCACGGTGCGGTCGCCGCGGCGGATGGAGAGTGTGCGCTCGCCCCAGTCGGGCGGGTAGGACAGTCCGATCGAATATCCGGCGCGCGAATCCTTGGTGAAGCCGTTCTTCTGCAGGGTGTCGAAGAACGCGTCCGCCACCTCGCCGCAGGTAACGCCCGGCCGGCACTTCGCAAGGCCCGCCTCGGTGGCCTCGGACACCGCCGTCTCGGCATCGAGGAACTTCTGCGGCGGCTTTCCGAGATAGACCGTGCGCGACAGCGGCGCGTGATAGCGGCGATAGCATCCGCCCAGTTCGAAGAACGTGCCCTCGTTGGCGTTGAAGGGCCGGTCATCCCAGGTCAGGTGCGGAGCCGTGGCATCGAGGCCAGAGGGCAGCATGGGCACGAAGGCGCAGTAGTCGCCCCAGTGTCCGCCCGCGCCGAGGATCGCCTGTTTCTGGATCTCGGCGACCAACACGTTCTTGGGCAGGCCCGGCTCGACCAGTTCGATGACCTTCGCATGCATGGCATCGACGATGGCGGCGGCGCGACGGATGAAGGCCACCTCGTGGTCGCTCTTGACGATGCGCTGCCAGTTGACCAGCCCCGTTGTGTCGAAGAACGAGGCGTCGGGGAGGTTGAGGCGCAGCGAGGCGTTGGCGGCGGCCGAGAACCAGTAGTTGTCCATCTCCACGCCGATGCGGGCCGCGGTCCAGCCGCGGGCCGCGATGATCCGCGACAGCTGGTCCATGGGATGGCGTTCGGGATTCTGGACGTAGCCATCCTCGTAGCCCACGATGTTGTCGTGGCTCATGAACACGGTGCGCTTGGCTCCTTGCGCATCCATGCCGCGTCCCCACCACACGGGCTCGCCCTCGAGGCCCAGCAGCACGGCCTGGTGGACGTAGAAGCTCCAGCCGTCATAGCCGGTGAGCCAGGCCATGTTGGAGGGATCGGAGACGATGATGAGATCGAGGCCGCGTTCGGCCATGGCGGCTCGCGTCCTGGCAATGCGGCGCTGGTACTCGGCGAGGGGAAAATGCAGGCTGGCCTGGGACATGGAAACTCCTTGCGCTCGGGCCAGTGTGATCTTTGCCGGAAGCCGAGGCAAGATGCCCGGAAGGCAGGCCGCCATGCAGAACGGCATTGCGGTTTCCGCATTGCCCGCCCGCGCCGCAGCGGCTAGCCAGAGACCATGACCACGAACTTCGACATCATCGTCATCGGCGCCGGCATCGCCGGCGCCTCGATTGCAGCCCACCTCGCCGAGACTCGCAAGGTCGCCGTTCTCGAAATGGAGGACCGGCCCGGCTATCACACCACCGGCCGCTCGGCCGCCACCTATGAGCCGAACTACGGACCAGCGCCGATCCGGGCGCTGACCCGGGCCTCGCGCAGGACCTTCGACGACGGCCGCTACCTCACGCCGCGCGAGACCATCTTCCTGATGGCGGACGGACAGGACCTTGATTTTGCGGCGCTGATGCAGGCACAGCAGGGCATGGTGGAGATTCCGGTGCGTACGGCACTGGCCAGGCATCCGCTGCTGCGCGAGGGCTACGCCAGCCGGGCCGTGCTCGACCCCGCCACGGCGGACATCGATGTGGACCTGCTGCATCAGACCTTCCTCAGGCTGTTCAGGTCGCGCGGCGGCGCCCTGCATTGCGGAAGGGCGGTCACGGCTCTGGCACGCAACCGCGGCTGGGAGGTGACGGCCGGCGGCGACACCTTCCGCGCCGAGGTGATCGTCAATGCCGCCGGCGCCTGGGGTGACCGCGTGGCCGCGCTTGCCGGACTGACACCCATCGGCCTGCAGCCCAGGCGGCGCTCCATCGCGGTGGTGCCGGGGCCTGACGGTCACAACGTGATGGACTGGCCTTTTGTCAGCGACGTGGGCGAGACCTGGTACTGCAAGCCGCAATCGGGAAAACTCATCGTCTCGCCCGCCGACGCCACGCCGGTCGACCCGCATGACGCCTATGCCGACGACATGGCGCTGGCCGAGGGCATCGACCGCTTCCAGCAGGCCGTGAACATGGAAGTGACTCGCGTCGAGCACAGCTGGGGCGGCCTGCGCAGCTTCGCACCCGACGGCGTGCCCGTGGTCGGATTAGATCCGCAGGCGGAGGATTTCTTCTGGCTCATCGGCCAGGGCGGTTATGGCATCCAGACCGCGCCGGCCCTGTCGCACTTCGCAGCAGAGATGGTCTGCGGCCGCGCGGTACCGGACTATATCGCCGATGAGGGACTGGTCGCTTCGGACCTGTCGCCCGCCCGATTCCGCACGTGAGCAGTCTTCCTTCCGCGCACTGGCGGAGGGACTAACGGTCAGCGCAGGCTGCGCACGTCCACGAAGCGGCCCGCGAGGGCGGCGGCGGCGGCCATCTCCGGCGACAGAAGGTGGGTGCGGCCCTTGTAGCCCTGGCGGCCCTCGAAGTTGCGGTTCGAGGTGGAGGCACAGCGCTGGCCGGGCTTGAGCTGGTCCGGATTCATGCCGAGGCACATCGAGCAGCCCGGCTCGCGCCACTCGAAGCCCGCGGCCTTGAAGATCTTGTCCAGGCCCTCGGCCTCGGCCTGCTGCTTCACCAGCCCCGAACCCGGAACGATCATGGCATAGGCCAGACGGTCGGAAACCTTCTTGCCCTCGACCACCTTGGCAACCGTGCGCAGATCCTCGATGCGGCCATTGGTGCAGGAGCCGATCCACACCACGTCGAGTTCGACGTCGGTCATCTTGGTGCCGGGCTTGAGACCCATGTAGTCGAGCGCGCGCCACTTGGACTGGCGCTTGCCCTCGTCCGCGATGTCGTCGGGATTGGGCACGACGCCGGCGATCGAGACCACGTCCTCCGGGCTGGTGCCCCAGGAGACGATGGGCGGCAGGCTGGCGGCGTCAAGCCTCACCACGCGGTCAAAGTGCGCGCCATCGTCGGTCGCCAGCGTATCCCAGTAGCGCCGGGCCTGGTCCCAGGCCGCGCCCTTGGGCGCCATGGGCCGGTCCTTGAGATAGGCATAGGCCTTCTCGTCGGGCGCGATCATGCCGGCGCGGGCGCCGCCCTCGATGGTCATGTTGCAGACCGTCATGCGGCCTTCCATCGAGAGGTCGCGGATCGCCTCGCCGGCAAACTCGATGACCGAGCCGGTGCCGCCGGCCGTGCCGATCTCGCCGATGATGGCGAGGATGATGTCCTTGGCGGTGGAATGCTTCGGCAGCTTGCCGTCCACCTGCACCAGCATGTTCCGGGCCTTCTTCTGGATCAGCGTCTGGGTGGCCAGCACATGCTCGACCTCGGACGTGCCGATGCCATGGGCCAGCGCCCCGAAGGCGCCATGGGTGGAGGTGTGGCTGTCGCCGCAGACGATGGTGGTGCCGGGCAGCGTGAAGCCCTGCTCGGGGCCGACGACGTGCACGATGCCCTGGCGCTTGTCGAGTTCATTGAAGTAGCGGACGCCGAATTCCTTCGCATTGTTGGCCAGCGTCTCGACCTGGATGCGGCTTTCCTCTTCCGCGATGCCCTTGGACCTGTCGGTGGTGGGAACATTGTGGTCGACCACGGCCAGCGTCTTCTCCGGATGCCGAACCCTGCGGCCGGTCATGCGCAGGCCCTCGAAGGCCTGCGGGCTGGTCACCTCATGCACGAGATGGCGGTCGATGTAGAGCAAGGCGGTGCCGTCCTCGGCCTCGTGGACGAGATGGTCGTCCCAGATCTTGTCATAGAGCGTGCGCGGCTTGGCCATGATGCGAATGCCTCGGGATTTGGTTTCGAGCGCTATTTAGCGATTGGGCCGCGCAAGTCAAACGCGCCTGGCGCATGCCGGAACTGCCGGCCGGCTCCTGACCGGGCCTATCCGCCCTTGCCTTCGGCATCGAAGACGGGATCGACCGGCACCTGGAGCGCGTTGAGCAGCTGGTTGGTGCGCCCGGCGGTGGCGACCACGCGCAGGAGATCGGCGTAGATGGCATCGGTCATGCCCTTGGCCCGCGCCGCGGCCGTGTGGGAATGCACGCAGTAGCGGCAGGAATTGGTCAGCGACACGGCGATGTAGATCAGTTCCTTGGTCAGCGGATCCAGCGCCGAAGGCTTGGCCATGACCTCCTTCACCGCAAACCAGGTCTCTTCCAGTAGTGCCGGATCGAAGGCGAGATAGAGCCAGAAATTGTTGATGAAATCGGACTTCCGCGTGGCGCGGATGTCGTCGAGGACGGCCTTCACCCGAGGGTCGGACTCGGGGTTCTGCGGCAGGGCGATGGTGGACATGGTCAGGTCTTTCGATGAAACGGGAATGCCAGCAAAGAGGCGGCGGCGGTTGGCGTCAAGGGCCGGGGAGGTCCGGCCAGTGCCGCAACTCAGGCCTTCGTCGCCAGCAGCGAATAGGCCAAGGGCAGGCGCGGGAAGCCGTCAGGCAGCTTCCACATGCGGCGTCGGCCCTCGACGGGAACCATGAGCGGTGCGAACTGCCAGGCCAGCAGCTCGTGTTCGTTCAGGGCGTCGACGCGCAGGCCCGCCCCGATCACCGCATTGATCACGTCCGAGAGCGGATGCAGCCACTCCATGGTGGTGGTGTGCGCGAGCTTGGTCGTGTCGCCGGTGTAGGTGGTCGCCTCGTCCATCACCAGCGGCTTGTCCACGGGCGTGCGCCAGTCGTAGGCGGGGCGGAGTTCCGGCGTCTTCTCGTCGAACGTCATCAGCGTCGGATGGCCCTCGAGAAGGTAGAGCCGTCCGCCCGGCCGCAGCAGCGATGCCACGACCGAGGCCCAGCGCCGGATGTCGGGCAGCCAGCCAATGGCGCCCCACGTCACGTAGACCATGTCGAAGTCGCCCGCGATCAGCTGCCGCGCATCATAGACGTTGCCCTCGACAAACCGCGCATCGAGGCCGGTCCTGGCCTGCAGATCGCGCGCGGCCGCAATGGCCACCGGCGAGAAGTCGAGGCCCACGCAGGAGGCACCACGCCTGGCAAGGCACAGCGTGTCGATTCCGAAATGGCACTGCAGATGCGCGACGCGCAGGCCCGCCACGTCGCCGATCTCGGCATGCTCGATGTCATGGAGATTGTCGGCGCCGTCGAGAAATGCCTGGACGCGATAGCCGCCGGCCTCGTCCTTCACATGGATGGAGGCGCGATCGTTCCAGTTCCGGCGATTGATCTCGATGTAGTCGTCCATCGTTCCTCCAAAATGCAAGAGGCCGGCTTGCGCCGGCCCCCGGGACGATCGATCCGTGATCGGACGATCAGGCCTGTTCTTCCTTGGCGGCCGGCGCAGCAGCCACCAGGCCATAGGCCTTCTGCTTCTCGGCGATACGCGCCGACTTGCCGGTGCGGCCGCGCAGATAATAGAGCTTGGCCCGGCGCACCTTGCCGCGGCGCACGACCTTGATCGAGTCGATCATGGGCGAATAGACGGGGAACACGCGCTCCACGCCCTCGCCATAGGACATCTTGCGAACCGTGAAGTTCTCGTTGAGGCCGCCGCCCGAGCGCGCGATGCACACGCCCTCATAGGCCTGCACGCGGCTGCGCTCGCCTTCCTTGACCTTCACATTCACGATGACGGTGTCGCCCGGGCTGAACTCCGGCACGGCGCGCTGGGCGGCCACGGTTGCGGCCTGCTCCTTCTCGAGCTGAGCGATGATATCCATGTCTTCCAATCCTTCAGAGGTTGCGGGCCTATACCCGCTCACCGGTTAAAAATCAAATCTTTCCCGACTCGTGGGCCTGCCACAGGTCCGGGCGTCTCTGCCGTGTCAGCTCCTCGCGCCTCAGGCGCTTCCAGGCGGCAATCGCCTGGTGGTCGCCCGAGAGAAGAACCTCCGGTATTTCAACACCTTCCCAGAGATTGGGCTTGGTGTAGTGCGGATGCTCGAGGAGTCCGTCCTCGAAACTTTCCTCAGCGCCGCTCTCGGCCTTGCCCATGACGCCGGGCAGAAGCCGGACGATGGCATCAAGCAGGACCATCGCCGCGGGCTCGCCGCCCGAAAGCACGTAGTCCCCCACCGAAACCTCACGCAGCGCCCGGCGCGCGATCACCCGCTCGTCCACGCCCTCGAAACGGCCGCAGACGATGAGCACACCCGGCCCCGCCGCCAGGTCCCGCACCAGGGCCTGGGTGAGGCGCTCGCCACGCGGGCTCATCAGCAGCCGCGGTCCAATCTGGGGTGCGGCGTCGATGGCGGCGGCAAGCACATCGGGCTTCAGCACCATGCCGGCGCCGCCACCCGCGGGATGGTCGTCCACCGTCCGGTGCCGGTCGGTCGCATGCGCGCGGATGTCGCGTGCGGCGAGCGACCAGATCCCGCGGTCCAGGGCACGCCCCGCCAGCGAGTGGCCCAGCGGTCCCGGGAACATTTCCGGGAAGAGCGTCAGCACGGTGGCCGCAAAGCTCATTCCGGCTGTCCTTCCTCCAGATAGCCCTCGGGGAGATCGACCACCACGTCGTCGCCCTCTGTCTCCAGCACGAAGCCGGAAGCCCAGGGGATGAGCACCGTGTCGCGCCGGCCCATCACCTTCACGTCGATCAGGTCGCCGGCGCCGAAGTTGGCGACGTCGACGATCTCGCCCAGCGGTGTTCCGTCCGTCAGCCGCACGCGGCGCCCGACCAGATCGGTGACGTAGACCTCGTCATCCTTCGGCCTTGGCAGCCTCTTACGCGCCACGAAGAGCTCGGTCCCCTTCAGCGCCTCGGCGGCATTGCGGTCGGCCACGCCCTTGAGCACGGCGATGAAGCCGTCCTTCTGGGGCCTGAGCCGCGCGATCTCGACCTTGCCGCCCTGCGCGGTCTCCAGCGGAGAGTAGCGGGCGAGCGCATCGGGCTCGGCGGTGAAGCTCCTGAGCTTCACCTCGCCCCGGATGCCATGGGCTCCGGTGATGACGCCGACGGAGACAAGGTCGCGCGGCGCCATGCGCGACTAGCCGGCGGCCTTGGCGGCCTCGGCAGCGGCGGCGGCGGCCTTCTCGCGCTCCTGGCGCTTCTTGCCCGGCAGTGCCTTCTGCGGATTGTTGCGGGCCTCGCGCTTGGCAAGGCCGGCCTTGTCGAGGAAGCGCAGCACGCGGTCGGTGGCCTGCGCGCCCTTCTTCAGCCAGGCCGCGGCCTTCTCGCCGTCGAGCTTCACCCGGTCGGCCGAGTCCTTCGGCAGCATCGGGTTGAAGGCGCCGACCACGTCGATGAACTTGCCGTCGCGCGGGGCTGCCGCATCGGCGATCACGATGTGATAGTAGGGACGCTTCTTGGTGCCAGCTCGTGCGAGCCTCATCTTCACTGCCATGTTACTTGCTCCTTTGAATGCAGTTTGAAGTTTTCGGGGTTAAGGTGCCGATAGATCGTGCAGATCTGGCCCCTGCAGTTGAATGGGGTCTCGGGCCTGGCTCCCAGTCGGCTTGCCACCGCGATAGACTTTAGATTCTCTGCCGCAATGAGGCTGATGGCCGTCGCCCAGCCGAGCTGACCATATGCATAGGCAAGACTCGCTGCGGCAGCCTCCGTGGCATATCCATGGCCTTGGTGCTCACGATAGACTCCCCAGCCGACTTCGGGCTCCGGCCACTCCTTGGGAAAGTAGAGCCCCGTATATCCGATATGACTGCCGGTCGACCTTAGCTCCAGCGACCACAGGCCGAATCCGAGAAGAGACCAGTGTCCGGCGAAATAGGCCATGGTGCGCCAAGCCTCGTCGCGCGACAGCGCTCCGATATGACGGCAAGTCTCGGCATCTGCCCGAAACGCGGCAAAGGCATCGAGGTCGCTCTCGCGCCATTCCCGCATCCGCAGCCGCTTTGTCTCGATCACGGGGATCACCTTTTTTTCCCCAGTCCTGGCAGACCCTTGAATCCGCCACCGCCCAGGCCGGGCAAACCGCCAAGTCCCGGAAGCTTGCCGCCGCCGAGGCCGGGAAGGCCCGGCATGGCGGGCATCTGCGGCAGGCTTCCGCCCTTCATCATGTCTTTCAGATCTTCCGGCAGCGCGTCGGGATTGAGACCGGCGAGCTCGGCTTGCATCTTCTCCAGTTCGGCCGCGTCGGGCGCGCCCTTGCCGCCGCCCAGCATCTTGCCGAACATGCCCTTGCCGCTGCCCATCTGCTTCATCATCGCGGCCATCTGGATGTGCATCTTGAGCAGGCGGTTGATCTCTTCCACCTTGGTGCCCGAGCCCGCCGCGATGCGCTTCTTGCGCTTGCCGTCGATCTGCTTCGGATTGCGCCGCTCGTAAGGCGTCATCGAACCGATGATGGCCATCTGGCGCTTCAGCACCTTGTTGTCGAGATCGAGGCCTTCCATCTGCTTCTTGATCTTGCCCATGCCGGGCAGGAGATTCATCACGCCGCCCATGCCGCCCAGCCTCTGCAGCTGCTTCAGCTGGTCGGCCAGATCCTCGAGATCGAAGGCGCCCTTGCGCATCCGGTCGGCGATTTTCCGGGCCTTGTCCTGGTCGATCTCGAGGGCGGCCTTCTCGACCAGCGAGACCACGTCGCCCATGCCTAGGATGCGGCCGGCGATGCGCTCGGGATGGAAATCCTCGAGCCCGTCGATCTTCTCGCCGGTGCCCATGAGCTTGATCGGCTTGCCGGTGACGGCGCGCATCGACAGCGCCGCGCCACCGCGGCCGTCACCGTCGATACGGGTCAGCACGATGCCGGAGATGCCGATCTTCTCGTCGAAGCTGCGCGCGAGGTTCACGGCGTCCTGGCCGGTCAGTGCATCGGCGACCAGCAGGGTCTCCTTGGGCTTGGCGATGTCGCGCACGGCGGCGGCTTCGGCCAGCAGTTCCTCGTCGATGTGGAGCCGGCCCGCGGTGTCGAGCATGACCACGTCGTAGCCGCCCTTGCGGGCCTCCGACATGGCGCGCTTGGCGATCTGCACCGGCGTTTCGCCCTTGACGATGGCGAGGGTGTCCACCTTCACCTGCTTGCCGAGGATGGCCAGCTGCTCCTGCGCCGCCGGGCGTCGCGTGTCGAGCGAGGCCATCAGCACCTTGCGCTTCTCGCGCTCGGTGAGGCGCTTGGCGATCTTGGCCGTGGTGGTGGTCTTGCCCGAGCCCTGCAGGCCAACCATGAGGATGGGAACCGGCGGCGAGGCGCGCAGGTTGAGGCCCGCCCCTTCCGATCCGCCAAGCGTCTCGACCAGCGCGTCATGGACGATCTTCACCACCATCTGGCCGGGCTTGATCGACTTGACGATTTCGGCGCCCACCGCCTTGGATCTGACCGTCTCGGTGAAGGTCCGGACGACCTCGAGCGCCACGTCGGCTTCAAGCAGCGCGCGGCGGACTTCGCGCAGCGCCTCCTCGACGTCGGAATCGGACAGGGCACCGCGACCGGTGATCTTGTCCAATATGCCCGACAGGCGCTCGCTCAGGGTCTCGAACATGGTTACATTCCTCTGGCCCAAACGCATTTCGCACCCGGGGGCGAAACTCGCTGCCGGGTGTTGGCCGCCTCACCTCCCGGGAATGTCAGAACCCCATGTGTGGCGCAGCCTGAAGACGTTCAAGCGTCGTGTGATGGCGGGGGGCATAGGGGAAAAGGGGAAGCAAGTCAAATCGGCGGCCAGAAGGCCCGGATACCCGCTGTGATTGATTGCGGCGTCCGCGGCGGGGATTCTAGTCTTGGACGCCGGGGAGCGCTGCACGCTGCGACCGCAGCCGGCGAACGTCCCCGGCCAGAGCCGCAGCATGGCGGCAACAGGAGGAACGGACATGGCCAAGTACATGTGGTCGGGAAGCTACACGCCGCAGGGCTCCAAGGGCGTCATCGCAGAGGGCGGTTCGGCGCGCAAGGCCGCCGTCGAGAAGATGCTGGCGTCAGTCGGCGGCAAGCTGGAGTGCATCTACTTCTCCTTCGGCTCCGACGACGTGGTCATCATCGTGGACGCGCCGGACAACGTCAGCGCCGCCGCCGTCGGGCTGACCGTGGCCGCCTCGGGCGCGGTTCACGGCAAGATGACCGTGCTGCTGACACCGGAGGAAATCGACAAGGCGGCGAAGAAGTCGCCGGCCTACCGCGCGCCCGGAACCTAGGGCGGCACTGCGCCGGCGATCGTGGCGGAAACTCAAGGGCCCGGGTCATGCGAAACCGCCTGGCCCGGGGCAATGGAGTATCGACCGCTGTTCAGCGCAAGGAAGACCTGCCATCCAGCGACCTCCGCAGCGAGCCGAAGCGAAGGCGGTACTGCTGCGGGGTGAGGCCCACCTTGCGCCGGAACAGGCGACCGAAGAAGCTCGTGTCCTGATAGCCCACCTCCTCGGCGATGGCCTCGACCGGCAGGTCGCCGGTTTCCAGGAGCTGCTTGGCTTCCTCGAGACGGAGGGCCTGGACATAGTCGAGCGGCGTCATGCCGGTGGCCTTCGTGAATCGCCGGACGAAGGACCGTTCCGGGAGTCCCGAACGCGCCACCATGGCCGCGACCGGCGCGGCACTGCGATAGTTGTCGGCAAGCCAGGCCTGGCAGTCGTTGATCAGGGCATCGGCGCTGCGTTTCAGGCTGGTCAGTGCCGCGAAGGGCTGCTGGCCGAGATCGTGCCACTGCAGCATATAGACCTTGGCCACCTCGATCGCCTCCTTGAGGCCCACGAAACGCGCAATGAGATAGAGCGTGAGATCCTGCCAGCTCGAGCCGCCGCCCGCCATCACCACCCGTTGCGCCTCCCCGGTCAGTACCAGTGACCGGTCCGTCTTCACCCGCACGCCGGGATAGTTGTTGGTGAGCGTTGCGACATAGCCCCAGTGAATGGTGGCCTCGCGGTGATCGAGCAGCCCCGCCTCGCCCAGCAGAACCGCGCCGGAGCAGGCGCTGGCCAGCATGGCGCCGGCCTCGTGGCAGCGGCGCAGCCAGGCTGCCTCGGCCGCATACTGGCCGGCCACGCTGTCGCCGGGATTGACGAAGAAGTCGGGGATGCAGACCACGTCGGGCGGCGGAGCGTCGGCGAAGCCGTGGTCGGGGCTGACGCCAATGCCGTTGGCCGCCTTGAAGCTCTGGCGGTCGCGCGCCACGATGTAGGGTTGCATGCGCTGTTCGCCGGCCTCGCCCGTCACGATGAAGGACCAGTCGCGGCCGGGAGAGGAGAAGAGGTCGAACATGCCATAGAGCGCCGAGGCCGTGACCTCGGGAACGGCCAGGATGGCAACGACGATGCGGCCTTGGGCGTCGGGCATGGCGGAAATGAACGCTTCTGAGCAAAATCAGCTTTAGCTGCTTTGCTGCGCGGGAGCTAGCCTTCAGGCAGAATGAAGGAGACAGCCATGACCGTTGACGACCTCCGCAGCCGAATGCGCGGCGACCTGCTCGCGCCGGGCCATCCGGACTACGACGCGGCCCGCGTGGTGTGGAACGGCATGATCGACCGGCGCCCGCTGCTCATCGCCCGCTGCCGCAATGCCGCCGATGTGTCCGCCGCCGTGACCCATGCCCGCGAGGCCGGGCTGGCGATCGCCGTGCACAGCGGCGGGCACAACGTGGCGGGCTACGCGGTCTGCGAGGGTGGGATGATGATCGACATGTCGCGCATGAACGGCGTACGCCTCGATCACGGCCTGTCGCGCGCCTTCGTCGAAGGCGGGGCGACCTGGCGCGACGTCGACATGGCGACCACGCCCTTCGGCAGGGCCACGACCGGCGGCCTCATCTCGGCCACCGGCGTGGCCGGGCTGACGCTTTCGGGCGGCATCGGCTGGCTGCGCGGCACACGCGGCCTGAGCTGCGACAATCTCGAGGCCGCCGACGTGGTGCTGGCGGACGGGCGGCTGGTGCATGCGAGCGCGACCGAGAACGCCGACCTGCTCTGGGCCCTCAGGGGCGGCGGCGGCAACTTCGGCGTGGTGGTGAACTTCACCTTCCGCATCCATCCCATCGCGCCTGAGATGATGTTCTGCGCGCCGCTCTATCGGGAGAGCGATGCCAACACGATCATCCCGAAATGGCGTGACTACATGGCTGCGGCACCCGACCAGGTGAGCGGGCTGGCGGAATTCTCGACCATTCCCGAAGACCCCGGCTATCCGGAGGAAACCTGGGGCACGCGTGTGGTGGCGCTGGCCACCGTCTATGACGGGCCTGCGGAAGAGGGCGAGCGCGTGACCATGCCGCTCCGGGAATTCGGCACGCCACTCATCGATCTGAGCGGCCACATGCCCTATGCCACTATCCAGACGCTCTATGACACGCTGTTTCCGAAGGGCCGCGACCGCTGCTACTGGAAGTCCACCTATCTGAAGGCGCTCGACGACGGCATGATCCGAGACATCACGGCGGGACTGGCGAGACGCCCATCGGAGATGACCTATGCCTCGATCTGGCCCTTCCGCGGCGCGGTGCAGCGCGTCGCCGCCGATGCCACCGCCTTCGGTGACCGCTCCATGCCCTTCATGCTGAGCCTCGATGCCATCTGGTCGAAACCTGCGGACGATGACGCCAACATCGGCTGGGTGCGCACCATGTGGCAGGACATGCAGCGGCACTCGACCGGCCGCCTGTATCTCAACTTCCCCGGACTCGGCGAGGGCGAAGGCCTGGTCCGCAATGCCTTCGGCGCGGAGACCTACAAGCGGCTCCAGGCGGTCAAGCGCAAGTACGATCCCGAGAACCTGTTCCGGCTGAACCAGAACATCGTCCCGGGGTGACGGAACCGTGGTGTCTTCCTGGTGCCGACGCCGGCCGCACCGTCCGGCCGACCCCAAACGCCGGGAATGAATGGCCCCATTCAGCCACGAATGTGCGTCCGCCCCTTTGCAACCGGCAGCACCTGTAGTTTCATGCCACTGCATGGCGCGTCTCGGCGGCAGGAAGGTCCTCATCACGCAGGCAGGTGACTTCATGGGTCCGGCCCTGCTCTGGCAGTTCCGGCAGGAGGGCGCCGAGGTGAAGCCCTCGACTATTGATCTTCGGCGAGGTGGCGCGGCACAGGCCGAGATCGAGGCAGCCGGGCCAATCGACATTCTTGTCATCAATCTCATGCGGCGGAACCGACGCAATCCGGTCACCGCCATCGACGACGAGGAGTGGGCCGACATGTTCGACTCCATGATGCGCCCCCTGCATGAGCTTGTCCGTGCCGTCATTCCCCAGATGAAGGCGCGGCGCCGCGGCAAGATCGTCGTGATCGGAAGCGCGAATGGCTTGCGGGGCTCCGCGCCGAGGTCGGCCTATAGCGCGGCACGTGGTGCACAACTTTCCTATGTGAGGTCCGCAGGCATCGAAGCCGCGCCATTGGGGATCAACATCAATGCCATCGCACAGAACTGGGTTGAGAATCCCACCTCCTATGGACCCGAGGTGCAAGCCGCGCCGGACTTCGCGGCGCGCCTCGCCGAGGTGCCGGTCCGCCGTCTGGCGAAGGGCTGGGAGAGCGCGGCCCTGGCGGTGTACCTGGCTTCGGACGAAAGCGACCTCTTCTTTGGGCAGATCTTCCCGTTCTCGGGAGGCTGGGCCATCTAGACAGGAGACCTGATCATGACAGGGCGATTGCAGGGCAAGCGGGCGGTCGTTACCGAATGCGAGGATTTCATGGGACCGGCGATCACCGATCTCTTCCGCGCGGAGGGCGCCGAGGTACTGGCCGATGCGCGCGACCTGCGGCCGTCGCAGGCCGCAGGCGACCTCATCGCCGAAGCCGGTCATGTCGACATCCTGATCGTGAACCTGTCGATCCCCAACCCGCGAGCCCTTGCCCACGAAACCACCGACGACCAGTGGGCGGAGGTCTTCGAGCGCATCGTGCATCCGACCCACCGGCTGGTGCGCGCCGTCCTGCCGCAGATGCTGGCGCGCGGGGCCGGCAAGATCGTGGTGGTCGGAAGCGCTGCGGCCTTGCGGGGGCGGCCCAGGAGCAGCTGCTATGCAGCGGCCCGCGGCGCGCAGCACGCCTACGTGAAGTCGGTCGGCGTCGAAGTCGCGCCACGCAACGTCCAGGTCAATGCCACTGGTCAGATCTTCGTCGAGAACCCGACCTATTTCCCGCCCGGCTACATCGACAGTCCGGAGCTGAAGGCCCGCCTCGGGGACGTGCCGGCGGGCCGCCTGGCAACGGGGCGCGAGGCCGCCGCCTTCATTCTCTTCCTGTCGGGGCCGGAGAGCGACTTCATCTGCGGCCAGGTCTTCGCCTATGCCGGTGGCTGGACGGTCTGACCGCTGACCAGCGCGGCGTTCTGTCGGAAGACATCCGCGATCGCGTCGGCGACCGCGCGGCATCCGGCCGAAGCGGCGGCCTGATTATGCAGGAGCAGGAAGACGTCTTCCCCGATTTCGTCGATGGGGGCCGAGCAGCGCTTCAGACGTTGGTCAAGATCTCCGATGAAGCAGGGCAACAGTGAGACTCCCAACCCGGAAGCAATGGCCTCGCGGCGCATGTAGTACTCCCCGAGTCGGACGACCACCGGCAGGCCGCAAGACCGCGCATGCTCGTCGACCCAGGCCGGATGGGGCGGCGGCCGGTTGGCACTGAGACCGATGACCGCGCGCGGCCCATCGGAGTTCATTCCCGCCTGTCCATACATGGCGAAACCGACCCGCCCGATGCGGCGGACCTTCATCAGCCCGTCTTCCGGCACATGCCGCAACCTGACGGCGATATCGACCTGATGATGCGCGAGATTCATGTTCGCGCGGCTGGGCACCAGATCGACCTCGCAGTTGTGGCCGAGCGCCGCGGCGACAACCGGATCGAGGTTGCGGCTCAGGAATTCGGCAATCGACAGCGTCGAGCTGACGCGCACCGGCTGCCGCTCTTCCCAGACTGCGACCGCAGCGTCGCGCTGCAGCCTGTCGGCAGAAAGCTCCATCTCGAAGGCAAGCTCGGCCAGGCGGCGGCCGATGGGTGTCAGCAGCATCTGGTTCGGAAGCCGGTCGAACAGCGCTGCTCCCAGACTGTCTTCCAGCTTTCGCAGCTTCCGGCTCAGGGTCGGCTGGCTGAGCCCGGTTGTGCCGGCGGCCTGCGTGAGGCTGCCGCACCGCGCCACTGCAACGAAGACGCGTACATCATCCCAGTCCAGATCCATGGCCAACCCCCGTCATCGCAAGTTCGAATAGGCCTAGTTAGATTTGGGGACGTCACATGGCTTAGGTACTTACTTATACTTGGCGCGTTGAGCAAGGAGTGGCACATGCATCGCTCTGATCGCACGAGGCTCGAAATCACCGCCAAGGCCATTGCCGGCACGAGGAACGACCCCGCCTGGAAAGACTACCTTCCTGCGGCCGCCGCGGCCGAGACCTGCCTGCGCGGACCCGTCCACGAAACGCTGGCCCAGGTCTTCGATCCGAAGCCATCCCGGAATGGGGCGCGGACAGGTTCGGGGCGTTCGGCGCGCTGACCGTTCGATGGCGTGAAGGCGGGAGCAGGCCCCCGCAGCTTGCGGCGGCCGGTGCCGCTCGTTCACGCCGCCCGTTCGCCCTCGCCCTTCTCGATCAGGCCGATGAGGTCGTCCATGATCCGGTTCATGTCGAAGTCCTTCGGCGTATAGACCGCAGCGACGCCGAGCTGCTTCAACACCAGCACATCCTCGGCCGGAATGATGCCGCCCGCCACCACGGGCACCTGCGAAAGCCCCGCGGCCCGCAGCCGCTGCATCACCTCGCGCACCAGCGGTACATGGCTGCCCGAGAGGATCGACAAGCCGATGATGTGAACCTTCTTCTCCTCGGCCGTCTTCACCAGCTGCTCCGGCGTGACCCGGATGCCGTCATAGATCACCGTGAGCCCGGTGTCGGCGGCCCGCACCGCGATCTGTTCAGCGCCGTTGGAGTGGCCATCGAGTCCGGGCTTGCCGACAAGGAATCGCGGCGTTTCGCGCAGCCGCTCGGCCAGCGCCTTCACCCGCGCACGCAGGCTGGCGAGACTCGTGTCATCGCGCGACTGCATGACCAGCGCGACTCCGGTGGGGGCGCGGTACTCCCCGAAGACGGCGCGCAGTGTTGCGCCCCATTCGCCGGTGGTCACACCGGCCCTGGCGCAGGCGATCGAGGGTTCCATGATGTTGCGGCCTTCGGCCGCCGCCTGGCGCAAGGCCTCGAGCGCTGCCGCCGCGGCCTTGCCGTCGCGTGCCTGGCGCCAGGCCTTGAGTCGCTCGATCTGTTCGAATTCGACCGAGTCCTTCACCGTGAGAATGGCCTCCCCCTCGCTGGCCGCCAGGGGCGACTCCTCCGTGGTGGTGAAGACGTTGACGCCGACGATCTTGGTTTCGCCTGACTCGATCGCACGGATGCGCGCCGTGTTGCTTTCGACCAGCGCCCGCTTCATCTCGGCAATGACGGCCTCGGTATTGGCGCCGCCCATGGCCAGCACGCGGGCCAGTTCGGCGCGGGCTTCCTCCTTCAGCGCGTCCACCTTGCGGGCGATCTCGGTCGAGCCGTCGAAGATGTCGCCATAGTCGAGCAGATCCGTCTCGAAGGCCACCACCTGCTGCATGCGCAGCGACCACTGCTGGTCCCACGGGCGCGGCAGGCCGAGCGCCTCGTTCCAGGCCGGAAGCTGCACGGCCCGGGCCCGGGCATTCTTCGACAGCACCACCGCCAGCATCTCGAGCAGGATCCGGTAGACGTTGTTCTCGGGCTGCTGCTCGGTGAGACCCAGCGAGTTGACCTGAACGCCATAGCGGAAGCGGCGGTACTTCTCGTCGACGATGCCATAGCGCTCGCGGCCGATCTCGTCCCAGAGTTCGGTGAAGGCGCGCATCTTGCACATCTCGGTGACGAAACGGATGCCGGCGTTGACGAAGAACGAGATGCGGCCGAAGACCTGCGGGAACTCGGCCGTGCTGACCGCGCCGCTGGTCTTCACGCCGTCAAGCACGGCGATGGCGGTGGCCAGCGCGTAGGACAGCTCCTGAGCCGGCGTCGCGCCCGCTTCCTGCAGGTGATAGGAGCAGACATTCATCGGGTTCCACTTGGGCAGTTCGCGGGTGGAAAAGGCGATGGTGTCGGTGATGAGCCTGAGCGAGGGCCCGGGCGGGAACACATAGGTGCCGCGCGAAAGATATTCCTTGATGATGTCGTTCTGCGTTGTCCCCTGGAGGCTGGCGCGCGCGGCCCCCTGCTCGTCCGCCACCGCCACGTAGAGTGCCAGCAGCCAGGCGGCAGTGGCATTGATGGTCATCGAGGTGTTCATGGTGGCGAGCGGGATGCCATCCAGCAAGGTGCGCATGTCGCCGATGTGCGAGACGGGTACGCCCACCTTGCCCACCTCGCCGCGCGCCAGCACGTGGTCGCTGTCGTATCCGGTCTGGGTGGGGAGGTCGAAGGCAATCGACAGGCCGGTCTGGCCCTTGGCCAGGTTGCCGCGATAGAGCCGGTTGGACTCGGCGGCGGTGGAATGGCCGGCGTAGGTGCGGAAGAGCCAGGGTTTTTCGCGGTCGCTCATGATGCGGTCATGCAAGCATGACCCATTGTGCGGCGCAACCGGGACTTTCGGGGGCGTCAGATCTTGCGGTGGTCGCCCTGCATCCAGCGCAACATGATGAGGGCGGCAATCAACATGCCCACCAGCGAGCCGAGGAGCGGCCGCTGCACCTGCGCGTCGACCTGCATCTGGATGCCGCGCATCAGCCAGTTGGAGGCCATCGCGCCAATGAACAGGGCGGAGAAATTGAGAGGCAGCGTGAGGGAGCCCACCGTTCCCGTGTAGCGCCCGAGGATCAGCGCGCCGAAGAGACTGAAAAGGATAGCCAGCGGCAGCACATGATCGGGCATGTGGCCGGCATTGGGAACGAAGGAGAAGAGATCGTTGATCCGGTACAGCAGATCTTCGAGCATGGTGCCGCCCTTTCTGGCTATTCGGCACCTTGTTGTATCGTGGATAGATTCTTCTACCAACTAGAAGCTGCGGGCAGGGTGAACGAAGGGTTGACGAATGGTTCCCGCACAGACCCGACCTTGAGGTAAATCTGACAATTCGCTGTCAGCCGGGGCGGGTCCGGCCATCAAGCGTGAGCAGCGGGCCGTAGAGGTCGGTCCGCCTGTCGCGGAAGACACCCCAGGTCCGGCGCAGGTCCGAGATGGCGTCCAGGTCGAAACTGGCCAGGCGCAGGCCCTCTTCGCTGCGGTCCATCTCCTGGACCTTCTCGCCATGATGGTCGGCAATGAAGGAGCGTCCGTAGAAGGTGTCGGATCGCCCGTCGGGCGCCACCTCGCGGCCCACCCGGTTGGAAGCCAGCAGGGGCATGATGTTGGCCGCCGCATGACCGCGCATCGTGTTCTGCCAGTGGCTGCTCGAGTCATACTCCGGACTGCCCGGTTCCGAGCCGATCGCGGTTGGGTAGAGCAGGATCTCGGCGCCCATCAGCGCCATGATGCGCGCGGCCTCCGGAAACCACTGGTCCCAGCAGATGCCAAGCCCGATGCGCCCCGCGGCCGTGTCCCACACCTTGAAGCCCGTATCGCCCGGCGAGAAGTAGAACTTCTCCTGGTAACCGCGGCCATCCGGAATGTGGCTCTTGCGATAGAAGCCGAGATTGCTGCCGTCGGCATCGAAGATGACTGTCGTGTTGTAATGCGCCGGGCCCGCCCTTTCGAAGACGCTGACAGGAAGCACCACGCCCAGTTCGCGCGCCAGCGCGCCGAAGCGCTGCACCGTGGGATGGCGGTCAAGCTCGTGCGCGCCGGCAAAGAAACGGACATGCTGCTCGATGCAGAAGTAGTCCGCGTCGAACAGCTCCTGCAGCAGCACGAGACCGGCGCCCTGCTTCACGGCAGCGCGCACCAGGCCTTCGGCCTTGTCGCAGTTTCCGGCCCAGCTCTGGGTCGAGGCCATCTGCGTGATGGCGGCGGTGATCTTGCGCATGTCAGTCCTTCAGCATTGCGACTTCGCGCCGGAACGGCAGGGCATCGCCCCGGTCCGGCGTGTCGAGTTCCTCTGCATAGCGGTGACCGGCATAGGTGGCCCAGGCGATGGCGGCGGGCGCATTGGCATCG
The DNA here is from genome assembly GCA_046349195.1 of Hyphomicrobiales bacterium. Taxonomy (GTDB): domain Bacteria; phylum Pseudomonadota; class Alphaproteobacteria; order Rhizobiales; family Aestuariivirgaceae; genus Aestuariivirga. The sequence goes on from JAXMCU010000014.1 coordinate 39,402, forward strand.
CCGATCACCTTCACCGAACGGATGCCGTGATCGGACCACGCGGCGGCACGGGCCTTCAGATCGAGATAGAGCTGGTCGATTGGCAGCCGCGCCGTCACCAGCACCACCGCGTCACAGGCGATCTCGCTCACGCGGCCGGTATAGGTGCAGGCGGCGGTGACGCCATTGGCGGCGATGGCGGCGAGACCGCGATTGGTGCGGACATCGACACCGGTTTCGAGGAGGCGCGCCTGGATCAGCCCCTGCTCCAGCGTGTTGAAGCTCCAGTCCGCCGCGCGCGCCGATGGCGTCAGGAAGGTAACCCGGTTCCCCGCCTGCACCAGAAGTTCGGCCATGATGCTGCCCATGTAGTAGTGGTCGTCGTCATAGACCACCACATGGCCGGACGGCCGCTTGCCGTCCATGAGCTCGTCGGGCGTGAGGACCGGCATGGCGGGATCGATGGCGATGGGCCGGAGATTGTAGCGGGCGACGCCGTCGCGCCGCCACGTGGCGCCCGTCGCCACGGCCACGTGTTCGAAGCCGAAGCCCAGCACGTCGTCCGCGCTGAGCCGCGAGTCGCGGTAGACGTTCACATTGGGCATCTTGCCGATCTGGCCGGCGCGATAGTCGCGCACCCGGCCCCAGGCGGAGAGGCCAGGCAACCGGCACTCGCGCGCCACGCGGCCGCCAAGCTCCGTACCGGCCTCGGCCAGCGCCACGTCGTATCCGCGAAGCCCCGCGCGATGGGCCGCCGAGAGGCCGGCCGGTCCCGCCCCCACCACCAGAACGCGATTGTCCGAGGCCTTCGCCGGCATGCGCTCGGGATGCCAGCCCTTGCGCCATTCCTCCATGAAGGAGGAATTCTGCGTGCAGCGGCTGAGCGACATGGTCATGTCGCCGGTCACGCAGATGTTGCAGCCGATGCATTCGCGGATGTCCTCGATGCGGTTCTCGTCGATCTTCTTGGGCAGGAAGGGATCGGCGATGGACGGCCGCGCGGCGCCGACGAAATCCAGAATGCCCTGCTTCACCTGCCGGACCATCATGTCGGCCGAGGTGAAGCGGCCGACGCCCACCACGGGCTTCGGCGTCAGCTGCCTGATGCCGCGGATCAGGTCTTCCTGCGCGCCTTCCGGCCTGAAGCGCGAAGTGCCGGAACAGGCTTCCCATGTGCCATGCGCGAAGTCCCAGAGATCGGGCAGTTCGGCATGCATGGCCACGAGATCGCGCAGTTCAGCGTTGGTGAACCCCTCCGGCCCGGCCATCTCGTCGAGCGAAAGTCGGACCGCGATGGCACAGGTGTCGCCCACCTCGTCGCGGGCATCCGAGATCAGCTCCTTCAGCAGACGCGCCCGGTTCTCCAGCGAGCCGCCATATTCGTCCGTCCGCTGATTGGTGCGAGGCGACAGGAAATGCTGGATCACGCCGAAGCCATGGGCGCCGTAGAGGCAAAGAATGTCGTAGCCCGCGCGCCTGGCGCGGCGATAGGCCAGCCGGTGCCAGTGGCGCAGGTTGCGGATGTCCTCCTTGTCCATGGCGCGCGCCTGCACCGGGTCGCTGGTGAAGGTGAGGATGGGCAGATGCGATGGCGCCAGCGGCACTTCGCGCGTGTAGAGATTCGGTCCGTTGGCGCCGCTGTAGGCCAGTTCGATGCCGGCGAGGGCGCCATTGGTATGGATGGCCTCGGCCATCTTGGCGAGCCCCGGCATGTCGTCCTCATCCCAGATGCGCAGCTCGATGAAGGGCGTGATCTCGGAGCTGTGATGGATCTCGACCTGTTCGGTGAAGATGACGCCCCAGCCGCCTTCCGACTTGACCCGGCGCATCTCGGCGGCGGCGGATTGATCGCGGTAGCCACCGCCGTTGCAATGCGGCACCTGATAGAAGCGGTTCTTGGCCGTGACCGGTCCGATCTTCACCGGCTCGAACAGGATGTCGTAGCGCGGATCACGCATGGTCGCCGGCCGTCATGATGTGGAAGTCTCCCTGTGCGACCACAGGTTCGCAGCACCGTCCGGAGGCGTCAAGCCACCGTGGCGTCAGGGTCGGGCTGCGATGCGGGACTCAGGCCGCGTGGGTTGCCGATACGGTCAGCTGCGGCGGCAGGCTGATCGCGGCCACCAGCCCCTGTCCCAGCGCCGTCTGGATCAGCAGCTCGCCGCCATGGGCTTCGCAGATGGCCTTGGCAATGGGCAGGCCAAGGCCAAGCCCGTCGACCGGCCGCGCATAGGTCATGTCGTCCTGCATGAAGGGCTTGAGACACTCCTGCAGCCGTGCCGGACTGAGGCCGGGGCCGCTGTCCTTGACCGAGATCAGCGTCGACCCGTCGGCGCGGCGATGCGCCCAGACTTCGACGGCGCCGCCGGGCTGCGAGAACTTGATGGCATTGTTCACCAGCCGCGCGATGGCCTGGCGCAGCAGATGCGGATCGCAGGCAATGACGAAATTGTCCTCCATGGGTCGCAGCAGCAGCTTGACCTGGCGTTCGCGCGCCAGCGACTTCTGGCCCACCAGCCCGTCGTCGAGCAGCTCGGCGATCGGCACGCTCACCAGTTTCTGCTGGCTCGGATTGCCCAGGGCCTTGGAGAGCAGGAGGATGTCGCTGACGATGGCATTGAGACGCTGGGCGCCGTCGACCACATGGCCGAGCGATTCGCGCTCATCGGCGCTGACGCGGCCGTCCAGCTGCTCGCTCAGCACTTCGGTCAACCCGATCAGCGCGGTCAGCGGCGTCTTGAGTTCATGGCTCAGCACCTGGAACAGGCCGTTCTTCATGCGGCTGGCGGCCAGTGCCTCGATCTGGGCCTGGCGCAGCGCCTTCTCGGTCTCGCCGTTGCGCAGCACGAATTGCACATGATGGGCGAATTGCGGCCAGTTGATGGGCTTGGTGACGAAGGACGAGGCGCCCAGCATGTAGGCGCGTTCGATGGAGGACCGGTCGTTGTGGGCAGTGCAGACGATGACCGGCAGGTCGACGGTGCGCGGATGCTGGCGCATGTGGCGCAACAGACTGAATCCATCGAGCTTGGGCATGGTGATGTCGATGATCGCCAGATCGAAGCGCAGCCGGTTGGAGGTCTCGCGTCCCGCCTCGCCGTTCTCGGCGGCGGTGCAGTTGAAGCCGATCTCGGCCAGCTGCTCGCACATGACCTCGCGCATGATCGGATCGTCATCGACGACCAGCACTTGCCGCGCGCGCCGTTCCCCGGCTGGTTGTTTCACCGTGCCGCTGTCCATTTGCCGTCCCTTTGCAAACCGCCTGCAGCCTCGCAGAAAGCCGTTAAAGTTTGCTTAGGGGTTTCGCTTGGAACGAATCTTAACCTCTTCCGTCGGATAGTCGCCGTCCATGACGCGCGACATTTCTCCCGACATGGCGGCTCCTCCGGGCCGAAGCCCTGCGGCCTGGGCCGCGGCTGCGGTTCTGGCGGCGGTTGTGACCACCACCGGACTGGTGGCCTGGCAGAATCTTCATTCGGAGCTGATCTCCCGCTCGCGCGACCTGCAGGCAACGGCAAGGGTGCTCGCGTCGGGCATGGTCGTTCCTCTCGCGAAGCGCGATGCCGATGCCCAGCTCCAGGCACTCCGCGCCGTGATGCGGCAGCCCGGCATGGTCTATGCGGCGCTCAGGGACCGCGATGGCGAAACGCTCCGGGCGCTCGGCGACCCGGATGCCGCCTTCAGCGGCCAGCCCCGCATTCTCGACGTGCTGGCGCATGGCACCTTGCCTGCGACGGCAACGGTCTCCGCCGGCAACCAGGCCGTCGGCACCGCGCAGGTCGCCGTCATGGCCAGCGACCTCCGCCAGGGCCTGGCGATGACCCTTCTGATGGGACTGGTCTGCGGGTCGATCGCCAGCATCTGCACCTATCTCCTCATGCGGTTTCTTGCCTATTGGCAATCGCGCAACCTGTCTCGCGATGAAGCGGTCAGCCCGCCGGTGGCGATGGATTTGGATGCGATGCCGATGGCCAGCGGCGAAGAAACAGGGTCCACTGGAAGCGCACGCCTCTTTGCCGGCAGGCTGGCCAGGGAGATGCATGCAGCCAGGCCAGCGGACGCGGAGCAGGAAGCCCGCACGCAGCAACTCGCCGCCGAGCTCGCCGATGCGCGGGCCGCCCTGCAGCAGGAACACCGGGCCAGGAACAGCCTGATTGCCGCCATCGGTCACGAGATCCGCATTCCGCTGGCGGGTCTCGCTGCCACGGCCGAGCGGCTGCTGGCGGCCGGCCTGAATGATGGCCAGCGCCGTCATGCCGAGGTCATCAGCCGCACCGGACAGAGCCTGCTCGCTGCGGTTGGCGATCTGGTCGATCTGTCGCAGCTCGACGCGGGCGAATTCAGGGTGGAGCATCTGCCGCTCGATCCCGTGGCAATCGCCGACGACGTGGCTGGCCTGTACTGGGATTCGGCCGCGTCGCGCGGCATCGATCTGGCGGTGCGGGCCGCCCCGGGCCTGCCCCTGAGCATTTCGGGTGATCCCCATCGGTTCCGGCAGATCCTGTCCGCGCTTGTCGGCAACGCCCTGAAACACACCGGTCGGGGGCAGATCCTGATGTCGCTGCGCCACGCCGGCAGCATGCTCCATTGCAGCGTGACCGACAGCGGCGCGGGCCTGTCGCCGCAGGATCTTGCGCATGTCTTCGACCCACACGCCGGGTCGCAAGGCGCAAGCGACGACGGCACCAGCAGCCTGTTCTTCGCCCGGAAGGTGGCCCGCGCCTTGGGCGGCGACATCACCGCAAGCAGCGAGCTGGGCAAGGGATCGCAATTCATCCTGCGGCTGCCCGCGCCACAGCTTGCCGCGGCACGGCCGCGCGGTCGCCTCGGCGGTCAACTTTCCACCGCAGGGCTCGCCTGTGCCGGAGCGGCCACCGTGTCGGCCCTCGGAACAGCACTGGTCGCGGCCGGCTACAAGGTCGAGATCGTCGTGTCCAACCCGGCCACCCAGGAGCTGATCTTCGCCGACGCGGCGCAGCTGGCAACCCTGCGCGTGGATGCGGAGCGGCGGCCACTGGTCATCTGCCTCTGCCATGCCGGCGACGAGCGTGGCCGTGCCGCCCTGGCGCGAGGGCTGGCTCATGAACTTCTGCCCCTGCCACTGCGCCAGTCGGACGTGACCGATCTCCTCGACCGCTTGCATCTGCTGGACGAATTGCGCCACGCGTGCCGTGTCGGCAGCACGGACGACCATGCGGGCCGCCGCGTTCTGGTGGCCGACGACAGCGAGATCGATCGTGAAATCATGGCGACGGCATTGCGTGGCCTGGGCGCAACGGTCGAGACGGCGCCCAACGGGCGCGCGGCGGTGGAAGCCTGGCGCAGGCTCAAGCCCGAACTCGTCTTCATGGATTGCGACATGCCGGTGATGGACGGACCTGCGGCGACGCGCGAAATCCGGGCCCATGAGGCGCTGGCGGCAGCCGGCGGCCATACGCCGGTGATCGCGCTCGCGGGCGGCGCCGCGGCGCTGAAGTCTCATTGGCGCGATGCCGGCATGGACGCGCTCATGGTCAAGCCGGTCTCGCTCAAGGCCGTGACCGACTGTCTTGCGGAGTATATGCCGGGCCGCCTTCGGGCGGCTTCGGCCACCGATACAGCCCCGGAACCGGTCCTCGATGCGGCCACGATCCGCGATCTCAGACAGATTGGCGGCAACGAGGCCCTGTTCCGCCGCGTGCTGGATCTCTTCGCCGGACGCGTGCCACAGGCCATCGACCAGCTCGAGGCCATGACCCGCGAGCCGGATCTCGATGCCCTGGCCGACGCCACGCATGCATTGAAGTCGATGTGCGCCAACATCGGGGCGCTGCGGGCCGCTGCGGCCTGCACCGATCTCGAAACCGCGGCGCGCAGCCGCGCCGAGGTCGATCTCGGAGAGAAGCTTGCGGCAATCCTGCGCGAGGTACGCCTGACGCTTGGCGAAGTCGACCGCCTGCGCGCCGCATGAAGCTGCGGCATCCGCAATAGGTGCGGCAGAAATGACCGGCCGGCCCTCTGCCCGTCGCTCCGGCATGCGCCGGGGCGACGGGTGAAGGCCGAACCGGTGTTTTGTCAGTCCAGAACCACGACCTCGACCTTGGCCACGCCGGACTTGGTCAGGCCCACGACCTTGGCCGCGCCATAGCTCAGGTCGATGACCCGGCTGCGGATGAAGGGCCCGCGATCATTGATGCGCACCACGACGGCCCGGCCGGTCCGGAGATTGGTGACCTTGACCTTGGTGCCGAACGGCAGGCTGCGATGGGCGGCCGTCAATCCGTTGGGATTGAAGGACTCGCCATTGGCAGTCCGCTTGCCGTGCTTGTAGTAGGACGCATAGCCGATGATGGTCTTGGCTTCAGCGGTACCGGCCAGGCCCGCAAGACCCACGAAACAGCCCATGACCAGGGCCACAAACAAACGCCGCATTGGATACAAACCCCTTGAGTTGCCGGCTGGCCCGGGCACGCAGACATGGTTGCCGACGCGGCCGGACGGTGCCGGATTGCTTTTGTTGTTTGCAGTCTGCCGCCACTGGTCTGATCAGTTGACCAGTTATGCTGCACCTGCACAGGGGCTGTGGGGGGGCAATGGGGCCAGAATGTGACCTCGCCTTACGTAACGGCAGTCATGCCGTCGAGCGCGATCTGGGGATTTTTACCGGCGACCAGGTCGGCCGTGATGCGAGCCGCGCCATGGCTCATGGTCCAGCCCATGTGACCCTGGCCGGTGTTGAACCACAGGTTCCTCATTTTCGACGGACCGAGGATGGGCGTTCCTTCAGGCGTCATCGGGCGCAGTCCCGCCCAGGTCGAGGCGGCGTCCCAGTCGGCGCCGTCCGGAAACAGCCGCCGCATGGTGGCCAGCATGTTGGCAAAGTCACCCGGACTGTGGCTGCGGTCGTAGCCCGAGAACTCCGCCGTGGCGGTGACCCGGATGCGGTCACCATAGGGCGCGTAGGCGACCAATGTCTCCTCGTCCACGCCGCCGATGGTCGGCGGGTTGTTGCGCCCGGCAACCGGCGCGGTGATGGCATAGCCCTTGACCGGATAGATCGGCAGGTCATGCCCGATCTGGCGGGCGAGGTGCGGCGAATAGACGCCCAGGCAGAGCACGACCGCGTCGGCCGTTTCGCGGCCCTTATCGGTCAGCACCGCCGTCACCCGGTCGCCTGCGGTCTCGAAACCGGTGATGGTCGTGCCAAATCTGAAGACGACACCCTGCCCCTTCAACCAATCGGCCATGTTGCGGGCAAAGAGGCGGCAGTCGCCGCTTTCGTCGTCCGGTGCATAGAGCGCGCCGGCGAAGCTGTCCTTCACCGGAGCGAGTGCCGGATCCTTCATTGCCACGCCGTCCCGGTCCAGCGTCTCGATGCGGCAGCCATTGTCGCTCAGGATCCGCGACTTGGCGGAGGCCGCCTTCAGCGCCGCTTCCGAGCTGTAGAGATAGAGCAGCCCACCGGCCCGCCCATCATAGGCGATGCCCGTCCGCGCCACGGTGTCGTGGAACACGGCCAGCGAATAGTTGCACAGGCGCACCTTGCGCGTGGTGTTCAGCGCCGCGCGTTCGGGCGTGCATTGCCCCCAGAAACGCCACATCCACGACCAGAAGCGCGGGTCGCTCGAGAACTTGAAGCGCAGCGCCTGGTCGCCCCGCCACAGCGATTGCAGCAGGATGCCGGGCGCTGCCGGCGAGGACCAGGCATAGGCATGTCCCGGAGCAAAGAGCCCGGCATTGGAATAGCTGGTGAAGGCGGCGGGTTCGGCCTCGCGGTCGATGACGGTGACCTCGTGGCCATCGCGGTTCAGCTCGTAGGCCGTGGTGACGCCCACGATTCCCGCGCCGAGAACAAGTACCTTCATCGCGCCCTCTTTGCCAATCGAGATGCCCGATGCTAGCAAGCCGTCATCATGCCATCCACCACACATCCGCATGCCTTCCATTTCGAACGCGCCGTTGACAGCTACTGGGAGGCCTCCGCCGATGCGCTGGGCGTCACGACGCCGGCCTTGAGCGGCGAAGCATCCTGCGACGTGGCCATCATCGGCGCCGGCTTCACCGGACTGTCGGCCGCGATCGAACTGGCGGGCCAGGGCCTGGACGTGCGCGTGCTCGACGCCGGGCACATCGGCTGGGGCGCCTCGGGCCGCAACGGCGGCTTCGCCTGCATCGGCTCGCACAAGCTGTCATACACCGAGATGATCAAGACCTATGGCCTCGAGGCCACGCGGCGCTTCCATGCCGCCATGGTGGAGTCGGTCGATCTGGTGCGCGACAACTGCAGGCGCTTCGGCATCGATGCCTGGATCCATGGCGATGGCGAGGTGACACTTGCGCATCTTCCGAACCGGATGGCCGAATTGCGCGCCGATCAGGCCTTTCTGAGGCAGACCTTCGGCGAGGACACCGAACTCCTTTCGGCGGCCGACCTCAAGGCGCAGGGCCTGTGGAGCCCGGCCTTCCATGGCGGTCTCAAGGGCAAGGTGGGATTCGGCATCCATCCCCTCAACTACGTGCGCGGCCTGGCGCGGGCTGCCGCCGGAGCCGGTGCCCGACTCCATGCCGGTTCGCGCGTCATCCGCTGGGAGGAAGCCGTCGCAGGCCACGTGCTGGAAACGGCCGCGGCGCGTCTCACGGCGAAGCGCGTGCTGGTGGCGACCAATGGCTATACGCCGGAAGACGTCTCGCCGCGCCATGCCGGCCGCGTCATGCCGGCCCTGTCGAGCGTGATCGTCACGCGGCCGCTCACGGACGACGAGCGCCTCGCCCAGGGCTGGACCTCCGACCTTATGGCCTATGACTCGCGCAACCTGCTGCACTACTTCCGGCTGCTGCCCAATGGCCGCTTCCTCTTCGGCGGCCGCGGCGGAACCGACGCCTCGGGTCCGGGCGGCGAAGCCTACCGACCCGTCCTGACACGCGCGTTCCATGACCTCTTCCCCGCCTGGCGCGGCGTCGAGATCACCCACTACTGGCGCGGCTTCGTCTGCCTTGCCTTCGACCGGGTCCCCTATCTCGGCGCACTCGACGGGAAGCGGACGGTATGGACCTCGATTGCCTATCACGGCAATGGCGTGGCGATGGGGTCATGGTGCGGGCGCGCCGTGGCCCGCCTCATGACGGGGAAGATCGGCGCCGCCGATCTTCCCGGCGTGGTCACGCGCAGGCTGGCGCCGTTTCCGCTGCCGGCCTTCCGGCCGCTCTATCTCAAGGGCGCCTATGTCTGGTACGGCTGGAAGGACTCGCGCTGAGAGAGCCCGACCAGTCCGGATGGCCGCCGCAACGGGCGGCCATGGACATGGTCAATCGTGAGGGGGCCGGACGTCGGTCTACTTGCGCCTGGCCTTCTTGGCGGGCTTCTTGGCAGCCTTCTTCGCCGCCTTCTTGGCAGGCGCGGCCTTCTTGGCCGGGGCCGACTTCTTCAGGATCGCGGCTTCCACCATGATCTCGACGTCGAGGCCGGGAGCCGCGAGCCGCGCCTCGACGGTGGCGCGCGCCGGGGTCTGGCCGGGTACCGCCCAGGCGTCCCAGGCCTCGTTCATCTCAGCCCAGGTCTTGATGTCGGTCAGCCAGATGTTGGCCTTGACGATGTTGGTCTTGTTCGTGCCCGCGATCTTCAGCGTGGCGTCGATCTGCTGCAGGATGTCGGCGGTCTGTTCCTTGACCGACTTCCCGGCTGCGCTTTCCGCGACGAAGCCGGCCAGATAGGCCATGCCGTTGTAGATGACGGCTGAGCTCATGCGCTTGCCGGGTTCGATTCTCTTGAGTGCCATGACTGCCTCCGCTTGTTTGGCTCCCGCTCTCTAGCGAGGTTTCAGCACAGCTTCAATCACCGCAAGCAGGGCGCGCGGCAGGGTTTCGAACGCGAATGGCGCATGCAGGCGCTCGAGCCAGTGATGATAGTCGCGGCCCCACGGGCCGATGTTGATGCACGGATAGCCCGCGGGCTCCGGCATCGCGAAGCTCGACCCCCAGATCGGGGTGTTGGCTGCTGCCGCACCAAGGTCGGCCGCGGCTTCCCCGAAGAAGCTCATGTCCGAGATTCCTGGAAAGTAGGCAAGGGTGCCGAGGCCGAGGGGAGCCACCGCCGCGCGGATGGTCCTGGCCAGTGCCGCATCGCCAAGCGCCACGGCTGGATAGGGAATGGACCCGAAGCCGATCACCACGGCGGGACCCGAGAGCCCGGCCAAGTCCCACAGCGCCTGGGTCATGCGCTTGCTGCGCTCGGGGAGATCAAGCGTCGCATGCTGGGCAATCTCGGCTGCGATCCGTTCGACCTGATCGCCTGGCAAGCGGGCCACGAGCTGGGCACAGGTCATGACCGGAATCTCGCGGCGAACCTTCGCCGCGGCGCGGACCATGGCCCGGCGGGCCAGCATGACGGCGATGTCGAGAACCTCGCCTGCGCCGCGCCGGTGCTGCAGCGTGTTCCAGTAGCACCAGGCCTGGCCGGGCGTGGTGACGTTGTAGCCGTTCTTCAGGTCCTTGGCGGCGAGCGCCGTGGGCGGTGCCGCGATCTCGCTGCCGCTGACCTCCGCCAGTTCCGGCGCGAGCTCGAATTCGCTGACGAGTTCGGCCGCCAGATAGGCGGCGTTGGCGCCATCCTGCGGGTAGCAGGCATGGGCCTCGCGACCCACGACGAAGGCGGTGAGCAGCAATTTGCCGATGGACCCCAGAGCCACGCTGCGGCCGAAGCTGCCGTCGCCCTGATCGGAAATTGCATCGAGGTTGATGACCAGCGCGATGTCGAGACCGTGCTCGCGCGCGATCGCCGCCAGCCGCGGGGCGGCAGCGCGAGCACCGGCCGATCGGTCTTCCTCGTCCGCGACCGCCACGAAAAGCAGGTTGCCCTCGCCATGCCAGGCCTCCATCGCGGCGATCCCTGCGGCAAGGCCGGCCTTCATGTCGAGAAGGCCGCGTCCGGGCAAAAAGCTGCCCTGGGCAAGGTCGGCAAGTGCCAGGGGATGTTCACCGGAGCCTTCGAGCCGCGCCAGGATCTCGGGCAGAAGACGCTCGGCGTCGAAGGCGAGTGGCTTGAGCGTGCCATAGTCTTCCGCCGGTACCACGTCGAAATGCCCGGTCAGCACCACCGTGCCGCGGCCGCGGCCCCGCTTCAGCGCGAAGACATTGTGGCGCGCGGCGGGATCGCCGGGAATGGCGTCGGTCCAGACCGCATCGAAGTGGCGCAGGTCGCGCGCAAGCCGGGGTGCGAAGGCCGCTTCGTCCGAGGTGCCGGTGACCGACGGCCATGACGCGAGGCGCAGCGCCAATTCGCGAGCACGAGCGGCGAGGTCATTGCGGGTCATGCGGACATGGCCAGGGACGCTGGTGACCCGGCGTCACGCCAGGCCGCGGTCATAGGCCAGCACGGCATTGAGCAGCACCTGCGCGCCAGCGCCGCATTCCTCCAGCGTCGTCGATTCCGCCTCGTTGTGCGAGATGCCGCCGAGGCAGGGCACGAAGATCATGGTGGTGGGGGCGACGCGGGCGATGTAGGCCGCGTCGTGTCCGGCCCCGCTCGCCATCTCGCGCGTGGAATAGCCGGCAAGCTTGGCGCCCTCGCGCACGCAGTCGATGAGAGGGGCCGCGAACCTAACCGCCGGGGAATTCCAGATGCGCTTCTCGTCGAGCTCGAGACCGAGTTCGTCCGCGATCTTCGGCAGCGCCGCCTTGTATTCGGCCTCCATCTTGTCCAGCACCGTCTCGTCGGGATGGCGCAGATCGACGGTGAAGAAGACCTCGCCCGGCACCACGTTGCGGCTGTTCGGCCGGTTCTCGATGAGGCCCACCGAGGCGACGCCGGGCAGATGCGCCATGCCAACCTGGTGAATGGCCTCGATCATGCGCGCAGCGCCGAGCAGGGCGTTCTTGCGCAGGCCCATGGGCGTGGCGCCGGTGTGAGATTCCTGTCCGCGCAGCGTCACCTCGTACCAGCGCATGCCCTGAACGCCGGTGACCACGCCGATCATCTTGTTCTCGGCCTCGAGGATGGGCCCCTGTTCGATGTGGAGTTCGAACATGGCCTGGAACTTGACGTCGCCCGCCTTGACCTTGCCCTTGTAGCCGATGCGCTCCAGCTCGTCGCCCAGCTTGATGCCCTGCCGGTCCTCGCGGCCATAGGCGAAGTCGGTGGTGAAGACGCCGGCATAGACGCCCGAGCACAGCATGGCCGGCGCGAAGCGCGAACCCTCCTCGTTGGTCCAGTTCACGATCATCACCGGCGCGTTCGTCTCGTAGCCCATGTCGACCAGCGTGCGCATGGCCTCGAGCGCGCCGAGCACGCCAAGCACGCCGTCGAACTTGCCGCCGGTGGGCTGGGTGTCGAGATGCGAGCCCATGGCGACGGGCGCCAGGTCCTTGCGCCTGCCTGGCCGTGTAGCGAACATGTTGCCCACTTCGTCGACCACCACGGTGCAGCCCAGCTTCTCGCATTCGGCCTTGAACCAGTCGCGCACCTTCTTGTCCTCGTCGGACACGGTCAGGCGCTTGATGCCGCCCTTGGGGGTGCCGCCGAACGCCGCGGTCTCCATCAGCGCCTCCCACAGGCGCTGCGGATTGATGGTGAGGTTGGTCTTCGACGACATTGCGGACTCCGGACCCGTCACATGCGCGGCTTGCGGTTGGCGATATGCGGGGCATGCAGCGCCAGATCCGCGGGGCCGAAGCGGTCGGCCGCGGTATTGCACTGGTGCCAGTAGGGATAGGGCAAGGGCTTGAGGCTTGCATCGTCAAGCTTCTTGCGCTCCTCGGCCGAGAGCACCAGCGCGCCGGACGCGAGGTTGTCCTTGAGCTGGGCCTCGGTGCGGGCGCCGACGATGATGGAGGCAACACCGGGACGACCCGCGAGCCATGACAGCGCCACCTGCGCCGCCGACACGCCGCGCGCCTCGCCGACCGCCACCAGCGCGTCGATGATCCGGTAGAGCCGGTCCTCGTCATAGATCGGCGGCTCGCCCCAGCCGGCGGTGTGGCGCGAGATCTGCGGGGGCGGGCTGTTGCGGCGGAACTTGCCCGAGAGCAATCCGCCGGCGATCGGGCTCCACACCTGGATGCCGACGCCCTGGTCAATCGCGATCGGCACGAGTTCCAGCTCGGCGTCACGCGCCTCGAGCGTGTAGTGGATCTGCTGGCAGCAGAAGCGCTGCCAGTTGTGCCGGTCAGCCGCCATCAGCGCCTTCATGATGTGCCAGCCGGAGAAATTGGAGCAGCCGATGTAGCGGACCTTGCCCTGCTTCACCAGCGTGTCGAGCGCTTCCATCATCTCCTCGACGGGCGTCTGCCCGTCCCATTCGTGCAGGAAATAGAGGTCGATGCGGTCGCGCTGCAGGCGCTTCAGGCTCGCCTCGCATTGCTCGATGATGTGGAACCGCGACAGGCCACCCTCGTTCGGCCCCTGGCCCATGGCGAAGCGCACCTTGGTGCCGACCAGGATCTGCTGCGACTTGCCCTTGAGCGCGGCGCCCACGATCTCCTCCGACCGGCCGACCGAATAGATGTTGGAGGTGTCGATCATGTTCACGCCGTGATCCACCGCCATGTCGACGATGCGCTTCGCCTCGCCCAGCGCCGTCTCGCCCGCCATGGCGAAGAAGCCCTCGCCACCGAAGGTCATGGTTCCGAGCGTATGCAGCGAAATGCGCAGGCCCGAACGGCCCAGTTGGCGGTATTCCATGACTGACTCCTTGATGTGATCGACCTTTCCTATGCCACATCCCGCGGAAGCTGGGAAATGCCCGGGCGGCATGGTCTCCCTGCGCCCCGCGGGGCGCGGCGGAAGCCGGGCTCCATCGCCTCGCGACCTATTTGACCGCGGGCGGGCTGGGTTGCCCCGCGACCTGCGGCAGACCGGGAGAGATGCAGGCCCAGCTTGGCGCGGACTTGGTCCAGATCGCCATCTGCGGCGCAAGCAGTTCGGGATCGTCAAGCGCGCCGATGCGGACAAAGACAAGCTGCGGCCTGGCTTCCGTCCTGCTGAAGAGCGGGGTGCCGCAGGTCGGGCAGAAACCACGCTCCATGAGGTTGCCGCTGTCGGCCGTGCTCCTGAACCAGGAGATCGCGCCGGTCGTCGTCAGGGCGGCAGAGGGAAAGGCGAGGCCCGCCAGTCCCGTGCCGCCGCTGAGATACTGGCAATCGCGGCACCAGCAGATCCGAGCGGTCAGCGGCTGGGCCTCGATGGAAAATGCGGCCTGACCACACAAGCAGTGTCCATGCACGGTCATCGCGCCCTCCTTCTGCCGGGTTCGCGACTATGGCACGTCCGGGCGCGCGGTCAAAAGCCGGGTCAGGTCTTGGGCGGGGCGCTGTCCCTGGGCCAGGACAGGAAGAAGAGATAGACGCCATAGACCAGAAGCGCGAAGGCCATCATCGACCACATGTTGACGCCGCCATTGACCAGTTCGAAGACCAGCCAGGCAAGGACCACCGCGATGATGGCGATGCGGCGCCACAGCGGCTTGTAGAAGGGATGATCCTGCTCCTTGGGCGGCGCCATCAGCGCTCGTCGATCTGCTCGCCCATGATGGCGAGCGCGCGCTGATAGACGCTGGCGGCGTTCCAGCCCTGCAGCGCGACGAAATTGGTCTCGCCCGGCTGGTAGCCCCCGCCGCGCTGCCAGCCATGGCCGCGCAGGAAATTGGCGGTGGAGGCCAGCGCATCGGCCTTCTTGTTCAGATTGATGCCGCCGCCGTCGCCGTCGGCGCCGTAGAGCAGCACGTTCTTCGGCAGGAACTGGGTCTGCCCCACTTCGCCATGCATGGCGCCCCGGCTGGACGAGGACAGGATGCCCTTGTCCACCAGCTTGAGCGCGGCATAGAGCTGCTCGGTGAAGTATTCGGGCCTGCGGCAGTCATAGGCGAGAGTCGCCACGGCCGAGATGGTGTTCTGGTTGCCCATGTAGTTGCCGAAGGCGGTCTCCATGCCCCAGATCGCGATCAGCGGACCGGGCGGCACGCCATAGCGCTTCTCGATCTGGGCGAAGAGCTTGGCATTGGCCGCCTTCAGCCTGCGGCCCTGCGAGACGATGGTGGCGGCGCCGCGCTTCTCCATGAACTGGTTGAGTGAAAGCTTGAAGCTCTTCTGGTTGCGGTCGGCCCGAATGGTCGCGGTGGCATAGGACGTGTCGGCGAGGGCGCCCAGCCCGCGCGACCCGATGCCATTGGCCTCCGCCTCCCTGGCGAATGCCGCCTTCCAGGCCTCGAAGCCCGCGCCGGTGTTGCCGCATTTTGCCGCCTGTGCGGTCGCCGAGCACAGGAAAAGGCCGATGGCCGCAGCGGCCAGCATCTTCGCAAATTCCATTGTCTTCCCCAGCAGTCGATTCGACGGCACCGAAACTGCCACAACTTCCGGGGGTTGTCATCGATTGCTGCACACGACATTAGCGACGACGAAAGCCCGGCCTCGAGGGCCGGGCTGGGGTCTTCCAGTGCGTTCGAACGTCAGATCGACTGTTCGATCCAGCTCTGCAGCTGGTTCTTGGGCGCAGCCCCGACCTTGGTTGCGGCAACCTGGCCGCCCTTGAAGACCATCAGCGTCGGGATGCCGCGCACGCCATACTTCGAGGGAACGGACGGGTTCTCGTCGATGTTGATCTTCACGATCTTGGCCTTGGGGCCGAGACTTGCCGCGATTTCCTCAAGCGCCGGGGCGATCATCTTGCAGGGGCCGCACCACTCGGCCCAGAAATCCACCACGACCGGCGTATCGGACTTGAGCACATCGGCTTCGAAGGACTGGTCGGACACCTTATGCGTGGACATCGGCTGAAGCTCCTGGGGATGCGGGCGGGATTCGCCCTCGTGTTCGTCTGGGGGAAAGGTAGGAGTGCCCCTCTCCGGGGTCAAGGCCGCATCACGCCGAACTGATCGGCGCCGCCGTCGAGCACATCATCGTCCAGGAACAAGAGCTTGGGCGCTTCCGTATAGAGCAGCCCCAGCACAATCGCAGCGCCGGGGTGAATCCGGCGCAGGGCTGCCCGATAGGCGGCCAGCTGCTGCACGTGAGCGGGATCGAGATCGTCCTTCCCCTCCGGCACGCGCCGCCCGGTCTTGTAATCGATGGCGATGATGCGGTCGCTCGTCACCACCAGCCGGTCGATGCGGCCCGTCACCGGACCGGCGATTCCGGGAAGATCGACCACCAGGGGCACTTCGGAAAGTCCGCCAGCTCCGAAGATCTCCGCCATGTCTGGCTGATCGAATAGTGCCAGCACGGACTGGGCAAGTTCCGCGGGGAAGCCGGCCCGTTCGGCGACGCGCTGCGCCAGGCCGGCACGCTGATCCGCGGGAACGTCGGGCAGGAGCTGCAGCATGCGGTGAATGACGGTTCCCCGACTTGCCGCGGCCGACCGGTCGGCATCGGCCGGTGCGGCTTCGCCGGTCAGCCCGGTAACGCTTTGCCCAGGCCTCTCATCCATTCGCGGCGCCGGCGCCGAGACCCAGGCCGGAATGGCTTCGGCCGGCGGGGCGTTGCGACTCCCGCCCGGGCCCAACTCTGGATCCGGGCCAAGACGCCAGCCGCCCTCGGGGAGCTGGCGCAGCGCGGGCTTCAGCGATGCCAGCGCCTCCTCGATCATCTCGTACCAGTTGTCAGGTTTCGGTGCCTGCTGGCCCACGCAGCCGCAGACATAGAGTTCATCGCGTGCCCGGGTCATGGCCACATAGAGCAGGCGGCGGTATTCCTCGCTCTGCAGCTGCGATGCCCGCTGCTTCCAGGCGCGCACCGTGGCGGAATCGCGCAGCTTCGGCACCGGCCAGAAGGGCAGGCGCAATGGCGCGCCCTCCAGCTCGGCCATGATCAGCGGCGGCTGCTGCCGCGCGTCGGGCGCGACGGGCGCATCGGCCAGGATGACGATCGGCGCCTCCAGGCCCTTGGCGCCATGCACGGTCATGATGCGCACTTCGCCAGCCGCCTGTTCCATGTTGCGCTTGATCTCGCTTTCGTCGGCCGCGAACCAGTTGACGAAGCCCGCCAGCGTGGCCGGATGATCCTCCTCGTAGGACAGGGCCTCTCCCAGCAGCGCATCGAGCGCGTCATTGGCCTCGCTGCCGAGCCTGGACAGCAGTCGCATACGGGCATTGACCAGAAGTCCCGCGAAGAATTCATACGGCCGCGCCGTGGGCGCCTTGGCCAGAACCAGCGCCAGTTCGGCCGCCGCCGCGCGGCAGGATGGATCCGTGCTGGCGCGCAGTGCCTCCCACAATGTGAGCCGGCCACGCCCGACGGCAATGGTCATCAATTGGTCCTCCCCGAGCGGCCGCGCGAGGATCGGACTCTTGAGGACGCAGGCCAGCGCATGATCATCCTCCGGCATGAGGCTGAAGCTTGCCAGCGCCATCAGATCCTGCACGGCAAGGGTCTCGGACAGTTTCAGGCGGTCGGCGCCCGCCACCGGCACGCCACGCTTGCGCAGTTCGCGGATCAGGGCCTCGAACAGCACGTTGCGTTTCTGCACCAGCACAAGAATGTCGCCCGGCATGACCGCAAGCCCGGTCGCGACATTGCGGCGGTGGCCGATCCACGCGGCGATGCGTCCGGCGATTAACGCCGCCAGCCGACGCCGCGGCGACTGTGCCGGCTCCCGGTCGACCGGCGCGGTCCATGGCTGCTCGTCGCTCCGGTCGAGCGGTTCGATCAGCGGCCAGATCTCGACCAGGCCCTGTGCTGCGCGACGATTCGATTCATGCAGCCAGTCGCGGCTGTTGGCGCCGTCGAGTCCCCGCCTCGCGGTACGGCCGGGTGCGAAGACCGTATCGACGGCCTGCAGCACCTGGGGCGTGGAGCGGAAGGAGACGGTGAAGTCGACATCCGCAAGCCGCGAGCCCGCGGCATCGAGGCGCGCCGCGAACTCCGCCTGCACCTGGGCGAAGACATCGGGATCGGCGCCCTGGAAACTGTAGATCGACTGCTTGCGGTCGCCCACTGCAAAGACGGTCCGCGGCCGCGGCGTCGGACGACCCGCGCCGGCGAAGAACTCCTCGGTCAGCGCCACGATGATCTTCCACTGCGCGGGCGACGTGTCCTGCGCCTCGTCCACCAGCAGATGATCCATGCCGCCATCGAGCTTGTAGAGCACCCACTGCGCGTCGGCGCGGTCGCCGAGAAGACTCGCGGTCCGGATGATGAGATCGTCGAAGTCATAGGCGCCGCGGCGGCGCTTTGCCTCCTCGAAGCGCCGCATCACCGCGCCCGCCAGCACCAGCAGCGCACGCGTGGCGCCCAGCCGCTCGAGATCGGAGAGCCGCTCCAGGGCGAGGATCAGGCGCTGCTGCTCCGCCGCGATGAAGTCGGCCAGCCAGGGCAGCTGTCCGAGAACACCGTTGGTCGCGATCTTGCTGCGGGGCTCGCCTGCCGTCGTGAGATAGAAGTCCTTGAGGTGGATGAGGCTCGCGGACTCGCGGTCGAGGCCAGGGCCAAGCCGGGCAAGACTGTTGGCATCCTGTTTGCTGCCCCTGGCCAGCGCCGTGGCAATGTCAAGGTAGCGGTCACGGTCAAGGGCAAGCGCGGCGACCACGTCCACGGCGGTCAGGGCATCGGGAAGTCCGCACTGCGCCCGGAGCGCCGCCATGATCCGGTCGATGCCGTGATCCTGCGTCAGGATCTCCTGCAGCTCGGCGCGCCTGCTCAGGAGCTGGGTCATGAGATCGTCGAAGCCATCGGGCTGGACGCGCTTCACCACCTCCGCCACGGCCCGGCCCAGCGCGCTCTCGCCATGCTTCAGGGCATCGTCCAGAACGGCGCCGCGCGCCTCGAGCAGCAGGTCGCGCGCGCTGCGCTCGTCCAGCACGGTGAAGCGCGGCACGATCCCCGCTTCCACCGGAAAGGCCTGCAGCACCCGCTCGCAGAAGGCATGGATGGTCTGGATCCTGAGTCCGCCCGGTGTTTCCAGCGCCCGCGTGAAGAGCTGCCGCGCGCGACGCTGCAGCCCGGCATCGCCACCGGCCATGCCCAATTCGTCGAGCGCCACCTCGATCTCTGCGGCAGGCTGCGTGACCCAGAGGCTGAGACGCTCGAACAGGCGGTTCGCCATTTCCGCGGCCGCCGCCTTGGTGAAGGTCAGGCACATGATCCTGGCCGGGTCGGCGCCCGCCAGCATCAGGCGGATGACGCGGTCGACCAGGACCTTGGTCTTGCCCGATCCGGCATTGGCACTGACCCAGGCCGAAGCCCCCGGATCGGAGGCGGCAAGTTGCCGTGCACTGGCGCGGGGATTGCGGCTCATCCCGGCTCTCCCGCAAGTGCCCATTCGCGGTAGCGCGAGAGATGGTCGTAGGGACTCGCGTCGTCCTCATGCTTCATCATCGCGCGCGGCAGATAGGCCTGCTCCGGGTCGCGGTAGGCGGCGATGAGCGCGACCACGCCGACGACGTGCTCCTCCACCACGCGCGGAAGATCCCCGCCGAGGCCCGGCCCCTTGTCTTCGCCAGCGGGATCGCCGCCACTGAGCCGCACATAGGAGACTTGCGACACCGGCATCGCCGCGATGGGCGCGAAGCCGCCGCGACCGAGGATCGCCGCCTGCAGCGTGAGCTGCGGCGCCAGTCCTGCCTTCACCTCCTTCGCCGAAGGCACGCTGCCGGTCTTGTAGTCGACGATGCGCGCCGTGCCGTCGGTCAGGACGTCGACGCGGTCGGCCCGGCAGGTGAGAATGAAGGTGGCATCGCCGATGGCCAGCGTCGTACGGCCCTCGACTTCCGCATGCACGCGACGGATGCCGGGGCGCTGGGCCGCTTCCTCCGCGACCAGCCAGGCGGCGATGCGTTCGAAACGCGGCCACCAGAAGCTGAACGTGGCCGGATCGGTCAGCTGCCGTTCGAAGCGGTCGCGCCCGATCCGCAGCAACAGCTCCAGCGCGTCGGGCGGCAATGCGTCGGGACAGGCGGTCAGAAAACGGCTCACGACGTCGTGCACGATGATGCCGCGCCGCGCCGGATTGGCGTCGCCGGCCAGCGGCTCCACCGGCTGCAGCTTCAGGACATGGCGCGCATAGATGGCATAGGGATCGCGGATCAGCGTTTCGATGCCGGTGACGCTGAGCTGGTGCGGACGCGCCGCAAGCGGCGGTCTGGGCAGGGGCTTGGGCTGGGGTGCCACGCGACCGGGGTCATTGAGCGCGCGGGCCAGCCGCGGCCAGCTGCTGTCCTTGCCCAGGGCACCGGTCATGCCCGCCGCCTTGAGGATCATCTGCAGGCGCAGCACCCAGCGCGACGGGATGGCCGGGGCATCGTCGATGCGCCGCGACCAGACGAGCTTGGCCTCGGGACAGCCGAGAGCCTGCACGAAGTCATGCGCGGTCTGGCCGATGGCCTGCTCCGGCTGCTGCATGGCGAGAACATCCCGCATCGGCCGGTTGAGCCAGGGACCGGCATCGGCCAGGCCGGGCCAGACGCCTTCGTTCAGTCCGCCGAGCACCACCAGGTCCGGCCGGATGAGGCGGGCTTCGAGCAGGCCCAGGATTGACAGCCGCGACACCCGCGGATTGCGCGGCCGCAGGGCAGTCGCACGCAGCAGGTGTGTGAGGATGGCGGTGGCGCGGGCGAAATCGCAGTGCCCCAGCAGCCCGGCATCGGCCTGCGCCGCGGCGATCGCGTCGGAGAAGGCCCGGCCGGCATCGCCGGACCAGAGCGCGTCCCCGGCAAGGGCCTGGCAGGCATCCACCAGCGACCGGACCTGGCCGCTGAAGCCAACCTCCGGGCCGGCCGGCAGTTGCGCCAGCAGTTGCGCAACACGATCGGCGAAGGCGATGGCCCCGGCCCAGTCGGCCTCAGGCAGGCGCTCAAGTGCCGGGTGCAGGCGTTCCCCGCCACCGGTGCGGCAATCGGCCAGGCTACGCGGCAGCGCGGCGATACCGGCAGGAGCGGGCTCTCGGCGCAACGCCGCGAGTTCCACGATGCTGGAAAAGTGCCGTGCCTCCTCCGGCGTGTGGCCGAGGCGGCAGAGATCGTGGCGCAGCAAGGTGGCGAGACTCTCCGCGTCGAATCCGCGCGCGACGGCATCCATCAGCACCTGCAGCAGCGACGCGCCGCCGAAGCGCAGCAGCGGCTCGCCGCCCGAATCGTCGATGGCGATGTCCCAGCGCCCGAGGGCCGCCTTGACGCGGCGCGCCAGACCCCGGTCCGGCGTGACCAGGCAGGCAGTTAGGTCAGGCGTCTCCAGCGCATTGCGCAGGATCAGTGCGATGACTTCCGCCTCTTCCTGCGGATGCTGCGTCTCGATGAGATCGACCCCGGCCATGGCCACGGTCAGCGCCTGCGCGTGCCGCGCGATGGTCGCGCCCCAGGCATCGGAGGTTTCGGCCGGACGCATGATCTCGGAGCCGAGCCAGGCGCGCGGCCCCGGGCTGGCGGACCCGAGTTCGGGAACCTCGCCACGGCCGATGCCGAGTGCCCCCAGGAGCTGCTTCAGCGCATGCTGCGGATGGACGGGGCCCACGGCCGTCCAGCTGTCGTCGTCCATCGCCGTGTCGAGACCGGGCAGCACCACCGCGCCCTCCGGCAGGCGCGCGATGGCGGACAGAAGATCGCGTGTCGCCGGGATCGTGCCGGTCGAGCCGGCCGCGATGACAGGACCCCGGGCGCCGCCCGCGGCGATGCGCCGGGCCTCGCGCCGCAGCAGCTGCGACCGCCGCAGCACGGAACTTGACCGGCCCATCTCGGCAAGCCGCTGTGGATAGCGCTGCCGCGCGATGGCCAGGAGATCGAGAATGGCTTCGCGGTGCCGCGCGTTCTCCAGCGCATAGAGGTCGGGGATCTGGGCAGCATCGATCTCTTCGGTCTCGATGCCATCGAGCAGCTCCTTGAGCGACAGGGCGAGGGCCGCGGCCTGCTGCGGCGCCGCCGCCATCTCCTGCGCCAGTCGCGTGTGGGCGTTCTCGCGGGCCCATTGATCGACCAGGTCGACCAGCAGGAGCAGTTGTCCTGCCGCCGACATGGACGGCGCAAGATCGCCCGTGTCTGCCGTGGCGCCATCGTCCAGAAGCTCGTCATCGAGGTCGCCGACGGGACGGATGGCAGGCAGCAGCAGGCCGCGGCCGCCGCTTTTGGCGAAGAACACCGTTTCGAGTTCGCGCACCGCACGCCGGGTCGGGAGCAGGATGGTCCAGCGCGCCAGTTCGGTTGCCATCGGAGCGCGGCCGTCGGCGCGCGGAAATCCGGCCAGCACGGCATCCGCCAGGACCTGCAGGAATGGCCGGTCCGGCGCGATGGTGTAGACCCGTGGCAGCGGGACCGTCATGGCCCAGCCCTACAGGCGGGATTCGGCAAGTGCAATGGCTTCGGGGGTCCCGACATGCAGCCACAGGCCGCGATGCGCGAGACCGAAGAGGCGTCCGCCAGCGATGGCACGGTCCCACAGCAGGTTCATGGAGAATTTTCCCTGCGGCGCCTCGGCAAAGAGCCGGGGCGCCACCAGATAGGCGCCCATATAGGCGAGCCCGTCCTCCGCATCACGCGGCTTCCGCGCGAGCTGGCCGCCGGGCCCGATTGTGAAGTCTCCCCTGCCCTCATAGCCCACCGCCTGACCAAGCGGGCTGAGCAGCAGCAGGCAGTCCATCGCTGCATCGTTCCAGGCGCGGACCAGGCGGGTGAGCGCTGGCTCGCCCCGGTCGATCCAGAAACTGTCGCTGTTGAGCACGAAGAAGGGATCGCGGCCGAGCAGCGGCAGCGCCTTGGCGATGCCGCCGCCAGTATCGAGAAGTTCGCGACGCTCGTCGGAGATCAGAACGCGCGGCGCGGTCTGGCGCGCCGCCCAGGCTTCGATCTGCTCGGGCAGGTAATGCACATTGACCACGGCATCGGTGACGTCCGCCTCGCGCAGCCGGTCGAAGCCGTAGTCGATCAGCGCCCTGCCCTTCACCTCCACCAGCGGCTTGGGCCGGCTGTCGGTGATTGGCCGCATGCGCGTGCCAAGCCCGGCGGCCAGCACCATGGCCCTGCGGCCCTGGCTCATGCGTCGCGCTCCCGCAGCGCCGCCGGCAGATGCCGGTCGAACCACGCCTTCAGCTCCGCCAGCACCGGATGCTGGAGGTCGCGCTCCAGGTAGCGCGACACGCGCGGCATGTGGCGGAGATAGCCGTGCTTGCCGTCGCGCTTGGACAGCCTGGCGAAGATGCCCAGGATTTTCGTGGCGCGCTGCGCGCCGAGAATCGCATAGGCCGCCGCGAAGACCTCGCGGTCGAAGGCGCCCGCCTGCCGGCGCAGCGCGCAATAGTGCTCGAACAGCCTGTCGGCCTCGCCGAATGCGATGTCCACGCGCGCGTCCTGCAGCATCGAGGCGAGATCATAGGCCGGATGGCCAAGTACGCAGTCCTGCGTGTCGATGAGACCGACGCGGGCCAGGCCCTTGCGTCCCGGCAGCCAGATCAGGTTTGGCGAATGAAAGTCGCGCAGCGTCCAGACAGGCCGTTCCGGCTGGGTGAGCGGCAGAAGCCGGTCCCAGATGGCGACGAAGTCAGCCCGCAGGTCCGGCGCGATCTCGCGGCCGAAGGCGAAGGGCCAGAACCACGACGGCAGCAGATCGACCTCGATTTGCTGGGCCGCGATGTCGTAGCGGTCGAGGCGGTGCACGACGCCCCGCGGCAGCGCGATCCGGTCGGGCCAGCCCTGCCCGGCCATGTCGGCCAGCAACGCCACTGCCGTCTCCATCGGTTCGCGCATGTCCTGGCCGGCGCGGATCATGGCGCCATAGACCTTGCGGCCCAGGTCCTCGATGATGGCAAGGCCCTGGTCGAGGTCATAGGCCTCGGTCGCGGGCGCGCTGTAGCCGCGCGCGGCCAGCTCGCGGTTGACAGCGATCACCGCGGTGATGCCTTCAGCCAGATGGGCGATGGCGCTGTAGGGCTTGCCGTCGCGCACCGGCGGACCATCGGGCCGCGTCGGCATGTCCATCAGCACCGCGGCCTGACCGGGGCGCTGCAATGTCTCGTATCGGCGGAACGAGGCATCGCCCTCGAGGAAGCGGCGCGTGGCGGTCCGCCACTCCGTGCCGGACAGGAAGGCCGCGATCGCGTCGTTGCGGGCCAGCGCCTGCACCCAGGCGCCCTGCGGCGTGACCAGCGCCTGACGCGATGATCCGTGTCCAGACAATTCGATCAGCAGAACGTCGTCCCAGCCGCGCTGCAGGAGGCGCTCGGGCCATTCCACCAGCAGCAGGTGCGTGGCGCGCAGATCATCGAGACCGAGCTCGTCGACCTCGCTGTCGGCGGCGATGCGATAGAGGTCCGCGTGCAGCACCGGAATGCGGGTGTCTTCGTAGGTCTGGACCAGCGTGAAGGTGGGGCTCGGAATGTCGAAGCCGGAATCCGGCACCGACATGGCGCGGATGAAGGCGCGGGCCAGCGTCGACTTGCCGCTGCCCAGATCGCCCTTCAGGAAGATGGCGAGGCCGGGTCGCGCGAAGAGGGCCAGCGTCGCGCCATAGGCCTCGAGCGCCTCGGGTCCGGGAAAGGTCAGGTGGCGGCTGCGGGAATCAGGCGGAGAGTCGTGTGTCATGTCCGGGTACCGGGGCGCCGGCCTGCTGGCGCGGCCCGTTGAGGGGGAAGGTGCAGAGCACCGTCGTGCCCTGGTTCACCTTGGAATGCAACGACACCTGTCCGTCATGCAGTTCGACGAAGCTCTTGACGATGGTGAGACCCAGGCCCGGGCCGCGGTGGCCGCCCGGCACCGGCCGCGACTGGAAGCGCTCGAAGACGCGCTTCTGGAACTCCGGGTCGATGCCGCGGCCCGTGTCCGAGACCCAGAACTGGACGCTGGTCCCCAGCAGCCGCGCGCCCATGCGGATGGTGCTGCCGGCGGTGGAGAAGCCGATGGAGTTCGACAGGAGATTGGTGAGGATCTGCTCGATGCGCTTGGGATCGGCGATGAAGGAGGTGACGTCGGCCGCCACCTCGATGTTGAGCGTGAGGTCGCGCTTGTCGATGGCCGGTGCCAGGCGTTCGGCCACCGCCTGCAGCGTGGCCGGAATGTCGACGCGCTCGAGCTTAAGTTCCATCGCACCCGCATCGATGGCGGTAAGGTCGATGATGGCGTCGATGATGGTCTTGAGTTCCTCCGACGACCGGCGGATGTCCTGCACATACTCCTTCTGCTTTGGGCTGAGAGGACCGGCGAGGCCCATCTGCAGGCCCTCGGCGAAGCCCACCACGCTGGTCAGCGGCGTGCGCACCTCGTAGGACACGTTGGACAGGAACATGTTCTTCAGGCGGTCCGCAGCCTCCAGCGCATCGGCGCGGTCGCGCAGCGCGCGTTCGATGCGCACAGCATCCGACACGTCGGAGAAGGTGAGCAGCGTGTTGCCGTCGGGCAGCGGCACGGCGGTGTATTGCAGCGTGCGCTCGCCGGTGGCGAGCTTGCCGTTCACCTGGTTGCGCTGCACCTCGAGCCGGGTGATGGCGAAGCGCACCTCGTCCCAGGCCGAGGCGTCGGCGCCGATCCTGCGGCTGATCTCGACCAGCCGCTCGATATGGGGTTCCTGCTCGAGCAGCGCCGTGTCGAGGTTCCAGAAGCGCGCGAAGGCGGGATTGAACAGCTTCAGCCGCCCGTCGGATCCGAAGAGGGCCACACCCTCCTCGAGATTGTCGAGGGTCTCGCGCTGCACGCCGATCAGTTCGTTGTAGCGGCTCTCGAGCTGGATTTCGCGAGTCGCGTTCTCGAAGAGATAGGTGACGCCGCCGAAGGGGTGCTGCTCGCAGATCACCCGCACCGAGCGGCCATCGGGCAGATACCACCAGGTCTCGCGGGTCTCGAGCGTCGTGTAGGCGGTCAGCTGCTTGGCCTTCCAGTCGCGGTAATTGGCCTGTTCGGGAATGCAGCGCTGGTTGCGCAGCCGGTCGAGAATCTCGCCGTCGGTGGGACGCGTCTCGAGCCAGGCGGAGTCCAGCGGCCAGAGCGCGGCATAGGCGGCATTGAAGAAGCGCAGGCGCTGGTCGGGGCCGAAGATGGCGATCGCCGTGTCGAGCTTGTTCAGCGTCGAGGCATGCGCCCTGATGTGGCGGTCGAGTTCCTTCTCGGCCACCTCGAGCGCGGTCATGTCGATGGCAAAGCCGGCCCGCCCGTCCGCCAGCGGGATTTCATGGATGTTGAGCGCCCGCATGGCGCCGCCGATCACGGCATGGGCGCGGCCGACCAGGCCCTGGCGCGGAACCGCATAGCCGCGGTCGAGGCGCTGCTCGCTGGCGATCTCGATGCCGCCCTGGATGGCGGTGCTGCTGTCCGGCGCCTCGACGGCGGCGACATAGGCCTGGTTCACCCAGGCGAGCTTGCCGTCGCGCTGGCGCAGCCAGATGGGCAGCGGGGCCGCATCGAGCACGGCGCTCAGGCGCTCCACCTGCCGGCCCAGCTTGTGGGCATCGGCGCGCAGGCCGGTGATGTCGCGGCGCTCCCCCGAGAGCGGCCGGAAGCGCAGTGTCGCAAAGCCGCCCGCGGTACGTCCGTCGGCTTCGAGCAGTTCGCCGGCGAGCGTGCGCACGCCGATGTTGAAGGCCTGGCCCGAGGCGCGCAGTTCGTTCACGCATTCCGCCAGGGCCGGCCCCGAGTCGCGGTCGAGCCAGGCGGAAAAATCGAGCAGCTGCCCCACGGTCGTGGGCACCGCCGCCGCCCCATGCATCGAGCCACTCACCCGCTCGGGCGCGCCGTCGCGGCCGCGCCAGACCACCAGCACATGCGCCTCGGCGGCGATGGCGGCTTCGGCCTCGTTGAGCTGGTGTTCGAGTTCGGCGATGCGGCGCCGCGCCGAGACATCGTCATGCGCCATGCGGCGGATCACGAAGAGCGCCCAGACGATCACCGTGAAAACGGCCAGGACCGCGCCCGAGACGAGCGGATCCTCCGTTATGGCATTCACGATTCCGGCGCCCATTCCGTCTCCGGCCATACATCCCGAATGGCGCCCGAATCAGGCGACCACCTGCCCCCGGACCGGTATAGCTAAAGACGAGTCGCGCCGGAATCCTTCCTGGACCTCAATACCGGTAGTATTCCGGCTTGTACGGGCCCTGCGGCGTGACCCCGATATAGGCGGCCTGGTCGTCGCGCAGCGTGGTGAGCTTCACCCCCAGCTTGGCCAGATGCAGGCGGGCCACCTTCTCGTCCAGGTGCTTGGGCAGCACATAGACCTCGTTCCGGTACTTGCCGGTCCCGGCAGCGGTGAAGAGCTCGATCTGCGCCAGTGTCTGGTTGGTGAAGGAGGCCGACATGACGAAGCTCGGATGGCCCGTGGCATTGCCGAGGTTCACCAGGCGCCCCTGCGACAGCAGGATCACGCGCGAACCCGATGGCATGTGCACCATGTCCACCTGCGGCTTGACGTTGGTGGTCCTGAAGTTGCGGAGCTCCGCCACCTGGATCTCATTGTCGAAGTGGCCGATGTTGCAGACGATGGCCATGTCCTTCATCTGCTTCATGTGGTCGACGGTGATGACGTCCTTGTTGCCGGTGGCGGTGACGAAGATGTCGGCCGTCGACACCACGTCCTCGATGGTCTGAACGGCGAAGCCGTCCATCGCCGCCTGCAGCGCGCAGATGGGATCGACCTCGGTGACCACGACGCGCGCCCCCGAGCCCTTGAGCGAGGCGGCCGAGCCCTTGCCCACGTCGCCATAGCCGCAGACCACGGCCACCTTGCCGGCCATCATCACGTCGGTGCCGCGGCGGATGGCATCTACCAGCGACTCGCGGCAGCCGTACTTGTTGTCGAACTTGGACTTGGTGACGCTGTCGTTGACGTTGATCGCCGGGAAGGGCAGCTCGCCCTTTTTCTGCAACTCATAGAGGCGGTGCACGCCGGTGGTGGTCTCTTCCGAGACGCCCTTGATCGATGCCTTGACCTTGTCGAACCAGCCCGGCTGTTCCTTGATGCGCTTCTTGATTGCGGCGAAGAGGCACTCCTCCTCCTCCGACTTCGGATGCGCGATCAGCGTCGGGTCCTTCTCGGCCTTGGCGCCGAGCAGGATGTAGAGCGTGGCGTCGCCGCCGTCGTCAAGGATCATGTTGGAGGGCTGGCCGTCCGGCCAGTCGAAGATGCGGGCGGTGAAGTCCCAGTACTCCTTCAGCGTCTCGCCCTTGAAGGCGAAGACCGGGATGCCGGCGGCGGCGATGGCCGCGGCCGCATGGTCCTGGGTGGAATAGATGTTGCACGAGGCCCAGCGCACCTCGGCACCGAGCGCCACCAGTGTCTCGATCAGCACCGCGGTCTGGATCGTCATGTGCAGCGATCCCGAGATGCGGGCCCCGCGCAGCGGCTGCAGCGCCTTGTACTCGGCGCGAGTGGCCATGAGGCCAGGCATCTCAACCTCTGCCATGTCGATTTCCTTGCGGCCCCACTCGGCCAGCTTGATGTCGGCAACATGGTAGTCGTGATGGGCGCGGGCCATGGGAATCCTCTCGTGAACGGGAATGCGTCGGCCGGTGTTTAGCAGCGGCCGAAGGGCATGTCGAGAGCAATATAAAGATTTCTTTATGTGAAAATCCGTAGAATCGTAGCCAGAACGACCATGCCGGGCGGCTGTCGACCGATCGGATTTCCCCGGCGGGATCAGATATCCAGCCCCTCCGCGCTCACGAACTCGGCGCGTTCGGAGATGAAGTTGAAGCGCTCCTCGGGCTTGTTGCCCATGAGCTGCTCGACGATCTTGGCGGTGTCGGCGCGCATGGCGTCTTCCAGCGTCACGCGCAGCAGCATGCGCTTCTTAGGGTCCATGGTGGTTTCCTTGAGCTGCGGCGCCGTCATCTCGCCCAGGCCCTTGAAGCGCGAGACCTCGACCTTGCCGCGCCCGCCCATCTCGCCCTTCAGCAGTTCGGCCTTGTGCGCGTCGTCGCGGGCATAGGCAACCTTCGGCCCCTGCGCCAGCTTGTAGAGCGGCGGCACCGCGAGATAGAGGTGCCCCTCGTCGATGAGCTGCGGCATCTGGCGGTAGAAGAAGGTCATGAGCAGCGAGGCGATATGCGCGCCATCGACGTCGGCATCGGTCATGATGATGATCTTGTCGTAGCGCAGGTCCTCCTCGCGGTAGGACGGTCCGGTGCCGCAGCCCAGCGCCTGGATGAGATCGGCCAGCTGCTGGTTGGCGGTCATCTTGTCCTTCGTGGCGCTCGCCACATTGAGGATCTTGCCGCGCAGCGGCAGCACGGCCTGGGTCTCGCGGTTGCGCGCCTGCTTGGCCGAGCCTCCGGCCGAGTCGCCTTCCACGATGAAGAGCTCGGAGCCTTCCTTCTGGCTCGCCGCGCAGTCGGCCAGCTTGCCGGGCAATCGCAGCTTGCGCACCGCGGTCTTGCGGCCCACTTCCTTTTCCTGGCGCCGGCGGATGCGCTCCTCGGCGCGGTCGATGATGAAGCCCAGCAGCCGGTCGGCCTGGGCCGGATGGCCGGTGAGCCAGTGGTCGAAATGATCGCGCACCGCGTTCTCGACGATGCGCATGGCCTCGAGCGTGGCCAGCTTGTCCTTGGTCTGACCCTGGAACTCGGGCTCGCGGATGAAGACCGACAGCAGCGCGCCCGACGCGGTCATCACGTCGTCCGCGGTGACGACCGCGGCGCGCTTGTTGTTCACCAGTTCCGCGTAATTGCGCAGGCTGCGCGTCAGCGCCGACCGGAAGCCCTGCTCATGGGTGCCGCCCTCGGGCGTCGGGATCGTGTTGCAGTACGAGGACGAGAAGCCGTCGTCGCCGCCAAACCACGCCACCGCCCATTCCACCGTGCCGTGGCCACCCTCCTTCTCCACCTTGCCGGAGAAGATCTCGTCGACCACGCGGATCTTGCCCTCAAGCCGCTCGGCGAGGAAATCCTTCAGCCCGCCGGGGAAGTGCAGCACCGCCTTGTCGGGCGTCTCCTTGTCCTTGATGAGCGAGGGATCGCAGGACCAGCGGATCTCGACGCCACCGAAGAGATAGGACTTCGACCGCGACATGCGATAGAGCCGCGCCGCCGAGAAGGCGATGTTGCCCTTGCCGAAGATCTGCTCGTCGGGATGGAAGGACACCTTCGTGCCGCGCCGGCCCGAGACCTTGCCGAGATTCTGCAGCTTGCCCGTGGGTTTTCCGCGCTTGAACTCCTGGCGGTACAGCACCTGACCCCGCGCCACCTCGACGATCACGTGATCGGATAGCGCGTTAACCACCGAGACGCCGACGCCGTGCAGGCCGCCCGAGGTCTCGTAGGCGCCGGAGTCGAACTTGCCGCCGGCATGCAGCGTGGTCATGATGACCTCGAGCGCCGACTTGTCCTTGAACTTGGGATGCGGATCGACGGGAATGCCGCGGCCATTGTCGGTGACCGAAAGATAGCCGTCCGCGGTGTAGCTGACGTCGATCCAGGTGGCGTGGCCCGCCACCGCCTCGTCCATGGCATTGTCGAGGACTTCGGCGAAGAGATGGTGCAGCGCCTTTTCGTCGGTGCCGCCGATGTACATGCCGGGGCGGCGACGCACCGGCTCGAGTCCTTCCAGCACCTCGATGTCGGCGGCGGTGTAGCTGTCTTCGCCGCGCGACCGCGCCGGGCCCTTGGCCGGCGGCTTGGGTGCCTTGGGAAGGTCGCCGAAGAGATCGGCGCTTTTCGCGGATTTGGCCATGCTGGGTCCCGAATCGATTTGCGCCGCAGTATGGCGGCGGCGCGGTGGAATTGAAACCGGACGCGTGGGAAGGCCGGAGGCTGCCTATTCGTCGAAGACGTCGAAGGCGAAGCGGTAGCTGAAGCCGGCGCCGACCGAGAACTGGTTGTCGTCGCCGCGCTTGGTGATGGGACTGTCGCCGGCGTCGCCCACCAGGCGGTCATAGCCGCCCTGGATGTGGAAGGTCCAGTCGTCGGTCAGACCGTAGCTGGCGCGGGCCGCGAGACCGACCGAGCGGAAACCGGAATCGGCGTCATAGGCCCAGAGATTGCCCCCGGAGGCCGCCGCCTCGGCGCCGGTCACGCCGAAATAGGTGTCCATGTAGCCCTTTGAGGCCCAGGTGGCCCGGGGGCCCAGCACCAGCTTCAGGTTTTCCGTGGGTTCGGCGATGAAGTCGATTCCAAAGTCGGCAACCTGGCCGGAGAAGCCGTTGAAGCCCTGGCGCAGTTCGACGAAGCCCCGCAGCCAGTCGTAGCGGTAGGCGACGCCCAATCCCGCCTCCACCGCCCAGTCGACGGTCTTGGTGCCCTGCAGGTCGTTGGAGTCCGAGGCCTTGCGCTTTCCATTGAAGTCGAAGGACGGATAGATGGTCACGCCGCGGATGGTCTCTTCGCCGTCGGCCACCTGGCCAAGTCCCGGGATGTAGAAGCGGCTGGCCGCGATGATCGGGAAGGGAAAGACCATGTATTCGTCGGCGCCCGGATACTTGGGCTTCAGCATGCCGCCGATGCCGAGATCCAGCACATATTGCTTGCCGCTCGGCGTGCCGTCGGTGGTGGTGTCGTCGGCAAGCGCCGGCCCCGCCAGAAGGAGGGCGGCCAGGATTGCGAAAGGAGACGTCTTGGCGGGCATGGGAATCATCGGCGCAAATCACGTTCGGGAACGACAACAGCTTTATTGCAACGCAAGGCCTCACTCAATGGTTAACGTTCCGTGAGCCCGAAAGGCTGCCGGACTGTGACCCTGCAGCATCACTGGTTGCGGACCTTAGCGATTGCCGCAACACAGCGCTGCGACAGGCTCGACTTGCGCAACTCCAGGCATTCGATGACCCGGCCCCCGCCCAGCGGCACCCCGCCGCAGAGCTTCCGGACATCGGCCCGGCAGGCATTGCGCACCAGGAAGATCTCCTGGCGGGGCGTCAGGAGCGGCAGCGTCGCGGAACTGGCCGGTGGCGGCGTGGACGCGGTCTGACTGCCCGTCTGCGCCGGGGGAGAGGTGGATTGACCGGTGGTGCCCGATGGGGCCGCTTGCCCGGTGGCCCCGCTGGCCGGCGCAGCTGCCACGGTACCGGTGGCGGCATTGACCGCGGTCTGGCAGGCCGACGACAGCTTGGCCACGTTCTTCTTCAGGCAGTCGAGCGATTGCGCCCCGCCGGTCGGTACGCCTGCGCAATAGGTCTGATAATCGGCCGGGCAGGCAGACCGGATGGCGGCGGCCTGGGCCTGGGTGGGCTGGGCCACCGCAGCGTGCTGCAGCGCGCTCCCGAGGAGGGCCAGCGCGAGGGCGGCCACTGAGCATAGTTTCATCTTGCAGTCTCCTTGCCGCGCTGATGGCCGCAGGGTGCCATCGCGGTCTCGATCCGCCTTCCCTCCGCAGCGAGGCTACACCGGCCGGGCCGCCCTGTGAACCGGTGTCGCGGCCGGCGACGCGGCCTCGACTCCGGCGCGGCGTGGATGTAGCCTCAACCTTGGACATGGAGCGCGTCCGATGCTCTCACCTGCTGCGGTCTTCAGCGATGCCTTTGCCAGTCATCTGGCCGATCACTACGACCTGACCTTCGGCCGCCGCGAGCCCCGCTATGCCAACATGATTCACGAGGCGGCCAAGCTCGTCTTCGAGCGCCTGAGCCAGAGCGACGCGCTCTACCACAACGCCGAACACACCGCTTTCGTGACGCTGGTGGGCCAGGACATCATGCATGGGCGCCGGCTCAAGGACGATGTCAGCCCCGAAGACTGGCTGCATTTCACCCTGGCGACGCTCACCCACGACATCGGCTACATGCGGGGAATCTGCAAGGGAGACCGGCCGGGCGCCTATGTCATCAACGACAAGGGCGACACCTTCTCCCCGCCGCGTGGCGCTTCCGATGCCTGCCTCGGTCCCTATCATGTCGAGCGCTCGAAGATCGCGGTGCGCGAGCGCTTCAAGGATCACGCCATCATCGATCCCGAGCGCCTGGCCCGCGCCATCGAGCTGACGCGTTTCCCCGTGCCCGACGATGACGACCACCGCGAGACCGGCACGGAGGCCGGGCTGGTGCGTGCCGCCGATCTCATCGGCCAGTTGGCCGACCCCTTCTATCCGCGCAAGCTCAACGCCCTGTTCCATGAGTTCAACGAGATGAACTGCAATGCGCGGCTCGGCTATGCCTCGCCCGCCGATATCGCCGTCGCCTATCCCACCTTCTTCTGGACGCGGGTGCAGCCTTTCGTCGTCGATGCCATGGCCTATCTCTCGCTCACGGTCAGCGGCCGGCAATGGGTGGCCAATCTCCATTCCACGGTCTTCGAGGCGGAGCACGGTATCCGCACCATGGGCCCCGAGATCAGGGATTAGTCCCAGAAACGTCGCGCCTTGCGGAAGGACTTCCAGACCCGCATGAGCCTGGCCTCGGCCAGTTCGACGTCGCGGGCATGCCAGCCCAGCATGTAGCCCGCCGCCATGTCCACCTTGGGGCCATGCGCGATCTTCAGGTCGGCCAGGAACTGTCGGGCCGCAACCAGATCGTTGCACAGGCCGAGACTCTCCTGCAGTTCGGCGAGCGCTGCCAGATAGGTTTTCTGCGCGCGGCGATGACCCAGGAGCGAGGCAAAGAATTCACAGCCATAGCGCAGCTTCTTGAGCGCGATGCGCAGCCGGTGGCGTTCAGCGTCGGTGAAACCCGGAAGTCCCTTGCCGCGCTTGCGGCAGCGCGCCGCAAGCCGGCTGAGTTCGGACCTGGCGAAGTCCGCAGCACAGGCCGGCTGGGTGGCGGGATCACCGCCGATGGTCCATGGCCGCTCGACCAGCACGCGCCTGACCGCGAGGACGAAGCGGCTGGCCGGACTTCCGTCGACGCTCGCCAGTGCCTGCGCATAGGCCGCATTGCGCCGATCCTCGGCGGCGGCAACCAGGATGTCATGGCCTTCGGGTGGCGCAGCACCGGCAAAGGCGCGATTGCGGGCATCGGCGAGAAACACGTCGCAGCTGCGCGCTGCGGCAAGCCTTGCCGCCAGATCTTGTGCATCGCCGTCAAGGGCCGCGAAGGCAGCGCAGGGCGCAGCCCTTGCGAATACGTTCAGCGCCGTGCGCATGCGGCGCAGCGCCACCCGCATCTGATGAACCGACTCCGCGGCCTGCGTCACGCGCAGCGGCAGCCAGTTCGCGGTGAAATGGGCCAGCGTGTTGGCGAGGACCGCCTCCACCGCATCGTCGAATCCCGATCCCGGCTCGATCGCCACCGGCAGGGCCTTCGTGGCCGGCGGATGTTGATCCGTAGACAGACGAAATCCACGCTCGCCCTTGCTCTCGAAGTCGAGACAGACGGGCAGGACGGCCAGCATCGCTTCGGCCAAATCGAGAAGGTCGGCCTCTCGTCCGGTCTTGAGTTCAAGCTCGAGTTCCAGCACCGCATGGCGCGTCCCGCCGCACAGGATGTGGCCCTCGTCCAGTGCCAGTTCGATCTGCGATGAGCCTTGCGCGATCGTCCGGACCTGGCGGCGGACGCGGGTATCGAAGACCGCGACCAGCTTCCGGGCCCCGGTGAGCCGTGCAAGGATTGCCGCCGTCTCGGCATCGAAGGCTTCCGGCGAAGGCCCGCGGTCGCGAAGCTCCACCTCGATTTCGCGGCGCGCGAAGCTGCGCACCGGATCGCGGGCAAGTTTCAGGCATTGCACCGGATAGCCGCGGTTGCGGCTGCGTACCCGGAGCGTCACGCCCGCACCGCGCAGATCGCCTTCCGCCGTGTCGAAGTAGGTGGCGCGCAACTGCGCGGTCTCGCCGCCCGCGCCGGCGAACCAGGCCGAGTGGCGGACCTCGTCGGCCCGGCCGGGCGCGATGCGCAGCTTGATCTCGATCTCGGATTTGGATCGCGTGCCATTGGCCGGCCGCCCGACCTCGTCCACAACCATGCCCCCAGGCTCGCTCATGGCGGGGACCCGGATTGCCGGCGCGGGTGATCAGGATGTGGCGCTGTCATCAAACTGTCACAAATTATCGTGGAAATTCAACAGCAAACGGGTCGAGATGTCCATCCCGCATTTGGCCCGGCCGAAGGCGTGGAGGCGGTGCCGGCCAGGTCCGCCAGCGGCCGCAAGCGCCAAGGGACTGATCTCGATCAAGGTTCCGGCCAACCAAAGACATTAGCTGGTTCTAATCTGACGGAGCTGCATCATGCATCGAGACTGGAAAGATCACCTCCACGGCCTCTCGCCGGGTCTTCGCGACCTGCGCGGCGGAGCGCCAGAAACGATGAAGGGCTTTTCCGCCATCGCCCAGGCGGCCTTGAAGGCCAACGCACTCGACACCAAGACGAAGGAACTGATCGCCCTGGCGATCGGTGTGGCAACGCGCTGCGATGACTGCATCGGCTTTCACGCCAAGGCCGCGGTCGATCAGGGCGCCACGCGCGCGGAAGTGATGGAGACGCTCGCCATGGCGATCTACATGGGTGCCGGACCGGCCGTCATGTATGCTGCCCATGCCGTGGAGGCCTTCGAGCAATTCGATGCAGTGGCGAAGCAGGCGGCGACCGCCTAGATCCTGCCGTCGCGCAGTTGGACAAAGTAGCCATCGCCACCCACCTGCCCGCCCTTGAGCGCGATCTCGGTTCCGTCCAGTCCCGGATCGGCCGAATGCGCCAGGCACAGCGGCGAACCCGGTGCCGCGGGCAAGGGATGCCGCATGGTGAGCGCGTGAATGTCGAGCTGGCCCAGGGCATGGCTGGACGTGTCGCCGCCCGCGATCATCACCCGCCGCAGGCCGGCCTGCGACCGGACCTCGCGCAGGATGCGGCCGAGCGCGACGCCGATCCGGCTCCGGCCATCGGCGGAGATGCGCTCTCCGGCGTCGGTCGCGCTGCCCAGCGCGGTATGGATCAGCGGGCTGTGACCGCGCTGCAGAACGCGCATCGCCTCCTGCACACAGCTTTCGATGGCCGTGGCATCGCCCTCGGCAAGCGCCACGGCCGAAACGGCAACAGCCTCGAACCCGTGTTGCAGCGCATGGCGGATCTGCCGCTCGGTCGTGGGCGAGACGCTGCCCGACACGACCAGCGTGCGGTCGACGGCGGCGAGCGGAGCCGACGCGACCGTGACCTTCGCCAGTGCGGCCATCAGCGCGTATTCGACGCCCGAGGAGCCGACGAGGAAGGGCTGGGCATCGGGCGGCAGGTCGAGAAGCCGCCGGCCCGCGGCCAGCTGGGTCATGGTGTCATGAACGTCGAGAAGGCCAATACCGGCGGTGGGCCAGTCTTCGTCGGCGAGCATGACGGGCATCGCCGTCTGGCGGGCGAGATGCAGCCGGAGATCCGATTCGTCCATCGGCGTCACCGGATGGCGCGACATGACCGGATGACGGTCGATGCGATGGACGGCATCCCGGAAACCGGCGAAGAGATGGCCGGCAAAGGTGTAGCGCCTGAGCTGCGGTGCACCCACAACCAGCGGAATCACGGCCTGTCCGAAACAGGCCGCACCGATCTCGGCAGCCCGTCCGATGCTGCCCAACCGGGGACTGGAGTCGAAGGTGGAGCAGACCTTGTAGTGGCAGAACCGCGCGTCGAGCGACCTGAGCCAGGCGAAGACGGCGGGAAGCCGCGCCTCCATCCAGTCCGGTGTCTCGCTGCGGCTAGTGCCAGCCAACCCCACCGCTTCGTGAGCGGCGAAGGGTGCGAATTCCGCAGGCGATGGCAGGCGCGTGAACAGCACCGTCGACACGCCGTGGCTCGCCAGCGCTTCCATCACATCGGTCGATCCGGTGAAGTCGTCGCCGTAGTAGCTGATGAACCGGCTCATGCCTCGCGCCCGTCGGCGAACGTCGCGATCGACTGCGCCAGCTCGGGGTGATCCGTCGCATAGATCTCGAGCGGGATCCCGGCCACCGCCGCCTCCCAGGCCTGGCGCACGGCCTTGACCCCGGCGCCCGCGCCGCCGGGATGCGAGACGATGCCGCCGCCGCAGAGATAGAGAAGATCGAGCGTGCGGCCGGTAAGCTGATAGGTCTCCGGCGCCTGCCCGCCCCACTGGCCCGATCCCGCCACCGGCATGGGACAGTCCGCGGGCGAGAACAGCTGCGTGGTGATGGCCGCGAAGGAGCGCACGAAACTCTCGTCCGGCTCCCAGTACTTCACGCGGATTCCGTTGATCTGGAACTGGTCGACGCCCAGCAACCGCCAGAACTGCTGCCAGACGCGGAAGTCCATGCCGAGGCCGGGGTGGCGGGTGAGGATGTCCCAGCCGTTGCGGTGCGCATGCAGCACAAGGCCCGAGCGCCGGCGCAGGAACGCCATGGCCCCGAAGCCGATGGAATTGATGTTGATGACCGCGCAGTTGCCGCCGTGCTTCAGCACCAGGTCATGGTTGCGCATCATCTCGTCGGGATCGGTGGCCGAGATGCCCCAGGCATACATCACCTTGCGGCCGGTCTTCTGCTCGCGCTCGAGGATCAGCGGCATGATGGCCTTCAGGCGCTCCTCCAGCGGCGAATAGGCTGGCGACATGAGCTTCTCGTCGTCCTTGACGAAGTCGACGTCGGCGTCGATCACCTCCTTCACCAGCGCGGCCGTCTCGTGCGGGCGCAGGCCCAGCGCCGGCTTGATGATGGTGCCGATCACCGGCCGTCCGGCGACACCGGTAAGCCGGCGCGTGCCCGCCACGCCGAACTGCGGGCCGGGCCAGGCCAGGCCGAAGGCCGGCGGCAGCTTCATGTCCACCACGCGGATGCCGGAGAACCCCTTGATCGAGTAGACGCCGCCGATGGCGATGGTCATCAGCGCCGCGAGATCGGTGCCGATGGCCTCCAGCGGAAAGGCGATGTCGGCCTCGGCGCGGTTGAAGGGACCCGGCCCGGGCGTGGGGAAGGACGGAAACGCCGCGGGCGGCAGCGGGCGCAGCGCCACCACCCGGGCGGCCACGCGGCTCTTGAGTTCCTCGGTCTCGCCCGGCACCGGAACGAAGGTGCCGGTCGACTGGTCGCTGGCGATCTTGGCGGCCAGCGCCTCCGGGCTGCCGGGCGTCTCGATCAGGTAGGTCAGGGTGACGAAGGACTGTGCTGTTGTCATGCCGGCAAGATGCTAGAGTGGAAACCCACGCGAACGCGAGAAGATTTGCCATGGATGTGTCGGAACCCATTTCCAAGCGCAAGCTGTCCGAGGAGGTCTTCGAACGCCTCAAGCGCATGATCGTCGACGGGGCCATGCCGCCGGGCAGCGCCATGCCCTCGGAGCGCGAACTGATGCTGCGTTTCGGCGTGGGCCGCGCGGCCATCCGTGAGGCCATGCAGCAGCTGGCCAATATCGGGCTGATCGAGATCAGCCACGGCGAGCGGGCGCGGGTCCAGGAGCTGACGCCGCAGTCGCTGATGCGCCTGGTGGATGAGTCCGCCCGCATCATGCTGTCGCTGTCCAACGATTCCCTCGAGCACCTGAAGAATGCCCGAATCTTCTTCGAGCGCGGCATGGTGCGCGAGGCGGCGGCGCGCGCCGGCGACGACGACCTGAAGCAGCTGCGCGCCACGCTGGAGGAGCAGCGCAGTTCGCTGGGCGAGGCCGACCGCTTCATCGCCGCCGACATGCGCTTCCACACCCAGATCGCCGCCATTTCCGGCAACCCGATCTTCACCGCCGTGAGCGAGGCCATGCTGAGCTGGCTCAAGACCTATCACGGCGAGATGCTGATCTGGACCGGCAAGGAGAAATAC
Organism: Hyphomicrobiales bacterium; assembly: GCA_046349195.1. Lineage (GTDB taxonomy): Bacteria > Pseudomonadota > Alphaproteobacteria > Rhizobiales > Aestuariivirgaceae > Aestuariivirga. The sequence goes on from JAXMCU010000014.1 coordinate 77,856, forward strand.
ACGCTGGCCGAACACGAGGAGATCATCTCGCATCTTGCGGCCAATGACCCGGATGCGGCGGAGGCCGCCATGGTGCGGCACCTCGAACGGTCGCGCGCGCTCTACACCTCGGGCCGGCACGGCGCGCGCTAGTCCGAAACTGCGGCAAGCGCCACGGTCTGGCCGCTCTTCGCCGACTCGTAGGCTGCGTCGACCAGGGCCAGCGTCCGCAGATTGTCGCGGCCCGACGTGTCGGGCTCGCGGCCCGCAGCAAGACTGTCAACCCAGTGCTGCTCGATCAGCGCCACGCTTTCCTGGATGTTGTGCCAGGGCCGCGAGGCCCAGGGGAGCAGCGGCGGGGCGACGCTGGCCCTGCGGGTCCCGCCCGGAGTCGTGACGGTGAGACCGTAGCCCGGCCCCAGGCGCAGCGTCCCCTTGCTGCCGTCGATCTCAAGCAGGGTCTGGGGAAAGAGTTCGTCCTCCAGCAGCGTGGCATAGGAGCAGTCGACGACCGAGGCCACGCCGCCGCCATGGTCGAGCAGCATGGTGGCAACATCCTCGCCGCGGATCCTCGGGTTGACGCGGGTCATCCGTGCGCTGACGGACTGCGCGTCGCCGAAGAAGAACCGCGCCAGGTCGAGGGCGTGGATACCGAGGTCCTCGACGATGAAGCGTTCGCCTTCGGCCAGATAGGGCTGGCCGGAGAAGACGTCATAGGCCGAGCGGAAGGAGACGCGCCCCCAGAAGACCTCGCCGATCTCGCCGGACCGCAGCACGTCCTTCACCGCGAGCATCGGCGATTGCCAGCGGAAGTTCTCGTGCACCATGAGCGGAATGCCGGCCGCCGCGCAGGCCGCCACCATCGCCCTAGCATCAGCGAGGTTGGTCGCGAAGGGCTTCTGCACGATGGCCGGCACGCCATGGCGCGCGGCAAGCTCCACCAGGGCCCGGTGGCTGGGCGCCGTCGTCGCGATATCGACGAAATCGGGCTTCTCCCGGCGCAGCATCTCTGCGGCGTCGGCATAGCGCCGCACGATGCCGAACTGGTCGCCCGCCGCGGCCAGCCGGGCCGGGTCGGTGTCGCAGATCGCCACGATCTCCGCGCCGCGTGCGTCGCGCCAGCCATGCAGGTGATTGATGGCGAAGAAGCCGCATCCGATCAGGGCGCCGCGCAGATCTGCCATGGTCAGCCCAGCCTCGCCATGCGCATGAGCGTGACACGCTGCTGCAGCCGGCGCTGCGCCTGGTCGATGACCACGGCGAAGATGATCACCAGGCCCTTGATGACCATCTGCCAGAAGGAACTGACGCCCATCATCACCAGGCCGTCCGAAAGAACGCCGATGACGAAGGCACCGATGATCGTGCCGCCGATCGTGCCGCGCCCGCCCGACATGGAGGTGCCGCCGAGCACGGCGGCGGCGATGGCGTTGAGTTCGAAGCTTTCGCCGGTGGCCGGATGCGAGGCCATCAGCTCGGACGAGATGATGATGCCGACGATGGCGGCGCAGAAGCCGGAGAACATGTAGACCGCCATCTTCACCCGGTTGACGCGCACGCCCGACATGCGCGCCGCGCGCTCGTTGCCGCCGACCGCGAAGATGTGGCGGCCCAGCGCCGTGTACCTCGACACATAGGCCGCCGCAAGGGCGACGACGACCAGCAGCCACACCGACACCGGCAGGCCGGCGAGCCGGGCCGAGCCGAGCCAGCCGAAACCCGTGGTGCCGAGGTCGGGGCTGCCCACGAGATTTGGGAAGGTGGCGCCATCGGACAGGAGAAGGGCGGCGCCGCGGGCCACGTAGAGCGTGCCCAGCGTCGCGATGAAGGGCGCAACATTGAGCCGCGTGATCAGAAGGCCGTTGATCACGCCGATCAGGACGCCGATGCCGAGGGTGATCAGGACCACCTCCACGACACTGAAGTAGACGGTCCAGCCGAAGGGCAGGTCGAGCCCGTTGAGGATCAGCCCGCCGGCGACCATGGCGCAGAGCCCGACGATGGAGCCGACCGAGAGGTCGATGCCGCCCGTGATGATGACGAAGGTCATGCCCATGGCCAGGAAGGCGTTGAGCGCCACGTGCTTGGACATGAGCACGAAATTGGCGGAACTGAGGAAGTTGGGCGCGAAGATCGAGAAGAAGAGCAGCACCGCGAAGAGCGCGATGAAGGTGCGCAGCTTCATGATCGAGAGCAGCACCGTGCCCCTGTCCAGACCCGGAATGCGTTCGGTGGCGCTCATGCTGCTCTCTTGCTGTCCTGCTTGTGCCCTTCGGCGGACGCCGAGACGACCTCGGCCTCGGTGATCTCGCTGCGCGGGCTGACCTTCACCAGCCGCCCGTTGCTCATGACCGCGATCCGGTCGGAGAGCGCCATGACCTCGTCGAGGTCGGAGGTGACGAAGACGATGCCCATCCCTTCGGCGGCCAGCCGCCGCATGGTGCGGAACACATCCGCCTTGGCGCCCACGTCGATGCCGCGGCTCGGCTCGTCCATCAGCAGGCATCGCGGGCGGGTCAGCAGGGCCTTGCCGATCACCACCTTCTGCTGGTTTCCGCCGGACAGTGAACTGACCTCGTAGCGCGGGTCGGCGACCTTCACGGACAGGTCCCTGACCACGCCGGCAACGGCCTCGCGTTCGCGGCCCAGGTCGATCTTGAGCCAGCGCGACAGTCGCGCCAGGCTCGACAGGGTGATGTTGGCGGCGATCGACAGGATGGAAATGAGCCCGTCGCGCTGGCGGTCTTCCGGAATATGCGCCAGACCGGCGGCAATTCGCCCGGCGGTATCGGCCCGCGTAACGTCGCGCCCGCCCACCTCCACGCGCCCGCGCGCATGCCCATGGCGGCCCATGATGCATTCCAGCAGCTCGCTGCGGCCCGCCCCCATCAGCCCGTAGATGCCGAGGATTTCGCCGGCCCGCACCTCGACCGAGGCGCGGTCGACGGCAAGTCCGCCGGCCATGCGCGGCAGCGAGATGTCGCGGCAGCGCATCACGACATCGCCGAAGCTGTGCGTGCCGGCCTGCGAGAAATCCTTGGCATCGGAGCCGATCATCTGACGGATGATCCACTTCATGTCCACATTCGCCATGCGGTCATGGCCGGTGACCCGGCCATCGCGCAGCACCGTGATGTAGTCGCCGATGCGGATCAGTTCCTCCAGCCGGTGCGAGATGTAGACGATGGCGACACCCTGGCGCTTCAGGTCGCCGATGACGCGGAACAGCACATCGACCTCGGCTGCGCTCAGTGCCGAAGTCGGCTCGTCGAAGATGATGACCCGTGAATTGAGCGAGACGGCCTTGGCGATCTCCACCAGCTGCTGCTGGCCGATGGTCAGATCTTCGACCAGCATGTCGGGACGGATGTTCACCTCCAGCCGCGCCAGGAAATCCTCGGCCCTGCGGCGCTGAGCGCCATGGTCGACATGGAAGCCGAATCTCGTCACCTCGCGCGACATGAAGATGTTTTCCGCGACGCTCAGATTGCCCAGAAGGTTGAGCTCCTGGAACACCATGCAGATGCCGCGCGCCTCGGCGTCAGCCGGGCGCGAGAACTGCACGGGAGCACCGTCGAGCAGGATGCGGCCGAGCGTCGGCTGCTCGACACCGGCGATAATCTTCATCATCGTCGACTTGCCGGCGCCGTTCTCGCCGACCAGCACGTTCACGGCGCCCTTGCGGATGTCGATGCTCGCCTGCTTCAGCGCCACCGTGCCGGAATAGACCTTGGTCACATCCTCAAGCCGCAGGACGACGTCATCTGTCGTGGCTTCGCTCATGGCGCCCCCGCCTCGATGGCGAGCGGCACGGCGAGCGGCACGTCGCCGGCGGGCGGCACCGGATAGGCGACCAGCGCCTTCACCGTCTTGCCGACCACGCCGGCGCGGTCGAGCTTTGACGTCACGGTCTTGTCGACATGCGTGTTGAAGGCCTTGCCGAACTGGGCGAAGTCGATCTGGTTGGTGAATTCGTTGAAGTTCACGAAGTCGAGCGAATCGCGAATCGCGGTTCCGCGGAACACCGGGCCGATCTGGATCCTGAGATCCGCCTTGCCGTCGCCGTCGGCGTCGACGTCGAGAGAGGCGGCGCGCGACTCCGTGTTGGCGGCCACGACGCGGCCATCGACCTTTGCCAGCACCGTCCAGGGTGAACTCCCGGCCTTCTCGCGGAAGCCGTACTTGTTTCCCGCCGCTTCCGGACTCCTGGCCAACTCATCGCGCACCTCGACGAAGGGCCCGGCCTTGGTGGTGGCATAGGGAATGACCTTCGAATCCCAGATCTCCGCGACCTTGGCATCGAAGCCCTTGTCGGGTGCCTGCGCCGAATTCTGCGAGGCCGTCTTGTGCTTCTCGGCCGTGGGCACGAACTTGCAGCCCGCCAGCGCGAGGCAGGCAAGCGCCGTGACGGCTGCGATCATGAGGCGAGACGAGGCCATGTCGGTTCCAAAAATCGGGGCAGCGGCAGAGATCCGCCGCTGCCCCCAGTCCGCTGGGAGAACCTACTTCAGCGCAAAGGTCTCGAGCTTCGCCGCATTGTCGGCGTTGATCAGCACGCAATCAAGAAGTTGCTTCTCCTGCGCCGGCATCTTCTTGTTGGCGATCCAGTCATGTGCCTGTTGCACCGCCAGCTGCGCCGAGTAATAGGCGGGCTGCAGCACGGTGGCCTTGATGCCACCGGCGAGGATCGAGTCACGTACGTCGTTGGAGCCGTCGAAGCCCACCACGATCACGTCCTTCTTGCCCGCCGCCTGCAGCGCCGCGATGGCGCCCATGGCCATGGTGTCGTTGCCCGAGATCACGCCCTTGATGTTGGGATTGGCCTGCAGGATCGACTCCATCTTCTGGAAGGCTTCGGTCTGGCTCCAGTTGGCCGACTGCTGCGCCACCATCTTGAGGTCGGGATAGGCGTCGATCACGTCGTGATAGCCCTTGGAGCGGATGCCGGCGTTGGTGTCGGATTCCTTGCCCACCAGCTCGACATAGTCGCCCTTCTCGCCCATCAGCTTGACGAATTCCTGGGCACCGAGCTGCGCGCCCTGGTAGTTGTTCGACACGATCTGCGCCGCGGCAACGCCAGTGGCGTTGATCTCGCGGTCGATGAGGAAGGACGGGATGCCGGCATCCTTGGCCTTCTGGACCGCGGCCACGGTGGCGTCGGCGCCGGCATTGTCGAGGATGATGGCCTTGGCGCCGCGCGCGATGGCGGTGTCGATCAGTTCCGACTGCTTGTTGGCATCGTCGTCGTGCGAGGCGACCAGGGTCTCGTAGCCCAGTTCCTTGGCCTTCGCGGCGGCGCCGTCGGCCTCGGCCTTGAAGAAGGGATTGTCGGGCGACGGCGTGATGATGGCGATGAGATCCGCCGCATGCGCGGGAATCGCGGTCGAGAGCGACAGCGCGCCGATCATGAGGGCGAGGGTCGAGCGGCGGGTAAACTTCATCATGTGATTTCCTCCCTATATGATGAAAGTTGGCAGGCTAGGTGATGCGTTGGATGCTTTCCGCGATCTCTTTTTCTTCGAAGACCTTCTTCCAGTCGTCACGCATCAGCATGGGCTTGCCGAACTGGATGGCCTTGTTGCAGGCATCCGAGAAGACGCCCGGTTGTTCCTTGAAGATGACGGCGCCGAGGATGTTCATGTGGCCGAGCAGGAAGTCGCGCGCCGCCTCGGGCGGAACGCCGCGACGAACCACCTCGTCCATCGCCTCGCGCATGACGTCGAGGAGCGAGGCAACCACGGTTTCGGCCAGGCCCGGCTCGAGCAACGCGATCTGGTCGACGGTGAGGCGGTGCGCGCGCATGACCGGAGCCCAGATGGTCCGGGCCACGGCCTCGCCCCTGGCATAGTCGGACTCGGGTCCTTGCATCAGGGCGCAGACGATCGCCTGTTTCGCCGCTACGCCGCCGAAGCGGTCGAGCTTCGCCGCCATGTCGGTCTCGTCGTTGAAGATCGGCGGATGACAGGGATGGGTGATGAAGTAGCTGACGTCGCCGCGCTTCGGCAGGTGGCCGGCATAGGGCGCGGCGGCATCCAGCACCACGACCATGGTGCCGGGCTTCAGCTTGTCGATGATGGCATGCGACACCTTGCCGATGACCGTGTCGGGCACCGCAAGCACCACGATCTCGGCTCCCGCCAGGGCCACGTCCGGCGCGACCGCCGTCCAGCCAAGCTCGGTGGCCAGCCGCTTCAGTCCGTCGGCACCGGTTTCGACGGCCGCGACCTCGTAGTGCGAGTCCTTGAGGTTGCGGCCGAGCCGCATCCCCATCTTTCCACCCGCACCGAACAACGCCAGTTTTGTCATCTGACTCCCCATTGCTTATGACACTCCCACAACTGGTATGATGAGTCAACCAGTCATACGCCATGATCTCTTCAGCCCGGCGCATCAGGGGCTTAGCATGTTCCGCCCGGACCGGGCGATGCCAGGGCCGTTGCCGGCGCCGGCCACGGCGGCTAGGCTCTTTGACCTGGTGGCAAGGAGCACGGCCGATGACCCTGTCTGGGAAGGTGACGACCATCGTCTTCGCTGCCCTGCTGACGGTCGCTCCACCGGGCGTGGCCTGGCCGCAATCGCAGGAAGAGAATTGGCGTTTCCTTCAGGAGATCCTGGAGGCCGCAAATGGTGTGAGCCAGGACACGGCTCGCGAGTCCTATGCCGCCTGCACCGGACTGTCGAAGCGGCTGGCAGGCATGACGGGCATGGAGCCCGCACAGCGCCTCTACTTCGAGGCCGAGATCGAAAGCTGCCTGTTCTACGCCATGAACAATGGCAATTTCTCCGACGCGACCGGCGATGCGTGCAGCCATCTTCTCACCTATGCCACGCGCTTGTCGGAGGTCATCGTCCAGGGCAAGGATCAGCCCGGCGACAAGGCCGAGATGATGCAGACACTGGGCGAGCGTCTGGAGAGCGCCATGCGCATGGGCGCGGACCTGCAGTGCACGGGCGACTTCGCCGGCTTTGGCCAGGCGGTCGAGGTGGCGAAACAGGTGGCCGCCGCGCCGCCACCGCCACCGCCCCTCGCCTTCCTGGAGAACATCATGAACGCCCAGAGCGGCCTCCAGCCTGAAACCGCGGAACAGGTGCAGCAGGCCTGTCTCGCGCTCAGGGACAAGATCCCCGGGCTTGCGGCGGTATCGGCCGCCGAAAAGCTCTTCTACGAAAGCCAGATCGAGAACTGCGTGTCGATCGCCAAGCAGACCGGCGGCCACACCGACGCGCTGGGCGATGTCTGCGACCATCATTTCCGCATGGCAACCAAGCTGGCAGAGACGGTCGCCGCTGCGAAGAGTGACCCGACAGCTGCCGACATGCTGCTGCCCCTCGCCCAGGCGGAACTGGAAACGGCCCAGCGCCAGGGTCCCGGCATGGGATGCACCCAGGATTACAAGTCGTTGACCGACAAGCTGTGAATTTCGCGGCCGGCCCTGGGATCAGCGCGTCCACGGCGCGTCGGTGCGCCTACCACACCGGTCGCAGGTCGATCTGCTGGGCCTGCTGCGAGAGGCGGGCCAGGGTTTCGGCAGCCTGGGCATCTTCGGGATTCTGCTGCAGGGCCGCGAGCGCGCGGGCCCGGCCGACGTAGAAGTCGACATAGGCCAGCGGCTCCGCTTCGGTCAGCGCCAGAAGCTCGCCGCACATGCGGTCGACCAGCGCCCAGTCTCCGGCGCCGATGGCCCAGTCGATCGCGCCCTTGCGGAAGAAGATGTCGTTGTGCGCCAGACGCGCGCTGGCAAGCATGTCGAGTCCGCGATCGATCCACTGACGCCCGTCCGGCGTGGCGCCCGAGAGCCGTGCATAACCGCTGCAGATGATCGGGCCGCAGAAGCCGAAGCCGGTCTCCGCTCCGATGGCATAGGCATCGTCGAGCATCGCCCTGGCCTCGTCCGGACGTTGTTGCGCCATCCGGACCTCGGCCAGGATGCAGAGCAGGATCGCCTCGTAGCGCCGCGCACCGATCTTGTTGGCCTGGTCGCGCGCCGCTCGCGCGGGCGCCTCTGCTTCGGGAAAGCGACCCAGCGCGTAGTGCACGAAGGCTTCGCTCTGGTGGGAGAACATCTCGCAGAAGCGGTCTCCAATCTGAACGGCAAGCGCGCGCGCCTCCACGATCTGGGCAATCGAATCCTGCAGGTCCAGATTGAACATCAGGCTGTCGCCGACCATGCACTGGTTGGCCGGGATGATGCGCAGCAGTCCGTTTCGCCGCGCAATCTCGATGCAGGTCCGGAAGTTGCGCACCGCGGAGCTCATGCGGCCCTGCAGATAGGCAGCATCGCCCAGGCCGCTGTGGGCGCGGGCCTGCCACTCCGCCTCGCCGGCCCGCTCGGCAGCGGCAAGGGCGAGATGGTGCTGGCCCAGGCATTCCTCCCGCCTGCCGCGCGCGAAATGGAGATTGCCGCGGAGATAGTGGATTTCGGAGAGGAGCGCATCGGCCCCGGCCGCGATGGCGAGCGGTTGGGCCGCATCGAGAGCGGCAAGGGCCTCGTCAATGGCACTGAGCACCCGGTTGGCCGCAGCCATGCCAACGAGTGCCCGGCACCGGTCAAGACTGCCGTCGGCGGCCTGCAAGGCCGACTCGAAGGCCACGCGCGCCGGCCCCGCCTCCCCGGTATTGAGCAGCAGCCGGCCCAGCGTCAGGCCGATCCGCACAGTGTCCTCGGCGCTCGGCGCGAGGGTCAGGCCGCGCCGCGCCATGGCGATGGCCTGGTCCAGGCGGTAGGATCTGGCTTCCAGCTCCGCCGCTGCAAGATAGGCCGCGGCCGCGGCCGGATCCTCGGCGCGGTCGAGATGCTCGGCTCGCAGAACCGGCGACAGCTCCGCGAAGTAGGACGCGGCCGAGAGGTGGAGATTGCGCCGCCGGTCCCGCGTCAGCGAGGCATAGACACCGTCGCGGATCAGGGCATGGGCGATGAGATAGCCGTCGCCCTCGGGCTTGATCAGGTGGCGGCGGATCAGGGTCTGGAAATCCTGCCGCTCGACACCCAGGAGATGCGCCACGGCGGCGGGCGTGAATCGCTGGCCCAGCACGCAGGCGGCCTGCAGGGCGCGACGGTCGGTTTCGGGCAGGCCATCGAGCCGCGCCAGCACCACGCCCTGCAGCGTGTGCGGAAGCGGACTGTCGGCATCGGTCGTGCGGCTGCGCAGCAGTTGCTCGAGGAACAGCGGATTGCCTTCCGCGCGCTGCACGCAGGCGCGGGCGAAATCATCGGCATCGGCCTTCAGTTCCTGCGCCAGGCGCGTGGCATCTTCGCTGCGCAGCGGCCGCAGATCGATGGTCGTGGCCAGGGCGCCGGAAGATTGGGCGCGCCAATCCTGGTCGAAGGGATCGCCGTCGAAGCGCGTCGTCATGACCGTCACGACCGGCGACTGCGCGCTCACCGCCGCGAGGCGCGCGAGATGGGCGCGGGCCTCGTCGTCGGCCCAGTGCATGTCCTCCACGGCCAGTAGCAGGGGTTGTGCCGCCGCGGCCGACATCGCGAGCTGCGCGAGGGCTTCGCTCTTGCCCCGGCGCCGGGTCTTGGCGTCCATCGCAGCGTAGATCGCCTGCATTTCGGTGGCCTGCTGGAGACCCAGCAGATCATGGACGAAGCCGGCATCCGCCGGAACGATCCGTCCGCCCGCGACCGCCCCGGCGATGGCCGCGGTCTTCTCGGCGGCGGACTGCTCGACCGCCGTGCCAAGCAATCCGGCGGCAATCGCCGCGATGGCGTCTTCACCAGGGCGCGCACCGAAGTCGAGGACCGATGAGCGGACATGGCGGAAGCCGCGGTGCAGTGCTGCGCGTTCGACCTCGCGCAGCAGCCGCGACTTGCCGATGCCGGGATCGCCGCGAATGGCTGCCGCCGCGCCGCGACCGTCGCTGCGGCAGGCATCGAGCAGCGGGAGAAGTTGCCCCAGTTCGCTGCCGCGGCCGACGAGCGGCGCTTCGGCGGCAGGTTCCGACGCAAGTCCGACCAGTGTGTAGCACGTCTGCGGCTGCGCCAGACCCTTCACCGCGAGCTGGTCGCGCGGGGCAAAGATCGCCATGGTCTCGGTCGCATGGCGCAGAGGTTCCGAGACCAGTGTCTCTCCGCCGCCGGCCAGATCCATGAGGCGTGCCGCGAGGTTCGCGGCATCGCCCGTCACGGTATAGGCGCTGTGACTGGCACTGCCCAACCCGCTGGCGACGACTTCGCCCAGCGCCATGCCGATGTGCACGGACAGGTTCCGGCCGAACTCGGCGGACAGCGCGGGCATGGCCGCATGCACCGCCAGGGCCGCGCGCACGGCACGTTCGGCATCCTTCCCCCGGGCGACCGGCGCCCCGAACAGTGCCATCACATTGTCGCCGATGTGCTTGTCGATCGTGCCCCCGAAGCTAACGATCAGCCCGTCGACGACTTCGAAGAAGCGCCGCAGCAGACGGTGGGTGTCCTCGGGGTCCTGCCCGCTGCTCATGGCCGTATAGCCGGCAAGATCGATGAACATCACGCTGACCGGCCGCCGGTCCGCACCTTCCGCGGGGGCCGGCGCCGCCACGACCTCGGCGGTTTCGGATGCGGGCCGGGACGAGAGGTTGGAGCCGCAGCCGCCGCAGAAGCGCGCGCCACCCTCGTTCTGGAACCCGCAGGCCGTACAGGTCACGGCCAGCGGCGCGCCGCATGAGGCACAGAAGCGGCGTCCGTCGCGATTTGCCGTGCCGCACGAGCTGCAGTTCATCGGGACCATCGTCTCCGTTTGACCTGTCAGCATTGGCATATGCCCAATTCCGGCCGCTGACAACGGCAAGGACGGCGAGGTGGTGACCCCAGGCCCTGCCCGGGTGTAAGCTTCCCTGCAGTCCGGACGGAACGCCACGGCAATGCAGAGAGACACCGGCAGGTCCGACATCCCGGAGACGCGGGGGTCCGACCGTCCCTTCTGGTCGCAGGACCTGGACTCGCTTCACGCCGCCCTGGGCGCGAGTCCGGACGGCCTCACCGCGGCGCAGGCGGCCACCATCCTGGCGCGGGTCGGACCCAACAGCGTCGCGGCGACAAGCCGCCTTACCGCCCTTCGCCTGCTGCTGCGTCAGTTCGAAAGCCCTCTGGCCCTCATCCTCGCCTTCGCGGCCGCGGTGGCGCTGGCGCTCCGGCAATGGGTCGATGCCAGCATCATCCTCGCCATCGTGCTCGGCAGCGCGCTCCTGAGCTTCTATCAGGAATACCGGGCTTCCGCTGCAGTCGAGGAACTGAAGAAGCGGCTGACGCTCACCTGCCGCGTGCTGCGCGACGGTGTCGAGGTACAGATTCCGGTCAGCGCCGTCGTGCCGGGCGACATCGTGCTCCTGTCGGCGGGCAACCTCGTCCCCGCCGATGGCCTGGTGGTCGAGGCACGGGATTTCCTGGTCAGCGAGGCAAGCCTCACCGGCGAATCCTTTCCGGTGGAGAAGCGGCCCGGCGTGATCGCCGCCGATGCTCCAGCAGCGGCGCGCACCAATGCCGTCTTTCTCGGCTCCTCGGTGCGCAGCGGCAATGCGCGGATCCTGGCCGTCCACACCGGCCGGCGCACGGCCTATGGCGATATCGCGGCGCGCCTTCAGGCGCGGCCTCCGGAAACCGACTTCACGCGCGGCGTACGGCAGTTCGGCTATCTCCTGATCCGCGTCATGGTCGTGATCGTGCTCTTCGTCCTGACCGTGAACCTCCTGCTCGACAGGCCGGCGATCGAATCCCTTCTCTTCGCCGTGGCCCTGGCCGTGGGACTTTCGCCGGAATTGCTGCCGGCCATCATCAGCGTCACCTTGTCGGCCGGCGCCCGTGCCATGAGCCGTCGCGGCGTGATCGTCCGCCGCCTCGACGCCATCGAGAATCTCGGCAGCATGGACATCCTCTGCACCGACAAGACCGGCACGCTGACCGAAGGCAAGATCGTGCTGAGCGACACGCTCGACGCCGATGGCCGAAGCTCAGACACCGTGCGCCACCTGGCCTTCCTCAACGCCGCCTTCGAGACCGGCATCGAAAATCCCCTGGATGCCGCCATCGTCGAGGCCGGTCGGGCCGCCGGGCTCGAGACTGCCGGGTTCTCCAAGATCGACGAGATCCCCTACGACTTCCAGAGGCGCCGGCTCTCCATCGTGGTGGCGCCGGAAGCCAAGCCGTCGCGGCATCTCTTCGCCACCAAGGGCGCCTTCGCGAATGTGATCGACATCTGCGCGGCACTCGACCGTGGCGGCAGTCCCGTTCCGCTCGACGACGCGACCCGCGCCAGTCTCGAGCAGCTGGTGGCGGCCAAGGGCGCCGAGGGCTTTCGCGTGCTTGGTCTCGCCACGCGCGAGATCGACCGGAAGGCGGACTATGACCGCAGCGACGAGCGCGACATGACCTTCCGTGGCTTCCTCGTCTTCATGGACCCGCCCAAGGCCGAGGCGCAGCGCACCATCCAGGATCTCCTGAAGCTTGGCATCCGTATCGCCGTCATCAGCGGCGACAATCGCCATGTCACGGCCCACATGGCGAAGGCCGTGGGCCTCGATGCCGGCTCGATCCTGACCGGCGAAGAGCTGGCCGGCATGCACGACGAAGCCCTGTGGCACCTCGCGCCGCGTACCGACCTCTTCGTCGAGATTGATCCGCAACAGAAGGAGCGGATCGTGCGCGCCCTGCAAAGCACCGGGCATTCGGTTGGCTATCTCGGCGACGGCATCAACGATGCACCGGCCCTGCATGCCGCTGACGTCGGCATTTCGGTGGAGGATGCCGTTGACGTGGCCCGCGAAAGCGCTGACATCATCCTGCTGAGCCGCGACCTGGACGTCTTGCGTTCCGGCGTGGAGGACGGCCGTCGCACCTTCGCCAACACGCTGAAGTACATCTCGATCACCACCAGCGCCAATTTCGGCAACATGGTGAGCATGGCCATCGCCACGCCGCTCCTGCCATTCCTGCCGCTGGCGGCCAAGCAGATCCTGCTCAACAACTTCCTCTCAGACGTGCCGTCGATCGCGATCTCGAGCGACAACGTCGATGCCGATCTGGTGTCCCGGCCGCAGCATTGGAGCATCGGCGGCATCCGCGAGTTCATGATCATCTTCGGCCTGATCAGCTCGCTTTTCGATCTCTTGACCTTTGCCACGCTGTTGCTCGTCTTCCATGCCGACGCCGCGACCTTCCAGACCTCATGGTTCCTCATCTCGCTGCTAACCGAACTTGCGGTGGTGCTGGTGTTGCGCACGCACGGGCCGGCGCTGCGCAGCCGCGCCAGTGCGCTGCTGCTGTGGTCGACGATCGCCGTCATTGGCGCAGCACTCGCCATCCCCTTCCTGGGACGGTTGAGCGCCATCTTCGGCTTCGTTCCGCTTTCGGCAGGGCAGATGGGGGCGGTGCTTGCCATCGTGCTGGCCTATGTTGTCGCAACCGAGATCGCGAAGATCCGGTACTTCCGCCGGAAGCATCGCCGGCCCTGATCCGCCGCGCATAGAAAAGCCACAGACACCGTCTAGGAACAGCCATCATCAATCAGAAGGTGTCTATGGGACTCGACCTGCGCAAGGCCGCGATCGTGGCAATGATGTCAGCTTCCATCGCCGGCGGGGCCCAGGCCCAGCCGATCACGGCTCTGGCCGCATCCTACCGCCTCGATGTGGGTCCGATCACACCCATCACCATCGACTTTGCCGCAGCGTTTTCGCCAACGGATGTCCGGGCCAGCGCCGAGGTCCGGACCAGGGGCATCAGCGCCATCTTCTCGGAGTACAATGCCAAGGCCCAGGCCGACGGCGTGATCGAGAATGACCTGATCCGGCCGTCACGCTTCAGCCTGACCCAATACCGGCGCGATCCGGCGGCACTGCAGTGGTCGGCCGCGGGCAAGCTGACCATGAGCCATCCGGCGCATCGCAGCCCCGTCGTCCAGGCGAAGATCGAGCAGGCGACGACCCCCGAGACGGCCGATCCCGTGACCGCGATCCTGCGGGTGGCGACCACCTTGGGCAAGAGTCCCTGCGCCTCGACCCAGCGCATCTTCGATGGGCAGGACGTCGTCGATCTGACCTTCAGCGACCGGGATGCCGCACAGCTTGCGGGAAAATCGGCCTATCGCGGTCCGGTGCGGCGCTGCGAGGTGCGCTGGCATGCCGTTGCCGGTCGCGCCGCCGAGCGAGGCGACCCCGACGATGTCTATGGCCTCTCCTTCGCACTGCTGGGGCCACTTGCCTCGGGCCAGCCATTCTGGCTGCCGGTGGCCATGACCGGTTCGATCAAGGGGCTGGGCTTCTCGGCCTATGCAACGCGGATCAATCTCAACGGCGCCGACCTCGCGACCGCCGGGACCAACTGAGCCGGGTCGAGATCGACTCCTGCGCTCAGTTCAGCGCGAGATGCCGTTGCACCAGGAGTTTCTTGGCCAGCACGACGGCCGCCGGCGCATTCGCGGCCGTCCCGTCGGCGCCCATGGCCGCGGCCAGGCCGGGCTTGCCGGCGAAGGCCGGACCGCCCACCATGATGGCAATGTTGCGATTGACCGACAGGGCGCGAATGTTGGCGATGAGTTCGTCAAGTCCGTCAAGGTGCCTGTCGACGCTCAGCGAAAGTCCGACAACGCCGATCCAGTCGTCGGCGACCACGTCCGCGACCGCGGATATGCCCGCCACCGGAGCGTCGCAGACCTGCCAGCTGCTGGCATGAAAGAAGCGCTGCACCATGGCGATGCCAAAACTGTGCTGCTCGCCCGGGGCGGGCGCGATCAGGACACGCCGCTTGTCGTCAAGCGCCGCCACCTCGTCGAGCCCCGCGAAGATGTGGACCAGGTTCTGCAGACGCGTCACGCCGATGGTGACATCGAGAAGGTCGATCTTGTCCTCGCTCCATAACTCGCCGAGATATCGCGCCGTGGGCTCCAGCAGTTCCACATGCAGCGCATCGAGCGAGAGCCCGCGCTCGCGCAGTCCCCGGATGAAGTCGACCGCGCCCGACGTGACCGGGCCAACGATGAGGCGCGAAAGCTCGGCGATGTCGCCAAGGGCTGGATGCAGGCATTCATCCGCATCGGCCACGTCGGCATGATTGCCGAGCAAGCGGGGAATGACCTTTTCTTCGATCACGCGGGACAAGCGCTCGAGGCGCACCACGCTCTGCTCTGCACCAAGCGGCAGGTCGATCACCGCACCATGCGTCGGTCGAGATCGGATGATTGAAGCGTCTTCGCCGCTTGAACCCAGGTTGCCCTTGGCCACTTCGCGCCCCCCATGTCCGCCACCATGTCCCGCCGCCAAACTCGAGGTCTTGAGAAGCCTCTCTGCACGCAAGACTATGCGCAGAGGCCGTGCTTGGCAAGACGGCGCGCGCACCGGCGCCGCGCCAGGGCCGGACAGGCCATCATCAGGCGCCGCCCTCCCACGGCAGTTCCAGGATGGCCAGATCCTGCGGCCCGATCCGGCGGTCGCCAAGAACCACCCTGCCCTCGCACGGCAGCGCCCAGGCATCGTTTCCGTAGTTGAACGCGAAGAGCAGATTGCCCCGCCGCCGCAGCCTTATGCCCTCGGGAAGGTCGATGGTCGCGAGGCGCGCCCGCGCCGCCATGAGCCGCATGACCGAGGACAGCAGCGCCGCATCGGGCCAGCCGCCGAGGTAGTGATGCCGGTCGGCCGCGAGCAGGGCGGGGTCGCCATTGCCAAATCTGGCGAGGACGCGGGCACCCCTTGTCTCCACGGTCTCCCGCCAGCGCAGCACGGCACCCGTCACCTCGCCTGTCACATCATCGGAAAGTCCGGGGCGCAGCGACGACACCTGCGTGACGCGAAGCCGAAGCAGAGCCGCGAGAGGACCGGGGGCCAGGCCGGGCGGGATGGCGCAGTGGCGGGTCTTGGACCCGGTGCGCGGCCCATAGAGCACCACGCCCTCGGTCGCGGCCAGGGCGCGCTCGGCGGCATCATTCACATGCGCGAGGATGGGGACCAGCACCAGGCTGTAGCCAGAGAGATCGCCTCCGGGCGGCACGAAGTCGATATCGAGTCCCAGCCTGCGAATCGCCTCGTACCAGCGGAACATGAGGGTCGCATGGTCGAAGTCCCGCCCCTGCGGCTGGATGCGCGTGATCCACGAAGACTCGTAGTCATGGACCATGGCGACCGGGGCCCTGACCGTCTCGGGCAGCTGTCCGACCCGTTTCAGCTCCGTCCCGACCTGGCTCGCCTCGCGTCCGCCCTGCGACCA
This sequence comes from Hyphomicrobiales bacterium, assembly GCA_046349195.1. Classification (GTDB taxonomy): domain Bacteria; phylum Pseudomonadota; class Alphaproteobacteria; order Rhizobiales; family Aestuariivirgaceae; genus Aestuariivirga. Next base: position 94,013 of record JAXMCU010000014.1, read on the forward strand.
TTCATGCTGACCCGGCAGATTGAGCCCGGCATGCATCTGCTCCTGGCCCGACACGGCCTGCCGCCAGCGGAAATAGCTCACCGCCTCGGCCCCGTGGGCCAGTGCTTCCCAGGTCCAGAGCCGTACCATGCCGGGCTTGGGCACCGGATTCCAGTCAGCCCAGTTCACCGGGCCAGGCTGCTGCTCCATGATCCAGAACCGGCCGCGCCCCACCGCGCGATAGAGATCGTTGAAATAGGGAGCAATGTCGGGATGCGCGGTCTCGGCCCAGCGCAGATGCTCCGCCTCGCCGAAGGGAAAGCGTTCCGTGAAGCCGACGGGATAGGAATCCCAGGAGGCGACGTCGATATCCCGTCCAACCGCCCAGTGGTCGTAGTCGTTGAAGAAGCCCATCATGTTGTGGGTGATCCAGCGACCGGGCGAATGGGCCCGGATGATCTCGCACTGCATGCGGTTGTAGGCGACGACCTGGTCGGAGTGGAACCGCCAGAAGTCGAGCCGCGCCGCGGGATTGGTTTCGGTCACCGCCAGCGCCGGCAGCGCAACCTGGTCGAAGTCCTGAACATCCATTGACCAGAAGGCATTGCCCCAGGCCTCGTTCAGCTGCTCCGGCGACTGGTACGTCCGCCGCAGCCAATCGCGAAAGCCTTTCAGGTCCTCGGGGCCCCAGGACAGGATCGTGTCGTGGCAGCCATATTCATTGTCGGTCTGCCAGCCGACCACAAAGCGATTCTCGCCATAGCGCTGCGCCAGGATTTCCACGATCCGGCGGCTCTCCGCGACATAGGCCCGAGACGAGAATGTATAGTGCCGGCGCGACCCGAAACCGCGAGGCCGGCCCTGTTCGTCATAGGGAATGATCTCGGGAAACTCGTCGACCAGCCACTTCGGCGGCGTGCAGGTGGGCGTGCCGAGCACGACCTTCAGTCCGGCTGTACCAAGGGTCTCGATGGCACGGTCGAGCCAGCCCCAGTCGAAATGGCCGCGCGATGGTTCGTAGCGCGACCACGCGAACTCGCCGACCCGCACATAGGTGATGCCGGCCTCCCGCATGCGCCGGGCGTCCTCGGCCCACCATGCCTCCGGCCAGTGTTCCGGATAGTAGCAGACACCCAGCATCAGCGCGTCAGGTCGCCGTTGCGGATCGCGAGGGACTGGCCATCGAAGAGATGGCAGGCCTCTGCCGGCAAGGTCACGGCCACCTTGTCGCCGACCTTCTGTTTGGCCAGGCCATCGGCCTTGACGGCAAATTCGCTGCCGTCCGCCAGCGTGATGTAGAACATGGTCTCCGAGCCGAGATACTCGGCAACACGAATGCTGCCGGTGAGCGTGGCCTTGGCTGAGGCCCGGGTCTCGATGACGGCATGTTCCGGCCTGCATCCAAGCGTCAGCCGCGTCCCGGCCGCCGGGGCGGCTCCATCGACCGGAACCGAGAGCGCGCCGCCACCCGGCAAGGCAAGTGTCAGCGACTTGCCCTTCGCCGACTCCACGCTCGCCGGAAGAAAGTTCATCTTCGGCGATCCGATGAAGCCTGCCACGAAGATGTTGCGCGGACGGTGGTAGAGCTCGAGCGGAGATCCCACCTGTTCCACGATGCCGCCGTTCAGGACCACGATCTTGTCGGCCATGGTCATCGCCTCGACCTGATCGTGGGTCACGTAGATCATGGTCGACTTCAGGTCGTTGTGCAATTTGCCGATCTCGATCCGCATCTGCACCCGCAAGGCGGCGTCGAGGTTCGACAGGGGCTCGTCGAACAGGAACACGTCGGGCTCGCGCACGATGGCACGGCCGATCGCCACGCGCTGGCGCTGGCCGCCCGAAAGCTGCGAGGGCTTGCGGTCCAGCAGCGGACCCAGTTGCAGCATGTCGGCGGCGCGCGTCGTGCGGCGCTCGATGTCGGCGCGGTCGTGCCCGGTCATGCGCAGGCCGAAACCGATGTTGTCCCGCACCGTCATGTGCGGATAGAGCGCGTAGGACTGGAACACCATCGCCACGCCGCGTTCGGCGGGCTCCACCCGGGCCATCTCGCGGCCGCCGATCTGCAGCGAGCCGGATGTCATGTCCTCCAGGCCGGCGATCATCCGCAGCAGCGTGGACTTGCCGCAGCCGGATGGTCCGACGAAGACGCAGAACTCGCCGTCGGCGATGTCCAGGTCGATGCCCTTGATGATGTGGACGTCGCCGAAGGACTTGCGGGCATTGCGAAGCGTGACTGTTGCCATGATCTATCCCTTGGTGGCGCCAAGCGTGAGGCCCGCGATGAAGTGCTTCTGCATCAGGAAGAACATGGCCACCGGCGGCAGGGCGGCGATGATCGAGGCCGCGGCGATCAGTTCCCAGGCGACCTTCCACTGGCCCTTGAGTTCGTTCATGCCGGCCGTGACCGGCCGCACGTCGGCCGACTGCGCCATGACCGTGGCCCAGAAGTAGTCGTTCCAGATGAAGGTGAAGATCAGGACGGAGAGCGCGGCAATCGCCGGCCGCATCAGCGGCATCACGATGTGCCAGAAGATCTTCCATTCGCTGACGCCCTCCACCCGCGCGGATTCGATGAGCGCGAAGGGCAGGCCCTTGATGAAGTTCCTCATGAACAGCGTGCAGAAGCCGGTCTGGAAGGCGACATGGAACATGATGAGGCCCATGCTGGTGTTGTACATGCCGAGCTTCAGCGTCAGGTCGCGCACAGGGATCGCCAGGATCTGGAACGGCACGAAATTGCCGGCGACGAACATGAAGAAGACCAGCAGGTTGGCGCGGAACTTGTAGACGGCCAGCGCGTAGCCGGTGAGACAGGAGAGCGCGACCGCGCCGATCACGGTCGGAATGGTGATCTTGAAGGAATTGAGGATGTAGAAGCCGATGTTGCTGTTCCTGAAGACCGCCGTGTAGTTCTCGACGAAGGCGAAGCCCGAGGGCCAGCCGAAATAGTTCCCCGAGGCCAGATCGGAGGACGGGCGGATGGAAGTGACCGCGATTCCGATCAGGGGCAGAAGCCAGATGGCAAGGGCAATCGGCAGCAGGATCTTGTAGCTGCGCTGCACCCAGGGGCTGGTCCGGGCGACCGGGGTCGGAAACATCAGCCGTTCCTCTCCTGCGACAGCATGCGGACGATGAAGATGGTGATGAAGATCAGCATGATGGCGAAGAGCACTACGGCTATGGCCGCCCCATAGCCCATGGCGACGCCATATTCCGAAAGCGCCTGCTCGTACATGAAGTAGGACAGGACGCGGGTTGATCCATATGGCCCGCCCACCGTCATGATGGAGATGAGATCGAAGGACCGGAGCGCGCCGATGATGGTCACCACCATGGCGATGAAGGTGGCCGGGCGCAGCTGGGGAATGATGATGTGCCACAGCATGGACCAGCCCTTGGCATTGTCCATGCGGGCCGCCTCCACCTGTTCCGGATTGATGTTGTTGAGACCGGTGAGGTAGAGGATCATGCAATAGGCGATCTGCGGCCACAGGCCCGCGGCGATCACCCCATAGGTGGCATAGCGCTCGTCCGCGAGAATGGCCACTTCGGTTCCCGTGAAGAAGCCGATGATCTTCGGCAGGAGCCCGAAGTCGGGCGCATAGAACCAGGAGAAGATCAGGCCGACCACCACCTGGCTGATGACGAACGGAAAGAAGAAGAGGGATTTGTACAGGCGGATGCCGGCAACCGTCTGGTTCAGGAACAGGGCAACGGCTAGCCCTGCTGGAATCGCCAGTAAATAGAGCACCAGCCAGATGATGTTGTTCTTGAGCGACGTATAGAAGGAGTCGTCGTCAAGCAGGTCCACGTAGTTCTCGAGGCCGACCCAGGTCATCGGGCCAAGCCCGTCCCAGTCGTAGAAGCTGATCCGGATCGACTGGAAGATGGGGATGATCACATAGATCAGGAACATCAGCATGCCCGGCGCCAGGAAAAGCCAGGGCGCCAGGCTGCGCTGGTTCAGTCGCGATCCTTGCCTCGTGCTCATCTTCGCATCCCCATGTGACCCGTCGGACGGCGATGGAAAGTGGCCGGATGCCTGTCGGCACCCGGCCCAGTGGGGAGGTTACTTGTAGACCTTCTGGCGCACCTTCTCGAGGCGCTCCAGGATGGCGTCGACGTTCTCGGGCTTCACCATGAATTCCTGGAAGCCTTCCATGCCGGCCTTGGCCATCTCGGCTGGCGCATCGCGGTCGAAGAACTGGGCCAGGGCATAGGCGCTGGACAACATTTCGAAGCCGGCCTTGATGAACGGATCGTCGCCAACCGTCGACTTGTTGTTGACAGGAAGCTGGTTCAGCGTCGCATTCATCTTGGTCTGGGCATCGGGCGAGCCGAGATAGGCGAGGAACTTCTTGGCATCGTCCTTGTTCTTGGCGCCCGACGGGATGTGGAACGTGTCGGTCGGGGCCTCCTCGGCGCGTGGGATTCCGGGCGTGATTTCCGGGAACACCATGAAACCGAGCGTCTCGTTCGTCATGCCGCCGTCCTTGAAGGTCGGCACGGCGAAGTTGCCCATGACGTAGTGGGCGGCCTTGCCCTGCGACAGCAGCGCGGCGGCATCCTGCCAGTCGATGGCCGCGTGATTGGCCGTGGTGTAGGGCGCGATCTTGGCCCATTCCGCGAAGGTCGCCTTCACCCGCGGGTCAGTCCAGGGGATCTTGCCGTTGGCAAGATCCATGTGGAACTCATAGCCATTGGTGCGGAGGTTCAGGTAGTCGAAGATGCCGGCCGCCGGCCACAGCGCCTTGGTTCCCGTGGT
>JAXMCU010000015.1:0-85328 GCA_046349195.1 Hyphomicrobiales bacterium
ACGCCGAAGACGTCGAGCCCCACCTGATCGGCAAGTTCGATCTCTTCCACCAGCTGCTGGAGGCGTTGCGGGTGCGAACCGTCCGGGGCCACGTCTGCGAAGGTGTAAAGTCCGATTTCCAAGGTGGCCTCGCTTTCGGGCCCTGATATGTATCGGACAAGATTACAATTCAAGCTCGATCTGCTGGGGCCGGGGGCCGTCGCGGTCGAGCCCGTCGAGAAACGCGGTAGCCTCGCGGCGAATCTCGGCGCGTCTTTCCATGCCCATCCGCGCCAGCGTGCGATAGGGCATGGCGAGCCGCGGATTCGCACCGAGAGCCACTTCATTCCGGATCAGAAAATCCCAATACAAATAATTGAAAGGACAGGCTTTCGGTCCAGACTTCAGCTTCGGATCGAAGGCGCAGCTGGCGCAGTAATCGGACATGCGGTCGATATAGGCCCCCGATGCGGCATAGGGTTTCGAGGCCATCACGCCGCCATCGGCGAAGAGCGCCATGCCGTGCGTGTTCGGCAGTTCCACCCATTCGAAGGCGTCGGCATAGACCAGCAGGTACCATTCCTCGACCGCGGGCGGCGACAGTCCCGCCAGCAGCGCGAAGTTGCCAGTCACCATCAGGCGCTGGATATGGTGGGCATAGGCATGCAGGCGAGTCTCGCCGATCACCTGTGCCAGGCAGTTCATGTCGGTCTCGCCCGTCCAGTAGAAGCGGGGCAGCGGGCGTTCCGCCTTGAGCGCGTTGCCCGCCGCGTAGTGCGGCATCTTCAGCCAATAGAGGCCGCGCACATACTCGCGCCAGCCGAGAATTTGCCGGACGAATCCTTCGACCGCATTGAGCGGCGCCCTGCCATTCTTCCAGGCAGCCTCCGCAGCCGCGCAGATCTCGCGCGGGGTCAGGAGTCCGATGTTGAGATAGGGCGAGATCACCGCGTGATAGAGGAAGCCGTTGCCCTGCTTCATCGCGTCCTGGACATCGCCGAAGTGCGGCAGACAATCCACGATGAAATGATCGAGTGCGGTCAGCGCATCCTTTCGGGTGACAGCCCAGCCGAACTCCTCAAGCTCGCCGAAATGCGCGCCGAACCGCCGCGCCACCAGATCGATCACCCGGCATGTTTCGGCATCCGGCTCGAAGCGAAGGCGGCGCGGCGGCCGGGCCGCACGATCGAGCGGCTTCCGATTGTCGTGATCGAAATTCCAGACGCCGCCGCAGGGCGCGTCACCCTCCATCAGGAAGCCGGTGCTGCGGCGCATCTCGCGGTAGAAGTACTCCATGCGGAGCTGCCTGCGCCCCCTCGCCCAGCTGGCGAACCGATCGAGTCGGCACAGGAAGCGGTCATCGTCGCGGATTTCCACCGGCAGGCCGGTCACCGTCTGCCATTGCGCCATCATCTCCCGCACCCGCCACTCGCCAGGCTCTGTTGCGACGATGCGGTCCGGCCGGTGCCGCCCAACCGCGCGCTGGACCTCGGACGTGAAGCTGCCGCCGTTCCCCGGATCGTCGAGCGCGACATAGTCCACGGCAATGCCCCGGCTCCGCAGTTCGGCCGCGAAATGACGCATCGCCGACAGGATCAGCACGATCTTCTGCTTGTGATGGGGAACGTGGGTCGCTTCCTCCATCACTTCCATCATCAGCACCACGTCATGCGCGGGATCGAGGTCCGCCAGGCTTGCCAGGCCGTGGGTGAGCTGGTCGCCAAGCACCGGCCTGAGGGTCTTCATCTTTCGCCATTGCCTGCGGACATCGCTCAGCCCTTGGTCCGCAGTGTCGAGCGGCCGCCATCGACGCCGATGACCTGTCCGGTGATCCAGCTGGAGTCGGTGCCAAGCAGGAAGGCGGCGAGCGCTGCCGCATCATCGGCTTCGCCGAGCCGCTGCAGTGGATGCAGCGCCGCGATGGCAGTGGCCATTTGCGGATTGCCCGTCAGCCCAGCGGCAAGGGGCGTTCGGGTGAGCGATGGCGCAATGCAGTTGACCCTGATCCTTGGCGCAAGCTCCGCGGCAAGTGCCAGCGCCAGCCCTTCGACAGCCCCTTTCGCCATGGCAATCGAGGCATGGGCGGCAAAGCCCTGGGCCACGGCGATGCTGGAAAACAGCACGATCGCGCAAGATCCGTCGCCCTGCCGCAGCGCCGGCAGCGCCGATTGAACCGCATGGAATGCGCCGAGGGCGTTGAGCCGGAAGTCGCGCTCCGCGTCCGCCTCGGTCACCCGTGACACCGGCTTCAGCGTGATCGAACCGACCGCATAGGCCAGCCCGGCAACCATGTCGCCCGCGGCGGCAATCGCCTGGTGCAGCGCCTCGCGGTCGAGCACGTCGGCCACCGCGAAGCTTGCGTCCGTCTCTGCCGCCAGCGCGGCAAGTCGTTCTCGGTCGCGGCCGACCAGGTGAAGGGGCTGTCTGCCCGACGCAAGGCGGCGCGCCAGCTGGGATCCAATGCCGCCGGCGCCGCCAACGATGATGACCGGAGCTTTCATGGCCCCAATACGGGACCATCGCTGCTGCGGTTCAGAGCGTTTCGCGCGATCAGGCGCGGCGCAGGTCCGGCGGCGTCGCTTCCTCGACCAGTGCTGCAAGGGCCACATCGAGGCTCATGCCCGTCTGGTTCTGCGATCCCAGGCGACGCATGCTGACCGCCCGCTCGTCCATTTCGCGCTTGCCCACCACGAGGATGACCGGAACCTTCTGCACCGAATGTTCGCGGACCTTGTAGTTGATCTTCTCGTTGCGCAGATCCGCCTCCGCCCGAAGGCCGGCGCGGCGCAGCGCATCGCGCACCTCGGTGGCGTAGGAATCGCCCTCGGAGGTGATGGTCGCCACCATCACCTGCAACGGCGCGAGCCACAACGGGAAATGGCCGGCGAAATGTTCGATGAGGATTCCGAGGAAACGCTCCATCGAGCCGCAGATGGCGCGGTGGATCATCACCGGAACCTTCTTCTCGCCGTCGGCACCGATGTAGAAGGCACCGAATCGTTCCGGCAGGTTGAAGTCCACCTGCGTGGTGCCGCACTGCCAGTCGCGGCCAATGGCATCGCGCAGCACGTATTCGAACTTGGGGCCATAGAAGGCGCCCTCGCCCGGATTGACGGCGGTCTTGATGGCGCCGCCCGAGTCGTCGGCAATCTGTCTGAGCACCTTCGACATGATGTCCTCGGCGCGGTCCCAGGCGGCATCGGAGCCGACGCGCTTCTCAGGGCGTGTCGACAGCTTGACCACGATCTGGTCGAAGCCGAAGTCCTTGTAGGTCGAGAGGATCAGGTCGTTGATCTTGAGGCACTCGTCGGCCATCTGCTCTTCGGTGCAGAAGATATGCGCGTCGTCCTGGGTAAAGCCGCGCACGCGCATCAACCCGTGCAGCGCGCCCGAGGGCTCGTAGCGATGCACGCTGCCGAATTCCGCGAGGCGCAGCGGCAGCTCGCGGTAAGACCGCAGCCCGTGCTTGAAGATCTGCACATGACCCGGACAGTTCATCGGCTTGATGGCGAAGACCTGATCGTCATCGGTCGTGTCGCCAGCAGAGGTCGCCGCGAACATGGCCTCGCGATACCAGCCCCAGTGGCCGGAGGTCTCCCAAAGCGACTTGTCGAGAAGCTGGGGCGCATTGACCTCCTGGTAGTCGAGTCTGGCGAGGCGGCGGCGCATGTAGGCGATGAGCTGCTGGAACATGGTCCAGCCCTTGGCATGCCAGAACACCACGCCCGGCCCTTCCTCCTGGAAATGGAACAGGTCCATCTCGCGACCGAGCTTTCGGTGATCGCGCTTCTCCGCCTCTTCCAGCGCCGTGAGATAGGCCTGGAGATCCTTGTCGCTGGCCCAGGCCGTTCCATAGATGCGGGTCAGCATCGGATTGCGCGAGTCGCCGCGCCAATAAGCGCCCGCGACCTTCATCAGCTTGAAGGCGTTTCCGATCTTGCCGGTCGAGGTCATGTGCGGACCGCGGCAGAGATCGATCCAGCCACCTTGATCGTAGAACTTGATGTCCTGGCCTTCGGGGATCGCGTCGACGAGCTCGACCTTGAACAACTCGCCCTTCCGGCGGAAGAACTCCCTCGCCTCGTCACGCGACTTCAGCGACTTGGTGAAAGGCTTGTCGCGCGCGATGATCTCGCGCATCTTCTTCTCGATCGCCGCGAAATCCTCCGTCGTGAAAGGTTCGTTGCGGAAGAAGTCATAGTAGAAGCCGTTCTCGATGACTGGCCCGATGGTGACCTGGGTGCCGGGAAAGAGTTCCTGCACGGCTTCCGCGAGCACATGGGCGCAATCGTGCCGGATCAGTTCCAGCGCCTCGGGGTCGTCCCGGGTCACGATCCGCAAGGTCGCATCGGCGGCGATGGGATCAGCCAGATCCACCAACGCGCCATTGACGACCGCCGCGACGGCCTTTTTCTCCAGCGACTTGGAAATGGAGCCCGCAATCTGGGCGGCGGAAACCCCGGCTTCGGCCTGGCGCTTGGCGCCATCGGGGAACGTCAAGGTGATCATGCTGCCTCCTGCTCACTCCCGCGGACAAATGCGGGTAAGCAAATCAATTAGTTAACGAAACGACTCGGGATTTACGAAACGACGGGCTTCCGGTCAAGACGCAATCACAGGAGACCTATATAACCAGTTGATAATAAACGATTATGCCCTGTTTTCTGAAAAATTTTCCCTGTCCATGAAATCGACACGAAGTTGACGTTTGTTAATTACGCATAAGGGACGGCTGATGCTATGATATCAGCATGTTAGTGTGAGGGGTCACAGTATGCATCGCGTTGTATTGGCCAGTTGTGCCATGGTCGCCATGCTCGTCACGAGTGCCAAGGCTGCCGATTTGTCGGAGCCGAAGCCCTATGACTGGAGCGGCGTGTTCCTGGGCGTGAATGGCGGCTACGCCTTCGACAGCGACGACAAGATCGGCATTACCTTTTCCACCAAGGGCTCGGGACTGTCTGTCAGCGATGCTGATCTCGGCGACATCAACCTGAGCGGCATCGTCGGCGGTGCGCAGATTGGCTACAACTACCAGATCGACAACATCGTGCTCGGCGTGGTCGGCGACCTCCAGTTTGGCGGCATGGATGATTCCTTCTCGACCGACGTGCCGGACGACAATCCGTTGATCGAAGGGAAGTACACCGGCAGCGGCAGCGTCGACTACTTCGGCACGCTGCGCGGCCGCATGGGCTATGCCTTCGACCGTATCCAGTTCTATGGAACCGGAGGCCTTGCCTGGGCACACACCGATTTCGACGCGAAGGGCACACTCGCCACTGATGGAAGCACTTTCCACTTCAGCGATTCAGGCAATGACTTTGGCTGGACCGTCGGCGCCGGCGCCGAATATGCAGTGCATGACTCCGTGGTCCTCGGCGTCGAATATCTTTACGTGAACCTGGGATCGGAATCGCTGTCCGGACCGGTCATCAATGCGAACATCGATCCCGGTCTGGATGCCCGCACGTCGGCTGACACGAGCTTCAGTCTGGTTCGCGCGACCCTGAACTGGAAATTCTAGATCAACCTGGCGAGTCCCAGCCCAACGCTGCCTTGTGCGCTGCGCCTGGCCGAGGTGCGCTCCTTGTGGCGTCGCGTCTTCACGCACTAACCTGCCATTAACCTTAACGCTTCATCATCGCGCCCATCTGGTTGTTAACATCATGGGGTACCGATGAACGCGTTCTTGATCCGACTGGCAATCGCCACCACCATCCTGGTGCCCTTCGTGCCGGCCTATGCTGCCGACGTGGACCTGCCGCCAGTTCGCCCCAGCATCGTGTCGCTCGGCGTCATCGGCGGATTCAATGCGGTGGACGGCGACTACGACTATGGTGCCGACCCCGAGATGAGCGGCACCAACTGGGGCCTCGGCGTGCGCGCCGGTTGGGACTACTATGGCGAAGGTGGCTGGGCCGTGGGTGTCGTCGGCGACTGGATGTGGGGCATCGGCGATATTGCCGACAACGTCGATCCCGTGGAGGCAACCTATCTCGACATGAACTATCTGACCACCGCCCGCGTGCGGGCTGGCTGGGGCCCCGACAACACGCTGCTCTACGTGACGGGCGGCTTTGCCGCTGCCCAGATGGAATTCGGTGGCCTCGTAGGATCGAATCCATCGGTTGACGACAGCGACAAGGACTGGGCCTATGGCTGGACGGTCGGCGGCGGCATCGAATACGCCGTCACGGACAATTTCTCGGTCGGACTGGAATATCTCTATGTCGACCTAGGCGACACGGATCACAGCCTCTCCAATCCCATCACGGGGCAAGGGGGCGATCTCAGCATGAGCTACAACGACTTCCAGACGGTCCGCATGTCGCTGAGCTACCGGTTCGGCCTCTAAGCCACACCTGCGCCATGGCATCACATCAGGGGCCGGCGTCGGCCCCTGTCTTCATGCGCCAGACCGGTCCTTCATAGACCTGCGGCACCGGGTCGAATCCCGACTGGCCCCAGGGATGGCAACGGCAGACCCGGGCGAAGGCAAGCATCGTGCCGCGTCCGGCACCATGCCTGCGGATGGCCTCGCTGGCGTAGTCCGAGCAGGTCGGAAGGTAGCGGCAGCGACGGCCGATCAGCGCCGATAGCGTCAGCTGGTACAGGCGGATCAACCCAAGCAGCAACGTCTTCAATAGGGCGTGCCATCCTTGTGGGTGAAGGTGAACTTGCCACCCGTCTTGGTGGCTTTCATGTCGACATCGGGATAGTCGACCGACTCGGTTGCCGAGCGCGTTCCGACTTCCAGATAGGCAGCGGGCGCGCCGCTCCGGTTCACCAGCTTGTGCGCATTGGCCACGCCGGACCGGAACCCCGCGCACATGCCAGGCGTGAGTAGCGTCTCGCCCGTGTCATCCACCAGCGTAACCTCGCCTTCCAGGACGAAGACGAATTCGTCCTCGATGGCATGCCAGTGCCGTTCGGCCGAGGCAGCTCCCGGCGCAAGCGTGGTGTAGTTCACGCCGAACTGGGTCAGCCCGAAGGCATCGCCGAGCGCCCGCTTGGCCCGGCCTTCCAGCGGCTTGACGAAGGCCGGCGGATAGATGGAGGTGGTTCGCGCCGGCAGGTCCAGCGCGCGAATGGCAGGCCGGTCCCGATCAGCCATGGACAGGCTCCCTGTGCCTTGCCTCGATCTGATCCAGCGCATCGACCACGGCGTCGAAGGTGAGTAGCGTGGACGCGTGCCGCGCCTTGAAATCCCGCACAGGAATCAGGGCCTCGAGGTCAGCCCATTTGCCGGTCGGAGCCGGGCCGTTGTCCTTCAGCATGCGGTACATCTGGTCGCGCAGGTCCCGGAGTTCCGCAGCCGTCGATCCGACCACATGCCGCGCCATGATCGAGGATGAAGCCTGGCCCAGGGCACAGGCCTTCACCTCATGCCCGAAGTCGGTGACGACCCCGTCCTCCACCTTCAGGTCCACCGTCACCTTGGAACCGCAGAGCCGCGAGTGCGCGACGGCGGTGGCGTCGGGCGAAGCCAGCCGGCGCAGGTGCGGGATATCGGCGGCAAACCCGAGGATCCGGCGGTTGTAAATGTCGTCGATCATTCCGATATCCTAATCCCTTGGGCGGCGGCGGCAAGCCTTGCCTTTCCCGGTTTGCCACCGGGGGACCGCCCGTGATATGGGGTCCGGAAACCCACGACCGCAAGGTCTTTACCATGACAAGGGCAGATGGCAGATCGGCGCGCCGCCGCGGGCTAGCCTGCCTTATGCTGGAGAGTTGAAGTCAGGACGATGGACGCAATCATCAAGAAGATCCCGCTGAAGGCGGTGAAGCGCCCCAGCCAGGAAGAGGCCGAGGCGGCTGTCCGCACCCTGCTCGCCTGGGCCGGCGATGACCCGGACCGTGAAGGCCTGCGCGATACGCCGAAGCGTGTTGCCAAGGCATTCCGGGAGTACTTCAGCGGCTATGAGGACGATCCGGCCGAAGCCCTGTCGCGCACCTTCGACGACGTCGCGGGCTACGATGACGTGGTCATGCTGCGCGACATCGAGTTCAACTCGCATTGCGAACATCACATCGCGCCCTTCGTCGGCCGGGCTCATGTCGCCTATCTGCCAACCAAGGCCGTCGTCGGCATTTCGAAGCTGGCCCGCGTGGTGGAGATCTACGCGCGCCGCCTGCAGACGCAGGAGACGATGACCGCGCAGATCGCCAACGCCATCATGGCGTCGCTGCAGCCACGGGGCGTCGCCGTGCTGATCGAGGCCGTGCACACCTGCATGTCCATGAGGGGCATCGGCAAGCGCAACGTTGCCACGATCACCACGCAGTTCACCGGTGAGTTCAAGACCAGCCCGGCACTGCAGGCGCGTTTCATGGAGATGGTCCGGGCGCCGTCGGGGGGCTTCTCGCTCTGATGTCCGGCGCCCTCGATGAGACGCTGGCGTTTCAGCCGAGGTATGATCGTGACGGGCTCATCCCGGTCATCGTCTCAGATGCCGTCGACAACACGGTATTGATGTTCGCGCACATGAATGCCGAGGCCCTGCGGCTGACGCTGGAAACCGGCCTCGCCCATTTCTGGAGCCGGTCCAGGAAATCGCTATGGAAGAAGGGCGAGACCTCGGGCGAGGTGCTGCAGGTCGAGGAGGCCCTGACCGACTGCGATCAGGACGTGATTCAACTCAGGGTCAGGGTGCTGGGGCGTGGCGCGGCGTGCCACACCGGACGCCGCAGCTGCTTCTATCGCCGGATCGAGGACGGCCGGCTGGTTATGACCAGCGCGCAACGGCTTTTCGACCCGAAACAGGTCTACCGGAGCTGATCGCGGGTTCCGTGCCTGCGGCGGCTGGCCGCAACCCGACACGTCGTCTGCTGCGTATTCCCGGAAGTGCCTCATCAGGATCAAGAATGAGCCCATGACGGATCTCGACCCCATTCTCCTCGGACGGATTCAGTTCGCCGCCAACATCACCTTCCATATCCTGTTTCCCAGCATCACCATTGCGCTGGGATGGATCCTGGTCTTCTTCAAGTTCCGCTACCATGTCACGCGCGACATGAAGTGGATGGACTCCTACTTCTTCTTCACCAAGGTCTTCGCCCTCTGCTTTGCCCTGGGCGTCGTCAGCGGCATCACCATGTCGTTCCAGTTCGGCACCAACTGGCCGGGCTTCATGAACACCGTCGGCAACATCGCGGGGCCGCTGCTGGCCTATGAGGTACTGACCGCCTTCTTCCTCGAGGCAACCTTCTTGGGCGTGATGCTGTTCGGCTTCCGCCGGGTTCCGGGCTGGCTCCATACCCTCGCGGGGCTGCTTGTCGCGGTCGGCACGACGCTGTCAGCCTTCTGGATCCTCGTTCTGAACAGCTGGATGCACACGCCCGCCGGCTTCGAGATGCGTGACGGCGTGGCCCACGCGACCGACTGGATGGCAATCCTCTTCAATCCCTCCCTGCCCTACAGGCTCACGCACATGCTGCTGGCGTCCGGACTGACCGCTGCGTTCCTCGTTGCCGGCGTATCGGCCTATCGGTGGCTCCGCAATGATCGCAGGCCCGCGGTGCTGTCCGCCCTCAAGACGGGTATCTATCTCGCGGCCATCCTCATTCCGCTGCAGATCTTCGTCGGCGACCAGCACGGACTGAACACCCTGAAGTACCAGCCGCAGAAGGTCGCGGCCATGGAGGGTCTCTGGGAGACCCGCAGCGGGGCACCGCTGGTCCTCTTCGCCTGGCCCAATGCCGAGACCCGGACCAACGACTACGCAATCGAGATTCCCGACATCGCAAGCCTCATCCTCACGCACGAACTCAAGGGCGAGGTGAAGGGCCTGGACTCCTTCGGCGACAATCATCCGCCGGTCGCGCCGGTCTTCTGGGCCTTTCGCGTGATGGTCGGGACAGGCGTGCTGATGCTGCTGCTCTCCTGGACAGGCAGCATTCTGCTTCATCGCCGGGGCATGAACCCATGGCTGGCGCGCGTCTTCGTGGCCGCCACCTTCATCGGCTGGATCGCGACGGTTGCCGGCTGGTATGTGACCGAGATCGGCCGGCAGCCCTGGCTGGTCCAGGGCGTCTTGACCGTCAAGCAGGCCGCGTCGAATGTACCGGCCCCGATGATCGGCACAAGTCTCACCATGTATCTGCTCGTCTACGCAGTACTGCTCACGGCCTTCGTCCAGACGGTGTTCTACATGGCGCGCAAGGCGGCCAGCAGCGCGGTCACGACGCCGCCCGACGTCCTGGGCCGGCCCGGCCTCGCGGCAGCCGAGTGAGCGCGATGACGGACATCCTTGCCAACGGGCACTGGCTGCCGCTCACCTTCGCGGCTCTCATGGGACTGGCCATGCTGATCTACGCCGTGCTCGATGGCTACGACCTGGGCGTGGGCATTCTCATGCCCCTGACCGATGACGCGGAACAGGACCGCATGATTGCCTCCATCGGTCCCTTCTGGGACGCCAACGAGACCTGGCTTGTGCTGGGAGTCGGTCTGCTCCTCGTGGCCTTCCCGGCGGCCCACGGAGTCATCCTGACCAATCTCTACCTTCCGGTCGCGATCATGCTGCTCGGGCTGATCATGCGCGGCGTCGCCTTCGACTTCCGTGCCAAGGCCCACAGCAACCAGAAACACCTGTGGAACCACACCTTCTTCGCGGGCTCTCTCATCGCAGCCTGGGCCCAGGGCTTCATGCTGGGCGACTACATCCTGGGCTTCGCCGAGGGCTGGACAGCCTTCATGTTCGCGCTCTTCGTCGGCGCCTGCATCGTCGCCGGCTATGCCCTGGTTGGCGCGAGCTGGCTGATCATGAAGGCCGATGGCGCGTTGCAGCGGCGTGCCGTGGACTGGGCGCAGATGGCCTCGTGGGGCATGGTCCTGGGCATCATCCTGATCTCGATCACCACGCCGCTGGTGAGCACGCGCATCTTCGACAAGTGGTTCTCGCTGCCCAATGTCCTGGTGCTAGCGCCGATCCCGCTGATCACGGGCGTGCTGGTCCTGATCCTGGAACGGATGCTCCGCCAGCTTCCGCTGCCCGGTGACCGCCTCTGCTGGGCGCCCTTCGCCATCACCGTGGCGATCTTCACCCTCTGCTTCCTGGGCCTCGCCTACAGCTTCTATCCGTTCATCGTCCCCGAGCGCATGACCATCGTCGACTCGGCCGCCGCACCCGAATCCCTGATGATCATCCTCGCCGGAGCCGCGGTCGTCATGCCGCTGCTCCTGGTCTACACGGTCGTCGCCTATCGTATCTTCCGCGGCAAGGCGCGCGACCTGACCTACGATTGACCGGTCTAGCCGGCAGAGGCGATGTAGGTTTTCAGCTCTTCGGCCTCGCGCTCCATGGTCTCCATGCGGAGCTTCACGACGTCGCCGATCGATATCATGCCGGCGAGCTTGCCATTCGCCACGACGGGAAGATGCCGGATGCGGTGTTCCGTCATCAGGCTCATCAGCTCGGCCTCGGTATCATGCAGGCCGCAGGTGCGGACCCGCGCGGTCATGATTTCGGACACCGGCTGCCGCAGCACATCGGCCCCGAGCCGCGCCATGGCGCGCACGACATCGCGTTCCGAGACGATCCCCACCAGCCCTCCCTGGGCATCGGTGACGACAACAGCACCGATGCGGTGCTGGTCGAGGGCTGCGACGACAGCCTTGACGCTGTCGGCCGGACTGACGGTGTGAACCGCGCTGCCCTTGTGTTTCAGGATGTGAGCAACTGCCATCGCCTGCTTCCTCCCTAAACGTGCAGGAATGCTAACACAGGATCAAGCGCGACGCATCCGCCAGGCCAGGATCAAGTAGAAGGCGGCGATTCCACCGATGAAGCCACCCACATGTGCC
Source organism: Hyphomicrobiales bacterium (assembly GCA_046349195.1). Classification (GTDB taxonomy): domain Bacteria; phylum Pseudomonadota; class Alphaproteobacteria; order Rhizobiales; family Aestuariivirgaceae; genus Aestuariivirga. The sequence continues at coordinate 11,789 of JAXMCU010000015.1, forward strand.
TCCCAGGCGATGCCGCCCTGCTGCAGAAAGCCCTGCCCGGTCCACCCGGCGGCGCCCGAGAAGATGGTGATGGCCAGCCACACCGCCATGAAGGTCAGCGCCCGCCCGTTGCTCAGCAATTCGGGCAGGCTGAGGGGAATCCGTCCTGCCGGCGTGCGCCTGGCCATCATCAGCGGCATGGCGCCGCCCAACAATCCGGACACGACTCCGGAAGCGCCAACGATGATGACCTCGGCGGTTCCGTAGAGGATCAGGCTGGCCAGGGCGCCGGACACGGCGGCAATGGCCGACAGCACCAGATAGCCGCCAGTCCCCAGGTAGCGGGCAACCGGCGTTCCGAACACGAGCAGCCACAGGCAGTTGAAGAACAGGTGCATCCAGTCGGCATGGAGGAAGGCGTAGGTGAGGAAGCTCCAGTATTGCGAGCCCGGAATCATCGGATAGGCGCCCGAGAAACGGGCCGGGATGAAGGCGAAGGCATAGAAGAACCAGACCCGGATGCTGTCGCCGGCGAACCAGAGGGCCAGGTGAATGGCAGCCAGCACCGCGATGGTCGCCATGACGATCACGGGCGCGTTGAAGACCGGTTCGTTGCCTGTCTTCCATCGGGTGGCGGTGGCCGGGGATTCAGACATCAGAAGCTCCACTTGGCACGAAGGCTGCACCCGCTGACTCATCCCGTTTCCGAATGGGACACGCAAGGCGCCGAGGCGCCAGCAAGGACATTAGATGTTGGTTAACGAAAACAACGATGTAAGCCAAGACGAAACTCAGGTTCTGCACCCCTCGAGCCGCAGCCTGTTTCGCTTCTGGGAACAGATTCGGGCGGAGCAGTCAGCCCCGCGCCGGGACCAGCTGGACCTCGGCCGCATCCGCACCCTTGTGCCCAATCTGTTCATCGCGACCTTCGACCAGCGCGCCGGGCTCTACCGCTGGCGCCTGGCGGGAACCGGCATCTGCCGCCTCCTCAAGCGTGAGGTGACCGGCGAGAACCTGCTGGCCCAGTGGGATGGCTTCGACACCGACGTGGCGTCGCGCTATTTGGGCGGCGTGATCCGCGGGCTGCAGCCCTGCCTCATCCGGTTTCGCCTGCAGACCGACCTGCACCAGATGCTGGGCGCCGAACTGGTCGGGCTGCCACTCGTGGCCGCCGATGGGACGAGCATCCATGTCTTTGGCGGCGTCTTTCCATTCCGGGACCCCGACCTGCTCGGCTACGCCAGCATCGACCGGATCGAGATGTCCGGCGCCCGATCGATCTGGACCGAACATCTCCCGGGGGACCAGCTGCTGGCGCAGACCCAGATTGCCCCCGAGGCCCCGATCCGAAATTTCCATGTCATTCCGGGTGGTCGCAGCCCTTCAAATTAACTCCTCTTTTACGGGCCAGACGCTAGGTTAACTCTTCAGACGTGGAGAGGGCAGCAGGCGTGAGCGCGGCGGCACAGCGAACCGAGCAGACTGGCAAGACCATTCCGGGCCTTGCGCAGCAGACTCTCTTTGGCCGTTTCATGTTGCCCGACATGAGCGAGCATCCCTGCCAGGTCCAGGACATCAGCCTGGAAGGCGCCAATTTCATCACCACGACGGTGCCGGCCAGGGGACAGCCCATCGTCGCCTATCTCGAAGAGGTGGGGCGTGTCGAGGCAACCTCCGCCAACCCCATCGAGGGTGGCTTCCGGGTCAATTTTTCGCTCACGGGCGCCCGCCGCGACCGCTTCGAGTCGCGCCTCCGCTTCTTCATCGACAAGCAGAAGGGCGCGACCGCAGAGGATCGCCGCCATACCCGTTTCGAGCCTGCCAACAAGTCGTCCCAGATCACCATGCCGGATGGCCGCGAATATGCCTGCGAGGTGATCGACATTTCGCTGTCGGGCGCCGCCATCAAGGTCGAGGTGATGCCGAGCCTCGGCACCAACATCCTGCTCGGCAAGATGCGCGGACGCGTGGTCCGCTACCTCGACAATGGCATCGCCATCGAGTTCGTCAAGCTGCTCGACCGCAGCCAGCTCACCGAGCACGTCCGCTAAGCGCCAGACGGCGCTTTCCTTTTCCGCCGAACCTGTCCTAGATTGAAGCCCTTGAGAACGCGACAAGCGTCAGAGGGGGGAGACATCGTCGATGGCCAGGGGCAAAACCACCAGACCGAAGCTGAAGAGCCTCACCGATATCTATGCCTTCTTCCGGCAGAACCAGACGCCCATCACCTTCCTGTCGCCAACGCCCTACAACATCCTTGGCCTGGGACGCTGGATCAACAAGTTCGAATACATCAACTTCTTCGACAGTTTCGACGGCAGCCACCCGAAGATCACCGTGCCGCGCGAACATGGGCCGCACGAGTTCCGCTCCATCGAGGACGTGAACAACTACCTGCTCCGCCACAAGGAGGTCCGCGCGAGGCTCAAGGAACGCGGCCCGGGCTATCTGCTCCTGGTCATGTTCGACGAGGAGACCGAAGCCCTCGCGAAGGAGCTGGGCCAGAAGATCGCACTGCCGCCGGCGAAGCTGCGCAAGCACATCGACTCCAAGATCATCACCACCAAGCTTGGCAACGAGGCCGGCATCGCCAGCGCGCCGAACACCATGGGGCGCGCCAGGTCCTTTGCCGAACTGATGAGGCTCGCGACGGCCGCGCGCCTCGGCAAGGACCTCGTGGTGCAGACGCCCTATGGCGATTCCGGGCGCACCACCTTCTTCATCAAGTCGGAGGAAGACTGGACCAAGAACGAAGACGTCCTGGTGAAGGAGCCGCTGAAGGTGATGCGCCGCATCAATCACCTTCCCGGCACGGTGGAGGCGGTGGCAACGCGCCACGGAACCCTGGTCGGCCCGATGCAGACCGACATCACCGGATTCGGCGAGGTCACGCCCTACAAGGGTGGCTGGTGCGGCAACGATGTGTTCACGGGCGGCTTCGAGACCGAGCGGCGGGCAGTGCAGCGCATGGCGCAGAAGCTTGGCGACCGCCTCTACAAGGCGGGTTACAAGGGCGCCTTCTGCATGGACTTCCTCATCGATACGGACACGCGCAAGGTCTATCTCGGCGAGATCAATCCGCGCATTTCCGGCGCCTCGCCGATGACCAACCTGATCACGTCCACCTACGGCGGCTGCCCCGTCTACATGTTCCACATGCTCGAGTTCATGGGCGTGGACTGGGAGCTCGATCTCGCGGCCGTGCAGAAGCGCTGGGCCGAGTTCGACAACTGGAGCCAGCTCATTCTCAAGTACCCGGTGGACCGGGTCGAGATGATCACCAAGGCGCCGGCTTCGGGCATCTGGCGCATGAACGATAAGGGCGACATCTCTCTGGTGCGCAAGTCGATCGACTGGTTCCTCGTCTCGGGCGAGGACGAGGCCTTCTATCTTCGCGTCTATACCGCCGGCGATTACCGCTACCACGGTGCCGACATGGGCATCCTGGTCTCGCGCGGGCGCTTCCAGACCGACGATCGCAAGCTTACCGACCGCGCCAAGGCCTGGGTCGCGGCCATCCACCGGCAGTTCGAGGCCATTCCCGTGTCGGGCTCATCCGCACCCACGCCGCCACCGATGAACGACAGCAACAAGATGTTCTGACATGCCAAGCCTCTCCGCGCATACGACTCCCGACGCCACCCTGCCCGCCTCCGGCCTGCTCGTCGGCCGCGTCTGGAACCCGGGAGAGGACGGCCCCAGTGTGGTCCGTGTCGATGGCGAGCGGCTGACCGACCTGTCGGCCACCTTCGCCACCATGCGCGATCTCTGCGAACAGGATGATCCGGCGGCGGCCGCGCGCCAGGCCGAAGGCGACAGCATCGGCAGCCTGGCCGAGGTCCTGGCCAACACGCCGCCCGAACGCCGCAACGCCGCGAAGCCCTGGCTGCTGCCACCCATCGACCTGCAATGCGTCAAGGCCGCCGGCGTCACCTTCGCCGTGTCCATGCTGGAGCGCGTGATCGAGGAACGCGCGCGTGGTAATCCCGCCGCCGCGGCCGACATACGCAAGAGCATCGGCGAGCTGATCGGCGACGACCTCTCGAAGCTCAAGCCGGGCTCGCCGCAGGCCATGAAGCTGAAACAGGTGCTGATCGAGAAGGGCGTGTGGTCGCAGTATCTCGAAGTGGGGATCGGGCCGGATGCCGAGATCTTCACGAAATCGCAGGTCCTGTCCTCGGTGGGACATGGCATGGAGGCGGGCCTCAACGCCATTTCCACATGGAACAATCCCGAGCCGGAGGTGGTGGTCGTTGTCGCCTCGACCGGCAAGATCGTCGGCGCCACGCTCGGCAACGACGTGAATCTCCGCGATGTCGAGGGCCGCTCGGGCCTGCTCCTGGGCAAGGCCAAGGACAACAACGCCAGCTGCGCCATTGGCCCTTTCATCCGGCTCTTCGACAGGGATTTCACGCTCGACCATGTGCGCAACATGCAGCTGACGCTCACCGTCGAAGGCGAGGACGGCTATGTGCTGAAGGGTGGCTCGAACATGGCGCGCATCAGCCGCGATCCGGCCGATCTCGTCGGCCAGATGCTGAACGCCAACCATCAGTATCCCGACGGGGCCGTGTTGTTCCTGGGAACCCTGTTCGCACCCGTCGAAGACCGCGACGAGAAGGGCAAGGGCTTCACCCACAAGCTGGGAGATATCGTCACCGTGGCCGCGCCGGAACTGGGCGCCCTCAGCAACCGCATGGTCCATTCCGACAAGGCAGCACCCTGGACCTTCGGTCCCAGCCACCTGATGCGCAACCTGGCGCGGCGGGGGCTGATCTAGCCTCGTCGCCTATTTCACGAAGGTTCGCCGCACCGGCAGGGTCTGCACGTTGGCCGGTCCTGGTCCATCCGCGCGGCGCGGTGTCGCCACCGGTCCGAGCGAATCCAGATAGGTCGAGTCGAAGCCCTTGCCATAGACCGGGAAATCCACCGGCCGGTCACGGAAGCTCTTGGCCATCTGGCCCAGCCCGCGGATGCCCCTCTCGCGCGAGCGCCGCACCTGCTCGAGGTCGATCTCGATGGGGATGATCTGCTCGGTCGCATCGGCCTGATGCAGCTTGCGGCCCGAGGGATCGAAGACCGCCGACTGCCCGTTGCCACCCGCTCCCAGGCCGTTGATGTCGAAGATATAGGCCTGCATCATGGCGCTGGTGGCGTGGCTCACGGCAAGGTCGATGTCGCGGTCGATGGTGTGCGTCATCACCGGATGCAGGATCACCTCCGCCCCCATGGCCGTCAGCGTGCGCGAGGTCTCGGGGAACCAGATGTCGTAGCAGTTGAGGATGCCGAAGCGGCCGACGCCGTCGATGTCCCAGACGAAGAAGTCGGTTCCCGGCTGTATCCCCTGCTCCAGCGGCGTGAACGGGAACATCTTGCGGTAGCGGCCGATGACGTCGCCGTCCGGATTGATGATCGAGGTGGTATTGAAGATGCCGCCCTCGCGGCGCTCGTACATGGACCCGTTGATGAGCCAGATCTTGTGGTGCCTGGCGATGGTCTGGAATTCCTCTTCCGTACCGCCCGGCAAGGGCTGCGCGTGGTGCAGCATCGGGCCGAAGACCGCCAGTTCCGAGAACATCACCATCTGGACCCAGGGATACAGATGCATGGTCAGGTCGATGCGCTGGCGCATCTGGTCCAGGTTCGAGCCATGGCCCAGATACATCTGGATGCCGGCGATCGCGAATGGCGTCATGATGCCTCGTCTTTCCGCTGAGGCAACATTCTTGCCCCAGATTCTTGAAAGAATACCCTATTGCGGCGCAAAAAGGCAAATCGCGCCATTAACCACGCCACCGGCGACAAGCGGCCGGTCCGGTGGCATGCTGCCGCTGACAGCCAAGAGGTCGTCTGATGAACCTTCACGTTCCCGTATCGGACCCGGTCGCCGAGCTGGCGGCCAATGTGGCCGTTCCCTTCGGCCAGGCCCGGGCCATGCCCAGGAGCGTCTACACCTCCGACGTCTTCCTCGAGGCCGAGCTCCGGCATGTCTTCGCCCGCGACTGGTATTGCGTGGGACGCGCCTCGGCGCTCGCAAACCCGGGCGACTACCTCGCATTCGAACTGGCCGGCCAGCCGCTGATGCTCATCCGCGACAGGGACGGCAGGCTCCACGCCCAGTCCAATGTCTGCCTGCACCGCATGTCGACGCTCCTTGAGGGTCGCGGCAACAGGCGCAGCATCACCTGTCCCTATCACGGCTGGACCTACGAGACCGACGGCCGCCTGCGCGCCGCACCGGCCATGAGCGGCAATGCGGGCTTCTGCAAGGAGGACTATCGCTTGCCGCAAGTCCGCTGCGAAACCTGGCTCGGCTGGGTCTTCGTGTCGCTCAACCCGGATGTGCAGCCGGTGGCCAAGCGCTTCGCCGACGTCGAAGAGCTGATCCGCCCCTTCGACATGGCGAACTACACCGAATGGTTCAACGAGGCGTTCACCTGGAACACGAACTGGAAAGTGCTGGCCGAGAACTTCATGGAAAGCTATCACCTTCCGGTCTGCCATGCCGGCACCATCGGCGGGCTGTCGAAGCTCGACGAGATGGTGTGCCCGCCAAGCCCGCCGCACTTCAACTATCACACCATTCTCAAGGAGCCGCACTTCCGCATTGCCTGCGCCCACCCGTCCAACACGCGCATGGAAGGCGACCTGCGGCGCACCACATTCCTTTTAGCGCTCTATCCCAGCCTGCTCATCACGCTCACGCCGGGCTATTTCTGGTACCTCTCGCTGCATCCGAAGGGCACGGGCCAGGTGCATGTCACCTTCGGCGGCGGCATGAGCAACGACTTCCTGAACGATCCCGACGTGCCTGAACTCTTCCAGACGCTGAAGTCGCTGCTCGACAAGGTCAATGTCGAGGACAAGGGCTGCACCGAACGGGTCTATCGCGGCCTGTGTTCGGACCTCGCGGTTCCCGGACACCTCAGCCATCTCGAGCGGCCGAACTACGACTTCGCCACCTATCTCTCGAAAATGATATCCGGCTGAGCCGCGTCAGAAGTCCTGCACGTCCACCACGCCGGCAATGGCCTTGATCGCGCCCTTGATCTGGGGCGTGACGGTAAACTTGTTTCCCAGAGCAACTTCGATCTCCCGGCCCTTGTCATGCAGGAAAACCAGGCGCACCGGCGAACGACCGCCGTTGGTCAGGCGCTGCGCGATCGAGTCGACGGGTTTCGCGTCGCGCACGAAGATGGTGAGACCGGTGATGGCCGAGGCTGCCGCCTTGTCCAGGACCTCGACGCCCTGGAGCCGCAGCTTGACCTCTTCGCCCTCCAGATCCGCTTCCACCCGGGCGATCACGGCGGATCCCGGCTCCAAAAGGTCGCGGCAGGCCGCCAGCGTGTCGGAGAAGCAGATGGCCTCAAACTGTCCGGTCGGATCCGAGAAGCCGACAAAGGCGAACTTGTTGCCGGTCTTCGACCGGCGCTCCTGCCGGTGGGTCACCGTTCCGGCCAGCTTGGCCGCCGTAGCACCCTTGGTCAGGACCTTCTCGTGGAACGAGGCCCAGCTGTCCACGCCCAGCTTGGTCAGCGGCTTCATGTAGTCGTCCAGCGGATGGCCCGAGAGATAGAAACCCACCGCTTCGAATTCCTGGGCCAGCTTGTCCATGGGCAGCCAGGCATCGCGCCGCGGCAGCACCAGTTCGTCCGACACGCCCGGCATGCCCCCGAACAGGTCGTTCTGGCCCGCCTCGGCCGCCATCGACGTCCGGTTGGCCATGGCGAGGATCGACTCCACCGCGTCCAGGATCTGCGCGCGGTTGGGGTTGAGACTGTCGAAGGCACCGGCCTTGGCCATGCTTTCCAGCGCCCGCTTGTTGAGGACCCGCGCATCGATGCGGCGGGCGAAGTCGCCGATGGACTTGAAGGGGCCGCCGTCCCTGCGGACCGCCACCAGGTGCTCGATGGCGCCGGCACCCACGTTCTTCAGCGCCGCCAGCGAATAGAGAATGGCGCCGTCCTTGACGGCAAAGTCCACGCCGCTGGCATTGACCGAAGGCGGAATGACTTTCACGCCCATGCGCTGCGCCTCGCGGCGGAACAGCATGAGCTTGTCGGTATTGCCCATGTCCAGCGTCATCGACGCGGCCAGGAATTCCACCGGGTAGTTGGCCTTGAGATAGGCCGTCTGATAGGCCACCACGCCATAGGCCGCGGAATGTGATTTGTTGAAGCCGTAGCCCGCGAACTTGGCGACCAGCTCGAAGATGTAGTCCGCCCGATCGGGATCGATCCCCTTCGCGCTGGTGCCCTGGATGAAACGCGCCTTCTGCGCATCCATCTCCGACTTGATCTTCTTGCCCATGGCGCGGCGTAGAAGATCCGCTTCGCCGAGCGAATAGCCAGAAAGCACCTGGGCAATCTGCATCACCTGTTCCTGATAGACGATGATGCCGTATGTTTCCTTCAGGATCGGCTCGAGCAAGGGATGCAGGTAGTCCGGCTGCTCCTCGCCCTTCTTGCAGGCGATGAAGCGCGGAATATTGTCCATCGGGCCTGGGCGATAGAGCGCATTGATGGCGATGATGTCCTCGACGCGGTCGGCATGCATCTTGCGCAACACGTCGCGCATGCCGGAACTTTCCAGCTGGAACACGCCCACCGTGTCGCCGTGTCCCAGCATGTCGTAGGTCTTCTTGTCGTCGTAGGGGATCCGGTCGATGTCGAAGTCAGGCTCGCGCAGGCGGATCAGCGTCTGCGCCTTCTGGATCACGGTCAGGGTCTTGAGGCCGAGGAAGTCGAACTTCACCAGCCCGGCCTTCTCGACATACTTCATGTTGAACTGCGTGGCAGGAATGGACGAGCGCGGGTCGCGGTAGAGCGGCACCAGGTCCTGCAGCGGCCGGTCGCCGATGACCACGCCCGCAGCGTGGGTCGAGGCATTGCGGTAGAGACCCTCCAGCTTCAGGGCGATGTCGAACAGCGTCTTCACCGAGGGATCGCGCTCGCGCTCCTCCTGCAGCTTTGGCTCGCCGTCGAGCGCCTGCTGCAAGGTCACCGGATTGGCCGGGTTGTTGGGAATGAGTTTCGAGAGCCGGTCGACCTGGCCGTAGGGCATCTGAAGCACCCGGCCCACGTCGCGCGTCACCATCCGGGCCTGCAGCTTGCCGAAGGTGATGATCTGGGCCACGCGGTCGGCGCCATAGCGCTGCTGGACATAGGCGATCACCTCGTCGCGCCGGTCCTGGCAGAAGTCGATGTCGAAGTCGGGCATCGACACGCGCTCCGGGTTGAGGAAGCGCTCGAACAGCAGGTTGAAGCGGAAGGGATCGAGATCGGTGATGGTCAGGGCATAGGCCACCATCGAGCCGGCACCCGACCCGCGCCCCGGTCCGACCGGAATGCCCTTCGACTTCGCGTATTTGATGAAGTCCGACACGATCAGGAAGTATCCCGGGAACTGCATCTTGCTGATCACGTCGAGCTCGAAGTCGAGGCGGGCGACGTAGTCGTCGCGCGTCTTGCCCTCGACCAGCCCCCGCGTCTCCAGCCGCAGGGCCAGCCCCTCGTGAGCCTGGCGCTTCAGTTCCTCGGCCTCGTCGCTGTCCGCGAAGCGCGGCAGGATGGGCGCGCGCGACTTGACCCGGAAGGCGCAGCGCAGGGCGATTTCAACGGTGTTCTCGACGGCTTCGGGAAGATCGGCAAAGAGCGCGGCCATGTCGGCCTGAGACTTGAAGTAGTGCTCGGGCGTCAGCCGGCGCCGGTCCTCGGTGGCAATCGCCTCGCCCTCGGCGATGCAGATCAATGCATCATGGGCCACATAGTCGGAGGCCTTGGCGAAGTAGGCCTCGTTGGTGGCAACCAGGGGCAGGTCGAGCGCATAGGCGATCTCGACGAGGCCGGGTTCCGCGGCCCGTTCGGCTTCGGCGCCGTGCCGCTGCAGCTCGACGTAGAGGCGATCGCCGAAGATCTCCTTCAGCCGCTCGGCCAGGCTCCGTGCCAGACCGGATTGCCCGGCCACAAAGGCCTCGTTGACCGGGCCCGCGGGTCCGCCGGTGAGGCAGATCAGTCCATCGCTCAGGCGTGCCAGATCGGCCAGCGGCACATGGTGTTCGGCATTGTCGGGAGAGGCGAGATAGGCCTGGCTCGACAGCTTCATGAGGTTGCCGTAGCCCGTCTCGTCCTTGGCGAAGAGCGCCAGCGACGGAATGCGCCGCAAGCCCTGCTGCGGCCGCAGGCCGCCATCCTTCGGCGCCTCGGCCATGTCGACCTTCAGCGTGCAGCCGATGATCGGCTGGATGCCCTTCTCGGCCATCGCATCGGAGAATTCGAGCGCCCCGAACAGGTTGCCGGTGTCGGTGATGGCCACCGCCGGCATTCCGGCCTGGCGGGCAAGTTCGGCCAGCTTCTTGATCTGCAGCGCCCCTTCCGACAGCGAATAGGCCGTGTGGGTGCGAAGATGGATGAAGCTGACGCCTGGATTGGGAGACGACTCTGGCATGACACCAGTCTAGTCCACCGCCGCGGTCTCCGGAACCGGCTCGGCGGGAGTCTGGATAACCTCGTGCGCCCCTTCGAAGGCGCTCAGGAACATGGCCAGGTTGTCGGAGAGGTGCTCGGTCAGGTATCCGCCCTCCTGCACGATCACGGTGGGAAGGCCGAGGGCAGCCACCTGTTCGGCGATGCGCGCGAAGCCTGCCTGGGTCAGTGACCCGCCGCGCAGTGGATCGCTTTCATGGGCGTCGAGGCCCAGCGCGATCACCAGGGCGGTTGGCGCATGGGACTGGATTCGCGCCAGCGCCTGCTCGACCGCGCCGAACCAGGGATCGTCACCGCTGCCCACGGGCAGCGGCAGGTTGAGATTGAAGCCGGTCCCCTCCGCCGTCCCGGTCTCGCCGGCGCCACCCCAATAGTAGGGATAGTAGCTCACCGGATCGGCATGGATCGACACGGTCAGGACATCCGGCCGATCGTAGAAGATCGCCTGCGTGCCATTGCCGTGATGCACATCGACGTCGAGGATGGCCACGCGCTCGTGCCCGTCCCGCAGCCGCTGGGCAGCCAGCGCGGTATTGTTGAGATAGCAGAATCCGCTGGCCCGGCTGGCATAAGCATGGTGCCCGGGCGGCCGGCACAGGGCATAGGTCACGGCCTCGCCGCCGGCCACCATTTCGGCTGCGGTCAACGCCGTCATGGCGGACGCCTGTACCGAAGCCCAGGTCTTCGCGGTGAGCGCGCAGGAGAAGTCCATCATGTGCCGTCCGGCCCGCGCCATGACATGCGTGGGCGGCACCAGGGCCGGGATCGTCTCCCGCAGGCTTGGCATCAGCTCGGGGCCAGCGGAGTCGTCCTGCGCCCACAAGCCATGCGCCGTCTGCAGGAAATCCAGATAGGACGCATCATGAATGGCAGCCAGCCGACTGGCATCGAACCGCCGTGCGGCACAGATCTGGGCCCCGGCCTGGCGTGCACCTTCCAGCAGCACACGGGCCCGTTCGGGACTTTCCGGGTAAGGCACGATCTCGCCCTTGCTGAGGAAGCGCGACGGCGCATGGCCGAGCTGCAGGGCCGAGAAGACCGCCTTCATGTCATGCCTCGAAAATCTGGCCCTGCTCGAGCCGGGCGATGCGCGACATGCCACCGGCGAGCTCGTGATTGTGGGTGGCCACCAGCGCGCCAAGCCCCTCTTCCCGGATCAGCCTCAGCAACTCGTTGTGCACCCGCTCCGCCGTGGCCGGGTCGAGATTGCCGGTTGGTTCATCCGCCAGCAGCAGCAAGGGCCGGTTGGCGATGGCGCGCGCGATGGCAACCCGCTGCTGCTCGCCGCCCGAAAGCTCCGCCGGGCGGTGATCCATGCGCTCGGCCAGGCCCAGACGGGCGAGCAGCTCTTCCGCACGGGCCTTGGCCGCGGGCTTGGCCGCGCCCGCGATGAGTTGCGGGATCACGACGTTTTCGCGGGCCGAGAATTCCGGAAGAAGATGATGGAACTGATAGACGAAACCGACGCCGATGCGGCGGATGCGGGTCCGCGCCATGTCGTCGAGCTCGCTGCAGTTCCGTCCGGCGATGAAGACTTCCCCTGCAGTGGGCGATTCCAGCAGCCCGGCGATGTGGAGCAGCGAGGATTTGCCCGAACCGGACTGCCCGACGAGGGCCACGATCTCGCCCGGATAGACCTTCAGGTTGAGATCGCGAAAGACCTCGAGCCGTCCCTTGCCCTCGGCATAGGACCGCGACACGTTGCGAAGCTCCAGCGCGGGGACTGGCGTCGTCATTCGTATCTCAGCGCCTCGACCGGATCGAGCTTGGCGGCCCGCCACGACGGGTAGAGCGTGGCGCCCAGCGACAGCGCAAGTGCCATCGCGACGATCAGCAGGGTCTGGCCCGTTTCCATCTTCGCCGGAAGCTGCGCCAGGTAGTAGAGTTCGGGATTGAAGGGATCGACGCCCGAGAGCCAGGAAATGAACTGGCGGATCCGCTCCACGTTGAGGCAGATGAGCAGACCGACGATGAAGCCGCCGATCGTCCCCGCGGTGCCGATGGCCGCACCGGTGATGAAGAACACGCGCTGGATGGCGCCTCGCGTGGCCCCCATGGTGCGCAGAATGGCAATGTCGCGTCCCTTGTCCTTCACCAGCATGATCAGGCCGGAGATGATGTTGAGCGCCGCCACGAGGATGATCATGGTCAGGACCAGGAACATCACGTTGCGCTCCACCGCCAGCGCATTGAAGAAGGTCATGTTCCGCTGTTTCCACGTCTGCACCATCATGCCGTCGCCGGCGGCGGCGCGCAGCGGCTCGATCATGGCGTCGATGTCGTCAGGGTTGGCGACCGTCACCTCGATCTGGTTGACGCCATCGTCGGTAACGAAATAGTCCTGCGCCTCGGCGAGGGGCATGTAGATGACGTTCTCGTCGTAGTCCGACATGCCCACCTTGAAGATCGCCACCACCGGATAGTCGCGGATTCGCGGCGTGTTGCCTACCACGGTTTCGGGCCCTTCCGGCGAGATGATGGTCAGGTTCGACCCCAGGCCCAGTTGATGGCGCCAGGCCATGCGCTCGCCGATGGCAACGCCGCCGGAGGCATCGAAGCCCTGGAAGGTCGGCAGTTCGTCCGGGACGCCCGGATCCTTCATCGCGGTGCGCAGGTCGTCGTTGTTGAGACTGGGGAGCTTGGCGATGTCCGTCTCGGAAATGCCGCGCACCAGCGCGCCCGTATTGCTGCGCAGCGACGAGGCCATGGCCTGGCCCTCGACCAGCGGCGTCACCCGCTGCACGCCCGGAACCTTGACCAGCTTCGCCGCGATGTCCTGGTAGTTCTGCAGCGGATTGAGGTCGGAGCTGTAGATGCTGGCATGGCCCTGAAAGCCAAGGATCTTGTCGAGCAGTTCGGCGCGGAACCCGTTGAGCACCGACATCACGACGATCAGGGTGGCCACGCCCAGCAGGATGCCGAGGAAGGAGAAGAGCGAAATCACCGATATGAAGCCCTCCCGCCGCCGGGCCCTGAGGTAGCGCATGGCGAGCATCCACTCGAAGGGTGCGAAGGGCCGGGTATCGGGAAGCGGCGTGTCCATCAGGCGGCGAAACGGGCCACGATGGCATCCAGCGCAATGGTGCTCCGCTCGCCCGTCTTGCGGTTCTTGAGTTCGGCCACGCCGTCCTTCAGGCCGCGCGGGCCGATGATCACCTGCCAGGGCAAACCAATCAGGTCCATGACCGCGAATTTCGCGCCCGGCCGGTCGTCCCGGTCGTCGTATAGCACCTCGACGCCCTTGGCCTCGAGCGCCTTGTAGATCTTCTCGCAGGCGGCATCTGTTTCGGCATCGCCGGCCTTCAGGTTGATCAGGCCCACCCGGAACGGCGCCACCGGTTCCGGCCAGATGATGCCGGCCGCGTCATGCGAGGCCTCGATGATACCGCCCACCAGCCGCGATACGCCAATGCCGTAGGACCCCGACTGCACGGTGACCTTCTTGCCGTCCGGGCCCTGCACGTCGCAGCCCAGAGGATCGGAATACTTGGTGCCGAAGAAGAAGATGTGGCCCACCTCGATGCCGCGGCCGCTGAGACGCTTGTCGGCCGGCACGCGTTTCTCGAACTCGGCCTGGTCGTGCTTCTCGTCCGTTGCCGCGTATTTCGAGGTGAAGTCCTGCACCACCTTCGCCACCGCCTGCACGTCGTCATAGTCGATGTCGAAGGCCGACCAATCCATGTCGAAGAAGTCACGGTCGAAGAACACGCCGCTTTCGCCGGTCTCGGCCAGGATCAGGAACTCGTGGCTGTCGTCGCCGCCGATCGGTCCGGTCTCGGCCCGCATCGGAACTGCCTTCAGGCCCATGCGGGCAAAGGTCCGGAGATAGGACACGAACATCTTGTTATAGGAATGCTGTCCTTTCTCGCGCGTGAGATCGAAGCTGTAGGCGTCCTTCATCAGGAATTCGCGCCCCCGCATGACGCCAAAGCGCGGACGCACCTCGTCGCGGAACTTCCACTGAATGTGGTAGAGGTTGCGCGGCAGGTCCTTGTAGCTCTGGATGCCCTGGCGGAAGATGTCGGTGATCATCTCCTCGTTCGTCGGGCCGTAGAGCATGTCGCGGTCATGCCGGTCCTTGATGCGCAGCATTTCCTTGCCATAGGCATCGTAGCGGCCGGACTTCCGCCAAAGATCCGCCGACTGGATGGTGGGCATCAGCACCTCGAGGGCCCCGGCCCGGTTCTGTTCCTCCCGGACGATCTGCTCGATCTTCTTGAGGACACGGAACCCCATGGGAAGCCAGGAATAGCTGCCGGCCGCTTCCTGCCGGATCATTCCGGTCCGCAGCATCAGCTTGTGGGAGACGATTTCCGCTTCCTTGGGGTCGTCTCGCAGGATGGGCAGGAAGTACTGGGACAGGCGCATGAGAATCCCTGGAAAATGCGATGTGGCGCCCCTTTTAGGGGAATGTGCCGGGAACTCAAGCCGCAGACGGGGAACCGCCGGTGTCCGGCGCCATGCCGGCCGCGGTCGAAGACAGGGCAAGTCTGCGACCGGCAATTGTGTCGGTACTGTGTCACTTTTAACGTGACAAGCATAGCCGTTATGCTAGCGTCGCATGCAATAAGAACAAGACCACGGTGTTGCACTTCGGTGGACCCAGGTCTGGGGAGGTAAGTTTCCGGGCGCGCCACAAGCAGCTGCCCCGCCGATCACCGGCAGGAAAGGAAACGGAGAAACGGAAAAGGCGGAACGCATGTTCCGCCTTTTCTGTTGTCAGGGCTTCGGGGCCAGATTGAGAAACGGCAGGTCGTCGAAGCCGATCCAGCCCCGGGTCATCTCGCCATAGACCAGCGCGAAAACGATGGTGGCCAGCACCGTGGTGGCCAGCACCTTGCGCCACATCATCGGCTTCACCGGGGCGCCGGCTTCATGCCCCTCGGAAACCGCCTCGCCGGCCTCGTGCGCATTGCGCACGCCGAAGGGCAGGATCACGAAGAGCGACACCCACCAGATGATGAAGTAGATGGCGATCCCGCTGACGAGGCTCATGCCTGCTCCAGCTCCACCAGCGTGCCGCAGAAGTCCTTGGGATGGAGGAACAGCACCGGCTTGCCGTGGGCGCCGATCTTCGGGTTTCCATCGCCCAGCACGCGTGCGCCCTGGGATTTCAGGTGGTCGCGCGCAGCCAGGATGTCCGCCACTTCATAGCACACGTGATGGATGCCGCCGGCCGGGTTCTTCTCCAGAAACGCCTTGATCGGCGAAGAGTCGCCCAGGGGCTCAAGCAGCTCGATCTTCGTGTTCGGAAGCTCGACGAAGACCACCGTCACGCCATGCGCGGGTTCGGCCTGGGGTTCGGAGACCCTGGCGCCAAGCATGGACCGGTAGACGGCCGTTCCCCGGGCCAGGTCTGGCACAGCGATGGCCACGTGGTTGAGACGTCCGAGCATGGTTTTCTCCTGGGTTTCGTCAGGGGCTTCTAATCCTCCGGCCACAGGGACTCAATGCGGCCGAAGTGCCAGGTACCTGAGCATCGTGTCGCGGGCATCGGGCGGCGATAGGCCGCGCGGCTCGAACACATGGCGGTTCAGGAAGTATCCGGTGAGCCGGAATCCGTCGAGAATCTCCGACCGGCTGGCCGATCCGGACGCAGAGAGAAATTCCGGCAGCTTCAGCAGCCGGTCGCGATAGGGCCAGCCCGCCTCGCGGCTCACCGCGCGGCCGGTCCGGGGCGAGACGAAGGCGAGGTCGCTGCCCGTACCGGTCACGGCACAGCGCGCGAGGTCCAGCCCGAACCCAAGCTCCTCGAGCAGGCCCAGTTCCCACCGCACCGCGAGAGCCGGCCAGACATCGTCCTGATCGATCTGTCCCAGAACCACGTGCAGCGCGTCATAGATCCGGCGGTGCGGTTCGCGTTCCGGCAGGAGCTGGGCCAGACCGACAAGCGCGGACAGCCCCGCCAGGCGGAACGGTTCGTCCATGATTGCCCCGGCCCGGAGATCCATGGCGTCCAGCACATAGGTTCCGAGCTGCTCTTCGAGGCGCGCGCGCCAGGTCACCTGCACCACGTTTCCAGGCTGGAGAACCGGACGCTGCTGGCGCGACCGGCCGCCCCGCACCAGGCCGAGGCAGCGACCGTGCTCCGCAGTCAGAATCTCGGCAATGGCACTGGTCTCGCCATGACGGCGGACGGCCAGGATCACGCCTTCGTCGCGCCACTCCATGCCGGCCTCACAACTCGAGACCCATCATGCGCAGGCGCTCCGGATCGTTGCTCCAGTTCTCCCGCACCTTCACGAAGAGAAAGAGATGAACCTTGCGCCCGAAGTGCTCTTCCATGTCCTCGCGCGCCTGCTGGCCCAGGATCTTGATGGTCTGGCCGCCCTTGCCCAGGACAATGGCCTTCTGGCTGTCGCGCTCCACGTAGATGACCTGATCGATCTTCACCGACCCGTCCTTGCGTTCCTCCCAGCCCTCGGTCTCCACCGTGGAGGCATAGGGCAATTCCTCGTGAAGTCTGTTGTAGATCTTCTCCCGGGTGATCTCCGAGGCCATGAACCGCAGCTGTACGTCGGCCACCTGATCTTCAGGATAGAGCCAGGGTCCCGGCGGCATGCAGGCGGCGATCGCCTCGCGCAGATCATCGGTTCCGGACGCCTTCAGCGCGCTCACCATGAAGGTCTGGTCGAAGGCATGGGCCGCATTCAGCGCTTCGGCCGTCTTCAGCAGATCCTCCCGCTTCATCAGGTCAATCTTGTTGATGACCAGGAAGGTCCTGACCTTCAGGCCCTGCAGCCCGCCGATGATCTTCGCCACCTCCTCGGTAAGCCCCGCGCGGCCATCCACCAGCAGAATGACGGCGTCGGCCTCGCCCGCGCCACCCCAGGCATTGTCGACCATGGCGCGATCAAGCTTGCGCCGCGGCTGGAAGATGCCGGGCGTGTCGACGAGAATGATCTGGGTCTTGCCCTCCATGACAATGGCCCGCAGCCGGGCCCGCGTCGTCTGCACCTTGTGGCTGACGATCGCCACCTTGGCGCCGGTCAGGCAATTCACCAGTGTCGACTTGCCGGCATTGGGGGCGCCGATGATGGCGCAGAAGCCGCAGCGGGTCTCGGTGGCGCCGGTGAAACTCATGGCCTGATCCTCTCGCGCTTGAGGAAGGCCGCTGCGGCTCCCTGCTCTGCTGCTCGCTTGCTCTTGCCAGTTGCCTGGACCGGATCCTTGCCCTTGATTTCCACCGACACCTCGAACACCGGATCGTGCTGCAGCCCTTCCCGGGAAAGGATGCGATAGGTGGGGATGGGCAGGGACCGGGCAAGCGCCCATTCCTGCAGGAAGGTCTTCGGATCCTTTTCCGACACGCGCGGCGCATCGAGGACGGGTTGCCAATGACGCAGGATGAAGGCGCGTGCCGCCTCGAGCCCACCATCTAGGTAGATGGCGGCGATCAGGGCCTCCATCACATCACCGACCACGGTCGCGTTGAGGTTCATGCCCTTGGCGCGCTCGCTCTCGCCGACCACGATGAAATCCGTGATGCCGATGGTCCGGCCAACCTCTGCGCATGTTTCCCGGCGCACCAGGGCGCTGTGGCGCCCCGACATGTCGCCCTCGCGGGCCTGCGGATGGTCACGGTACAGCTTCTCGGCAATGACCAGGCCCAGCACGCGGTCGCCCAGAAACTCAAGCCGCTCGTAGTCCTGCGTCTTGCCCTTGCCGCTGGCATGGGTCAGCGCATGGCGCAACACGGCACGGTCGTGAAAGTCGTAACCAAGCCGGTCCGCAATGGCGAGATATTGCGTCTGGTTGAAGCGGGCCACCGCGCTCAGAGCGTCCGGAACAGCCGGTTCCAGCGGATGACGAAGGGCCAGCGCCAGACCTTGAACAGCGACGCGTCGGGAGAAATCGAGAAAAAGATGATGTCGGCCCGACCCACGAAGTTTTCGATCGGCACATAGCCGACGAAACTGAGATATCGCGAATCCTGGGAATTGTCGCGGTTGTCGCCCATCATGAAGTAGTGGCCGTCCGGCACCACGTATTCCTCGGTATTGTCGGCGCTGCCGTTCTCCTCGGTGTCGAGCACATGATAGACGACGCCATTCGGCAGCGTTTCCTCGAACTGCGGCACCGCCGGACCATCGGAGTCGTCCGAGAGTCCGGTGTAGTCCTCGATCCGCTTCTTCGGCACCGGCTGGTTGTTGATGAACAGCACCCCGCTGCGCATCTGGATCGTATCGCCGGGGAGACCGATCACGCGCTTGATGTAATCGATGTTGGTGTCGGTCGGCAGCTTGAAGACCGCGACATCGCCGCGCTTCGGCGTGTCGGCGAAGATGATCCGACCCGGAAAATCGATGGGACAGCAGCTGATGAACTCATGCCCAGCGAGACCCAGCGAGAAATCGAAGGAATATTTTCCATATCCGTAAGACAGCTTCGAGACGAAGATGTAGTCCCCGATCTTCAGCGTCGGGTACATCGAGGCGGAGGGAATGTTGAAGGGCTGGAACAGAAAGGTGCGGACCACGAAGGCGATCAGCAGGGCCTGGATGATGACCTTGAAGGTTTCCCACAGCCCATCGTCGGGCTTGCGCCGGGCCTGCTGCGCAGCGGCTGTGGTATGGTCTTTTCTGTGCATTCCGGCGCGCCCGACGATCCAAAAACCTTTGGTTTGGCAATCTCTTTGCGTATAGACCGTGCTCTGCCACCTTGCAACGCAACCTGCTGGAACGCGCACGAGTGTTGCAGTTTGGGCACAGGTCCTAGGACCGGGGCACGCCCTCGATCATGACGATGGCCTGCGCATAGGGAAAATCGTCGGTTATTGTCAGGTGGATACGCGCCTCGTGGCCGGCGGGCGTCAAACGGTCGAGCTGGGCCTTGGCACCATTGGACAGCACCATCGTTGGGCGCCCGGATGGCAGGTTCACCACCCCCATGTCACGCCAGAAGACCTGCTTGCGGAACCCGGTCCCGAGGGCCTTGGAACAGGCCTCCTTGGCGGCGAATCGCTTGGCATAGGACGCGGCGCGTTGCGCCCGGCGTTCGGACTTGGCGATCTCGATGTCGGTAAAGATCCGCCGGATGAAGCGCTCTCCATAGCGCTCCAGCGTCCTTTCGACCCGCCGGATGTCGACGATGTCGTTGCCCAGCCCGAGGATCACTTGAGACCCCGGCTCCCGGGCTTCACCGCCGGAATGGCGGCAAGGGCCTCGGGCAGCTGGCCCGCCGCATAGGTCGGGATGTCGAGCACCGTGAGTGCTGCCAGCGGCACGCCCAGGTCGGCCTTGCCGCCGGACCGGTCGACCAGGCATGCAGCGCCGACCGTGACGCCGCCCTCCTCGGCAATTCCTGCGATGCACTCCCGCGAGGACAGGCCGGTCGTGACGATGTCCTCCACCATCAGCACCCTGGCCCCCTTGGGAATGGTGAAGCCGCGACGCAGCGTGAGCTTGCCGTCGACACGCTCGAAGAAGATGGCAGGCACGCGCAGCTGCCGGCCCATCTCATAGCCCACGACGACGCCGCCCATCGCCGGCGACGCCACCATGTCGATGCCGCCCTGGACCTTGGCCCGGACGGACTCGGCCAGCGAGGCGCAGAGCCGCGCGGCCCTTTGCGGATCCATCAGTACGCGGGCGCATTGCAGGTAGCGGTTGGAGTGTAGTCCCGACGACAGGATGAAATGTCCCTCGAGCAAGGCCCCGGCCTCCCGGAATTCCGCCAGTACGTCGTCGTGTGTCAGCATATCGGTCCCTATCCTGTGGTACGCGTCACGGAGCTCACGGCGTTGCGGCTTCTCAAGCTGGTCATGATCTCGTTGAGGTGCTTCAGGTCATGCACCTCAACCGTGATGTCGAGATCGAAGAAGTCGCGCGCACCTTCGCGCGCCACCATCTTGAGCGCGTCGATGTTTCCGTCCTTCTCGCTGATCACCTGCGCCACCGCGGCAAGCGAGCCCACCTCGTTGAGGATGGTGACGGCGATCCGGGCCGGGAAGCGCTTCTCGGCGGCCGCCGTGTCCCAGGCGAGGTCGACCCAGCGTTCGGGCTGGTTGTCGAACTGCTCCAGCGCCCTGGCGAAGATCGGATAGATGGTGATGCCCTTGCCCGGCGTGATGATGCCCACGATGCGCTCGCCCGGGACGGCACCCGTCTCCGGCGAAATGTTGAGCACGGTGCTGCGGGCAACGCCACGGACGGGGATCGAGAGGTCGTTGCCGGCCTCGCCTTTCTTGGCCGGCGCCCGGCGGCCCAGATCCTTGAGCTGGGCGGCATCAAGCGCGATTCCCATCGCGCGCAGCACATCGACACCGGCCAGTTCTCCCTTGCCGATCGCGGAGAGTGCGTCGTCGAGATTCTTGTGACCGAGGCGCGGCATGGCCGCGCTGAGTTCCTTCTCGATGAAGCTGCGGCCCACCTTGGCCAGGAGCTTCTCCACGATCTCGCGGCCCAGGCCCGCGAACTGCTTGCGCGCAGCGGCCCGGGTGGCGCGGCGGATGGCGGCGCGCGCCTTGCCGGTCTTGGCCAGGCCTTCCCATGCCGCGGGCGGCACCTGCGCATCGGAGCGGATGATCTCGACCTCGTCTCCGTTCTTCAGCTCCGTTACCAGCGGCGCGTGGCTGCCGTTGATCCGCGCGCCCACGCAGCTGTCGCCCACCGAGGTGTGGACGGCATAGGCGAAATCGATCGGCGTCGCACCGCGCGGCAGGGCGATGAGCTGCCCCTTGGGCGTGAAGCAGAAGACCTGGTCGTGGAAGAGTTCGAGCTTCGTGTGTTCCAGGAACTCCTTGGGGCTCTCACCCTCCTGCAGCATGTCGACCAGATGACGAAGCCAGCGATAGGCATTGGACTCGGCCGCCGGAGAACGGAAGCCGTCGAGCGCCTCCTTGGCATCCGGCGCATCCTTGTATATGGCATGCGCGGCAACGCCACGCTCGGCAATCTCGTGCATCAGACGGGTGCGGATCTGCATTTCCACGCGCATGTGATGCGGGCCGATCACGGTGGTATGGATCGACCGGTAGTCGTTCTGCTTCGGCGTCGAGATATAGTCCTTGAAACGGCCGGGCACGGCCCGCCAGGTGCGGTGCACGATGCCCAGGGAGCGGTAGCACTGGTCCACGGTGCCGACGATCACCCGAAACCCGAAGATGTCGGAGAGCTGGCCAAGCGACAGCAGCTTCCGCTCCATCTTGCGCCAGATCGAGTAGGGACGCTTCTCGCGGCCATAGACCTCGGCCCGGATGCCGTTCTCCGCCAGCTTGGCGGTGAGCTCGTGCTCGATCTCGCGCAGTATGTCGCCACTCTCCTGGTGGAGTTTGGCCAGGCGCTCGGTGATGATCCGGTTGGCATCGGGATTGAGGACGCGGAAGGCGATGTCCTCGAGTTCGTCACGGACCGCCTGCATCCCCATGCGTCCGGCGAGCGGCGCATAGATATCCATGGTCTCCTGCGCGATGCGCACCCGCTTGTCGGGCTTCACGTGTTCCAGCGTGCGCATGTTGTGCAGGCGGTCTGCGAGCTTGACCAGCAGCACCCGCACGTCCTTGGACATGGCCAGCAGCAGCTTGCGCAGGTTCTCGGCCTGGGTCGCCTCCTTGGTCACCAGATCGAGCTTGGCGATCTTGGTGAGGCCATCGACCAGCGACGCGATCTCGGAGCCAAACTTCTCCTCGATCTCCTGTTGGGTCGCCGCGGTGTCTTCCACCGTGTCATGAAGCAGCGCCGCCGCGATCGTCGCATCATCCAGCTTCATCTCGGTGAGGATGGCGGCGACTTCGAGCGGATGATTGAAATAGGCCTCGCCCGAGGCCCGCTTCTGGTTGCCATGGGCGCGCATGGCATAGACATAGGCGCGATTGAGAAGGTCCTCATTCGCATCGGGATCGTAGCGCGTCACGCGCTCGACCAGCTCGTACTGGCGCATCATCGCGATACTGTACGACAAAAAAGGCCGGACGCGAGGGGTCCGGCCTGAAAATCGTTACTGCGCGGGTCGCCTAGTAGCCGTTGCGCTGGCTTCCGGGGCTTTCCGCCGGGGGCATGCCCTCGAGGCCGCGGAGCAGCTCCTCCTCGGTCATCTGCTCCATCTCCGGCAGGTCGGCGCCCTCGGCCTGGTCGTTGACCATGACCATGTCGCCCGACTGCTGGATCAGCGGCACCTCGGTGGGTTCCGGCTCGTCCACCTCCACATGCATCTGCATGGCATGGATCACCTCTTCGCGAAGGTCGTCCACGCTGATGGTCTCGTCGGCGATCTCGCGCAAGGCAACGACGGGATTCTTGTCGTTGTCGCGGTCGACGGTGATGGGCGCACCCTGCGACACCATGCGGGCACGGTGGCCCGCCAGGAGGACCAGTTCAAAACGGTTGGGCACCTTGTCGATGCAGTCTTCAACGGTGACGCGCGCCATGTGGCTCGTCTTCTCCCTGTTAGGTGATCGATGGAATCCGCGCCTTCTAGGCGGAAACAAGGGCAGAATCAAGCCCATGACGGTACAGCGCTGCCGCGCGCCCGGCCGGTTTGACAAGCATGGCGGGCCATTGTTCTGTCGGCGCCGGTCAAGGCGGCAGGGACACGTGGCTCAGGGAGATAATAATCCAGCAAAAACAGACTGGTTAGCCGTGACGGCCCTGTTTGTCGCCGGACTGGCGGCCGCCATGCACTTCGCCAAGGTGGCCCCGGTCATTGGCCTGGTGTCCGGCGATCTGGGGCTCAGCCTGGTGGCTGCCGGCTTCGCCGTGTCCCTCCTCGGCATCGTTGGCGTGGTCTTCGCCATCGCCATGGGGGCCCTCGTCGCCGCGATCGGGCTGGAACGGGGCCTGCTCATCGCCCTCTTCGGCGGCGCGGCGATTGCGGCCTGCGGCGCCCTTGCACCGGGCGCCGCCAGTTTCCTCGCGACCCGCCTGCTCGAAGGATTCTCCCATCTCCTGATCGTTGTCTGCGCGCCCGCGCTCATGGCCATGCAGGCCGCGCCGCGTGACCGGCCCGTGGTCCTGTCACTCTGGGGCTGTTTCTTCGGCGTGGGATTTGCGCTTACCAGCGCAGCGGCGCCGGTGATCGTACCCCTCGGCGGCTGGCGGGGCCTGATGCTCGCCCATGCCCTGCTCCTGGCAGTCACCGGTCTTGCCGTGCGCTGGATGCTGCGGCGATCGGGCCACAGCGACCTCCGCCAGCCGCTGCCGGGCCTCGCGGCCCTGGTCCGGGCGCATGCCGACGTCTATCGCAGCGGGCCTCCCCTCCTGCTGGCGCTCACCTTCTGCTGCTACACCGTGCTGTTTCTCGCTCACCTGACGTTTCTCGGGAAATACTTCATCGATGCGCTGCACTGGAGCCTCGCGGCCGCGGGGTCGGTCATGGCGATCGCGGCACTGGTTTCAATGGTGTTCACGCTGCTGGCTGGTTTCTGCCTGCGCTTCGGCCTGTCGGCCTTCGCAGGCTTTGCGGGTGCCTTTCTGGTCCTGGCGTCGGCTGCGGTCGTGATCTTTGTCATGATGCCGCCGCCAATCGTCGCCGTCACGCTCATCATCGTCATGATGGCGGCCTTCGGCCTCCTGCCCGGCTTCGCCTTCGCCAGCGTGCCGGCGGTTGCCCCAAGTCCGGCGCTGGCGGCGCTCACCTATGGCGCCATCGCCCAGTTCGGAAATGTCGGAACCTTCATCGGAACACCGGTCTTCGCCGCCCTGTATGGAGCGCTGGGTTGGCCGGGCGGCGCCCTCTTCGGCGTGGTCACCTCGCTGGCTGGCATCGCCTGCGCCGCAGCACTTCACCGCGCGATGATGCAACACCCATGAAGCTTGCCGGTTTCTTGCTTCCGCGCGGTCACCACGGCCAGTCGGAGCGCAGGAAGCGCAGATAGGGCGACCGCACGCCGTGACGGGCATAGAAGGCCTGAAGCCCGGCATCGTCCTCGTCCACCATCCAGAACACCTGGCGAGCGCCGATGGCGTCGGCCGCGTCATAGACGGCCTGCAGCAACCCTGCCCCGATGCCCTGGCCGCGCCTGCCGGGCACAACATAGAGATCCTGCAGGAAGAGGATCGGACCGCCGGTCCAGGCAAAGGGCGTTTCGCTGACATTTGCAAAGCCCACGGCCTGCCCGCCTTCCCTGGCCAGGAGGCAGAAGAGACCCGAGTCGGGCGCGATGATCCTGGACCAGGACTTCTGCGTCACCTCCTCAGGCACGGCACCCGACATGTGGACCTGCCAGTCTCGCCAGAGCGCCAGCCAGTCCGCATGATCTTCGGCGCCGGCGCGCCGGATGGTCACCGGCCCAGCCATAGTGCCGCGAGCCCCAGAAAGGCGAAGAACCCGATCACGTCCGTCACCGTGGTCACAAAGACACCCGAGGCGATGGCCGGATCGACCTTCAGCCGGTGCAGCGCCAGCGGCACCAGGATGCCGGCAAGCGCCGCAGCCAGCAGGTTGATCACCATGGCCATGCCGATCACCAGGCCAAGGCCGTCGGAAGCGAACCACCACCAGGCGAAGGCGCCGATGATGAGGGCGAAGACCACGCCGTTGATCAGGCCCACGGCGCATTCGCGCAGCGTGACCTTGACCGCGTTGAGCGGTCCGAGATTGCGCGTGGCAAGGGCGCGCACCGCCACGGTCATGGTCTGGGTGCCGGCGTTGCCGCCCATCGAGGCGACGATGGGCATGAGGATGGCAAGCGCCACCATCTGCTCGAGCGTGGCATCGAACCACGAGATCACCCATGAGGCGAGTACCGCCGTACCAAGATTCACCAGCAGCCAGAGGAAACGCGACCGCGTGGTGACCCACACGGAGTCGGTGATGGTCTCCTCGCCGACGCCACCCAGGTGGAGAATGTCCTCTTCCGCCTCGTCCTGGATGACCTCCACGATATCGTCGGCCATCAGCGTGCCCACCAGGCGGCCGGATTCGTCGGTCACGGCCGCAGAGACCAGATTGTACTTCTCGAAGCGGTAGGCGGCATCGTCCTGGGGGTCGCTGACCTTGAAGACCGTCTGCTCCACTTCCATGATCGACTCGATCTTGCGGTCACGCGGCGAGCGCAGCAGCCTGGCCACGGCGACGGCCCCGACCAGATGATAGCCCGTATCGATCACGTAGACTTCGATGAAGTTGTCCGGCAACGCCTTGTCCGTCCGGATGTAGTCGATGGTCCGCCCCACCGACCAGGTGGACGGTACCGCCACGAACTCCGTCTTCATCAGACGGCCGGTGGTGTATTCCGGGTAATCGAGACCGCGCGTGAGGGCAGCGCGGTCCTGCTTCGAGACCCGGGCCAGGATCTCGCGCTGGTCGTCGTCCTCGAGATCCTCGATGAGGTAAAGCGCGTCGTCGGTATCGAGCTTCTTGATGGCCGAGGCGATGACCTCGTTCGGCAGGGCCTCCATCAGCTCGTCGCGGGCCGCGACATCGAGCTCGGCCAGCGCCTCGACATCGAAATTGCGGCCCAGCAGGGAAATCAGGCGGACGCGCTCGTCCTGGCCAAGATTGCCAATGAGTTCCGCAAGGTCGGCGGCATGCAGGTCGCGGGTCAGCGTGCGGATGAGCTTCGCATCGCCGGCCGACAGCGCTTCCTCGACGCGCGCAACGAAGCCCGGGTCGAAGGCACCCCGTTCGTCGCGTACCGCCTCGGTCAATCCGTCCGTCATGCTTCGCGCGCCATCCCGCTCCCTTTCCCTCAAGAGGATTTTGCGGCGCCATGCAAGCCGGAAAAGGACCGCGCCGCGCCGTCCGGCAACGACTAGACCCCGAAAAGCGCCCGAAAGAACGCGGCTGCGGCAGCATAGAGCGCTGTCGACACATAGCTCAGGATCAGCAGGGTGCTGATCGACAGGAGATATCCGAGGATGGCGAAGAGGCCGTCACGCTCCGCCAGCGCCAGCGCGAGGCAGGCAATGGCAGCTGCCGGCAGGATGTTCACGAAGGGAATGGGCAGAAAGAGAATGACGGCAAGCAGGAGCGTGACGATCCCGATGGCGCGCTCGGCGGCATTGGACATGACGAGTAGCGGCAACCGGGGCCTGAGGATCTTCTCGAAGCGCCGGAGGATCGGCACGGCCCGCCGCACGAAGCTGCTCACCATGTCGGGCTTCACCGGCCGCTCGCGGATCCGCTTCGGCAGCCAAAGCGCCTGGCGGCCGAGCATGAGCTGGAATGTCAGGATGACGAGAGGCAGGCCCAGCACTGCGGAGGTGCCCGGCGGCGCCGGTATGACATTGGGAATGGCAAAGACGAACATGAGCGCACCGAATGCGCGTTCGCCGAAGTCATCCACCATGGCACCGATGGTAAAGTCGCTGCGGCCTTCGAAGGAACTGACGATGTCCGAGAGCCGGCGCGGCTTCGGCTTCGGTGGCTCGTCGTTCAAAGAACAGGTCTCCGGGTCTGCGGCGTCGTCTTCTGCACCATCACCTTGTCGATCCTCCGGCCGTCGAGGTCAACCACTTCGAAGCGGTAACCCTTGTGTTCGACCGATTCGCCCAGCGCCGGCAGGCGGCCCATGCGGTCGAGCACGAAGCCCGCCATGGTCTGGTAGTCGCGCCGCTCCGGTGCCGCGATCCCCAGCCGCTGCATGACGTGGTCGATCGGCGCCCAGCCGGCAAAGAGAAGCGAGCCGTCGTCGCGCTCGACCACGTCGGGCTCGTCGGCCTGCCGCTCCTGGCGGAAGGCGCCTGCGATGGCCTCGAGAATATCGGCGGTCGTCACAATGCCCTCGAAATGTCCGTACTCGTCATAGACCAGGCCGAAATGGACTTCCGATTCCTTCAGCCGTCCGACCACGTCCAGGGCGTCGACCGTGTCGGGAATGACGGGCGCCTGCTTGACCAGCTGCTTGACGTTCAGGGTCTTGCGGCGGAGCAGCGCCACGGCCACGTCCTTGGCCTGGAGCACGCCGACGATGTTGTCGGGAGTGGTCTTGTAGGCGACGAAGCGCGAATGGCCGCTGTCCGCAAGGGTCTTGGCGATGCGGGCCGGAGAATCGCCGATGTCGATCATCTGCACGTCGGCCCTGGGGATCATCACCGAACGCACGGGTCTGTCGCCCAGCCGCATGACGCCGGCGATCATCTCGCGTTCCTCCGGTTCGATCACGCCGGCGGATTCGGCCTCGGCAATCATCGAGTGGATCTCGGCGTCCGTGACCGTGTCGTCACGGCCGCGGGTCTGACCCAGGAGCGCAAGCACAATCCGGCCGGATCGCTCCAGAAACCACACGATGGGCGCGGCGATCCGCGCCAGCAGGGTCATCGCCGGCGCCACCATGCAGGCAATCCGCTCGGGGTTGCGCAGCGCGATCTGCTTGGGCACCAGTTCGCCGATGATCAGGGACAGATAGGTGATGGCCCCGATCACGAGGCCATAGCCGAGCGCTTCGGATACCGTCTCGCTCAGGCCGAAGGTGGCGAACCAGAGCGACACGCGCTCGCCCAGCGACGCGCCCGAGACGGCACCGGCCAGAATGCCGATCAGGGTAATGCCGATCTGCACGGTCGAAAGGAACCGGCCCGGATCCGAGGCAAGCGCCAGGGCCCGTCTGGCGCCATGGACATTCTGCTCGGCCATGGCCCGCAGCTTCGGCATGCGCGAGGACGCGACCGCAAGTTCCGACATGGCCAGAAGGCCATTCAGCGCCGTCAGGGCGGCAACCACGATGATTTCGATGTAACCCATTGGTCCCAATGATGTTCGGGGGCATGCTTGTAGCAGCCTGACGGGCCTGATGCGAAGCAAAATCGCTGGCTTGCAGGACTCGCCGAAAACGGGAAGAACTCCGCCATGTCCAATCGCCAATCCGCCGCGCCCGCCGGCATGCTGCTGCTCATCGCCGGGGCGGCCGTCGATTCCACATCGGGTCTGTTCAGCCGGCTGCTCAGCGCCGACGGCTTCACCACGGCGTCCGGGCGCGGGTTCTTCGCTTTCGTGATCCTGTTCGCGGCCCTGGCTTGGCGCGACCGGAGGGCCGCCTTCGCCAGCCTGTCCGGCGTCGGACTGGCCGGCCTCGCCTTCGTGCTGCTCAACGCCAGCGGCATGGTCATGAACATGCTGTCGCTGAAGTTCACGGCGGTGGCCAATTTCTTCATGATCTTCGCGACCGCGCCTTTCGTGGCCGCCCTTGCCGGCCGCATCTTTCTCGGCGAACGACTGGACACGGCAACCTTCCTCGCAGCGGCGGCGGGCCTGGTCGGGATCGCGGTCATGATGGCTTCGGCCGCCGCGTCGAACGGGCTGGTGGGCGATCTCCTGGCACTCGCCTGCGTCTTCACCTATTCCGGAATCGTGCTGGTGGTGCGCCGCAATCCCGGCCTCGACATGCTGCCGGTGCTGACCCTGACCGTTCTGGCCAGCGGGCTCATTCCCCTGCCCTTTGCGTCGTTCGGCAGCCTGCCGGATCGGGACTGGGCCATCCTCGCCGTCTTCGGATTCTTCCAGCTGGCGCTCGGCAATCTGCTGATCTTTGCTGGCGTCGCCCGGATTCCGGCAGCGCAGGCTGGGCTGCTGGGTATCCTGATCGCCGCATTCGCGCCCGTTTGGGTCCTCGTGTTTCTTGGCGAGATCCCGCCACGCGCCACGATGATTGGCGGTGCAATCGTTCTTGGTTCATCGGCCGCGCATTTCCTCTGGTCGCTCCATCACGCGCGCAGAGGCGGAAAGGTCGCGGAAATGCCCGTCGCCATCGAATAAGCAAATGACATTCATGTGAAATCGTTTTAGTTGAAATTTCGCGTCGGCCTCGCGTTCTTGGCTTTCAGTTAACGGCTGCCCCGTAGACTCCCCAACGCTGCGAGGGATTTGCCATGATCGACGCCCGAAAACCGAAACAGCCGACCGGCGAAAAGGAAGGAGGGCTGGCAGAGAGTCTGACCGCGCTTCCCGCCGACGATGCGGTCCGGCTGCTCCGCACCCTCGACCGGGGGCTGCTGCAGCAGGCGCTTGCCACCGAGGACCAGCCGGTCAGCGGCAAGCGCCACGCCCAGCGCCAGCGCACGCTGCGCGCCGCCAAGGCCATCTACAACAACCGGTCCTGCGTGGTGAACTGCCAGATCCGCGACATCTCCAATGCCGGATGCAGGATCCTCGTCGCCAATAGCGCGAGCCTTCCGAAACACTTCGATCTGCAGATTGCCGGCATCCCCGAGACCAGGCTGTGCGAAATCCGCTGGCGCAGGACATCCGAGATCGGCGTGAAGTTCATCAGCCCGCAAGGCGCTTCCGCGCCTGGTGCGGGCGGTGGGACTTGAACCCACACTTCCTTGCGGAAAACGGATTTTAAGTCCGTTGCGTCTACCATTCCGCCACGCCCGCCCGGCTGCCTCGGCGAGGCCGCGGGTCGGTTCTAGCATCCTTCGGCGGGGCTTGCAGCCCATCACCTGCCACTTGCCCGTGGCGCTGCTTCGTGTCTAATGCAACGAGATCACGATCCGCGCAGTCCACATCATGGTTGAGTTTGCGAACATTCGGCGGCATGCGACTTTGGCCGCGCTGGCCATCCTGCTGCTGCTTGCGAGCCAGGTCCTGTGCGGGCCCGCGATGGCCCGGCCCTCGGTGCCGGATTTCTACACGGTTTCCCCAGCACAGCTGAACGTGCCGCCAGGAACGCTGCTGCGCTACGAACCGACGCGCTTGCCGCTCTTCTACCGGGCCAAGGCCTGGCGCATTCTCTACAGCACGCGCGACTATTTCGGCCGTCCCATTGCCTCCTCGGGCGTGGTCGTCCTGTCGGACTATGCGCCAAAGGATCCGTCACAGCGCAAGATCGTGGCCTGGGCGCACCCGACGACCGGCGTGGCCCGCGCCTGCGCGCCATCGCTGCGCAACAACCTCCCCCAGATGATCTACGGCCTGAACGAGCTGGTGGCCAACGGCTATATCGTGACGGCCACCGACTATCCCGGACTGGGAACGGCCGGACCGGTGGGATACCTGGTCGGGCGCGGCCAGGCCCAGGCGGTGATCGACTCGGTGCGGGCGGCCCGACAGATCCCGGGCGTGGGCGGCGGCAGCCGCTATGCCATGTGGGGCTACTCGCAGGGTGGCCACGCCGTGCTCTTCGGCGAAAACCTGTCCAGGCGCTACGCGCCCGAACTCACGCTCGTGGGCGCCGCCGCCACTGCGCCGCCCACAAACCTGCCGGTACTGATGCGCGCCAACATCGCCAGCGTTCCGGGACGCATCCTCTCCAGCATGACCATCGGTTCCTGGAGCCTGAAGTATGGCGTGCCGATCGACACGGTCGTCGAACCGCAGGCGGTGGGCCAGGTCTATGCCGTGAACCGCAACTGCCTCGACGATCTGGCGGGCAAGCTCGACGCCTTGTCGGCACAGAAGGCGCTGCCCGCCGGCTTCGTCGAGGAACGCGCCCTCGGCATGGACCCTTGGAGCAACATCATGAATGAGAATTCCGTGACCGGCGTGAGCGGCCGCACCCCGCTGCTGGTCATGCAGGGTCAGGACGACACGCTGGTGTGGCCGGCGGTCACCACCCAGTTCATCCGCACGGCCTGCCGCACCGGCGCGCCGGTGCTCTATGTGTCGCTGCCCGACAAGACCCACGGAACCTCCGGACGGGCCAGCGTCCCCGACGCGATGAAGTGGATCAACGGCCGTTTCGCCGGCCAGCGCGCGCCCAGCAACTGCCGCTAGGCGACATCTCCAGACGCGCTGCGAACCGAACTCAAGGACGTCGACAGTTTCAGGATTTTGGTGCGGCCAAGAGGACTCGAACCTCCACGATGTTACTCGCTAGCACCTCAAGCTAGTGCGTCTACCAATTCCGCCATGGCCGCTTGCCATTTGCGAAGGCTGGCGGTGTCTAACAGGGGTCAATCCATTAATCAACCCCCGTTCCCGGCCCGCCCGCGGCCGTGCCGTGGTTACCGCTTTGCTACCGGAATCGACCCGATTTGCAGGTGCCTCTGAACCGCATCTCAAAGCCTCTGTGGCTAATGTGCCTGCAACAAGAAGCGTATGGGGCGTCAAATGAAGATCGGATCCGCTGTGGGAGCGGTACTTCTGGGGATCAGTCTCGGCACGGCGCCGGTGATGGCGCTGGGCAGCCACGACGCGGCCTGGAGCCAGCTACGCAAGGCGAAGTATGCAACCGAATACGGCAAGGCGCTGCCGCCCATCGGTTATGTCGGTTTCTGCGCCCGCAACCCTGCCGACTGCCAGGTGCAGCCCGGCAAGGTGGTGCCGCTGGCCATGACGCCGGAGCGCTGGACGCTGCTCTATCAGGTGAACACCTACGTGAACGGCAAGATTGCGCCGGTCAGCGATTCCGACCTCTTCGGCCAGGCCGAATACTGGACCTATCCGGCCGATGCCGGCGACTGCGAAGACTATGTGCTGCTCAAGAAGCGCTATCTGCAGAACCTCGGCTTTCCCGCCTCGGCGCTGCTGATCACCGTGGTCCTCGACGAGAAGAACGAAGGTCATGCCGTGCTGACGGTCAGGACCAGCGCGGGCGACTTCGTGCTCGACAACCGGCGCAACGAGATCCGGCGCTGGTCCGATCTGAGCTACGTCTATCTGAAGCGGCAATCGCAGCAAGACCCGCGCAGCTGGGTTTCGCTTGCCAGGGAGAAGAACAACGTCAACGGCCAGGTGGCCGCTGGCTCGCGCCGCTGAGGCGTCAACGACATCACGAACAGGCCCGGTCGGCGTCCCCCCATCCCCCACCAGACCGGGCACTCAGGAGCCGGCACTGTCCCACCCAGTGCCGGCTCCGCCCTTTTCGGGCGGGACCAGCAGGTTCCGCTAGGCCGACTTGTTCTTGTAGTAGACGTCGAGGAACACGGCGAGCATCAGCACGGCGCCCTTGATCACCTGCTGCCAATCGATGCCGACGCCCATGATACCCATGCCGTTGTTCATCACGCCCATGATGAAGGCACCAATCACCACGCCAGTCACCTTGCCGACGCCGCCAGTCACCGCGGCCCCGCCAATAAAGCACGCGGCGATGACGTCGAGTTCGAGGCCCTGACCGGCCTTGGGCTGAGCCGAATTCAGGCGCGCTGCATAGACGAGGCCGGCCAGCGCCGCGAGCGCCCCCATGATGGCGAAGATCATCACGGTAATGCGCTCGGTGCGGATGCCCGACAGCTTGGTGGCCTTTTCATTGCCACCCATGGCATAGACCCGGCGGCCAAATGTGGTGCGCGTGGTGATGAACATGAACAGTGCCACCAGCGCGAACATGGTGATCAGCACGTTGGGCAGGCCGCGGTGCCGGGCCATGATCCAGCAGAACCCCAGGAAGGCCACGGCGATCAGGAGATTTCGGGCATAGAAGAGTTCGATCGGCTCTTCCGCCATGCCATGCGACTGTTCGAGCTGGCGCGAGCGCCAGTTCGACCAGAGGATCAGCGCGGTGACCACCGCGCCCACCGCCAGGGCGAAGAGATTGATGCCGGGCGGGGCAATGAAAGACAGGAAATCGGGAACATAGCCGTTCGACAGGGCCTGGAACATGTCGGGAAACGGTCCCAGGTTGCGGCCACTCAGCATGGCGATCATCAGGCCGCGGAAGATCAGCATGCCGGCCAGGGTCACGATGAAGGCCGGAATCCGGAAGAAGGCCACGAAATAGCCCTGCAGGGCGCCGATCAAGGTGCCGAAGGCGAGGCAGACCGCCACGGACGTCACGGTGTCGAACTTCCAGGTCACCATCATCACGCCGGCGATGGCGCCGACGAAGCCCGACAGAAATCCGACCGACAGGTCAATGTGGCCCGCCACGATCACCAGCAGCATGCCCAGCGCCATGATGACGATGTAGCTGTTCTGCAGGATGATGTTGGTCATGTTCAGGGGCGTGAACAGGATGCCCTTGGTTGTGATCTGGAAGAACACCATGATGGCGAGCAGCGACAGCAGCAGCGCGTAGTCGCGAATGTTCGACTTCAAGAACCGCATGATGTTCGGGCTGGACGATGTGACGGCGGCGTCGGTCATCTCATTGCTCCCATGACTTCATGATGGCGCGCATGATTTTCTCCTGGGTGGCCTCCTTGGCAGGCATCTCGCCCACGATACGGCCTTCGTTGAGAACATAGATACGGTCGGTGATGCCCAGCAGTTCGGGCATCTCCGAGGAAATGACGATCACCGCCTTGCCCTCTTCCGCAAGCTTGTTGACGATTCCATAGATCTCGTACTTGGCGCCCACGTCGATGCCGCGTGTCGGCTCGTCGAGGATCAGCACCTCCGGACCCGAGAACAGCCACTTCGACAGGACGACCTTCTGCTGGTTTCCACCGGAGAGGTTGACCGTCGCCTGGTAAACGCCCGACGACCGGATACGGAGATCGTTGCGATACTTGTTGGCGACCGTCAGCTCGTGCATGTCGTCGACCACGCCACGGCTGGAGACGCCATCGAGATTGGCCAGCGTGACATTGTGCTTGATGTGGTCGATGAGCACGAGACCATAGGTCTTGCGGTCTTCCGTGGCATAGGCCAGCCCCGCGTCCACGGCCTTGGGAATGGTCGATACGTCTGCCGCCTTGCCGTGCAGGAACACTTCGCCCGAGATCTTCTGGCCATAGGACCGGCCGAAGATGGACATGGCCAGTTCGGTTCGTCCGGCGCCCATGAGGCCGGCGATGCCGACGACCTCGCCCTTCTTCACATGAAGGCTGACGTCCTTGATCACCTGACGGTCGGCATGGAGCGGGTGGAAGACGTTCCAGTTCTTCACCTCGAAGATCGTGTCCTGGATCTTGGCCTGGCGCGGCGGATAGCGGTCGGTCAGTTCGCGCCCGACCATGGCCTTGATGATGCGATCCTCGTCGACCTTGCCGGAATGGACGTCGAGCGTGTCCACCGTCTTGCCGTCGCGGATCACGGTGATGCGGTCGGCCACCTTCATCACCTCGTTCAGCTTGTGGGTGATGAGGATGGAGGAGATGCCCTGCGCCTTGAAGCCCTTGAGCAGTTCGAGCAGTGCGTTGGAGTCGGTCTCGTTCAGGCTCGAGGTCGGCTCATCGAGGATCAGCAGCTTGACCCTCTTGTTGAGCGCCTTGGCGATTTCGACCAGCTGCTGCTTGCCGGTGCCGATGTTGGTAATGAGCGTGTTCGGATGCTCTTTGAGGCCCACCTTCTTGAGAAGCTCGCGCGTGCGCGAGAAGGCCTCGTACCAGTTGATGACCCCGCGCTTCGCCGTCTCGTGGCCCAGAAAGATGTTCTCGGCAATGGACAGAAGCGGCACCAGGGCCAGTTCCTGGTGAATGATGATGATGCCGATTTCCTCGGAATCGCCGATGGTCCTGAACTGCCGGTCCTGGCCCTCGAACAGGATGGCGCCATCATAACTGCCTGCCGGGTAGACGCCTGACAGCACCTTCATGAGCGTCGACTTGCCCGCCCCGTTCTCGCCGACGACTGCGTGGATTTCCGCGGGCATGACTGTGAGGTTGACGTCCGTCAAAGCCTTCACGCCCGGAAAGGTCTTCGTGATCCCGCGCATTTCAAGGATGGGCTGCATGGCCGATCCTCTTGCCTCCCCCAAGTCCCGCACCTTGTGCTTCCGCTTCTTCGCTCCCGTCTTCTTGTGGACGGGCCTCAAGAATTACACATGAAAAGACGGGCCCTGCAAGTAAACTCGCAGGGCCCGCCATGGCTACGGATTACTGGAGATCTTCGGCCTTGATGTAGCCGGAGTCGACCAGCATCTTCTGGATGTCGCCCTTGCCCACCGAGTAGGGAACCAGCAGGTTGGACGGAACCACCTTCACGCCGTTGTTGTAGGTCTTGGTATCGTTGATGGTGGGCTCCTTGCCCTGCATCACCGAGTCGACCATGCCGGCCGTGGTCTTCGCCAGTTCGCGGGTGTCCTTGAACACCGTCGAGTACTGCTCGCCGGCCTGCATGGCCTTGACCGAGGCCACTTCGGCGTCCTGGCCGGTGACGATCGGCATCTCGGCGCCCGGCGCATAGCCCACGCCCTTGAGCGACGAGATGATGCCGCGCGACAGGCCGTCATAGGGCGAGAGCACGCCGTGGACCTTCTTGTCGGTGTAGTTGGCCGACAGCAGGTTGTCCATGCGCGACTGCGCCACCGCGCCATCCCAGCGCAGCGTGCCGACCTTGTCCATGCCCATCTGACCCGAGGGGATCACGATGTCGCCGGCGTCGATCATCGGCTGCAGCACGCTCATGGCGCCGTCATAGAAGAAGAAGGCGTTGTTGTCGTCGGGCGAACCGCCGAAGAGCTCCACGTTCCACGGCTTGACACCCGGGAACCGCTCCTTGAGGCCGGCCACCAGCGACTCCGCCTGCAGCACGCCAACCTTGAAGTTGTCGAAGGTGGAGTAGTAGTCGACGTCGCCAGAGTCGCGGATGAGGCGGTCGTAGGCGATGACCTTGGCGCCCGAGTCATGCGCCTTCTTGAGAATGTCCGAGAGCGTCGTGCCGTCGATGGCGGCGATGATCAGCACCTTGGCGCCCTTGGTCACCATGTTCTCGATCTGCGCAAGCTGGTTCGGAATGTCGTCCTCGGCATACTGAAGATCGGTGTCGTAGCCCAGCGCGGTGAAGGCGGCGACCATGGACTCGCCGTCGGAGATCCAGCGGGTCGAGGATTTGGTCGGCATGGAGATGCCGACGAGGCCCTTGCCTTCGGCCAGCGCGGGCATCGCGCCGGCGGCAAGAAGCGTGGCCACGCCAGCCACGGAAGCGATGAAATGTCTGCGGTTGATCACGTGAGTCCTCCCTTTGTGAACGCATGACAGTGGGGCGGTCCTTGGTTGCGGACCCCGTTGTCATGACCCAGTCCTTAGGATATCGAGGGGTGGTAATCAACGAATATTTGTACGATAAATACAGGTCCCGGGGAGGACCAGCGATGGTGCATCGCAAAACAAAGCAGCCGGTATCCCGCGCCAGAAAGCGCGGCAGCAGCCTGCATATCCAGCTCGCCGGAGCCATCGGCGAAGGCATCCTGAACGGCACCTACGCGCCGGGCACGCTGCTTCCCAACGAAGCCGAATGGGGCGCCATGTTCGGCGCCAGCCGCACTGCCGTGCGCGAGGCGATCAAGACGCTCAACGGCAAGGGGCTGCTGGTGTCGCGGCCCAAGATCGGGAGCCGCGTGGAGCCGCGCGAGCGCTGGAACTTCCTCGACCGAGACGTGCTGGCCTGGCATTGCGCCGCCATGGACCGGCGCCAGCTGCTGGTCTCGATCCAGGAAATGCGCCGCATCTTCGAACCGGGTGCCGCCGCACTGGCCGCCGAGCGGCGGACCGACCAGCAGGTCGCGCGGATCGCGGCGGCCCTCGAGGGCATGAGCAGTGCCCGCACCGCCGAGGAAATGGTGGCCCCCGACGTGGAGTTCCACCTCGCGGTGCTGGAAGCCGCCAACAACGAGCTCCTCATCCCCTTCGGCATCATCATCGAGCAGGCGCTGCGCCAGATGTTCGACTATACGTCGCGCCACAATCCGCGGCCGCTGGGCGTGATCCCGCTGCACGCCGCCGTCTTCGACGGCATCCGGCGGCAGCGCCCGGACGCCGCGCGCAAGGCCGTGGTCAACCTCCTGCGCGATACCGATGCGGTGATCGTCGCGGCGACGCCGCGGCGCGTCAAAGCTTCCTGAGGCCGCGGGCGAAGCGCTGCCAGTTGCGGACATAGCCGTCGGCCGAGAGCGGCAGCCGGGCTGCGGCCTCAGCATCCAGCTCCCGCACCACCTTTCCGGGCGCGCCGACGACGAGCGAGTTGTCGGGGATCACCTTGCCTTCCGTGATCAGCGCATTGGCGCCGATCAGGCAGTTGCGGCCGATGCGGGCATGATTGAGGACGGTGGCCCCCATGCCGATCAGCGAATTGTCGCCGATGCTGCAGCCATGCAGGATGGCCTTGTGTCCGATGGTGCAGTTGCGCCCCACCGTCAGCGGCGCCCCCATGTCGGAATGAAGCACGCAGCCGTCCTGGATGTTGCTGTTCTCGCCGATGAGGAGGAGTTCGTTGTCGCCGCGCAGGACCGCGCCGAACCAGACGCTGGCCATGCGCTCCAGCCTTACCTTGCCGATGACCGCGGCGTCCGGTGCGATCCAGCAGAGCCCCTCGCCCGGCAGTTCGGGTGAAACGCCGTCGAGCGCGTAGACCGTCATGCAACCTCCGTCAGGTGAAGCCGAAGAAGGTCGTCATGATAAACACCCCCTGCAGAAAGCTCCAGACGAGGCCGATCCCGGCCACCAGCAGCGCGAAGGCCGGATTGAGATCCACCGACGTCAGTCCGGACCGCGTCACCGCAAGGGGCGCATAGATCACCAGCGCCAGCCCCTTGAGCGGCGCCATCAGACTGAACTCTTCGAGCATGGCCAGGCTCGGCCGCTCTCCGGTCAAGAGCGACCAGATGCTGCCGGTCAGCCCCGCCACCACCAGCCCCGTCACCGCGGCCAGCATCCACACGAAATGCCAGGTCTCCATGGCATCCTCCCACCAATGTCCCAGATCGGGACAGCCCGTTCACCATCTGGAAACGCTGCAAGAAGGAGGCCCCAGGCCGGCCGTGCCGAAGCAGGACATGAAAAAGGCCGCGGATACGGGGATCCGCGGCCCGGAAGATGGCAGATGGCTTAGCGCGAATAGTATTCGACGACGAAGTTCGGTTCCATCTTGACCGGATATGGCACATCCGACAGGCCCGGCACCCGCACCAGCTTGGCGGTCATGGCCGAATGGTTGGCCTCGATGTAGTCCGGCACGTCGCGCTCGGCGAGCTGGGTGGCCTCGAGGACCACGGCCAGTTCCTTGGCCTTGGGTGTCAGTTCGATGACGTCGCCGGCCTTGAGGCGGATCGAGGGAATGGTCACGCGGCGGCCGTTCAGCTTCACGTGGCCATGGCTCACGAACTGGCGGGCGGCGAACATGGTCGGCACGAACTTGGCGCGATAGACGATGGCGTCGATGCGGCGCTCGAGCAGGCCGATGAGGTTCTCGGAAGAGTCGCCCGTCATGCGCGAGGCTTCGGCATAGACGGCGCGGAACTGGCGCTCGTTGATGTTGGCGTAGTAGCCCTTGAGCTTCTGCTTGGCCTTCAGCTGGACGCCGAAGTCCGACAGCTTGCCCTTGCGGCGCTGGCCATGCTGGCCGGGGCCATATTCACGCTTGTTCACGGGGCTCTTGGGGCGGCCCCAGATGTTCTCGCCCATGCGGCGGTCGAGCTTGTGCTTGGCAGTCAGACGCTTCGTCATTTACGGTCTCCATGTTGTGTGGACCCACCCTCCTCGGCACCGGTCTCCCGGCCGACAGCGCCTCGAAAGAGGTGCGCGGGCAAGCAAACACGGGGCGCAGTGGCCCCGTGTCTGGCGCGGCGTATAGGGGAAGGCCGGACCCCTGTCAAATCCGGCTCCAAGCCCGGTTTCCAGTGAATCCCGGGCTAGATCTCGAGAAACTCGGCGGTCGGAAAGCCCATGGCGGCGTAGGCGGTGAGCGCATCCGACGCCCCGCCGCGGCGGGATGTCAGGACGACCGTGCCATGGCCCGGAATCGCGGAGCTGGCGTCTGGACGCGGCGTCTCGTCCACCACGTCGGCCACCCTCCTGGCGATCGCGGGCGCCGGATCGAGGTAGACGACCGGCCATGGCGCAACCTTCTCGATCTCCTCCACCAGCAGTGGATAATGCGTGCAGCCCAGCACCACCACATCGGTCCGCTTGCCGTCGCGCTTGCGGAACACCGGCATGATTTCGCTTCGCAGCTCGTCGAGATCCACCAGCTTCCCCTTCAGCTTGTTCTCGGCAATCTCCGCCAGGCGCTTGGCGCCATGAAGGAAGACCTTGCAGTGAAACGCATAGGTATGGATCAGCGCATGAGTGTATTCGCGGCTCACGGTGCCCGGCGTCGCCAACACACCGATGATGCCGCTCTGGGTCTGT
The DNA here is from genome assembly GCA_046349195.1 of Hyphomicrobiales bacterium. Classification (GTDB taxonomy): domain Bacteria; phylum Pseudomonadota; class Alphaproteobacteria; order Rhizobiales; family Aestuariivirgaceae; genus Aestuariivirga. The sequence continues at coordinate 51,081 of JAXMCU010000015.1, forward strand.
GCCGCCGCAGGTTTGATAGCGGGGACCGTGCCGACGAAAGGCAGGCCAAAGCGTTCGCGCAGCTGGGTCAGTGCGATGGTAGAGGCGGTATTGCAGGCGATCACCGCCACATGCGGCTGCACGCGTTCGACCAGGGCGTCCATGACGGTCAGGATGCGCGCCACGAGTTCGTCTTCCTTCCAGGCGCCATAGGGAAAGCCGGCATTGTCGGCCGCATAGACCAGCCGGGCCTCCGGCATCTGCTGGGCCACCGCCCGGGCCACGGTGAGCCCGCCCATGCCCGAATCAAACAGCAGCACGCGGGCCTCGCTCATGCCCCGGATTCCTTTCGCCGCTCATGCGCGCGCGTCAGCGAGGCCACGATGCCGCGCAGGCTTCGGACCTCCTGCTCGGTGAGTTCGGCCCGCGCAAAGAGGTTGCGGATGTTGCGCAGCATGCCCGGCTTCTTGTCGGCCGTCTTGAAGAACCCGGCCACATCGAGTTCACGCTCCAGATGATCGATAAAGCCGTAGAGCTCTTCCTTTGTGGCAAGCCGGGTGTCGGGAGTCTGCAGGCCGGGTCCGGCCAGGGCTGGCAATTCCGGCGTCTGCTGGCCCAGGCTCTCTGCCTGGTCCTTGTACCACTCATAGCCAACCAGCAGCACGGCCTGGGCGATGTTGATCGAGGCGAAGGCCGGATTGACCGGCGCGGTGACGATCACGTCGGCAAGCGACACCTCGTCGTTGCTCAGGCCCCAGCGCTCGCGGCCGAAAAGCACCGCCACCGACTCGCCGCGCGCGATGCGGGCGCGCATGTCGCGGCCGGCCTCTTCCGGGGTGATCACTTCCTTCACCATGCCGCGCGGACGCGCCGTGGTTGCGTAAACATAGTTCATGTCGGCCAGGGCGCCCGGAAGATCGGTGAATACGCTGGCACCTTCGATGATCCAGTTGGCGCCCGATGATGCCGTGAGGGCTTTCTCGTTGGGCCAGCCGTCCCGAGGATCGACCAGACGCATCGTATGCAGACCGAAATTGGCCATGGCCCGTGCTGCCGTGCCGATGTTCTCGCCCAGCTGCGGGTTGACCAGCACCGTGACCGGTGCCGGGCCCAGAACCTGATTCCGCGTCTTGTCCGTTCCTGCCATGCCTCGGGGAATAGCGGAGTTGCGGGAAGCTCGCTAGCCTTTGCCGTCGAGCCGCCGTGCCGTGCGCAGTTCCGGGAACCAGCGCGACCAGAAGAAGGCCACAGCCATGGTCCCGGCACCTCCGGCCACCACGGCCGCGACGGCGCCGATCCAGGCGGCCACCACGCCGGCCCGGAACTCGCCCAGTTCATTGGACGCACCGATGAAGACGCGGTTCACCGCGTTGACCCGGCCGCGCACATCGTCCGGAGTCCAGAGCTGCAGAAGGGTCTCGCGCACGTAGACGCTGATCATGTCGCAGGCCCCCATGATCAGGAGTGCGGCGATCGACAGCGGCACCCAGGTCGAAAGCCCGAAGACCATGGTGAACAGACCGAAGCCGGCGACGAAGACGAAGAGAATGATGCCGGCATGGTCCTTGATGCCGAAGCGCGCCAGGTAGAGCGCCATCAGCACGGCGCCGACGCCGGGCGAGGCCCGCAGCAGACCGAGGCCCCAGGGTCCGACCTCAAGTATGTCACGCGCGAAGATCGGCATCAGGGCGACAGCGCCGCCGAGAAGCACCGCGAACAGGTCAAGCGAGATGGCACCCAGCACGATCCGCTCCTTCTTGATGAAGCGGAAGCCGGCGAATAGCGTGGACAGCGACGTCTCCTCGGCATGGTTCTGCTGCGGAACGCGGCCGATCATCAGCACCAGCGTGCAGGCGAGGCAGATGAGCGCCAGCGCCACGCCATAGGCAATCACCCCCGACAATCCATAGAGCAGGCCACCGAGGACCGGCCCCACGATGTTGCCGATCTGCCAGATCATCGAGTTCAGCGAGATCGCATGCGCGATGGCCTCCTTCGGGACCAGATTGGGCGCCAGCGCGTCGCCCGCCGGATTCATGAAGGCGCGCGCGATGCCCAGAACCACCAGGATTCCGAAAATGGGCGTGACACCAGTCGGATGCGACAGCGTGAAGACGATCAGCCCCAGGGCACAGACCGCTTCCACGGCCAGGCACGCGGCCATGATCAGGCGGCGGCTGAAGCGGTCGGCTGCGAGCCCGGTGACGAGCACCAGCAGCAGAGGCGGCAGGAACTGCGCCAGGCCCACGTAACCGAGATTGAGCGCGCTCCGCGTGATGTCGTAGATCTGCCAGCCGACGGAGACCGACATGATCTGCACGGCAAAGGCCGCAGCACCCGTGGCCAGCCAGTAGAAGACGAACTTGGGGTGGTTGAGCGCATTCGCAGCGCCGGTGGGGCGGGAACTCATGCGCTCCACGTGCCATGGGGCGGCGGCCTTGTCAAAGATACTGCGCTTGAGATTGCCCGGCGGGCGCCTATGCTGTGAGCGATCGCGTTGATACCCCTGAGCAAGGAACCACCATGACCCTGGACGAGCGTCTGGCCGCCATGCTCGCGCCGCTCGGCGCCACGGCGAAGCGCATGTTCGGCGGCACCTGCTACATGATCGACGGTCACATGGTGGCTGGAACGCTGAAGAAGGGCATCATCATCCGCGTCGGCAAGAACGGTCACGACGCCGCGATGCAACGGCCGGGAGCTAGGATCTTCGACATGACCGGCCGGCCGATGCGCGGCTTCATCTCGGTGGCCGACAGTCACCTGAAGACCGAAGCCGATCTGCGCGGCTGGATCGATCTCGCGCTCGCCTGCGTGAAGGCGCTGCCGCCCAGGCCCGTCGGAAAGCCCGCGCGCAGTCCCGCGAGACGACGCGCCTAGCGCCGCGCGTGGCGGTCCACCACACGCTGCAGCAAGGGCACATAGTGCCGGAAATCCGGCGTCACGATACCGGGCTTCTTGCCCTCGTCGTCCCAGATCCGCACGCGCACGGCCTCCCTGTGATAGGGGCCGGCCTCGAATTCGCGCACCTCGTCCGCGCCCATCGGACCGCCTTGCAGGCCAAGCGTATGCTTCGAGGCATCCGACAGCCGGTCGTAGTAGTTCTTGTCGGTGGCGCAGAGATAGCGCTTCGCCGGCACGTGCAGCCGCACGCATTCGGTGATCACCGGCGGGAAAAAGGGTTCGAGGACGCGGGCGCCGGATTCCTCGTGATAGTTGTCGCGCGCGTCGCCCAGCGACATGGTGCCGAATTCCGAGGTGTAGTGGCCAATGTCGTGGAGCAGCGCCGCGGCCACCAGTTCCTCCGGCGCACCCTCGGCCTCCGCCAGCACCGCGCCCTGTAGCATGTGTTCCGACATGCTCACCGCCTCGCCGAGGTAGGATTCCGTTCCGCGCCGCTCGAATATGTCGGCGATGAATTCCACGATGTTGCTCTGGTCAAGCTGCGGCGATGTCATGCGCGACGTTCCTCTTCTTCAATGGCGGCAAGCGTGGACAGAAGTCCGTCCTTGTCGGCATAGCAGCCCTGGAGCCAGCGCTTGCCGCTGCCCGAAAAACTCTTGCGGGCATGCAGCACGCGGGTGTTGTCGACGATGAAGAGCTCGCCCGGCTTGAGCTTGAATGTCACTTCCATCGCAGGATACTCGATCAGCTCCGCGAAGCGGCGATAGGCGGCGTAGAAGGTATCCATGTCGTCGAAGGGTATGTCGGTGAAGGCCGCGGCCGAACGGTTGTTGAACCGCACAGCGATCAGTTCGCCATCGGGACCGAGCTCGATCATCGGCCGCTTGGACCGAAGCCGGACGCCCTGCGATCCTTCATAGGCGAAGCGCACGCAGTGGCGCGAGAGCAGCGAGAAGCTGCGCGGATCCTCGGCCTGGAGCCGTTCGGCCACCTTGAAGCCATCGACCACGATCGAATCGCCACCGTCCACGGAGTTTTCCAGACAAGCGAGAATCTGCAGCGTGGGCACTGGATCGCGGTAGGGATTGTCGGTGTGGGCCTGCAGACCCAGGTTCGTATAGGCCAGATTGTTGGGATTCACCTCGGCGCGAACGTCAAACAGGCGGCCGTAGTTGGTTTCCCGGACGAAACCGAAGAGCTCCGCCACCTTGCACAGCGTTCCGGGCTCGGTCGGCGTGCCGGTCATCACGGCAAAGCCGTAGCGGCGCACGGCGGCCAGCCAGCGCCCCAACACCGCGCGCTCGGTCGTCACCTGGCCCCAGGATTCCGATGGCACACGATTGAGCAGCCGCGAATCCCAGCGCTCGATGGCAGGGCCCGTCCATCCGGCGGGGCGCTGCCGCACGCCATCGTAGGCGTGGGCTGCCAGCCAGCCGCTGTCATAGTCGATCACCTTGCCCTCCGGCTCGAAGCGCAGCGACAGCATGCCGTTGGCCAAGCGCGCCTCGCCGATGTGCGTCGTGGCCGGAATATCAAGGATTGTGATGAGCCGCTGGCCGTTGCCGGGGCTGCGTGTGGCGGCATCGCGTGCATTGTCGCGCAGCCAGAGGGCATGGAAGCGGTGCCCCTGCCCACCCAGCGGCACCTCGACCACGCGGCCCCCGTCGATCAGGCGCGGCTCGGAAACCTCCATGTCACTCCCCTCGTTCTGTTGTCGAATTGCATGATGATACGGCGTCTGACATGATGCAAATTACCAATTCAACGAATATGACCAAGTTGAACTAATGCCAGATCGCCTCCCATACCTCCCCTGGCTTCGCTGCTTCGAGGCCGCCGCACGGCGCCTGAACTTCACACTGGCGGGGGCCGAGCTGGGCCTCACCCAGTCCGCCGTGAGCCAGCAGGTTCGCGCCCTTGAAGAGTCGCTGGGCGCCAGCCTGTTCCGCCGCGGCCGGCGCGGTGTCGAATTGACCGCGGAGGGGGCTGCCTACCTGCCCCATGTCCAGGCCGCCTTCGCCAGCCTCACGCACACCACCGCAGAACTCTTCGGGGGCTCGGGACTATCCGAAATCCGCCTCATCGCGCCCGCTTCCTTCGCGGCCCTGTGGCTGGCGCCCCGCCTGGCCGCATTTCACCAGTCGGTCCCCGGCGTTCTGCTCTCGCTCTCGACCATGACCGCACCGGGCGACTACGCGGCCGCGGCGGCCGACCTGGAGATCCGCTTTGGCGCGGGTCAATGGACGGGCTACGAGGCGCACCGGCTGACCACGGAACACATGACGCCGGTCTGCGCGCCGGCAATCAGGCGAGGGTCCTGGCAGGCCCTGCCGCTGCTGACCGTGCGCGGTGCCCGCGAGATGTGGCAGGACTGGTTCCTCATGGCCGGCGGACAGGCGGGCAGTCGCAGCATCCTGACCTTCGATACCTTTGTCGTGGCGCTCGAGGCCGCCAAGGCGGGTGCCGGCGTCCTCCTCGGGTCGCGGCCGCTGGTCGACGGCTGCCTCGCGCGTGGCGAACTGGTCCGGCTCTCGGACCTGGATCTCCCCAGCCCGCACGGGCATTTCCTGGTCCACCGCGCCGGCGACCTGCAGGAACCCGCCTGTCGCGCCACCGTCAACTGGCTGCTGCGCGAGGCCGCACGCGCCGGATCTTCGCCTTCCGTCTGAATTGCCCGCCCCGGACATGCCTGCTATAGCCGCCCGCGAAGACCTCGCAGTGCAACAGAAGGCGTCCGACATGGCAAAGATCAAGGTCCGCAATCCCGTCGTCGAACTCGACGGCGACGAGATGACCCGCATCATCTGGGACCTCATCAAGAAGAAGCTGATCCACCCCTATCTCGACGTCGACCTGCACTACTACGACCTGTCGGTCGAATACCGCGACAAGACCGACGACCAGGTCACCATCGACGCTGCCAACGCCATCAAGAAATACGGCGTGGGCGTGAAGTGCGCGACGATCACGCCGGACGAGGCCCGCGTGAAGGAGTTCAACCTCAAGCAGATGTGGAAGTCGCCCAACGGCACGATCCGCAACATCCTGGGCGGCGTCATCTTCCGTGAACCAATCATCTGCAAGAACGTTCCGCGCCTCGTGCCGGGCTGGACCCAGCCCATCATCATCGGCCGCCACGCCTTCGGCGACCAGTATCGCGCCACGGACTTCACCTTCCCGACCAAGGGCACGCTCACCATCAAGTTCGTGGGCGACGACGGCAAGGTGATCGAGAAGGAAGTCTTCAAGGCCCCGGGCGCCGGCGTGGCCATGGCCATGTACAATCTCGACGAGTCGATCAAGGACTTCGCCAGGGCCTCCTTCAACTACGGCCTGTCGCGCAAATACCCGGTCTATCTCTCGACGAAGAACACCATCCTCAAGGCCTATGACGGCCGCTTCAAGGACATCTTCCAGCAGATCTACGACGCCGAGTTCAAGCCACAGTTCGAGGCCGCCAAGATCACCTACGAGCATCGCCTGATCGACGACATGGTGGCCTCGGCCATGAAGTGGACCGGCGGCTATGTCTGGGCCTGCAAGAACTATGACGGCGACGTCCAGTCTGATCTCGTGGCCCAGGGCTATGGCTCGCTTGGACTCATGACCTCGGTTCTGATGACGCCGGACGGCAAGACGGTCGAGGCCGAGGCTGCCCATGGCACCGTCACGCGGCACTATCGCCTGCATCAGCAGGGCAAGCAGACCTCCACCAATTCGGCTGCCTCCATCTTCGCCTGGACCGGTGGGCTCCGCCATCGCGCCAAGCTCGACGACAACGCGGCGCTCGCCCGCTTCGCCGAGACGCTGGAAAAGGTGGTTGTCAGCACCATCGAGGGCGGACAGATGACCAAGGACCTGGCCGTGCTGGTCGGTCCCGACCAGAGCTGGCTCTCGACGGAGGGCTTCCTCGACGCCGTCGATGCCAATCTCCAGAAGGCGATGGGATGACGCTCGCCGGACTCCTGGTCTTCGCGGCGGCCTATGCGCTGGCCGTGGCCTCGCCCGGTCCGGGCATTGCTGCCGTCGTGGGCCAGGTGCTGGGACGGGGCATCTGGGCGGCACCGGCGCTGATCGCCGGCATCCTGCTGGGCGACCTGGTCTGGTTCACCTGCGCCGCACTCGGCCTGGCGGCGCTGGCCCAGACCTACGCCGAAGTCTTCACGGTCATCAGATGGGTTGGCGTCGCCTACCTGTTCTTCCTGGCCTGGAAGATGTGGACCAGCCCCGTGCATGCCCCGGAAGATGCGCCGCCGCAGCCGGCGGTTTCCCAGAGCCAGACCTTCCTCAGCGGCCTCACGCTGACGCTCGGCAATCCCAAGGCCATTGCCTTCTTCATGGCCCTGCTGCCCGCCATCATCGACCTGGGCCATCTGACCTTCGCCGGCTTCGCCGAGGTTGCGATTCTGATTGCCGTGATCCTGCCGGCCGTGCTGATGGGCTATGCGCTCTTCGCCCATGCCGCGCGCGGGCTGTTCCGCAGCCGCCAGGCCTTGCGAACGCTCAACCGCGTCTCGGGCACGGCGCTTGCGGGCGCCGCGACGGCCATCGCCCTGCGGGGCTAGACACTCGCCTCAGGCGGCGCGTTCGATCGCGTCGAGGATCTTCGGCAGATCGACCGGCTTGCCGAAGACGCCCATGGCGCCATTGTCGATCGCCTTCTTGAGCAGATCATCGGCGCTGTAACCGGTCATGAAATAGATCTTCGCGTCCGGGTGATCGCGCTTGATCTCGATGAAGCTGTCGACACCGTTCTTCCCCGGCATCATGACGTCGAAGAAGCCGATATCGACCTGGTTCAGGCTGAAGGCCTCGATGGCCTGCTGGCCGTTGTAGGCCACGATGACACGGTGGTCGTCCATCGCGAAGACTTCCGCGAGGGAGTCAGCGTTGTCGACATCGTCATCGAGCACCAGGATATTCAGTGGGCGGGTCATGCACGTCACTCCTTGAAATCTAAATGGCGAGGCGATCCAGCCGCCCCAGCAGGGAGAGCGGATCGAATGGCTTGTTGAGAATTCCGGTCACCGCGATGTCGCGCAGGGCCGAGAGCGCATCCTCGCTCTCCGGAGCGCGCGCCGTCACGATGATGGCAGGGCGAAGCTTTCCATCGCGCTTCAGGCGCGCGTAGATATCCATGCCCTCGATCAGCGGTTTGCCGGTGTCGATGATGAGAACGCGCGAATCCTCGCGCGCCTCGTCGGTGGAATTGCGCAGCAGATCGCATTCCAGTCCCGCGTCGTCCATGAGGGTCTTGAGCTTGCGGCCGCAGCCTGGATCATCGTCCGCGAACAGCACGATGCCGGTTGGCGCGGCCTCGCTCACCGCGCGCATCAGCTTGTCGATGTCGACGGGCTTGGTGAGTACGCCCATCGCGCCGTTGTCGATGGCTTGCTGGAGCAGCTGCTCCACGCTGTAGCCGGTCATCATGTAGACGCGGGCATCCGGCTTGAGCTTGCGGATTGCCATGAAGCTCTCCACGCCGTTGCAGCCGGGCATCATCACGTCCATGAAGGCGATGTCGAATTCCGAGTTGAGATAGGCGGAAATCGCCTCCTCTCCCGAGTGAACGACCGTGACGCGGTGCCCCTCCAGCTCGAAGAGTTCGCCGAGCGAGCAGGCATTGTCCTCGTCGTCATCGACGACAAGTATGTTCAGTGATCGTGCCATCAAGCGGCCTCTTCCCCCCTGGTCCTGAGCGGCCACCAGACCGTGAAGGTGGCCCCCTGCCCTTCGTGCGAGACAATCTCGATGCCGCCTCCGTGCTGCTCCATGATCTTCTCCACGGCAGGCAGACCCAGGCCAGTGCCGAAGTTCTTGGTCGTGAAGAGCGGCTCGAGGATGCGCGGCATCACGGTCGGCGGTATTCCCGGCCCGTTGTCGCTGACCGACAGTTCCACGCCGCGCGGCGTCACCCTGGTCCGAACGATGATGCGCGGCGCGCCAACGGTGAACTTGGTGGGGTCGTCACCCTTCCCGACCATGGCCTCAGAGGCATTGGACAGGAGATTGATCAGCACGCGGCTCATGCGGGCCGGGTCGAAATCGGCCTTGATTCCCTCCGTGCCAAGGTGACACTCCACTGCCACGGCCTCGGGCAGCGACTGCGCCTCGTCCTCGGTCAGCTTGGCCACCCAGTCATCGAGGACGAGGCTGTCGCACTGCAGCTGCTTGGTGCGGGCAAAGTCCAATAGCTGCGAGATGATGCTGTCGCAGCGGGTCACGCCGTTGTTGATCCGCTGCAACTGGGTTTCGACCCCCAGCCCCTTGTCCTTCAGCTTGCGTTCCATCAGGAACGCCGAGGTGCGAACCGTGCCAAGCGGGTTGCGCAGCTCATGCGCCACCGTCGCGGTGAGCTGGCCAAGCTGGGACAGGCGTCCCTTGCGCACCAGCTCGTCCTGCGCGTCGCGCAACTTGGTGAGATTGCTCTCAAGCTCGCGGTTGAGGCGCACGACGTCCTCATTGACGCTCTGGATCTGTGTCGAGAAGGCACGGGCTTCGGCCTCCGCCGCGCGCGAGCGAGACAGCGCGTCGCCAAGCTCGCGATACTTCTGCTTCAACAGGCTCGAAATATAGTGCCCATAGAGCAGAACACTGCCGATGATGAGGGCGATCATTCCCCCGATCGCCAGCTCGTATTTGCGCAGCATGCCGAGCGACTGACGTTCCTGCTCGGCCTTGGCGGTCCGGATCAGCGCGCCAAGCTGCGTGAGATCCTTCGTCGACCGGCGCAGCGAGGCATAACGCGACTGCATGCGGCCCACTTCAGCCAGCGCCTCGTCCTGGCGACCCTCGGCCAGCAAGGCGAATGTGGTCATGGCATGAAGCTCCATGCCGGTCATGCTGGTATCGAGCCTCGCCACGATGCCGTCAAAGCGCGTCTTGAGGTTTCCCCCGAGCGTCGGCGCGAGGCTCGCCTTGAGACGGGCCAGCTCCTTGCGCATTTCCAGCGCCTTCGACCTGAAATTGGCCCGGGCAGAGTCCACCATGCGGGAGCGCAGGCTGTCGACCACGCTGGCATTGGCGTCGGTGGCGGTCTCCGAAATGGTACGCAGCGAGACGAGCTGGCGGTCATAGGCGGCCGTTGCCTCAAGTCCGCCTTCGTAGGCCTGGATGATCCTGTGGCTCATCAGCAGGCCGGCCATGATGACCAGCACGTTCAGGCTGGCCAGCGCGTAATAGACCAGATGCCCCTTGGGCAAGACCTTGGCGACGGAATCGGTCATGCGACCTGCTCCGACGCTCGCTGCAGCGGAAGCCACATGGTGAAGACCGAGCCCTCGCCCGGCGCGGTTTCGATCTCGAGACCGCCCTCATGCTCCTGCAGAATCTTCTCCACCGCCGGCAGGCCCAGGCCCGTTCCGAAGCTCTTGGTGGTGAACAGTGGCTCCAGGATCTTGGCGCGAATGTCGGGCGACATGCCCGGGCCATTGTCGGCAATGCTGATTTCGAGACCGCGCGCGGTGTGCTTCGACGACACCGTGATGCGCGGATCGGGCACAGCGAACTTGGTCGGATCGTCGCCGCGATCCACCAGCGCTTCGGACGCGTTGCTCAGGAGATTGATCACCGCCCGCGACAAGCGAAGCGTATCGATCTGCACGAGAGCCGCGCCAGCGCCCAGCCTGCAGTCGATGGCGACTGCGCCCGGAAGCCGTTCGGCCTCCTCGGTCACCAGTCGCCCGAGCCACTCGTCCGCGCTGACGAGTTCGGTCTGCAAGGCGCGCTGGCGCGAGAAGTCCAGCAATTGGGTGATGATGTTGTCGCAGCGGGTAATGCCATTGGCGATGCGCTGCAGCTGCTGCTCCACGCCCAGACCCTTGTCCTTCAGCTTGCGTTCGAGAAGGAAGGACGCGGTCCGCACGGCGCCCAGCGGGTTCCGGATCTCATGGGCCACGGTCGCCGTGAGGTTGCCCAGCTGAGCCATCCTGCCGCGCCGCGAGACCTCGTCCTGCGCGTCCTTCAGCTTCTTCACATGGTCCGCCAGTTCACGGTTGAGCCGCGAGATCTCGTCATTGACGCGCTTCAACTCGGTCATCTCTGAAATGTCCACGACGCTGACCAGCGCCGACCGGTGGCCATCGCTCGACAGCGCCAGCCAGCCCGAGCTGATGATCAGGACACGACGGATCTCGCCGGATTTCGATTCCAGATCGGCCTCGAAGCGGCAGGCCTTGCCGGGAAAGTCGGTATGGTGGCCGCCGAGGCGTGCGGCAATCTCGTCGCTGAAGATGGCTTCGCTGCCGATGCCCAGATAGGCGAGGAGCAGCGGATTGGCGAAACTGGTCTCGCCGGATTCCTCAACCTGCCAGATGCCGACGGGAACCGTCTGGGCAAGTGCGCGATACTGTTCCTCGCGCTTGCGGATGTCGGAAAGGTTGGTGTTGGTGCCGATGAGGTAGACCTTGCCATCGGCCGCGGCGAGGCGCGATTTTCGCGTAAGGTAGGTGGCGGTCACGCCCGCCCGGCTCGTTGCCGATTCCTCTGATTCCAGTGTCGCGCCGGTGAGCAGCACCCGCTGGTCGCGCGCGGCAAAGCCTTCGGCCTGCGCCGGTGGATAGAAGTCGTGGTCGGAGTGCCCCATCAGATCTTCGGCCGCCACGCCGATCAGGGTGCAATGGGCCGCGTTGGAATACTCGAACTCCAGCCGCTCGTTCTTGACGAAGATCGAGGTCGGCAGCTGGTCGAGAATCTGCAGCAGTATATCCGCGTCGCGAATCCGGCTTACGGTGCCGTTCCCCTCGCTCATTCCCATCTCCAGACTATGCATGCACGGCATGGGTGGCCCGCCGAGCCGGCCGCTTCGAGGTTGCACGGTCTGTGGTAAAAATTCGATGTATGGTGACGAGCGTCCGGAAAGAGGGTTACCAAAGCGGTGGCTGCCAATGCGGAAGTGTACGCTTTGCGGTAACCGGCCCATTGGGAAAGGCCGGCATCTGCCACTGCCGCATGTGCCAGAAGGCCTTCGGCAGTTTCGGTGCCGCACTCGTGTCGGTCGCAGCCAGCGACCTGGTCTGGACGCGGGGCAGACCGTCCGAGTTCCGGTCTTCCGCCATCGTGGCCCGCGGTTTCTGCAGCGCCTGCGGCACGCCGCTCTACATGCATGAGGACGGCGATGCCAACTACGAGCTGGCCATCGGGGCGCTGGACAATCCGAATGCCATCGCCCCGATGACTGAACAGTCCGGCATCGAGAGCAAGCTGGCCTGGTTCGACGCCATGTTCAGCCTGCCGCGCCAGGCGACGGCCGACTACCGGACACCGGAAGAGCTGGAACAGCTCAGGAGCCTGCAACACCCCGATCACGACACGGAGCATTGGCCATGAACGAGCCCGCGACGATCACCGGCGGCTGCCAGTGCGGCGCGGTACGCTATGCCATAGACGGCCCCCTGAACAATCCGCACATCTGTCATTGCCGCATGTGCCAGAAGGCCTTTGGAAACTACTTCGCCGCGCTGGTTGGCACCCTGCGCGAGAACCTGCACTGGACTCGCGGTCATCCCGCGCATTTCAGGTCATCGGAGGTCGTGCAGCGCGGCTTCTGCCGGGACTGTGGCACGCCGCTGACCTTCGCCTACGATCATTCGAAGCATATTGCCGTGTCCATCGGATCGCTCGACCATCCCGAGCGGGTGACGCCCGAACAGCAGTACGGGATCGAGGCCCGGCTTCCGGCTTTCGAACACCTGCATGAGCTGCAGGGGTCGCGTACGGAAGACGACATTCCGGCCGACATGATGCTGAAGCTGAAGAGCCGACAGCATCCCGACCGCGACTAGTCACTCGGCGGGCTGCGGAACGCCCTTCGCCATCTGGGCCCGACGGCTGCGGATCTCGTCGTTCATGGCAAGGACCGCACTGGAGGCGGTGGTCTCGCAGCAGGCCGGAACCACCCCGTGCAGCGCCGCCGCCGCAGCGGCCCTGAACAGCCGGAACGAGAAGCCGAAGGCGAAGGCCATGTGCTCGACATAGCTTTCGCCCACCTTGGCAGGATGATCGTGAAACAGTCGCGACAGCATGGAACCTCCCCTGAATGATTGCCACAGATTGCCGGTTTTCGCCCGGGAAGTGATCCCATTTATCTCGACATCTTCCAGTTTTTGTGTGATTTAATCTCACAAAACAGGAAAAGAACGAGATGGATGATCGTGATCGTCTGATCCTGCGGGAACTCCAGGCCGACTCGTCGCAGTCGCTGGAAGAGCTCGCCAGCAAGGCCCATCTCTCGCGCAATGCCTGCTGGCGTCGGGTCAAGGCCTTGGAAGACCAGGGCATTCTCCGCCGCCGCGTGGCCCTGCTCGACCCGGCGAAGCTCAACCTAGGCCTCACCGCCTTCATCGCCATCCGCACCTCGCAGCATGACCAGGCCTGGCTGGACCGGTTCAGCGCCGCCGTGCGCGACATGCCCGAGATCATCGGGGTCTACCGCACCACCGGGGAGACGGACTACATGCTGCAGGCCGTGGTCCCCGACATTGCGGGCTATGACAGGCTCTACAAGCGGCTTATCGCCAAGGTGCCGCTGAACGACGTCTCGTCCTTCTTCGTCATGGAAAAGGTCAAGGAGACCACCGCGCTGCCGCTCGACTATGCCGACTGACGCCCTGCGGCGACCACGGGCGCTTCTATGCCGCTGCCTTTGCCCCTAGTGTGAGGCACGTGTCGAAAACCGAGCCACACATGCAGTCGATTCTCGTCGTGAATGCCGGATCATCGAGTCTGAAGTTCCAGGCCTTCCGGCCCGGTCCGGCAAAGGGCCTGGATCGCCTGGCCAAGGGCCAGATCGACGGAATCGGCCTGCGCCCGCGGCTGGTGGCTTCGCTTGCCGGGCAGCCCGCCACCGCGCATGACTTCATGGCCGCCACAGTTCCCGATACCGATGCCGCGCTTGCCGAGGCCCTGCGCTGGCTTGTGTCGGCGGGGGTGGATCCTGTTGCCGTGGGCCACCGCGTGGTGCACGGCGGTCCGCGGTTTGCAGCGCCCGTGCAGGTTACGCCCGCCATTTTCGCGGAACTCGAGGCGCTGACGCCGCTGGCCCCGCTGCATCAGCCCGGCAACCTGGCGCCTATCCGGATGTTCCTGCAGACGCAGCCGGAACTGCCCCAGGTCGCCTGCTTCGACACCGCCTTCCACCGGGGGCACCCGGCCCTGGCCGATATCTACGCCATTCCTGCGCGGTTTCATGACATGGGAGTCCGCCGCTACGGTTTCCACGGCCTGTCCTATGAATTCATCCTGAACCGGCTGCGCGAGGTGGCGCCCCATCTGGCGCAGACGCGGGTGATCGTCGCGCATCTCGGCAGCGGCGCATCCATCTGCGCCATTGCGGGCGGGCAGAGCACGGAGTGCAGCATGGGCTTCTCCACGCTCGACGGCCTGCCGATGGGAACCCGGCCCGGCGAGATCGATCCGGGCGTGCTGCTGCACCTGATGATGCAGAAGAACATGACCGCGGCCGAGTTGCAGGATCTGCTCTACCGCGACAGCGGCCTCAAGGGCCTCTCGGGCGTGAGCAGCGACGTGCGCGACCTGGAAGCATCGGACGATCCGCGCGCAGGCTTCGCCCTCGACTATTTCGCGTATCGCACCGCCATGCAGGTGGCCGCCATGACCGCCGCCCTTGGGGGGCTGGATGGGGTCGTCTTCACCGCCGGCATCGGCGAGAACGCGGCGGGACTGCGTTCACGGATCTGCCAGCGCCTGGCGTGGCTGGGCATTGCCCTCGATGACGCCGCCAACGCACGCCATGACATGACGATCTCCGCGTCCGGCAGCCTGCCGGTTCTCGTCATTCCAACCGACGAGGAATTGATGATCGCGCGCCACACGCAGGACGTGATCAGCCGATCGCGGCCTTGATTGCGGCCAGGGCGTCCTCGGCCTTCGCGGCATCCGGGCCACCGGCCTGGGCCATGTCGGGACGCCCGCCGCCGCCCTTGCCGCCGAGCACGGCCGATCCGACGCGCACCAGGTCCACGGCATTGAAGCGCGAGGTCAGGTCGCCGGTCACGCCCACGATGAGTCCGGCCCGACCCTCGTCGTTCAGTCCCACCAGCGCCACGACTCCGGAGCCCAGCCTGGCCTTGCCGTCGTCGACGAGGCCCTTCATGTCATTGGCAGAGATTCCCTTCAGCACCCGCGCCATCACCTTGATGCCCTTGACCTCGCTGATGCCGTCGTCGCCCGTGCCGCCGCCACCGCCCAGCGCCAGCTGCTTCTTGGCGTCGGCCAGTTCGCGTTCAAGCTTGCGGCGCTCGTCGATGAGCGACTCGATGCGGGTCACCACCTCGGCGGGCGGCGCCTTCAGCGCGGCAGCCACCGCCAGCACGCGCTTGTCCTGTTCGTCCAGATAGGCGCGGGCGGCAGGCCCGGCCACCGCTTCGATGCGGCGTACACCAGCAGAGGAAGCGCTCTCGCTCAGCACCTTGATGAGACCGATGTCGCCGGTGCGGCCCACATGGGTGCCGCCGCAGAGCTCCAGCGAGTAGATCGGGCGCCCCGCGCCATGATCGTTGCGCCCCATCGACACCACGCGCACCTCCTCGCCGTACTTCTCGCCGAACAGCGCCATGGCGCCCTCGGCAATGGCGGCATCGACCGACATCAGCCGTGTCATGACGGCGTCATTCTGCAGCACGATCTCGTTGGCGATGGATTCCACCTGCGCGATCTCGTCTGGGCTCATGGCCTTGTTGTGGGAAATGTCGAAGCGCAGGCGGTTGGGTTCCACCAGCGACCCCTTCTGGGCCACGTGGCTGCCCAGCGTGATGCGCAGCGCCTCGTGCAGCAGATGCGTGGCCGAGTGATGGATCCTGTTGCCCGAGCGCCGCGCATGGTCGACGCGCAGTTCCACCGCATCGGCCGGGCGCAGCGTGCCGCTCTCGACGTGGCCAACGTGGACCACGAGGTCGCCGACCCGCTTCTGCGTGTCGGTCACGCGGAACAGTGCACCTTCGGCTGTCCTGATCAGGCCGTGATCGCCGGTCTGGCCGCCGGACTCGCCGTAGAACGGCGTCTGGTTCACCACCAGCGCGCCTGACTTGCCGGCCGGCAACTGGTCCACTTCCTTGCCATCGACCACCACGGCACGCACGATGCCCTCGGCGGATTCGGTGTCATAGCCCAGGAATTCGCTGGCCCCGTAGCGTTCGCGCAGTTCGAACCAGATGGTCTCGGTCTTGGCCTCGCCCGATCCCTTCCAGGCCTTGCGCGCCTCCTCGCGCTGCGCCTCCATGGCGGCATTGAAGGCGTCGGTGTCGACCTTGATGCCGCGCGGCTTGAGGGCGTCCTGCGTCAGGTCCAGCGGGAAGCCATAGGTATCATAGAGCTTGAAGGCCGTCTCGCCCGAGAAGGTGGCGCCGTCGGTCAACTTGCCGGACTCGTCATCGAGAATGCGCAGGCCCCGTTCCAGCGTCTTGCGAAACCGGTTCTCCTCCAGCAGCAGGGTTTCGGTGATCAGCGGCTGGGCCCGGACCAGCTCCGGATAGGCGGTGCCCATTTCCTGCACCAGTGTCGGAACAAGCCTGTACATGAGCGGATCGCGCGCGCCCAGCAATTCGGCGTGGCGCATGGCGCGGCGCATGATGCGGCGGAGCACATAGCCGCGGCCTTCGTTGGAGGGCAGCACGCCGTCGGCGATGAGGAAGGACGAGGCGCGCAGGTGATCGGCGATGACCCGGTTGGAGGCCTTGTTCTTGCCCTCGGCCGGAACGCCGGTCTTGTCGACGATGGCGCCGATCAGCGCCTTGAACAGGTCGGTCTCGTAATTGTCATGCGTGCCCTGCAGCACCGCGGCGATGCGCTCCAGCCCCATGCCCGTGTCGATCGACGGCCGCGGCAGGCCGATGCGCTCGGCCTTGGACACCTGTTCGAACTGCATGAAGACGAGATTCCAGATCTCGATGAAGCGGTCGCCGTCGGCCTCGGCCGAGCCCGGCGGACCGCCCCAGATCTTGTCGCCATGATCGTAGAAGATCTCGGAACAAGGACCGCAGGGACCGGTATCGCCCATCGACCAGAAATTGTCCGAGGTGGGAATGCGGATGATGCGGCTGTCGGGGAGGCCCGCGATCTTCTTCCACAGGGCATGCGCTTCATCGTCTTCGGAGAAGACGGTCACGGTGAGCTTGTCCTTGGGCAGGCCGAACTCGCCGGTCACCAGGGTCCAGGCCCATTCGATCGCCTCGGCCTTGAAGTAGTCGCCGAAGGAGAAATTGCCCAGCATCTCGAAGAAGGTGTGATGGCGCGCGGTGTAGCCGACATTGTCGAGGTCGTTGTGCTTGCCGCCGGCGCGCACGCATTTCTGCGCCGTGGTGGCGCGGCTGTAGGGCCGCTTCTCCATGCCGGTGAAGACGTTCTTGAACTGCACCATGCCGGAGTTGGCGAACATCAGGGTGGGGTCGTTGCGCGGCACCAGCGGCGACGAGGCGACGATCTCGTGGCCCTGGCGCCGGAAATAGTCGAGGAAGGTGGAACGGATCTGCGCAAGCCCGGTCATGTGACATCCAGCGTGGTTGGGTAAACGACGGGGTGTTTTATGAGCGGGATCGCCGCCTGTCCAGAATTACCACGGGGCTGAGGCCAGCGTCGGTCGGTCGGGAGTGCAGCCGCCGCCGGGCCCGCAGACATGCCTGCCGCCCATCGGCGTCCGCCCCGCCAGGTACCTGGAGTTTGAATCATTTGAATCAACTGCAGGAGAATGGAAACGAGGTAAGTCGAAACAAATGGCGCCCTCCGCGGGGAACGGAGGGCGCCATGCGCTGCGGTGTGGGGCAACACCTCTTGCGCCGGATGCCCCGAGGGTGGGCAAAGGGCATCCGGATTGGGGAATTTGCGTGGACGAAGGGAACGTCGAGGACTCAGTCCTCGGCCGCCTCCGACTCGGCGGCGGCGCCGCCGCCATTGCTGAGCGAGGAGGCGATGAGGCCGGCATTCGACCGGATCGCCGTCTCGATGGCCGCGGCCATGTCGGGATTCTGGCGCAGGAAGGACTTGGCATTCTCGCGCCCCTGCCCGATCCGTTCGCCATTGTAGGAGAACCAGGAGCCGGACTTCTCGACCACGCCCGCCGTGACACCCAGGTCGATCAGCTCGCCGACCTTGGAAATGCCCTCACCATACATGATGTCGAACTCGACCTGCTTGAAGGGCGGCGCCACCTTGTTCTTCACCACCTTAACCCGGGTCTGGTTGCCGACCACCTCGTCGCGGTCCTTGATGGCGCCGATCCTGCGGATGTCGAGGCGCACCGAGGCGTAGAACTTGAGCGCGTTGCCGCCCGTGGTGGTTTCGGGAGACCCGAACATGACGCCGATCTTCATGCGGATCTGGTTGATGAAGATCACCATGCAGTTGGTGCGGGAGATCGAGCCGGTCAGCTTGCGCAGCGCCTGACTCATCAGGCGGGCCTGAAGACCCGGCAGCTGATCGCCCATTTCGCCCTCGATCTCGGCCCGCGGCGTGAGCGCCGCCACCGAGTCGATGACCAGCACCTCCACCGCGCCGGACCGCACCAGCGTATCGGCAATCTCCAGCGCCTGCTCGCCCGTGTCGGGCTGCGAGACCAGAAGGTCGTCGACGTTCACCCCCAGCTTGCGGGCATAGACCGGATCCATGGCATGTTCCGCGTCGATGAAGGCGCAGATGCCGCCGCGCTTCTGGGCCTCGGCGATGGTCTGCAACGCCAGCGTGGTCTTGCCGGAGGATTCCGGCCCGTAGATCTCGATGACGCGCCCCTTGGGCAGGCCGCCAATGCCCAGCGCGATATCAAGCCCCAGAGAACCGGTGGGAATGGCCTCGACCTCGAGCGCCGAATTGGCCCCGAGCTTCATGATCGATCCCTTGCCGAAGGCCCGTTCGATCTGGCTCAGCGCGGCATCCAGTGCCTTGTTCTTGTCCATGGAAGAGTTCTCGACGACCCGAAGATTCGACTGCCCCATTGCTCATCTCCTTATTTCATATGGGTCCACCGGACGCAATTCACTGTCGACCGCCGCTGGTGTTTCTATAATGTTCTAATTTTGTTCAATGCGCAAGGGTAAAATCAATCCACTGATTTGAAACGATTTAATTTACAGATGCCAGAATCTAGCATGAACAGAGCACGAAAACCCTGGCAGGCAGACAAGAACATCGGTGGAGAAAGCGATTTCCCCAACGGCAGCCGCTTCACCATACCCGGCCAGCGCGTTCCACCACGAACATGCCACTTGCGCGGGTGGCAAGTCACTCGCATCATGGAACCCTAAGGGAACCGCTCCATGATGGTCTTCATCTTTGCCGCCCTGCTCGCAGCCCTCGTCCTCGGAGCCCTGGGCTGGCGGCGTCTGGCGATCGCCAGCATCACGCTCTGCCTGGCGCTCGCCATCTGGCTCTTCCTCTTCGAAATCTACAGCCCGGAATACGGCTTCGGCATGCCCTGGATCCAGCTCTGATGACAAGTCCTGTGCAATCCCGCTGGCTGGCCCTGGCCAACCACCTGTATCTCCTGGCCATGGTGGCGGTCATCGCGGCCGTGCTCACCGCCGCGGCGGTCATGCAGTATGTCTTCGGCGAATTGCCCTGCCCGCTCTGCCTGCTGCAGCGCGTGGCGATGCTGGGCGTCTGCTTCGGTCTCCTGCTCAACCTGAACGGCACCTATTCCGACCGCAACACCGGAATCGCCCTGGCCTTCACCCTGCTCCTGCTGGTGGTGGCCGAACGCCAGAGCCTGCTCGACATCTACCCCAGGCCTGGCCATGCCTATATCGGCAGCGCGGTGCTTGGCCTGCACATGCCGGTGTGGTCCATCGTCATTGCCCTGTGCCTGCTGATCGCCCTGGCCTTCCGCCTGGCGGTGCTCGGCGGCAACGACCACATGCGTGGCAACGAATCGGCCAGTTTTCCCCTGGTCCATGGCGCCGCGCGTCTTCTGGGGGTCTACGTGATCGCCCTCTGCGCCATCAACTTCGTCTCCGCCATCATCCAGTGTGGACTGGGCCAGTGCCACACCATGGGATACGCCCTGCTGCCCGGCTAGCGATCCCGCAGAAGGCGCTCGACCGGCGCCGCAATGTCGAACATCTCGCGGTCCCGGCCCCAGGGCGCCATGAGCATGAACCCGCAGGGCGCGTCCCCTGGCGCCTGCATGGGGAGCGAGATGGCACAGACATTGAGAAAATTGCCGACCGAGGTGTTGCGGAGGCTCAGGACATTCAAGCGGACATAGTCCTTGTCGTCGGCCAGTGCCGCGATGGGCGGCGCAGTGTTGGGCGTGGTGGGCAGGACCACGGCATCAAAGCCGGCCAGAAGCAATTCGAACTGTGCGATCATGGCGCGCCGCCGCTCCATGAAGTCGATGTAATCGGCCGCCGAGATCGCCTCGGCCAGTTGCATGCGTGTGCGCACGCGTGGATCGTAGGCATGGCCGGCCGCCGCAATGCGGGCACGATGGTGCTGAAGTGCCTCGGCCGCCAGAATGTTGCCCCTTGAATAAAGCGACGGCAGGTCATCCAGTTCAGGAAACTCCAGGTCAACAAGCTGCACCCCTGCGGCCGCGAG
This sequence comes from Hyphomicrobiales bacterium, assembly GCA_046349195.1. Taxonomy (GTDB): domain Bacteria; phylum Pseudomonadota; class Alphaproteobacteria; order Rhizobiales; family Aestuariivirgaceae; genus Aestuariivirga. Next base: position 71,505 of record JAXMCU010000015.1, read on the forward strand.
CCGCTGCAGCGCGCGCTGGAAGGCCTGCTCCACGACCGGCTCCAGTCCGTCGAGCACATAACTCTTCAACACGGCTAGCCGCAGGCGTCCGGGCTCGCGCGGCACCATCGGCCGATCGCCAGCATCCGCCATGACCGCATGCGCCGTGGCACAGCAGGCCACCGAATTGGCCAGGGGCCCGATGGTATCGAGCGAGAAGGACAGCGGATAGGCACCGGCCAGCGGCACCACGCCGTGGCTCGACTTGTATCCCACGACTCCGCAATAGGAGGCCGGAACGCGGCATGAGCCACCGGTATCGCTGCCGATGGCGAGGCTCACCATGCCATCGGCCACGGCCACGCCCGCCCCCGACGAGGAGCCGCCCGGAATGCGTCCCGTCGCCCGGTCGAAGGGCGCACGCGGCGTGCCGTAGTGCGGGTTGAGCCCGACCCCTGAGTAGGCAAACTCGGTCATGTTGTTGCGGCCGACGGGAATGAAGCCCACCCGTTTCAGCCGGGAGATGGCCGGTGCATCGGCCTTGGCCGGCGGCGCATCCTTCAGCACCTTCGATCCCGCCGTGGTCACTTCACCTGCAAGGTCGAAGAGATCCTTCACGCCGATCGGAATGCCGGCAAAGGGAGATGGCGCACGCCCGGCCCGGCGCTGCAGGTCGGCCAGGTCGGCCTGTGCCCGAGCCAGGTCGGCGGAAACCGAGATGAAGGCCAGCGCTCCCTCGCCCGCGGGATCGGCGATCCGGGCAAGCGAGTCCTCGACCAGCGCCCGCGCCGTGGTCCGCCCGTCGGACAGTGCCGCCGCCAGTTCCGCCAGTGTCGTGCCTGTCATCCCTAAGCCCCGCTGAAGCTGTTCGCCGCCACGATAGGGCGAAACGCGGCGGGATCAATGGAAGAGGCGCGGCAAGGCCCCGGTTGCAAGCAGGAGCCGCTTGCTCTATACGGCCCTCATGTCCAGTTCGCGCCAAGACATTGCCATGACCGCAGCCGCCCGGCTGCCGCGCGCGCTTGGACGCCTCCTTCTTAGCTGCCCCTGAGGGCCGGCCGGGCGCTTGCCTTGGCTCTCCGGGGGACATGACAACACCCAACACAGCTAAGCCAGGCAAGAGACAAAGCCCATGATGATTTCCCCACGCGAGAAGTACCGCCCGTTTCCACAGGTGAACCTGCCCGACCGGCAATGGCCGAACCGCACCATCACCAAGCCGCCGGTCTGGTGTTCCGTCGACCTGCGCGACGGCAACCAGGCGCTCATCGAGCCCATGGGCCTCGACCGCAAGATGCGCATGTTCGACGCCCTGCTGAAGATGGGCTTCAAGGAAATCGAGGTGGGCTTTCCCTCGGCCTCTCAAACCGATTTCGACTTCGTCCGCCATCTGATCGACGGGAAGAGAATTCCCGATGGCGTCACCATCCAGGTCCTCACCCAGTCGCGCGACGAGCTGATCCGCCGCACCTTCGAGTCGCTCAAGGGCGTGAAGAGCGCCATCGTCCATCTCTACAATTCCACCTCCGAGCTGCAGCGCCGGGTGGTTTTCAAGCTCGACCGCGCCGGCATCGTCGACATCGCGGTGAAGGGCGCCACGCTGATCCGCAAGCTCGAGCGCGAGCTGGGCATGGAAGACGTGATCCGCCACGAATACTCACCCGAGAGCTTCACCGGCACCGAGCTCGACTTCGCAAAGGAGATCTGCGAGGCCGTGATCGACTGCTACGAGCCGACGCCGCGGAAGAAGCTGATCCTCAACTTGCCCGCCACCGTCGAGATGTCGACCCCCAACGTCCACGCCGACCAGATCGAGTGGTTCTGCCGCAACATCAAGAAGCGTGACTGCGTCACCATTTCGCTCCACCCGCACAACGACCGTGGCTGCGCCGTGGCCGCCACCGAGCTCGGCCTGCTGGCCGGAGCCGACCGGGTCGAGGGCACGCTCTTCGGCAACGGCGAGCGTACCGGCAACGTCGACATCGTGACGCTCGCCATGAACATGTTCAGCCAGGGCGTGGACCCCGGGCTCGACTGCTCCAACATCAACGACCTGGTCCGCATGGCGGAGTACTGCAACCAGCTGCCCGTGCATCCGCGCCATCCGTACGCGGGCGAACTTGTCTTCACGGCCTTTTCCGGCTCGCATCAGGACGCCATCAACAAGGGCTTCAAGGCCATGGCGGCGTCGAATTCGCCGCTGTGGGAAGTGCCCTATCTCCCCATCGATCCGATGGATCTCGGCCGTTCCTACGAGGCCGTGATCCGCATCAACTCCCAGTCGGGCAAGGGCGGCATTGCCTACATCCTCGAGAAGGAGCACGGCATCGAGCTTCCGCGCCGCCTCCAGATCGAGTTCTCGAAGGTAGTGCAGGCCATTGCCGACGGCGAGGGCGTGGAGCTGCCGGCCGATCGCCTGTGGAGCGCCTTCGAGGGCGAGTATCTCGACGGCAACGGCCGCTACGGCTTCGTCGAGCACAGCGCCCGCTCCGACCATGGCGACCAGGACGTGACTGCGAAGGTGACCGTGGACGGCAGGCTCAAGTCCATCAACGGCCACGGCAACGGCCCGGTCGATGGCTTCGTGGACGCCATCCGCAAGGACAGCGGCCTCGCCTTCGACGTGGCCGACTACCGCGAGCACGCCATGGGCACCGGCGCCAAGGCAACGGCGGTGGCCTATGTCGAGCTTCGCCTGCCCGATGGCAGCACGCTGTTCGGTGTGGGCATCGACAAGAACATCGTGGTGGCCTCGCTGAAGGCCGTCCTTTCGGGCGTCAACCGGGCCCTGAAAAGACAGTAGACAAGCGGCGGCGGGCACCGTATAGAGCCCGCCGTCGGCCCCGATCTTGCGGGGCCGTACGTCCTTCTTGGACGGGCGATTAGCTCAGGTGGTAGAGCAGCTGACTCTTAATCAGCGGGTCGAAGGTTCGAGTCCTTCATCGCCCACCATGTTTCCAGAATGTCCCAGGGCGCGAGCCTGATTCAATTGCGGCAGTCACGGGTCGAGAGTTTTTGGCTTCCGGCCTCCGTAAGGTATCGCCCGCAGCTTGGGGGTGTTCGACGACCACCCATTCGCATCCTCGTCACAGACAATAAGGCCGAACAGGCATCGATAAATGCCTGCCCCTTCGGTCCACCGCATGGCCTGCGCTGCATGATGAATTCAGAATTCGAATTGATCGCCGATGTCACCACGCAGGCCGATGACTGTCCTGCCAGTCGCGGAAACGCGAGCAATCATGACCATTCCCACTCCCGGATGACAGCCTGTTCGTAGAACTCTATCTCTTGCTCGATTGTAAGTTGACACCAAGAACCTTGATGATTTCGCAAAGTTACGTGTCAGATCCTTCAGTTTGACGCGAGAGCAGTTCCAATCCATAGGGAACGAGTGAACGCCTTGAGGCCCGCCATCGACACATAAGGCGAAGCGCGAACGCACTCATCGAGAACTCATAACCGCACAGCCAAGTCGATTCCTGGGCACACATCAAATCTCGGAAAGACCAAACGAACGGAAGGGCGTGATCAAACGGCCCAAGACACATCAGATCTTCCTGCGGGTTCCGCGTGTCTAGTGTTGGCGAATTGCGGCCGAGACTAACTGGCGGAACAGGCAGGTTCTTGCCAAACGACAAGCGTCAACCCCGAAGGATTTGACAATAACTTATCATTTCAATTGTTTAGCGTTGCTCTTGTGCCGCCGCGATCTGGCAAGTTTGATGCAACACGCCAGTACGCGCCGTCGCCTACCGCTGATCCTTCTTGCCTGCTCCGGCGACGCGAGATAGTCGTTGAGTCAAGTTTGCCGCTGGAAACGGGAAACCATGCATCGCAGAACCGCCATCATCGCCCTTGGCGCGACGTTGCACGTGGCGACGGGTTTCTCCGCGGCAGCGCAGCCGCTGCGGATCGGCGTCTCGCTCGGCATCACGGGTCAGTATACCGCCACCTCCATGATGCAGAGGCGGGCCTATGAGATGTGGCGCGACGAGACGAATGCCAGGGGTGGCATCCTCGGGCGACCGGTCGATCTCAGCATCGTCGACGATGGCAGTGACGCCGGTCGCGCCATCGCCATTTACACGGATTTTGTTGCTAGGCAGGGCATGGATTTCGTCTTCGCTCCCTATTCGAGCGAGCTGACCGGTAGCGTGGCCCCCATTGTCGAGGCCGCCGGCTTTCCCACGCTGGCACCGGGCGCGTCCGCCGACGAGATCTGGCAGAAGGGCTATCGCAATATCTTCGGACTGCTGACCACGGCCAGCCGCTATTCACAGGGCATGATGCGGCTCGCCCACGACGCGGGTTTGTCGAGCATCGCCGTCATCGCCGCCACCGATCGGTTTTCAGCCGGCGCCGCCGAAGGGACCGTGAAATGGGCGCCCTACCTGCAGCTGAAGGTGGTCCACGACGCACGCCTGGCAGCGGGCGGAGACGATGCGGAGGCGGCGCTCCGCGCCGCTCGCCAGGCCGGTGCGGAGTTGGTCGTGGTCGCGGGCCATCTGGATGACGCGGTTGCCGCCCGCCTCGCGCTGAAGGCCATGGCCTGGGAGCCCCGCGCCTTCTACGCCACAATTGGCCCGGCCCTGCCCGAGTATCGCGCCAAGGTGGGCGATCTGAACGATGGCACATTCTCCACTTCCCTGTGGGAGCCGCTCAAATCCAGCGACTTTCCGGGAGCGAATGAATTCGCGAGCCGGTTTCACGCAAGGTTCGGCGTCGATCCCTCCTACCAGGCGGCCACCGCCTACGCGGCCGGACAGATCCTGGAATCCGCGATCACTGCTGCTGGCGGTACGGATCGGAACCGCGTGCGCGATGCAATCAGCGCGCTCGACACCTACAGCATCCTGGGCCGCTTCGCGGTCGACCATACCGGCATGCAGGTCAAGCGTTTCGAAATGATCATCCAGTGGCAAGAAGGCCACAAGGAAATCGTGTGGCCCGAGGCCGTGCGCAGCGCCAAGCCGGTGTTTGGCGCATGAAGGCGGCCTCCCCCGGGCTGCAGACCGTCATCCTGGCGCCGATCTTCGCCGCCGTGCTGGTCGCAGGGCTCGCGCTGTATCTCCTGGTGCTGCGCACGGTCAGCGACTTTGCCGAGGCCAGCATCGGCTCCAATCTCTCCTCGCTGATCGCCAATGCCACCACCATCGTCGACAGCGAGGTCGACCGCCAGAACCGCGACGGACGCGTGGGCGATGCATCGGCGGCCCTCGACTATCAGCTGAATGCACGCATGCGCCTCGAGGATTTCGGGCGCGACCAGTCGGTGGGCGTCCTGATCATGGTCGACGGCGTGCCCGATTTCCAGACCGGCATCCGGCCGACCGACTGGGACGAGCTGATGCAACGCCGGGCCGAGAATACGGGCAAGCCGATAAAGCTAGCCGGCGGTAACAGCTACTATGTCCGCGAAACCCTCTTCACGCCCTGGAACTGGTCCATCCTGGTCGCCAAGGAGGCGCGCAACTTCGATTCACTCATCAACAGGGTCCGAGCGATCTATGCCGGATCCGCGATTGGTGCCGCATTGATCGCGGCCCTGCTCGTCTACTGGCTGCGGCGCATCCTGGTGCGACCGGTCAACACGATCGCCTACGAATTCGCAGCCGGCCGGGCGCCGCAATACGAAGGTGTGAAGGAACTCGAATATCTGGCCCGCAGCATCGGCGACATGCTGCATGACGTGCAAGCCAAGAACCTTCATCTCCAGACCACGCTGGAAAGCATGTCCGACGGCATTGCCGTCTTCGACCGGGACCTGCTGCTGGTGTTCTGGAACAGCCAGTTCGCCCGCTACTACCGCTATCCTCCCGAGCTCATGCGTCAGGGCATGCAGTTCGAGGCCATCATGCGCTACAACATCGAGCGCGGTGACTATGGACCGGTGGATCCCGAAGGTCAGCTTCGGGAAATCCTTGAGCGCGCCCGAACGCTCAATCCGCCACGATTCGAGATCGACCGCGCCGATGGCACCAGCGTCGAGGTAAGGCGGGCGAGGATGCCGGACGGGGGGTTTGTCACGACCTATACCGACATCACCGACCGGAAGCAGCGCATGCTTTTCGAGGCCGCCAACAAGGCAAAGTCCCGGTTCCTCGAGAACATGTCGCATGACCTGCGAAAGCCGATTGCCTCCATCATCGAGGATGCGGATGCCTTGGCCCGGCGGTTGCCTGATGCCCCCCGGGCCCTGCACGACATCGGTGCCAATGCAGCCCACCTCCTGACAATGATCGAGGAGATCCTCGACATGTCGCGGATCGAGGCCGGCCAGATCGAGGTGAGATCGACGCGAACCGAGATTGCGCCGATCATGGCGCAAGTGGCACGAATTGCGCAGTCGACGGGCCGCGCCAAGGGTCTCACGGTAACGTTGAGCGTCGACGACGGGCTCGTGGCGGAAACCGACGGCAGGCTTCTGTCGCGCATTCTGATGAACCTTGCCAGCAATGCGGTGGAATACACCGATAGCGGTGAGGTTCGGCTGACGGCCACCCGGCATGGTGACGACCTCATCTTCACGGTGGCGGACACCGGCCCGGGAATCTCCCGTGACAAGCTGGGGCTGATCTTCGAGAAGTTCCAGCGCCTGCAGCCGACCGCCGGTCTGGTCAGGCCCGGTATGGGCCTCGGCCTCGGTCTCGCGATCAGCAAGCAGCTGGCGAAGCTGCTCAAGGGCAAGATCACGGTCACCAGCGACGTCGGGCACGGCTCAACCTTCTCGCTTCGCATAGCAACACGAATGGTGGAGGCAGCGGTCTGATGGTGGACGCCTCGATACTCGTGGTCGACGATGACCCGGCCAACATTTCACGCACCCGGGAAGCACTGGCCGACATCGGACTGCCCGTGATCGGGGCCGCCGACGGTCGCGAGGCGCTGGCGGAAATCAGTCGCCTTGCCGGGCCGCACGGCTTCGCGGGCATCGTCATCACCGATCTCAAGATGCCAGTGATGGACGGGCAGGAACTGCTCGGCCGGATACGCCAGGACGATCCGGAATTGCCGGTGATCGTGATCTCGGCCTATGGCGAAGTCGCCAGCGCGGTAGCTGCCATGCGTGCCGGGGCCTATGACTTCCTCGAGCGTCCAATCGTCGCCGAAGACCTCAAGAGTCGGGTGGAGCGGGCCCTGAGGACCCGCGCGTTGGCGATCGACAACCGCAGGCTCCGGTCGGAACTGGCCAACCGGCCAGGCATCGCCACGCGCATCATCGGCAATTCGACCGCGATCCAGAAGCTCCGCGAGGACGCGGCCAGCATTGCCGGCACCGACGCGACCGTGCTGATCCATGGCGCAACGGGAACCGGCAAGGAGGTTGTGGCCCGCGTCCTGCACGAATTCGGCAAGCGCAGCCGCGCGCGCTTCGTGGCCATCAACTGCGGCGCGCTGTCGGAAAACATGATCGAAAGCGAACTCTTCGGCCACGAGGCCGGCGCCTTCACCGACGCCAAGCAGAGGCGCATCGGCTTGGCCGAACATGCCAAGGGCGGCACCCTCTTTCTCGACGAAATCGAGAGCATGCCTCTCGGCCTGCAGGTTAAGCTGCTGCGCATGCTCCAGGAGCGGGTCATCGTCAGGCTGGGAAGCAACGAGGAAATCAAGATTGACGTCCGGGTGGTCGCCGCCACCAAGACTGACCTGCGCGAAGCCGCCAACCGGAAGGAGTTCCGCGAGGATCTCTACTATCGACTGAATGTCGCAGAGCTCTACATTCCGGCTCTGAATGATCGCCGCGACGACATTCCGCTGCTGTTCGACCACTTTGTCAACGAGTTCGCGGCCCGTCATCAGCGGGAGCCGCTGCGACCCGCTCCGGCACAGGTCGAAGCGCTCATCGCCCATGACTGGCGCGGCAATGTGCGGGAACTCCGCAATGTCGCCGAGCGTTTCGTCCTGGGCCTTGGCGGGTCGCACAGCAGCTTGCTGGATGCCGAAGCCGGCGCAAGCCGGCCCCTGCCGGAGCAGCTGGATGCGATCGAAGCCATGCTCATCCGCAATGCGCTGGCCGCGGATCATGGCCATGTCCAGGCTGCAGCTGACCGGTTAGGTCTTCCACGCCGTACCCTCAGCGAGAAAATGCGCAAGCACGGCCTCGACGGTCAGGACTTCCGCTGACGCAGGCAGGCTCCCGCCGCGATCTTCGGCGCTTTCGGCGGAAATCCGCCGGGGCACCTGGATCTGCCATGAATTCACTATATATCTCAGTTACTTAAATTCATTGTCGACGGCTCCCGACTGGCACGCGGCTTGAAATGACTGGCGTGGCCCAACATTCAAGGAGCTGCGCCAATGTCCATCGCCATTCGCTTGTGGAACCTCTTCCGGGGACTGTCCAGCCGCACGGTCTCCTTCCTCGAACGACGCAATCCGGAAGCCCTGCTGGACCTTGAACGCGAAAGCCTCCGCAAGCTCATCGGCCAGTTCAACCAGGGCCTGGTCGGTCATGCCGCCATCTCAGAACGACTGCTGTCGGAGGTGAAGCAAGGCACGGCCAAGGCCGCCGATCTCACTCTTCGCATCCGCGCCCTTGTGAAGGCCGGAAACCGCGAAGCCGCAGCGCGCTATGCCCTCGATCTCAAGGACGTCGAAGCGCGGCTGGCTGACGACCGCGAGCAGCTCGCGGCCTCCGAGGCGACCTATCTCCAGCTGGTCCGCACACGCGACGAGGCTGTGGCCGAGGCCAAGCGCAAGATCGAACTGGTGCGCCGTGACATCGGCGACCTCAAGGTGAAGCGCGCCATCGCCGATCTCGACGGCATGGCACAGGCGATGATCGGCAGCGTCCTGGCGCCCGGCGACTCGATCAATCGCCTGCAGGACATGGTCACGGAGGAGCGCGAGAAGGTGACAGCTCGCTTGCGGGTCACCGGCCATCCGCTGGACTCGGAAGCGTTGCGTGTGCGGGAACGCGAGCGCGAGGCCCTTGCCGCTGATGCCCTCGACGAGTTCCTGCAGGCCGATGGGGAGTCCTCATCCGTGCTGCCGCCCCTGCTCACCGACCAATCTCAGCATGCTGCCCCGCATCTTGTTTCGCGCAGCCGCCGCGACACCAATTGACAACCGGAGGACCGCCGCCATGACTCGCTCCACCCTGAAGTTTGCATCGATCCTTGGTATCGCGCTGGCCGGTGCCGCGGCCATCCTCGCCTTTGGCGAGAAGTCACCCGCCCAGCTTGCAGCCGTGCTTGGCGGCGGCGAGCCCCTGCATGTTGCCGTGGCCACGTCTATAACCAAGCAGAAGTGGCTCGAGTCGGCGGCCAGGGCGTTCGAGGCCACAGGCGAGACCACGGAAAGCGGGCGGCCGATCGTCATCGACGTGGCAGGCGTGCTGTCAGGCGATTCCATGCTCCAGATCTCGAAGGGATTGCTGAAGCCCGCGGCCTGGAGTCCCGGGGAGACAAGCTGGGTCACCCAGCTCAACGAGAGCTGGCAGTCCCAGACCGGTCATGTCGCTGCGACCCAGCAATGCAGGCCCACCGCCTATACCCCCCTCGGCATCGCGATATGGCGCCCTATGGCCGAGGCCCTGGGCTGGCCCAAGAAAAAGATCAGCTGGAAGATGCTGATTGAGCTTGCCGGCGATCCGCAAGGCTGGTCGCGCTACGGCCATCCCGAATGGGGTAACCTCAAGCTCGGCTACAGCCATCCGCAGTATTCGAGTGCAGGCCTCCTGTTCCTGGCCTCGGCAATCCAGGCGGTCATCGGCAAGACTGGCGTCATCGCGGCCGCCGACGTCTATCAGCCGGCCGTCGAGACAGCACTTCGCCAGCTTGCGAAGAATACCTACAAGTACGGGTTATCGTCGGCCGATCTGCTCAACCTGATGGCCAGCAACGGCCCGCAGTATCTCCATGCAGTATCTGCCTTCGAGCAGGCCGTGGTCCAACTGAACGTCGAACGTGGCAATGAGCTGCGCTGGCCGATGGCCTTCGTCTTCCCGGAAGAGGGAACCTTCTGGAGCGATCATCCCTATTGCGTGCTGGACGGACTCACTGGAATGGACGCCGAATCTCTGGATGCGGCGCGACGTTTTGGCGATTTTCTGCGGCAGCCGCAGGAGCAGGCGCGCGCCTCGGAAAACTATGTACGCCCGCTCGATGCCAGCCTGCCGGTCGACAGCGTCCTCAGCCTGGCCAATGGTACCGATCCGACAGCGACACCAAAAAGCGTTCCACCGCTGCAGAACCCGGACAGTGCCGCAAGCAAGGCCATCATCGACCTCTTCCTCGCCACCAAGCGCAAGGCAACGGTACTGGTCGCGGTCGACGTCTCCAGCAGCATGACCGGCGAGGCCATCCGGGCAGCAACCGAGGCAACACGGCAGTTCCTTTCACGACTGCAGCCGCAGGACCGGGTCGGCCTGGTTGCATTCAATCAGGAGATCACCACCGTCACCGAGATCCGGCCAGTTGCGGAGGTAGGAGAGCGCCTCGCCAGCCAGGTGCTCAATCTGGTTGCCAGTGGCGGAACCAACCTGAACGGTGCCGTATGCGAGGGCCTGAACCGGATCCGGATCCAGCAAAGGGCAGACGCCGCCCAGGGTGACAATCGGCTCTATGGCCTCGTCGTCCTGTCAGACGGCGCGGACACCGCCGGGGTCGTCAGCGAAAACCGAATGTTCGAAACCTGCCTGCCCTCCGGACCGGAAACCGCGAGCACACGGGTCTTCACCATCGCATTCGGCAAGGACGCGAACCGCGACGTGCTGCAGCGCATCGGCCAGGTTTCGGGCGGCGCCAGCTTCACGGCCGACAGCCGCTCGATCGAGAACGTCTATCTGAAGATCTCGGCCGAGCAATGAGCCTCTTTGCATGGTGGCTTGCGGCGCGCACTGCGTCGCCCAAGCCAGCAGGCGGAGATATCGGGAAAACGATCATGCATCATACGCAACGAGGTACATTCGACACGCGCCAAATAGTGGCCCGGCTCGCCACCGCGCTGACGCGCCCTGCCCTTGGCTGGTTTCTGGGGTTCGTCATTCTTACCTGCGCTTTGGCTCGGGTCGCCGGTTCACTGGACTATGTCCAGCCGCGTACTTGGTTGTGGTTGCTGCTGTGGGGCACCTTCTGCGCCAGCATCCTGGTCGTCGTATCCCTTCGCGATCTGGAAGAGAGCCAACAGGTTCTCGCCGCACAGATTCTCGCAAGGTTGGGAGTGGGCGCCATTCGCGATCAGGAAGTCGCCAGCATGCTCCGGGTGGCCGCAGATTATCGCCTCGAAATCGCTCGCCTAGACGTCCGTGCAACTCCCGCCGGAGAACTTATGAACGACACGGTGAACTCGATCGCAGTCTGGCTCGATGGCATTGCCGGGCTCGCCCGTCATGTCGACAGCTTCCGCGCCGATGCCGACCGTCAGGCCGCGGCGATATTCGAACTAAGGCAGCGCATCCAGGGATTGGAGGCGCGCATCACCGAGTCCCTCGACGCGTCGTTGGCCGCGCAACTCCGCGAGACGATCGCAGGACGGCGACATCAGCTTCGCATGGCCGAAAGTCTGGCCAGCCTCAACGAGCAAGCCGCCTTGCGGCTGGAACAGGCCGTGGCCTCCCTGGGAACCGTCTCCTATCAGTTGGCCATGGTCGCTCGCAAGGAAGTGGAGCTGAGCGGTCTTGCCTCTGTCAAGGATGACATTGGAACCGAGATCGAACGCATCCAACAACTGCTCGCCGCGTTCGACCGGGCGCGACGTCTTGCTGCGCCCGACGACCTCCCCTCAGTTTGAAACCTCAACCCAGAAAGGAAAACCAAAATGCGCAAGAAAACGAAGATGTTGACGACGCTCCTGGCAAGTGGAAGCCTGATGCTCGCAGGACTGTTCGCAATGAGCTGGTATACGGTGGATCAGGGTTATCGAGCCGTCGTCCTGCGCAATGGCGCCCTCGTCCATGTCGCCGAGCCTGGGCTGGGTTTCCGAATACCTCTTGTCGACACCGTGGTGGATATCTCTGTGCAGGAGAATGTCCGGGTCTACGGTACCGCCGACAATAGCTTTGAATCTTATAGCCAGGATCAGCAGCCCGCCGTCCTGCGGATATCGGTCAACTATCGCATTCCTCCCGACAAGGTGGCGGAGGTCTATGCAAGCTTTGGCGGCGAGCGGGAGATGATCGAACGCATTCTCGATCCCCGCGTCTATCAGTCCGCAAAGAATGTCTTCGGGCAGTTCAATGCTGTGGGCGCGATCCAGGACCGGGCCAGACTCAATCAGCGGATGAGGGAGAGCCTGGAGGCAACTCTCACCGGCATGCCGATCACCATTGGTGGGCTTCAGGTCGAGGAAATCCACTTCTCGGATGCATATGAGCAGTCCATCGAGCAGCGCATGCAGGCGGAAGTGGAAGTTCAGAAGATCCAACAGAATGCAGCGCGGGAAAGGGTGCAGGCCGAGATTACGGTCATCAAGGCCAAGGCCCAGGCGGATTCGACCCGCGAACAGGCCAAGGCCGAAAGCGATGCCATCCGCATGAAGGGGGACGCCGAGGCATCGGCGGTGCGGGCCCGTGCCGCAGCCATCGGCGAGAATTCAAACATCATCCTGCTGACCCAGGCTGAGAAATGGAACGGCCAGATGCCAACCACCATGCCGCCGAACGCGGCGCTGCCCTTCTTTGACATTGGTGCGTCGCGCCGGTAGTTGGGCCTGCGGTCTGCTAGGAGTTCTGTTGAGCAGCGAGCAAGCCACGCAATTCAGCGGCGAAGCGTCTGTAGTAGCCACGCTCATAGTGCAGGCCTCCCAGGCCCCAGATATGGCCGACATCCGCGAGGACAGGCGAATCCTTGATGTCGATGACGCGGCAAGGAATCTCGCGCTCGAACATTCCCTCCAGGATGTCCGCATTCCAATTGACGGTGCGGATCTTCTGGACCTGCTGCTGACCGAAGGGCGTGACGGTTCCATCTTGGTCCAGATAGCTCTCGGCAAAGCGCGCCTTGTGCAAGATGATGCGACAGCTGGGCAGAGTCTGATCGAGGCCGCGTTTGAAAGCGAGCATCGCTTCGCGGAACATCGTCAGATAGCGTCGCGGTGTCTGATGGGGATTGAGGCATTCGCAGCCTTTGGCCAGTTTCGAAGCGGCTGACTCTTCGAAGGTGAATGACTTCGTGATCCAGCTGTTGCGATAGTTGATTACGCCGTCCCGCGCATCCGAGAGCAGGTCGACTAACAGCACGTCGGGTCGGATTTCTGCCATTTCGACCAGAAAGCTCTTGGCGAAGTCGCGGCGGATCAGCTTTTTCTTCCATTCGGGAAGATCGCCGAGGTCTTCCGGACACTCCACCGGATCTGCCACCACGCCGATCAGCGAGCTGTGCAGGCGGTCCGGCGCGATCTTCGCGTCGATCGCCTCGCGCTGGTCTTGATAGCGGATCCAGTCTTCGGAAGCACAGGTCCCGAGAACGGCAAGCTTCATGGTCACGGCCGCGCACCTCGCCAAATGGCGGCGGGCGCGCCGCGCGACATTATCTCGGCGATCGCGATCAGGACTTCCCTCATGGATTGCGCAGCTGCGCTACAAGGGCCGCAAGATCCCGCAACGACCTGATGGATTTGATATGGCGATTTGGGATCCGGACCTCGAAATCCGTCTCGGCCTGAAGGATCAAGTTGACATGGGTGAAACTGTCCCATCCCGCTACTGTCTCGGGTGTTGCGTCCAAAGTCAGGTTCGACGGATGGGCCCGGAACACCAGGGCGGCGAGATCTATGACTTGTGCGTCAATGCCACTCGACACCATATCAGCAGTCGGCACCTCGGAATGAAGCCTCTCTTCCAGTATGCGCCTCACCTCTGACAGCCTTGGCTTGCCCGACTCGCCGCGAGGGATGGACGGG
>JAXMCU010000016.1:0-84326 GCA_046349195.1 Hyphomicrobiales bacterium
CGCGCGGCGCACCAGGCCGCCAAAGACCTCGCCGATCACCTGATGGCCGAGGCAGATGCCGAGAATGGGAATGCGGCCTGAGAATCGCTGCACGATTTCCATCGACTGTCCGGCCTCGTGCGGGGTGCAGGGCCCGGGCGAGACGACGATGGCCTTGGCCGCGAGATCGGCCTCCGTCACCGCATCGTTGCGGACGACGCGCGTGCGCTGGCCCAGCTCCTCGAAGTAGCGCGCCACGTTGTGGACGAAGCTGTCGTAGTTGTCGACGATGAGGATCATGGCGCGAAGGCATCCATGATGCGGCGGATCTTGGTGAGGCTTTCCTCGTATTCGGCCGCGGGATTCGACCGCGCCGTGATGCCGCCGCCGCCCTGCAGCCGGGCGACGCCATTGCAGAACTGCGCGGTGCGGATGGCGATGTTGAGGTCGGCGCGCCCGTTGAAGCCCAGATAGCCGATCGACCCGCAATAGACGCCGCGCGGCGCCCGCTCGATCTGGGCGATGATTTCCATGGCGCGGATCTTGGGCGCGCCGGTAATGGAGCCGCCGGGGAAGGTGGCGTGAATGAGATCGGCGAGCGTCATGCCGTCGCGCAGCTCGCCGGCAACCACCGACACCAGATGATGCACATTGGCATAGGACTCGAGGCCGCAGAGCACCGGCACGCGCACGCTGCCCGGCTTCGACACGCGCGACAGGTCGTTGCGCAGGAGGTCGACGATCATCACGTTCTCGGCGCGGTCCTTGCGGCTGGAGGCGAGCTCGGCGATGAGAGCGGCATCGCGCGAGGGATCGGCATCGCGGCGCCGGGTTCCCTTGATGGGCCTTGCCTCGACTTCGCCATCGACGCAATTCAGCAGCCGCTCCGGCGAACTGGAGGCGACCTGGATATCGCCATAGTCGAGGAACGCGGCGAAGGTGGCCGGGTTCTTCAGCCGCAGCACGCGGTAGAAGGCCAGCGCGTCGAAATCCGGCGGCACCGGCGCCGAGAAGGTCTGGGTGATGTTGGCCTGGAAGATGTCGCCCGCGAGGATGTATTCGACGGTGCGGGCGATGGCGGCCTCGTAGGCGGCACGGGTGAAGTTCGACTGCCAGCCGGCGATGGCGTGACGGCCCGGGTCGCCCGGCCTGCGCTGCAGGAGCGCCTCCATCCGCTCGGCGTCCGCCGCATCGGTCGAGACGATCCAGGCGCGTTCCTGCATGTGGTCGAAGCCCGCCACCGTGTCATAGAGGTGCAGGACGGCATCCGGACAGATGGGCGCGAAGTCCGGAACCGCCGCCTGCGGTTCGAGACTGCGGCCGAAGTCATAGGAGATGTAGCCGGCCAGCCCGCCCTGGAAGGGCGGCAGCCCCGCGACGTGGAGCTGCCGGTTCGCGTCGAGCAGGCGGGCCACGACGGCGAGCGGCGGATCGGCCTCGGCCACGCCGTCGAGCAGCGCCACGCCGGATTCAACGCGGAGCGTGTGGCGCGGATTGCAGGCGAGGAAGGAGTAGCGGCCGAGATGTTCCTGCCGCATCACGCTTTCGAGCAGCGTCAGGTGCCGCTCGCCTTTCAGCCGCAGCGCGAGGCTTGACGGTTCCATGTAGAGGATCTCGCGAACCTGCGGCTGTCTCATGGGCCGGGCATATAGGGCTGGAAGGCGGTGGCGTCCAAGTCTATTCCAGACCCGATGCGCTCCGATTCCGCCATTGCCGAGGTGCTGCTGCCGCTGGCGCTGGACGGCCCCTATTCCTACCGGATTCCGGCGGAAATGGCGCTGGCGCCGGGCGACTATGTCGCCGTGCCGCTGGGGCCGCGCCAGATGATCGGCGTGGTCTGGGGTATCGCCGACAAGGCCCAGACCGACAAGGCGCTGCGCGCGGTGATCCACCGCTTCGACGTGCCGGGCCTGACCGAGACCCACCGCCGCTTCGTCGACTGGCTCGCCTCCTATTATCTCGAACCGCCCGGGAACGTGCTGCGCATGGTTCTGCGGGCGCCAGGCGCGCTCGACGGCCCGCGCGAGCAGACGGCCTACCGCGCCACCGATTCGGATCCGAAACGCATGACGCCGCAGCGCGCGCGGGTGCTGGCGGTGGCGCGCGAGGGCTTCGCGCTCCGGGCGCAGGACCTGGCCGAGGCAGCCGGTGTGGGCACGTCCGTGGTGAAGGCCCTGGTCAGGGACGGCGCGCTCGAGGCCGTGGCGCTTCCGGCGCTGCGGCCGTTCCAGCAGCCCGACCTCAATGCGCGCGGCCATGCGCTGAGCCGCGCGCAGGAAGAGGCCGCGCAGGCGCTGCGCGCCGTCGTGGTGCAGCGCCAGCACAAGGTGATGCTGCTCGACGGCGTCACCGGCTCGGGCAAGACCGAAGTCTATTTCGAGGCCATGGCCGCGGCGTTGGCCGGCGGCGCGCAGGTATTGCTGCTCCTGCCCGAGATCGCGCTGACCGCGCCGTTCCTCGCGCGCGTCGAGGAGCGTTTCGGCTGCGAGCCGGCGCAATGGCATTCCGATGTGCGTCCGCGCGAACGCGAGCGGGTCTGGCGCGGCGTGGCCGACGGCGCGGCCCGCATCGTGGTGGGCGCGCGGTCGGCCCTGTTCCTGCCGTGGAAGAAACTGGGCCTCATCGTGGTCGACGAGGAGCACGAGAGTGCCTACAAGCAGGACGATGGCGTGCCCTACCACGCGCGCGACATGGCGGTGCTCTATGGCGCGCTGGCCAGGTTCCCGGTGGTGCTTTCATCCGCCACGCCGTCGCTGGAAACCCTGGTCAACGTCGACCGCGGCCGCTACGGCGTGGTGAAGCTCGAGGACCGGCACGGTCGGCCGGAGCTTCCCGAGATTTCCCTCCTCGACATGAAGACCGCAATTCCAGAGCCCGGAAGCTGGATCTCGCCACCGCTTCTCGATCAGGTCCGGCAGACGCTCGATGCCGGGGACCAGGCCCTGCTCTTCCTCAATCGCCGCGGCTATGCGCCGCTTACCCTGTGCCGCGCCTGCGGGCACCGGCTGGAGTGTCCGAACTGCGCGGCCTCGCTGGTCGAGCATCGCTTCCGCCGCCAGCTCATGTGCCATCACTGCGGCCATGTCGAACCACTGCCCCAGGCCTGCCCCAAGTGCGGCGTCGAGGGCAAGATGGTGCCCGTGGGTCCGGGCGTCGAGCGCCTGGCGGAAGAGGCCGCCCGCCGCTTTCCCGACGCGCGGATCGCCATCCTGTCGAGCGACCTGTCGCGCGGCACGCTGCTGCGCGATGCCCTGCGCGATGTGAGCAAGGGAGACTACAATCTCGTCATCGGCACCCAGCTGGTGGCCAAGGGCCATCACTTCCCGCACCTGACGCTGGTGGGCGTGGTCGATGCCGATCTGGCGCTCGAATCCTCCGATCCGCGCGGCGGCGAACGCACCTGGGCGCTGCTGGCGCAGGTGGCGGGGCGCTCGGGCCGCGGCGCAAAGCCAGGTCGCGCCCTGGTGCAGACCTATGTTCCCGAGCACCCCCTGATGCAGGCGCTGAAGAAGGGCGACCGCGACGCCTATCTCGACCAGGAAAAGGCGATCCGCGAGCAGGCGGGCCTGCCGCCCTACGGACGGCTTGCCGCCATCATCGTCTCCGGCGCCGAGGCAGGCGAAACGGAGCGCTTCGCCCGGTCACTGGCGCGCGCGGCGCCGCTGGCCGAGGGCATCACCCTGCTGGGTCCGGCACCCGCGCCCATCGCGCTGGTGCGCGGCCGCCACCGCTGGCGCTTCCTGGTGAAGGCCGGCCGCGATCAGAACATCCAGGGCTTCCTGCGCGAATGGTTGAAGGGCGTGAAGCCGAAGGGATCGCTCGCCCTGCATGTGGACGTCGATCCCTACAATTTCCTGTGAACCTCAGTCCTTGCGATTCTGGCGATTGCCGACGAGGTCGTCGACCACGCCGGGATCGGCGAGCGTCGAGGTGTCGCCCAGCGCACCGAAATCATCCTCGGCGATCTTGCGCAGGATGCGGCGCATGATCTTGCCGGAGCGCGTCTTGGGCAGGCCGGGCGCGAACTGGATCTTGTCCGGCGTCGCCAGGGGGCCGATCTCCTTGCGGACATGGGCCACGAGGTCCTTGCGCAGCTCGTCGTCGCCCTGCTCGCCCGCCATGAGCGTCACATAGCAGTAGATGCCCTGGCCCTTGATGTCGTGCGGGTAGCCGACGACCGCCGCTTCCGAGACCTTTGGATGCGAAACCAGCGCGGATTCGACCTCGGCCGTTCCCAGGCGATGGCCCGAGACGTTGATCACGTCATCGACGCGGCCGGTGATCCAGTAGTAGCCATCGGCATCGCGGCGGCAGCCGTCGCCGGTGAAGTACATGCCCTTGTAGGTGGAGAAATAGGTCTGCACGAAACGATCGTGATCGCCATAGACGGTGCGCATCTGGCCCGGCCAGGAATCGAGGATCACGAGATTGCCGGACGTGGCGCCCTCGAGGATGGTGCCCTTGTCGTCGACCAGTGCGGGCTGGCAGCCGAAGAAGGGCCGCGTGGCCGAGCCGGGCTTCAGCTTGGTGGCGCCGGGCAGCGGGGTGATGAGGATGCCGCCGGTCTCGGTCTGCCACCAGGTGTCCACGATGGGGCAGCGGTCGTCGCCCACGACGCGGTGATACCATTCCCAGGCTTCCGGATTGATCGGCTCGCCCACCGAACCCAGGAGCTTCAGCGATTTGCGCGAGGTGCGCGCGACCGGTCCCTCGCCCGCGCCCATCAGCGCGCGGATGGCCGTGGGGGCGGTGTAGAAGATGTTGACCTTGTGCTTGTCGATCACCTCCCAGAAGCGGGAGTTGGTGGGATAGTTGGGCACGCCCTCGAACATCAGCGTGGTGGCGCCGTTGGCCAGCGGGCCATAGACGATGTAGCTGTGGCCGGTGACCCAGCCCACGTCCGCGGTGCACCAGTAGATGTCTCCGTCATGATAGTCGAAGACATACTGGTGGGTGATCGAGGCATAGACCAGATAGCCGCCGGTGGTGTGCAGCACGCCCTTGGGCTTGCCGGTCGAGCCCGACGTATAGAGGATGAAGAGCGGATCCTCGGCCTTCATCTTCTCGGGCTTGCATTCGGCCGGCACGCTTGCGGCCTCCTCGTGGTACCAGACGTCGCGGCCCGGGATCATGTCGATCTTTCCGCCGGTGCGGCGCACGACCACGACCTTCTCATTACCGGCGCAGCGCTTCAGCGCATCGTCGGTGTTCTGCTTGAGCGGCACCTTCTTGCCGCCGCGCAGGCCTTCGTCGGCCGTGATGATCAGCTTGGAATTGGCATCGTTGATGCGGCTGGCCAGCGAATCCGGGCTGAAGCCGCCGAAGACGATGGAATGCATGGCGCCGATGCGGGCGCAGGCCAGCATGGCATAGGCCGCCTCGGGGATCATCGGCAGATAGATGGTGACGCAGTCGCCCTTCTTGACGCCGTTCTTCTTCAGCACATTGGCGAAGCGGCAGACCTGCTCGTAAAGTTCGTTGTAGGTGATCTTCTTGTCGTAATATGGGTCGTCACCTTCCCAGATGATGGCCACCTGGTTGCCGCGCTTCTTCAGATGCCGGTCGATGCAGTTGTAGGAGACGTTCAGGATACCGTCCTCGTACCACTTGATCGAGACCTTGGGATATTCGTAGGTCGTGTTCTTGATCCTGGTGGGCGCCTTGAACCAGTCGATGCGCCGGGCCTGCCTGGCCCAGAATTTCGCCGGGTCCTTGACCGATTCCGCATACATCTTCTTGTATGCGGCATCGTCGATCAGCGCGGTCTTCCTGAACTTCGCGGGGACCGGATAGACTTTCTCGGACATAGGCGCATTCCTCCCATACATGCCGGTTCTGGTGACCCTTTAGGCAGTCCGGTCTATAGCCTGCAATGAGACTCCTGTCTAAGAGCCCCCATGTCCAGCCTCCGCTACCCGGCCTATTTCGTCGCACTTGCGCTGTTCTGGGGAATCTCCCCGGCCATGTACCGCTACTGGGGCGAGGTGGGCGTGCCGGCCAGCCATGTGATCGTCTATACCGGATTCGGCCTGGCCATCTTCCTGGGCGCTTTCGCCCGCTGGCAACAGGGCAGCGTCGGCTGGGATCGGGGCGTGATGGTCTACAGCCTGGTCTGTGCCTTCCTGATGAACGTGCCCTTCAGCCTGAGCCTCACCTTCGCACGGCATGTGCCCACGGCCGAGCTGGCGCTGGTCTTCTCGCTGTCGCCGCTGATCAACTTCGCGGTGGGCGCCATCACCGGGCGCGACCCGATGACGGCACGGCGGTCGCTGGCGGTCGCGGTCGGCTTCGCCGCCAGCACCATCCTCGTCCTGTCGCGGGAGGGCACGTTCTCGGGCCAGATCTCGTGGTGGCTGCTGGCCAGCTTCGTCAATCCCTTTCTCTATGCCGCCTACAGCTGGTATGCCCAGCGCCACTGGCCGCGCGGCGGCACCACCTTCTCCATCGGCGCGGCGGAATCCTTCTGGTCGGGCGTGCTGGCCCTGCCCTTCATGCTGTTGCTGTCGCCGCCATGGATCGTGCAGTTCACCGGCAAGATGGCTTACTGGAGCATCGTGGTGGCCACGCTGATGTGGGTGGCCGAGCGCATCGCCTTCTTCACGCTCATCCGCGAGCGCGGGGCCAGCTACACCTCGCAGGCCGTCTATCTCTCCGCCCCGATGGCCGTGATCTTTGCGGTGATCTTCTTCGGCGGCGCCACCGACATCTGGCTGTGGCTGTCGCTGGCCATCCTGATGCTGGCCCTGTGGCTCAACAATTCGGGTTCAGCCGCCAGACTGCGGTCCGCTTGATCTCGGCGTCCTCGAGTTCGCGGGTGACGGGCACGGCATATTCGGCAAGCTTCAGGAGTTTCTCGCGCGGCAGGTAGCTGCGGCCGGGATCGCCGATGTAGGCGGCGGCACCCCGGGTCTCGGCGTCCCGAAGCCAGGCGAAGACGCGCTCGGCCAGCGCCCTCTCGTAGAAGAGATCGCCGACGAGGATGACATCGGCCGCGGGCGGTGCGGCGGCGAGCAGGTCGTCCGCGGTGACGGCAAGAGCGACGGCGTTGAGCGCGGCGTTGAGGGCGATGGCGGCGACCGCGAAGCCGTCGATGTCGGCCGCCATAACGCTGGCCGACCCGGCCATCATTGCCGCGATGCCGACCAGCCCCGAGCCGGAGGCGAGGTCGACGACAGTCCGCCCACGGACGATTTCGGGGTTGTCCAGCACATGGCGCGCCAGGGCCTGCCCGCCGGCCCAGGCGAAGGCCCAGAAGGGTGGCGGCAGCCCGATCTCGCCCAGTTCTTCCTCGGTCTTCTGCCAGACGGGCACCGCCTCGTGGGCCAGGTGCAACCTGACTTCCGGCACGAGCGGCGGCGCCATCACCGCGGTATTGGCGCGGATGAAGGCGATGCGGTCCGCGACGGCCAGGTTCAAGCCTTCACGCCGCCCAGCTTGCAGATGTGCTTGAACTCCTCCGCGGTGACCGGCTGCACGGAAAGCCGGGAATTCTTTACCAGCACCATGTCCCTGAGCTTCGGGTCGATCTTGATCTCGTCCAGCGTGACCGGGCGCGGCACGTCGGCCACAGCGCGGATGTCGACGCAGTCCCAGGTGTCCACGTCGGATGTCGAGTCGCGGTGCGCCAGCTTGCAGACCTCGACGATGCCGACCACCGCCTTGCCGTCGTTCGAGTGGTAGAAGAAGCCGCGGTCGCCCAGCTTCATGGCACGCATGTTGTTGCGCGCCTGGTAGTTGCGGACCCCGGTCCATTCCTCGCCGGCCGCTCCCTTGGCCTTCTGCTGGTCCCAGGACCAGACCTCGGGCTCGGACTTGAACAGCCAATAGGCCATCACCTGGTCTCCGGATTCTTGATCAGCCATTTCCAGGGCCGAATCTCGACATTCGCGAAGAGCCCGGCCTTGGCATAGGGGTCGTTGTCGGCAATCGTCTTGGCCGCCGCGCGGTCGGCGGCCTCGATCACCACGAGGCTGCCGGTGGGCTGGCCCGCGTCGTCGGTGAAGGGTCCCGCCGCCTTGAGTGCCGTCCCCAGGCCTTCGAGGTATTTCAGGTGATAGGGTCGCATGCTGAGGCGCAGGTCCAGGCTGCCGGGCTTGTCGGTGCAGATCAGAGCATAAAGCATGGGTCCATCCTCATCTGATTTCCTTGCCGGCAGGCCGGGCCAGGAGCCTCGCAATCTCTTCGGCGGGCTGCGCCCTGTCGTCAACAATGGCGTGGACGGCATCCACAATCGGCATGTCGATGCCGTGGCGATGAGCCAGCGCATGGGCGATCTTCACGGTCGCCGCCCCCTCGACCACGCCCCTGGCCAGGGCCAGCGCCTCCGCCACGCTTCGCCCCTCGCCAACGGCGAAGCCGAAGGCATAGTTGCGCGACTGGCGGCTGGAACAGGTGAGGAGAAGGTCGCCCAGTCCCGAGAGCCCCATCAGCGTTTCGGGCTTGGCGCCCATGGCGCGGCCGAAGCGGGTGAGTTCGGCGAAGCCCCGCGTGGTGAGGGCGGCACGGGCACTGTCGCCAAGCCCCCGGCCATCGGAAATGCCGCAGGCGATGGCCAGCACGTTCTTCAGGGCACCACCGATCTCGACGCCCTTCACGTCGTCGGAAGCGTAGATGCGGAACTGCGGGACGGAGAGCGCACCGGCCCATTCGCCGGCCTCGGCGAGGGACTGTGCCGCCATGACGACGGCGGTCGGAAGGCCCTTCATCACGTCGGCGGCGAAGCTCGGACCCGACAGTACCAGCGGGCGGGAATCGGGAACGCGGTCCTGCACCACCTCGTTCATGTAGAGGCCGGTGTCCTGCTCGATCCCCTTGGCACTGACGATGAGCGGCTGGCGCGGGGCGATCACCGGCGCGATGGCCGTGAGCGCGCCCCGCAGGGCCTGCGCCGGGACGGCCAGAATGAGGGCATCGGCGCCTTCGAGGGCCGCAAGGTCCGGCGCGCGCCGGGACCACAGGGCCACCGCATGCCCGGCACTGCGCGCCACATGGGCGAGCGCCGTGCCCCATGCGCCGGCACCGACGATGCCGAATCGCCGGTTCACGCCTTGGCCCCGAGCTTGCCCGTGCCATAGACGGGAGCCTGCGCGGCATCGAGCGGCCAGCGCGCCCGCGCCGCCACCGCAAGATCGTCGGTCAGGCCGAGGGCGAGACGCTCGGCACCGGCCCAGGCGATCATGGCGGCATTGTCGGTGCAAAGCCGTGCCGGCGGAACGACAAGGCCGAAGCCGTGCGTTGCCGCGATGTCGTCGAACACGGCCCTGAGGCGCTGGTTGGCGGCAACGCCGCCAGCCACGACCAGCGCCGGTGCCGCGACCCCGGGATGCCGCGCCCGAAACTGGAGGATGGCCTGCTGCAGCCGGTCGGCAATGGTCTCAGCCACGGCGGCCTCGAATCCGGCGCAGACATCGGCGCGATCCTGGTCGGTGAGCTGGCCCAGGTCATGCACGGCCTCGCGGACCGCGGTCTTGAGGCCCGAGAAGGAGAAGTTGCAATCCTTGCGGCCCCGGAGCGGACGGGGAAAGGCGAAGCGCCGCGGATCGCCGCCGCGGGCCAGCCGCTCCACCTGCGGCCCGCCCGGATAGCCGAGGCCCACCAGCTTGGCCACCTTGTCGAAGGCCTCGCCAAGGGCATCGTCGATGGTCGTGCCGAGGCGGTGATAGCGGCCGACCCCCTCGACGCTCTGGACCTGGGTGTGGCCACCCGAGATCAGCAGCAGAAGGTAGGGAAAGTCGCAGGGGCCCAGCAGGCGCGGGGTGAGCGCGTGGCCCTCCAGGTGATTGACCGCGACCAGCGGCTTGCCCCGCGCCAGGGCAATGGCCTTGGCCGTCGTCAGCCCCACGATGACGCCGCCCAGCAGGCCCGGACCCGCGGTTGCCGCCACCGCGTCGAGATCGGCGAAGCCGAGTCCGGCCTCGGCCATCGCCTGGGCGATCAGCCGGTCGAGATGGCTGACATGGGCGCGGGCGGCGATTTCCGGAACAACGCCGCCATAGGGCGCATGGTCGGCCGTCTGCGACAGGACCACGCTGGACAGGATCGTTCCACGGCCATCGGTGGAGCGGCGCACGACCGCGGCCGCGGTCTCGTCGCAGGAGGTTTCGATGCCGAGAACATGGCTGGTCATGGCAGGGGTGACGTTTCCGGACGGAGCGGTTAAGAAGGGTCCGCTCTAGCATCTCACGGAACAGACTTGCAAATGCCGCTCTTGAAGATTGGAACCCGCGGTTCGCCGCTTGCCCTGGCCCAGGCCCGCGAAACGCGGGCGCGCCTGATGGCCGCCCATGGCATGGCCGAAACCGACATCGAGATCGTGGTGATCACCACCACCGGAGACCGGATCCGCGACCGGCCGCTTTCCGAGATCGGCGGCAAGGGCCTCTTCACCAAGGAGATCGAGGAGGCGCTGTTCGACGGCAGCATTCACCTGGCCGTGCATTCCATGAAGGACATGCCGGCGCGCCTGCCGGAGGGCCTGGCCATGGCCGCGATCCTGCCCCGCGAGGATGCGCGCGACGCCTTCCTCAGTCCGGTGGCGCGGTCGATCGACGGCCTGGCCACGGGCGCGACCGTGGGCTCATCCTCGGTGCGCCGGGCGGCGCAATTGAAGCGGCTGCGTCCCGACCTCAACGTCATCCAGTTTCGCGGCAATGTCGAAACCCGGCTGCGCAAGCTGGACGAGGGCGTCGCGGCGGCGACCTTCCTTGCCTGCGCCGGCCTGAACCGCCTCGGCCTGTCCGACCGCATCACCAGCGCCATCCCCACCGAACTCATGCTGCCCGCCGTGGCGCAGGGCGCGGTTGGAATCGAGATCCGAGCCGACGATGGCAAGACCCGCGACCTGGTCGCCGCCATCGACGATGCCACCAGCGCCATCGCGGTGGACTGCGAGCGCGCCTTCCTCGCAGCCCTCGACGGATCCTGTCGCACGCCGCTGGCCGGCCACGCGACGCTGAACGACGGCCGGATCACCTTTCGCGGCGAGGCGCTCACCCACGATGGCGTGCATTGCTTCACGACGACCCGCGAGGGACCAGCGGCGGATGCGGAACGCATGGGCCGCGAGGCGGGCGAAGAGGTGAAGGCGCGGGGCGGCAGCCTGATCGCCTATTGATGCGGGTCATCGTCACCAGACCGGACGAGGATGGCGATGCGCTGTGCCGGACCCTGGAGGACCTGGGCCATGCGCCGATCCGCGCGCCGCTGATGCGCATCGTCCCGCGCGACGGCGTGACCATTCCGGACCTGCCGTGGCAGGCGGTGGTGGCGACCAGCGCCAATGGCATCCGCGCACTCGGCGATGCAGGACGGCTGACGGGAGTCCCGATGCTCACGGTCGGGCCGCAGTCGCTGGCGGCGGCGCGGGCCGCAGGCTTCGCCGCCACGGCACATGGCGGCGACGTCGATGGCCTCAGCGCCTACATCGCGTCCGCGCTGAAGCCCGATGCGGGACCGATCCTCTATCTCTCCGGCGCCGCAACGGCAGGAGATCTCAAGGGGCAGATCGAGGCGTCGGGCTTCGCCTGCCACCGCGCGATCGTCTATGACGCGGTACCGGCAACGGACCTCGGCGATGCCGCGGCCGCCTTGCGCGAAGGCGCTGCCGATGCCGTGCTGCTCTATTCGCCGCGCAGCGCGCGGATCTGGCGCGAACTGGTCGATGGGATGGGGCTCGCGGACCGGGCGGCGGCCATCGCAACACTGTGCCTGTCGCGCAACGTCGCGGCCGCGCTGCCGGATGGCTGGCAGACGCGTGTCGCGGAAAAGCCTGAAAACGCCGCGATGCTGCGGCTGCTTGAAGAGTTGCAGCGAACCCGTTAGGCCAGTGCAATGACTGACACACCCAAGAGCGACGACGCCCAGGACGAGTCCGGCCCGGTGAAGCCGCAGGTCATCGACCTCGAGGCCGAGGACGTGACCATTGCCGAGCCGGTCCGCGAGACGGAAGCGGCCGAGGCGCCCGAGCCCGCGCCACCAAAGCCTGCGAAGGCAAAGTCCGGCACCGGCAAGTGGCTCGCGCTCGCGCTCGTGGCCGGCCTTGCCGGCGGCGCCTGGGCCTATCGCGATCTGCTCTCGGCCTATCTGCCGAGCAACGAGATGACGGCGCTTCAGGCGCGCGTCGACGTGCTGGAGGTGAACGGCCGCACCCAAGCCGACCAGATCGTCGCCATCGACCAGGCGGCAACGGCCGCGGGCAAGCAGGCGGCCGGCCTCGACCAGGCACTCAGGGATGCATCCGCACTCGCCGGTGAAGCGAGATCCGGACTTGCCGGTCTGAGCGACCGTCTCGCCGCGCAGGAGCAGGCCATGGCCGCGCTGCGTCAGGACCTTGACGCCCTGCGCCAGGCCGCGTCGTCGGGCGCGGCGGGCGGCGGAGCCGTCGACGCGTCGGCGCTCGTGGCTCTGGGCCAGCGCGTCGATGCGCTGGAAAAGGACCTGGCCAGCCTCAAGGCCGGCGCCGGAAAGAACGAGAACGCGGCTGACACCGCGGCGCTGTCGCAGGCGCTGAGCGATCTCAAGGCCAAGGTCGCGGCAGGGGTTGCCTACAACGCGGAATACGAGCGCATCGCGCGCATGGTGCCGGCAGCACCGGGGCTCGACGTGCTGGCGCTCAATGCCGATGCGGGACTGCCCGATGCCGCGGGCCTCGCCGCGGAACTGCGCGCCGCGATTCCTGCGCTGCCGCAGCCCGCGGCGCCCGAGGCCACCGCGACGGACGGCTACTTCGACTGGGCCTGGGACATGCTGTCGGGCGTCGTCACCATCCGCGACATCGGCGAGGCCAACTGGCCGCAGGTGGCGGAGAAGGCCGCGGCCCTGGCCGAGTCGGGCGATCTCGCGCAGGCGATCGACGTGATCGACCAGACCGAAGGGACCAAGCCCGCGGCACTCGCCACCTGGCGCGATCGCGCTGCCGGACGGCTGGCGCTGCTCAAGGCGCTCGACGAAACCAACGAAGCGGTGCTGCGCCAGATCGCGGCCCAGGGTGGCGCGCAATGATCAAGCTCATCTGGCGCTTCGCCCTGATTGCCGCGCTCGCCGCGGGCTTCGCCTGGCTGGCCGACCGGCCCGGCACGCTGACCATCCGCTGGCTGGGCCGCGAGATCGAGATGAGCTTCGTGGCCGGCGTGGCACTGGCCGTGGTGACGATGCTGGCCCTGTGGTTCCTGTGGAGCCTGTTCCGCCGCCTGTGGCACAGCCCGCAGTCGGTGGGTCAGTACATGCGTTTCCGCCGCAACCGGAAAGGCTACGAGTCGCTGTCGCGCGGCATCATCGCCGCCGGCGCCGGCGATGCCGCAGCCGCCGCGAAGCACGCCGCCATTGCCGGGAACGCCCTGGCCGACGAGCCGCTGGTGAATGTGCTGGCGGCGCAGGCCGCACAGCTCAAGGGCGACCGCGCCGCGGTGAAGCGCATCTTCGACACCATGGCCAAGACCAAGGATACCGAGGCTTTGGGATTGCGCGGCCTCTTCGCCGAGGCGCGCCAGGCCGGCGACATGGCGGCGGCGCGCGCGCATGCCGAGCGCGCGCTCAAGCTCAACCCGCGGCTGGCCTGGGCCTCGACCGCCGTGCTCCAGGTGCAATCCGCAGCCAGGGACTGGCCCGCGGCGGCGGCGACCATCGCGCAGCAGGCGAAGTCCGGACTGCTGCCCCCGGACGAGGCGGGGCGCAAGCAGGCGGCCATGCTGGCCGCCCAGGCCCTGGCGGTGGAAGACCGCAACCGCGCCGAGGCGCTGGAGCTTGCCAGCCGCGCCCACAAGCTCGATCCGGCGCTGGTGCCGGCGGCCCTGGTGGCGGCCCGCTGCCTGATCGCCGATGGATCGCAGCGCAAGGCGTCGCGCATCCTGCGCGAGACCTGGGCGCGCAATGCCCATCCCGACCTGGCCGAGGTCTTCGCCAATCTCAAGCCCGGCGACGGGCCCGAGGCCCGCTTC
The DNA here is from genome assembly GCA_046349195.1 of Hyphomicrobiales bacterium. Taxonomy (GTDB): domain Bacteria; phylum Pseudomonadota; class Alphaproteobacteria; order Rhizobiales; family Aestuariivirgaceae; genus Aestuariivirga. The sequence goes on from JAXMCU010000016.1 coordinate 13,914, forward strand.
GAGCGGGTGCGCGACCTTGTCGGCGACAGCACGCAGAACCTCGAGGGCGCCCATGCCCTGGCCCGGGCGGCCGCGCGGGCCCAGCGCTGGGACGTGGCCCGCAAGGCGCTGGAACCGCATCTCGACGGCCGGCCCCAAGCACGGCTCTGCGCCCTGATGGCCGATATCGAGGAGGCGCAGGGCGACAAGGGCCGGGCGCGCGAATGGCTGGCGCGGGCGCTGCGCGCCCCGCGCGATCCCATGTGGGTGTCGGATGGCGTGGCCGCGCCGCGCTGGACGCCGGTGTCACCGGTGTCGGGCGAGATCGTGGCCTGCCAGTGGAAGGTGCCCTACGACATGCCGGAGGATCTCGAGGCCGACCGCATCGCCGCGCCCGAGCCCGCCCCGCAGATCGCCGCCGCGCCACCGCGCGAACCGGTGCGGACGGTAGTGGCCCAGCAGCGACCGCCGGACGATCCGGGCCTGCCCGAGGACGACGCCGACGCGCCGCTGCGGCGCGGATTCGGCGAGGGTTGAAAAGCCCCCCGAAACCGTCTATCGCTTCGCCGCACGGAAACGGGCCGCTTTAGCTCAGCCGGTAGAGCACCGCATTCGTAATGCGGGGGTCGCGTGTTCGAGTCACGCAAGCGGCACCATACCTCCTTCTGCCATCCTTGACTTTGCTGAGCTTCTGTAACACGAACCAAGCAAAGAGTTTCCTGGATCCATACAGAGTGGCGGTTTTCCGCGTGGCATACATGCTGATCTGGCACGGAAGAGGAGAGTGGCCATTGCCCTTCCGATTCCTGCCGGCCCGCTGCCTTGCCCTGTTGGCAGGAGCCAGCCATGTCTGACGCTCCCGTCTACATCCTGGCCAACCTGACGATCCGCGACAAGGACGCGTACCGCAAGTACGAGAAGGGGTTCTTTCCCCTGCTGGCGCGCCATGGCGGCGAATTGCTGGCCTATGACGACTCTCCCGAGACCTTCGAGGGCGAAGCGCCACGGCGGGGCCGCGTGGTGATCCTCAGGTTTCCGTCCGCCGACCATGCGCGACGCTGGTATGCCGATCGCGACTACCAGGCCATCAGCGAGGACCGGCGCCGCGGAAGCGACCTGCAGTTCCTCACGCTCGTGCGCGGAACGCCGCGCCCCACGAAAAAGTCCGGCACCGCATAGTACCGCAGGAGGAACACGAGCATGCGCAGGCGGCAGGCGGCCCATCCGGCAAGGACCATCACGGCAGAGGCCGCCGCGGCCATGGTGACGTCCGGCATGTGGCTCGACTACGGCGCGGTCCTGTCGCAGCCGGACCTCTTCGACCGGGCGCTGGCCGCGCGCGTGACCGAACTTCACGACGTCAAGATCCGCAGCACCATCTCGACCCGGCCGCGCGCCGTGCTGGAGGCCGATCCGGAGGGGCGGCACGTCTACATGATCAGCCTGCACTTCTCGGGTTATGACCGGAAGATGCATGACGCCGGCCGCTGCGACTACCTGCCGGTCAACCTGGGCGAAATCGACGACTACTATGCGCGCTACATCGACCCGGTCGACATCATCGTCATCAAGACGCGACCTGCCGATTCCGAGGGCCGGTTCAACTTCAGCGCGGCGACGCTCTGGCACCGCGCCATCATCGAGCGCGCGCGACTGGTGATCGTCGAAACCAGCACGGCGCTGCCCCATTGCAATGGCGTTGAGAACCATCTGCTGCCGGGCGAGGTGGATTTCGTGATCGAGGGCGACAATGCGCCGATCTTCGAACTGCCGAAGCCGCCCTTGACCGATGCCGACCGCGCCGTGGCACGGCTCATCGCGGCCGAGATCGAGGACGGCGCCTGCCTGCAGATCGGCATCGGCGGCATGCCCAATGCCGTCTGCTCGCTCCTGCTCGAGTCGGGTGCGGGCAATCTGGGGATCCACACCGAGATGCTCACTGACGGGATCATCGACCTCTACAAGGCGGGCCAGATCACCGGCGCGGCCAAGACGCTGGACAAGGGCAAGATCACCTACAGCTTCGCCCTGGGCTCGCGCTACCTCTACGACGCGATCGACGGCAACCCCGATTTCCTCGCCCGCGCCACGAGCTACACCAACTTGCCGCACATCATCATGCAGAACGACAAGGCGGTCTCGATCAACAACACCACGCAGATGGATCTCCAGGGCCAGGCGGCCTCGGAGAGCGATGGCCACCGCCACATCAGCGGCACGGGCGGCCAGCTGCAGTTCGTCCGTGGCAGCTACGCCTCGAAAGGCGGGAAGTCCTTCATCTGCATGTCGTCGACCTACGAGAAGCGCGGCGCCCCCAGAAGCCGGATCGTCTTCGATCTCACTCCTGGCAACGTCGTCACCACGCCACGGACCGACGTGATGTTCGTGGTAACCGAGTACGGGATTGTCAATCTCAAGGGGAAGTCCGTGGCCCAGCGGGCCAAGGCGATGATTTCGATCGCCCATCCCGATTTCCGCGAGGCGCTGGCCAGACAGGCCCATGATCACAAGCTCTTGCCGCCACACTTCAGCCTCTGACGGCACCGCCTCGCCGCATTGCCCAGAAGACGACAATTGCACCCCAACGCTCCGCGTATATGATGCATCTGGGCAGCACCATCGCCGCCCCCTTTCGTGGTCCAGATGCAAGAGCGCCCTACCGGACATCCGCACATGGAACGCGAGCCGACCGCGATGCGTCAGCAGCCATGCGGCACAGCGCGCAACCGACGCCCCCTCAATGCCACATGGAGCCAGAGATGACACGACCAGGCTGGATCGCTTCGATCACCTTCACCATTGCCATGCAGATCTTCGCGGCAGGCGCCTTTGCCGCCGACAAGCCCAACATCCTCTTCATCGTGTCCGATGACACGGGCTATGGCGACCTCGGTCCCTATGGTGGCGGCGAGGGCCGCGGCATGCCGACCCCCAGCATCGACCGGCTGGCGGCGGACGGCATGACCTTCTTCTCCTTCTATGCGCAGCCAAGCTGCACGCCGGGACGGGCCGCCATGCAGACGGGCCGCATTCCGAACCGCAGCGGCATGACCACCGTGGCCTTCCAGGGCGAGGGCGGCGGCCTGCCGGCGGCGGAATGGACCCTGGCCTCGGTGCTGAAGCAGGCCGGTTACGGCACCTATTTCACCGGCAAGTGGCATCTGGGCGAGGCCGACTACGCGCTCCCCAATGCCCAGGGCTATGACGAGATGAAATATGCCGGGCTCTATCACCTGAATGCCTATACCTATGGTGATCCAACGTGGTTTCCCGACATGGATCCCGCGCTTCGCGAGATGTTCAACAAGGTGACGGTCGGCGCCCTGTCGGGCAAGGCCGGCGAGACGGCAAAGGAAGACTTCAAGATCAACGGCCAGTATGTCGACGAGCCCGGAAAGCCGGTCACCATCGACGGCGTGAGCTATCCCGACGGCGTGGTGGGCATTCCCTTCTTCGACGGTTATGTCGAGAAGGCTGCAATCGAATTCCTGGATGAGGCCAGCAAGAAGCCCGACCAGCCCTTCTTCATCAACGTGAACTTCATGAAGGTTCACCAGCCGAACCTGCCGGCGCCGGAATTCGAGCACAAGTCGATGTCGAAGTCGAAGTATGCCGACTCGGTCGTCGAGCTCGATACGCGCATCGGCCGGATCATGGACAAGCTGCGCGCCACCGGCATGGACAAGAACACGCTAGTCTTCTACACGACCGACAACGGTGCGTGGCAGGATGTCTATCCGGACGCGGGCTATACGCCCTTCCGCGGCACCAAGGGCACGGTCCGCGAAGGTGGCAACCGCGTTCCCGCGATCGCGGTCTGGCCTGGCAAGACCAAGCCCGGCAGCAAGAACCACGAGATCATCGGCGGGCTCGACCTGATGGCCACCTTCGCCGCGGCGGCGGGCATCGCAAAGCTTCCCGAGAAGGACCGCGAGGGACAGCCGATCATCTTCGACAGCTACGACATGACTCCGGTGCTGACCGGCGCCGGCCCCTCGCCCCGCAAGAACTGGTTCTACTTCACCGAGAATGAGCTCACCCCGGGCGCGGCCCGCGTCGGCAACTACAAGGCCGTGTTCAACCTGCGCGGCGACGACGGACAGGCCACGGGCGGACTGGCGGTCGACAGCAATCTCGGCTGGAAAGGCGCCGAGAAATACGTGGCCACCGTGCCGCAGGTCTTCGACCTCTGGCAGGATCCCCAGGAGCGCTACGACATCTTCATGAACAACTACACCGAGCGCACCTGGACCATGGTGACCATCAGTGCCGCGATCAAGGATCTGATGACGACCTACATCAAGTATCCGCCGCGCAAGCTGCAGAGCGCCAGCTACAGCGGCCCCATCGAGATCACCAAGTACCAGCAGTTCCAGTGGATCCGCGATCAACTGGCCAAGGAAGGCGTCGACATCCCGCTGCCGACCGGAAACTGATCGGGCGGCGGCAGCTCCGGCACCCGCCGGGCTGCCGCCGACCTCCGGCTAGAACAATTGCGCCAGTCTCACGAAGCCGGCCACCGGGACCTGTTCCGCCCTTGATTCAGGATCGATGCCGGCCCGCCGCAGCAGCGCCCCCGGGTCGGATGTCAGCGCACGCAGGCTTGCGCGCAACATCTTGCGGCGCTGTCCGAAGGCCGCGGCGGTTACGCGCTCCAGTGCGGCAACGGCGCAATCGGATCCGGCACCCGGTTGCGGGACAAGCTGGACAATGCTCGAGGTGACATTCGGCGGCGGCGTGAAGGCGCTGCGGTTCACGTCGAAGAGCTTGCGTACCGCGCAGCGCCACTGGCACAGGACTGAAAGACGGCCATAGGCCTTGCCCCCGGGTGGCGCCACGATGCGCTCGGCGACTTCCTTCTGGAACATCAGCGTGAGCGAGCCGAACCACGGCGGCCATGGCTCCCGGGTCAGCCAGCCGGTCAGAAGCGGTGTGGCAATGTTGTAGGGCAGATTGGCCACGATCTTGGCTGGCCCTCGCGCCAGGGCGGTCCAGTCCATGTCAAGTGCGTCGCCTTCGATCACAGCAAGGCGTCCCGGATAGGCGGCGGATATCTCGGCCAGCGCCGACAGCGCGCGGGAATCGCGCTCGACGGCGATCACCCGGTCCGCGCCTTCGAGCAGGAGCGCGCGCGTCAATCCACCGGGGCCGGGCCCGATCTCGATGATGGTGAAGCCCGCAAGCGGTGCCGCCGCCCGCGCGATGCGACGCGTCAGATTGAAGTCGAAGAGGAAATTCTGTCCCAGGCTCTTGCGCGCCTGCAGGCCGTGGCGGGCGATCACGTCGCGGAGCGGCGGCAGCCCGTCGTCAGTCATGCACGGCGCGGGCCATGGCTGCGGCAAGCCGCAAGGCGGCCACCAGGCTGTCGGCCCGGGCCAGGCCCTGGCCCGCGATGCCGAGGGCAGTCCCGTGATCGGGCGAGGTGCGGATGAAGGGCAGCCCGAGGCTGACATTGATGCCGCCGTGAAAATCGATGGTCTTCACCGGGATCAGCGCCTGGTCGTGATACATGCAGAGGATCGCGTCGTAGGTGGCGCGGGCCTCGGCGTGAAAGGCCGTGTCGGCGGACAGAGGACCGGTGACGTCGAGGCCCTCGCGCGCCAGATCGCGAAGCGCGGGGATGATGACGTCGAACTCCTCGCGCCCCATGGCGCCATTCTCCCCGGCATGGGGATTGAGGCCGGTGAAGGCAAGACGCGGCCGGTCAATGCCGAAGTAGCGGGTCAGGTCGCGGGCGGTCACGCGCGCCTGGCTCATGAGGGCGTCGCGGGTCAGTGCGCCGGGAACGCTGGCGAGCGGGATATGCACGGTCACCGGGATGGCGCGGAGATCGCCGGCCACCAGCATCATGACCTCCTGCACCGGCTGGCCATGCCTGGCCGAGAGATGGGCAAGATAGTCGGTGTGGCCCTGGTGCCGGAAGCCGGCACTGTAGAGCGCCTCCTTCTGGATGGGATTGGTGACCACAGCCGAGACCCGCCGCTGAAAGGCCAGGTCCACGGCTTCGTCAATCGCGGCGATGACCTGGGGTGCCGTGGCCGCGGCGATGCGGCCGGGCGCAGGATGAACGGCCAAAGGCCGGTGCATCACGGGCAGAGCCTCGCGGAACAGCGATGGCGCTTCAGACGCATCGGTGATCCGCCGCAGCGGCAGGCCAGGGTTTCGATCGCGCCAGTAGTCGGCGTCGCCCAGCAGGAAGAACGTGGCGCCGGCTTCACCGCGCAGCTGCCGCCAGGCCGCGGCGGTGATCTCGGGTGCCACCCCGGCCGGTTCGCCGGCGGTCAGGACGATGGGCCTGGCAGCCGATGCGTGTGTCACTGCGAGTAGCTGGCGTCACGGTACTCGATATAGACCGACGTGCGTGCCGTCTTCATGTAGTCGTCCTCGAACTTCTGGTATTTCTCGTTCAGGACCAGGTTCTCGACCTGCTGACGACTGGGTGGCATGTATTTCGGGGGCTCGGGGGCCAGCTTGCGGCTGCCGCAATAGACCAGGAGCTGCAGGCCATCCTTGCCGCGCATGGGCCCGATGGCTCGTCCTTCGCCGGCGCGGTCGAGCGCGGCCCTGAGCTCCTTGGGCAGCTTCGACGAGTCGGCCTCGATCTGCTTGCCGGGCTTGACGTTGAAGATGCCCGACGCGGCGGACTTGATGCTGCCGCAGCCCTTGATGCGCTTGGCCAGTTCGGCGGCCTCGAGGGCCCGCGACTGCAGCAGCATGGGATCGCTCGCATCGACCGGCAGCGACACCTCGCGCAAGGTGACCACGGTCACCGGCTTCATCCGCGGATCGTTCATGATCTTCTCGTAGCGCTGCGTGTAGTCCTTCTTGACTTCCTCGAACTTGGCATCGACGGTCTTGGGATCGACATCGAGGTCGTTCCGATACTTTCCGGAGATGATGCGGTTGAAGCCGATCGATGTCGATACGTAGCGCCTGAACGCATCCTCGCTGATGCCGTCCTTCTTCAGCTTCGCCACAAGCGCTTCGCTCGACAACTTCATGCCCTTGGCCAAGCGCTCGACCTGCTTGTTGATCTCGATGTCGCTGGGCACCATCTTGTACTTGTTGATCTCGATGATCTTGATCTCTTCGTCGATCAGCGACTTGAGGGCGCCTTTCCTGCTGACATCGGTTTGCTCGTCGCCGAACGTCTTCATCAGCTTGATGCGCTGGTCGATGTCACGTTCCGTGATCGGCAAATCGTTGACAACCGCCACGACGCCCTGGTTCTCGGCCAGGGCCGGCAATGCCGGCAGGGCCACGGCCAGGCCGACACAGACGAAGATGCGGATCAGGAACTTGGTCATCTGGTTCAGAACTTGAAGCCGCCATCGATCTGGCCGATGGTCCGCAATTCGACAGAGAGCTTGACGACCCGGTCAATGCCCTGATCCTCATCCTTGCTCTCGCTGTATGTCAGCTGGACGTTCATGCAATCGCAATCATATCCGATGCCAATCAGCTTCTCCATGAAGTCGTCTTCCTCCAGATCGTATCGGAAAGCGCCGAACAGGTTCCAGGCACCGGTCAGCCGGTAAACGGCATCTCCCCAGACCTGCTGCTCGTCGCTATCGCGTCCATAGGCCGGCGCCGCGGCGACATCCGCATAGGCCAATGAGCCGGAAATCCTGTCGAAAGTGAGGCTTATCGCTCCCTCCTGGACATTGATCTTGGACAGGTCCTGCTCCACCCGTGCCTGATATGAGAACCGCATGAAATCATTGGGCTGATAGGCGAGTCCGGCCACCAGATTGGAGCTCGTCCCATTCAGGCCGGAGCCGTTGACGAAGCTGTTCTCCCCGGCGATGTGGAAGGACTCGCCCAGGCTGGCGCGCAGGAATCCGCCATTGTCGGCCAGGAGATTGTAGAGCACGCCGACATTGACCCGCGTGCCGCCTTCGTAACGGTCATAACCGGAGAAACGGTCCATCAGGAAGAGGTTGGTCTGGTCGAAGTTCAGCGTGATCGCGTCTTCGGTGCTGATGTCCTCGGCGTCCACGTCGTTGCTGGACGTGATGACCTGCGCAACGGGCGTCAACACGCTCTGCCCGAAACCGTTGCTGGAGACCAGCGGCCAGCGGATGTCGATTCCCGCCGTGGGAAGCACCCGTGCGGTCGTCTCTTCGGCTGCGGAGGCCGTGGGCACGTCGTTCGACACGTAGAAATCGCTGCGCAGATGCGCGAAGGGTGTGATCAGAGCGCCCATGGAATTGATGAACTGCCGCTGCCAGTGAATATCCGCCACCGCGCGGGTTTGGTCGGTGCCCAGCACGTCGTAGCCCGGCACATAATCGTTGCAGCTGGTATCAGTGGGATCAGCGTCTCCGGGAAGCGTGCAGACGGCTTCGTCGCGATTGACGTAATAGGCGCTGAAATCCAATCCCAGCTCTCCACCCAGCACCGTCTGGTCGAAGATGTAGTTTCCGGTCACATAAGGAGCCACGAAGGGCAACTGATCCTGGTTTTCGTCCTGGAGCATGGTGCGGTAGTGAGCGGCCTGGACCGCGGTGTAGTTGCGATCATCGAGGCCAATGGCATAAATCTGGCTCGTGATCATGTTGGCGCTGTCGATCTCGTAGTCGTCCAGGAACTCGCGATCGCTGACCGCCGTGCCGTCCCAGCCCCATTTCCAGGTGTCGTTGATGGCGAATTCGCCGGCGGACTCAAGCGCACCGCGCCAGCGGCTGTCGACGTTCTTGGTCTTGTCGGGATCGAGCTCGTAGATGCCGAGGCCCCTGACATTGTATTCGCCATTGGCCAGGCGCTGCCGCCATTCGACATCGCCAAGCACGCCCTGATCGGTGGTGAAACGCGGCGTGATGGTCAGATCGGCATTGGGCGCGAGGGCCCAGAAGAAGGGCGTGCTCACCCCGAAGCCGTAGACCGAGCCATAGTGGAAGCCCGGTATCAGGAAGCCGGTGCGCCGCTTCACGGTGGGATCGGGATACGCGAAATAGGGCGTATAGGCGACCGGCACACCGGCGATCTCGAAGGTCGCGTCGCGATAGTAGAGCATCTGTTTCTGCTGGTCGTGCGTGGTCTCGCGCGAGACGATCTGCCAGACCGGCGTTCCGCCCTCGTCCACGCAGGTCTTGCAGGCCGTGTAGCTGGCATTCTCGTAGACCGTGATGCCGTTCTCGAAGCGGCGGGCATAGCGCGCCGTGATGGTCACGTCGTTGTTCAGCAGGGCCCGGACATGCTCGGCGAAGCCTTCCTTGAACTTGTCGTTCACCTGGGCCATGTCGGCTTCGAGGACATTGCCGTTGGGTTCCTGCAACACCACGGAACCGTTGGCTTTGAACTGGTTCCGATTCATGTCGTAGACGACCCGGGTGGCCGTCAGGACATAAGGGCCATAGGTGATCCGCACGGTACCGGTGGCGGTGGCGATCTTCGCCTTGCTGTCATAGGTCAGGCGGTCGGCAAAGACGTCGACCCGGGTTCCCGCCGGCGGCCGGCCAGCTTCGGGAGCCACGAAATCCGGCGCGTCCTGAAGCTTGGTGGCGGCCTGGGCGGGCTGGAGAAGGACGGCGGCCGCGCCAAGGCAGAGGGCAAGGGCCGGAGCGCAGGTCTGCGCCCACAGAATGCACCTTCCGCCCGGCCGAAAGCCTGCCACCCTGATTCCCACCCGCCGCTCGATCACGTATCTTTACATATTCTTAACGGCAATCCCTGCGGGCGGGAAGGACTGATTTCCACTCTCGGCCCGGCTGTGGGCTTTGGGCCACAGTCAGTCGGGTGGTCACGGCGATGCACATTCTTCACCTGGTGCAAGGCGCAATTCCCATGGCGTGAAAGACCCGCTATGTAGATGGATCAACAGAACGGAATTGCTCATGAAAATCAAATTCGCCGGATCCGTCCTGCCGCGTTCTGGAACGCTGGTCCTGTTTCTCGCCGAGGGCAAAGCGCTGACCGGCCTCGCGGCCAAGGCCGATCGCCAGTGCCAGGGCCAGATTGCACGGGCCATCAAGTCGGCGGGCTTCACCGGCCGCCGCGATTCGAGCCTCGATGTCGTGGCGCCTGGCGGCGGGCTGGACCGCGTCATTGTCTTTGGCGTGGGTGACCCCGACAAGCTTACCGGTCTCGACGTCGAAATGCTGGGTGGCGCCATCGCCGGGAGCCTGCAGGGTCACAAGGCCAAGGCCGCGACCTTGGCTGCCGATCTGAGCCCCCGGCAGGTTGCGGGCGCGGATTTTCCGGCGCTCATCGCCTCTGGTGCGAGCCTGCGGGTCTACAGCTTCAACCGGTACAAATCCAGGAAGCCGGAGTCCGCCGGGCTTGGCGAACTCACCCTCCTGACCACCGACGCGGCCGCCGCCACACGGCATTTCCGCCCGCTGGAGGCCGTGGCCGAAGGCGTGCATCTGGCGCGCGACCTGGTGAACGAGCCGCCGAATGTCCTGCACCCGGTCGAATTCGCAAACCGGACGCGGGCCCTGGCGAAGCAGGGATTGAAGGTCGAGGTCCTGACGCCCGCCCAGATGAAGCGTCTGGGCATGGGCGCCCTGCTGGGCGTGGCCCAGGGTTCGGCCCGGGAGCCCCGCATCGTGATCATGCGCTGGGACGGTGGCCGCAAGGGCGAGGCGCCGCTCGCCTTCATCGGCAAGGGCGTCACCTTCGACACCGGCGGCATCTCGATCAAGCCCGCCGGCGGCATGGAGGACATGAAGGGCGACATGGGCGGTGCCGCCTGCGTGACGGGCCTCATGCTGGCGCTGGCCAGGCGCAAGGCCAAGGTCAATGCGGTGGGCGCCATCGGCCTGGTCGAGAACATGCCGGATGGCAATGCCCAGCGGCCGGGCGATGTCGTGACCTCGATGTCGGGCCAGACCATTGCGGTGCTCAATACCGACGCCGAGGGCCGCCTCGTGCTGGCCGACGTGCTCTGGTACGTCCAGCAGCGCTTCAAGCCCAAGTTCATGATCGACCTCGCGACCCTCACCGGCGCCATTCTGGTGGCGCTCGGCAAGGAACACGCGGGCCTGTTCTCGAACGACGATGTCCTGGCGCAGCGCCTGAGCGAGGCTGGCGTCTCGACCGGCGAGAAGGTCTGGCGCATGCCACTGGCGCCGGAATACGACAAGATCATCGACCACGACGTGGCTGACGTGAAGAACACCGGCGGCCGCTTCGCCGGCTCGATCACGGCGGCGCAGTTCCTGCAGCGCTTCGTCAACAAGCTGCCCTGGGCGCATCTCGACATTGCCGGTACAGCAATGGATGCCCCGCGTTCCACCATCAATCCGAGCTGGGGATCAGGCTGGGGTGTGCGCCTTCTGGACCGTCTGGTCGCCCGCCACTACGAGTGAGGCGCCGCCGTCGAGGCGCGGACCACCAGCTCATGCGGCAGGATGATCTCGCGCGCCACGCCGCGGCGTCCCTCGAGCATGCCGACCAGCATGTCGACGCCGGCAGCCCCGATGTCCTGGCGCGGCTGGCGGATGGTGGTCAAGGGCGGATCGGCAATGGCGGCGCTGTAGATGTCGTCGATCCCGACGATCGAGACATCTCCCGGCACTGAAAGGCCAAGCTGCTTGGTGCGGCGGATCGCTCCCAGCGCCACCGTGTCGTTGACGCAGAAGACCGCCGTGGGCGGCCGCGCCCGGCCCATCAGCGCATCCATGGCGGCCGTGCCGGCGGCAAAACTGCCGTCTCCCTCTACGATGAGCCCCTGATCGGCGGACAATCCGGCCTCGGCCAGCGCGCGGCGAAAGCCGGCAAGGCGGCGCTCTGCGACAGCGGAGTTGTGAGGTCCGCGCACATGGGCGATGCGCCGGTGCCCGAGGCCGATCAGATGCTGCATGAGCACGACTCCTGCCGCCTCGTCATCGATGCGCACGCTGGCCGTGGCGCCGGCTGGCGCCTCGAGCAGCTGCACGATGGGGACCGGACCGCGCACGCCCGCCTCGACCTGCCGGCGCACCTCCGGATCCACGATGATCAGTCCGTCGGCGCGCCGCGCATTGAGGATGTCAAGGTAGGTTTGCTCGGCCCAGTGCTCACGGCTGGTGAAGCCCGGCACAATGGCGTAGCCGCGGCGGTGCGCCCCGGCCTCGATGCCATGGAAGATCTCGGGATAGACCTGGTTGTCGAGCGAGGGGATGAGCACCAGGATGGCCTGCGAGCACTGCTTGCGCAGCGAACGGGCGACGAGGTTGACCTTGTAGCCGAAATTCTCGGCCGCGGCCTGCACGGCCTTGCGGGTGGAGACGGCCACGAGATCAGGGTTGCTGAGGGCGCGCGAGGCGGTGGCGGTCGAGACGCCGGCCATGCGGGCGACATCCACAAGGCGCGGACGGTGGAGTTGTGAAGCCGAAGCGGTCTTTTCCATGACGGATCCCATTTCGCAGTTTTGCAACCTAAGAGTTTATCGTCGCGCAACACCTGTCCCGACCTGGTACCCGCTGAGCGGGTATCCGGCACCACATGCAGGCTACATCTCCTGATCGCTTGATATCTCCATAACCTATGTTGACCACAAGGACAAATTAAAAATGAATGTTTATATATGCTTGCAGACGGATGGATTGACGCGTACGCGAAATGGCCGCCGACATTGCGGAAGGTCGGTCTAAACCCCTGCAACTGAACGAAAGAATCGCACAATTTCTGGTTATGCAATCATGACGTGTATTTTGCAAGGTGGCATTTGCGATGATGGCCGACGAGTCATCGTCGTGTTCGCCATTGCCCACCGGGCCGCTGATTCGTGTCAGCCGGCCGTGAGCCAGGATTTCATGTCGGAAGCCGGGTCGGCGACGCGGTCGGGCGAGACCGTCTTGCCGCTCTCGATCAGACGCTTGCCGACCATGTAGGCCGTGGCGGCATTCGCCGCATCGACGGCGATGAGATGGCCCTGGCGATAGTACCAGACGGAATAGTCGCCGGCGGCGCCAGGGCCGCGGGTGACCACCTGGTCGTAGCCGAGATTGAGGCCGGCAATCTGCAGCTTCACATCATACTGATCGGACCAGAACCAGGGCTTGGCCTCGTAGGGCTGGCCCTGCCCTGCGATCACCGCGGCCGCCGCCTCGCCCTGGGCAATGGCATGCGGAACGGATTCGAGGCGCAGGCGCTGGCCCCGGTACGGGAAGCTGGCGCAGTCGCCAATGGCGAAGATTTCGGGGTCCGAACTGCGGCAGAATTCATCCACCGCGACACCATTGTCGATGGCAAGACCCGCTTCGGCCGCCAGCTGCGTGTTGGGCGTGACACCGATGCCGATGATGGCAAGGTCGCAGGGAAAGCGCCGCCCGTCGGCCAGAAGCGCAGCAGAGAGCCGGCCACCCGTTCCCTCGAAGCTGTCGAGTTTCACGCCAGTGAGAATGTCGACGCCGTGGCCGCGATGCAGCGCCTCGAAATAGGCGGAGGTCTCCTTGCAGGCGACACGCTCGAGAATGCGGCTGGCCGCCTCGAGAATGGTGACCGCCACGCCGCGCTTCACCGCCACGCTGGCGGCTTCGAGGCCAATGTAGCCGCCGCCGATCACCACGGCCCTGGCCCCGGCACGCAGTTCCGGGGCCATGCGGTCGATGTCGGCAATGTTGCGCACGGTGTGCAGGCCCGCGAGACCCCGCGTGACCGTGGCGGGCAGGTGGCGCGGCGTGCAGCCGGTGGCCAGAACCAGCCGGTCATAGGGGACGCTGCGGCCCGAGGCGAGCGCAACGCCATGGCCGGCGCGGTCAATGCCTGTGACCCTTTCGCCGGTGAGGCAGGTGATGGACTGGGCTTCAAACCACTCGGGCGGGCGCAGCAGCAGCCGGTCCAGCGGCATTTCGCCGGTGAGGTATTTCTTCGACAGCGGCGGGCGCTGGTAGGGCAGGTGCGGCTCGTCGCCGACCAGCGTGATGGCACCCGCGTGGCCGAGCGCCCGGAGCTTGGCGGCGCAGGACAATGCGGCCTGGCCGGCACCGACACAAACGATCGAAAGGGTCCTGTCGGTCATGGCGTCAGACCGTCGCGGGATCGCGCAGCAGGGCGCGGGCCTCGGCGGGCCCGAGCGGCTTCGGCCTCGTGCAGGTGGTGGCGAGAGTCACGAACTTGCGGGTCTCGCCGGACTTCAGGATCGAGACCATGATGTCCACGACATGGGCCATGCGGTCGATGGAACAGCGGATGTCGCGGCGCCGGAGGATGCCCTGTGCCATGTCCGCCAGTCCGGCCGCGCGATAGTTGGCGAGTGCCACGTCACCGTGGGTCTGGTTGGGCAGGCCGAAGGGATGGTCCCAGTGCGGCAGGGGCTTGGCCTCGCCATCCGTGCCCGCCGCCAATACCTCGCCGCCGAAGAAATTGGGATCAGGCAGGAACAGCGCCCCAGCGCTGCCGTAAAGTTCCATGTGCTGGTGGCGGTGGGCATAGACGTCCCAGCTGGCGGAGAGCGTGACCATCGCCCCGCTGGCAAAATCGAGCAGCGCATGAATGGTGGTGGGCGTCCTGACCGCGATCGTCTCGCCCCGGCGCGGCGCGCTCTCAATGACACGCTGCCGGCGGGCCATGCCGGTGAGCGCGGCGACACGCTTCACCGGCCCCAGGAGATTGACCAGATTGGTGATGTAGTAGGGGCCCATGTCGAGGATGGGGCCGCCGCCCGGCTTGAAGAAGAAGTCGGGATTGGGATGCCAGTGCTCCATGCCGCGGCTCATGATGTGGGCGGTGCCGCCGGCGATCCTGCCGACGAGGCCCTCGTCCACGGCCTTGCGCGCCAGCTGGTGCGATCCACCGAGGAACGTGTCGGGGGCGCCCGCCACCTGCAGCTTCCTCGCCTTGGCCAGCCGCTGCAGCTGCCGGGCCTCCGACAGGCCAAGCGTCAGCGGCTTTTCGGTATAGACGTGCTTGCCGGCCTCGAGGATGGCCTTCGACACCTTGAAATGCGCGGCCGGCACGGTGAGATTGATGACGATCTGCACGTCGTCGTTGCGCAGCAGATCGGGCACGGCCTGCGCCACGACGCCGAACTCCGCCGCCCGCGCCCGGGCTGCCTCCATGTTGAGATCGGCCACGGCGCGAATCTCAATGCCGCGGAACAGTGGGGCGAGCGAGAGATAGGTCGTCGAGATGTTGCCGCATCCGATGATGCCGACGCCGAGAGTCTTCGTCATTTTCGTCCTCAGAGCTTGCTGACAGAAGCGAAGGACCGGCGCGCGAAACGGGCCAGATCCTTCGGGTTGTCGTGTTCCATGATGCGGTGCATGCAGCGGCTGTTGTCGAGCGCGGCGAGGATGGCAGGCCATTTCACCGTGCCGTCGCCAACGTCGCACCAGCCGTCCTCGTCGAGGTTCATGCCCTTCGCCGCGATGTCCTTGACATGGACCGCGGTGATGCGGCCACCGTATTTCTTGATCCAGGGAAGTGGATTGACGCCCGCGCGGGCCACCCAGGCCACATCGCATTCCCAGTCGATCATCGGGGCCGACTCGAAGATGAGATCGAGCGGGACCTCGCCGGTCGAGAGTTTCGCGAACTCGAAATCGTGATTGTGCCAGCCGAAGCCCAGGCCTTCGCCCCGGGCCCAGGCGCCGATCCGGGCCAGGCGCCTGCCGAACCTGCGATAGCCCGCGGCACTGCGCGGGCGGTCCTTCGGGTCAAGCCACGGGGCATAGATCTGGCGGATGCCCAGTGTCCGCACGATGTCGAGCACGGTGTCGCGCTCGCCCTCCAGCAGATCCAGGCCGAAATGCCCGGTGGGCATGACCAGCCCGTTCCGGTCGAGCAGGCGGCGCAGCGCCGGCGGATTGTCATAGACGCCGCCATAGCCCTCGACCTCGCGATAGCCCGCGGATGCCAGCAGGGCCAGCGTGTCCTTCAGCGGCGGAAAGTTGCGGGCGCTGTAGAGCTGGAAGGACAGGCGGTGAGGCATGAGAGTTGGCTCCGGTCGCGGACTGACGCTTCTAGCGCGCCATGAAGCAGGACGCCATCCTTCACGCTGCGCCGCATCCGGACGGGGTCCCGGCTCCCATTGGGAGCCGGGCACGATCCCGTCAGGGCCAGACTGCCGCGGGTGTTCAGTCCTTTTTCGACATCGCCTCCTCGAGCTTGGCCTTGTCGGCATCGGTCAGCGTCGGCCGGTCGATGGCAAGCTTCAGGCTGTCGATCTTGCCGGTGAACGCGAAGGGCACCTGATAGGCCTTGTCGTTCACGGGAGTGCCGGTATCCGATCCGATGTCCATGTTCTCGTCCCAGGCGAGGATGAGCGGAATCACATGCTCCATCTTCTGCGTCGCGACGACCTTGCCGTCGACCGACAGCGTACCGGTGCCCGACTGGCCGATGCCGCTGAGACTGTTGAAGGCCAGCGTGGCTGCGCCCATGCCGTCATACTTGAAGTCGAAGACCAGCGTGTGCTTTCCGGCGCCCAGCGGCTGCGGCGCGGTCCAGCTGATCTGCTTCAGGCCCACCAGGTTCCAGTCGAAGGTCGGGACGCCCTTGCTGATGTAGAAGCCATAGCCGCCGAACCGGCCGCCCTGCGTGATGATCATGCCATCGCCGCCGCCCTCCGGCACGGTCACGTCGGCCGTGAAGGTGTAGGAGGCATTGAGGATCGAGGGCGCAACCCCGTTCGAGATGCCGGTCATCGCCGGCGGGAAGCTGAACTCCGTCCGCCCCGCGGTGACGCTCGGCCGCGGCGCCACGAGGCGCGTGGCGACCGACGCATCGAGTGGCAGGACCTGGTACTTGGCCGCCTCGCGCCACCAGATGGCCTCGAGCTCCTTGACCTTGTCCGGCATCTGGGCGGCGAGGTCGGTGTTCTGGGACCAGTCCTTTGTCAGGTCGTAGAGTTCCCATTGCGGCGTCGCGGGATCGGCGATCGCGGGGCCCATCGTGACCCAGGACGGCCGCTGCACCTTGTCCACCAGCGACCAGCCCTCGTGGTAGAGCGCGTAGTTGCCCATCATCTCGAAGTACTGGGTGCGGTGATGCGAGGGCTCGTTCTTGTTGGCCGCATCGAAGGTATAGGCGAGGCTCACGCCCTCGATCGGGCTCTGCGGGATGCCATCCACGACGGATGGCTGATGGATGTTCGCCACCTCCAGAATGGTCGGGAGGATGTCGATCACATGGGCGAACTGGTTGCGGATCCCGCCCTTGTCGGTGATGACCTTCGGCCAGGCGATGGCCATGCCCTGGCGCGTGCCACCGAAGTAGGATGCGATCTGCTTTGTCCACTTGAAGGGCGTGTCGAAGGCCCAGGACCAGGCGACAGACATGTGGTTGTAAGTGTATTCCGTGCCCCAGATGTCATAGAAATACTTGAGCTGGTCGGCGACGGGGACGTTCACGCCGTTGAAGCTCGCCACCTCGTTCGGCGTTCCTTCCAGCGTACCCTCCGCCGAGGATCCGTTGTCGCCGGAAATGTAGATGATGAGCGTGTTGTCGAGATCGCCATTGGCCTCGACCGCGTCGATCACGCGGCCGATCTCGGCATCGGTATAGGCAAGATAGGCGCCATAGACATTGGCCTGGCGGATGAACATCTTCTTCTCGTCGGCGCTCAGCTTGTCCCAGTCCTTGAGCAGGTCCGAGGGCCAGGGCGTCAGCGCTGTCGACTCCGGGATCACGCCAAGCCGCTTCTGGTTGGCGTAGATCTTCTCGCGCAGCTTGTTCCAGCCCTCGTCGAACAGATGCATGTCGCTGATCTTCTTGATCCACTCGGGCGTCGGATGGTGAGGGGCATGGGTGCCGCCGGGGGCGTAGTAGACAAACCAGGGCTGCGCCGGCGCCAGGGTGTTCAGCTGCGCGAGATAGCCGATCGCCTCGTCGGCCATGCCGGTGATGAGGTTGAAGCCCTTCTGGCTCTCGAAGGGATAGATCTGCGTGGTGTTGCGGAACAGGTTGCCCGGTGTCCACTGGCTGGTGTCGCCACCCATGAAGCCATAGAAATAGTCGAAGCCCATGCCCGTCGGCCACTGGTCGAAGGGGCCCATCGTGCTGATCTGGAATCCGGGCGTGTTGTGGTTCTTGCCGAACCAGGAGGTATTGTAGCCATTGTCCTTCAGGATGCGGCCGATCGTGGCCTTGTCCTTGGTGATGATCGAGTCATAGCCCGGGAACCCGGTTGCCTGTTCCGCGATCACGCCGAAGCCCGCCGAATGGTGATTGCGTCCCGTCAGGAGCGCCGCACGGGTGGGCGAGCACAGCGATGTCGAATGCATGTTGGTATAGCGCAGCCCCAGGGCGGCGATGCGGTCGAGCGTGGGCGTGGGAATCACGCCGCCAAAGGTCGACGGGGCGCCAAAGCCGACGTCGTCGGTCATGATCAGGAGCACGTTAGGCGCGCCCTGAGGCGGCACGATGCGCGGCGGCCAGAATGGCTTCGATTGCAAGGCGTTCTTTTCGATCACGCCACCAAAAGGCAGGTTCGGCGCGGGAAGCTGGAGCCCGTCGATGGAGCGCGTGGCAGCAGGAGAGCCGAGCGGCGGGGCTGCGGCCTCCTGGGCATTGGCGGGGGCGAACCCGAGAAAAAGGAAGGAAAACACCACAAGAAACAGCGCAGGACGTCGCATCATCGTCTCTCCGTATGGTCGCAGTCGTCGGATACTGGCACAGGTTTTAACATGCATGCTTGCGTTTTGACGACACGGACGAAACCGCAAGGTCCGCAGCCGAAGCGGCCAGGGCGCAGGCATCGGGGTACCGCATTGACAAGCCGGAATGCCGCATGCCTTGCCGGAGCGACAGACCGACAGAGCGGTTCGGACTAGGTCCGCTGCTTCCGCGTCTGCGCCGTGAGCGCCTCGTCCATGACCTCGACCATGCGGTCGACCTGCTGGCGCGTGAGCACCAGCGGCGGCGAGATGATGAAGGTGTCATAGATGTTGCGCACCAGAACGCCATGGTCGCGGCAGCGGCGCGCCACTTCATGGCCGAAGCCGTCCGCGGACTTGAAGGGCGCCTTGGTGGCGCGGTCGGCGACAAGTTCGACGCCGATCATGAGGCCCCTGCCACGCACGTCGCCCACATGCGGCTGGCCCTTCTGCATCTCGCGCAGACGGTCCAGAAAATAGCCACCGACGCTGGCCGCGTTGCCGGCAAGGTCCTCCTTCACCACGATGTCGAGATTGGCCAGCGCCGCGGCACAGGCCAGCGGGTGTGCCAGATAGGTATTGCCATGCATGAACCAGGCATCGGGGTCGCGGCGGAAGGCCTTCTCGATGCGGGCGTTGAACATGGTGGCGCCGAGCGGCACGTAACCGGAATTGATGCCCTTGGCGAAGACCATGATGTCGGGCGCGACGCCCCAGAGCCGCGATCCGAAGAGACTTCCGGTCCGGCCGAATCCGGTCACCACCTCGTCGGCGATGAGCAGGATCCCGTGCCGGTCGCAGACCTTGCGCACCAGCGGCCAGAATTCGGGCGGCGGCACGATGAGTCCGCCGGCCCCCTGGATCGGTTCGGCGATGAAGGCGGCAACCGTGCCCGGACTCTGGTCCACGATGACGCGGTCGAGCAGCGTGGCGCAGATCCGGGCCAGCTCGGCCGGATCCTCCGTGAAGGGATTGCGATAGACATGGGGCGTCTCGGTGCGGACGAAGCCCGGCATGAGTGGTTCGAAGGCGGCGCGGAAGGCCGGCGTGCCGTTGGCGGAAAGGCCGCCCATGGCGACGCCGTGATAGGCGCGCTGCAGCGAGATGAACTTGGTGCGCTCGGGCTTGCCGGCGAGCTTCCAGTATTGCCGGGCCAGCTTGATGGCGCCCTCGATGGCCTCGGATCCGCCGGTGGAGAAGAAGGCTTGGGTCATGCCCTCGGGCGCGGTGAGATCAACCAGCAGCTTGGAGAGTTCGATGGCACGCGCATGGGTGGTGCCGCCGAAGAGCGAATAGTATTGCAGCTTGTGCAGCTGGGCCTCGATCGCGTCGATGATTTCCTTGCGGCCGTGGCCGGCGTTGACGTTCCACAGCCCGCCCTGGCCGTCGATGTATTCCTTGCCGTCGATGTCGTAGACGAGCGCGCCCCTGCCCTCCTCGATGATCAGCGGCTTGTCCTTGGCCACGGCCCCCGGGCTGGCAAAGGGATGGAACATGAATTCGGCGTTCCAGGCCTTGACGTTCTTGGCATTGACGCGGTCCATGCGACCTCCGGCGTTCAGGCGATCACCGACACTGTCACGGATTTGGCCAGCGGCCAATGGCCGGTCGCCGCGGACCGGGGCCATGCCGGATGGCGCGCGCTCAGGGCGTGACGTCGACCCGCTGCACCGGCTTGGGCTGGGTCAGGCCCTTCCAGATGGCATTGGCCACGTTGACCGGCGCATTGGGCTGGCGGGCAATGAACGCACCATCGCCGGGCTTCGCCCGCATGTCGCCCTCGTGCCAGGCGACGCGGCCGCGCGACAGCACGGTCCGCGGCACGCCGGTGCACTGGTAACCCTCGAAGACATTGTACTCGATCCGGCTCACCTGCTTCTTTGCCGTGATGGTCTTGGTGGCCTTTGGATCCCAGATCACGATGTCCGCATCGCTGCCCACCATGACCGCGCCCTTCCGCGGATACATGTTGAGGATGCGCGCGATGTTGGCGGACGTTGCGGCGACGAATTCCTCCTTGGTCAGCCGCCCGGTATTGACGCCGGCCGTCCACAGGACCGGCATGCGGTCCTCGAGACCGCCGGTGCCGTTGGGGATCTTGGTGAAGTCGGTGAGGCCGTTGCGCTTCTGCTGGACGGTGAAGGCACAGTGGTCGGTGGCGACGACCGAGAGCGTGCCGGACTGCAGCCCGGCCCAGAGCGTGTCCTGGTGCTTCCTGTTGCGGAACGGCGGGCTCATCACGCGGCCCGCGGCATAGTCCCAGTCCTTGTTCTGGTATTCGCTGTCGTCGAGCACGAGATACTGGACCAGCGGCTCACCGAAGACGCGCTGGCCCGCCTGCTTGGCGCGGCGGATGGCGTCATGCGTCTGCTCGCAGGACACATGCACGATGTAGAGCGGGCAGCCCGCCATGTCGGCGATCATGATGGCGCGGTTGGCGGCCTCGCCCTCGACCTCGGGCGGGCGCGAATAGGAATGCCCCTCGGGGCCGGTGACGCCGCGCGCCAGGAGATCGGCCTGCATGCGCGCCACCACGTCGCCATTCTCCGCATGGACCAGCGGCAGGGCGCCCAGCTGGGCGCAGCGCTTGAAGGAATTGTAGAGTTCATCGTCGTTGACCATGAGCGCGCCCTTGTAGGCCATGAAATGCTTGAAGGTGTTGATGCCGTAGGTCTTGACCACGGTCTCCATCTCGTCGTGGATCTGCGGGCTCCACTGGGTGACGGCCATGTGGAAGGAATAGTCCGCCGCCGCCTTCTCGGCCTTGTGGCGCCAGGCCTGGTAGGCCTTGAGCATGGATTCGCCCGGTGCCGGAATGCAGAAGTCGACGATCATCGTCGTGCCGCCCGAAAGGCCGGCCTTGGTGCCCCACTCGAAGTCATCGGCCGAGACGGTGCCCATGAACATGAGCTCCATGTGGGTATGCGGATCGATGCCGCCCGGCATGACATAGCAGCCGCCGGCATCGATGACCTCCTTGCCGGAAAGGCCCTGGCCCACGGCCACGATCCGGCCGTCGTCGATCAGGACGTCGGCGCGCTGCGAGTGATCATGGTTGACGACGGTGCCGCCGCGGATGAGGGTGGTCATGGTGCTTACTCCCTAGTGAAGGCGGTTGATGGAGACCAGCGCGGCGCGCTGCTGAGGACTGAGACCAAACGGATTGACGATCGTCACGCCGTTCCAGGCGAAGCCGTGCTGCATGTCTTCGGACAGGAGGCAATGCGCACCGGCTCCGGCACTGGCCGCCAGGATCACGGCGTCCCAGAGCTGGAGCGCATGGCGCTCGACAAGGTGGAGCGCTAAGCGGAAGGCCGCAATCTCGACCGGCAGTACCCTCATGCGATCCATCCACCAGCCGATCCGCTCGACGGCCTGGGGCTGCGTCAGGCCGCCCTTGCGGATGAGCCAGTTTACGGTTTCGCCGGCGGCCTGCATCGGCAGCAGAATGCGATCCGGCCCGATGGCATCGACGATATCGATGGCAATGTTTCGCCGCACCATGTCCGAAGTTCCTTCCGCATAGATCAGGACATTGCTGTCTATCGCGAATAGGGTCATCACTTTTCGTCGTCGTAGAGTTCGTCGCGCGTCCCGCGGGGAATGTTGATGACCGGCTGGCTGCGGAGGTGTTCCATGAACGTCTCCCAGTCCTTGCGGCGCTCCTCGTCCGACGCGCGGTCCTGCCGCGACACGGGCTCGAGCCGGGCCACGACTTCGCCCCGCACCGTGATCTCGGCTGGCTTGCCCTTCCTGACGCTCGCCAGGAGCTTGGAGAAGCTGCGGTTCGCCTCGGTTGCGCTGATCCGTTTCATCGTGCAATCCAAAAGTAGTGAAATCACTACATAATGAATTGGCGGCCAAGAATCAAGCCGGGAGGGCCTCGCGGCCCTCCCGGCGGTACTTGTCACATGCCCTTGGCCTTGTCGGTGACCACCGCAGTCCAGGCGCCTTCCGGCTTCTTGGTGATGACCGGATCGGAACCGCCCTTCATCAGGGTTTCCACGGTGCGCTCGGCCGCGGCCACGTCGAGCGTGCCGTCGGATCCCTCGGTCAGCTTGTTGACCTCGCTCATCATGCGCTTCTGGTGCTCGATGGTCTGGGCGCCGGTCGCGTCATTGTCGAGAACGATCTGGGCCGCCTCGTCGCCATTGGCGCGGGCATAGTCCCAGCCCTTCATCGAGGCCTTGACGAACTTGGCCATGGTATCGACGAAGGCCGGATCCTTGAGCTTGTCCTCAAGCACATAGAGTCCATCCTCGAGGGTCGCCACGCCCTGGTCCTCGTACTTGAAGACCACAAGCTGGTCGGCCGGAATGCCGGCGTCGATCACCTGCCAGTACTCGTTGTAGGTCATGGTCGAGATGCAGTCGGCCTGCTTCTGGATCAGCGGGTCGACGTTGAAGCCCTGCTTGATGACCGTGACGCCATCGGCGCCACCGGTGGTGGGAATGCCGAGCTGGCTCATCCAGGACAAGAAGGGATATTCGTTGCCGAAGAACCAGACGCCCAGGGTCTTGCCCTTGAAGTCTTCCGGCTTGGTGATGCCGGTTTCCTTGCGGCAGGTGAGCATCATGCCCGAACGCTTGAAGGGCTGGGCGATGTTGACGACGGGCGAGCCCTTCTCGCGGGTGGCCAGCGCCGACGGCATCCAGTCGACCACGACGTCGGCGCCGCCGCCGGCCAGCACCTGCTGCGGGTTGATGTCGGGGCCGCCCGGCAGGATGGTGACGTCGAGCCCGGCGTCCTTGTAGTAGCCCTTGGCGGCGGCCACGTAATAGCCGGCGAACTGCGCCTGGGTCACCCACTTGAGCTGCAGCTTGACCGCTTCGGCCATGGCGGCCGAGCCGCTGGCGAGAAGCGCTGCGGCCGCCGCGGCGGCCATGAGAAATTTCTTCATCCTGTCTCTCTCCTCTGTTGTTCTTTCCGTATTGCCGCCTACCTGCGATAGGACGGATGCCAAAAGGTCACCGCGCGCTCGAGGGCGACGAGGAGACCGTAGAAGGCCGAGCCCGTCAGTGCTGCCACCGCGATCTCGGACCAGACCATGTCCAGCCCCAGTCTGCCAACTTCCGTGGAAATGCGAAAGCCCATGCCGACGATGGGCGTGCCGAAGAATTCCGCGACAATGGCACCGATCATGGCCAGGGTCGAATTGATCTTGAGCGCGTTGAAGATGAAGGGCATGGCGGCGGGCAGCCGGAGCTTGACCAGGGTCTGCCACCACGAGGCGCCGTAGCTGCGCATCAGGTCGCGCTCCAGATGCCCGGAGGCCTGCAGTCCCGCCACCGCGTTCACCAGCATGGGGAAGAAGGTCATGACCACCACCATGGCGGCCTTGGACGGCCAGTCGAAGCCGAACCACATGACCAGGATGGGGGCCACGCCGACGATGGGCAGCGCCGCCACCAGGTTGCCCAGCGGCAGCAGTCCGCGGCGCAGGAAGGGGACACGGTCGCAGAGGATGGCGACGAGGAAACCCGACAGCGATCCGATGATCCAGCCGGGGATGACGGCGCGCAGCACCGTCTGCACGAAGTCGGCCCGCAGGATGGGCAGCGACGTCACCAGCCTGGCCCAGATGTCCGACGGTGCCGGCAGCAGCACGGCGGGCACGTTGAAGCCCTTGACCACGAGCTGCCAGACGACCAGGACGGAAAGGCCGAAGAGCGCCGGATAGAGGATGTCGGTGGCCTGCCAGCGCCTCACGGTCTTGCTCCCATGCGACCCAGCACCAGGCGCTCGGCTACGCCCACCAGCCAGACCAGCGTCGCGGCCATGACCGCGCCCACCACCAGTGCGGCCCAGATCTGGATGGTCTGGCCGTAGTAGGATCCCTGCAGCAGCCGCGCGCCGATGCCGGCCACCGCGCCGGTGGGCAGTTCACCCACGATGGCGCCCGTCAGCGCAATGGCGACCGCCACCTTGAGCGACGTGAAGAGGAAGGGCACCGAGGCCGGAAATCGCAGCTTCCACAGGACCTCGGAGGCGCTCGCATTGTAGGTACGCATCAAATCGAGCTGCATCGGCTCGGGCGAGGTCAGCCCCTTCACCATTCCGATGGTGACGGGGAAGAAGCAGAGATACATGGAGATGAGCGACTTGGGCAGCAGACCGGTGAAGCCGAGCGAGCCCAGCACCACGATGACCATGGGCGCGATGGCGAGGATCGGGATGGTCTGCGAGGCGATGATCCAGGGCATGAGGCTCTTCGAGAGGAATCTCGAATGCACGATGGCGATGGCGAGGCCCACGCCGAAGAGCGAGCCGAGGACGAAGCCCAGCAGCGTGGACGAGAGCGTCACCCAGCCGTGATAGACCAGGGACTTCACCGTCCAGGGCTTGGCCACGAACAGGCCGTTCCACAGCTCGACCAGGATCTGGTGCGGCGCGGGAATGACCGGGCGCTGCTCGCTCCAGGAGAAATGCAGGACATTGGCCAGCCCGCCGCCCGCCGCCTGGATCTTGGGCGCGGTCACCACCCAGTTCATCGGGATGGCCGCGATGTACCAGGCAAGGAGGATCACCAGGCAGACGACGGCCACCGGCAGGGCCTGGCTCTCCGGCCTGGCCTGCGGCCGCGGCAAGGCGGATGCCTCAGTCCTCATAGGAATGACCGGCCTTGAGGCCCTCGCGGACCCGGTGCGCCACCTCGAGGAAGGCTGGGGTTTCGCGGATGTCGAGGGTGCGGTCGCGCGGAAACCTCGTCTCGATCACGTCGATGATGCGCCCGGGCCTGGGGCTCATGACCACGATCTTGGTCGAGAGGAAGACCGCCTCGGGAATGGAATGGGTGACGAAGACCACGGTCTTGCCGGTACGGCCCCAGAGTTCGAGCAGCTGCTGGTTCAGCTTGTCGCGCACGATCTCGTCGAGCGCGCCGAAAGGCTCGTCCATGAGCAGCAGCCGCGGATCGAAGGCGAGCGCCCGCGCGATCGACACGCGCTGCTGCATTCCGCCCGACAGCTGCCAGGGGAACTTCTTCTCGAAGCCGCCGAGGTTGACCAGTTCGAGGTTGCGACGGATGCGCTCGGCCGGATTGTCGAGTCCCATGATCTCGAGCGGCAGGCCGACATTGCGTTCCACCGTGCGCCAGGGATAGAGCGCCGGCGCCTGGAAGACGTAGCCATAGGCGCGCTTCAGCCGGGCCTCCTGCGGGCTCATGCCATTGACGCTGATGTGACCCGAGGTCGCCTGTTCGAGATCGGCAAAGACGCGGAGCAGCGTGGTCTTGCCGCAGCCCGAGGGACCGATGAAGGAAACGAAATCGCCTTCGGCCACGGTGAGGTTCACGTTGGACAGCGCATAGACGGGACCGTCGGCCGTCTGGAAGGTCAGGCTCACGTCCTTGGCCTCGATCACGGCAGCAGCCGTCATGCGCGCTCCCCAGCTCTTCTTATTGTTTGACGAAACGCTATCCGCTCTTGACCAGCTGATCAAGAATTTAGAAAGTGACGCCATGTCACAGGCTCGTCCGACCGCGCCGCGCAAGACCCGGATTCAGGCCCAGAACGAGGAGCTGATCCTGGCGGCGGCACTGGAGGTCTTCTCGGCCTCGGGCTACCGCGGCTCGACGGTGGACCAGATCGCCAGCCGGTGCGGCCTGTCGAAACCCAATCTGCTCTACTACTTCCGGCGCAAGGAAGACATCTACCTCGCGGTGCTCGAGAAGATCCTGGCGGAGTGGGGCGATACGCTGCAGGCCCTGGATCCGGACGGCGATCCCATCGAGGAGATCAGCGCCTACATCAGGCGCAAGCTCAGCATGTCGCGCGAGAACCCGCAGGCCTCGCGGCTCTTCGCCAACGAGATCCTGAGCGGCGGCGGCGCCATCCGCGGCTTCCTCGAAGGCCCCATCAAGACGCTGCTGGACGAGAAGGCGAAGGTGATCGGCGGATGGATGCGGGAGGGACGGCTCGCGGCCATGGACCCGCATCACCTGATCATCGCCATCTGGGCCACCACCCAGCACTATGCCGACTTTGAGGTGCAGGTCCGCACGGTGCTGGCCGAACGGACAATGGCGCTGGAGACGGCGGAACGAACCCTCGTCAAGCTGTTCTGCGACGGGCTGAGGCCGCGCGGCCCATGAGCGCGGAAGGGGCATCGCCATGGCGACCATGAAGGACGTGGCCAAGGCCGCGGGGGTCAGCATCGCGACGGTTTCGGCAACCCTGTCGGGCGCATCCTATGTGAGCCCCGAACTGCAGGCGCGCGTCAACGCCGCCATCGCCGCGCTCGGCTACGAGCGCAACTCCATGGCCAGCAACCTGAAGCGCGGCCGTTCCTCGCTCGTCGGCCTGATCGTCTCGGACGTGACCAATCCCTTCTTCACCGAACTGGTGGACCATGTGCAGAGACATGCCGAACAGGCGGGCTATTCGGTCCTGCTCGGCATCAGCGATCACCGGGTGGCGCGCGAGCGCGACCTGCTGCGGCTGATGCGCCAGCACCAGGCGGCAGGCACCATCATGTGCCCGGCCGGCAACAGCGCCGACTATGCGGCGGACGGCCTGAGCCTCGGATCGATGAAGCTGGTGGCGGTGGACAATGCCGCCGCCGACCTCGCCTTCGACACGGTCACCATGGACAACCGCAAGGCCGCGGAACTGGCGACGCGGCACATCCTGTCCTTCGGGCACCGGACCGTGGCGACCGTCGCGGGTTTCGCCACCCAGACGGTGAGCCAGCAGCGGCTCGACGGTTTCCTCGCCACCATGGCCGAGGCGGGCTTGCCGGTGGCACCGGACCACATCTGCCGCGGCAATTTCCGCATCGAGGAAGCCTACGAGGCCTGCCGCAGCCTGCTGGCGCGGCGGCCGCGCCCCAGCGCCATCTTCGTTGCCAACAACCTGATGCTGATCGGCACCATGCAGGCCCTGGCGGAGGCGGGCCTGCGGGTGCCGCAGGACATCTCGGTGGCGAGCATCGACGACTTCCCCTGGGCCGCGGCGTTCCATCCGGGCCTCACCGTGGTGCGGCAGCCGATCGCGGCCATGGCATCGGCCGCCCTGTCCTGCCTGAGCCAGCGCCTGAAGGGCGACGTGACCGCCCCGCGCCATGACGTCTTCGCTCCGGAGCTTGTCGTGCGGCAATCCTGCGCGCCGCCCGCATCCTGACCGGCGACCGCCTCAGTCGCGCAGCCCCGCGGAACCCATCACGCTGTCGGCGCCCGACAGGATGGCCGCATGCAGGGCCACGGTCTGCGGCAGGATTCGCGCCACGTAGAAGGATGCTGCGCTGCGCTTGGACTCCGCCAGATCGGGGGCGCGCGCCGCCGCAGCCCCTGCCATGCGCGTCCACAGATAACCCAGCGCGGTGAGCGCGAAGAGGCGGAGATAGTCGCTGGCGGCGGCGCCGATCTCCTGCGGTGCTGCGGCCCTGTCCTGCAGATGACGCGTGGCACCGGAGAGGCGGTCGAGGGCGTCGAGTGCAGGAGCGGCCAGCGGGCGCAGCGTCGTGTCGCCGTGGGCTGCCTCGAGGTCGCGCCGCACCGGGGCGGCGAAGCGCGCAAAGAGACCTTGCTGCAGGACCTTGCGGCCCAGCAGGTCGAGTGCCTGCACGCCATTGGTTCCCTCATAGATCTGGGTGACGCGGATATCGCGGACGAACTGTTCCTGGCCATTGTCGCGCATGTACCCGTGCCCGCCCCAGACCTGAACGCCAAGATTGGCGCAGTCACTGCCAATGTCGGTCAGGGTGGCCTTGACCACGGGAGTCATGAGCGCCACGAAATCATCCGCCTCCTGACGAATTTTCGGATCGGCATGGCGTTCGGCCACGTCGAGCGCCTGCGCCGTCCACAGGGCGAGTGCGCGGCCACCCTCGATCATCACGCGCTGCGTCAGCAGCATGCGGCGCACGTCGGGATGCCGGATGATGGGATCGGCCAGGTCACGCGATCCAGGTGCCCGTCCCTGGCGGCGCGCGCGGGCATAGGCGAGTGCATTCTGGTGCGAGGCCTCGGCCACGGCCAGGCCCTGGACCCCGACGGCGAGGCGTTCGGCATTCATCATGGCGAACATGGCCGCGAGACCATGGTTCGGCTCGCCGACCAGCCATCCCGTGGCCCCGTCGAAATCCATGACGCAGGTGGGCGAGCCGTGCAGGCCCATCTTGCGCTCGATGGCGCTGCAGCGCACGCCGTTGCGGGCACCCGGCTGGCCATTGGCATCGGGCAGGAACTTCGGCACGAGAAAGAGGCTGATGCCTCTGGTGCCTGGCGGCGCATCGGGCAGCCGCGCCAGCACCAGATAGATGATGTTGGGTGTCAGGTCGTGCTCGCCGGCAGAGATGAAGACCTTGCTGCCGGTGATGGCAAAGCTGCCATCGGCCCGCGGTTTCGCCTGGCTGCGGAGCAGGCCCAGGTCGGTGCCGGCCTGGGCCTCGGTCAGGCACATGGATCCCGCCCATTCGCCGCTGGCGAGCCTGGGCGCATAGAGCGCGCGCTGCTCGGGCGAGCCGTGCCGCGCCACCAGCACATAGGCACCCCGGCCGAGCCCCGGAACGAGTCCGAAGGCGAGGCAGGCCGCGTTCATCATTTCCTCGAAGAGGACGTTGACCATGTGCGGCAGACCCTGGCCGCCGTGCTCGGGCGCGCAGGTGAGTGCCGGCCAGCCGCCGGCGACAAGCGCGCGATAGGCGTCGCCGAACCCATCGGGTGTAGTCACCACGCCAGCGTGGAAGCGGCAGCCCTGCTCGTCCCCCCTGCGGTTCAGCGGCAGCAGGGTCTCGCCTGCGAAGCGCGCCGCCTGCGCCAGAACGGCCTCGACCACGTCGCGCGTGACCTCGCCCAGGCCCGGCAGTCGGCAATGGCCCTCGAAATCCAGAAGGTCATAGAGGCAGAAGAGGTGATCGCGCAGCGGTGCGGCATAGACGGGCATGGCCCGTGCTTAGCACTCCACGACATTGACCGCGAGGCCGCCGGTGGAGGTTTCCTTGTAGCGCTCGCTCATGTCGATGCCGGTCTGGCGCATGGTCTCGACGCAATTGTCGAGCGGCACGAAATGCGTGCCGTCGCCGCGCAGTGCCAGCGAGGCGGCGGTCACCGCCTTGACCGCGCCGAAGGCATTGCGCTCGATGCAGGGCACCTGCACCAGGCCACCCACCGGATCGCAGGTCATGCCAAGGTGATGCTCGAGCGCGATCTCGGCCGCGTTCTCGACCTGGGCATTGCTGCCGCCGAGCGCCGCGCAGAGGCCCGCGGCCGCCATGGCCGAGGCCGAACCGACCTCGCCCTGGCAGCCGACTTCGGCGCCCGAGATCGAGGCATTGTGCTTGATAATGCCGCCGATGGACGCGGCCGCCAGCAGGAAGGTGCGGATGCCGGCCTCGTCGGCGCCAATGCAGTGATCGAGATAGTAGCGGATGGTGGCGGGAAGGACACCTGCGGCCCCGTTGGTGGGCGAGGTCACCACCTTGCCACCGGCGGCATTCTCCTCGTTCACCGCCATGGCATAGACGGAGAGGAAATCCATGACCCGGTGGGGCTGGATGGAATTGCCGCCCTGCTCGGCCTTGAGCTTGGCATAGATCTCGGCGGCGCGGCGCTTGATCTTCAGACCGCCCGGCAAGGTTCCGCTGAGCGCCAGGCCGCGCGTCATGCAGCCGTTCATCGCGGACCAGATCCGGTCGAGGCCGGCGTCGAGCGCCGCGTCGGTCATGTGGCGGGTCTCGTTGGCGCGCTTCATGTCGGCGATGCTCAGCCCCGCGACGGATCCCATGTGCAGCATTTCGGCGGCATTGCGGAAGGGATAGGGCACGTCGGGCGCGGGCCTTGCCTGCTTGCCGCCGGCGAGATCGGCGGCACGCTCGCTCTCGGTCTGCACGAAACCGCCGCCGATCGAATAGTAGGTCTCGGACAGGAGCGTGTTGCTGTCGTCGTCGAGGATGCGGAAGACCATGCCGTTGGCATGGCCCGGAAGTGCCGGGCCGAAATCGAAGACCAGGTCGCGACCCGGATCGAAGGCGAGGCTGTTGCCATTGTCGAGGTCGATGCGCCGCGCCGCGGCCATTGCGGCAAGCACGGCGTCGACGCGGTCGGGGTCGATGGTGTCGGGACGCTCGCCGGCCAGGCCCAGGATCACGGCCCGGTCGCTGCCATGGCCCTTGCCGGTGAAGGCGAGCGACCCATGGAGGCTGACCACCAGCCGCCCGGTGTCGGAAATCGGCGCCTCGGCGGCGCGCGCCAGGAACCGGCGGGCCGCCACCATCGGGCCCACCGTATGCGAACTCGAGGGGCCGATGCCGATCTTGAAGAGGTCGAAGACGGACAGAAACATGGCATGACTTCCAGCATGGCCAGGCCAGGGCGGCATGGCCGGACCAGCCGCATTATCGACCAGGAACGGCATGGTGGCCAGAGGCGGACGTGGCTTTGATCGGTCGTGCCGCCTGTGCTCTTATCCCCTGAAGGCGGCGCGGGGAGCGATTCACGGATCATGGCGGCGGTACTTCTCGGCGTTTTCGCCGCCCTGTGCTGGTCGCTGCATGACCTTGTTGCCCGCAGCTATGCCGAGCGCATCGGCCCCTTCCGCATGGCCGCCGTGGTCATGGTGGCGGGTGCGGCCCTGCTGCTGGGCCTGGTCCTCTGGCGTGGCTCGATCTGGACGGCTTCGGGCGCCGGCCTGATGGAGGGCCTTCTGCTGGGCCTCGCTTACGGGCTGGGCGTGGGCGGTCTGTTCAAGGCCTTCTCGCTCGGTCCGATCTCGCTCGTCGGGCCGGTGGTAGGTGGCTATCCCATCCTCGTCGTCTTCTGGGGTGTGGCGCACGGGCTGGCGCCCACGGCGCTGGAATGGGCCGCGGTGGCTGCAACCTTCGCCGGTGCGGTGATCGTGGCGCGCAGCGGGCCAGCCGGCGGCGGCATCAACGCGGTAACGCCCGGCAAGCTGCCGGAGCTCGCGCTCTTCGGCACCATTTCGGCGCTGGGCTATGCCGCGGCGATCGTCATCGGCCAGAACGCCGCCGTCTCGGTGGGCGAGATCGAGGCGACCTTCCTGTCACGCTTCACGGCATTTCTCGTCATCCTGCCGTTTCTCGCCCGCGAGGCACGGCCGCGGCCTCTCGCGCCCGCGCACTGGCTGGGGATGCTGGCCATGGCCCTGCTCGACGTTCTGGGCCTGGTCGCGGTCAATGCCTCGGGCCACCTGCCGGGCAAGACCTTCGCGGCCATCGGCATTGCCGCCTACAGCGCCATCGCCGTGGTCCTGGCCATGCTGGTGCTCAAGGAGAAGGTCTCGGCCGGACAGTGGCTGGGCATCCTGATGATCTGTGCCGGCGTCGCCACATTGTCACTCACCGGCTAGACCGGCGCCGGCACCACCTCTGAACGTTCGGCAATGCGGGCGCGCTCGCTGGCGCGGGCCGCGGCACCTTCCTCGCGGCGCTTCAGGACCTCGTAGATGATGGCCCCGGCCAATGACACGCCGATGATGATGACGGCCAGCGCCGAGAGTGCCGGCGTGGTGCCCTGGCGGACCTGGCCGGCCAGCACCGTGACCAGGGTCTTGTCGGCGAGGATGGCGAAGGTCGTGGTGTTGTAGTTCTCGAAGCTCGACAGGAAGGCGATCACCGCCGCAGAAACCATGGCCGGCTTCAGGAAGGGCAGCAGGATGTGCCAGAAGACCTGGGGATAGGAGGCACCCAGATCGAGGGCGGCCTCTTCCTGGGCGCGGTCGAAGCGCTGCAGCCGCGCCATGATGATCAGCAGGCAATAGGCCGCGATGAAGCTCGACTGGCCGAAGATCGACAGGATGATGCCCTTGTAGAACATGGCCTTGGTGACGTCGGTCACGCTGAGCACGTCCTTCCAGAAGATCACCGTGGAGATGCCGATGATGACCCCCGGCGTCAGCACCGGGGAAACGGTGACGAGATAGAAGACACCACGGGCGCGGTGATAGATCTGGCTCATGATGATGGCCGCCGCCAGGCCGACCGGCACGGACAGCGCCACGACGCCAAATCCGATCACGAAGGAGTTGCGCAGTCCCAGCATCATGTCCTGGTCATTGTAGAGCTTGACGAACCAGTCGAGCGTGAAGCCCTCGAAGGGAATGGCCTGCGGATAGTTGGGTGTGTTGAAGGCGGTGACGCTCATCACCAGCAGCGGCCCGAAGAGATAGGCGAAGAAGAGAAACACGTAGAAGCCGATCATGGCCTTCATGACGATTCTGGAATTCATCGGATCGTCTCCCCGAGCGAGACGCGGAACAACTTGAGGATCAGCATGACGAAGGCGATGCAGGCCGCAAGCAGGATGAAGGCATAGGCGGCACCGCGCGGCCAGTTGAAGGACTGGAAGAAGAAGTCGTAGACGATCTGCGTGAACCACAGGGTGCGCGGACCGCCGAGAAACTGAGGTGCCGCAAGCGATCCGGCGGACAGCATGAAGACCATGGTGCAGCCCGAGGCGATGCCGGGCTTGGCATAGGGGATGACCACGTCGCGATGGATCTTCCACCATGGCGCGCCGAGGTCGCGCGCCGCCTCGATCTGATTCTTGTCGAGGCTTTCGATGGCGTTGTAGAGCGGAAAGATCATCACCAGCAGATAGGCATAGGACAGGCCCACATAGAGGCCCGTGTTGTTGCCAAGGAAATCAATGGGCGCGTCGGTCAGGCCGATGCCCATGAAGAGCTGGTTGATGAGCCCCTTGGACGCCAGCAGCACACGCAGGGCGAAGGCCCGCAGGATCTCGTTCACCCAGTAGGGCACGATGAGGCCCAGCAGGATGAGGCGCACCTTCTGCGCCGAGCCCGCCTGGGCCATGTAGTAGGCAAGCGGATAGCAGATGGCGAGGTTGAGCGCCGTCACCAGCACCGATGTGACGATGGTGAAGGCAAAGGCGTAGATGTGGATGCCGTTCACCTCCTTGTCGACCGGATTGATGAAGAAGGACTTGTACTGCGCGATGGTCAGCACGTCGTCCGGGCCGCCGCGCTGCGCCGGCGGCAGCTTGGGATGAAAGCTTTCGACCACCATGTAGAGATAGGGCAGCGTGACCAGGAACAGGGTCCAGAAGGCAACCAGCAGGATGAACACGACGCCAAGAGTGGTGCCGTTGCGTTCGAAGAATCCCTTTCGCGTCGGATCATGCGACAGCCTGGACTCGCGGTTGGCCATCAGCCAGAAGATGGCGATCACCACCACGGGCAGGATGAAGACGATGAACCTGCTATTCACGGGCCATCTTCCCTTCCGGCAGCACGATGCTCATGTCGGGATCGTAGGAAATGGTGGCGGTCTCGCCGGCCTGCGGAATCTTGGCGCCGCCGTGGCGCCCGACCGTCATGGTGATGTCCTTGCGGGTGGCGCCCTTGAGGAAGACATGGGTGGCATTGCCCTCGAAGGCGGCTGACAGCGTCTCGGCCTTGAGCGTGGCATCGGCCGCGCCCTTGCCAAGCTTGAGCGACTCGGGGCGCACGAAGAGAATGGCGCGATCGCCCTTTTTCAGGCCGCCCGGATTGGTGCCGCGCAGGGGTCCGTGCGCCGTCTCGACCACCGCGCCGGTCTTGTCGGCCTTGAGCACGGTGCCGGGAAAGGGATTGTTCTCGCCCACGAAGGAGGCGACGAAGGCCGTGTCCGGCCGGTCATAGACGGTCTTGCCGTCGGCCACCTGCTGGATCACGCCATCGGACATCACCGCGATCCGGTCGGACATGGTCAGCGCTTCGCCCTGGTCATGGGTAATGTAGATGAAGGTGATGCCAACCTGCTGCTGGATGGCGCGCAATTCGTTGCGCATATGCTGGCGGAGCTTGAGATCAAGCGCCGAGAGCGGCTCGTCGAGCAGCAGCACCTTGGGCTGCACGGCAAGGGCGCGGGCAATGGCCACGCGCTGCTTCTGACCGCCTGACAGCTCACTCACGAGCTTGTGGCCCTGGCCCGGCAGCGCAATGAGGTCGAGCAGCTCCTCTGCCCGCTTCATGCGTTGCGCCTTGTCGACGCCGCGCACGCGCAGGCCGTAGGTGATGTTGTCGGCCACGGTCATCAGCGGGAAGAGCGCGAGGTTCTGGAAGATCAGCGCGGTCGGCCGCTTGTTGGGACCGATGCCGGCCATGTCCTGGCCGCCGATCCTGACCTTGCCCTGCGAGGGATCGAGGAATCCCGACACGGTGCGCAGGATGGTGGTCTTGCCGCAGCCCGACGGCCCGAGGAAGGAGAAGAACTCGCCGCCCTTGATGTCGAGCGTGGCATCGTCGACGGCCGTGAACTGGCCGAATCTGACCGTGATGTGGTCGAGTTCTACGCCGGCACTCATGCGCCCCTATCCCCTTTGATCGCTGTTCTGTTGCAGCTGCGAAGAGAGACTTTCCACCGAACCGCCCGCCAGATCAAGCAGAAGAAATTCAACTCAAAACAAATCAGCCCCGGCGAACCGGGGCTGATCGTCTCGCGACAGGCAGGTGCTTCAGGCCGCCTTGAACTTGTCGACGTACTGGCTGCGGATTTCCGCGTACCAGGTGGGTTCCGCCGGCCAGGGCCAGAGGTTCTTCAGCGCGTCGCCCGGATAGGCCTGCTGGAAGATCTCCTTGGCCTTGGCCGAGAGCAGCGCGTCGGCACCCGTGACCACCGGGTTGTAGCCCGAGCCCTCGGCAACCGCCGCGGACGCTTCCGGCGTCTGCATGAACTCCAGGAAGGCGTAGACCTGGTCGGTGTTCTTGGCCGCCTTCATGAGCGACAGACCATCGACCCATGCAATGGCGCCTTCGATCGGCGCCTGGTACTTCACCGGCTTGCCATCCTTCCACAGCGAGATCGGCGGACCATCCCAGGTCTGGCCGATCCACACGTCGTTCTCCATCAGGCCCGACTTGGTGTTGTCGGCCGAATCCCAGAACTGCTTGACCCAGGCCTTGTGCTCGATCGCATAGGCCAGGATCGGATCCCAGAGCTTCTTGAAGTTCTCTTCGTCCTTGTAGCCGTCGAGCATGCGGTTGGACGGCATCTTGCCGCTGTGGTCCCACCACAGGCCGATGCCGAGCAGGAAGGAGTGGCCGCGGCCCTGGGTGTGGCCCTTGACGTCGTCGGCCCAGAGCGAGCCATAGCTGATGGTGGCCGGATCGCCCTTCCACAGGTCGGTGCGGTAGGAGATGGCCTCGGAGCCCCAGCAATGTGGCAGATGATAGAGGCCGCCATCCCAGGTCCAGAGATCCTGCGAGCCCTTGAGCATGGCGGGCAGGAGATTGCCGACGTTCTTCACGCGGTTCATGTCGAACGGCGCGAGCACGGCGAGATCCTTGTACTGCGGCGCGCGGTTCAGCGTGGGCTGGCAGAGGTCGAAGCCCTCGCCGCCGGTGGCCTGCAGCTTGTTGATCTGCTCCTCGTTCTGCGAGAAGGGCGTCTTGTTGACCTTGATGCCCGTGGCCTTCTCGAAGTTCGGGATCACCGGATCCGGAAATTCGTCCGACCACATGAGCAGGTTGAGCTCGCCCGACGACGACAGGGCGTTGCGGGTGTAGAGCGGACCGGCGAGGCCCACCGCGCCCATCGCGGCGGCCGACTTGAGCAGGCCGCGGCGTGACAGCATGGCCGCGCGCATGGTGAGCTGCGCCGAGGTCATGTCCTTGGTTTTCTTCATGCTGACTTCCTCCTTGAGGCGACGCGCGGGATGCGCGGCACCGAACACAAATGAAATCGACCGGTTCAGCCGGCTTCTGGTTTCATTTCAGCGCAGTATGACGGCCATGTGACGGCAAGGCAATGGGGTCGCCTTCTGGACTCACCTCAGAGGGACAGCTGGCGCTACGTCAGTCCGTTGCGGCGGTCATGCACGGCGTAGCGCCATTTGCTGAACGGCAGCATGAGAAGATAGAGCCCAGCCGCCAGCGACAGGGTGAGCCAGGGCTCGACCAGCAGGCCCAGGGCACCCACGAGCAGGCCCGCCAGCGTCGGCAGGAAGAGCAGCCGCAGCGCCTTGCGGCTCAGCGTCTTGGCCGAAAATGTCGGCCACGTGGAGATCATCAGCCCGGCTGTGATCGGCGCCGCAAAAAAAGCCAGGAAACTGGCCTCGGGAAGGCTGAGCGCGCCACCGCTTTCAATATAGATGGGGAGCAGCGCCAGGAAGGCACCGGCCGGTGCAGGCACGCCGGTGAAGAAATGTCCCATCCAGGAAGGCCGGCCGGGACGCTCGGCCGTGACGTTGAAACGCGCCAGCCGCAGCGCGCAGGCCGCCGCAACCGTGAGGCTGGCGATCCAGCCGGCCGCCCCGTAGGCGTTGAGGCCCCAGACATAGAGCATGAAGGCCGGAACGGCGCCGAAGCAGATCACGTCGGACAGCGAATCCAGTTCCGCGCCGAAACGCGAGGCCGTGCCGGTGGCGCGCGCCACGCGTCCGTCGCAGGCATCGAGCAGGGCCGCCACCAGGACGCAACCGATGGCGGCCGGAAAGTTGCGGTCCACGGCAAAGACCAGGGCCGTGAGACCGAAGCACAGGGCAATGACGGTGACGCCATTTGGAAGCGCGTGACGCCATAGCGGCGAGGCCGGGGTGCGGCCCGCGAGCTTGGACGCGGAGACATCTTCGGTCATGAACCTGCCCCAACGGGCGATTGCGGCAGCAGCTTGCGCCCCGCGCCCTCGAGACGGTCGACCGTGCTGTCGACCGGCGTCCAGTGCACATCGCTCGAGAAGAGACCGAAGACGTCACCCGAAGTGAAGGCGGGCACGCGCGTGCCAGAGGTGAGGGACTCGTCATAGACGGTGGCGATGTCGGCAGCGCCATAGCCCATCCAGGACAATACGCTGGGCACGATCTGGAAATGCGAGGCGAGGCCGCGCCGCGTCTGGGCCGCCGCCGCCAGCTCTGCCCGCAGGGCCGCGTCGTCGGTCGCCACCAGCAGCGGCACCATCGCGGTGCGCTCATCGGGATTGTCGACGACGCAATGGGTCAGCTTGCCGGGATCGAGGTTCTGGCCGTGATCGGACGTGTAGACCAGAGTCGTGTTGGCGAGATCGGCACGGCCCAGGAAATCGGCCATGAACTTGTCGACCGACCAGGCGATGGCATTGCGATACGATGCAATTCGTCCGACCGGATCCTCGGTTCCGGCCTCGGTCATGGTCGGGTGATAGTGCGCCTCGACCGCGGGATAGGCCGCATCATAGGGAAAATGCGCGCCGTTCTTGTTGGCATAGATGAAGACCGGGCCAGGCTTCGCCAGCTCATCCGCCACGATCTGCGAGAGCTTGAAATCGGCCTCGGCGCTGGAGACGTCGCGCAGCGCATGGAAGGAATCGATGTCCTGGCGCTCGGTCATGGTCATGTAGTTCTGCATCAGGCCGGGATTGGTGATGCCACCGGCCTGCGCATCGATGTAGACGGTGCGGTAGCCCGCCTTCTTGGCAAAGGACCAGATGGTGGGATTGCTGTTGATCGATCCCGTCACATCCTTGCGCGAGGCGCCGAAGCGCAGGATCGCATTGGAATAGTTGCTGCAGTTGCCGCCCGACACGGCGGGCCCGAAATTCACGAAGCGGTCCTTGAGCCCGGCCAGGCGAGGGGTGTGCGGATTGCCCGGCGCGAAGTCGAGATATTCGTAGCGGATGCTCTCGTCGATGAGCATGACGATGTTGCGCTTCGGACCGGACGCCGGCTGCCAGGTCACGGGCTGGCGCACCGGCGCGCCCTGCAGCGCAATCTTGGCGCCGGCCAGCGAGGACAGCGCCACCGGTGTGAACTGGGCCGGCATGGCCTGCGATCCGCCACCACCCTTCATGAAGACGATGGCCGCGATGGCCGCGATGGGCAGCACCGGCAGCAGGCCCAGGCGACCCACCCAGCGCCGCAAGGGACCCATGGTTCCGGCGGGCAACGCCATGATGAGGAAGCCGGACACCAGGACGACGGCGCCAAGCGCGATGTCATGGCCATAGAAGTCGGCAGCGCGTCCCGCTTCGTGCCGGGCGTTCCACAATGAGACAATGTCGAAGACGGTGAATTCGGACTGGCTGGCGTGGTGATAGCCCCAGGCCACGGCGCTGGAGACGGTCATGACCGCGGCCCAGAAGAGCCGGACCCAGGTATTGGGATGAAAGGCGGCCACGGCAATGGCGACCAGCGCCAATCCCCAGATCAGCAGATAGGGAATGAGGGTTTCCCAGCGGCCGACCTCGTAGAGCATGGCTGCGCGCTGGCCGAAACCCACATTGGTCAGGACCACGAAGGCTGCAAGCAGGAGCAGTTTCAGCCCTGTGCGGACGGCGATGCGACGATCACTCTCGGGGAATTTCACGAGGTTAAGGTGGGGCCTCTCGGTCTTCATTTGCGTCTCATCCTTGCTCAAGGCGTCTTGTCCTCGCCCTCCGGATGCAACAAGCCCGCCAACATGGACGCCGTGCCGAAACTTGGTTAAGCAAGGGTGGCATGCAGATGACGATGGCCGAACTGGAAGCCGCGGTGGCAGCCAAGCTGAGAGCGGACGGCATTGCCGCGGCCGACGAGATTGCCTGGGCCTGCGCCTGGCTGGAAGCCTGCGGCTATCCCGGGGTGAAGCTCCTGGGCGAGGCTCTGGACGATAGCCGGCGCGACCTTGACCTGGCCCGGGACAGCCTGGGCCTCGACCTGCAGAACGTTTCCTGCGCCTTCTTGGCGCCGCGGATCATGCAGGAGGTGGGCGCCAATGGCCGGGCCTTCCTGCGCAACGTGCGCCATGGGCTCTATCTCCTGCCCTTCAGCGTGCGCGAGAATCTGGGGATTGGCTGTCCGGTCGATCCCGCCTTCGCGCTGGGCGGGCCACGCAGCAAGAATCCCTATCTCGAGAAGCTGGAGGCGGCGGGCGCCGCCGGGCTTGCCATCGACGACGGGCTCTGGCAGCGCTTCGCCTGACAGTGCCCCAGGAGCAGACATGGCTGGCCCACTCACCGGTATCCGCATTCTCGACCTGACCCGCGTGCTGGCCGGTCCCTGGGCGACGCAGCTGCTGGCCGATTTCGGCGCCGAGGTGATCAAGATCGAGAAGCCCGGCGAGGGCGACGACACGCGCGGCTGGGGGCCGCCCTTTGTCAGCAATGGCGACGGCAGCCGCGGCGATGCCGCCTATTTCCTCTCGGCCAACCGCGGCAAGTGGTCGGTGGCGGTCGACATGGCCGCGCCCGAAGGCCAGGCGCTGATCCGCGACCTCGCGGCCCACTCCGATATCGTGATCGAGAACTTCAAGGTGGGCGGCCTCCGCAAGTACGGACTCGACTACGAGAGCCTGAAGGCAGTGAAGCCCGATCTCATCTATTGTTCGATCACCGGGTTCGGGCAGACCGGGCCGCTGGCGCAGCGGGCGGGCTATGATTTCATGATCCAGGGCATGGCCGGCATCATGTCGATCACCGGACAGCCCGATGGCGCCCCCGGTGCCGAGCCGATGAAGGTGGGCGTGGCCTTTGCCGACATCTTCACCGGACTCTATGCCGTGATCGGCATGCTGGGGGCGCTGTTCCACCGCCAGCGGACGGGTGAAGGCCAGTACATCGACATGGCGCTGCTCGACTCGCAGGTGGCGGTGCTGGCCAACCAGGCGCTCAACTACCTGGTGGGCGGCAAGGCGCCGACGCGCCTCGGCAACGCGCATCCCAACATCGTGCCCTACCAGACCTTCGCCACGGCCGATGGCTTCATCATCATGGCGGTGGGAACGGATCGTCAGTTCAAGGAGTATTGCGCCATCATCGGCGTGCCGCAGCTGGCGGAGGATCCGCAGTTCAGGACCAACCGCGGACGCGTGGAGAACCGCGCATCGCTGATCCCGCTCCTGGCGGAGCCGATGAAGGCGCGCACGACGGCCCAGTGGGTGGCGGCCTTCGAGGCCGCCGCCGTGCCCTGCGGCCCGATCAACACCATCGACCAGGTCTTCGCCAGCGAGCAGGTCCTGGCCCGCGGCCTGCAGATCGGCCTCACCCGCGACGATGGCGTGCAAGTGCCGGGGGTTGCCAATCCCATCCAGTTCTCGGGCACTCCGATCGAATACGACAAGGCGCCGCCGCGCTTCGGGGATGGCACCGACAAGGTACTGCGCGAGGTGCTGGGACTGGACGAGGCGCGCATCGCCGCGCTGCGGAAGACAGGCGCCATCGGCTGACTTGCCAAGTTGCCGCTGGCCGCTAGTGTGAGCATCGACGGGAGGAGTGCGAGCATGACGGAGGAACGCTGGTCTGGCGGCTGCCAATGCGGCGCGGTGCGGTACGAATTCACCGTCCGGCCCGACAATCCCTGCATCTGCCACTGCCGCATGTGCCAGAAGCAGTTCGGCAACGCTTTCGGGTCCTTTGCCGGAAGCCACACCGACAGTTTCCGCATCACGCGCGGAACGCTGGCCATCTTCGAAAGTTCCGACGACGCGGAGCGCGGCTTCTGCCGCGACTGCGGCACCCCGCTCACCTACAAGGCGAAGTCGCGGCCCCATATCTCGGTGTCGATCGGCTCGCTCGACCGCCATTCCGAGATGAAGCCCGCCTTCCAGTATGGCATGGAATCCTGCGAGCCATGGTTCAAGGACCTTGCCGGCCTGCCCGGCACTCAGACTGGCGAGGGCGACAATGGGGTGGGCGACACGCCCGAGCGCTTTGCCCTGATCCGCGACAGCAACCGCCAGCATCCGGATCATGACACCGAGACCTGGCCGAGGAGATCGCCATGACAGACGCCGCACCGCCCGGATGGGTCTACAACGAAACCGTCCGCATGTTCGCGCTGGGCGGCGAGCCGGCCTTCGAGGATTCGGCGGAACTCGCGCGCCACTGGGGACGGGCCTGGGGGCTGGACAATGACGTGGGCCGCATCCGCTCCATCCTCATGCACCGGCCCGGCCCGGAAATGGCGGTGGTCGACGCCAGCAAGCGGATTGCCCACATCGGCTCCTTCGGCGATGCGGAGGCGGGCTGGTACTTCCAGTCCGATACGCTGCCACCCGTGGCGGCAATGCAGGCCCAGCACGACGCGCTGGTGAAGGCGCTGACCGCGCATGGCGTGGAGATCAACTACGTGAAGGGCGTCGACGGTGGCCGGCTCAAGAGCTGCTACACGCGCGATCCGCTGATCATGGTGAAGGGCGGCGCCATCGTCTGCCGCATGGGTGCCCGCATCCGTCGTGGCGAGGAACTCGCGGTGACGCGCACCCTGGCCGAGCTCGGCGTGCCGATCCTGCGCACGCTGTCGGGCACGGCGCTGATGGAGGGCGGCAGCTTCGCCTGGATCAATCCGCGGACGGCCGTCATCGGCTGCGGCATCCGCGTCAATCGCGAGGGTGCCGAACAGGTGGGCGAAGTGCTGAGGCGCCAGGGAGTGGAACTCATCGCCATCGACCTCGTGGGCTACGACATCCACATCGACGGGTCCTTCCAGATGATCGACCGCGACCTGGCCCTCGTCGATCCTTTCGGGCTCCCCTATTCCTTCCTCGAGCGGCTGAAGGCACTCAAGGTGCGCACCATCGAGATCACGCCGGCCGACAACAAGTGGATCATCAATTCGCTGGCCGTGGCACCGGGAGAGCTGATCATGCCGGAAGGCGCCACCAACCGCACGCTCGATGAACTGGCGCGCCACGGTGTGCGCTGGACCATCATTCCCTATGACAAGATGCAGCTCAACGGCGGCGGCATACACTGCTCGACCACGCCGCTGATCCGCGATTCCGTCTGAGAGGACCGCCGATGCCTGCCGCATCCGATGCCAATCCGCGCATGCCCTACCAGCTGCCCATGCCGCGCGACGCCCTGCCCGAGATCGTGGTACCGGACGCCGTGCCGCAGGATGAACGCCTGTGGGTGCCGCAGGCGGAGAATGTGTGGTTCCGTCCGCTCTGCCTCAACCGGTCGCAAGGCTACTGGATGAATCTGCTGCGGGTGCGGAAGTCCGGCGTGCTGTCGCGCCACCGCCATCCCAACGCGGTGCATGGCCTGGTGCTGAAGGGCCGCTGGCACTACCTGGAACACGACTGGGTGGCGACGGAGGGCAGCTATGTCTTCGAGCCGCCAGGCGAGACCCACACGCTGGTGGTTCCCGATGACGTGGCGGAAATGATCACCTTCTTCCAGGTGAACGGGATCATGTACTACGTCGATCCCTGGGGAAAGCCGCAGGGCTACGAGGACGTCTTCACCAAGATCGACATGTGCCGCGCCCATTTCGAATCGGTCGGCCTCGGTGCGGGCTTCGCCGACCAGTTCATCCGGTGACGGAGCAAATCTCATGAGCCTCTGGCCTGTCGGCTGCTTCACGGGCCGGACCGTGCTCGTGACCGGCGGCACCTCGGGCATCGGACTTGCCATTGCCGAGGGTTTCGCCGCCGAGGGAGCCCGCGTGGTGGCGGCGGGCCTCGACGTGACCACCCGCCCAGGCCTCGAGCCGGCGGGGCTCGACGTGCGCGACAGGAGCGCGGTGGATCGCCTGGTCGCCAGTCTCGACCGGCTCGACGTGGTGGTGAACTGCGCCGGCCTCATTCGCCGGCTTGAGGAGCATGATCCCGCCGTCTTCGATGCGGTCGTGGACGTCAACCTCTCGGGTACCATGCGGGTCTGTGCCGCCGCGCGCCCAAAGCTGAGGGACAGCAAGGGCAGCATCGTCAACATCGCCTCGATGCTGAGTTTCTTCGGCAGCGGCCCGGCGCCGGCCTATGCCGCCTCGAAGGGCGGCGTTGCCCAGCTGACCAAGTCGCTGGCCATCGCCTATGCCGGCGACGGCATCCGCGTGAACGCGGTGGCGCCCGGCTGGATCGAGACGCCGCTGACGGCGGCGCTGCGTGCCGATCCCGAACGCCACGCGGCCATCGAGTCGCGCACCGCGCTCAGGCGCTGGGGCAAGCCGCAGGACGTGGTGGGCGGAGTCCTGTTCCTCGCCTCGCCGCTGGCCGGCTACATCACCGGCACCATCCTGCCCATCGACGGCGGCTACCTCGCCGTCTAGCCGGCGAATTCCGCGTGGCGGTGGACCTCGCGGCCCTTGAACACGGTCAGCAGCACGCGCGTGTCGCCGATCTCGTGCGGAGGGATGGCAAAGAGATCGCGGTCCAGCACGATGAGGTCGGCGGAGAAGCCGGGCAGGAGCCGCCCTGTCGACGCGCCGCGCCAGCAGGCGGCGGCCGCATGGACGGTGTAGCCCATCACCGCCTCCGCGATGGTGAGCCGCTCGTCCGGCAGGAAGGGCTCGCGGGCGCCGTCCGCGAGTCTCGCCTGGCGGGTGACGGCGGTTTCCATGATGGCGAAAGGATCGAGCGTGGACACCGACCAGTCGGAGGAGAGGCAATAGGGGGCACCGGCATCGAGCATGCGGCGAAAGGCATAGACATGGTCTCGGCGCGCCGCGCCGATCATGTCCAGTGCAACGTCGGGAATGACCGGATCGAGCCTGGCCCAGAGCGGCTGGATGTTCGCCATGGCGCCCAGGGCGCCGACGCGGGCCATGTCATCCGGATGGACAAGCTGCAGATGCGCCAACTGGTGCAACGATGGCCAGCGGCCATTGGCGGCAAGCGCCGCCTCGAAGCCATCGAGCGCCACGCGCGCGGCGCGGTCGCCGATCACATGCACGTGGATCTGGAAACGCGCCGCGTCGAGCGCCGTGAAAAGCCGGTTCACCTGCGAGGGCTGGAACATGACGTCGCAATTGCCGCCGGCCGCGTCGGCATAGGCATCGAGCAGGGCCGCCGTGCGGTTCTCGAAGACGCCGTCGAGAAAGAACTTGGCCGACTGGACCCAGAAGTCGGGACCGGGATGCTGCCGCCGCATGGCCGTGAGCCGCTCCACTGCCGTTTCCGGCGTATCGGATTCCTTCACCAGCGCCGCGCCTGCGACGCGCATGGTGAGGTCGCCGCGCGTCGCGCCCGCGCCATAGATGCGCGCCTCGAGATCGGTGACACGCGGATCGATGATGCCGGTAATGCCATGGGCATTGGCATGGGCCTGCCCCGCCAGGAGACCTGCCTCGTGGTCGCCGTCGGCCAGGGCCGGCAGGCGGCCCATTGCCCAGAAGATGGCATCCTCATGCAGCATGCCCGTCGGTTCGCCGCTGGCATCGGTGACGAAGTGGCCGTTGACCGGATCGGGCGTGCCCCGGGCCAGCCCGACCATGGCGACCGCCGCCGAATTGAGACAGGCGTTGTGGCCGCTCGAATCGATGATGAGGCAGGGACGGTCCGGCACGGCGGCATCGACGACCTGGCGCGTGAGCGTGTGGTCGCCGAAGACTCCCGGCTGCCAGCCGGTGCCCAGCACCACGGACAGGCG
The DNA here is from genome assembly GCA_046349195.1 of Hyphomicrobiales bacterium. GTDB lineage: Bacteria > Pseudomonadota > Alphaproteobacteria > Rhizobiales > Aestuariivirgaceae > Aestuariivirga. The sequence goes on from JAXMCU010000016.1 coordinate 58,631, forward strand.
TGTGTGTCGCTCGGCATGCGCCTTCAGGAGCGCCTGAAGTTCGCCGATGGTGGTGACGTGGTAGAGCTGCGCCGAGGTCACAAGGTCGGTGCCGCCGAGAAGCAGATGCACATGGGCGTCCTGGAAGCCCGGCAGCACCAGCCGTCCGCCGGCATCGATCAGCCTGGTGCGGCGGGTCGCGAGTGCCCGCATCTCGTCATTGCGCCCGATCGCCAGGATGCGGCCATCACGGATCGCCAGGGCTTCGGCTGCGGGATGTGCCCAGTCCATGGTGCGGATGCGGGCATTGAAGACGACGGCATCGGCGGTCATGTCAGGCCTCGATGCGCAGGGACTCGAGGGCCGCCCAGTCGTCGGCCGGCAGCACCTCGGCGGGGTGGTGCACATCGCGGGTCCAGCAGTAGAGGCAGAGGAAGGGCGTCGGACCCACCTTGGTGAGATGGGGGCGGAAGGGCTCGTTCCAGACCGGCGTGTGTGCCGGCGTGATCACCAGCGGCGCGTCAGTCCCGAAGCGCCAGCCATGGGGGCCTGTGAGCGGCGCATAAAGCTCGGGCGCCTTGTGCGCACGGTCGCGGTAGAGCAAGTGGGGGGCGATCAGGAAAAGCCCGAAGTCATAGTCACTGGCCTCAAGCATGGCACCTTCGCCCACGATGGACCCGAAGGCGTGGCCACCGGCGAAGTCTGCGCCGATCTGCTCGTGCGGATAGGCGTCATAGGTGATCCAGTGGATCAGCGGCGCCGTCGCCTCGATGCTCGCCGCGAGGCGCGGTTCGCCGACGCGGAGCTGGTCGAGCGCCGGCTGGAGATGCGCATCGACGATGGCGCTCGCCCGGGCGCGGCGCGGGGTGAAGGTCTGCGCCCGCGACGCGGCGAGGCCGGCCCGCACTTCGTCAATGCCGGGACCAGGATGGCGGCCCAGATACTCATCCGCCGCGTCGACAAGGGCACGGATCGCCAATTCCGCCGTCATCAGAATTTTCCCGGGGGCGTGGCGCGGCGGCGGTCCGGGAAGAAGAAGGGGCGATCGACCACCTTCACCGGCAGCATGAGCTTCACGTACTGGAGTTCGCGCAGTGCATAGATCTCGACCCAGAGACTGTCGCCCGCCGCATGCTTGCGCGCCACCTGCGCCAGGGCGATGTTGCGCTTGAGCGTGGGCGACCAGGTGGCCGCGGTGATGAAGCCCGCCTCGTGCTTCTTGTCATGATAGAGCAGCGAGCCCTGGGCCGAGACATTGCCTTCGATGTCCAGACCGACGAGCGCCCACCGCGAGGTGCCGCCATCGCGCTCGGCGACAAGCGCACGACGCCCGTTGAAATGTCCCTTGTCCCAGTCGATCAGCCAGTCGAGCCCCATCTCGAAGGGCGAGCGCACCCGGTCCTCGCGCACCGCCTGGTGCGAGGGAACGAAATCGAGGTTGGTGATGATGAAGCCCGCCTCGATGCGGGCCGTGTTCAGGGCGTTGGACCCGATGGGCCGGATGCCATAGTCGCGGCCTGCGGTGAAGAGATGATCCCACAGCGCCAGCGCATGATCAGGCGTGGTCCAGAGCTCGTAGCCGAGATCGCCGGTGAAGCCGGTGCGCGAGACGGTGAGGATGCCGCCATCAAAGGGAAAGGACGCCATGCGGAAGGGCTTGAGCGTCGCGACGTCGAAGCCCGCGTGGCGCAGCACTTCGGCCGTGCAGGGTCCCTGAAGCGAGAGCGCCGCGATGTCTTCGGTAACCTCCGCGACGCTGACGTCGAAGCCTTCGGCGCTGTCGAGCAGCCAGGGCAGATGCCGCTCCTGGCAGCAGATGCGGTACTCGTCGGAGGCCAGGCGGAAGAGGGTGCCGTCGTCGATGATCTTGCCGTCATCGTCGCACCAGATGGTGTAGTGCACACCGCCGACCGAGAGCTTCGCCGCATTGCGCACGGTGAGTCGATTCAGATAGGCTGCCGCATCCGGTCCCTTGATGCGGTACTTGACCATCGGACAGAGATCATAGACCGAGGCCGCGTTGCGGATGGCGGTGTATTCCATGGCCTCGTCCTCGAAGACGAGCGCGGTGGTGTAGCCGCCCCAGGGTCCCCAGCTGTTCATTACGTTGTGAACGGCAGTGCGGGGATGGAACGGAGTCTGCTTCAGCGGCGACCTGAAGTGGAGCCTGGGATCGCGCGTCATCGTCCAGCCTCCCGGATGATGGCCTCGGCCGCATTCCAGCCCGCGGCGCCGGAGATGCCGCCCCCGGGATGGCAGCCGGCGCCGCCCAGCCACAGTCCCGCGACCGGCGTGCGGTATTGCGCGAGGCCCGGCAGCGGGCGGAGGAAGAACATCTGCTCGACCGACAATTCGCCGTGATGCCAGTTGCCGCCGACCATGCCGGTCCGGGCCTCGATGTCGTAGGGCATCAGCATCTCGGCCCCGACCACCAGATCGCGCAGTCCCGGCGCATGGTCTTCAAGGACACTCAGTGAGTTCTCCAGCATCTGCGCGCGGGCCCGGTCGTGGCCCAGCTTCGGCTGGTGCGGCGCGTACTGCACGATGGCCGAGATCACATGATGTCCCGCGGGCGCATAGCCGGCCTCATGCGCGGACGGCACGATGACCTCCATGACCGGTCGCTCCGGCACCTCGCCATACTTCACCGGATTGAAGGCACGCTCCACCGCGTTCTCGGACGGCGCGATGACCAGGCGGGTCTTGAGATCGGCTCCGCGGAAGCGCGGTTCGCCCTTGAGTGCGAGGTGAAGCTTGGCCGCGGCGCCGCGCGACTTCTGATCGCGGATGCGCTTGACGAATCCGGTGTCGAGGTGGCGGACGCCGACGAGATCGAGGAACGTGGTCTTGGGATTGATCGCTGATACCACGATCGGTGCCTGAATCTCCTCGCCATCGGCGAGCGTCACGCCGGCAACGCGGTCACCGTCCATCGCAATGCCCGCGACCTTCGCACCTGTGCGGACCGCAACCCCAGCAGCCGCGGCCGCCTTTTCCATCGCGGCGGCCAAAGCGCCCGTGCCGCCGCGCGGAAGGACGACCGCGGCTGTCTCACCAGCGGCCTGACCGGCCAGCCGGTTGAGAAGCAGGATCAGCGAATTGGGCGAGCGCGGCCCCAGCCACGAGCCCAGCGTGGCATCGAAGGCCAGGAGGCCCTTGAGTCGCGCATCGCCGAGCTCGTCATTGAGCACGTCATGCACGTTGATCAGAAGCATGCGCAGCAACTCGCGGAACTGGTCCCGGCCGAGCATGCGCGCGGCGAGACCGAACTTCGCGAGCTTCAGGTAGTCATTTCCCGGGGCCTTGGCAATGCGCGGCGGCATGACAGTCTTGAAAGGTGCGAGCACGCCCGCGAAGGCCAGCAGCTGCCGGCGCAGCGCGGCCCAGGCGGCGCGGTCGGCTTCGGAGAGCGTGCCGGACACCGACGCGCCGTAGGAGCGGTCGAGTACGAGATGGTCGCCGCCGGCCGCCACGGCGGTCGAGGCGAGCGGCTGGCCGACAGAAGAATAACCGTGCCGGGCCAGCGCCAGGCCCTGCTCGACCCGCGGATCGAGCAGATAGACCAGGTGGGCAAGGCCGGGCGTGACATAGCCGGGCGCGAATTCGCCGCCCGCGGCTGCGCCGCCCGTGACGGGCCTGCCTTCGAGCAGCAGCACCCTGCGGCCCGACGACCCGAGCTTGGCGGCACAGGCCAGGCCGTTTGTGCCGCCGCCAATGACGATCGCATCAAAGGACGGCATAGGCGTCGCTCATCGCGGTTGTCGGAGCCTTCAGCTCGCGGAGGATTTCGGCGGCGGCGTTACGGCCGGGGGCGCCCATGACGCCGCCGCCGGGATGGGTCGAAGACCCACAGATCCAGAGATCCTTGATCGGGCTGCGGTACTGGGCATAGCCCGGCACCGGCCGGTTGAAGAGAAGCTGGTCGAATGTCAGTTCGCCCTGGAAGATGTTGCCCTCGGTCAGGCCGACCTCGGCCTCCAGCTCGCGCGGGGTCCGCACCTCGACATGCAGGATCGAGTCGCGGAAGCCCGGCGCATAGGCTTCGATCTGATCGATGCAGGTCTTGCCGAAGGCGTCGCGGTCGGCGTCGGTCCAGTCGCGGCCCTCGATCTTCGGCGGCGCATACTGCACGAAACAGGACATGAAGTGCTTGCCGGGCGGGGTCATGGTGGGATCGATCATGGTGGGGATCATCATGTCCTGGAAGGGATCGCGGCTGAAGTGGCCGTCCTTCCAGTCGTCGTAAGCGCGCTCCATCTTCTCGATCGAGTCGGTGAAGTGAAGATCGCCCTTGAGATTGGGCGCGTTCTCCGGAAGTGCGGTGAACGTCGGCGCGCGGTCGAGCGCGATGTTGAGCTTACCCGAGGAGCCGCGGATCTTGAAGTTCTTCACGCGCTTGACGAAGCCAGCGGGCAGCTCCTTCTCGTCGACATGTTTCAGGAAGGTGCGCTTCACGTCCATGTTGGACACGACCCGCTTGCCAAGCACCTCGTCGCCGTTGACGAGCACCACGCCGGTGGCGCGGCCGTTGTTGACCAGAATCCGGTCCACGCCGCTGCCCGTACGCACCTCGCCGCCCGCCGCCCGGAGCGAGGCGGTGAGCGCCCTGGTGATCGAGCCCATGCCGCCGCGGGCGAAGCCCCAGGCGCCGACATTGCCGTCGACATCGCCCATGGCGTGATGCAGCAGCACGTAGGCGGTGCCCGGCGACATGGGACCGAGGGCCGTGCCGATGATGGAGGCCACGGCCTGATAGGCCTTGATCACCTTGTTCTCGAAATACGCGTCGAGGAAGTCGGAGATCGACATGGTCCAGAAGCGGATCATCTCGTACATGGCCTTCTCCGACAGCCCGAACATCTGCTTGCCGAGCCAGGCGAGTTCGGCCACATCGCGCGGCCGGAAGGAGGACGGATCGGGCGGCGTGCGCATCAGCATGGGCCTGATGAAGCGGCAGTGGCGCAGGACGTCGCGGGCATAGCGGTCATAGGCTTCCGCATCGCGCGGGCTATGCCGGGCAAACTCGCGGCGGTTGGCGTCGTGATCGCGGAACATGCCGAGATAGCCGCCGCCTTCCATGAAGATTGCCCCGCCCTCGTAGGGCAGGATCTGCAGTCCGTGCTTCGGCAGTTCGAGATCGCGCATGATCTCGGGCCGGAACAGGCTGCTGACGTAGGAGCAGTTGGAATAGGTAAAGCCCGGATAGAGTTCGCGCGATACGGCGGCGCCGCCGATCCAGTCGTTCTTCTCGACCACGCAGACCTTGAGGCCGGCGCGGGCGAGATAACAGGCCGCCACCAGGCCGTTGTGGCCGGCGCCGACGATGACGGCGTCGTAGGTCATGCGCGCTTCGCTTCCGCCTCGATCTGCTCCAGCGTCAGGTCGACCGCCGTCTCGACCGCCCTCAGCGTATCGGCGAGGCAGGTTTCGTCAAGGCCATGGGCCTCGCACATGAACCAGGGTTCGCGCGAGTCGGGCTCGCAGATGACGCCGAGATCGTGGAGGAAGTAGGCCATCTGGTCATAGAAGGAATAGTCCGAGGTCTTCCAGTCCCGGTAGTTGTTGGGCGGACGTTCGGCAAAGAAGAGTCCGAACATCGAAGGATGCCCGGTATAGGAATGCACGATGCCGCGGGCGTCGAGGATCCGGGTGATGCCGGCCTTCAGTCGTTCGCCGTGGGCGGCGAGCGTCTCCAGCGCCGGCGTCTCGTCGAGGATGCGCAGGCATTCCTCGGCGGCTGCGAGCGAGACAGAATGCGCGGTATAGGTGCCGCCATGCGAGGCACCGCCATAGCGGAAGGTGCGCATGACCTCTTCGCGGCCCGCCACAACGGCGATGGGATAGCCATTGGCAACGGCCTTGGCGAAGGTGGTGATGTCCGGCGTCACGCCCATGAGACCCTGTATGCCGCCCTTGCCGACGCGGAAACCGGTCTTGACCTCGTCGATGATCAGGAGAACGCCGTACTTGGTGCAGAGCTCGCGGGCGAGCTTCACATAGGCCACGTCGGCCGAGATGGCGCAGCAGTTGCCCTGGATCGGCTCGATCAGCATTGCGGCAAGCGTGTTGCCGTGACGCCTGAAGGTCTCCTCGAGGCGTTCGCAATTGTTCATCGGCACGAGATGGGCCAGCTCCTTGATGGTGCGCGGAATGCCCTTGCCGTAGGAGACGATCTCGGGATCGCGGTTGGAGCGATGATCCCACTCATCCATGTTGGCCATCCACATCGCCGCGTCGAAGAGTCCGTGATAGCCGCCCTCGACCAGAAGATAGCTGTCACGCCCCGTATGCGCGCGGGCGAGGCGGAGCGCCGCCATGACGGCTTCGGTTCCGGAATTGGAGAAGCGCACGAGTTCGGCGGCCGGCACCATGCTGGCGATGCGGTCGGCGACGATCAGCTCGCGTTCGGTGGACAGCGCGAAGACCCCGCCCACTTCCATGCCGCGCCGGGCTGCGGCATCGACACGGTCATCGGCGTAGCCGAGGATGGCAGGACCATAGCCCAGGCGATAGTCGACATAGCAGTTGCCATCGATGTCCCAGGTGCGGCCGCCCTTGCCATGGTCCACATAGATGGTGCGGTCGTCACCCCAGTAGCGGAAGGTGGAGGACACGCCGAGCGGAAGCCGCTTCACGGCGCGCTGAAACTGGGCGTTGGACCTGGTGAGGGTGCGGCTGGGAATGGCGGCCATGGGCGGACCTTGTCTGGTTGTCGCCATGGATTCAGTGGATTCTGACTGAATTGTCAATCAATATTGGTTTCTCTCGATATTACAAATTGTTAGGATGCGTCTTGGTTAACGCATCCGCCCATTCCCCGCCCGATCTGGCGGCGTTCACGAAACTGGTCAGCGGCGCTTCCGTTTCGAAATTCACAATGCTGCATCGCAATATGCGAGGATGCGCTGTGACCGGCGAAGGCGCATACCGCCGCCCCTGCCGCACTGGGGCGGCATCTTGGAGGCAACATGACCAAACTGACCACCGACGCGGAGGCAGCCGACGATCCCGCAATTCAGGGACACGGCCACCGGCCGCCAAGCTTCTGGGTTCTGACCCTCGGGTCGATCGGCGTCGTCTACGGCGACATCGGCACCAGCCCGCTCTACGCGCTGCGCGAGGCGGTGCTGGCCGCCATGCGCAAGGACGGCGCCATCAGCGAGCCGATGATCTACGGAGTTCTCTCCCTCATCCTCTGGGCGCTCATCCTGATCGTGACGCTCAAATACGTGCTGATCCTTCTCAATGCCGACAACAAGGGCGAAGGCGGCACGCTGTCGCTCATGGCGCTGGCGCAGCGCGCACTCGGCACCAAGGTTCTCTTCATCCCTATCCTCGGCATGATCGGCGCTGCGCTCTTCTACGGCGACGCCATGATCACACCGGCGATCTCGGTGCTCTCGGCCGTCGAGGGCCTGAAGATCGTCACGCCAGCCTTCGATCCATATGTCTTGTGGATCACCGTCGCCATCCTCGTGGCGCTCTTCGCCGTTCAGGCCCGGGGAACGGCCAGCGTGGCCAAGTTCTTCGGTCCGATCACGCTGGTGTGGTTCGCGGCGATGGGCATCGCGGGCCTGATCCACATTGCCGATCATCCCGGCATCTTTCATGCCTTCAACCCCTTCCATGCCGTGACCTTCCTTGCCAGCCATGGCGTCATCGGCCTGGTCACGCTGGGGGCCGTCTTCCTCGCGGTGACGGGCGCCGAGGCGCTCTATGCCGACCTCGGCCATTTCGGCAAGCGGCCCATCCAGCTGGCCTGGATCGCGGTGGTGCTGCCGTCTCTCGTGCTCAACTATCTCGGCCAGGGGGCGCTGCTGCTGGCCAATCCGGCGGCAATCGAGAATCCCTTCTTCCTCATGGTGCCCGACTGGGCATTGCCGCCCATGGTCATCCTGGCCACGGCGGCGACCATCATCGCCAGCCAGGCCGTCATCACCGGCGCCTATTCGCTGACAAGCCAGGCGATCCAGCTCGGCCTGCTGCCCCGCATGGAAATCCGCTTCACGTCGGAGTCCCATGCCGGGCAGATCTACATGCCGCAGATCAACTGGCTGCTGCTCTTCGGCGTACTGGTGCTGGTCATGCTGTTCCAGTCCTCCTCGAGCCTCGCCTCGGCCTATGGCATCGCGGTGACCGGAACCATGGTGGTGACCGCCACCATGGCGATCGTGGTGATCCGCAAGGTCTGGATGTGGCCGCTCTGGGCTGCGCTGGCGCTGATGCTGCCACTGCTGGCGCTGGACGCGGTCTTTCTCGGTGCCAACGCCCTGAAGATCCACGAGGGCGGCTGGGTGCCACTGGCCATCGGCGGCGGACTGATGCTGCTGATGTGGACCTGGCGCCGGGGCACGCAGATCCTGTTCGAGAAGACCAGGCGCTCGGAGGTGCCGCTCGCGGGCCTGGCCGACAGCCTGGCCAGGCGCCCGCCGCACCGCGTGGCAGGCACGGCGGTGTTCTTCACCTCGGATCCGGAGAGCGCGCCCACCGCGCTGCTCCACAGCCTCAAGCACTACAAGGTGCTGCATGAGAACAACGTCATCCTCACCATACGCACCAGCGATCTTCCCGCCATTGCGGATTCCGAAAAGGTGAAGATGACCAGCATCAACGAGATGTTCCGCTCACTGATCGTCACCTTCGGCTACATGGAGACGCCGCATGTTCCCAAGGCGCTGGCGCTGGCCCGCAAGGCGGGCTGGAAGTTCGACATCATGACGACGTCATTCTTCCTCTCGCGGCGCAATGTGCGGGCCTCGCGGCACGAGGGCATGCCGGTGTGGCAGGACCACCTGTTCATCGCCATGGCACGCAATGCCGACGATGCCAGCCACTATTTCCGTCTGCCCACCGACCGCGTGGTCGAAGTGGGAAGCCAGATCACGGTGTAGCGGCTAATCGTTAAGCGAGTCGAACCACTCCTTCCACTGCGGCACGGCCTTGGCGAAGGTGCCGCGGTGGTCGGTCTTGCCCGTCGAGATCGCCTCGACGGCCTGGTTGCCGATGGCCTTCTGATAGGTCATGGCAAGCTGGCCAAGGCCGACGCTGATCACTTCGTCCGACTCGCCATAGTAGTTGCGCACCGGCGTCGCGATGACCCAGCGATAGGCCTCGGCTGCGGCGACCAGACGGCCATAGGCCGACTCGGCGAAGAACTGCGGATCGAAGTATTCCGCCCGCAGCAGCTTGTGAAGGTCGGTGGGCATCTCGGATGCCTGGATCGGCTCGCGTTCGTAGATCTTGCGGGCGACCTCGTACTGGTCATCGTTGATCAGCGACCGCGCAAGGCCCGGAACGCCATAGTAGTGCTCGTAGGAGAAGGACGACAGGATGAAGAGAATGGTGATCCAGTTGGCGTCGTTGGGCCGCGGAAAGCTGAGGAAGCCGTTGAGCGCCACGAAGACGTCGACCGGCGCGCTTGCGGTGGCAGCGGCCGCGACCGTGACATGGGACTGCTCGAGCCTTTCGAGAAAGGCCATGGTGACGAAACCGCCCTGCGACCATCCAGCCAGGAAGAGATTGCCTGCGTCGATCCCCAGATGGTGGAGCACCGCGCGGCTGGCGACCAGCATGTCGAAGCAAGCCTGCTGGTGGCTGCCCTTGACCACGTAGCCTTCGTGGTCTTCCGACGTCCCCATGCCGAAATAGTCGGCGCCAATCACGACATAGCCCTGCCCTGCGAACTGCGCGATGGCGAGCTGCGTCTCGGGCGACTGATCCGGGAAGGATGGAACCTGCTCCTTCCCGTAAACCGTGCCGTGCTGGTAGGACAGCATGGGCAAGCCGCTTGCCGCGCCCTCGGGCAGGGCAAGCAGGCCGGAGGCCGTGGTCGGCAGGTTGCCGCGCTCGGGTATCACGGAGTTGTAGGTGACCCGGTACAGATTGACCGCCGTGCGCGCTGGACCATAGGCAACCTTGAGGCCGGTGAAGGCCGGTGTGTCGGCCTGGAGAATCTGGTTGAGCTTCGGCACATCCCAGCGCGCGAGAAATTCATAGCTAACGCCCGCGGCGACCTCGACCGGCACCTTGTCCTGTGCCCACGCAGGCGCGGCAAGCATACAGGCGATGACGATCAGCAGGCGGCGCAGCATGACAATCATGTTTCTTCTCTCTTCCGCTTCAAGGGCCGAACAACGAGATGGATCGACCAGGATTGCCGCGCAAGCGTAAAGGATTCATGCATGTTGCCTGCGGCCGTCGGGATCAGAGGCCCGCGAGGACCAGGAAGCGGTCGATCATGGCATTGACCTGATCGGGAACCTCGAGCTGGCAGAAATGTCCCGACCCGACGGTGCGTCCAAGCTGAAGCGCGGGCAGCAGGCGCATCAAGCCGGCCATGTCGCACCGCGCGGCGGCCTCGTCGGCCGACACATAGAGCGCCGGCGCAGCAATGGCAGCGGGTGCCGGACCCGGGTCGAAGAGTCCCAGTCCCTCGAAGGCCGAAATCGCAACAGGCCGCGGTGCCGCGGACATGCCGGAGAGAATCCGCGCACAGCGATCCGGATCGTCCGTCGGTATCATCAGATTGCCGCGCACATATGACCGGAGCGCCTCGGCGAAGTCCGTGCCGCGCAAGCGGTCGAGAAAGGCCGGCATGGCGGCACGGGTTGCAGCTGGAAGCACGATGGACGAATCCAGCATGACGAGCGCGGCGACGCGATCCGCATGTCGGCGGGCCATGTCATAGGCCACGAGGCCACCCATGCTGTGACCGATCAGGACGGCAGGCTGCAGCTGAAGCCGGTCGCAGAGCCAGACCACATCATCAGCGAAACCCGACATGGAGTAGGTCTGGACCGGCTTGTCGCTGGCGCCATGGCCGCGCAGGTCGAGCGCCAGGATCTGTCGACCCTTGCCGCCGAAATACTCGGCCTGCGGCGCGAGATAGCTTTGATCACAGCACCATCCATGGAGGAGGACGATGGCCGGCGCGCGTCCCTCCGTCAGCGTGTAGTGCAAGGCGACTCCATCGCGATCGGCAGACGGCATGTTCCTGGTCTCCACTGATTACGAGGCGAGTTGCAGTGGCGGCCCTGCACCGGACGCCCCGAAACGGTCAAAAAAACATACTGCGGCGGAAACCGTCAGCAAAGGATTAGCGCTGGACGAAAAACAGTTAACGCTACGGGGAGATACTGGTGGATTCACGACCTGTTCCATGGACTGACTGCGCCACCGTTCGACTCGTGCTGCGCAATCAGGCCATTTTGAGGCCTCATTCTCGTGTACGACTCGAATTGTAAGTATGAGTGAGAGGGCCGATGCATGAAACTCATTGAGGTAGTGGTGCTGACGGGGATGCAATGCATCAGCCCGACCCAGACCAGTCCCGCAATGACGGAGGCGCACAAGGTGTGGTGTGCGGTCATTGTCGAGGGCGACTCGGAAACACGCAACATCGACGTGACGCCTGAGACCATGACGGGCGAGCCTTCGGTCAAGTCGGCCCTGTCGCGCATGCAGACGGCTTGGAACCTGCCGCCGAAGGCGGGCGTGCCGCAGAGCGGCATGCGGGTGGTGGCCGCCGCGCCGCCTCCGGCAGCGCCCGTGCCAGTGGCGGCACCCGCTCCCGTTGCTCCGGCAAAGCCGCCGCTAGTGACTGCCGTGACCAAGATCGCAAAGACGCCCGATGCGCTGCCGCAGGTCGAGAACCCCGTGCCTGCCGCGGATTCCGAACCGGTGGTCGAAGAAACCAGCGTCATTCCTCAGCCGACGGAGCAAGTGGCCGAGGCCGCGATCGATCCTCCCAAGATCAAGCCTGATTCGCCGGTCGCGACAAACGACACCGATGCGACTGGCACCGATGCGGCAAAGAAGAAGACCAAGGCCAAGAAGCGTTCGGACGTGTGCCGGAACGGTACGCGCGCGGTGTGGTACACGAACAGCGAAGGTCGCCGCAAATATCGCTGCCGCCGCGGCGACGCCTAGGTCTACTGCACGGACACGTCCGGATTGCGTGCAGGCGTAGCGATCGCCGCCGCGCGGGCACGATGCACGGGCTTGCGCGCGGGCGATTCCGAGGCCACAAGTCTCCCCGATGGACGGTGGGAGATATGATCGCCGATGAGGTGGGGCAAGCGCGGGAGGCAGGTCCTGACCTCCGTGCTGATGATGCTGGCGGGCGCGGTGCTGGTGCTGGTCGGTGCGGCCGCCGTCTACATCCACACGCGGCCAGCGTTGAAGCTCTGGCACGAAAGGATCCTCGATGGCGAGTTCACGGCGCAGTCGCATCTGCCGGACTTCAACGCCTATCTGCGCCTGGAAGATGGGCTCTTCGCGCGCCTTCAGCGCGAGATCGTCGACCAGATCCCGACGGAAGACCGCACGCCCTTCAACCGCTACTCCAGCGGCAGCCGGTCCGATCCCGCGAACTGGCGACCCGACTGGAACCGCAGCTTCGCGCTGACGCCGCCCGAACCGCGTTTCGGCGTCCTGCTGCTGCACGGCTATTCCGACAGCCCCTATAGCCTGCGGTCGCTGGGCGAACTGCTGCACGGCGCGGGTGCCCAGGTGCTGGGTCTGCGCCTGCCCGGTCACGGCACAATTCCCAGCGGCTTGCGGCGGACCGTGGTGGAGGACATGGCGGCGGCGGTCTCTCTGGCGATGGATCATCTTGCCGCGGATCTTCCGGGCAAGCCCATCGTCATCGTGGGCTATTCCAACGGCGCCGCGCTGGCACTCCACTACACATTGGACAGCGTTGCCACGGGCGGGCGCCAAAGCCCGGCGGCGCTGGTGCTGATCTCGCCCGAGATCGCAATCTCGCCCATGGCCGCGCTGGCCGTCTGGCAGGCCCGCATCGGGGAATGGCTGGGCCTGCCGCAGCTGGCCTGGACCTCGGTCGAGCGCGAATTCGATCCCTTCAAGTACAATTCCTTCGCGGTCAATGCCGGCGTGCAGGCCCGCCGCATCACGCTGATGGTGCAGGCGCAGCTCGATGCGCTGGCCCGCGACGGTGGACTGTCGCGCATTCCCCCCATCCTCGCCTTCCAGTCGGCCGTCGACGCCACGGTGGAGGCGCCGGCAGTGAAGACGGCCCTCTTCGACCGCCTGGTGTCGGGCCGGGACGAACTCGTGGTCTTCGACGTCAACAGTGTCTTCGAGATGGCGGGGCTGGTGAATCGCCCCTTCGACCTCAACGGGCTTCTGAACGGGCCCGCCCACCGCTACCGCGTCAGCGTGGTGGGCAACCGCGATGACCGCTCATCGGCTGCGGTGGTGCGCGACCGCATGGCCGGCGCCGACACGGCCAGCGTCATGGATCTGGGGCGGAACTGGCCTCAGGACGTCTACTCCCTTGCCCATATCGCGCTGCCCTTTCCGCCGGACGATCCGGTCTATGGCGGCGAGGCCGTGCCCGACGTGCAGCACCTGAATCTGGGGCGCATCATGCTGCGGGGCGAGAATGGCAGTCTCGAAATCCCCGCCAGCGCCATGACGCGACAGCACTGGAACCCGTTCCATGCCTATCTGACGGACCGGATCCTGAGCTTCCTGAGGGCCAATGTCCCGGCCGTGACGCCCTGATCGCATTGGTTTTGACATTAAAATCGCAGTATGACATTATAAGCTTAAATTGGAATGCAGCGTCAATATTATATGACATCACTATGTCAATTTGAATCGGACGCAGAATGGCCCGACTGACGCCTGCAGCCCTTGCGCTCACGGATCTGATCCTGGCGGTGTTCCGGGCCAATGCGGCCCTTACCTCCTGGAGCGACAGGTTGGTGGCGCCGCTCGGGCTGACCAGCGCCAGATGGCAGGTCCTGGGCGCCATCGTCGCGGCCGGGCGGCCGCAGCCGGTGGCCTGGCTGGCGCGCGACCTGGGGGCCAACCGCCAGAACCTGCAGCGGATCGCGAACGACCTGGCGCGGGAGGGCCTGGTCAGTTTCGAGCCCAATCCGCATCACCGCAGGGCGCAGCTGGTGGCGCTGACGGCCGGTGGCCGCGAGGCCTTCGCGGCGGCCATGGCGGCCTATGCCCCGCAGGCCAACAGCCTGGCGAAAGGTATCGATGCCGGCGACATGGACCTGGCGCGGGACCTGCTGGCGCAGCTCGGCCGCCGGCTCGAAGAGAGCCGACGCTGACCGGCCTGGGTCAGGCCGGTCTCCGGCCGGTCGTCGCCGTGAACGCGATGGTGGTGGTCCAGTAGTCGGGATCGCGCGCCAGGGCATGGAATTCGTCGAGCGCGGCGCGCGTGACGGCGCCGGCGCCGACCAGCTTGTCCGACACTTCACCCAGGCCCAGGTCCCACCATTGCGCGAAATCGGATCCGCCGTTGTAGAGGCAGGCATGACCCTCGGCGGCAATGTCGGCAAGCCCTTCGGCCTGCATCCATGCGGGGATCCTGCGGCCCACGAAATAGTCGATCTGTTGCGCGGCTGCCCAGCGCAGGAATCCCTGCCACAGCTGGTTCTGCGTGGGGGGTTCCACCGTCCATGTGGGATAGAAGTCAGGCTCCTGCACGAAAAGCCAGCCGCCTGGCTTGACCCAGCTCGCCATGCGCGACACCACCGCTCGGCGTTCGGGCAGATGATGCAGCAGCGCGCGGATCGCCACGAGATCATAGGGTGCCTCGGGCGGCGCATCGCGGACCACGTCGAAGCCTCTTACCTCCAGGTTGGCGGCGGCAATGCCCTGCATCAGATCCGGATGAATGTCGGTCGCCAGCACATGGCCCGTGGGGCCAACCTGCTGCGCCAGCCATTGCGACAGGGATCCATTTCCCGCGCCGATTTCCAGGCAGCGCCACCCGGCCGCCACCCCGATGCGTTGCAGATGATAGCGGCTTGACGGATCCAGCATGCGCGACATGAGGCGAAGCCGGTCGGGCTCGCCCTTCAGGTCATGCTGCCACACATAGGTCGACATCGCTGGCCCCCTTCGCGCTGCAAACGAAACCTTGATATCGGCCCTGCGGCCTCTGTCAATGCGCCGGCACCGGCCTCAGAGAATGAAGTCGGCCGAGGTGAGCAGCAGGCTGCTCGACACGCCCTGGACGACGATGGTCAGCTCGGGCGTGCTATCGCCCGACTGGTTCACCGTCACGATGGCCGTATTGCCATTGTACTCGATGTTGATCTCGCCGACTGCGAAGGTGCTGTCGGTGTTGATCACGAAGGCCTGGTCACCGGCGGTGGACAGATTGGCGTCGATCTGGGACAGGTCGATGATGTCGCCCGTCTGGAAATCGGCGATGAGATCCGGCACCAGATCGGCCACCGTCTGGCCGGCCTGTGCCACGGGCCCGTCGGTGATCGCGGTGAACACGAAGGTGTCGGCACCGTTGCCGCCGCTCAGGTAGTCCGTGCCCTTGCCGCCGATGAGCGTGTCGTTGCCATCGCCGCCAAACAACGTGTCGTCGCCATCGCCGCCGCTCAGCGTGTTGTTGCCGCTGTTGCCGACGATCGTATTGTCGAGGGCATTGCCGGTGCCGGACAGATTGTCGGTGCCGCTCAGGTTCAGATTCTCGACGTTGCTTGTCAGCGTGTAGGAGATGGTCGCGCGCACCGTGTCGGTGCCCTCGTTGGCCAGTTCGACCACCGTGTCCCCAGCATTGTCGACGACATAGGTGTCGTTGCCCAGTCCGCCCGACATGGTATCGGCCCCGGCGGCGCCATCGAGGATGTTGTTGGCTTCGTTTCCGGTGAGAATATTGTTGTCGGCATTGCCGGTGGCATTGATCACCTTCGTGCCTGTCAGGGTCAGGGACTCGACATTGGCGGAGAGCGTATAGCTCACGCTGGACAGGACCAGGTCGCTGCCTTCGCCTGCAGCCTCGGTGATGACGTCCCCGGTGTTGTCGACGATGTAGGTGTCGTTTCCGGTGCCGCCGAGCATCTTGTCGGCGCCGGCGCCGCCGTCGAGCGTGTCATTGCCGGCAAGACCCGTCAGGATGTTCACGCCGGAGCCGCCGGTCAGGATGTTGTCCAGGGCATTTCCGGTTCCGTTGATGGCGGAGGACGCCGTCAGCGTCAGGTTCTCGACGTTGGCGCTCAGCGTATAGGTGACGCTGGACCTCACCAGATCGGTGCCTTCTCCGGCCGCTTCGGTGACGATGTCGCCGACATTGTCCACGACGTAGGTGTCGTTGCCCGTGCCGCCGACCAGGGTATCGGCGCCAGCTCCGCCGTTCAGCGTGTCGTCGCCGGCCAGTCCGGTGAGGGTATTGACGGCGGAGTTTCCGGTGATGACATTGTTGAGCGCGTTACCGGTGCCGTTGACCTTGCCCGATCCGGTCAGGGTCAGATTCTCGACATTGGCACCGAGCGTCTGGGCAACCGACGACTGCACCGTATCCGTGCCCTCGTTCTCCAGTTCCGTCACCGTGTCGCCGGCATTGTCGACGATGTAGATGTCGTCGCCCAGGCCGCCGATCAGCCGGTCTGCGCCGGCGCCGCCGCTGATGGTGTCGTTGCCGCCATAGCCGTAGAGAAGATTGGCCGCGCTGTTGCCGGTGATGACATTGCCGAGATCGTTGCCGGCGCCATTGATGACCGCCGAACCCGTGAGCGTGAGGTTCTCGACCCCGCCCTGCAGGATGTAGGTGACCGAGGACTGCACCAGGTCGGTGCCTTCGCCATCGGCCTCGATCACCCTGTCCTCGACATTGTCGACGACATAGGTGTCGTTGCCGAGTCCGCCAGCCAGCGTGTCGATGCCGGCGCCGCCGTTCAGCGTGTCGTTGCCGCCATTGCCGGTGAGGATGTTGCTGCCGGCATTGCCGGTGATGACGTTGTTGAGGTCGTTGCCGGTGCCGTTGACCGCACCGGTGCCGGTGAGCGTCAGGTTCTCGAGATTGTCGCCCAGCGTGAAGGTGACCGATGACTGGACGAGGTCGGTGCCTTCGCTGGCCAGCTCCGAGACCGTGTCCCCGATGTTGTCGACGACATAGGTATCGTTGCCCTTGCCGCCGGACAGGCTGTCGGCGCCGAGTCCGCCGTTGAGGGTGTTGTTGCCTGTGTTGCCGATGATGATGTTGTTGAGCTCGTTGCCCGTACCGGCGATCGCGGCGGTGCCGGTGAGGGTCAGGTTCTCGAGGTTTGCGCCAAGGACATAGGCGATGCTGGAATTGACGGTATCGATGCCCTCGCCGGCATTCTCGACGATGACATCCGTCTTGATGTCGACATAGTATGTGTCGTTGCCGGTGCCGCCGACCATCCGGTCGGCGCCGGCGCCGCCGTTGAGCGTGTCGTTGCCATCCAGGCCCGTGAGGACATTGGCGGCCGCATTGCCGGTCAGGACGTTGTCGAGTTCGTTGCCGGTGCCATTGAGCGCCGTTGTTCCGCCCAGGGTCAGGTTTTCGAGATTGGCCGAGAGCGTGTAGGCAATCGTGGAGATCACCGTGTCGGTGCCCTGGCCTGCCTCTTCCACGATCTGGTCGCCGGCATTGTCGACGACATAGGTATCGCTGCCCTGGCCGCCGACCAGCGTGTCCGCGCCGGCAGCACCGTCCAGCGTATCGTTGCCTTCAAGACCGTAGAGCGCGTTGGCGGCGGCATTGCCGGTCAGCACGTTGTCAAGGCTGTTGCCCGTGCCCTGGATCGCTTCCGAACCGATCAGGGTCAGATTTTCAAGATTGGACCCAAGCACATAGGTGAACGTGGTCCTGACGGTGTCGGTGCCCTCGAGGTCGTTCTCGACCACCACGTCGTCGACGCTGTCCACGACATAGGTATCGTTGCCGGCCCCGCCGACGAGCCGGTCGGCGCCGAGGCCACCGTCGAGCACGTTGTCGGCAACATTGCCGGTGATGATGTTGTTGCCGGCATTTCCGGTGCCATCGATGGTGCCGATCCCAGTGAGCGTCAGGTTCTCGACGTTGGCCGACAGGACAAAGCTGGCGCTGGCCTGGACGACGTCGGTTCCCTCGCCGGCATTCTCGGTGATCACGTCGCCACTGTTGTCGACGATATAGGTGTCATCGCCCGTGCCGCCAACCAGCGTGTCTGCGCCCGAGCCGCCATTCAGCGTGTCGTTGCCCTCGTTGCCCGCCAGCGTGTTGGCCGCGGCATTGCCGATGAGCACGTTGTTCAGCGCATTGCCGGTGCCATTGATGGCGGCGGTGCCGGTCAGCGTGAGGTTCTCGATGTTGGCGCCGAGGGTGAAGGTGGCGCTCGCCTGGACGAGATCCGTGCCTTCGCCGGCATTCTCGGTGACGATGTCGCCGGTATTGTCGACCACATAAGTGTCGTTGCCGAGGCCCCCCACCAGGGTGTCGGCGCCGGCGCCGCCGTCAAGGACGTTGTCGCCGCCGTTGCCGGTCAAGACGTTGTTGCTGGCGTTGCCGGTGCCATTGATGGCGGCAGAGCCGGTGAGCGTCAGGTTCTCGATGTTTGCACCGAGCGTGAAGGTGACGCTCGACAGGACCAGATCGGTGCCTTCGCTGGCATTCTCGGTGACGATGTCGCCGACATTGTCGACCAGGAAGGTGTCGTTGCCCAGCCCGCCCGCCATGGAGTCCGCGCCAGCGCCGCCGTCCAGCACGTTGTCGCCGCTGTTGCCGGTCAGCACGTTGTTGCCGGCATTTCCGGTGCCGTTGATGTTGGCCGAACCGGTGAGCGCGAGGTTCTCGAGATTGGCCGCCAGCGTATAGGTGAAGGCCGCCTGCACCGCATCCGTGCCTTCGTTGGCATTCTCGGTGATCACGTCGCTGGCGTTGTCGATCACATAGGTGTCATTGCCGAGGCCGCCGATCAGCGTATCGTTGCCGGCGCCGCCATCCAGCACGTTGTCGCCACCGTTGCCGGTGAGGACGTTGTTCAGCGCATTGCCGGTGCCGTTGATGGCGGCGGTGCCAGTCAGCGTGAGGTTCTCGATGTTGGCGCCGAGCGCGAAGGTCACGCTTGCCCTGACGAGGTCCGTTCCTTCGCCGGCATTCTCGGTGACCACGTCACCGACATTGTCGACCACATAGGTATCGTTGCCGAGACCGCCCGCAAGCGTATCGGCCCCGGCGCCGCCATCCAGGGTGTTGTCGCCGCTGTTGCCGGTGATGGCATTGTTCAGCGCATTGCCGGTGCCGTTGATGGCCGCCGAGCCGGTGAGCGTCAGGTTCTCGACATTGTTGCCCAGGGTATAGGCGATGCTCGACCTGACCAGATCGGTGCCTTCGCCGGCATTCTCGGTGACGATGTCGCTGGCGCTGTCGACCACGAAGGTATCGTTGCCGAGGCCACCAATCATCGTGTCGTTGCCGGCGCCGCCATCCAGGGTGTTGTCGCCGCTGTTGCCGGTGATGACGTTGTTGCTGGCATTGCCGGTGCCGTTGATGGCGGCAGACCCGGTGAGCGTCAGGTTCTCGACGTTGGTTCCGAGCGCATAGGTGACGCTGGACTGGACGAGATCGGTGCCTTCGCTGGCATTCTCGGTGACGATGTCGCTGGCGCTGTCGACCACGAAGGTGTCGTTGCCGAGGCCACCGACCATCGTGTCGTTGCCGGCGCCGCCGTCCAGCACGTTGTCGCCGCTGTTGCCGGTGAGCACGTTGTTCAGCGCGTTGCCGGTGCCATTGATCGCCGCAGAACCCGTGAGCGTCAGGTTTTCGAGATTGGCGCCCAGCGTGTAGGTGACGCTGGACTGAACCAGGTCGGTACCTTCGCTGACATTTTCCGTGATCACGTCGCCGACGTTGTCGACCACATAGGTATCATTGCCGAGGCCGCCGACCAGCGTGTCCGCGCCAGCGCCGCCGTCCAGCACGTTGTCGCCGCTGTTGCCGGTGAGGACGTTGGCGAGCGTGTTGCCCGTGCCGTTGATGGCGGCGGAGCCGGTCAGTGTCAGGTTTTCGAGATTGGCGCCCAGCGTGTAGGTGATGCTCGACCTGACCAGGTCGGTGCCCTCGCTGGCATTCTCGGTGACCACGTCGCCGGCATTGTCGACGACATAGGTGTCGTTGCCGAGGCCGCCCACCAGGGTGTCGGCGCCGGCGCCGCCATCGATCTGGTCGTCGCCCGCGGCGCCGTTGATCGTGTCGGCCTGGCTGGTGCCCACCAGCGTGTCCGCATTGGCGGTGCCGTTGATGGTGATCTTGTCGGTTCCGGACGTCCAGGTGGTGAAGGTCCACGCCGCGCCGCTGAAGTTGGAGGCCGCATTGATGACGATGGCCTGGGTGCCGGCAGCACCGGTCACGCCCAGGGCCGGCGCGATGAAGCCCGTGGCGAACTGCGCGGCGCTGAAGGTTGCCGTGGTGGTGCCCGAGGTGTTGTCGAAGGTCAGGCCTTCATAGTTCCGGAAGCCGGTGGTCGCAGTGACGCCAGCTCCGCTGAGATCGACGGTGACGCCGGCCGCGCCGCTAATGACGATGGCATCGGTGCCGGCGCCGCCATCGAAGGAGTCGGCCGCCTGGATCTGCGTGGTGCTGGTGACGACCAGCGTGTCCGCGGCGGAGGTCTGGACGATGTTATCGGTGCCGGTCGTCGCCGGGTTCGAGGCGAGGACGCCGGGATATGCCGCAAGCGCCTGCGGCGTGAGCGGCGGGACAGGCTCCTGCCGCGTTGTGCCCTGGTCCAGGCGCCAGGTACCGCCGCGCGTGGCAGCGCCGACCAGACCGCTGGCCGCAGCAACCGGACGGGCGAGGAGAGCGGACAGGGCCTCGACAAAGGCCGCGCCGTTGCGGCCATGGCCGACATCGCAGCTCCACAGGTCCAGCGAGGTGCCTGGCGTCAGCGCGGCGCCGATGCCGCTCAGATCCGCGCGATGTGCGGCGAGCGAGTCCAGCGAGACATCGCCAGAAGCAAAGTGCAGCACGCCCGGCGCACCATGGGCAAAGACATGAAGTCCGTCCACGGACCCGAGCGCGCGGAGGGTCGACGCCATCTGTGCCAGCGCAGGTTTGCCTTCGTCGAGCACGAAGACCCGCATGCCGGGACGAAGACCCTGTACCAGGGACTCACGAGCCTCGACCCGGCTGTCAATGAAGGCGACTTCCATACGCATCAATCCGTCTCCGCACGCATCTGGCAGCTACTATTCGATCGCTCCGCATAGAGATGGAGGGAATTCCACCTATGGGGAGAACCTGCTACTTAGGGGTGCAGATGCTAACTTGAGCCTATCTGCCACTCTAAAAATGTAGCGATCCCAAGGAGGCCGCAGGGCAGCAGCTCCAGGGCCAGCACCCGTGCCGTCCTGAAATCTTCGCGGCACCAATCGTCGTTGCGATGGTCGCGAAAGCCGTGGTGTTTCTTGGGAAACACCGTCTTTTCCAGCCATCAGGAGGTTGCCGGAGTCGCGTCGTCGGCTGGAAGCGACAGAGCCGCCAGATGCGCCTGGTCGCACCTGATCATGATGTCCCGCATTCCGGGGTCATGACGGAATCATTCACCTTCACTAACGGTTCCTTGATGCGATCCGCGAGATTCAAGCATGCCGGCGCGGAGCCGGCCCGGGTGATTCAATGGGCGATGCGCGATGGCCCACCCGAGGTCTGGCCTCCGCCACGATCATGGTTCCGCCCGCTGTCGAGGACGGTGCGGACGTCTGCGAGCCTGACGAACCGATAGCCCCTCGCCTTCAGAGCGAGCACGCCCTTGACGACGCCAAGGCCCGCCGGATTTCCGGGCTTGTTGATATGGGCCAGAAGCACGTCGCCGTTCCGTGCGCCTTCGAACTTGTGCGCCGTTGCCGTCACGCCCAGCAAGCCGCCGCCGTCGGCGGCGATGGAAAATCCGGCAATGCCGAAGCCCATGGAACGGATGAGCGCCATGCTCGAGGCCGTGTATTCGGCGGTCGCGCCCCGGAACAGATGGGTGGCCACACCGGCGGCGGCCCTGATGGCCGCGGCGCCGCCGCTGACCTCGAGCCGCACCGCGTCCGGCGATCCGGCAGCGGGAATGCCATAGATCAGGGCATGCCGGTCGACGGCAGGGACATGGCGGGCGCCGTGGTTCTCGATCTCGAAGAGATCCGGATGGGCCAGCAAGATGGCCAGGGACGACGCGTTGTGGCGCAGCCACAGGCCGGTCACGAAGATGGTCGCGGGGATGCGCTGGCTGACCAGCATGTCGAGAATGCGGCGGTCGGTCCTGCCGCCGCAGGCATCGAAGGTGAGTGCCACGGTGGGACCGGCTCCGTCAGCCAGGATCGTCATGCGCGGTTCGATCAGACCGCCATGTGGTGACGCCGCTCCCGCCGGCCATGGCGCACCCAGTGCGGCCATCAGGGCCAGCAGCCGCAATGGGCGCTGCAGACTCCAACGTCTTTCATTCACGACCGTGGTTCCGGCCCTCTTTGGTCTGCACTGGCCCATCGGACCGGAAGATTTGGCTTTCGCGACGGACCAAACGGCATTGCCCCTAGCATCGCCGACCGGGCAGGCGCATTAATTCTTGGTAAGGACGATGCGCCAGGGCCACGCCGCGCCAGTTTGCCCATGGCCGCCTGATCTGCAATGCTGGCTTGAAGAGAACCGGGTACTTCCAGCCATGCATCACACCATTGAAAGCCTTCACGCCGCCTGGATCGCCGCCTTCAACAGCCATGATCTCGACAGCCATATGGCGCTGTATGCGGAAGACGCGGTGCTGTTTGGGGCCGTGGACGAACTGCAGGTGGGTCGGGCCGCCATCCGGCGGTACTTCGCGGGTCGCGATGCCAGCGTGCGCGTCGCCTCCTATCCCATGCCGCTGGTCCGGCATCTCGCACCTGGCGTCGCCACGACCGCAGGCCATGTCGATTTCCGAAGCGCCGCAGGACCCGACCCCTATCGCATGACCTGGGTTCTGGTGCTGCAGGACGACAAGTGGCGGATCGCGCAGCATCACGGCTCGCCGCGGCGCGGCGCCTGACCGGTTGCTGCCAGCGGACCGGCCGGCACGTCCAGACGCCTCCCCACACAGCCGTCATGGAATCGGGCCCTGCACGCCGGCTGGCCGCGGCGGCTGTGCATCTGCAAGCTCCCCATTCGTCGTCCCGGAGCGTTGATTCGGCGCCTTCGATGACCTAGGACTCAGCAAGTGCCTGGTTCCCAATATCCGATGCTGACAGAGAACGCGTGCGACACCTTCTCAAATTTCTCCATACCATCGGCGCGGTCGGTCTGATGGGATCCATGGCATCCCTGCTTGTGCTCCTGGGCATGCTGCCGCCACCGACCTCCCTGGCCGAGTACGCCGCATATCGCGGTGCGATGGGATCCATTGCCACCTGGATCTTCTTCCCGTCGCTCGGCGTGACCCTGATCGCCGGTCTCGTGGCGATCGCATACAGCAGGGCCTACCACAATGCCGGCTGGGCCTGGGCAAAGGCCGCCAGCGGCATCCTGATCTTCGAGAGCGGCTTCGTCGGGGTACTTGGTCCACTGCAGCGAGAGGCGGAGCGAAGCCTTGACGCCGTTGCCGGACGGGCCGACCCCGCGACGCTCGCCCTGTCAATCACCGCCGAACGGAACACGCTTTGGATCCTGCTTGCGGTCGCCATCGCCAATGTCATGCTCGGCATCTGGCGACCCCGCCTGTCTCGGCTCCGCGACTAGGCAATGACAGGTAGCACAAGACGTCCGGCGCCTTGGTTTGATGACGGGTCCTTGTTTCACGCCCACTGAGACCGCCCAACAGGGACCGCAGTCGCCAACCGCCGCCGTCGGCGCAGGCTAGGAAGTGTCTCCCGGGCTCCTGCCACGACACCATCTTGCGACATCATTTGGACTGCGCTCTTCTCTTCTTCACCTTTCCCAGGCGCCTCGCGCGCTTGCCCGCCACGTCCATGAGGCGTCGGAAGGTGAGGCACTCCAGATGCGAAGGGGACCGGCAATCCGCCACGTGACGAAGCAGCGAGCCGAGGATTGTCAGCTCGCGGATCTGGCGGTCGATCTCGTCCGCCCGCTGGTGCATTGCCGCGCGCGACAGCTCAGGCAAGCCGTTCCGTCCGAACATTCCGGCGATCTCGTCGAGGGAGAACCCCGCTGCCTTGCCCATGGCAATGAGCCTGAGTTGGACCAGCACCAGGGGATCGAACTGTCGGCGCAGGCCATGGCGCGACATCGATGAGATGAGCCCCTGCTCCTCATAGTAGCGCAGCGCGGACGGCCGTACCCCGCTCTTGGACGCCACTTCGCCAATGTCCAGAAATTTCATGCTTGACCTCAAGCTGACTTGAAGTGGCAGCATGCGTTCAGATCAAGGCAAAGGCAAGAGGTACGCGTCATGACTCAGTTGAATCCAAGTGCATCTGTGCGAGCGCGACCGGCAATGGCCGCTCTGTCGGCGGCCATGCTGCTGGCCTCGCTCGGCACCAGCATCGTCAATATTGCTCTCCCGGATCTGGTCGAGGCCTTCGGAGCACCCCTCGGCCAGGTGCAAGCCGTCGTCGTGGCCTATCTTGGCGCCCTGACTGCCGCCGTGATGGTCGCCGGTCGACTGGGAGACAGGCTGGGGCTGAAGCCCATGCTCGCGACGGGGCTCGCGATCTTCACTGTCGCCTCGCTGCTGTGCGCACTGGCGCCCACGCTCGGGTCCCTTGTCATGGCAAGGGGCATGCAGGGAATCGGTGCGGGTTTCCTCATGACCCTTGCCATGGCCATGATGCGCCAATCGGCAAGCGAGGCTCGGCTGGGGCAGGCCATGGGGCTGCTTGGCACGGTTTCCGCGCTGGGTACGGCCCTCGGCCCTTCGCTGGGCGGCCTGGTGATCGCCGCATCGGGCTGGCGCGGCATCTTCTGGGTCCAGGTTCCCCTGGCAGCCATCGCGCTGGCGCTGGTCTTGACAAGAGTGCCGCGGGAGACCGCAAGGGGTCCACGGTCCAGAGACGGCGTCCTGTCAGTGCTGGACCGGGCCCTGGTCGCCGCGCTCATCGTCAATATCCTGGTGGCCGCCGTCATGATGGCGACGCTGGTCGTCGGGCCCTTCTATCTTGCCCACGCGCTGGGCCTGGCGCCTGCTGCCATTGGTATTGTCCTGGCGGTTGGCCCGGCGATCTCGATGGTCAGCGGCCTGCCGTCCGGCTGGCTGGTCGATTCCTGGGGCAGTCGCCGGGTCGTCGCTCTCGGTCTCTCGATGCTGGCTGCCGGCGGCTGTCTTCTGGCCTATCTGCCGGATGAGATCGGCGTCATCGGCTATCTGCTCGCCATCATCGTGCTGACACCGGGATACCAGCTCTTCCAGGCGGCGAACAACACGGCGGTTCTCGCGGATGTCCCCACCGCGCGGCGTGGCACGGTCTCCGGCCTGCTGAGTCTGTCCCGCAACGTCGGCCTCATCATGGGCGCATCGGCAACCCCCACCATCTTCGCCCATGGGGTCGGCACGGACGACTTCACGCAGGCAACTGCGTCGGCATTCGCGACCGGCATGCAGCTCACATTCCTGCCCAGCGCCGGGCTGATGGTTCTTGCCATGCTCGTGATGATCGGGGGTACTCGCAAGCCCCTGGACGCGAAGGGCTAACCCGTTGCTTCCGGTGTTCTTCCTGCGCCACGTCGAAGACGCGCAGATAGAATGGCCAAGGCGTTGAACTTCTTGGCGCACCCGACAGGATTCGAACCTGTGACCTCTGCCTTCGGAGGGCAGCACTCTATCCAGCTGAGCTACGGGTGCCTGTGAGCCAGTGGCCTCTATAGACCACAGGCGGGGCGATCCGCAATGGCGGGCAGGCTGGCCTTGGCGAGGGCCTGCGGCTAAGCAAGGTGCCGGCAAAGGCGGGAGGGCTGGATCATGAAGGTGGCGATGTTCGAGGCGTTCGGCGGACCCCTGGAGATCCGGACGGTGGCCGATCC
>JAXMCU010000017.1:0-79475 GCA_046349195.1 Hyphomicrobiales bacterium
CAGGATGCCGCGCACCAGGGCGTTGCCGACCGAACGGGCGATGGTGGTGCCGAGGCTGCCGGCCACGTTCTTCACGAAGCGGTCGGTGGCGGTGTCGCGTCCGCGCGAGGCACGGGCCTCCGCCTTGTCGGCCTTCATCGACTCGATTTCCTCCTTGGCCTTCTGCGCCGCCTCGGCGCGGTCGGCCGCCGCCTTCTGCAGGATCTCGTAGGCCGACTCGCGGTCGACCGTCTCCTCGTACTGGCCATAGACCGGCGAGGCCTTGATGATCTTCTGGCGCTCTTCGGGCGTGATCGGCCCCATGCGTCCCGAGGGCGGGCGGATCATGGTGCGCTCGACGATGGTCGGCACGCCCTTGAGATCGAGCACGGAAACCAGCGCCTCGCCCTTGCCCAGCTGGGTGATGGCGTCGACCGTCTTGAAGGCCGGATTGGGACGGAAGGTCGTCGCCGCGGTCTGCACAGCCTTCTGTTCGCGCGGCGTATAGGCGCGCAGCGCATGCTGGATGCGGTTCCCCATCTGGGCCAGCACGCTCTCCGGAATGTCCAGCGGATTCTGCGTCACGAAGTAGATTCCAACGCCCTTGGAGCGGATCAGCTTCACCGTCTGCTCGATCTTCTGCAGCAGTCCGGGCGGCGCCTCGGCAAAGAGCAGATGGGCCTCATCGAAGAAGAAAACCAGGCGGGGCTTGTCTGGGTCGCCCACCTCGGGCATGCGCTCGAAGAGTTCCGACATGAGCCAGAGCAGGAACGTCGCATAGAGCTGCGGTGAATTGATGAGCTTGTCGGCGGCAAGGACGTTCATGTAGCCGCGGCCGTTCGGCGTGGTCCGCATCAGGTCGGTGATGTCGAGCGCGGGCTCTCCGAAGAAGTTGTTGCCGCCCTGCTCTTCGAGGACCACGAGGCGACGCTGGATGGCGCCGATCGTCGTGGCATTGACGTTGCCGTATTCGGTGGTCAGTTCCTTGCCGCGGTCGCCCAGTTCCTTGAGCAAGGCCCGCAGGTCCTTGAGATCGAGCAGCGCGAGGCCTTCCTTGTCGGCAATGCGGAAGGCGATGTTGAGCGCGCCTTCCTGCGCGTCGGAGAGCCCCATGAAACGCGACAGGAGCAGTGGCCCCATCTCGGTGACGGTGGTTCGCACCGGGTGACCCTGCTGGCCGAAGAGATCCCAGAAGATGGTGGGCGTTGCCTCCATGCCATAGTCGTCGAAGTCCATGGCCTTGGCGCGCTCGATGAGAAAGTCCTTCGGCTCGCCCTCCATCGAGATGCCCGAAAGGTCGCCCTTCACGTCGGCGGCGAAGACCGGAACGCCGGCCTTGCAGAAACCCTCGGCCAGGATCTGGAGCGTCACGGTCTTGCCCGTTCCGGTAGCCCCGGTGATCAGTCCGTGGCGGTTCGCCATCGGGAGATAGAGCACCTCCGGCTTCTCGCTCTTGCCCAGGAAAATCGTATTGTCGGACACGTTTCGTTCTCCACGAATAAGCGGCGGCGGCTCCCTGCAATCTGATATACTTTGCGAGGGCAAGCAAATGCTAGGCGGGATTTTTCATGGACGAGCTGGTCACGAAGATTTCAGCGGCGACGGGGCTTGCCCCGGAGAAGGCCGAACAGGCACTCGGCATCATGCTCAATCTGGTCCGGACGCAGGGCAACCAGAACAAGGTGGCGGAACTCTTCGCGAGGCTGCCCGGCGCCGAGGCCCTCGTCGCCAGGCATGGCGGCGATGGTGCCAGTACCGGCGGGCTGCTGGGGATGCTGGCGGGCGGCATGATGGGAGGACCACTGGCGGCCGTCACGAAGCTGTCGGCCGCGGGCCTGTCCATGGAGCAGATCAAGGCGGTCGGCACGATCACCATGGACTATGCAAAGGCCAAGGCCGGCAACGATCTGGTCAGGCAGGTTGCCGGTTCCATTCCGGGGCTGAGCGGCTATGCATGACGTCCGGCGTCCCTTAGACCAAGGGCGGTTTGCAACGGCGGACCGGCTTCGCTAGACCTCGTGATGAGCAACGCGGGATGACTGGCCCATGACCGATCTGACACTGGCAGCGGAGTTTCCGGCGCTGACCCAGGCCGACTGGATGAAGCGGGTCGAGACGGTGCTGAAGGGCGAGAGCTTCGCGGACCGCCTGGTCCAGACCACGCCGGACGGGTTCAAGCTGCAGCCGCTCTATGGCCAGAAGGCCGGCGCCCGCGCCTGCCGTCCCGCGCCGCGGCCCTGGATCATCAGCCAGCGTGTCGATCATCCCAATGCGACGAAAGCCAACCGGCAGGCGCTGGACGACCTGGCCAATGGCGCCACGGGCCTCACGCTGGTGGCGCGCAATGCGGCATCGGCGCGGGGCTTCGGTCTCGAGCCCTCCGGCTTCGGTCAGGCACTGCATGGAATCCATGTTCACGCCATCGCGCTCAGGCTGGACGGCGGCGGCGCGGCGGAACTCGCCAGCCTCATCGCGGCCCGGCCGGTCGACCCCGAGCGTTTGGACATCAGCTTCGGGGGCAAGGATCCTTCGCTCGCCGAGACGCTGTCGAAACGTGGCTTCATCGGCCCATTCCTGGAGGCCGATGGCCGATCCTGGCATGAGCGAGGCGCCACAGATGGCGAAGAGCTTGGAGCCGTGCTGGGTGAAGCCGTCGGATTCCTTCGCCAGCTGGAAAGCCTGAACGACGCCTATCTGGTGCGCGCGGTGAGCGTCACGCTGGCAGCCAGCCAGGACATGTTCGCGACGCTTGCCAAGTTCCGCGCGATGCGCCTGCTCTGGGCCAGGGTGCTGAAATCCTGCGGCCTGCCCGATGCACCGCTGCGTCTCCATGGCGAAACCAGCTGGCGCATGATGGCGAAGCTCGATCCGCACACCAACATCCTGCGAACCACGGCGGCCGTTTTCGGCGCCAGCCTGGGCGGCGCCGACTCGATCACCGTGCTGCCTTTCTCCCTGGCCCAGGGCCTGCCCAATGGCTTCGCCCGGCGCGTGGCGCGGAACCAGCAGTCCATTCTGAGTGCCGAAAGCGGGCTCTGGCACGTCAACGATCCGGCCCTGGGTGCCGGCTACATCGAGACCTATACCGAGGCCCTGTGTGTAAAAGCCTGGCAGGTCTTCCAGGCCAGCGAGCGCGGGGAATGGCCGAAGCCCGACCCGCAGCGCAAGGACGTGCTGCCGGTGATCGGGACCGAAGCCTATCGTCTGCCTGCGGAGCATTCCGCCGAGGTGGAGGATGCCGCATGAGGCGTATTCCGGATTTCAGCAAGATTGCCTTCGCGCCGGGCAGCGTTCCCGCGACCCCGGGCCACGACTGGCAAACGGCCGAGGGCATCAAGGTCAAGACCTGCTACTGGCCCGAAGACATGAAGGGCCTCGACTTCCTCGACACCTGGCCTGGTGCCGCGCCCTTCCTGCGCGGCCCCTACCCCACCATGTACACGACCCAGCCCTGGACCATTCGCCAGTACGCAGGCTTTTCCACGGCCGAGGATTCGAATGCCTTCTACCGCCGCAATCTCGCGGCCGGCCAGATGGGACTGTCCATTGCCTTCGACCTGGCCACGCATCGCGGCTACGATTCCGACCATCCGCGCGTGGCGGGCGACGTCGGCATGGCGGGAGTCGCCATCGACTCGATCTACGACATGCGCACGCTGTTCGACGGCATCCCGCTCGACCAGATGACGGTATCGATGACCATGAACGGCGCGGTGCTGCCGGTGCTGGCGCTCTACATCGTGGCCGGCGAGGAACAGGGCGTGCCGCCCGAGAAGCTGGCCGGCACCATCCAGAACGACATCCTCAAGGAGTTCATGGTCCGCAATACCTTCATCTATCCCCCGGCAGAGTCGATGCGCATCGTGTCGGACATCTTCAGGTACACCTCCGAACGCATGCCGAAGTTCAACTCCATCTCGATTTCCGGCTATCACATGCAGGAGGCGGGGGCGACCGCCGATCTGGAACTCGGCTACACGCTGGCCGATGGGCTGGAATATGCGCGGGCCGGCGTGGCGGCCGGACTTCCCATCGACAAGTTCGCGCCGCGACTTTCCTTCTTCTGGGCCATCGGCATGAACTTCTTCATGGAAGTGGCCAAGATGCGCGCCGCGCGGATGCTGTGGGCGAAGCTCGTCAAGCGCTTCGATCCGATGGACGAGCGGTCGCTCAGCCTGCGCACCCATTGCCAGACCAGCGGCTGGAGTCTGGCGGCGCAGGACGTCTTCAACAACGTGACGCGCACCTGCATCGAGGCCATGGCGGCGACCCAGGGCGGAACGCAGTCATTGCACACCAATTCGCTCGACGAGGCGCTGGCGCTTCCCACCGACTTCTCCGCCCGCATCGCCCGCAACACCCAGCTGTTCCTGCAGCAGGAAGCCGGAACCTGCCGCGTCATCGATCCCTGGGGCGGCAGCTATTTCGTCGAGCGGCTGACCGCCGACCTCGCTGCCCGCGCCTGGTCGCACATCGAGGAAATCGAGACAATGGGCGGCATGGCCAAGGCCATCGACGCCGGCATCCCCAAGTCCCGCATCGAGGAGGCCGCGGCACGCACCCAGGCCCGCATCGATGCCGGCGACCAGGCCGTGATC
Source organism: Hyphomicrobiales bacterium (assembly GCA_046349195.1). Lineage (GTDB taxonomy): Bacteria > Pseudomonadota > Alphaproteobacteria > Rhizobiales > Aestuariivirgaceae > Aestuariivirga. The sequence continues at coordinate 4,578 of JAXMCU010000017.1, forward strand.
GGCGTCAACATCTACCCGGTCGCGGCGGATGCGAAGATCGACATCCTCAAGGTCGACAATTCCGCCGTGCGCGCGCGGCAGATCGAGAAGCTGCGGAGGCTCAGGGCCGAACGCGACCAGGCCGAAACCGACGCGAAGCTCGCGCAGCTCTCCGAGGTGGCGCGCAGTGGCAACGGCAATCTTCTGGCGGCTGCGGTCGACGCGGCCCGCGCCAAGGCGACGGTGGGCGAGATCTCGCTGGCGCTGGAGCGCGTGTGGAAGCGCCATGTTCCGGCCATCCGCGCGGTCAAGGGAATCTACGCGGCAACTCCGAAGGACCGCCACAAGATCGACCAGGCCCGTCACGCCGTCGCCGCCTTCCGCGAGGCCGATGGCCGGCGCCCCGCCATCCTGGTGGCCAAGATGGGCCAGGACGGCCACGACCGCGGCCAGAAGGTGATCGCCTCGGCCTTTGGCGACATCGGCTTCCAGGTGACGATCGGCTCGCTCTTCGCCACGCCGGAGGAAGTTGCGGCCCAGGCGGTGAAGGACAAGGTGCATGTGGTGGGCGTTTCCACGCTGACGGCGGGTCACCTGACGCTGGTGCCCGAACTCAAGGCCGCGCTGGAGAAGAGCGGAAGGCCCGACATCATGATCGTCGTGGGCGGCGTCATTCCGCCGGAGGACGTGCAGACCCTGATCGACATGGGCGCGGCGGCGGTCTTCCCGCCCGGCACGGTGATCCCCGATGCGGCGCTGGCGCTGCTCGACCGGCTCAATTCCACGCTGGGCTATGCCCAGCGCGCGGCGGTGTAGCATGATGACGCTTCTGCGCAGCCTGCGGTCGATCCATGGCTGGATCGGCATATTCGTCGTGCCCTGGGTGCTGCTCTATGGACTCACGGGTTTCTATCTCAACCACGAACGCAGCCTGTCCTTCCTGTTCGGAACCGACACGGTCGACACGCTGTGGCGCGAGGACCAGCCGGGACATCTCGCCAGCGAAGACCAGGCTCGGGCCTGGTTCGCCATGGCCTATCCTGGCCTCACCGTCCAGAAGGTGACGGATGAGCCCTACCACGACCGTCCGGCCTTCCAGATCGTGACCAAGGACCTGACGGTGATCGCGCCGAAGAACAGCAGCTTCTACTTCGACAAGACCAACCATGTGCGCCAGCTGCATGAGGCCGGCGGAAAGGTCATCGACCGTCACCTCTACTGGCCGTCCATCCTCAAGGAACTCCACGTCCACGGCTGGCTCAGGGGTGCTGCCGGCACGACGCTCGCCGACATCTTCAGTCTTCTGCTGATCGGCTTCGGCCTGACCGGCGCCTGTCTCTGGACCATTCCGCGACTCATGCGCAGCCGGGCCCGCCGCGCCGCGGGCAAGCCGTCACGCGGCTGAGGCGACGCTGGCAAGAAGGCCCAGCGCACCGGTCTCCGACAGGAACCTGCGATAGTCCGCCGAGAGCGATTCGGCATTCTGCTCGGGATAGAGCTCGCAGAGGATCTCGAGCACGTCCGGCATCTCGAGGCCTTCGGCGGCAAGCTTGTACATGACGCCGGCGGTGGGATTGAGAAAGTAGATCCGGCCGTAGCGGTCATCGGCGAGATAGAGGCCGGTGGAAGTCTCGGTCACCTGGATATGGCCGTCACCACCAACGGCGAAGATGTTGCCGAAGTCCTCGGACTCGGTGCTGTGCGGCAAGTGTCCCTCCGGCTCGTCCAGGGCTTCGGCAAGGGCCGGAACGGCCTCGGCCGCCTCGCTGTAGCGGAGAAGGAAGCAAGGGTACTGCGTGGCGATGGTGCGCAGGACCCCGAGCAGATCGGAGGCCGGCATCTGGCGCGCGAAGTTCTGCCAGATGATCTGGCCCAGCGAATCGGTGGACGTCATGCGCGAGACCGATGGCCGCGCCGCCAGCCGCCGGTCGAGGAAGATCCATCCGCCCAGCGGATAGCTGGTGCCGGGGATGCAGGAGCGGGAATCGGGCGCGCGCACATAGGACAGGCGTGGGCCGCGGATCATCATGTTCTGCGCCGCGAAGCTGCGCAGCTCCTCCGGACCGTCGCGCAGCAGCGAATTGCGCAGGCGGAGCGGAATGCCGAAGGAGGAGACGAAATGCGTCCGTGCGTCGAAGACGGCGGCGTCGTCGGTGATGATCTGGTGGCCCTGCGCCATCCAGGCCGCGCAGAAGGTGCTCTTGCCCGACTTGTAGGTGGCGGGAATGAGATAGGCCTTGCCGTTGTGGATCAGCGCCGCCGCATGGAAACACAGGCGGTCGGACACCCTGATGGCATAGGCGCCGATGAGACCGGCGGTGACGCCGCAGGCCGTGTCGACCGGATCATGGCAGGTGAAGGGGGCGCTCAGCCCCTCGCCGCTGATGTGGTAGACGCCGTCCACCAGTTCGACGGTCACGCTTTCCGCGCCGCCGCCGGGAATGGCGATGTCGAAGAGAAGCTCCGCCAGGCAGTCGGACAGCGCCGGATCGTCCGGGACGCGCACGTAGAGCGGAAGACCGGCCAGGGCATAGCCACGGGTCAGCGCCACGTCGGTCATGTGATCACGGGGGCAGTTGCCTCAGTGCGCCGCGGCGGCGGGTTCTGAGGTGGTCTTGTCTGACGATGCTGCAATCCGCCCCCGGGTCGCACGCTTCAGCCTGGCTCCCTCATTGTTCGGGCGCCGCGCTGAGGCTGCGGACCGTCGGCCGCACATAGGCCGCTGCAGCCATGACACCGAGCCGCCCGATGAGCTGACCCCGGTCCGATGACTCGGCGCTCCGGCGCGTGGCCGATGCCCGGTCCCGTCCATCATGAGTGAACGGCCGCAGGCTGACAGTCTGCTGACGCGGACTGGAAGTCACGAGGGAGAGTCGGACATCGCTTGCCATGTGACGAGGATGACCTGCGTCTGCGGCTCAATTGCGGCGCGGATCTTGCAAACTCGGGGCGAATAGGTCTCAAGATGATCCTCTCGCGACGCAGCATGATTGGCGGACTGGGCGGCAGCATGGCTGTGGCGCTGGTGCCGGCCATTCCGGCGAATGCGAGCGAAATCAAGAGCCTGGAAGCCGAGATTAAGAAGGCGCTTGAGGGCGATGGCGTGCTGCGCCTGCCGCCCGGCGAGATCGTCACCCGCCCTCTCGTCATCCGCCGCAATCTGTCCATCATCGGCACAGGAACGCGAATCCGGGGCAGCGGCGAAGGCCCGATTCTCACGGTGACGGGAGCCCAGTCGGTGGTTCTGCGCGGACTCGCGCTATCCGGAGCGGATGGAGTCTCCGGCGAGGCCCTGCTGCGGGGTGAAGACGTCGGGGATCTGACCATCGAGGATTGCAGCTTTTCCGATGCTGCCGGCACGGCTGTCCATCTCGAGGCCTGTGGCGGCCGCGTGTCCGACAACCGCCTGGACCGCATCGGCGGCGCCGGCATCTTCGCGCGCGACTCGCGCGGCCTGGAGATTTCCGGCAACCGCCTGGCCGACATCGGCAACAACGGGATCCAGGTCTGGTCCTCGGAGCCGCGCGAGGATGGAACCCGCGTGACCGGCAATCAAATCGCGCGGGTCAAGGCCACGGCCGGCGGCACCGGCCAGAACGGAAACGGGATCAACGTCTTTCGCGCCGGCAATGTCATCGTGAGCGGCAACCGCATCAGCGACTGCGCTTTCTCGGCGGTCCGCAACAATGCGGGCTCGGCCTGCCTGATCGCCAGCAATTCCATATCGCGGACGGGCGAGGTCGCCATCTACTGCGAGTTCGGCTTCCTCGGCGCGGTGGTGACCGGGAACATGCTGGAAGATGTGGCCTTGGGCATTTCCATCACCAACTTCAACGAGGGCGGGCGGCTTGCGGCAGTCAACGGCAATGTCATCCGCAACGTCACCGGCGGCGGCAGCCTGGAAAGCACCCGCGGCATCGGCATCGCCGCCGAGGCTGACACTGCCATCACCGGCAATGTCATCGAGGGTGCCACGGATACCGGCATCGCCCTGGGATGGGGTGGATACGGCCGCGATCTCTCGGCAACGGGAAATGTCATCCGCGACTGCGGGATCGGCATCGGCTTTTCCGTCGCGTCCGGCGCCGGACCCGTGCTGATCGCCAACAACCGCATCTCGGCCGCGCGCAACGGAAACATCATGGGTACCGATCACGGGACGCCGGTCACGTCCGACCTGGCTGTCGCAGGCGCCGTCGCACCAGGCGGCATGATCAGCGGCAATCTGATCGACTGAGCCCGCTCCGGGGGCGTCAGGCCGGAACCGCGCGAACCTCGCCCACCGCGATCGACCGCCAGTTGCTCAGCCCGTGATGGCGGAAGCGGTCGAGGACCTGCTTTTCCTCAGGCGTCCAGACGTCGAGTGCCGAGAGAATCTGGGCCATGGCCACTTCCGCCGCGCGACCGGCACCGTCATCACACTTGAGCGCGATGCCAAGGCCGGCATGGGGAATGCAGCCGCAATAGACTCCCTCCGCACCGGTCTTGACGAAGACGCGGGGCAAGGCCGTCATCAGGTCCGTGTCGAAGCGCTTGCTGCCGGCCACCATGAAGGGATGTTTGCGCACCGCCTCGATGATCCGGCGGGCCGACGCATTGCCGGGGCTGGCGAAGCGGGCGAAGCCGAGCGCCATGTTGCGTAGTGGAATGGCCCATGTGGGCACCGAGCAGCCGTCGACGCCGCGCGCCAGGGCTTCGACGTCGCAGTCGCACATCCTGCCGATGGTCGCGGCAATGGCCTTCTGCACGGGATGGCCGGGCAGCACATAGCCAGAGGGGTCCGCCCCCAATTGACGCGCGAGCGCCAGCATCGAGGCATGCTTGCCCGAGCAGTTGTTGTGAACCGCAAGACAGGGCCTGCCCTCATGCACGAGCGCGTGGTGGGCCGCTTCGGCAATCGGCCAATGCGCGCCGCATTCGTAGAGGTCTTCGCTGTTGCCCGCCTTGGCCAGCATGGCGCGCGCCACGCGGACGTGCTCGGGCTCACCATTGTGCGAGGCGCAGGCCAGGGCGATTTCCTCGTCGGTGAAGCCGAAGCGGTCCGCGGCTCCGCTCTCCACGACCGCCAGGCACTGGAAGGCCTTGATCGCCGAGCGCGGAAAGACCGCGGCGGCGATGCCGCCCTCGGCAGCCACGACGCGGCCCTCGCCGTCGACCACGGCGTAGGCGCCACGATGCCGACTCTCGACGATGCCGCCGCGCATGACCTCGGCGATGATGGGATTGATCATGTCTCGGACTCCCGATGCGGCGCGGCCGCCATGTACCATGCATAGGCCAGAAGCTGCAGCACAAGCAGGATGCCGATGGCCCAGCTGTAGCCGCGCGGATCATAGCCCTCGGCCGTGTGCGGAAACAGGCCGATCACCAGGCCCACCGCATATTGCGAACAGAAGGCGGCAAGGAACATGGCGAAGTTGATCGTGGCGTTGGCCCGGCCCGCCAGATCCTTGCCGATATGCGCCGCAAACCATGGAAAGGCGAGCACGGCAACCTGGCCAAAGGCCGCCACCGCCAGCCAGGCCGGCACCATCAGCCCATCGACACGGAAGACGATGATGGCCTGGGCCACGAAATAGACGAGATTGAAACCGAGCATGATCGGCATCGGGCCGATACCGCGGCGCCCGAGCCGGTCGGCGATCACGCCGACGGTGAGAATGCCAAGCATGAAGCTGAGCGCCATCCACAGCAGATGCCGGGCCACCTCGTCGCGGCTGAAGCCCATGACATCGCGGTACCAGGGACCAGCCCACAGGGTCTGGATGCCGATCTGCACGCCCGACGTCAGGCCGAGGAGCGGGGCCAGGCGCCAGAACAGCGGACGCCGCATGATGGCCGTGAGCTGGCGGAACTGCGCCGCCAGCGGCGCCGGCTCGCCGACCGTGTCCTTGCGCGGTGCCACCAGCAGGATGACGACGGCGGAGAGGAGAATCATCGCGGCAAAGACCAGAAAGGTGTGGCGCCAGCCGATCAGGCTCACAAGATACTCGGTGGGCTCAGTCGCCACCAGGACACCCAGCGCGCCCAGCGACATGATGCCGGTATTGGCCAGCGACCGGCGCTCGATGGGAACCCAGGTGGCCGACGACTTGTAGCTGGCCATGAGGCCCGCCGAGAAGCCGAGGCCGATCACCGCGCGGGCGGCGAAGAGCCCGATGAAATCCGGCGCCATGGCGAAGGCGGCGCATCCGAGGGCGGCCACGGTCAGGAGCCCGGCCTGCACGCGGCGCGGCCCGTAGCGGTCGAGCAACACGCCGAGCGGCAGCTGGAACAGGGCGAAGGCGCCGAGATAGGCGGCGGTCAACAGACCGAGCTGGGCCGGGGAAAGCCCGGCATCGCGAACGAGGTCCGGCGCCACGACGGCATTCACCGCGCGCAGCAGATAGGACATGAAGTAGCCGGCGGCGAAGGGCAGCAGGGCCGTGAAGATGATGCGACGGGGAGTCATGCGGGCGTCAGAAATCTCTTGTAACGACCGCGTAACCCATTACTGCGACAAAAGCGACAGTTGTGATTCGCCGGGCAGCCATTACATGCGCGCGCTCGACCCCTCGAACGTGGGACCCAAGCCATGATCCGCCGTGCCCTGGTTTTTCAGCATATGGACGACGAGCCGCCCGGCCTCTTCGGCGACTTCCTGCGCGCGCGGGGTGCCGCGCTGGATGTTGTCATGCTGCACAGGGGCGAGACGATTCCGTCGCTCGCCCCTTACGATTTCCTGCTGGTCATGGGCGGGGCCATGGACATCTGGGAGACGGAGGCCCATCCCTGGCTCGTGGCCGAGAAGGCCGCGATCCGCGCCTGGACGGCCAACCGCGACCGGCCCTATTTCGGTGTCTGCCTCGGCCTGCAGCTGGTGGCGGAGGCGCTGGGTGGAACGGTGGGCCTCGCCCGGCAGGCCGAAGTCGGGATCGGCAAGATCACGCTCACCGCGCTCGGCCGGCGCCATGCCATGACCAAGGGGCTCCGGCCGTCGCTGAAGGTGATGCAGTGGCATCACGCCGAGGTAACCGGCCTTCCCGAAGGTGCCGAGGTCCTTGCCTCGTCCGACGTCTCCCCGATCCAGATCATGTCGGCCGGACCGAACATCGTGGCGACCCAGTTCCATGGCGAGCTTACGCCGGCGCTGGTCGACCGCTGGGCGCATCTGCCGCAGTACCGGCAGTGGCTGGACGAAGCGCTGGGCGAGAATGCCTATGAGCGGGTCCGGGCCGAGGCCCTGCCCCTGATGCCGCGCATGGCCAGCATGAGCCGGCAGATGTTCGACAATCTCGTCGCCGGCACGGCGGCCGTGAGAGCGGCGGCCTGACACCCTCCGACCGATTGCCGACGGCTGCCGGAGCCTGCCCAAATCCGGTCGGAAATCAATTTGCGAAGGCCAGGGCACCATCCTATCCTTGAGCCAATTCAAGGAGAATCCCGGATTGGAACGGCGTCTGACAACCGTGCTGTCCGCCGACGTCGCGGGCTATTCCCGGCTGATGGGCATCGACGAAGGCGGGACGCTGGGGGAACTCAAGACGCGGCACGACACGCTGGTCTCGCCCCTCCTCGCGCGTCACGGCGGGCGCCTGGTCAAGCAGATGGGCGACGGATTCCTGGCGGAGTTCGGCAGCGTGGTGAATGCCGTGAACTTTGCCGTGGACCTGCAGGCGGCGAGCGACCGGCGCAACGCGGAGATCCCCGAAGACCAGCACATGCGGATGCGGATCGGCATCAATCTCTCGGACGTGATCGCCGACCAGAACGACGTCTATGGCGACGGCGTCAATGTCGCCGCGCGGCTGCAGACCCTGTCGGAGCCCGGCGGCGTCTGCATTTCCGAGACCGTTTACCAGCATGTGAGCCGGCACCTCAGCTACAGTTTCGAGGATCTCGGCAAGCAGCGCCTGCGCAACATCTCGGGCTCCGTGCAGGCCTATCGCCTGCGCCCGGCGGCCCAGACGCCGAATGGCGGCCGGCGACCTGGCGACGGCGGGCACCAGGCCTCGATCGTGGTCCTGCCCTTCGCCAACATGAGCGGCGACCCCGAGCAGGAGTATTTCAGCGACGGCATTACCGAAGACATCATCACCGACCTGTCCAAGATCTCGGCGCTCTTCGTGGTGTCGCGCAATACGGCCTTCACCTTCAAGGGCCAGCACGTGGACATCGACCTCGTGGCCGGGCGTCTTGGCGTTCAGTATGTGCTGGAGGGCTCGATTCGCAAGGCGGGGGACCGGGTGCGCATCACGGCGCAGCTGATCGACGGGCGCACCAATGGCCATGTCTGGGCCGAGCGCTATGACCGCAACATCCGCGACATCTTCGCGATGCAGGACGAAATCTCGCAGAGCATCGTGGCCGCCCTGCGCCTGCGCATTCTTCCTGCCGAGGCGGCGACACTCACCCACAAGCCGCGCGGCAATCCGGAAGCCTACCGCTACTATCTGATGGCGCGCGGCTTCTTCCACCGCGGCCACACCAAGCGCTACCTGCGCATCGCCAAGCAGATCTTCATGAAGGCGCGCGAAATCGACCCGACCTATGCCGAAGCCCACGCCGGCATCGCCGACTGCCTGTCGCATCTGCTGGACGCAGGCGATGCCAGCATCTCGGAAGCCGACATCCTGGAGCAGAGCGAGAAGGCGCTGGCCCTCAATCCGGAACTCGCGGAGGCGCACGCCTCCAAGGGCCTGGCGCTCTACACCGCCGGTCGCTACGAGGAAGCCGAAACCTGCTACGTCAAGGCCATTGCACTCAAGCCAGACCTCTTCGAGGCCCATCTGTTCTACGGCCGCAATTGCCTCAATCGGGGGCGCTATGAACAGGCGGCCCAGCTGTTCGGACGCGCGGCCGACCTGAAAAGCGACGACTTCCGGGCGCTGGGCCTCCAATCGATGTGCTACCAGTCGCTCAACCGCATGGACGAGTCGCGGGCCGCGGCGCTGGCCGCGCTGGCCCGCGCCGAGAAGGCGGTCCTGGCCCGCCCCGACGATGCCGATGCGCTGGCCTTCGGCGCCGGGCTGCTGGCCGTGCTGGGCGAGACCGACCGCACCAAGGACTGGGCCGAGCGCGCGGCGATCATCGAACCGGACGATCACTACATGCACTACAACCTGGCCTGCGCCTTCGCCATCCTGGGCGAACGCGAACTGGCGCTGGACCGGCTGGAACAGGCGCTGGGGCCCAGTTCCGTGCGGTCGCTGAAGGAATACATGCTGAACGATTCCGACCTCGATGTGCTGCGCGACCATCCCCGCTATGACGCCATTCTCAAATCCCTGCCGGAGTAAATCATGAGTTTCGATCTCCCCGCCGATGCCCGCGCCTTCCGCGACAGGGTCAAGACATTCGTCGACACGGACTTGCGGCCGCTCGAGGTCGAGGCGGAAATGAACGAAGGCCGCATCGGCGACGCCCTGCGCAAGAGCCATGAGCGGACCGCCATCGCGCTTGGCTTGTCACGCATGGATGTTCCCAGGTCGCGCGGCGGTCTGGAGCTGCCTGTCCTGACCCAGGCCGCCGCCACGGAGGCAATCGGCCGCGTCACCAATGCGCTGGGCTGGTGCTACTCGGAAGCGCAGGGCTGGATGTTCGAGGCCTGCAACGAGGACCAGATCGCGCGCTTCATCATGCCCCTGACGACGGGCGACGTGCACCTCTGCTACGCCATCACCGAAGAAAACGCCGGCTCCGATCCCGCGGCCATCGAGGCGACGGCGCGGCGCGATGGCGACGACTATGTGATCGACGGCGAGAAGTGGCATGTGACCAGCCACAACCACGCCACCACCATCGTGGTGCAGGCCAGGCTCGCGAGTGGCGATCACTGCCTGTTCTTCTGCCCCGTCGACGCCCCCGGCATCAGCATCAAGCGCAGCCCTGCCTACACGCACAGCTACGATCATCACCACCCCATCCTGACCTTCGCGGGCGTGCGCGTGCCGGTGCGAGACCGCATCGGAGCCGAGGGCGACGGCATGGGCTTCACCCACGCCTGGTTCCGCCGCGAACGCCTGATGATCGCCGCGCGGTGCTGCGGAGCGATGGAACGGCTGATCGAGGACACCACGGCCTTCGCAAAGACGCGCGTGGTCTCGGGCGAGCCCATCGCCAACTACCAGTTCATTCAGGGCATGCTGGCCGATTCGGTCACGGATCTGCAGGCCTCGCGCCTCATCACCTACGAGGCCGCGGCCGCACATGACCGGGGCGAGGACCTGAAATCACTGCATGCCCGGTGCTCGATTGCCAAGCTCTTCGCCTCCGAGGCCGCGGGGCGCGTGGCCGACCGCTGCGTGCAGATCTTCGGCGGTCGCGGCTACATGCGCGAGAACGTGGCCGAGCGCTTCTATCGCGAGCTCCGCGTCGACCGTATCTGGGAAGGGACCAGCGAAATCCAGCGCCTGATCATTGCCCGCTCGCTCCTCAAGCGCGGCCTTGCCGCCACCATCGGATGATCCTGCCATGGACCTCGAACGCGCCGCAGACCTGCTGCTGAGGAACTGGACGAACGCCACTCGCATCGAAGCCCTGCCGGAGGATTGCCGCCCCGGAACCCGCGCCGAAGGTTATGCGGCTGCGGCGGTGCTGGCCAGATTGACGGGCGACGCCGTTGCCGGCTGGAAGATCGCGGCCACCAGCAAGGCCGGCCAGGCCCATATCAACGTCGACGGCCCGCTGGCCGGACGGATCTTCGCACGCCGGCTGCTGCCGGCCGGCTCCACCGTGACGCTGGGCGACAACATCATGAAGGTGGCGGAAGCGGAATTCGCCTTTGCCTTCGGGCGCGATCTGCCGCCGCGCGCGCAGGACTACGCCCTGAACGAGGCCATGGATGCCGTGTCCGCGCTCCACCTGTCGATCGAGATTCCCGACAGCCGCTACCAGGACTTCACCAAGGTGGGTGCGCCATCGCTGATCGCCGACACGGCCTGCGCCTGCTGGCTGGTGCTGGGCCCTGCCCTGAGCGACGGCTGGCGCGATCTCGATCTTTCCCGGCATGCGGTGGCTGGATCGCGGAACGGAAAAAAAGTGGTCGAAGGAACGGGCGCGGCCGTTCTGGGCGATCCGCGGCTCGCGATGACCTGGTTCGTCAACGAGGCGGCCCGCCATTGCGGTGGCGTGAAAGCCGGCCAGTTCGTCACCACCGGCACCTGCATCGTGCCCATGGCAATTGCGCCGGGCGACCGCGTCGAGGCCGACTACGGCGTTCTGGGCAGGCTCTCGGCCCTCATTGCGTGAGACGTTCGTGGCGCTTGCGGCCGGCCACATAGGTGGCGCGCACGGCCCGGTCGTCGCCAAGGATCATGAGCGCGAACAGGACATCCTCGAGCGAAGCCGAGAGCTCGTCACGGCTGGCCAGAACCGGCGTGGCGCGGGGATCAAGCACCACGAGGTCGGCATGGTAGCCCACCTCGATGGCGCCCGTGTTTGCGAGGCCCAGACGCTCGGCGTTGCCGCGGGTCGCCATGCGGAACAGCTGTGCCGCCGACGGCTTGTAACCAGTCAGCATCTGCACCTTGTAGGTTTCACCGAGCGTGGCCAGCATCGAGTAACTGGTGCCGCCGCCCACATCGGTGGCCAAGCCGACATGCACTGGGCGACGTACATCGCGCAGATAGGCCATGCGCATCAGTCCCGACCCGAGGAAGTTGTTGGAGGTGGGACAGTGCAGCACCGTGGATCCCGACTCCGACAGGCGTGTGCATTCGCGCTCCGAGAGATGGATGCCATGGGCGAAGAAGCTGCGCGGGCCGAGAAGCCCGAAGCGATCGTAGACATCGGTGTAGTCCAGCGCGTCGGGAAAGAGTTCGCGGACGAAGGCGATCTCGCCCGGACTTTCGGAGAGATGCGTCTGCATCAGCGCGCCGTCGAGGGAGGCAAGCAGGTCTCCCGACAGGCGCAGCTGCGCTTCGCTCGAGGTGATGGCGAAGCGCGGGGTCACCGCGTAGCGGAGGCGGCCTCGGCCATGCCAGGTCCGGTAGAGCTCTTCGGACTCGCGCGCGCCGGTCTCCGGATCGTCGTGTACCGCCAGGATGGCGTTGCGGTCCATCATGGTCTTGCCTGTGACCAGCGCCATGCCCTGCGCCTCGGCCGCGGCGAAGAGGGCTTCCGCGCAGACCTTGTGTACCGAGCAGAAGGCCATGGCCGAGGTGGTGCCATGCGCCGCGAGACGATCGAGGAAGAGCTGCGCCATGCGCGCCGCATAGGCCGCGTCGCCGTAGCGGCTCTCCTCAGGGAAGGTGAAGCGTGACAGCCAGTCCAGCAGATCCTTCCCCGGCGCTGCCAGCATGCGGCACTGGGGAAAATGGATATGGGCATCGACGAAGCCCGGCATGACGAGGCAGTCGCCATGGTCATCCACCGGCGCCTGGCGGAAGCCCTGCGGCAGCAGCGGCGCGGGCCCTGCCCACAGGATCGTACCATCATCGCCGATGGCGATGGCGCCCTTCGCCTCGTGGCGGATCTCGGACGGATCAGCGCCGAAGTTCACGGTCTGGCCGCGGATCACGCGTGTCATGGCTCGACCCTGTCCTCGATGCGGAAGCGGAAGATGCGGCAGATCTGTTCCAGTGCCGTCGCGAATTCCTCTTCCGTCCCGTGGCCAACCCGCGCCTCGAAGGACTCGAGGATCATGTGCTTGGTGGCGCCCCTGACGGCGAAGATGAAGGGAAAGCCGAACCTGGCCTTGTAGGCGGTGTTGAGACGGGTGAAGGTCTCGAATTCCGCGGGCGTGAGCGTGTCCAGCCCGGCGCCGGCCTGTTCGCGCGTGCTGTCGGCGGTAAGCTTCGCTCGTGTCGCCAGGTCGGGATGGGCGCGGATGAGGGCGAGCTGCGCGTCGCGGTTGGCGGCACGCAGCGCGCGGGAAAAGGCTACGACCAGCTCCTCGCGACTTTCGAAGGGCCGTGCGGCGAAGGCCTCGCGGGCGACCCAGGGCGAGTGCTCCGCCACATCCCCGAACCGGTCAAGGAATGCCGCGGGCGGAAGTGCGTTGATGTCGGCGATGCTGATCATTGCTTGGCAATCCATGCGCCGAGCTTGGCGCGTTCCTCCGGGAGCATGCCGGTCTTGTTGCCGAGCGGCATGGCCCGGTTCTTGATCGACTGAGTCTCGACCTGGGCCGCGTAGCGCTTCAGGTTTTCAAGCGTGTCCAGGACGATGCCCTTTGGCGGCGCCTTGATGGTGGGATCGGTGGGTGCGGCGGCATGGCAGGCCGCACAGCGGGTCTGGACGATGGCGAGGGCCTCCGCGTCGCTGACCTCGCCCTGGAACGCTATGCCTGGCGCCGGTTCCGTCAGGATCATCGCGGCCGCCAGTGCCGCGCCGATGACCGGAAGGGTCCAGGCGATGTCGGTCTGGGAATCGCCCACTTCGGTGCGCACCAGGAAATGGCGCAGCAGGGCGCCGCCGATCACGATCAGCCCGACCACCAGCCAGGCGCGCGGATTGTCGGTGATCATCGGGTAGTGGTTGCTGATCATCATAAGCAACACCGGCAAGGTGAGATAGGTGTTGTGCAGCGAGCGCTGCTTGCCGATGGCCCCCAGCCGCGGGTCTGGCGCTTCGCCTTTCAGCAACGCCGCAGTGATCTTTCGCTGATTGGGAATGATGACCATGAAGACATTGGCGGCCATGATGGTGCCGATCAGCGCGCCCACATGGATGAAGGCGCCGCGCCCGGAGAAGACGTGCGTATAGCCATAGGCCGCGGCGAGGATCAGCACGAAAACAAAAATTGCGAGCATGCCGGTGTTCCGCCCGAGGGGCGACCGGCACAGGGCATTGTAGATCAGCCAGCCGGCAGCAAGACTTCCCACCGAAATGCCGATGGCCTCCAAACGTGTCAGCTTCATCACCGACGGATCGATCAGATAGGTATCGGCCTGCAAGTAGTAGATGACGCAGAGCAGCAGGAAGCCCGTGACCCAGGTCAGGTAGGCTTCCCACTTGAACCAGATGAGGTCCTTCGGCAGCGTCTCTGGCGCCGTCAGATACTTGCGCACGTGATAGAAGCCACCGCCGTGCACTTCCCAGGCCTCGCCGGAAACGCCGGGAGGAAGACCCGCCGACTTGCGCAGCGAGAAGTCGAGCGCCACGAAATAGAAGGACGTGCCGATCCAGGCGATCCCGGCGATCATGTGGCCCCAGCGGACGAGGAGGTTGGCCCAGTCGAGCGAGAGCAGCGGCGCGCTCGACAGCAGCCAGGCCAGACCCAGCGACACGAAGATGACCGGCAGCGTCCAGGCGATCTGGCCCAGGGGATCGCCCACCTCGTGCCGCACCAGGAAATGCCGCAGGGCGGCCCCGCCGACGAAGACCAGGCCGAGCAGCAGCCAGGCATTGGGCGCGTCGGTCAGCATGGCGAAGTGATTGCTGATCATCAACAGCAGGACCGGCAGCGTCAGGTAGGTGTTGTGCAGGGAACGCTGCTTGCCGATGGCGCCGAGGCGCGGATCGGGCGCCTCGCCGCGGATCAGCGCCGCCGTGATCTTCCGCTGGTTCGGAATGATGATCATGAAGACGTTGGCGGCCATGATTGTGCCCACCACGACGCCGGTCTGGATGAAGGCGCCGCGACCGGAAAAGACATGGGTGAACAGAAAGGCCATGGCCAGCACAAGACCCAGCACGCAGCAAGCCAGCAGCCTCGCGTTCCGCCCGATGGGTGAGCGGCAGAGGCCGTCATAGACGATCCAGCCGCCCGCGATCGACGCGAGCGAAATGGCGATGGCCTGCCAGGGCGACAGCGGCATCACGGCCGGATCGATGAGATAGGCGGATGCCTGCAGATAATACTGGACGACGAGCAGCAGGAACCCCGTGACCCAGGTCAGGTAGGCCTCCCACTTGAACCAGGTCAGGTGTTCGGGAAGATTGGCGGGGGCGCTCAGATATTTCTGAACGTGATAGAAGCCGCCGCCATGCACTTCCCAGGCCTCGCCGCCCACGCCCGCCGGCAGGCCGGCGGGGCGCTTCAGCGAGAAGTCCAGAGCCACGAAATAGAAGGACGTGCCGATCCACGCGATCCCCGCGATCATGTGGCCCCAGCGCAGCAGCAGGTTCAGCCACTCGCCCAGAAATCCGTCCATCATCTCACCCTTCGCAGAAACGCCTGCCGGAGGATCGCTCCCGCGGCAGGCGCCTTGTCTTGCGTCGCGCTTACTGCGGCAGCTGGTCGTCGATTCCCTTGATGTAGTAGTTCATCCCGAGCAACTCGCCGTCCGGCAGAGGCTTGCCGGCTTCGCCGACCGTCGTGCCGTCCTGCTTGGTGATCGGACCGGTGAAGGGATGAAGCTCGCCGGACTTGATCTTGGCCACCGAGTCCTCCGCCATCTTCTTCACGTCGTCCGGCATGTTGGTGAAGGGCGACAGCACCACCATGCCGTCCTTCATGCCGCCCCAGGTGTCAGTCGAGGTCCAGGTTCCGTCGAGCACCGCCTTGACGCGGGCCACATAGTAGGGATCCCAGTCGTCGGTGTTGGCGGTCAGCTGCGCCTTGGGTGCGAACTTGATCATGTCGGAAGATTGACCGAAGCCCAGCTTGCCCTGCTCTTCCGCGACCTGCAGCGGGGCGGTGGAGTCTGTGTGCTGGACGATGATGTCAGCACCCTGGCCAAAGAGAACCTTGGCCGCGTCGGCTTCCTTGCCGGGATCATACCAGGAGTTCACCCAGATGATCTTGACCTTGAAGTCCGGGTTCACCGACTGGGCGCCGAGCATGAAGGAGTTGATGCCCATGACCACTTCCGGGATCGGGAACGACACGATGTAGCCGGCAAGCCCGCTCTTCGACATCTTGGCCGCGATCTGCCCCATCACGTAGCGCCCCTCGTAGAAGCGCGCGTTGTAGATCGAGACGTTGTCGGCCTTCTTGTAGCCAGTGGCATGCTCGAACTTCACGTCGGGATACTTGGCCGCCACCTTGATCGTCGGGTCCATGAATCCGAACGAGGTGGTGAAGATGATCTTGCAGCCTTCGCGCGCCAGGCGCTCGATGGCGCGCTCGGCGTCGGGGCCTTCGGCCACGTTCTCGAGGAACACGGTTTCGACCTTGTCGCCCAGCTCCTTCTCCACCGCCTTGCGGCCGAGGTCGTGCTGGTAGGAATAGCCGAAGTCACCCACCGGTCCCACATAGACCCAGCAGGCCTTCAGCTTGTCGGCCGCCTGCGCGGCGCCGGCAGAGACGCTGAGCGCCAGGGCTGCCGCCATTGCCATCCAAATCTTCATGTCGTTCTCCTTGTCATTGCCCATTCCTGCAGCCGGATATTGTGTTTGCTCCGCTCCGGCTGCAGGCCGCGCGAAGCATGAATTGCCTAGCGGTCAGGCACGAAAGGCTGACCCAGGCAAGCCGGAGTATTCGCGCGGGTGAGCGCGCGACTGCCCGAAATCACGACCAGCGCGATGATGGTCACGATGTAGGGAAGCGACGATAGTAGCTGGGAGGGAATGCCGATGCCATTCCCCTGCAGCGAGAAGCCGAGAATCGTGATGGTTCCGAAAAGATAGGCGCCGATGGCCAGACGCCAGGGCAGCCAGGAGGAAAACACGACCAGGGCCAGCGCGATCCAGCCGCGGCCCGCCGTCATGTTCTCGATCCATTGCGGCGTGTAGGCCAGCGACAGGTATCCGCCCGCAAGGCCCGCACAGGCGCCGCCGAACATGACGGCGAGATAGCGGACCCCGATGACGCTGTAGCCCAGGGCATGCGCCGACTGGTGGTTGTCGCCCACGGCCCGGATGATGAGTCCCGCCTTGGTGCGGAACAGGACATAGGACACGCCCGCCACCAGGGCGATCGACAGGTAGACGAGGATGTCCTGGCCGAAGAGGATCGGACCGATGAAGGGAATGTCGGTCAGCACCGGGATGTGGATCTTTGCCAGCTTCACGCCGGGCTGGCCGACGAAGCCCTCGCCGATGAGGCCGGAGAGGCCGAGGCCGAGAAGGGTCAGCGCCAGGCCAGTGGCGACCTGGTTCGATACCATGGTCAGCGTGAGGTAGCCGAAGAGCAGCGACAGCAGCGCCCCGGCGGCGATGGCCGCGAGCACGCCGACGAGAGGCGATCCCGTGGCCAGGGCCGCACCGAAGCCGCAGACCGCGCCCACCGCCATCATGCCCTCCACGCCCAGATTGAGCACACCCGAGCGCTCGACCACGAGTTCGCCGATGGCGGCAAGCAGCAGCGGCGTCGAGGCCGTGATGATGGTGAGGATGATCGACAGCAGCTCGTTCATGCGCGTGCCTCCGACGACCTGGAGGATTGCCCGATGAGCCGGAAGCGATAGACGATCAGCGTGTCGCAGGCGAGGATGTAGAAGAGCAGGATGCCCTGGAAGACCCGCGCCGTCTTGTCGGAAATGCCCAGCGCCACCTGCGCGGACTCGCCGCCGAGATAGCTGATCGCCAGCGCGAAGGCAGCGATCAGCGCGCCGACGGGATTGAGGCGGCCAAGAAAGGCGACGATGATGGCGGTGAAGCCGTAGCCGGGCGAGATGCCGGGCTGCAGCTGCCCCACCGTGCTCATCACCTCGCAGATTCCCGCAAGGCCAGCGAGGCCGCCCGACAGCAGGAAGCAGAACCATACCGTGCCTTCGCGGGAGAAGCCGGCGAAGCGGCCGGCGCGCGGGGCAACGCCCTGGACGCGGAGTTCGAAGCCCTTGAGCGTCCGTCCCATGAGCAGCGCCAGGGCGACGACGACCACGACCGCGAAGATGGCGCCGAGATTGACATAGATCGGACCGATGGAGGACGGGACGACCTGGAAGGACGGCAAGGTCTGCCAGCCGGAGAAGCTGATGGTCTTCGGAAAGTTGTAACCTTGTGGATCGCGCCACGGCCCGCGCACCAGCCAGTCGAGAAGATACTGGATGACATAGACCAGCATCAGGCTGGTCAGGATCTCGTTGGCGCCGAACCGGTTGCGCAGGAAGGCGGGGATCGCGGCCCAGGCCATGCCGCCGATGACGCCCAGCGCCAGCATGAGCACCAGCGTCAGCGGCGTCTGCATTTCGGGGAAGAACACGGGGATTGCCGAGCCCAGGATGGCGCCGGCGGTGAGCTGGCCTTCGGCGCCGATGTTCCACACATTGGCGATGTAGGAGACCGCGAGGCCCGCGCCGATCAGTGCCAGCGGCGTCGCCTTCACGATCAGCTGCTCGATCGACCACGAGGTGCTGAGCGGCTCGACGAAATAGATGTAGAGCGCCTCCAGCGGATTGAGACCGCGCAGCGCGAAGATGATGCCGCCGGTGATCAGCGTGAGCAGGATGGCGATGACCGGGGACAGCAGCGCCATGCGGTCGGAGCGCTCGCCGCGCTTCTCAAGCACCAGCCGCATGGCGGACCTCCGTGATTTCGTGCGCGCCGGCCATGAGGAGCCCGATCTTCTCCGCCGTCATCTCGGCCGCGGGATAGGCTTCCGAAAGCTGGCCGCGCGAGATCACCGCGATGCGGTCGGCCACCTCGAAGATCTCGTCCAGGTCCTGGCTGATGACCAGGATGGCCGAACCCTGACGGGCCAGGTCGACGATGGCCTGGCGGATGGTGGCCGCGGCGCCGGCATCGACGCCCCAGGTCGGCTGGTTGATCACCAGGATTCCCGGCGTGCGGTCAAGCTCGCGGCCGACGACGAATTTCTGCAGGTTGCCGCCCGAGAGGGCGCGCGCCTCTGGGTCGGGCTTGCCCTTGCGCACGTCGAAGGACTTGATGACGCGTTCGCTCACGCCCGTCGCCCCGGACTTCTGCACCATGCCGGAGCGCACAAGGGTCTCGTCGGAGGAGTGTCGCGTCAGCAGGACATTCTCCGACAGGCGGAACACAGGCACGGCGCCGTGACCGAGCCGCTCCTCCGGAACGAAGGCGGCGCCCGCGTTGCGCCGCGCGTTCACCCCGGCATGGCCCATGACCTTGCCGTCGATCTGCAGCATCGCGCCGCGCGCGAGGGCGCGTTCGCCCGAGACCGCGTCGAAGAGTTCCGACTGGCCATTGCCGGCAACGCCGGCGATGGCCACCACCTCGCCGGCCAGAACGTCGAGCGAGATGTTCTTCAGTTCCACCGCGAAGGGACCATCGGCCGGCAGGCTGAGCCCGTCGAGCTTGAGGCGCACCGTGCCGGCGCCGGTCTTGCGCGCCGTGCGCACCACATGGATATCGCCGCCGACCATCAGCTTCGCCAGGCTTGCGGCAGTCTCCAGGGTCGGGTCGACATTGGCCACCACCTTGCCGTGGCGCAAGATGGTGGCGTTGTGGCACAGCCGCTTCACCTCCTCCAGGCGATGGCTGATATAGATGACCGCGCAGCCTTCCCCGGCCAGTCGCGCCAGGGTGACGAAAAGCTGATCGGCCTCCTGCGGCGTCAGCACCGCGGTCGGCTCGTCCATGATGAGGAGTTTCGGTTCCTGCAGCAGGCAGCGCACGATCTCGATGCGCTGGCGTTCGCCCACCGAAAGATCGGCCACCGTGGCCGACGGCTCGAGCGGCAGGCCATAGGCCTTCGACACCCGCGCGATCCTTTCCGACAGTCCGGCCATGTCGAAATCGCCCGGCATGGCGAGAGCCACGTTCTCGGCCACGGTCAGCGCCTCGAACAGCGAGAAATGCTGGAAGACCATGCCGATGCCCAGCCTGCGTGCGGCCGCCGGATTGGCGATGGTCACCGGCTGGCCCATCCAGCGGAACTCGCCCGACGTGGGCTGCAATGCGCCATAGATCATCTTCACCAGCGTCGATTTGCCGGCCCCGTTCTCGCCCAGGAAGGCGTGGATCTCGCCCGGCTTAACCTTCAAGGTGACGTCGTCGTTGGCCTTGAGCGTGCCGAAGATCTTCACGATGTGAAGCGCCTCGAGAAGATAGTCCGGCTGTGCCTTCATGCGCGCGTCCTTTCCGCGGCCGGGCGCTGTTGCGCGGCACTGGCAAGGGACTCGTGCAACACGGCGATCTGCGCGGCGGTGGCGAGCGCAATCATGGCCGGTTCCTTGGAGGCGATGCCGGAGACGCCGATGGGGCAGATGAGGGCCTCGATGCGGGAGGCATCGATCCCGGCCTCGCCGAGCCGCCGGGTGAAGCGGGCGCGCTTGGTGGCGCTGCCGATGAGACCGGTATGGGCCACGGCGGGCGACCGCAGCGCGGCCTCGACAATGGCCAAGTCCAGCGCGTGGCTATGGGTCATGACAAAAACGAGGCTGCCTTCGGGCGCTTCGTCGAGCACGCCGGGGACATCGGCTGGCGCCACCGCCGTTACATTGGCCGGCATTGCCGCCGGGAAGGCGGAGGGCCGCGGATCGACCCAGACGACCTCGAAGGGCAAGGGCGCCAGCGCCAGCACCAGCGCGCGCCCCACGTGGCCAGCGCCAAAGAGATAGATACGGCGGCGCTGCGCCGCGTCGCGCGCCATGCGGGCCTGGATCTCGCCAAGGGAGCCGCTGTCGAAGACCTCGGTCAGCAGCTCGACATGCCCGCCGCAGCATTGGCCAAGTTCGGGGCCAAGCGCATGGCTGGTGCGGCGGGAAACGCGGCCCTTGCCCAGCATTGCCTGTGCCGCGGCGATGGCCCGCCATTCCAGCGCGCCTCCGCCAATGGTGCCGTGATAGCCCTCTGGCGTCACCACCATGGCGGCTCCGGCATCGCGCGGCGCGGAGCCGCGCGTGGCGACGACCGTGACCAGGGCGCCTGCCCCGTGGCGTCCGATCGCGTCGCGCAGCTGCCCCCAGATCGTCATGCCCCGTCGCCTTTCAAGGCCTGCAGTATGGCCTCAGGTGTCGCGGGCGCGTCAAGACTTGGAATCTGCCCGGGATTTGTGCGGGCTATGGCGTCAAATATGGCAGTCCAGACGGAAATGCCGAGCATCAGCGGCGGCTCGCCCACGGCCTTGGACCGGTAGATCGTGTCTTCCTTGTTGCCCTTCGACTCGAGCAACTTCACGCGAAAGTCTTCAGGCACATCCGAGGCGCAGGGAATCTTGTAGGTCGAGGGCGCATGGGTGCGCAGCTTTCCATCCTGATCGTAGACCAGCTCTTCGGTGGTCAGCCAGCCCATGCCCTGAACGAAGCCGCCCTCGACCTGGCCGATGTCGAGCGCCGGATTGAGCGAGCGTCCGACATCGTGGAGGATGTCGACGCGGTCGACCCGCATCTCGCCGGTCAGCGTGTCGACGGTGACTTCCGAGCAGGCCGCGCCATAGGCGAAGTAGAAGAAGGGCCGGCCGCGACCCCGGGCGCGGTCCCAGGCCACCTTCGGCGTGGCATAGAAGCCGGTGGCAGAGAGCGAGATGCGCGCCGCATGGGCCTTCTTGGCAAGCTCGCCGAAGCCCAGGCTCTGGTTGCCGATGATCACCTGGCCGTTCTCGAAGCGGATGCGCGACTTCGGAACCTTCCAGTTGCGTGCGGCGAAATCGGTGAGCCTCTCGCGGATGGTCCCCGCCGCCTGCTTCGCGGCCATGCCGTTGAGGTCGGCGCCCGAGGATGCCGCCGTGGCCGAGGTATTGGGCACCTTTCCGGTCGTGGTCGCCGTGATGCGCACCTTCGCGGTGTCGATGCCGAACTCTTCGGCAACGACCTGCGCCACCTTGGTGTAGAGCCCCTGCCCCATCTCGGTGCCGCCGTGATTGAGATGCACCGATCCATCGGTATAGACATGCACCAGCGCGCCGGCCTGGTTGAGATGGGTGAGCGTGAAGGAAATGCCGAACTTCACCGGCGTCAGCGAGAGGCCCTTCTTCAGAATGGCGTTGCGCGCATTGAAGGCCTCGATGCGGGTCCGCCGCCTGCGATAGTCGCTCGAGACTTCGAGCTGCTCCATCACCGCGAGCGCGATGTTGTCCTCCACCTTCATGCCATAGGGTGTTATGTCGCGCCCCGTCCGGTAGAGATTGGCCTTGCGCACGTCGAGCGCGTCCTGGCCGGTACGGATGGCGATCACCTCCATCAGGCGTTCGGCGAAGAGCATGCCCTGCGGCCCGCCGAAGCCGCGGAAAGCCGTGTTGGAGACGGTGTGCGTCCTGAGGCGGCGCGTACCGATGCGGCAGGCCGGATAGAAATAGGTATTGTCCGCATGAAACATCGTGCGGTCGCAGATGGCGTTGCTGAGATCGGCCGAATGCCCGCAGCGCCCCAGGAACGCGACGTCGACCGCGGTGAGGCGCCCCTTGCGGTCGAAGCCTGCAGTATAGTCGACGCGGAAGTCATGGCGCTTGCCGGTCATGATCATGTCGTCGTCGCGGTCGAGACGGCACTTGACCGGCCGGCCGGTAAGCCGTGCTGCCAGCGCGGCAAGGCAGGCCCATTGCGCCGCCTGGCTCTCCTTGCCACCGAAGGCGCCGCCCATGCGACGACATTCGCAGGTCACCATGGCATCGGCGATGCCGAGCATTCGCGCCACCAGATGCTGCACTTCGGTGGGATGCTGGGTGGAGACATGCACGGTCATGCCGCCATGCTCTTCCGGCACGGCGAGGCTGACCTGGCCTTCCAAATAGAAGTGCTCCTGCCCGCCGATGCGGAAGCTGTCCGATATGGTGGCCGCCGCCGCCTTCAGCGCCGTCTTCACGTTTCCGCGCTGGAAGGCATAGGGCTCGCCCACGTCCTTGGTCCCGGCGGCCAGCGCATCCTCGACGCTGACGGCGGGCTTCTCGACGGCGATCTCGATCTTCGCCAGCCTCGTGGCCCGCCGCGCCGCCTCGCGCGTTTCGGCCACCACGGCGAAAATCGGCTGGCCATGGTAGGTGATGCGGCCATCGGCCAGAATCGGATCGCCCCCGGTCGACGGGCTGCAGTCGTTGACGCCGCCGATGTCCTTCGCGGTCAGGACCCTCACCACGCCGGGCGCGGCCGCCACTGCATCCAGGTCGAGCGCTGTGATGCGGCCGAAGGCGCCATCCCTGGCATGCCCGGGATAGACGTGCAGCAACCCCTCGGGCTCGCGGATGTCGTCGACATAGGTGGCGATGCCCTGTACATGCAGGGCCGCGCTGTCGTGGACGATGCCCCTGCCGACGCTGCGGGTGGACAGAGGCTTGCGCGCCACCGCCATCATGCCGTCTCCCGTTCGGAGACGATGACGCGGGTCGATTTCTGCGCCGTGCCCGAGATCTCGATCAGGGCCTTGCCCATAAGCCCCTGCGCCACCTTCATGCGATAGGCAGCGGAAGCCCGCATGTCGGAGATCGGCTGAAAATCCTCGGCCAGGGCATGGATGGCCCCGGCCCAGCTGGCCGGATCGTCGAGCGCTGCTCCCCTAATTGCTG
This sequence comes from Hyphomicrobiales bacterium, assembly GCA_046349195.1. GTDB lineage: Bacteria > Pseudomonadota > Alphaproteobacteria > Rhizobiales > Aestuariivirgaceae > Aestuariivirga. The sequence goes on from JAXMCU010000017.1 coordinate 27,784, forward strand.
CCTCGGCCTTGCGGCCACGCCTGGGCGTTGCCGCCATGCCGCCGAAGGCGATGCGCGCGTCCGCGACGCGCCGGCCGTCGAGCGTGAAGCGGAAGGCGGCCATGACCGCCGAGATGTCCTGGTCGAAGCGCTTGGAGATCTTGTAGCTGCGGAACACCTGGTTGGCGGCAAGCTTGGGAACGTCGACGCGCCAGACCAGTTCGCCCGGCGCACGGTCCTGCTTGCAATAGGCGATGAAGAATTCCTCCAGATCCAGGCTGCGCACGCGCGCCCTATGCCGCAGGTGCAGCCTTGCGTCCAGCGCAATCAGCATGGGCGGCGTGTCGCCGATGGGCGATCCATTGGCGATGTTGCCGCCGACCGTGCCCGAGGCACGCACCTGCCGCGAGCCGATGCGGCGCAGCACCTCGCCCAGATCGGGATGAAGCCGCGCGAGAGATGGCTCCGCCTCCGCGTAGGTTGCGGCGGCGCCAATGCTGAGCATGGCATCGTCCTCGGAGATCGCATGCAGTTCGGCAACGCCGCCCGTGAGGATGATCCTTGGCAGGTCGCGCATCTGCTTGGTGATCCACAGGCCCACGTCGGTGGCGCCCGAGACGATGGTGGCATCGGGATGTTCGGCCGCGAGCGAGCACAAGGTCGCGGCGCTGGCGGGACGCGCGATGAAGCTCTCCGCCGTTCCCGCGAAGAGGTCCGATCCGTCGTGCAGCTGCGTCAGCAGCGCAGCGGTCTCCCGCGCCTGGCTGGCCCAGCGGTCCAGTGCCTTGCCGGTGCAGGTCCTGGCCGCCGCATCCACGATCGGCCGGTAGCCGGTGCAGCGGCAGAGATTGCCGGCGATCTGGTCGACGATATCCTGGCGTGTCGGTGCCTTTCCCGCGTGGTAGAGCGCAAACAGCGCCATGACGAAGCCCGGCGTACAGAAGCCGCACTGCGAAGCATGCAGGTCGGCCATGGCCTGCTGCACCGGGTGAAGCTTGCCACCGTCAGCGAGGTCGTCGACGGTCACCAGTTCCTTGCCGTCGATCTGGCCCAGCAGCAGGATGCAGGCATTGACCGGCTCGTAGACCAGCCGGCCGTCGCGCAGGCTGCCCAGCGCCACGGTACAGGCGCCGCAATCGCCCTCATTGCAACCTTCCTTCGTGCCCTTCGACTTCTCCTCGAGCCGCAGATAGTCGAGGACCGTGCGCATGGGCGGCACCTGGTCGAGAGTCACGATCCGGCCGCGACGGACGAAACGGAGGCTGCCACGCGAGGCCATGGCTCAGCTCCCGCGATAGGTGGAATAGCCGTAGGGCGAGAGCAGCAGCGGCACGTGATAGTGCTGGCTTGGATTGGCGATGCCGAAGCGGATGGGGATCACATCCAGGAAGGCCGGCTCCGGCAGGTTCACGCCCTCGCGCCTCAGATAGTCGCCGGCATGGAAGCGCAGTTCATAGTGGCCGCGCGCGAACTCCGCGCCTTCGAGCATCGGCCCGTCGGCCCGCCCATCGGCATTGGTGTGAATGGTCTTGATGTAGATCGTGCCGCCATCGAGCAAGAAGAGTTCGATCTTCAGGCCCGCGGCCGGCTTTCCCGAGGCCGTATCGAGAACATGCGTGGTCAAACGCCCCATCGCGCTTCCTGTGCTTCCCCTGCCCATTCGGTTTTCCGCGGTTCTTGCGCCGCGCGATCAGCAACCATAACACCGGACAGCTGTGCGAAATAGCAGAATAATTGCTACGGACTGTACGCTATTTTCGCATCGAGCGTTCGCGCGGCAAACGCGCCAGAACCATGTCGGCGAAGGCATCCGCCGCCACCCGGCCCTTGGGCCCGCGACGGCGCACCAGCATCAGCCGGTCGAGCGGCAGGCGCTTGTCGCTCAGCGGTATCCAGACCAGGCTCCGGTCGGCGATCTCCTGCTCGATGCCGATCAGCGTCTGGAAGGCAATGCAGCTTCCGCGCCGCGCCAGCGACGCCATGAGGCGCAGCGAATTGCATTCGAAGGCGGGCCTGAGCCCGCGCGTCTGCGGAAGACGGTCGAGCGCGGTGCGGAGGCTGAGGCCGGGCGAAGGCCAGGCCACGGGATAGTGCAGGCAATCGGCGATGGCGAGACTGCGCGACCGGGCCAGGGGATGCGATGGCGCCATCACGGCGCCCAGCTGCATGTCGCGCACGGCCACGGCCTCGAGGCCTTCGATGGAGGTCGGATTGAAGGTGAAGCCCAGATCGGCATGGACGTCGCGGACCAGCCCGGTCACCGCGTCCGATCCCGCCACCGTGACCGCAACCTCGATGCCCGGATAGCTCTCCGCGAAGGCGATGAGCAGGTCAGGAAGAATGGAAACCGAGATGCTTTCGACCGTGGCCACGCGGACAGTGCCGCGCTTCAGTCCCTTCAGCGCGTCGAGCTGGTCGAGGGTGGCCTCCGTGCCCTGGGCCAGGCCGCGCAATCCTCGCAGCAGCACGTCCCCGGCCGGGGACAGCGCCAGGCTGCGGCCACTGCGATCGAAGAGCGAGTGGCCCAGCTGCTCCTCCAGGAGAATCAGCTGGCGGCTGATGGCGGAGGCGGCGACATTCAGGCTGCGCGCGGCCGCCCGCACCGAACCGGTCTCCGCCACCACCATGAAGTAGCGGCAGGCCATGGCGATCAGCGGCGGCTGGGTCTTCATTGACCGATGAGAATGGCGCGGAAGTCGTTGACGTTGGTGTGGGTGGGGCCCGTCACCACCTGATCGCCGAGTGCCTCGAAGAAGCTGTGCGCATCGTTGCCGTCGAGAAAGGCCATCGGATCGAGCCCCTTTGATCGGGCGCGATCGAGGCTGGTCGGATCGATGACGGCGCCTGCGATCTGCTCCATGCCGTCGATGCCGTCGGTATCCGCGGCAAGCGCATGCATGCGCCTGTCGCCGGCCAGGGCAATGGCCAGGGCCAAGGCGAATTCCACGTTGCGGCCGCCGCGGCCCTTGCCGCGCACGGTGACGCTGGTTTCGCCGCCCGACATCAACAGGCAGGGCGGCGCCACGGGCTGGCCATACTGCGCGATCTCGAGGGCGATGCCCGCATGGACCTTGGCCACCTCGCGCGACTCGCCTTCAATGCGGTCGCCGAGATAGAGCACGCGCAGACCGAGCGCTTCCGCCTCGCGCCGTGCCGCCATGAAGGATTCATGCGGCGAGACGATCACACGCGTGTTCTGGACGGCGGAGCGTGGCGTGCGATCCTCATCCGGCGCATCGAGCCAGGCCCTGATCGCGGGCGGCACGTCGAGCCGGTAGCGGGCCAGGATCTCGCGGGCATCGCGCTTGCGGGTGGGATCGGCGACGGTCGGCCCCGAGGCCACGATGGCAGGATCGTCGCCCGGAACATCCGAGAGCACAAGCGTATGGATACGGGCGCCGCCGGCCGCGCGCGCGAGGCGCCCGCCCTTCACGCCGGAAATCTGCTTTCGCACGCAGTTGAGTTCGGCGATGTTGGCGCCACACTTCAGAAGGGCGCGGACAAGGCCGAGCTTTTCGTCCATGGCGATGCCCGGCGTGGGTTTCGACATGAGCGCCGAGCCGCCGCCCGAGACGAGCGCGATCAGGAGATCGTCGGGGCCGAGCGTGGCTGCCAGCGCCAGGGCCTTGTCCGCGCCGGCGAGACTGGCCGCATCGGGCACGGGGTGGCTGGCATGATGGACGCCGATGCGTTTCAGCGCGTGCGCATAGCCATGGGGAGCAATCACGAAGCCTTCGAGCGGCCCGGTCCAGGCCTGCTCCACGGCCAGGGCCATGGGAATGGCCGCCTTTCCGGCACCGATCACCACTGTCCGGCCCCTGGGCGGCGGCGGCAGGTTTGCCAGCACGGCAGCCGCAGGATCGGCGGCCTTCACCGCCGCATCGAACAGGCGTCGCAGAACGGCCTTCGGTTGCATCTGCACTCATCCCCACAGGCTTGTGATGGCCCGATATAGACGAGGCCCTGCGCGGAATCGAATGGAATTGAACGGAGACGGCCGCGGAGCGTCCGGCCGTGCCATTTGCGATTCATAAACCCAATTGGCGCATGAAGGCGGCGGGACGGCCAGGCAGGTAGTCGCGGAGGTATGTCATGGACAGCAGGATGATTTCGCCCTGGGGCGAGATTGGCGAACAGCGCAATCAGCTCATGACTCCCCTGCCGCTTCGCCTTGCTCTTGGCCTCGTTGCCCTGGCCTTCGCCTATGGCGCGTGCCTCACGAATGACTCGGCGCAGCCGCAGGACATCTGCCGCTTCATGGGCATCGGGGCCAAGACCCTGGGCGCCAGTGGCGCCGGTCCTGGCCCCAGATCGGCCGACTACTGCAGCTAGTCCTAGCGCGCGACGGTCACCGAGCAATGGGCGCGTCCGGAGATGTCGGCCGCGACAGAGCCCAGCATCAGGCGTGAGACGCCGCGCTTGTCGCCGGTTCCCACCACGATGTGGTCGTAGCCGTTCTCCTCGGCATACTGCACCACGGCGGCAGCGGCCTCGCGGCTGCGCAGGGCGATTTCCTCGACCTTGCCGGCGCCGTGCTTCTTGGCGAGCGCGGCGGCACCGTCGAGAACCTTCTTCACCTGATCGTCCTCCCAGGCATAGATGAGCGGGCCGCGGGCCGCGCCGCGCGCGACATTGACGGCGCAGATCGAGAGGCTGGCGCCGAACTTCGCTGCAAGGCCCGCCGCCAGTTCAATTGCATGCGCAGAATGGTCGGTGCCGTCCGTGGCACACAGGATCTTTTTCATGGCTTGTCTCCGTCTCTCCGAGAGCCCCGGGGCCCTTCTGGTTGCATGCCCACTAAGGGCTTGGAGACCGGCTCAAGCCTTGATCCTGGTCAATCCTGGTGGCGGGCAGATCACCCGCCGTCGGATCAGAGATTGTCGGTGCCGAAGGTGTCGCAGTCCCGCAAGTCCTTGGCCTGGAAGCCCTGCTTGAACCAGCGGACACGCTGGGCGGAGGTGCCATGGGTGAAGGATTCCGGAACCACATAGCCCTGCGAGCGCTTCTGCAGGCGGTCGTCGCCGATGGCGGCGGCCGCGTTCAGCGCCTCCTCGATGTCGCCCTGTTCGAGGATCTGCGCCGTGGCATCGGCTTCCCTGGCCCAGAGACCGGCGAAGCAGTCGGCCTGGAGTTCCATGCGCACCGAGAGTTCGTTGGCCTCAGCCTCGGACCGGCGCATGCGCTCGGCCATCACCTTGTCGGCGATGCCGATCACGTTCTGCACATGGTGGCCAACCTCATGCGCGACGACATAGGCCTGGGCAAAGTCTCCGGGCGCGCCCAGCTTGGTCTTCATGTCCTGGTAGAAGGACAGGTCGATATAGACCTTCTGGTCGCGCGGACAGTAGAACGGGCCCATGGCCGACTGCGCCATGCCGCAGGCCGACTGGACGAAGCCCGAGAACAGCACCAGCTTGGGCTCGGGATAGTCGCTGCCCATCTTCTTGAAGATGTCGGTCCAGACGCGCTCGGTCGATCCGAGCACGCGCGACACGAAGGCGCGTCCGGCGTCGCTGTCGGCGGTCGCGGACCCTGTGCCGGCGCCCGGTCCGGAATCCTGCGTCACGTCGGTGCTCACATCCGGCACGTCGAACTGCGTCGACTGGCCGCCACCGCCCGGGTTGAGCCCGCCCAGCAGGTCGATGCCGAGCATCTTCAGGATGAAATAGATGATGACGAGGAAGATGATGGTCTTGATGCTGAACCCGCCGCCGCCCATTGGAATGTTGACACGGCGCATGCCGCCGCCGCCACCGCCGGGAAAGCCGAACCCGCCACCGCCCTGTCCGCGCCGGTCTTCGATGTTTTCACTCGGCTTTTCGTTGTCGAGACGCATGGACGGGCTCCTGGGCTAACTTAGTTGCGCGGCGGACTGCAGCGGAATTTGGCAAGATCGTAGACCATTTGCAAGGTCGGCACTGGCTGGCCGACCAGCGCCGCCAGTTCGATGACCGAGCCAAGCAGCGCATCCAGCTCTGTCGGCCGCCCTGCCTCCACGTCCTGCAGCATCGAGGTGCGGTGCGCGCCAACCCGTGCCGCCATGTCGATGCGCTCGTCCACGCCCACCGCGAAGGTGACGTCCAGCTTCTCGGCAACGCCCGCCGCCTCGAGCATCATGTCGCGCACGACGCGGCGCGTTCCCGCATCGCCGGCCATGGCTTCGAGCGTGCCGCCGGTCAGCACGCTCACCGGATTGAAGCTCAGATTGCCCCAGAGCTTGAGCCAGATCTCGTTGCGAATGTTGGGTCGCACCGGGCTCTTCATACCGGCGTCGACGAGCAGCCTGCTCAGCGTCTCGGCCCGTTCGGATTTCGCTCCCGTGGGTTCGCCGAGCGGCATGCGGTCGCCGTAGTGATGGGCAATGATGCCGGGCGCCTCGATCTCGGCTGCCTGCCATACCACGCTGCCCAGCGCGCGTTCGGGGCCGAGACGGTCCCAGATCACGCCGCCCGGGTCGACGGACTGCAGCCGATGCCCCTCGAGCGGCCCGCCTGTCCCGTGGAAGTACCACCACGGCACGCCGTTCTGGGCAAAGAGAAGACATGTGTCGGGTCCGATCAATGGCTGCAGCGCGTCGATCACGCCGGTCAGCGCATGCGCTTTCAGCGCCAGGATGACGAAATCCTGCTGGCCAAGCTGGCGGGGATCGTCGGTCACGCGCGGATGCACGGTGCTGGTCACGCCCGCCTGCCTGAGTGTCAGTCCATTGGCGCGCATGGCATCCAGATGCGGGCCGCGCGCCACGAGCGACACCTCGGATTGTCCGGCCAGCGCCAGCCTCGCGCCGACCAGGCCGCCGATGGCACCGGCGCCGAAGATGCAGACACGCGTCATGCGAGGCCCAGCTTCTGGGCAAGCCCGATGCGCTGCAGCTTGCCGGTGGCGCCCTTGGGGATGTCGTCGAGGATCAGGATGCGCCGCGGCACCTTGAAGGCGGCGAGCCGCGTCATGCTGAAGGCGACCAGCTCGCCCTCGCTGGCGCTGCAGCCCTCGCGCAGCACGATGGCCGCGGCCACGTCCTCGCCCAGCTTGTCGTGCGGCATGGCGAAGGCCACGGCCTGGTGCACCGCCGGATGGTCCATCAGCACGGCGTCGACCTCGGCCGGCGACACCTTCTCGCCGCCGCGGTTGATGATCTCCTTCAGCCTCCCGGTGATCTTCAGGTAGCCGTCCGCGTCCATCACACCCTGGTCGCCGGTGTGGAACCAGCCATGGGCAAAGCCCTCGGCATTGGCCTTCGGATTGTTCTCATAACCCGGCGTGACGTTCGGACCGCGGGTCACGACCTCGCCCTCCTCATGCGGACCGAGCAGCCGACCATCCGGCGCCATGACCGCGACCTCGGGGCCCGCCGCGCAGCCGACCGATCCCGGCTTGCGCAGGCCGGGCGGCAACTGGTTCGAGGTCATCTGGTGCGCATTCTCGGTCATGGCATAGGCCTCGATCACGGGACAGCCGAAAGTCTGCTCCAGCGCGGCAAAGACGGGCACCGGCAGCGAGGCCGAGCTCGAGCGGATGAAGCGCAGCGGATGAGCCGCGATGATCGCGGCATTGCGCTCGGCCCGCGCCAGTATGGCCTGGTGCATGGTGGGCACCGCCGTGTACCAGCTGGGCTTCGCTGCCTCGAGCCAGCCGAAGAACTTGAGCGCGTTGAATCCGGGCGTGCAGTTGACCGATCCGCCGGCCGCGAGGCTGGCAAGGATCGCCGCGACCAGTCCATGGATGTGGAAGAGCGGCATGATGTTGAGGCAGCGGTCGGTCGCGGCAAGCCGCAGGGTCTGTCGGATGTTCCCGGCGGAGGCCAGAAGATTGCCATGCGTCAGCGGCACGATCTTGGGCCGCGACGTGGTGCCGGAGGTGTGCAACACTAGGGCGACGTCGCCGGCCTCGGCCCAGCCATCGGCGGAGGCGGGACCCGCGGCATCTCCCGAGACGGCGAAACGCCCAGCTTCGGCGGCGGGCACGAGTGTCAGAACCGGGATGCCGAGGCGCTGCGCGGCGGCGATGGCGGGCGACTCGCTGCCGCGTTCCACCAGCAGCGCCTTTGCCTCAAGATCGTCCATATAGAAGTGGAACTCGTCCTCGCGGTAGGCCGGGTTCAGCGGCGCGGCGGTGACAGCGCAGGCCGAAGCCACGAAGGCGGCGGCCATGTCGGGGCCATTGGGCAGCACGATCGCCAGCCTGTCGTTGCGCGAGAGACCGAGGCCGCGCAGGGCCGCGCAGGTGTCGTCGAGGAGCGCGGCGAAGTCGCCATAGCTCAGGTCGTCGCGCGCCGGCGCCGAAAGGGCCAGGTCGGCCGCCGGACGCGACCGGATGAGGGAAGCCAGGATCATGGGCCTGTCATGCGCAATTGCGGCAGCGCCGTCAACGCCGCGCAATTGCTGGTGCGGGTCCGATCCGCTAAGACCCGCGGTCATGACCGACAGACTCACCATCGCCCTGGCGCAGCTCAATCCGACCGTGGGCGCCATCGCCGCCAATCTGGCCGCGGCCCGGCAGGCGCTGGCGAGCTGTGGCGAAGCCGACCTCGTCCTGTTTCCCGAACTCTTCATCTGCGGCTATCCGCCGGAGGACCTGGTGCTGCGGCCATCCTTCGTGGCGGCCTGCCGGACAGCGGTGGAAGAGCTGGCCGCCGACACGGCGCGCGGGCCCGCGATCCTCATGGGATTGCCGTGGCGCGAGGACGGCAAGCTCTACAATGCCGTGGCCATGCTGGCCGGCGGACGGATCGAGACGCTGCGCTTCAAGCACGACCTTCCGAACTACGGCGTCTTCGACGAGAAGCGGGTCTTCGATGCTGGCCCCGCCCCCGGTCCCATTGCCTTCAAGGGCGTGCGACTGGGCGTGCCCATCTGCGAGGACATCTGGACCGAGGAAGTCTGCGAGACCCTGGCCGAGACCGGCGCCGAGATTCTCCTGGTGCCCAACGGCTCGCCTTTCGAAAGCAACAAGGACGATGTGCGCCTCAACCTCGTGGTGGCGCGCGTCACCGAGACGGGCCTGCCCATGGCCTATCTCAACCAGGTCGGCGGCCAGGACGAACTCGTCTTCGACGGGGCCTCCTTCGTGCTCAACGCCGACCGGTCTCTGGCGCTGCAGATGCCAATGTTCGAGGAGAGCATCGCCATGACCGAGTGGCGGCGCGAGGCCTGCGGCTGGCGCGTGGCGCAGGGGCCCGTCGCGAGGCTGCCCGAGGCGGAGGAGGAGACCTGGAAGGCCTGCGTGCTGGGGCTTCGCGACTATGTGCTGAAGAACCGCTTTCCCGGCGTTGTGCTGGGACTGTCGGGCGGCATCGACTCCGCCGTGGTGGCCGCCATGGCGGTGGATGCGCTGGGCCCGGAGCGGGTGCACTGCGTGATGCTGCCCTATGCCTATACCAGCCAGGACAGCCTGGTCGACGCGGAAGACTGCGCCCGCCGCCTGGGCGTGCGTTACGACATCGTCCCGATCAAGGCGCCCGTGGAAGGCTTCCTTTCGGCGCTGCAGCCGATGTTCGCGGGAACGCCCAGCGGCATCACCGAGGAGAACCTGCAGTCGCGGTCGCGCGGCGTCATTCTCATGGCGATCTCCAACAAGTTCGGCGCCATGGTGCTGACCACCGGCAACAAGTCGGAAATGTCGGTGGGCTATGCCACGCTCTACGGCGACATGAACGGCGGCTACAATCCGATCAAGGATGTCTACAAGACGGCGGTCTACCGGCTGGCGGCCTGGCGCAACACGCAGGGATTCGTCATTCCCGAACGCATCATCACCAAGGCACCGACCGCCGAGCTGCGCGAGAACCAGAAGGACCAGGACTCGCTGCCGGCCTACGAGGTGCTGGACGACATCCTGCAGGGCCTGGTCGAGAACGAGCAGAGCATGGCCGAGATCGTGGCGCGCGGCCATGACGAGGCGCTGGTGAAGCGCATCCAGCACATGCTCTACGTCGCCGAGTACAAGCGCCGCCAGGCCGCGCCCGGGGTGAAGATCACGCGGCGCAACTTCGGCCGCGACCGGCGCTATCCCATCACCAACGGCTTCCGCGACGGCCGCTGATCCTCAGCAATACTGCTCGACGCCCTTGAGCTGCTGCTCGGAGTAGCGGTGCCCATGCGCGAACCCGGTCGGCAGGAGCCGGGCGATCTCGCGCAGGTCATCCTGGCCGAGCACGATGGCGCTGGCGGCGGCATTCTCGGCGAGATGACCGGGCGTGCGCGTTCCGGGGATGGGAATGACATGGTCACCCTGGCGCAGCGTCCAGGCGATGGCCAGCGCCGCGGTGGTCCAGCCGCGCGATCGGGCGAAGGCCCTGAAGGCGGCGATCCGCTCCACGTTGTGGGAGAAATTCGGTTCGGTGAAGCGCGGGTTGCCCTTGCGAAAGTCGATGTCGGCGAAATCCGCCGGAACCGGTGGCACGTCGGTGAGCATGCCGCGGGCCACAGGCGAGAAGGCGACGAAGGTCGTGCCCAGGCGCGCGCAGGCCTGCAGCATGCCAAGCTCCGGCTGGCGCGACCACAGCGAGTATTCGCTCTGCACGGCGGCAACCGGGTGAACCTTCGAGGCGCGCTCCAGCGAGGCCGGCGAAATCTCGGAAAAGCCGATCCCGCCGATCTTGCCCTCGCGCTTGAGGTCGGCCAGGGCGCCGGTCACTTCCTCGATCGGGATCGACGGGTCGCGCCGGTGCACGTAATAGAGCGCCACATGGTCAACGCCGAGCCGCTTCAGCGAGCTATCCAGGCAGTCGCGCAGGAAGGCCGGGGAATTGTCGAAGCCGCGCGGACTTACGGTGATCCCGCCCTTGGTGGCCAGCACGAAGCGCTGCCGCGCCGCAGGGTTCTGCTTCAGATACGCGCCGATGTAATCCTCGGACGTATATGGCCCGTAGATCATTGCGGTGTCGAGATGCGTGACACCGAGGTCGAGCGCCCGGTCCAGCGTGCGGTGGCTCGTCTCCATGTCGGTCGCCCCGAAGAAGCCGCCGAAGCTCATGGCACCGAAGCCCACGTCCCCGACGAGCGGACCATCATGGCCCAGACGGCGCTGTTTCATTTCGAATTCTCCTCGTTGCCGCCCTGCCTAGGCAAACGACGGCCGCCACACAAGACCTCCTTGCCATCGGGGGATCATTGACGACGCGGGAGGTTAGGGATAGCGCTTGCCCGCATGACAGTGATCGTCCGTTTCGCCCCCTCGCCCACCGGCCGGATTCATATCGGCAATGCGCGAACCGCCATCCTCAACTGGCTGATGGCGCGCAAGAGCGGCGGCCAGTTCGTCCTGCGCTATGACGATACCGACACGGCACGGTCGACCGCGGAATTCGCCGCCGGGATCGCCGATGACCTCGCCTGGCTCGGCATCGTGCCGGACCGCACGGAATGGCAGTCGAAGCGCTTCGCGCGCTATGATGCCATGGCCGAAGCACTGCGCCGGTCGGGACGGCTCTATGCCTGCTACGAGACCGCCGACGAACTGGAGCGGCGCCGCAAGCGCCAGCTGGCGCGCGGCCTGCCGCCGATCTACGATCGCGCCGCGCTGAAGCTCAGCGCGGAAGAGCGGGCGAGCCTCGCCGCCGAGGGGCGCAAGCCGCACTGGCGCTTCAGGCTGGACGGGCGCGCGGTGACTTGGAATGACCTGATCCGCGGCCCCCAGCACATCGACACGGCAACCCTCTCGGATCCGGTGCTGGTGCGCGAGGACGGCAGCTACCTCTACACCCTGCCCTCGGTCATCGACGACATCGACTTCGGAGTCACCCATGTGATCCGCGGCGAGGACCATGTGGTGAACACCGCAGTGCAGATCGAGATCACCGAGGCGCTGGGCGGCAAAGCTCCGTCCTACGCGCATCACAGCCTGCTCACCGGCGCGGACGGCAAGGGCCTGTCGAAGCGGCTCGGCTCGCTCTCGATCGGTGCCATGCGGGACCAGGGGCTTGAAGCCATGGCCGTGGTCAGCCATGCGGCGCTGCTGGGCACCAGCGACAACATTCATCCGTGTGCAGACTATAGCGAACTGGTCGAGGGCTTCGACCTGGCCAAGCTGTCGCGCGCACCGGCGCGCTTCGACGAAGCCGAACTCCTGCATCTCAATGCCAGGCTGTTGCACCATCTGCCCTGGGAGGCAGTGCGGGACCGCCTTGGATTTGGCACGGACGCGTTTTGGACAGCGATTCGCGGCAACATCGGAAAGCTATCGGATTCAATGATTTGGCGCGATGTCGTGACAAACGGGATCAAGCCGGTGATCGCGCCCGATGACCGCGGCTTCATTGACGCGGCCCGCGCCCTGCTCCCTCCCGACCCCTGGGATCTCGTCACCTGGAAGACATGGACCGACGCCGTGAAGGACGCCACGGGCCGCAAGGGGCGCAGCCTCTTCATGCCGCTTCGCCTGGCACTCACCGGCCTCGATCACGGACCGGAGCTGGCACAGCTGCTGCCGCTGATCGGCCGCAAGAAGGCGCTTGAGCGGCTGGCCTGATTGCGGGATGATGCCCCGCATGATCCTCGTCGGCCAGTATGACTCGCCCTTCGTGCGCCGCGTCGCGGTGACGCTGCATCACTATCACATGCCGTTCACCCGCAACACCATGTCGGTCTTTGGCGATGCCAAGGCGATGCAGAAGATCAATCCCCTGATCCGCGTGCCGTCCCTGATCCTCGAGAGCGGCGAGACGCTGGTCGATTCCACCGCCATCATCGACACCCTCGACGAGATGGCGGGACCGGCCAGGGCGCTCACGCCCGCCCACGGACCGCAGCGCCGCCGGGTGCTGCAGATCGCGGCGCTCGCGACCGGAACCTGCGACAAGGCGGTCAGCCTGTTCTTCGAGCGCTACTTCCATCCCGGCAAGGCACTCTCCAGGGAATACGAGCAGCGCTGCCAATCGCAGATCGACGCGACGCTGGACCGCCTCGAACATGACTGCGGCATGCCCTGGTTCATCGACAACAGCATGACCCAGGCCGATGTCTCGGTGGGCTGCATGATCGGATACCTGAAGCTTCGCGTGCCCGAAACCTTCCCCGCCAACAGATATCCCAAGCTCCACGCGCTGGCGCTCCATTGCGAGACACGCGAGGAATTCGTGAAGACGCGGCCGGCGGCCAACGAGACCGTGCCGGCGCGGAGCTAGGCCGGGCGCGGAATCTCGGCGGTGGGTTCGGGAACCCCGTAGCCCCGCCGGACTGCCGGCCTGTCCGCGATGTCGAGATACCAGCGCCGCACATTGGGAAACCGCCCAAGGTCGATGCGCTGCCATTCGTACCTCGCGATCCACGGCCAGGTGGCCATGTCGACGATGGAGTAGTCGCCGCACATGAAGGCTTGTCCGGCCAGCAGCCGGTCGAGGATTCCGTAGATGCGCAGCGCCTCGGCCGAGAACCAGTCTTCGGCAAAGGGCGCCTTGCCCGCGTTGTACTTGAGAAAGTAGTGGGCGCGCCCCAGCATCGGTCCAACGGCCGACATCTGCCACATGAGCCACTCATGTACGCGGATACGCTGCTTGTGCGCCGTGGGATAGAACCTGCCGGTCTTGTCGCCCAGATACATCAGGATGGCACCGGATTCGAAGACGCTGTCGCCCGTGTCGTGATCCACGATGGCGGGGATCTTGTTGTTCGGCGAGATCTCGAGGAATTCCGGGCGGAACTGCTCGTCCCTGCCGATATGGACCGGGATGACCTTGTAGGGCAGGCCCATTTCTTCCAGCGCGATGGAGATCTTCTTGCCGTTCGGCGTGTTCCAGGTGTGCAGGTCGATCATGGGAGCGCCAGTCCTCCGGCTTTCTGCATGTCCGTCTCGAGATCGGGGATGATGTCATAGTCGCGCGGGTCGAGCACCGACCAGCCAAGGAGCAGCAATTGCGCGCGTGCCTCGCGCAAGGCCGGGTCGGCGAAGGCCGCGGCCAGACCTTCGCGCAGCCGCGCGACATCGCCCGCGACGGTGACATAGGGAAGACCCGGCACCAGGGGCGAGCGGGCGATCTCGACGAGCCCATCCAGTTCGTCCGGGCAGTGGCGACGCGCCATGGCAACGCAGACGGAATCGATGGCGCAGACATCGGCCTCCCCGCGCCGTACCGCGGCCAGCGACACCCGGTGGCCTCCGGTCTCGACGGTGCCGGCGAAGAAGACACCCGCCCTTGCCAGCGGCGCGAAGACCAGCTGCAGGGCCAGCATGCCGGACATGGAGTCGGGATTGTTGAAGGCCGCGACGCCGCCGCGAAGGTCGTCGATGCCAGTGCCCGCCCTGGCGAAGACGATACTGCAGTAGCGATGGCCGACGCAGCCGTCGGCGGCGTAGTGCGGCGTGCCCACAAGCTTGAGCCTGCCCCGGAAGGCATGGGTGAAGGGATAGCCGCAGGTCTGGCTGAAGACCAGCGACGGATTGCGCCACAGCGCCGCGTAGTCGGCAATGCGGGTAAGCCCGACCGGCAGGCCGAGATGGCGCGAGAGTCCATGCCACCAGGCGTCCGTCGCCTCCCGTACCTCGGGCCAATCATACATGGGCAGGGATGCGATCATTGCGCCTCACGTGCCAGGCGGGCGATGAAGGCGGAGGTCTCGTTGGGCTGCACCCGGGCCAGGCGGATCAGCGCATCGAAATGCCCGGTGAGCTCGCGGATGTGCTCGGACGAGGTGAAGACGAAGAACATGGCGCCAATGTAGAGCGCCGCGCGTCGCTGGCCAAACACCGTATAGGGCGCGGCAAAGGCCTCGCGCACATCGAAGAGGAACCATCGGTAGGACGGATAGAGCCGGTCCACCTCCCCCGCCATATGCTCGAGCTGGCGGCGGCGGTCGCGCGCCGGCAAATGCCGCCACGCGCCTTCGCCGCGCGCGAACATCTCCAGGGACTGGCGTGGCGAGCACACCTCGATCTCGCTGGCGGACAGGCGCAGATGGTCGATGCGTTCGCGCGCCGTGGCCGCCATGGCCTCGGCTTCGGCCTTCGACAGCCGGGCATTCTCGTAGTGGATCACAGCACCGGTCTTGACCTGGTCGGGCAGCGTGGCCGGCACATAGCGGACCTTGGCCCCGCGCGCCTCCTCATGCCAGCGCCGCAGCTGCTCGCTGGCCGGATCGTCCGCGCCCTGTGCCACCAGCGGCTGCGAGACGATGTCGGCGGTGACCTGCGGCGCTTCCGATAGGCCCAGCAGCCAGTCCACCGAAGCCTGGTGGCGCTGCGCGATGCGGGCGATGGTCTCGGCGCGCGGCAGGCGCACGGTGTCGCGCGAGAGCAGCTGCGACAGCGTGGAGCGGTCGAGCCCCGCCCGTGCCGCGAAACGGGAACGGGTCTCGCCCGACGCATCGATCAGTTCGGTGAGGCGGCGGCGGAAGACGTCAACCGTGTCACGCTTCTGCATCGGATGGCCTGTTTACAATCGTCAACACTGTATACATTTGTGTATCATAATCAACAGATTTGCCGCATCGCGCCCGCTATGATCGGGGACGCAAGGAAACCGGACCGCAGATGCCCCGCCACCATGACCGTGCCGTCGAATGGCCAACCGTCGCGCTGATCGCCGCGGTCTATGCCACGGTCGCGCTGCTGGTGTGGTTTCACCAGGACCTGCCGTGGTGGATCATCATGCCGGTTGGCGGCTACGCGGCCGCGCTCTACACCTCGCTGCAGCACGAGGTGCTGCATGGCCATCCCACCGGCAACCGGAGGCTCAACGAGGCGCTGATCTTTCCGACGCTCACCTTCTGGCTGCCCTATGGACGCTATCGCGACACGCATCTCCGGCACCACAATGATGCCGACCTGACCGATCCGCGCCTCGATCCCGAATCCTACTACATGCTGCCAGACGATTGGGCTGCGCTGCCCGGTCTCAAGCGGTCACTCTACCTGTTCAACCAGACGCTCTGCGGGCGCATGCTGATCGGGCCCGCCGTCAGCATCGCACGCTTCTGGCCGTCCGAGTTCCGCGACATCACCGCCGGCGACCGCCGAAAGCGACGCGACTGGGGCCTGTTCGCGATTTCCGCCGCGCTCACGATCGTGTTTCTCCACGCCGCCGGAATGCCGCTCTGGACATACATCGCGCTGATCGCCTACCCCGGCATGTCGCTGGCGCTGGTTCGGTCCTATTGCGAGCATCGCGCCGCCGAACATCACGATCACCGGACCATCATCGTCGAGGCCTCGCCCTTCTGGTCGCTGCTCTTCCTCAACAACAACCTGCACGTCGCCCACCACACCACGCCGGCGCTGGCCTGGTACCGGCTGCCCGCCTACTTCCGGGCCGAGCGCGAGCGGCTGATCGCCCGCAACGACGGCTACACCATGAACGGATACGGAGAGATCTTCCGGCGCTACTTCCTCACCGCCAAGGAACCCGTTCCCTATCCCGACATGAGCTGGCTCAAAAAGGACGTGACCTGAGCGCATGGTGCGATGCTATCCTGGCAAGGACATGCAGCGCATCTCCGTCGTCATTCCCACCCGGCACCGGCTCGGCTTCCTCAGGGAGGCCGTGGCCAGCGTGCTGTCGCAGAGCCATGCCGCGCACGAGATCATCGTCGTCGACGACGGCACGGGAGTGGCTGATGCGCTTGCCGGTGTCTCGTCGCTGATCCGCGTTCTGGACAATCGGGAACGGGGGCCCGTGCCGGCGCGCAATCTCGGGGTTGGCGCGGCGACCGGCGACGCGATCGCCTTCCTCGATGACGATGACTGGTGGACCGACAGCGGATACCTGGCCCGCGCGGCGGCCTGCTTCGCCGAAGGTGCCGCACTCTGTTTCGGTGACGGAACCATGGTCTTCGAGGATGGACGTCGCGAGGCGCGCTTTGCCTTCGATGCGGACGCCAGATCGCTCGAACGCGACAACACCATCCTGATCTCGGCCGTGGCTTACCTGCGGTCGCTGCACCGGAGTCTCGGCGCCTTCGACGAGGCCCTGCCCTTCTACTGGGACTGGGACTGGTATCTGCGGGTTGCCCGCGCCGGCCATCCGCTGGTCCATATCGAGCAACCCGTGGTGGCGATCCGCGTACACGCCCGCAACATGTCCGGCGATGCGCTGGAACGCCAGCGCCGCGCCAATCTCGATGC
Organism: Hyphomicrobiales bacterium; assembly: GCA_046349195.1. Taxonomy (GTDB): domain Bacteria; phylum Pseudomonadota; class Alphaproteobacteria; order Rhizobiales; family Aestuariivirgaceae; genus Aestuariivirga. The sequence goes on from JAXMCU010000017.1 coordinate 44,818, forward strand.
CTTTGCGGCCAAGCACGGGCTGCCGCCGCTGGTGCTCAAGAACCACCTGAGCCTGGTGACCGACCAGCCTCCCGAAGGCAGGCGCGCCTGATCAGGCCAGTCGTCTGCCGGCGAGGAAGACGCGCGTCTTGTTGAGCCAGAAGCTGAGCGCCGGCACCACGACGGCCACCGGGATCATCGCCTGCCACAACGGGCGGCCGGCGACGTCGCAGATCGCGAAGACCATGGCGTGATTGACCGCGAAGCCCAGCAGCGCGACCCCGAGAAAGCGCGGCAGCGCGAAGCCGTGGCGACTCTCCGCGTCGAAGGTCCAATACCAGTTGCCGAGATAGGACACCGAGACAGCGCCGAGGAAGCCCGCCACATTGGACCACAATGGCGACAGGCCGACGATGGCGTTGACCGCCAGGGCCGTCATGATGTGAACCGCGGTTGCGGCCAGGCCGACGACGATGAAGCGCCCGGCCTGGTGCAGAGTCTGGCGTGCGCCGAACGAGAGGGCCGTCACGGGTTCACGCCCGCGACCGGAGACGCGGCTGTAGATCGCGCAATTCGGCAGTGGCGGATGCAGGCTCGCGGCCATCGTCCTTCAGCCCCCGCGCCTCGCGCACCAGATAGAGCGGCCGGTTGCGCACCTCGGAGTAGATGCGGCCGACATACTCGCCGAGGATGCCCGTCGCCACGATGTTCACCGCGCCCAGGAACAGCACCGCCACCATGAGCGAGGCATAGCCCGGCACGTCCGTGCCGTAGAGCGTGGTGCGCAGCACCAGCCAGCCGGCATAGGCCATTGCCACCACCGCCATGGCCGCGCCGAAATAGCTCCAGATGCGCAGCGGCACCGTGGACGAGCCGGTGATGCCGTCAAGCGCGAAGTTCCACAGTTTCCAGTAACGCCATTTGCTGGTGCCCGCAGCGCGGGCCTCGCGCCGGTATTCGATGCCGGTCTGCTTGAATCCGACCCAGGCGAAGAGGCCCTTCATGAAGCGCGTCTTTTCCGGCAGGTTCTTCACCGCGTCGACGACGCGGCGGTCCATGAGCCGGAAATCCCCGGTGTTGTCGGGAATGCTGACGTCGGCAATCCAGTTGTGAATGCGATAGAAGAGTCCGGCAGTCACGCGCTTGGTGACGTCATCGGTGTCGCGCAAGGACCGCCGCGCGAAAACCACCTCATAGCCCTCGCGCCATTTCTCGACCATCTGCGGAATGAGTTCCGGCGGATCCTGCAGGTCGGCGTCGATGGGGATCACCGCCTGGCCGCGCGAATGATCGAGGCCGGCGGAGAGCGCCGTGTCCTTGCCGAAATTGCGCGACAGGCTGATCACCTTCACGCGCGGATCGCGGATGTGGTGACGCGTCAGCGCCAGCATGGTGCGGTCGCTGCTGCCGTCATCGACGCAGATGATCTCGTAGTCCTCGGTCACCTGGCGCAGAACCGGCTCGAGCCGCGCAAAGAAAAGATCGGCGCCCTCTTCTTCGTTGAACATCGGGACGACCACGGACAACAGTGGAATCCCGTCGTCCTCGCGGCGCCGCTTGTGGGTCTTCATGGGTGCAGATCCTCGCATGAGGTGCGGAGCCTAGCAGCCGATGGTAAACAACTGCTTTGAAAGGGCCACGAATTTGAACTTCAAACAACTGAAATGGTTGGATATTTTTAGACATTGTCAAGGTTAATGCGAGACTAATGCCCGTGACTCGGGCCTTTTTGCGGTTCATGGGCCGAAAAAGCCCCGTAAAATAAGGTTTTCACGAATCAAAAGCTGCGTTAACGGTTACGCACTCGATTCGCCAAAGGAGAGAAAAATGGCTGACGAAAAGGTAGTGACCATTGCGTTGTCGAAGCTGGCCGCCGAACTGGCCGAGAAGCATGAGATGTCCAAGAAGGCGACGACCGAGCTGCTCAACGCCTTCGTCGACCTGACCGTGAAGAACCTCAAGAAGGGCCACAAGGTGCGCGTCACCGGCCTCGGCATCTTCCAGGTGCGCAAGCGTCCTGCCCGCATGGGCCGCAACCCGGCCACCGGCGAGCAGATCAAGATCAAGGCGTCGAAGAAACTCGCCTTCCGCGCCGCAAAGGAAGTCAAGGACGCCATCTGATCGGCAGTCCGGTTTCGAGGAAATGGCCCTGCCCCAGCGGCGGGGCCATTTTCTTTTGCGATGAATTCTTTTCACCAGCGCGGCTGATTGCGAGCCGGGCAGCGCGCCGCTAAACCACTCGCAAAACCTCAGTCCCAAAGGATATTCCATGAAAACCCAGGCGCGCGTTGTGGTCATCGGCGGCGGTGTCGTCGGCTGTTCGGTGCTCTATCACCTCACCAAGGCCGGCTGGTCCGACGTGGTGCTGGTCGAGCGCGACATCCTGACGTCGGGATCGACCTGGCATGCCGCCGGCGGGTTCCACACGCTGAACGGCGACCCTAACGTGGCCAAGCTGCAGGGCTACACCATCGGCCTCTACGATGAACTGGAGCGCATCTCCGGACAGGCCTGCGGCCTGCACCGCTCGGGTGGCCTGATCCTGGCGGATACCAAGGAACGCATGGAATGGCTGAAGATGGCACATGCCCGTGCGCGCTATCTCGGCATCGAGTCCGAGCTCCTGACCATGAAGGAGGCCAAGGCGCTCCACCCGCTGCTGGAGGAGCAGTATTTCGTCGGCGCCCTGCTCGACAAGGCGGACGGCAATCTCGACCCGGAAGGAACCACCCACGCCTATGCCAAGTCGGCCCGCATCGCCGGCGCCGAGATCTACCAGGACTGCCGCGTGGAGGAGCTTCGTCCGCGCAAGGACGGAAGCTGGGACGTGATCACGGCCAAGGGCAACATCCACGCCGAGCACGTGGTGAACTGCGGCGGGCTCTGGGCCCGCGAGGTAGGCCGCATGGTGGGCCTGGAACTGCCGGTGCTCGCCATGGAGCACATGTATCTCGTCACCGACGACATGCCCGAGATCATTGCCTTCAACAAGGAGCGCGGCCATGAGCTGCCACACGCCATCGACTTCAAGGGCGAGATCTACATGCGCCAGGAGCGGTCCGGCCTGGTGCTGGGTACCTATGAGCAGGCCTGCGTGCCCTGGCAGCCGAAGCAGACTCCCTGGAGCTTCGGACGCGAACTGCTGCAGCCCGATCTCGACCGCATCGCACCGAACCTTGAGCTGGGCTACAAGCATTTCCCGGCGCTGGCCAAGGCCGGCATCAAGCGCGTGATCAACGGGCCCTTCACCTTCACGCCCGACGGCAACCCGCTGGTCGGACCGGTGCAGGGCCTGCGCAATTTCTGGGTGGCCTGCGGCGTCATGGCTGGCTTCAGCCAGGGCGGCGGCGTTGGCCTGGCTCTGTCGCAGTGGATGGTCAACGGCGATCCGGGATTCGATGTCTGGGGCATGGACGTCGCCCGCTTCGGCGAATGGGCCACCCGCAGCTATACGAACGAAAAGGTGCGCGAGAACTATTCGCGGCGCTTCTCGATCCGCTTTCCCAACGAGGAACTGCCGGCGGCCCGGCCGCAGCAGACCACAGCTCTCTATGACACGATGCTGGCGCAGGGCGCCGTCATGGGCGACAGCTGGGGCCTGGAGACGCCGCTGTGGTTCGCGCCCAAGGGCGTGGAACCCAAGGACATCGTCTCCTTCCGCCGGTCCAACGACTTCAAGCACGTCAAGGCCGAGGTGCTGGGCACACGCAACGGCGTAGGCGTGACCGAGATCGCCAATTTTGCAAAGTACCGCTTCTCCGGCGACGGCGCGGAAGCCTTCCTGTCACGGCTGATGACGAACAAGATGCCGAAGTCCGGACGCATCGTGCTCACGCCCATGCTCAACCCGCAAGGCAAGCTCATCGGCGACTTCACCATCGCCAAGGCCCAGGACGGCAGCTTCTACATGTGGGGCTCGTCGCAGGCCCAGAAGTATCACATGCGCTGGTTCGAGGCGCACCAGCCCGCCGACGGCTCGGTGACGATCCAGCGCCTCGACATGGGACTGGTGGGTCTCTCCATCGCAGGCCCGAAGTCGCGCGACGTGCTGCAGGCCCTGACCGACGAGGACGTGTCGAACGCGGCGTTCAGGTTCATGGATCACCGGTCGATGGAGATCGCCCATTGTCCGGCGCTGATCAACCGCGTGACCTACACCGGCGACCTTGGTTACGAAATCTGGGTGACGCCCGAGTATCAGCGGCGGCTCTACGCGCAGATCATGAAGGCCGGCGCCGCACATGGCATCGTGAACTTCGGCATGCGGGCGCTGCTCTCCATGCGCCTGGAAAAGAACTTTCCCACGTGGTACCGCGAGCTTCGCCCCATCTACGGCGGCTTCGAGGCCGGCATGGACCGCTTCATCGACCTGACCAAGAATGACTTCATCGGCCGCGATGCGGCGATGGAGGAGAAACGGTCGGGCGGCAAGCTCAGGCGCGTGACGATGATCGTGGATGCGGCCGACGCCGATGTCCTGGGCGACGAGCCGATCTGGCACAAGGGCAAGGTCGTGGGCTGGGTGACATCGGGCGGCTTCGCGCACTACGTCGACAAGTCGCTGGCGCAGGGCTACGTGCCGAAGGAGCTCGCCGGCATCACCGATGCCGGTGCCTTCGAGATCGAGATCATCGGCGATAACCGCAAGGCCACCATCATCACGGAGCCGCTCTTCGATCCCGAGGGCAAGCGGATGCGTGGATAGCCGGCCCCACGCGACCAAGCGACCAGCGGTCGAGCGCGAGACCACCGCCGAGCTTCAACTCCTGTCGGAATGTTCCAGGGCTGCGTCCGTGATGGCGTCCCAGACGCTCAGCGCGAAGGTCCGCAGCGCATAGACCTCGAAACTGGTCTTGCCGGTGCAGTGAACGAGGACCGGCGTATGGTGCAGGCCGGTCATGGCGAAGCTGCCCGGCAGGAAGACCTTGTGATGAAAGTCCAGCGGCACCAGCTTTGCCAGCACGTCGCGCGCCGGGGCGCCCGAAATCACGATGCGCGTCCGACTCTGCGACAGCGGTGTCACCGCATCCATGCCTGCGAGGGCGGCCGCGACGTCATCGTCGGCAGCGCCCAGAACCCAGAATTGCGACGGGCCGATGCGCAGCAGCGTGCGCCCCTCCTTCGCCTTGACCGTGCCAACCGATTTGGGGAGCGGCCCGAGAACAGATGTCAGCCGTTTCTCGAAATCGGCCGACAAGGCGGCGACCTGGACCAACGCGAAATCGGGCGACTCGCGGATCTCGAGCACGGCACTCACGTAGGGCCGTGCCGCGGCCAGGGCGGAGCGCCGCTCAAGCATGTAGCCGCGCTCCTTCCCTGTCGATGAAGTGGGGCGAGACGATCCGCGCCCGCACCTGCTCGCCCTTCAGCGGGAAAGCACAGACGATCTCCTCGCCCTCGTGCTTCAGACCACCCTGGTAGAGAGCGAGCGCGATGAACTTTTCGAGTTCCGTCGACCAGGTGACCGAGGTGATATAGCCGCGGCCATGGCCCTTGATCTCGTCGCTGGCGGCAAACAGGATGGAACCGCCGCGCAGCCTCTTGTCCGGTTCCAACAATTCGAGACCCACGAGACTCCAGCGCTCCGGCGCCTGCAGCCTCTCGCGGAAACGCAGCTCCTTGCCGACATAGGCCTTGTCCTTGCCGGCCATCTTGCCGAGCCCCAGATCGTCGAGCGTGTTGCGGTGGTCGAGCTCGAGGCCTGCGACGTGGCCCTTCTCGATGCGGAGCGACGCCAGCGCCTCCAGTCCATAGGGCCTGATGCCCAGCGGCGCGGCGGCCGCCAGAATGTGCTCCCACAGCGAGATCGCATAGTCGGCCGGCACGTGAACCTCGTAGGCCAGTTCGCCGGAAAACGACATGCGCAGGAGACGGACCGTCACGCCATCCACCGCCACGTCTCGGCATCCCATGTGCGGCAGGGCCGCATCGGAGACGTCGACTCCCGGGAACGCCAGCTGCAAGGCCTCGCGCGACTTCGGCCCCGAAACCGCCATGCCCGCCCATTGGTCGGTCAGCGAGGCTACCTGGACCTTGAGATCCGTCCAATGGCACTGCAGCAGATACTCGAGCCACGACATGACCTCGCCGGCCTGCGCGGTGGTCGTCGTCATGTAGAACTGCGTCTCCGACATGCGGGCCGTGGTGCCGTCGTCCAGAACCACGCCATCGTCGTTGAGCATGACGCCATAGCGCACCTTGCCCACCGGTAGCCTGGCAAATCCGTTGACATAGACACGGTTGAGGAACTCCGCCGCATCCGGTCCCTGCACGTCGATCTTGCCCAGCGTGGAGACATCGGCGAGACCCACGTCCTTCCGCACCAGTTCCATCTCTCTCACATAGGCCGTTTCCGGCGTGGAGCCCGCCCAGGCATAGTACCAGGCCCGCATCCAGGGACCGGCCTCGATGAAGGTGGCGCCATTGGCGAGGTGCCAGTCATGCAGCGGCGACAGACGGCGCGGACGGAAATGCGCGCCGATGCTGCGGCCGGCGATGGCCCCGATGGTGAGCGGCGCATAGGGCGGCCGGAACGTCGTGGTCCCGGCTTCTCCAATGGCGATGCTGCGCTCGGCGGCCATCAGGGCCAGCGCATTGACGTTCGAGGTCTTGCCCTGATCGGTGCCCATGCCAAGCGTGGTGTAGCGCTTGAGGTGTTCGACCGACTGGTAGCCTTCCTGGTGGGCGATCCTTACGTCCTTCAGCGTCACGTCGTTCTGGAAGTCGACAAAAGCCTTGCCCTTGCCGCTCTCCGGCGGCGCCCAGACCGGCAGGATGGCATAGTCGCGGTCGTCCGGTCCGTCCGGTACCTCCACCAGCCTGGTCTTGCCAAAGCCGGCATGGGAGGCAGCGGCCGCTCCGGCGGCAACGCCCTGCCGGACCGCCGAGGCCGGACCGAAGGTTCCCATCATGGCGCCGGCCGCGAAATGGCCGGGCGCGAAGCCGCCGGGCACGAAGGCGGCGATGGTGTCGTCATAACGCGGCCTGATGCCGCCATGGGACGAGAGATGCACGGCAGGCGACCAGCCGCCGGACATGCCCAGCGCGTCACAGTCCACGCTCACCGCATGGGCGCCGGACAGCCTCACGCGCGCCACCGCCTTGCCGCCTTCGACATCGGCAACGCCGGTGCCCGGAAAAACCGCCATGCCATGCGCCGATGCTTGCGCCAGCAGATCGGCCGCCAGCTTCGGGCGGTGATCCGCGATGGTGACGGCCACGCCGGCCACGGCAAGATCGACAGCCGCGTCATAGGCCGAGTCATTGTTGGTCACGATCACCGCGCGCTTCGCCGGCGCGACCGCGAAACGGTTGGCATAACTCCGCAGCGCCGAGGCCAGCATCACGCCGGGCCGGTCATTGTTGGAGAAGACCAGAGGCCGCTCGATGGCACCGGCGGCCATGACGATGGACTTGAACCGCAGCGAGGTGAGCACCTGCCGTGGCTGGCCCCTGGCGGCATCAGGCCCGAGGTGATCGCGGCGCTCGGCCAGCACGGCAAGGTTGCCGTCATAGAGCCCCTGCACGGTAGTGCGCAGCAAGAGCTTGACGTTGGAAAGCCCCTCGAGTTCCGATCCGCAGGCGGCCAGCCAGGCAGCCGCCTCGGCACTCGCGCCGGAGAGAAGGCTGCCGCCCATCTCGCTGTCCTGCTCGGCGAGGACCACGCGGGCCCCACTGCGGGCCGCCGTCAGCGCCGCCGCAAGGCCGGCCGGTCCCGCGCCCGCCACCAGCACGTCACAGAAGGCGTGGCGTGTCTCGTAGCGGTCGGGATCCGCGAGATCGCTCGCATGCCCCAGGCCCGCGGCCCTGCGGATGAAGGGCTCATAGAACATCCAGGCGCCCCGCGTCGGCCCCATGAAGGTCTTGTAGTAGAAGCCCGACTGGAACAGGGGTGCCAGCGCCGAATTGACCGCCATCAGGTCGAAGTCCGGCGACGGCCAGGCATTCTGGCTGCGCGCCACGAGACCATCACGCAGTTCGGTCAGTGTCGCCGGGATGTTGGGTTCGCTGCGTGCGCCCTCGCCCAGCGTGAAGAGCGCGTTCGGCTCTTCCACGCCCGCCGACAGGATGCCGCGCGGGCGATGGTACTTGAAGCTGCGCCCGATCACCGCGTTGTTGTCTGCCAGAAGCGCAGACGCAAGTGTATCGCCCGCAAATCCCGGAAGCGGCTTGCCGTCAAAACGAGCCTGGACGGGCCGGGTCCGATCGATCCGTCCGCCGCTCGCAAGTCGCCGGAACGCCGTCATGCGAGACCCTCGATCTCGTTGGTGGCCGTGTTCCGCCTCAGCTTGAACCAGCGGCGGCAGCCAAGCACGTGCTGCCAGTACTCCGTATGCGGACCTTTCGGGTTCTCGAAGAGAAAGTAGTAGTCATGCCAGGCCTTGAGATCACCCGTGCCATGGGCGGGGCGGGTCTTGCCGGCGTCACCGCCGTAACGGAACTCCGCATAGTCGCGCTGTCCGCAGTGGGGGCAAGGGATCATCATTGCTTGTAGGTCCAGTTGCCGATGCCATAGTCGTCGAGTTCGCCGCCCGTCTCGAACCGGTCGAGGCCGTAGCAGCGGTTGAGTTCATGCTCTTCGTCGTGCGCCATGGTGTGGGCGAAGGTCCAGCCCGACGCGGGCGTGGCCTTGAACCCCTGATAGCACCAGCCGCCATTCAGATAGAGGTTTCTCACCGGCGTGCGACAGATGAAGGGGCTGCCATCGGGCGTCATGTCCTGGATGCCGCCCCAATGCCGCAAGAGGCGCAGCCGGGACATGAAGGGCATGAGCGACACGGCGCATTCGGCCACGGTCTGGATCTTGGCGAACTGGCCGCGCTGCGTATAGGTGTTGAAGCCGTCGATGTGACCGCCGAAGACAAGGCCGCCCTTGTCGGACTGCGAGAGATAGAACAGCTCCGCGCCCCAGGACACGACATGGTCGACGATGGGCTTGACCGGCTCGGTGACGAAGGCCTGCAGGATGTGACTCTCGACCGGCAGCTTCAGCCCGGCCAGTCTCGCGACATGCGAAGTGTGGCCAGCCACGGCGATTCCGATCTTGCCGGCGAGGATCCGGCCGCGCGTCGTCTCGACGCCGACCGCCCTGCCGTCCTCGACGATGATGCCGGTCACCTCGCAGTTCTCGATGATGTGGGCGCCGCGATTCGAGGCCGCGCGTGCGTAGCCCCAGGCCACCGCGTCGTGGCGCACGGTTCCGGCGCGGCGCTGCAGAATGCCGCCCCAGATGGGCCAGCGCGCCTCCTTCGCGTAGTCGAGATAGGGAAGGAGCTTCATCACCTCGCCGCGGTCGAGCAGTTCCGCGTCGATGCCGTTGAGGCGCATGATGTTGCCGCGGCGGGCGAAAGTGTCGAGCTGACCGGGACTCACAGCAAGCACGATCTGGCCGCGCTGCGAGACCATGCAGTTGAAGTTGAGGTCGTGCGACAGGCCCTCCCACAGCTTCAGCGAATGTTCGAAGAACTGGGTATTGCCGTCGATCACGTAGTTGGACCGTATCAGCGTGGTGTTGCGGCCGACGTTGCCTGAGCCGATGTAGCTGCGCTCGAGCACGGCGACATTGGTCAGGCCATGGTTCTTCGCCAGATAGTAGGCCGTGGCAAGGCCATGGCCGCCGCCGCCGATGATCACGGCGTCATAGGAGCTCCGGGGCTCGGGCGAAGCCCAGGCGCGCGGCCAGGGACGATCGGGCTGCAGCGCGTGGCGGGCGAGGGCGAAGGCGGAATAGCGACTGGACACGCCGGTTTGCTAACAGGTTTCCGCTGCTCCGGGCAAGGTGCGGAAAATTCACGCCCTGCGGCGCTCTGCCCACTCCGTCAGCAGGAAGGCGATGATGCCGAGCACGGTGAAGCCGCCGGCCAGCGGGATCACGGTGCCGTTGTACTGCTGGCCAATCAGCGTGCCCGTGACGATGGCGAACAGTGACGAGAGCGATCCCGAGATGGCCGCCGCCATTCCGGCGATGCGGCCCATGGGTTCGAGCGCGATGGCGTTGTAGTTGCCGAAGAGGATGCCGCTGCAGAAGAAATTGAGGAAGAGATAGACCGCCAGCATCCAGAGCGGCGGATGGCCATCGGCGAGGACGCTTGCCGCCAGGAACAGCGCCGACAGGACGATCGACCCGCGCAGCGCCCACTTCGACAGCTTGCGCATGCCGTAGCGCATGACCAGTCTGGCATTGACCATCATCGCGATGGCTATGGCCACGGCGAATGCGCCGAACCAGAGGGCGAAATAGGCTCCCTGCCCGTACTGCTCGGCAAAGAGCTGCTGAGAGGTGCCGAGGTAGCAGATGAAGCTGCCGAAGACGCAACCCACCGCAATGGTATAGGCGATGGTGATCGGATTGCGGCAGACTTCCACTGCCGCAGCGCCCAGGGCGCGGGGCGACAGGGGCGCCCGGCGGGCCGGCGGAAGCGTCTCGGGCTGGCGCAGCCACAGCCAGACCCCGGCGATGATTCCCATGACGAGGAAACCGAGAAAGATGGCGCGCCAGCTGGCGACGAAGAGCACGAGCTGCCCCACCGACGGCGCCAGGATCGGCACCAGCATGAAGACCGTCATGACGAAGGACATGACCCGGGCCATGCTTGCCCCGGCGCTGCCGTCGCGCACCATGGCAATCGAAACGATTCGCGGCGCGGCCGCGCCGAAGCCCTGCACGAAACGGCCCAGCAGCATGATCTCGAAGCTCTGCGCCGCGAGGCACATGAGCGCACCCACGGCATAGAGCGCGAGGCCGGCATAGATCGCAGGCTTGCGGCCGATGGAATCGGACCAGGGTCCATAGACCAGCGTGCCGATGGTCATGCCGGCGAAGAAGCTGGTGATGATGAACTGCCGGCTGTTGGGATCGGCGGCGCCGAGTTCATGCGCGATGGTTCCGATGGCGGGCAGCATCGTGTCGATGGACATCGCCACCATGGCGTTGAGCAGCGCCACGAGCAGGATGAATTCGAGGCCGTTCTGTGTCTTGGCTGTCATGTCACGTAGTTCAGCATGCGCAGGACATCGAAGTAGTCCCGCGATTCGAAGCGGATGGTGCGCTCGCCCACATGGTGCGCGCCCGGATACCAGGCGTGGCGGTAGGCCAGCACGGGATTGCCGTAAGTGATCTCGATCACATGCTGCTCCGGAACTTCGAGCAGACAGTCGGCGAGACGGCCGCGCAGCGCTGTCTCGGCACCGGCCCGGATCGCGGCACAGGCCGCCGCCGGCGTCATGGAGATGGTCGACTGGCCGCGGCCTTCCTTTACGGCACAGCGGCCAATTCGCGCGTTGGTCTCGGACACATGGTCCATCAGGCCCTTGTCGCCGGAAACGAAGACGGTCGGCACGCCCAGCATGGACGACGCCAGCGCGTGGATCGAGAATTCCGAGGCCCGCCTGCCGTTGAGGCGAAGCTCGACGGCATGGCTGGACAGCGTGTGCGCCAGGCTATTGGCTTCGGAGCCCGCGGCATCGTGATAGCCGATCATCAGGACGGCCGCGAAGCTCGGGTCCAGTTCCTGGATCATGCAGAGCGGATGTCCGGCCCAGTCGCGGATCAGCCGTACCTCGCCCGGCAGCATGGCGGTGATCAGGTTCCGGCCGGTCTCATGCGCATCCTTCACCCAGACCTCGCTGGCACCGGCCGCAAGGGCACCCTCGATGGCAGCGACGCACTCGCGCGTCATCTGCTCGCGGAACTCGGGATAGTCGGCATGCGACTTCACCGTTTCGTCCCAGTGGGTGACGCCGGCGCATCCCTCCATGTCGACGCTGATGTAGACCTTCACCGTGGCTCCTCCATGCCGTGCCTCAATAGCCGCACTTGCCCGCACCCGCGAGTTCGCTAGAAGATGGCTGCCATGCACATTGATGCTGCCAGCCAAACCGTTTCGCTCGATCCCTGCGATCCCGACTTCTTCAACAACCCCTACCCCTCCTATCACCGCATTCGAGACAAGGTTCCGGTTTTCTACTGGGAGGAATTTGGCTACTGGTGCTTTGCGCGACACGACGACGTCAACGCACTGCTCCGGGACCGCCGCTTCGGGCGCCAGATCCTGCATGTGGCCACCCGCGAGGAACTGGGCTGGGACGAGACACCCGATCACCTGAAACCCTTCCAGGCGTTCGAGAAGCACTCGCTTCTGGAACTGGAGCCGCCGGTCCACACCAGATTGCGGAGCCTTGTGAACCGGTCCTTCCTGTCCCGCCAGGTGGAACGCCTGAGACCGGCAATAACCAGTCTTTCCAATAGCTTGATCGATAGAATTGAGACGCGAGGTGAGGCCGACCTCATTGACGATTTCGCAACGCCCATCCCGGTGATCGTGATCTGCGACCTCCTGGGCGTGCCGAGCGACATGGCGGGCCAGCTCCTGTCCTGGTCGCACGACATGGTGGCCATGTACCAGGCGCGCCGCGACCGGACGGTGGAAGACGCCGCGGTCAGGGCGACGATCGCATTCAGCGACTTCATGCGCCGCTACATCGCCGAGCGCCGCGGCACGCCGCGCGACGATCTGCTCTCGGAGCTGATCAGGGCCGAGGAGGAAGGCCGCAAGCTCAGCGAGGATGAACTCGTCACCACGGCCATCCTCTTGCTCAATGCAGGCCACGAGGCGACCGTCCATGCCATCGGCAACGCCGCCAAGACATTCCTCGAACAAGACATCCGCGACAACATCGGCGATGGCCACATCGAGGAGGCGCTGCGCTTCGACGCCCCGCTGCACCTGTTCACGCGCTATGCGCTGGAGGATCTCGAGTTTGGCGGGCTGCACCTTCGCAAGGGCGACACCGTCGGGCTGCTGCTGGGCGCGGCCAATCGCGACCCGGCGCGCTTTCCGGAGCCGGACCGGTTCGATCCCGGCCGCGACCCCAACCCTCATGTGAGCTTCGGCGCCGGCATCCATTTCTGCATCGGCGCGCCCCTGGCGCGGCTGGAAATGTCGATTGCGCTGCCCCTGCTCTTCCAGCGCCTGCCGCGTCTGGCCCTGGCGGAGCCGCCGCGCTACCGCAATGCCTATCATTTCCATGGCCTGGAGCGCCTGAAGGTGACGATCTGAGGCGTCGTTTCCGGACCATGCTCTGACGTTTCCCCCCAAACGCGGCCAGGCTGTTGAGCGTAAACCGGGCACAGGTGAAACCCGTTCAACAGGCGCATCCATGACTGACGTCCAGCCCGCTCCTTCCGGTCGCCGCGCCCGCGGCGGCGCCGATGCACGCCGCGCCGCCCGGACCCAGACCACTGTCCGGCAAGCCGGCTACATCCAGCGCAAGATCAAGCTCTACGAGCCGTTTTCGGACGATCAGCTCGAGTTGATCGAGCACAACGCCGATACGGTGCTGCAGGAAATTGGCATCGACTTCCGCGATGACGCCGAGGCCCTTGCCATGTGGAAGGCCGCCGGCGCGGACGTGAAGGGCGACCGCGTCCGCTTTCCGCGCGGATTGGTGCGCAGCCTGATCAAGACCGCGCCGCGCGAATTCACCCAGCATGCGCGAAACCCCGCCAACAGCGTGCAGGTGGGCGGAAACAACACGGTCTTCGCGCCGGTCTATGGCCCGCCCTTCGTGCGCGACCTCGACAATGGCCGCCGCTACGCCACCATCGAGGACTTCCGCAACTTCGTGAAGCTGGCCTACCTGTCGCCCAGCCTGCATCATTCGGGCGGCACGGTCTGCGAACCGGTCGACATCCCGGTGGCCAAGCGCCATCTCGACATGGTCTATTCGCACATCCGTTACTCCGACAAGCCCTTCATGGGCTCGGTCACGGCGCCGGAACGCGCCGAGGATTCCGTCGCCATGGCGGAGATGGTCTTCGGCAAGGAGTTCGTCGACCAGAACTGCGTGCTGATCAACCTGATCAACGCCAATTCGCCGATGGTCTTCGATGGCACGATGGTTGGAGCCCTCAAGGTCTATGCCCGCGCCAACCAGGCGACGGTGATCTCGCCCTTCATCGTGGCAGGCGCCATGTCGGCGGTGACCACGGTGGGCACCATCACCCAGATCCTGGCCGAGGCCTCGGTCGGAATCGCCTTCTCGCAGCTCTGCCGTCCGGGCGCACCGGTGGTCTTCGGCACCTTCGCGTCGTCCATGTCCATGCAGTCGGGAGCGCCCACCTTCGGCACGCCGGAACCCGCGCATGTGCTGTTCGGTGCCGCCCAGCTGGCGCGCCGCCTCGGCGTGCCCTTCCGTTCCGGCGGCGGCCTTTGCGGTTCCAAGATCCCCGACGCGCAGGCAGCCTACGAGAGCGCCAACACGCTGTGGCCCACGCTGCTTGGCGGCGTGAACTTCTGCCTGCATGCGGCAGGCTGGCTGGAGGGCGGGCTTGCCTCGTCCTACGAGAAGCTGATCATCGATGCCGACCAGCTCACCATGCTGCAGAAATTCGCCGAGGGGCTGGACTTCTCCGAGAACGGCCAGGCGCTGGACGCGATCCGCGAGGTGGGTCCGGGCTCGCACTTCCTCGGCTGTTCGCATACCCAGGCCAATTTCGAAACCGCCTTCTGGCGGTCGCAGCTTGCCGACAACAATTCCTTCGAACAGTGGCGCGACGACGGCGGCAAGGACATCGTCATGCGTGCCAACGCGCAGTGGAAGAAGATGCTGGCCGACTACGAGGCCCCGGCGCTGGATGCGGGCCTCGACGAGCAGCTCCAGGCCTTCATGGCCAAGCGCAAGGAAACCCTGCCGGACAACGTCAGCTAGGCCTCGTCGGCGGCGGCGGGTCCGCGACGAAGGTCGCGCCAGGTGTGGAAGCCCACGCCGCCCACCACCAGCGCCGTGCCGATGCCATCGGCCAGCGTGAAGTCCTCGCCGAGGATCAGCACGGCAAGATAGATCGTCAACAGCGGCGACACGTTCGAGATCATGGCGGTGGAGGCGGGCCCGATCCGCGCCATGCCGGCATTGACGAAGAACGAGGGAATGACGGTGGCAATCAGACCGGTGCCCGCGGCCAGCAGAAGATAGTGCGTTGACACGCCGGTATCGAGGCCGCCCTGGACGATGGCGACATGGGCCAGGGTCGTGATCGCCGCCCCCGACAGTGCCAGCGACGTGAACAATGCCGGGCCCATCTGGCTGATGAAGCCCTTGGCCAGCAACTGGTAGACGGCGAAGGCCACCGCCGACAGGAGGACCAGCGACGTTCCCCAGGTCACCTGGTGGCCCTCGGCCGAGAAATCGTTGAGGAACACCACCGCGAGTCCGAGATAGGAGACCACCGCAGCCACGATGCCGCTCCAGGCCAGCCGCATGCCGAAGGCGGCGGCACCGATCAGGATGACGAAGATCGGGTAGGTGAAGAGCGCCAGGCGCTCGAGCTGGGCCGAAACGTAGAGCAGCCCCCAGAAATCGAGAATCATCGCCAGGTAGTAGCCGACGAGCCCCACTGCGATTGCGCCCAGGACCGTCCAGGCACCCGGGAGCGGTCGCCCTGCGCGGCGCCGGCGCGCCACCTCGAAGGCACCGATCACCACGAAGACCGGGAGCGCGATGGCCATGCGCCAGGCCAGCATGAGCAGAGGATCGGGTCGCTCCAGGTAGGCGAGCTTGATGAAGATTGCCTTCGTCGAAAACATCGCCGACCCCGCGGCAACGAGCAGGTAGCCGGTGATGGCGCGCTGGCGATCCATGGCGCTGCTCTACACGGCACCCAACCGGACGTCAGCCCCCGATGTTGCAGGCCAGTCATGACGCCTTGTTCTTGTCTTGCCGCGTTCCTGGGGTAGGCTCGTGGCGACTCGTTGGAGGCCCTTCATGTCCCTGCCCGTGCAGTTCCGTTCCGCCGTCGATCTCGCCCGGATGCTGCGGGCGTGCAGGATATCCGCCAGCGAGCTCCTGCAGGCCTGCCTCGACCAATATGCCCGCCACAACGATTCGCTCAATGCCGTGGTGGTGACCGATATCGGCCGGGCGAAGACGGCCGCTGCCGCCGCCGACCGTCGCCTCAAGCGCGGCAAGCCCCTCGGGCCCTTCGACGGCGTTCCGATGACGGCCAAGGAGTCCTTCGACTGGACGGGCACGCCCTCGACCTGGGGCGTGCCTGCCCTTCGCGACAATATCGCAAAGTCCGATGCCGTGGCCCTGTCGCGCCTCACCGCGGCCGGAGCCGTGGTCTATGGCAAGACCAACGTGCCGCTGCTGCTCGCCGACTGGCAGAGCTACAACGACATCTATGGCACGACCAACAATCCATGGGACGTGACCCGATCGCCCGGCGGGTCATCGGGGGGGTCTGCCGTGGCGCTGGCCACCGGCATGTCGGCGCTGGAGATCGGCTCCGACATTGGCGCCTCGATCCGGAACCCAGCGCACTACTGCGGCGTCTATGGCCACAAGCCCACCTGGGGCGTGGTTCCCTATCGCGGCCACTATCTGCCGGGGGTCGTCCATCCCACCGACATCTCGGTGGCGGGGCCGCTGGCGCGCTCGGCGCGCGACCTCGCGGTCATGATGAAGCTGCTGGCCGGCAGCGATGGCGCCGAAGCCCGCGCGCTGAAGCTCACGCTTCCGCCCGCGCCGCAGACCAGGCTGAAGCAGTTCCGCGTGGCCGTCATGCTGACGTCACCGGAAAGCGAAGTAGATCAGCCGGTGCAGGATCTGTTGCTCGGGCTTGCGGGCTTCCTGGAGAAGCGGGTGAAGAAGCTGTCGTTCGAGGCGCGCCCTGCCTTCTCGACCGGCGAGGCCATGGACGTCTACATCACGCTGCTGCGCGCGGCCACAAGCCGGCGCCAGACGGAGCAGGAATTCGCCGTCAACGCCGCCAAGGTGAAGGCCTTCGCCACGGATGACGACAGCTACTACGCAAAGATGATGCGGGCCTTCGTCATTCCGCACCGCTCATGGCTGATGGCCAACGAGCGCCGCCACCAGATGCGCCTGCTGTGGGACCGGTTCTTCGAGGACTGGGACGTGATGATCTGCCCGGCCGCAGCCTCGGCTGCCTTTCCACACGACCATGTGGGCGAGCGTCATGAACGCGGCATCGAGGTTAACGGCAAGCGTGTTCCCACGACGGACCAGCTGTTCTGGGCGGGCTATTCGGGCGGCTTCTACCTCCCGTCCACGGTGGCGCCGATGGGGCTGACGCCGCAGGGCCTGCCGGCCGGCGTGCAGATCATCGCCCGGCAGTATGGCGACCTGACGTCGATCCGCTTTGCCGAGCTGCTGGAGAAGGAGTTTGGCGGCTTCGTGCCGCCGCCCGGCTACTGACGCGCCAGAACCCGCTCGAAGAAGGCCACTTCCCGTTCCCAGACCACGGGTTCGAGAATGACGTCGTGGCCACCGCCGGGAATGATCTCGATCTCCTTCGGTTCGGGCGCCAGATCGAACAGTCTGCGGCCATGATGCACCGGGATCAGCCGGTCGGCATCGCCATGGATGATGAGCAGCGGCATGTCCAGCCTGCCGATGAAGTCGCGCGAGGGAAAACGGTCCTTCATCAGCCAGCGGACCGGAAGCCACCAGTAGATTTCCGCACCGACATCCACAGTCGCCGTGTAGGGTGCCTCGAGTGCCACGGCCCGGACCGGCCGCTGCGCGGCCAGTTGCACGGCCACGCCGGTGCCGAGCGACTCGCCCACCACGAGGATCTTGTCCGCTGTGATGCCCTGGGCCAGCAGCCAGTCATGGGCGGTGAGCGCGTCGGTGATGAGGCCTGCCTCGGTCATGCTTCCGGTGCTACCGCCGAACCCCCGGTAGGACACGAAGAGCGCGCCGAACCCCCGTTCACGGTAGAAGGCCATGCGTGCCGGCCGGTCGCCGATTTCACCGGCATTTCCCTGGAAGAAGAGAATGGTTGGCCGTCCCGCCGGTGCCGGCAGGTGCCAGGCCCGGATGCTTTCGCCGTCCGGCGTGGCGAGGCGCAGATCATGCACGTCGCTCAGTCCGACCGAGGCCGGCGTCAGGCCCTTGTTCTCCGGATGGTACTGAAGATTCCGCTGGAACAGATACATGAGAAGCACGATCAGGCCGTACAGCGCGATGGCCAGGATCACGGCGATGCGCAGCATTGTCATGCGCCGACAAGCTTGGCCGGCGTGTCGACGTCCCGGGTCCAGCACCAGACCGCAAGAAGCGGTGTCTCATCCGTGGCGGTTGCGTGAACTTTCCAGGGAATGTGCCAGACCGTCTCGCCTGCCGCGCGACGCGCGAAGCCTCCGGCCCCGGCCTTCCAGTCGGACGGGCCAGTCAGGGTCCAGTAGAGTTCGGGCGCCGGATGATAGTGATCCTTGTAAAGACGATTGGGACCAAGCATCAGCAGGCCGAGGCGGAAATCATCTCCGGCAAAGCAGCCGCATGACCCGACGATCTCGGCCCAGCCGTAGTTGTCGACGAAACCATCGCCAAGCAGTGCATCGTTGTAGGCCGGCGAACGGCTCCAGTGCAGATCGTCCTCAACGGCGGCAATGGCGGCCGCCAGGTCGGCATCCAGCAGCATGATCCGCCCGATGCAATCCGGTAGGTGGCGCAGGACCGGCAGGCGCGACGGGGTTGGACGCCGGAAACCACTGCGATCCAGACGCTGCTCGCCGAGGCGCGCCAGCACCTCCTCGACTCCGTCTCCGCCGCGCGCTGCGAGTCCGCTGCGAATGGCGGCGATCAGCCAGACTGCGTTGTCGAAAAGATCATCCATCAGGACCGCGCTTCTAGCATGTCCCTCGCGCTTTCCTAGACCGCAGTTGCAGAGCCGTTAACGTAGCCGTCGACGTCACTGCAGCGCCAGCATGCGTCGGGCCAGCATCAGCAGGTCGTCGTCGCTGGGATAGCGCGCTGTCGACTTGCGCATCGGCGTATTCGCCGGCAGGGCCATGTGACGTGCCAGCAGTTCGGGATTGCCGAGGTCAAGTCCGTCGCCGTCGAGCGAGACCTTGATGCCGGTGCTGCGCACGAGGCGTTCGTAGCCGGCGACGGCCGACTCCGCCGCCATGGCCTGGGCCACGCGGGCGAAGGCTTCGGGGTTTCCTTCGGCGACCCAGTCCATGGTGGCCAGCATGGCGAGCCCCGTGGCGCGGCCATGGGGGATCGGTGCCAGGTCGGCGATGGCATGGGAGATGTTGTGGGCGAGCGCCGTTCCGCAATTGTCGATGCCGATGCCGCCGTAGCATGACCCCAGCAGCATGGCGCCGCGGGCCTCGAGATTGGAGGGGTCCTTCACCGCCATCTCGAGATTGGCCGCGATCAGCGAAATGGCCTTCAGGCAGAACAGATCGTTGCCATCGGTCCGGTGCTTGTTGGTGCAGGCCTCGATGGCATGGACCAGCGCGTCGAGCCCGGTGGCGGCGGTAACCTGCGGCGGCACGCCGACCGTGAGTTCGGGATCGAGAATGGCGATGTCGGGCTTCAATTCTTCGCCCCAGGCCCAGACCTTCTGTCTCGCGGCATTGGCGAAGACCGAAACCCTGGTCGTCTCCGATCCGGTGCCCGCGGTGGTGGGGACGGCCACGATCGGCAGCGGCTTCGCCGGCAAGGGCGTGGCGCAAAGGGCATAGGCCGCGGCACTCTCGCCCGAGACGGCGCAGCAGGCGACAAGCTTGGCGGTATCCAGGGCCGAACCGCCGCCGAGGCCGACGATGGCACTAGACTTCGCCTCGCGCGCCAGGGCCGCGGCGGCATCGATGTCGGACTGCTTGGGCTCGCCCTTCAGGGCATCGAAGACCGTGATGGCGAATCCCGCCTGCCGCAGGCTGTCGGCGGCGCGGGCCGTGATGCCGGAGGCGGCCAGCGCCGGATCGGCCACCACCAGCACATGGCCGCCTTTCCCGGCAAGGCCTGCGGTCTTGCCGCCAAGGTCGGCAAGGCGGCCGGCGCCGAAGTTGATTTCTGGAATTGCGCTGAGCGTGAAGGGCTGCATGAGGAACGTCCGGAAAGAGATGTCCGGCTTCCGATAAGTGCCTGATCTTCAAGGGTCAAGCGTCATGCTTTTTCACCTATGACATGCCGGGCCCGGTAACCTCGCGCAGGAGCTTGCGAAACATGGCTTCGGCGAAATCATGATAGTCCTGCGCCGGGATCACGAAATGGCCGGGGCCTCCCACCACATTGGCCTCGAAATAGACATTCAGCGTGTCCCATTCATTCAGGATGGAAAGTCCGTTGATGGTGATCCCCTGGGCCACGACCCGGTCGCGGGATGCGCCGGTTGGCGGACCGATGTTGTTGCGGCCGTCGCCCGAGACGTCGATGACACGGCGCTCGGCCGAAGGTGCGGATTGAAACAATGCCGCCGAATAGAGCAGCGCAGTGGAGATCGAGGTGCCGCCTTCGGCCAGGGCGCGCGGCGTCCGCATGAGCCGCATGCCCACTTCGTCGGCATCGGCATTTCCCTCGATGATCACCCAGGGCAGGATGACTTTCTGGTTGTTGTCGTCCGACCACTGGACGGCCGTCACCGCGATGCGCTGGCGCACGCCCTGGCGAATGGCAGCCTTCACTTCATCGCGCATGAAGGCGCGGCCCAGACCCTCCATCTGCAGGCGGAACTCGTTGGAGTCGACGCTGAACGAACAGTCGATGGCCAGGACCAGCGCAAGATCGACCTCGAAGTCCTGCGCCCGGCCCGCTGGCGCAGGCGCCAGCGCGACAATGAACATGAAAAGGGCCGCGGCGATGCGGGTCAGGTCAATTCTGTCCTGCCGCGATTGCCGCACGCATGCCTCCTCAGTTTCGGAAGTCCATGTAGTCCAGGGCGCGGCAGTCCTCGGACCGCCAGCCCACCTTCACATCGCGCCCCTCGGCCACGGTCTCGGCTCCGCCCTTGTTCGGCACCTTGACGATGAAGTCATCGTGGCCCGCCACTTCAAGCCGCGCACGGATATGGTCGCCAAGGTAGATCAGTTCGGCGATGCGGCCTTCGAGAATGACGTCGGCGGTCTTCCTGGTGGGATTGATCTCGATGCGCTCGGGCCGGACCGACAGCAGGGTCCGGTCGCCCTTGCCCTTCACGTTGATGGCCAGGGCCTTGACGATGTCGCCGGATTCCAACTTCACGGTGGCAACCTTGTCGGCGCCGATCTCGGCAACCGTGCCCTTCAGCTTGTTGTTCTCGCCGATGAACTGGGCGACGAATGAATTGACCGGGCGCTCGTAGAGGTCATCCGGCGTCGACAGCTGCTGCACGACGCCATCGTTGAAGACCGCAATGCGGTTCGACATGGTCAGCGCTTCCGACTGGTCATGCGTCACGTAGACGATGGTCACGCCCAGCCTCTCGTGGATATGCTTGATCTCGTATTGCATCTGCTCGCGCAGCTGCTTGTCGAGCGCGCCCAGCGGCTCGTCCATCAGGACAAGGTCGGGCTCGAAGACCAGGGCGCGGGCCACCGCGATGCGTTGCTGCTGGCCGCCGGACAATTGACCTGGGCGGCGATTGCCCATCTGGGGCAGCTCGACCATCTTGAGGATCTTGGCCACCCGCTCCTCAGTCTCGGCCTTGTCCACGCCGCGCACCTGCAGCGGAAAGGCCAGGTTCTCGTTGATCGTCATGTGCGGGAACAGCGCATAGTTCTGGAACACCATGCCGATGCCGCGCTTGTGCGGCGGCACATTGTTGATCGGCTGGTTCTTCACGTAGATCTCGCCGTGGGTCGCCGGCTCGAAGCCGGCGAGCATCATCAGCGTGGTGGTCTTGCCCGACCCCGACGGACCGAGCATGGTGAGAAACTCGCCCTTCGCGATGTCGAGATTGAGATTCTTCACCACCAGCGTTTCGCCGTCGTAGCTTTTCTGCACGTCGACGAAACGGACCATGTTGTCGGCGGGCGCTGCTTTCCTGTCCATTCCCCTGCACTCTTTTCCTGGTCTTTGCCGCGGCTGCTGGCAACCGATCATAGGGCTACCGGCGCGGCATTCAAGCCCCGCCGGCTGACGCGGGCGAGACTGTGCCAGCCTACCGCTTGCGCCTGACCGCCGGTTTTGGACGCTTCGCCGGCCGCGCCGCACGCGACGGAGCCACGATCAGGTGCTCGGGACCATAGGGAAAGCCGGTGATGTTGCGATTGCCCTTCTCCGTGATCACGAGAATGTCATGTTCGCGATAGCCGCCGGCCCCCTTCTGGCCCTCGGGGACCATGATCATCGGTTCCATCGAGACCACCATTCCAGGCTCCAGCACGGTGTCGCAGTCCTCGCGCAGCTCCAGTCCGCCCTCGCGACCATAATAGTGGCAGAGCACGCCGAAGGAATGGCCATAGCCGAAGGTGCGGTACTTGAGCAGATCGTGGCTCGCATAGATCTCGTTCAGCGCCTTGGCGACATCCGAACATTTCGCGCCAGGCACCAACAGCTTCTTGCCCTCGTCGTGAACGAGGCAGTTGATCTCCCACAGGCGGATGTGTTCCTTCGACGCCGTCTCCGCGAAGAGCGTGCGTTCGAGCGCCACATAGTAGCCCGCCACCATCGGGAAGCAGTTGAGGCTCAGGATGTCACCCCGGCGGATCTTGCGGCTGGTCACCGGATTGTGGGCGCCGTCGGTGTTGACGCCCGACTGGAACCAGGTCCAGGTGTCCATGAGTTCGGCATTGGGCCAGACCCTGGCGATCTCGCGCACCATGGCCTGGGTCGAATGCAGCGCCACCTCGTGCTCGGGCACGCCAACGGCAACCGCCTCGACCACGGCCGCGCCGCCGAGGTCGGCGATCCTGGTCATCTTCGAGATGTGCCGGATCTCTTCGCCCGACTTGATCATGCGCATGCGCATCGCCGGCGCGGCAACATCGACAAAGTCCACGCCAGGCAGCGCATCCTGCAGCTGCTTGCGGAAATCCAGGTTCACGTGATCGAACTCGATGCCGATCCGCTTCGCGCCCTTCACCAGCCCCTTGACGGCCAGGAAGTAGTTTTCCTTCGACCAGTCGGTGTAGGTGACGTTGTCGCCGAAGGTTCGGCGTGCCGGCTGACCGCCGTCGATGGCCGCGGTGACGGAGGTCGCGGCCTTCTGGGTAATGACCAGCCCATACTTCCGGCCGAAGTAGCAGTAGAGGAAGTCCGAGAGATAACAGATGTTGTGGTAGCTCGTGAACAGGCAGGCATCGACGTTGCTGCGGGCCATCCAGCCGCGGATATTGTCCTGGCGCCGATGCATCTCGGCTGCCGAGAACGTGGGCTTCGGACGCTTTCCGTTGTTGCGGTAGTCGACGAGGCTGGGGCGTTCGAGCGTGGACACGGGGGGTGACTCCATTCAGACCGGGCCTCGGTTGTGTTCCCGAACGAGGACTTGAGTCAAAAGATCATCCCTCACATAATCCATGAAGGAAACTCATGGAGCCAAGGATGGCGAAACTTCCGCCCCTCAATGCCCTGAAGTGCCTTGAAGCAGCGGCGCGGTCGCAGAGCTTCTCGCGCGCGGCAGAGGAGCTGCACGTCACCCAGTCCGCGGTCAGTCACCAGATCCGGCAGCTCGAGGACTGGTTCGGCCTTGCCCTGTTTGAGCGGCGCGGACGGCAGACGGTTCCCACGCCGAAGGGTGAAGAGCTGGCCATCGCGCTGGCCGAGGCCTTCGGCATCATGGCCGCGGCCTGCAAGCGCATTGCGCAGAGCGATGCAGGCCCGGCCCTGACCATCGCCGCCCTGCCCTCGATTGCCACAATCTGGCTCATACCGCGCCTGACCCGCTTCTTTGCCCAGCATCCGGACATCTCGGTGAAGGTCGTCTATGCGTTCCACGAGCAACCGCTCGACTTCGACGATATCGACATCGCCATTCTCTGGGGCACCGGAAACTGGGGCGACAGCCGGGAGACGCGGTTTCTCGACGGATCCACGGTGGCGGTGTGCAATGCCGCGCTGCGCGACAAGGAAGGGCCCTTCGACGCGCCGCAGTCCCTGCTGGGCAAACCCCTGCTTCACGACACCAACCGCCTGGACTGGCAGGCCTACATGCGGCAGGCCGGCCTGAAGCACGCAGGCCCGGCGCCGGGACCGATCTTCCAGGACTTCAATCTGCTGCGGGCGGCGGCCCTGGCGGGACAGGGAATCGCGCTGTGCCCGAAGCTCCTGATCGCGGACGATCTTGCCAGTGGCCGCCTGGTTCAGATCTCGGACACGGTGATCAAGGATGACCATGCCTATTACATCATTGAGCCCGCCGATCCTGCGCATCGCCACGCGGCGGCAATCCGCACGTTCAAGGCCTGGCTGCTCGATGGTGGCGGCGCAAAGGGCTGATTGGCCTTGACCCCGGGACGGCCGGAAGCCAGATATAGTCCCATGAACGGGCCCGCCCTCATCGATCCCTTTGGCCGCCACGTCACCTACCTGCGGGTGTCGGTGACGGACCGCTGCGATTTCCGCTGCGTCTATTGCATGGCCGAGGACATGACCTTCCTGCCGAAGCGCGACCTGCTGTCGCTGGAGGAACTCGACCGCGTCTGCACGGCCTTCATAGCGAGGGGCGTGCGCAAGATACGCCTGACGGGCGGCGAGCCGCTGGTGCGCAAGGGCATCATGACCCTTGTCGAGAGTCTCGGACGGCATCTGCGGTCAGGGGCGCTGGACGAACTCACCCTCACCACCAATGGCAGTCAGCTGGCTCGCCACGCGGCGGACCTGGCAGCCCACGGCGTGCGTCGCATCAATGTTTCGGTCGATACGCTGGACGCCGACAAGTTCAAGACCATCACGCGCTGGGGGGAACTGGCGAAGGTGATGGAAGGCATCCGGGCCGCGCAGGCGGCCGGACTGGCGATCAAGATAAATG
The DNA here is from genome assembly GCA_046349195.1 of Hyphomicrobiales bacterium. Classification (GTDB taxonomy): domain Bacteria; phylum Pseudomonadota; class Alphaproteobacteria; order Rhizobiales; family Aestuariivirgaceae; genus Aestuariivirga. The sequence goes on from JAXMCU010000017.1 coordinate 69,497, forward strand.
CCGTGGCGCTGAAGGGCGTGAACGACACCGAGATCCCCGAGATGATCCGCTGGGCGCATGGCGAGGGCATGGACCTGACGCTCATCGAGACCATGCCGCTTGGCGACATCGACGGCGACCGCACCGACCAGTATCTGCCGCTGTCGGTTGTCCGGGCCTCGCTCATGGACCGCTTCACGCTGGACGAGATCGACTACAAGACCGGCGGGCCCGCCCGCTATATGCGGGTCCGCGAGACGGGCGGCCGACTCGGCTTCATCACGCCGCTGACCCACAACTTCTGCGAAAGCTGCAACCGCGTCAGGCTGACCTGCACCGGCACGCTCTACATGTGCCTTGGCCAGGAGGATGCAGCCGACCTGCGACAGCCGCTCCGGGCCTCGGAGGGCAACGCGCTCCTCCACGCCGCCATCGACAATGCCATCGCGCGCAAGCCGAAGGGCCACGACTTCGTCATCGACCGCCGCCGCAACAGACCCGCGGTGGCGCGGCACATGAGCGTCACCGGCGGCTGACTCGCGCGATGCCCTTGCCGGCGCGCAGGGCTTGGATGCAATTCCGGCAGTGCCAGGCGCGGTCAATCACGGCTAAACAGCGGCGGACATGGTTCGGCTTCCGGAAAACACCGTGCTGCGCGCGGGGGTCTTCATGGTCCTCGCGATGGGTTCATTCGTGACCAACGACACGCTGGTGAAGCTGGTCGGCACCAGCCTCCCTGTGGGCGAGATCATCATGGTGCGGGGCTTCATGGCCATGGCCTTCATTGCCGTGATCTGCGCCTGGCATGGCCTGCTCGGCAGCCTTCCGCTGCTCCAGAGCCGCCATGTCCTCACCCGCACCAGCCTCGATCTCGTGGCCACGATCCTGTTCATCATGGCGCTGATGCACATGCCCATCGCCAACATCACGGCCATCATGCAGGTGGTACCGTTGGCCGTCGCCCTGCTTTCGGCCCTTGTGCTGCGCGAGCGGATCGGGGCCGGGAGGATGGTGGCGATCGTCCTCGGCTTCCTCGGCGTGCTGCTCATCGTCAAGCCGACCCCCGCGAACTTCAGCATCTATGATCTCTTCGCGCTGCTCATCGTGCTGTCGGTGGCGGTGCGCGACATCGCCACGCGGCGAATCCCGTCCCGCGTTCCGACCTTTCTCGTGGCACTGGCCAACGCCGCATTCGTCACTGCGGGCGGAACCGCACTGTGCCTCGTCCAGGGCTTCACCATGCCCGCGCCCTGGCAACTCGGAACCCTGGCGCTGGCCGCGCTCTTCCTGGCGAGCGGCTACCTCTGCATGGTCACCACGCTGCGGCTCGGCGATCTTTCGGCCACCGCACCCTTCCGCTACTCGATCATGCTCTTCGCCATCGTCTATGGCATCCTCGTCTTTGGCGAGTATCCGGACTGGCTTGGCATTGCCGGCATGGTGCTGATTGCCGTGACCGGCCTCTATGCCGCGCATCGCGAGGGACGGATCAGAGATAGCGCCAGAATGCCAGTGTCGTGAGGCAGACGGCCCAGACCAGGATACCGCGGCGCACCAGATGCGGCGGCATCTGCTTGGCGAAGCGCGCGGTGACATAGCCGCCGATCATGGCCCCCACCATCATGATCAGCGACGGCAGCCAGCGGATGACGCCGGCCTTCGCGAAGATGGCGATGCTGATCAGCGTCATCAGCGTGATGCTGACGTTCCGGATCGCGTTCGACTGGTGGATGTTCATGTGCGAGAAGATCGAATAGATGGCGAACAGGACGATGCCCATGCCGAGTCCGAAATAGCCGCCATAGACGTAGACAAGGAACTCCAGAAGAAAGGACAGCCACAGCCAGCGGCTGCCGTCGAAGGCGAAATCGCGCTCCAGCTTCTGCTTGATCCATGGCCCCATGCCGAAGGACAGGGTGGCGAAGAGCAGGAGCCAGGGAATGACCCTCTCGAAGGCGGCTTCCCCGGTCTCGATGAGGATGGTCGATCCGATCACGCCGCCAGCCGCCGCCAGCGCGAGCCGCAAACCGAGATGCTTCCTGACACTGGCCAGTTCGCTGCGGTAGACCACGGTCCCCACCACATTGGCGGGCAGCACGGCCACGAAGTTCGAGGCGTTGGCCTCGATCTCGCTCAGGCCGGCGGCCAGCAGCAGCGGAAAGGTCATGAAGCCGGCACCGCCCGCCATGACATTGATCAGGCCGGCAAGCAGTCCTCCCAGGAACAGCAGAACGATGTGCAGCAGGTCCATCGGGTCCCCCTGTCGTTCCCTAGCGCCGGACCCGAGCGCCCGGCAATGGCAGGACGCGCATGGCGCCCCGTGCATTCGGGCGGGGACTCATGCTAAGCAGGCGCCATGTGGACAACCGTGCTCATCCTGTCGCTTGCCACGCTGCAGCGCATCATCGAATTCGTCATCGCCACGCGCAATACGCGGCGGCAGGTGGCCAAGGGCGGTTTCGTCATCGGGCCCAACCTGCAGCCGGTGATGATCCTGCTGCAGGCCATCTGGCTCATCGGCCTGTGGTATCTCGCCTACCAGCTGGAGGCCAATTGGCCCTGGCTTTTCGCCTACCTCGGTCTCGAGGCCGCGCGCGGCTGGATCGTCGCCCTGCTCGGCAGCCAATGGACCTCGCGCATCGTGGTCAATGCCAGCGAGCCGTTCGAGGGCTCGCGCCCGTTCAGCATTTTCCGCGAGCCCAACTACGTGATCATCGGGCTCGAGATGTTCATCCTGCCCATGGTCTTCGGGCTATGGTGGTGGGGCGCGCTGTTCGCAGCGCTCTATGCATCCATGATCTACTGGAAGATCGTCGCCGAGAACAAGGCGGTGAAGCCGCTGGTCGAGCCACCGCCGGCAGAAGCTGACGCAGGCTGAGCGCCGCTGCCGTGCTGCTCATTCCGTGCCGGAACCGGCCGCGATACCACCGACGGGAACTTCGACGCTGATCGGTCCGCCCTTCTCCAGCGTCAGGACCAACTCGATCGTGTCGCCCTGCCGGAGCGGCGCCCTCAGGCCGGTCAGCATCACGTGCAAGCCGCCCGGCGCCATGGTCAGCGTCTCGTGTGGCGGCAGATCGACGGCACCCGCCGGCTCCATGTGCATGACCTCGCCGTTCATGACCATGCGGTGCATTTCGGCGGATTGCGCGGCCGGCGTGGCAGCGGACAGGATGCGCACCGGTTCAGCCCCCATGTTGGCAAGAGTCACGTAGACCGCGCCGGCCTGGGCCGATGGCGTCGCCGAGGCGCGGGCAAAGGCATCTTTCACGACAATATCACTGGCGCTGACTCCCGTCGCCGATGCTAGGATCGCGGCAATCGTAAGGGCGAGGGCGACGACAATTTCCAGGGTCAGCTTTTGCATGCGATCCATTCTAGGACCGATCTGGGCGGTCCTGAGGCAGACCCCGCGTGACATCGGGTCGCGCGCGCTGCTGCTCGCCGCGCTGGTCGCGCCCGGTGCCGCACGGGCCCAGGAACCGGTGGCCATCGAACTGGTGCTTGCCCTCGACAGTTCGGCCAGCGTCGACCGGCGCGAATTCGATCTCCAGCTGGAGGGCCTGGCCCAGGCCTTCCGCGATCCCGACGTGCTGCAGGCGGTCGAGAACCTCAGACCGCTGGGGGCCGCCGTGGCCGTCGTGCAGTGGGGCAATCCAGGAGAATCGCGGCTGGTGCTGCCCTTCACGCGCCTCGTCACGCCACGCGACGCCAAGGCCTTCGGGTTCCAGATCGGCCTGGTCCGGCGCTGGCAATGGGCCAGCGCCACGTCCATCGCCTCGGCGCTCGACGACAGCCGCGCCCTGCTGGAGTCCAACGACTTTGACGGTTTCCGCCGCGTGATCGACGTGTCGGGCGATGGCCGCGACAATGGCGGCCTGGACCTGGACGCCGCGCGCCGCCGGGCCGAGTCTGCCGGCATCGCGATCAATGGCCTGCCGATCATGGCCGACGATCCCGGCCTCGATCACTACTATGCCGAGCGCGTGATCGCCGGCGCCTCCGCATTCATCGAACCGGCGCGGGACTTCGAAGACTATGTCCGGGCAATCCGCGAGAAGCTGCTGCGCGAACTCCGCCCGCTCGGGTCCTAGCGCTCCAACGCGCGGTCTTCGGCGGTGGCCGGAATCCACCAGGCGCGGCCTCGCGGTGTTTCCACATATTCCGGCCAGGGGAAATCGAGCGGCGGATTATAGTCGCACCAGGGGGCGGGATCCGGCTCCTGCGCCCTTCTTCGGACGAATTCCTCCCTGGCACGCGCCAGGGCCGACCGATCCGTCATCAGTTCGAGAAGAGTGGCCGCGATCGTCTTCGATGCTGTCATGATGGTGGGATCGATGCAGGCGGGAATTCCACCGAGCGCGTTCAGCACCCAGTCCGGATAGATGAAGCCCGGCGGCGCCTTGAGCACGGCGCGGCCGACGTAGAAGCGCACCGTCGGGGCGAACCAGGTCATGTCGGTATAGTCATCCGATGTGTAGTGGGACTGCCAGGACGGAATCTGGGCACGCACCCGGCGCTCGGCCTCCTGCGGGGCAATGAGCTGCGACAGTTCGTCGGCAAAGGGACGGTCCATCGCGGCAAGGCCAAGCTCGCGCTGGATCGCGTGCGCCGCCGCCACGGCGTCGTCGCCATAGTGCGGCGCACCTGCGCGCTCGAGGTTGCGGAAGGTGATCTCGGCCATGGCATGGTTGGCGAGGCCTGGCTTCGACTTCGACACCCAGTGGCGCCTGACGCTGCAATGCGCCGCCGCGGCCGCCGCATCGGCATTGCGGTCGAGAACCGCGAGAATCTTCCTGAGCATGCCCACGTCCGGAGCGCGTGCAGCGAACATGATCATGGCCATCTGTGCCGCAAGATTGTCGGCCGTCGCCTGCCCGCTGGCCAGGATGGTCTCGTTCAGCGTCCAGGTTCCGCTGTGCGGCAGCATGTGGTCGCGCATCATCTTCGACAGCGTGTACATGGCGACGACCGCGTCGTTCGCGCCCGGCGCGCGCGCCATCGTATGTGCGGCCGGGATGGGGGAAGCCGCGCCATCGGCGGCGGCCTGCATCCAGGTTTCGGGCCGGTCGCACAGGAATTCGTAGATCATCGCGTAGTAGGGACCGCAATGCGTATCCCAGCGCGCCGTGTTGCAGTAGGGCATCATGTAGAAGGGATGAAAGGAGATGATGGCGTCGAGGCCGTCATAGTAGCCGCGCGCCGCATGGATGGGCTTCGAGCCCCTCACCTTCTCGGCGGGTTCCCCCATCATGCGCAGGCTGCCGGTGATGCCGTGTCGCTCCATCGCGGCCTTGGCGGCCAGCATGCCAACCAGCGCACTCATCCCCAGCGCCGAATGCGGATCAGTGTGGCCGCCCGCAAAACGCGACAGGCCCTTGCGTGGAGCGCGATAGGTGTCGGCCACCTGGCAGTTGCCGGGAACCGCGTCGTATTCCGCATAGGCCATCAGCGTCGGGCCGGGGCCATTGGACCAGTTGGCCGCAAAGGCCGTCGGCATGCCGCCAGACCCCTGCTCGACGTCGAAGCCCTCGGCGCGCAGCCGCTCGACATACCAGGCACTCGACCGGTATTCGCGCCACGCGGTTTCGCCCAGATCCCAGATCAACGCGTTCCAGCGCGACCATTCCGGCTGTCGCGCCTCGATCCAGGCAAACGCCGAACGCTGCGACTCAAGCATCGAGGACCTCGATCAGTTTGCGCGCCGATTGCGCCAGTTCGGTTTCAGTGAAGCCAGCGAAGCTCAGGAGCAGGCCCTGCCCGCGCCGGGCACCGGCATAGTGGCTCGACAGTGCCTGGGTTTCGATGCCCTGCGCCAGAAGCCGTGCCGCAAGAGCCTCGTCGTCGCAGTCGTCGCCGAGCCGCAGGAGCAGCATCAGACCGGCCGGCGAGGCTTCGATCTTGAACAGACGTCCGTCGCCCGGCTTCAGCGCCGCGATCAGGGCCTCGCGCCGCGCGGCATAGAGGCGGCGCATGCGCCGGATGTGCACGGCGAAGGCGCCGCCGGACATGAAGCTCGCAAGGGCCGGCTGCGCCATCAGCGACGGAGGCGCGCCATGCGAGACGCGCTCCTGCGAGAAAGGCTCGATCAGCGTCTTCGGCACGACGAGATAACCGAGGCGCAGGATGGGTGAGAAGACCTTCGAGAAGGTGCCCGAGTAGATGACGCTGGCGCGCTTGTCGAGGCTCATGAGCGCTGGCAGCGGCCGGCCGACATAGCGGTATTCGCTGTCGTAGTCGTCCTCGATGACGATGGCGCCGGCCTCGGCGGCCCAGTCCAGCAATTCAAGGCGCCGGGCAAGCGGCATGGTGACACCGGTGGGATACTGCCGCGCCGGCGTGACGAAAGCGGCCCGCGCCCCTGGTGCCGCAGCGCGACCGGCGGCAACCACGAGCCCCTCGTTGTCGACCGGAACCGGCACCACCGTCACGCCGCCCTGGGCGAAGACACGCCGCGCGGTGGGATAGCCCGGCTCCTCGATCCAGATCCGGTCTCCCTCCTTCAACACCGCGCGCGCCACGAGATCGAAGGCATCGACGCCTCCCGCGGTCACGATGACCTGCGAAGTATCGCAGGAGATGCCCCGCCATTCGTAGAGGTGGCGGGCAATGGCCTCGCGCAGCGGCATCCAGCCGAAGACATCGTTGTGCTCAAGCAGCGTCACCGGCGGGTTGCGCCAGAAGCGCCCGAGCAGGCGTCCCCATTCGTCGTGCGGGAAGTTCTCCCAGTCGACGAGTCCATAGCGGAAGGGCCGGGCCGGCTCGCGCCGGGCGGCTGCGCCGGCAGCGACTCGTGGCTGGCGCGGGGTGGCGGCCGTCAGCAGCGACTCGGGAAGTTCCGCCGCGACCCGGGTGCCGGAGCCCGAGCGGGTCTCGAGATAGCCTTCGCCCAGCAGCTGCCCGTAGGCTTCGACCACGGTCGCTCGGGCAACCCGGAGTTCATCGGCCAGCGCCCGAGTCGACGGCAGCCTGGCTTGTGGCCGCAGCCGGCCAGCCAGCACCAAGGCCCTGATCTGGCGCGCGATCTGGGAATGGAGCGGTTCGGCGTCAGCGCGATCGACGCCAAGTTCGCTGGCCGATGTTCCCAAAAGTGGTCTGCTCATAACGGCAAAACATGGTCCTTTCAGCCGGACCATACCCTAGCCTATGTGGTTGCGCAAACAGGAGTCATCCATGAGTGCCGCCCCCAGCGAACGCACCCGCGTGAAGCGCCTCAACAAGCGCGCCAAGTACGACGCGGAAACCGTCCATGGCATCCTCGATGCCATGCCGATCTGCAATGTCGGCTACATCTTCAAGGGCGCGCCCTTCGTCACGACCACGCTGCAATGGCGCGAGGGCAGCAGCATCTACTGGCATGGTTCCTCGGCCAGCCGCATGCTGGAAAGCTGTGAGGATGCCGAGGTCTGCGTCACGGTCAGCATCATCGACGGCTTCGTGATGGCGCGTTCGGCCTTCAACCATTCCTGCAACTACCGTTCGGTGATGGCCTTCGGGACGGCTCGCAAGATCACCGATCCGGCGGAGAAGGAACTGCGCCTGCGCAACTTCACCGAACAGCTCTGGCCAGGACGATGGGACATGCTGCGCCCGGTGACCGCCAAGGAGCTGAAGGCGACGACGGTTCTGGCCCTCGATCTCGACGAATGCTCGGCCAAGGTCCGCACCGGCCCGCCGGGCGACGACGAGGAGGACTACGCGCTGCCGATCTGGGCGGGCCTGATCCCCGTCAAGATGCAGGTTCTTCCGCCAACGGACGATCCGCGCCTCATTCCCGGGCTGAAACCGCCCGGCCACATCACGGGCTTCAAGATCGGCTAGGCCGTGCGGCGCACAAGCTCGACCATGTAGGCGGTCGACCAGCCGAACATCAGGAAGCCGTTCGCCGTCGTCAGGCCGGACAGGATCCGCCAGTGGTGGCTCAGCGTGATGTCGCCGTAGCCCGCCGTCGTGAAGGAGACCAGCGCGAAGTAGAGCGCCGGTTCGAAACTGTCGATGGCGCCGACCAGCAGGAACGTCACGGCCCAGACCGTCACATTGACCAGCTGCACGCCGAGGATGAACAGCACGGTCGTGATGATCACGCCCGTGTTGGCATAGCGGCGCAGTACTCGGCGCTCGAAGCGGATCATCGCTTCGATGCGCCGGTTGAGAAAGGCCAGCATTTCCGCCTGGAAGGCCACGGTGATCGCAATGACGAGAAAGCCGATGGCGATCTGGGCGATCACAGGTCGGACACCTCGACACGGTGGATCAGACCATCGGCGCCGACCGTGACGTGTTCGATGCCCTTGCGCACATAGGGCTTGCCGGTGGAGCGGGACGTCGCCTTCAGCCGCCAGACGCAGCGCACGACGCCGGGCCGCACCAACTCGATCGAATCATCGACGGCGACCTGATCCGGGTACTCCGCGAAATAGCCGGTCATTGCCGCGAGAATGGCGTCCCGGCCCGCGATGACCCCGACGCTGGGAGAATGATATTCAGCCGTCGCGGCCAGCAAGGGGGCCACGGCCTCCGCCGCGTAGGCGTTGAGAACGTCGTGATAGTGGCGAACGACGGAAACGGGATCGCGGACCATCATGTCGCTAGCCCGCCGATGATCCTGATCCAGCTGCGGATGCCGCGCTGGAAGCTGGAGAGGTTGTACTTCTCGTTGGGGCTGTGGATGGCGTCATCATTCAGGCCGAACCCCACCAGCACGCTGTCCATGCCGAGAATGTCCTTGAAGGACCGGCAGATCGGGATGGATCCGCCCGATCCCATCAGCACCGCGTCGCGCCTGAATTCGGCCTTGAGCGCCGCCGCCGACCGCGCGATCCAGGGATTGTCCTCCGGAATCTCGGTGGCGGGGCTTCCGCCGCCGCGGCCGGAGAACGTGACCTTGCAGTCCTTCGGGATCCGGTCCTTCACGAATTTCTGGAAGGCCTTGAGGACCTTCTCCGGCTTCTGCTTGCCGACCAGACGGAAGGTGAACTTGGCATGGGCCTGTGACGGCAGGACAGTCTTGGTGCCGGCCCCCGTGTATCCGCCCCAGATGCCGTTGACCTCGGCCGTGGGCCGCGCCCAGATCTGCTCCAGCACGCTCTTGCCCCTCTCTCCCGCCGGAACCGACAGCCCCACATCCTTGAGGAACTTCCTGTCCGAGAAGTTCAGCGCCCTCCATTGCTTCCTGATCGCGGGCGGCAGCGGAGCGACGCCGTCATAGAAACCGGGAATGGTGACCTTGCCGGACGTGTCATGGAGCGCCGCGACCACCTTGCTCAGCACACGGACGGGATTCATCGCGGGCCCGCCGTACATGCCGGAGTGCAGGTCGATGCGCGGCCCCGTGATGGTGACCTCCTCGTGCACCAGTCCGCGCAGCCGCGTGGTGATGGCCGGAGTCCGGGCGTCCCACATGTTGGTGTCGCAGACGAAGGCCACCTCGCAGGACAGTTCGGCGCGGTTGGCCTTGAGGAAGGGCACGAGCGACGGAGAACCGGATTCCTCCTCGCCCTCGATCAGGAAAGTGGCCTTGATGGGCAGCGAGCCCGTCGCCCGGATCCAGGCCCGGGCGGCCTCGACGAAGGTCATGAACTGCCCCTTGTCATCGGCCGTTCCCCGGCCATAGAGGCGCTCGACTCCATCCTTGTCCTTGCGGCGCTGCGGCTCGAATGGCGGGGTCGTCCAGAGTTCCAGCGGGTCGGCGGGCTGGACGTCGTAATGGCCGTAGAACAGCACATGCGGCGTCTTGGCCGTGGCCGACTTCGGGGTGTAGTGCGCCACGACCATCGGGCGTCCCGGTGTCGGCCGTACGCTTGCCTCGAAACCAAGGGCCGAAAGGTCGGCGACAATGGCAGCCGCGGCGCGCGCGCAATCGGCCGCATGGGCCGGGTCGGTCGAGATCGACGGGATGCGGCACAGATCGAAGAGCCGTTCCAGGCTCTGGTCGAAGTCCTGGTCGGCGGCGGCAAGCACGGGAGCGAGATCGGTCATGGCGGTTCCTCAGGCAAACTCG
>JAXMCU010000018.1:0-70291 GCA_046349195.1 Hyphomicrobiales bacterium
GCCCTACCAGGGTGGCGGCGAGATGATCAATGAAGTGACCCTCGACACGGTGACTTACAATGATCCGCCGCACCGTTTCGAGGCGGGGACGCCGGCCATCGTCCAGGCCATCGGCCTTGGTGCCGCACTGGACTACATGAGGGGCGTCGGCCTTGGCGAGATCGCGGCCCACGAGGGCAAGCTGCGCGACCATGCCATGGCCCGCCTCGCCGAGATCAATTCCCTGCGCATCTTCGGCCGCGCGAGGAACAAGGGTGCCATCGTCTCGTTCACGATGGAAGGTGCCCATGCCCACGACGTCGCCACGGTGATCGACCGTGCCGGTGTTGCGGTCCGGGCCGGTACGCACTGCACCCAGCCGCTCTTGCAGCGTTTCGGCGTCACGGCCACCTGCCGCGCCTCCTTCGCCATGTACAACACCCTCGAAGAGGTTGATGTCCTGGCGGAAGCGCTTATCTCTGCCCGGAGGATATTCGGATGACGGACGCCGCAACCCAGCCAGCCGTGGATGCTGCCGACCAGGCGCCAGATGTCTCGGCCATCCCGGCCGACGAACTGGCACGCATGACCGACGACATCGTGGCGGCGCTCAAGACCGTCTATGATCCCGAAATTCCCGTGGACATCTACGAGCTTGGCCTCATCTACAAGGTCGATATCGACGACGACCGCAACGTGGCGATCGAGATGACGCTGACCGCGCCGGGCTGCCCCGTGGCCGGCGACATGCCGGGCTGGGTGGAGAATGCCGTGTCCTCGGTGCCGGGCGTGGCAAGCTGCAAGGCTACCATCGTCTTCGATCCGCCCTGGGATCACAGTCGCATGTCCGATGAAGCGCGCGTCGCGCTCAATATGTGGTAGGATTGCACATGGCTACAGCTACACCCCGTCCACGCCCCCAGGTCATGACCCTGACCGACGCGGCTGCAGACCGCGTCCGCCAGATCATGGCAAAGGCCGAAAAGCCGGTGTTGGGCCTGCGTATCGGCGTCAAGAACGGCGGCTGCGCCGGCATGGAATACACCATGGAATGGGCCGAGGACCGCAAGCCCTTCGACGAGGTCGTCGAGGACAAGGGCGTGAAGGTCCTGATCGACGCCAAGGCCATGATGTTCCTGCTTGGCACCGAGATGGATTATCAGGCAACCACGCTCAAGTCTGGATTCGTCTTCAACAATCCGAACCAGATTTCGGCCTGCGGCTGCGGCGAGAGCGTGCAGCTGAAGCCGGCCGAGGAGGCCGGCGCCAAGGCGTGATCAATCGGGGTCACGGCGCTGCAGGGTGGCCAGCACCTTGCCGTCGCCATCCTTCAGGACCAGTTCCAGGTGCGTGGCATCGGCGGAACGCACCTGTTCGAACAGCTTGAAGAAATCCTGCTCGCGCTGCATCACCTCGGGCGGGCAGGCGCGCCGGGTCGAGACGAGCGGACCGACGGTCAGGTCGTCATCGGTATGCTGGAAGGTTCCCGAGAAGCGATTGCATCCACCGGAGCCGGTGACCCGGTTTCCACCGCCGAACTGGACGAAGCGCTCGGCGCCTTGCGGATCGCCCCGAAAGCCCCATTCCGATCCATGCAGATTGCCGCCGAGACCCTTGGCCGCCGCCGGGCCGGAAATGGCCAGCGCGAGGCCAATGGCCAGCGTCGCGCCGCGCAGGAGAGACATTGCGTTCATCATGGTTCACCGTCCGTGACTGTCTGATCGCCTGCCCGCTACCGAGTTTGGCCCCCGATGTCAATGAAAGCAGAGGTTTAGGGCGGCGGCCGGACTCAGAGTATGAAGTCGCCCGCCGCCATCACCCTGGTTCCACTCAGGGCGATTTCCATGTCGGGCGCGAGATTGTTGTCCACGTTGACCTGAATGATCGTCTGGCCGTTGCTGATGAGGTAGCGGACCTGGCCGGCTGCCGTGAAGGCGGCGGTTCCGATGAAGGTGAAGCTGTCATCGGCTGTGCTGCTGCTGATCGCATCGATGGCCGCAAGATCGATGAGATCGTGCTGGCTCTGGCTGAAGTCGGTGATCAGGTCGCGGTTGCTGCCGACGGGCGACTGGCCGATCGCGGTGTAGACGAAGCTGTCCGCCCCGTTGCCGCCGGTGAGTGTGTCGCGGCCATCGCCGCCAAACAGGACATCGTTGCCTCCTGCACCGCTCAGGCGGTCATTGCCCGCCTCGCCGCTCAGGACATTGGCGGCGGAATTGCCCGTCAGACTGTCGCCGAAGACACTGCCGGACACATTCTCGAAATTCACGAAGGAGTCGGCAAAGGCATCGCCACCTGTCGCCCGGCCGGTGGCGAGGTCGATGGTGACTGCCGCCGACGAAGCCCGGTAGCTCAAGGTATCCGAGCCGGTCCCGCCGTCCATGCGGTCCAGTCCGGTACCGCCTTCGATGATGTCGTCGCCCGCTCCGCCGTTGATCCGGTCGCCGCCACCAAGTCCAAGGATTGTGTCATTCTGGGACGACCCGTTCAGGGTTTCGGCCAAGGAAGTGCCTCGAATCTGAACAGTGTCGATGGCCTCCCAGTTGGCGAATCGCCATCCCGAAAGGTCGACGGTCAGGCCGGTTCCGTTGACGAAGATGGCATTGTGTCCCGCGCTGCCATCGACCAGCACCTGCGGCGAGATTCGGGGCAGGCCCAGCTGCATGCCAGAAAACGTTGCAGAAGCATTGCTTGCGGCCGGATTGATGAAGTCGATTTCATCGATGCCAAGCAAGGCCTGACCCGAGAAGTCGATCGTGGATGCAACCGTGAGTTTTGCCATGAGTGTCGTCTCCCTCCACTGCGGCCCGCGTCCCGGGGGCTGCGCAACACTGCAAGCGGCAAGAGGCGTGCCGTTCCGCTGCAGGCATAGGCCCGCCTGTCACAACAGTGGCAAGGGGCCAAGGATATGACCTGGGGATAATCTACCGTTAAGGACATGTCCTGTAGGATGACAGCAGGCTCGCTGAGAGGGAGAGCGAAATCGATGGCGTTTGGCCGCTATCAACCAGCAAATGTTCCGCAGTCCTCGGTGCATCCCAGCACGGTCGAGGAGGCTGCAGGCGTGCAGGAAGACTATCTGTCGCTCGACGAGCCGTCGGCTGGCTTTCATCTCGGCGACGTCATTTGGGTCCTGGCCATCGCTGCGGCGACGGCGGCCGTGCTGGCGGTCGTCTATGCCTATTTCTGAAACTGACGGTCGCTAGAGCATCACCACCCGCGTGCCGATTTGCACGCGGTCATAGAGGTGGATGACATCGACGTTGAGCATCCCGATGCAGCCAGCTGTCGCATTGTGCCCGATGTCCTTGACCTTGGCGGCGCCGTGGATCCGGTTCACCGTGTCGATCTCCCCCTCATAGAGGTACATGGCGCGCGCGCCCATGGGATTGTCGGGGCCGCCGGGCATGCCGTTCAGATGCTTCGCCAGGGCCGGGATGGCGGCGATGTGTTCCGGTGTTGGGGTCCAAACCGGCCACTTCGCCATGCGCTTGATCACCACCTCGCCGGTCCAGGACTTGCTGTATTTTCCCACGGACACGCCATAACGGGTGGCCTGGCCGCCTCCCAAGACGAGGTAGAGGAACTTCTTCTTGGGATCCACCACAACCGTTCCCGCCGGTTCCGCGGTGTCGAATTCCACATCGCGGCGGCGGAACTTGTAGTCCACCTTGTTCGACTCGTCCTTGACCGGAAACGGCTCGGCCTCCTGGGCAAGGGCTGAAGTGGCAGGCAGAAGGCCCGCAGCCAGGGCAGAAGTCAGCAAGGCGCGGCGCGAGATCGTCATGGGCAGGACTCGGGTGGTTGAGGATTGCCCTATGTAGACCTGCCTGAGAACAGGATCAACCGCGCCTTCCGGCTGAACCGGAGATGAACAACGCCTTCCGGTTGAGTTCAGGTGGCAAGTGGCAGTATCGCGCCATCAGCAAGGGCATCACGCCCTGCAAACCACGTGGGAGACCCTGATGCTCAGGACCTTTGCCTCACTTGCCATCGCTGCCGGAACCTGCCTCGCCGCCATGCCGGCCCAGGCCGCGAGCCTCGACTTTGACATCGTCACCAACCAGTTCGCGAAGCCCGCGATGAACTTCGAATACAAGGACGGCAATTTCGTGTGGGACCGCAAAGCCATCACCACGGGTTTCAGGGCCAGCGGTTCGATCAGTCGCGACTATGTATGGGCGCAGGACGTCGCCCTCGTTCCAAACGGCAAGGGCGGCAAGGTCCTGAACGGGACGATGCCGACCAAGCGCGATTGGTCGCACTCTGACTCCATCACGTTTCCCGCCAGTTTCCTCTCGGCGTATACTGGAAACTTCGCAGGCTTTTGCGCCAAGAATGCCCAGCCCGGAAAGAAGGTGGTCAGAGACCTGACCGCAACCTTCACCTTCATTCGTTACTATGCGAAGAAAGGCGAAGTGCTGGAAGCTGGGAGCAGCAAGGGGGCCAAGCAGGTGACCAGGGTGGTGACAATGCCCATGACGGTTTCCTGTGCCGCCATGCCCAGCCGCGTGCCGAGCGAACCGCTGAAGGTCACGGAACTCAAGCTCTATACGCTTCCGGCAAAGCCAATGTGCGGCAAGCCGGTGAAGCTCATCGCCGAGTTCCATACCAACAAGCCCGGCAAGGTGAACTTCACGCTGCGCCGCCATGATGGCGAGAAGCAGAATGCCTCGGTCGAGGTGGGCGAGACTCAGGGCGGCTACGCCAAGCGCTGGTCGAAGGAGTATCTCTATTCGCAGTCGATCGAGCGCTCCTATACCGTCACCGTGAAGGGCCAGGACCTTCCCTCGCAATGGGTGTCGGTCAAGGTGAACTGCGGCGCCAAGGATGCGCAGAAGCCCGCTGGCGAGATGTCGAACTAGCCCGGCAGTTCATCGAACCGCGGGAGGTCCGCGAGATGCTCGTCCCAGCCGGCGCGGCTGGCCCAGAAGATATGGGCGCTGGGCCTGATCCCGGTGGGCGTGTCGAGGCTTCCTGCCGGCACCACCAGCAGGCTGCCGCCCATCTGCAAGCGCGGAAGGGCGGCACCACAGGTGGAACAGAAGCTCTTCTGGTGACGGCTGTCGGCCACCCTGTAGGTTTGAACCCTGTCGGCGCCCGAGAGCCAGGCCAGCTTTGCAGACGACGAGAACAGGTTTGCCGCATGGGCGGAGCCTGTATCCTTCCGGCAGCGCGAGCAATGGCAGAGAAAGAAACCGTCGAAGTCGCCGGTCACCTCGAAACGGACATCGCCGCATTGGCATGATCCGGCGTGAAGCTTGGTCATGTATGTGCCCCCAACGGTTCATGGGTGATGAAAGACAGGATGTCGGTGCTGGCAAAGCCCAATGCCATGGGCTGGATGCAGCCAGGCACGATGGCCACGTCATAGAGTTCCCCCACGGCGCCATCGATGCGGAACCACTGCACGCAGGCGCCCGTCGTGAGGTCGATCACCTGCAGGCCGCACCAGGCTTCCGAGTTCTTCTCCTGAAGTCGACGGTCGAGCGCCAGACCCTCGAAGCGCTGGTAGCGCGGCTTGGAGAGGCCCACGAAGGCGTATCTGCCGTGGAAGGCGAGGCCGCGCACGAAGCCCGGACAGAAGGCCAGCGGCTTGAAGCTGCCCCCGGAGCCGCTCATCTCAACTTGTCCCAGCTCGCCCGAGCCCGAGTTGAGCACCCAGAGCCTGCCGTTATACAGCCGCGGCGAATGCGGCATCGAGAGTCCCTCGCAGACCACCGCATTGCGCTCGACATCCACGATCACGCCGCCGTCGGCGCGCCGGTCCCGCCAGCCATCGATCGTGTCGGAGCGGCTGACGGCGGTGACGTAGCGCGGCCGGCCTCGGTCCATGGCCAGTCCGTTCAGATGGCAGCGGTCCTCGTCGATGATCCGGGAAATGAAGGGCGGCTTCCAAACCGGCGTGAAGCTGTGAACGGTCGAAGGCCCGGCGAGACAGTTGAAGCGGGTATTGACGAAGATGACACCTCCGTCTTCGGTGATGCCCACATCGTGGGCATCGAGCACGCCCGTGACGTGGCAGAGGCGTGGCACGAAACAGGCATCATAGATCTGGTTGACCAGCTCGCCGGGCTTCAATGCATTCTCGAATCGAATGATCTGGAACAGGCTGGCCAACACGATCTGGCCCGGCGCCGTGGCAAGCCCCATGGCCTTCTGGAAGTAGCGCTCATGGACATTGAGTCCGCCCTTGGCGTTGCGGCCGAGGAGATAGAATTTGCCTGACTGGTAGGAAGACAGTGCAACCGACATTCCATGTGTTGCCAGAAATGCGGCGAGACCCGGTGAGCAGGAATAGGTGGCTTTCTGCTGCGCCTCGGACTGAGTCTCCCTCGGAAGTGTGGTGGTCAGTGACTCGCTCATCGTGGAATGTTCCGCTCCGACACGCTGTCTTCATGCAGGATGATGTTGCGGGGAGCAAGCGCGACCAAGGCGTGGTCATGCACACAGCGAACGAATGTTCGTGTTGAAAAGCCTGAGATTTGAACGCAATCGATTTAGACCCGCTTGAGCATCTTGTAGGCCCGCGTCTCGAATCCCAGCCGCTCGTAGAGACGTATCGCATCGCGATTTCCAGCCATCACCATCAGCGAAAGCCGGTTGCAGCCTGCAGCCCTGGTCAGGCGCTCGGCCTCCGCCATCAGCAGCTTGCCGATGCCCTGGCCCCGATGGCCTTCGCCAGTCATGACGAAGGCGATCTCGCCCACACGCCGGAATGCCGGACGCACGAAGGGACCGTCCGTACCGATCGACCAGCACAGAAAGCCGGCAATCTCGCCACGATGCAGGGCGACGACCAGCGCGCCACCTGTCTTTCCGACCAGAGCCTCGCAATAGGCGAGATAATTTGCAGCCTCGTCCGGGTCATCGGTCCGGTCCTGGACGAAGGGCGCGATGGCGGGGTCGAGACCGGCCTCGTGCCGGATGAATTCGCCGAACAGCGCCAGCACGTCGGGGCGATCCTGTTCGCCCATCTCGCGCAGAATTGTCACGGGCTGCGCGCTGCTCATGTGCCAGCCCCCACGGCCGGCACGGTCTTCGTGCCTGTCGGCGAGGTCGGCCGCGGCCCCTGGCCAGCGGGGTGCGGGAGGGGCGGATCACTCACAGGGAAAACTGGCCGCGAGGGCGTCCCGAACCAGACCATGCGCCTCCTTGTCCAATTCAACGTCCGTCGCGCTGTCCAGGTGCCGGGTCACGGCCTCGATGAGCGTCGCGCGGGTGAGGCCGTCTTCGGGAACGCGAAACCGCGGTCCATCGGCCCCGTCGTCGCAACGCGGCGTGATTTCGCTGATGGCCACGATGTAACCCGCGCAGGCGCCATGCATCGGACTGTCGGGAGGCTGCGCGCAGAAGTTCCGCAGGTCGGCTCCGCTGGTTGTGCCTCCCTGTTGCGCGAAGCCCGCCGTAGCCAACAGGCACGTCGCTGCGGCAGCAGATAAAAGTCTTGCAACGCCCTTCGTCAAGATGCGGTCCTCCCCGGTGCTCATGCATAAACTCCGGTGATCTTGGCATTGCTTGCGCCTGAGGGAAACTCCCCCGCCTCCGGCGCCGTCGCGTCAGGAGGAAACGGCCGGGCCGGATCGCCGGGTCAGGACCGGACGCCACGACGCCACGGCGGCCAGCAGGGAGACGAGCGCGCCGACGGTGAAAACCCACAGTGCCGGGCGGCCGAGGGAGAGGACAAGATTTGCCTGCAGCACCTTCCAGGGATCGACGCCTGTCAATGTGGCGTACCACGTGAACTCGGTGGCCGCGGTCAGGACCGATGCCAATGCGGCAAGTGCCAGGAGCAGGGCAGGGGCGAGGGGCCGGCCAAGGCGAATGGCGAGACGGTAGAGCATGAGAAGGATGAAGGCCCCGGCCAGGAGCGTGGCCTGGCTCGCGTCGATCTTCGACTGCATGTGGAAGTGCAAGAGGGCGAGCGCGGCAATGCCATAGACCGACGCGTGCAGCAGCCGCCAGCGCCGGCCGAGCCGCCTCACCATCCCATCCGTCGACGTGGCGGCCAAAGCGGCAAGCCCGAGCAGGGCGACGAAGCCGATGGCAAGATAGTACCGCAGCACGATTTCCCGCGCGGCGGACAGCAGGTCGAATTTCAGGGTCGCGACATAGAGAACCAGATGCGCCAGGGCATAGAAGAAGGCGGACAATCCGACCATGCGGCGGATCAGGGCCAGGCGGGTCAACCTGAAGATTCGCTGCAGCGGCGTCAGCGCAAGGGCGAGAATCAGAAAGCGGATGGCCCACAGGCCGCAGAAGAGCATGGCCTCCTTGATCGGCAATGGACCGAGGTCCCGTGCGAGGGCGCGGTAGGTGAGCCACAGCGCCGGCAAAAGCAGACCGCCGAGGGTCAGCGTCTTGAGACGCGAGAAGCGCCCGGCACGGTCGGTGAATGGTGTCATGGCGCGAAAATGGACCGGAAGTGGCGGCTTGTCAGCACACGGTCAATCAATTTTCTGCGACCCCGCCAGGGATTTGCGCTAAGTATGGCGGAGGAAATACGAGAGGTGGATGGTGAGCGACAGGCAGCAGGGCAGAAACTTCCCCCTTCAGAGGACCGACGAGGAATGGCGGCGCATGCTGACGCCAGAGCAATATGACGTGATGCGCCGCCACGGCACCGAAAGACCCGGGAGCTGCGCCCTACTGGTCGAGAAGCGCCATGGCGCTTTTTCATGTGCCGGATGCGGGCAGGAACTCTTCCGGTCCGCAGGAAAGTTCGAGAGCGGCACCGGATGGCCAAGCTTCACCGAACCCGTGCCGGGTTCGGTCGAAACCAGCGTCGACCGCAGTTACGGGATGACCAGAACCGAGGTTCACTGCGCCAACTGCGGCTCCCATCTCGGGCATGTCTTTGACGACGGCCCGCCACCGTCGCACCACCGCTATTGCATCAATGGCGTGGCGCTGAATTTTGAACCAAAGGCGTAGCCTCGAATCCCGATGGGGTCATGGTCGGATCAGCCCGCATAGACAATCATCGGATGTCTGTGGTGTTACACGATGCGCTGGTGCCGGCTAAGGGACTCGAACCCCTGACCCCCTGATTACAAATCAGGTGCTCTACCAACTGAGCTAAGCCGGCATCCCGACGATGCAACCCGTGAGCAGGTGCTGCGCGCGCAGTGTCAGGGCAAGGCAAACACGCCACTTTCCGCAACGACGAAACAGTCGAGAAAGGCTGCAATGCCCGACGCCATCGCGTTGCGGGCTATACGGAAAATCGGCCTACCGCGCAAGCGGCCTGTCCGACCAACGACCGTGGCGGCAGGCGGGGTGCACTCTTGCTGGCCCTGGAGGCTTCGAATAGGGTCTTCGCGGGGCGGCTTGGGAATGACTTGATGAAGCACGCGTTTCTTCACGCATGGGTCCGGTCCATGCTGGCTGCCGTCATTGCAGGTCTGCTCGTATTGGCACCAGCTGCGGCCCCCGTGATGGCCCAGCAGCCGCCGCCCGAGGAGATCAACGAGCTGGTCAAGCTGCTGTCCAAGCCGGCCGTGAAGGCCTGGCTTGAAGCGCAGTCCCAGGCCCAGCCACAGGCCGAGCCGACCCTCAATCTGATCGACAGTTCATCGCTCTCCGCCGCCCTGTCATATATCGAACAACACCTCAACCGGGTGCTGTCGACCTTGCCGCGGATGCCGGCCCAGTTCGACCGCGCCTGGAACATCCTGCTCGTCGAGTTCGAGGAGCAGGGCGTCCTGGGCGTGCTAGGTCTCGTGGTGGCCTTCCTCGCCGCCGGCATGGGACTGGACTACGTGACCCGGAAGCTGATGGCGCCCTATCGCGCCTGGATGAAGCAGCACCGCTTCGACACGCCGCGCGGGCGGACGAAGAACTTCGGCGCGAGGCTGCTCTACAGTTTCATCATGATCAGCGTGTTCGTGGTGGGAAGCGCCGGCGCCTTCCTCATCTTCACATGGCCGCCGCTGCTGCGCGAGGTGGTGCTGGGCTATCTGAGTGTGGGGATCATATCGCGTCTGACCTTCATGCTGGGCCGCGCCCTTCTGCTGCCACCCCATCTCAACCTGCCGACGGCGGATCACCTGCGCGTCTTGCCGATGAGCCCGCAGAGCGCCACGCACTGGTACTTCTGGTCGGGCTGGATCGTGACCTGGTTCGTCTTCGTCTACGTCACCTTCAATCTGCTCGCGACGCTGGGATTCGATCAGGACAGTCTCGTGACACTGGGCATTCCCGCCAGCATCGTGCTGCTGCTGATGATCCTGGCGGCGATCTGGCGGCGTCCGACGCCGGCGCTCGCCGGCGGCAGCAGCTGGAGCCCCCGCACCATATCCTGGCTGCTGACCGTTTTCTTCGTGCTCCTGTTCGGTCTCCGCATGGCGGGCGCCTGGACTGCATTCTGGCTCGCCTTCACCGCGGTGGCGGTTCCGGGGATCATCTATCTGGCGGGCCGCGCGGTGCATCACACCATGCGGGCACCGGAGCCGGGCACAGACGCGCGGCCATTCGCCCCAATCACCATCACGCTGGTCGAGCGCGCCATCCGGGTCACCATCATCGTCGCCGCATCCGTGCTGCTGGCGCGGTACTGGGGCCTTGGCATGACCAGCATGGCCCAGGACAACAGCTTCGCCACGCAGCTGCTGCGCGGCGGTCTCAATGCCGCAATCATCTTCCTGGCTGCGGACATCGGCTGGAACATCGTCAAGGCGCTGGTCGAGAAGAAGATCGCCGAGAGCGCCGAGACCGGTCATGGCGCGGGCGAGGCCAAGGCGCAGCAGGCTCGGATGCGCACCCTGCTGCCCATCTTCCAGAACATCATCTTCGCCATCATCGTGGTGATGACGGTGCTCATGGCCTTGTCCGCGGTGGGAGTCCAGGTCGGCCCTCTGATCGCCGGCGCCGGCGTCGTCGGCGTGGCCATTGGCTTCGGGGCGCAGACGCTGGTCAAGGACATCATTTCCGGCATGTTCTACCTCCTCGACGACGCGTTCCGCGTGGGCGAATACATCGAGAGCGGGAGCTACAAGGGCACGGTGGAATCATTCAGCCTGCGCTCGGTCAAGCTCCGCCATCACCGTGGCTATCTGTCGACCGTCCCCTTCGGCGAGCTGGGCGCGGTGCAGAACATGAGCCGCGACTGGGTGGTGGAGAAGTTCAGCATCTCGGTGGCCTACGACACCGATGTCGACAAGGCCCGCAAGATCGTCAAGAAGATCGGCCTGGACCTGGCGGCGGATCCGGAATTCGCCCCGCACGTGATCGAGCCCTTGAAGATGCAGGGCGTCCAGAACTTCGGGGACTACGGCATCGAGCTGCGCATCAAGATGATGACCAAGCCTGGCGAACAGTTCGGCATGAAGCGCAAGGCCTGGCTGATGATCCGCAAGGCGTTCCAGGAGGCAGGCATCAAGTTTGCCGCGCCCAAGATCGAAGTCGCGGGCGGGGAGTCCCCGGCAGCTGCGGCCGCGCAGGCCGTGCTCTCGGCAAAGGACGCGCCGGCTCCTTCGGCCGGCTGATGTGTCCGTCAGGTTTCAGCGGGTGAGAGCGTAGAGCGCGACGGCACAGGCGTTGGAGACATTCAGGCTGCGGATCGGTCCGTCGAGGTCGAGGCGCACGAGGTGGTCGCAGCTTTCGCGCGTCAGCTGCCGCAGGCCCTTGCCCTCGGCGCCCATCACCACGGCAAGCGGTGGGCTGCGGTCGATGTCCTGGATGAGGCCGGGTGCCTCGCTGTCGAGTCCGGCGAGGCGGAAGCCATAGTCCTTCAGCTCCGCCATGGCCCGCGCGAGGTTGGTGACCTTCACGTATGGCACATGTTCGTAGGCGCCCGACGCCGCCTTGTAGAGCACACCGGAACCTTCGGGCGAGTGCCGCGCGGTGGTCACCAGCGCGGTGACCCGGAAGGCGGCGCAGGTGCGCAGGATGGCGCCGACATTGTGCGGGTCGGTCACCTGGTCGAGCAGCACCAGGATGCCGCTCTTCTCGATCTGGTCGAGTCTCGGCTGGGCGAGGGGCTTGGCTTCAAGCAGCAGGCCCTGGTGCACTGCATCGGCCCCCAGCTTGCGGTCAAGCTCCTTCGGATGGACGATGTCGCAGGGCACGCGCGCCTGTCCGATCTCCGCGGCGAGGCGGTCGGCGGCATTCTTGGAAGCCCGCAGCGATACCAGCCGCCGCTTCGGGTTCTTCAGGGCCTCCATCACCGGATGGACGCCATAGATCAGGTCATTCTCGTCGCTCATGCCGGGCATATAGCCGATCCAGACCTGAAGTCTGCGGGAATCTTCGACCAAGGGCGAAGCCCACCCCCGTTGCCCGCCGCGACAGGGCGGTCTAGAACCCATCACAAGCTTGGCTAAGGGGTTCCATGTTCAAGAAAATTCTGATCGCCAACCGGGGTGAAATCGCCTGCCGCGTGATGCGCACGGCCAAGCGCATGGGGATCGCGACCGTGGCGGTCTATTCCGACGCCGATGCCCGGGCGCTCCATGTCGAGATGGCCGACGAGAAGGTCTCGATCGGGCCGCCGCCCGCCGCGCAGTCCTATCTGATGATCGAGAAGATCGTCGAGGCCTGCCGGAAGACAGGGGCTGAGGCGGTGCATCCGGGCTATGGCTTCCTGTCCGAGCGGTCGGCCTTTCCGCGGGCGCTGGCTGAGGCCGGCATCACCTTCATCGGACCCAATCCCGGCGCCATCGACGCCATGGGCGACAAGATCGAGTCGAAGAAAGCCGCCGCAGCCGCCCGGGTCTCGACCGTGCCGGGCTACATGGGCATCATCGAGGATGCCGACGAGGCCGTGAAGATCGCAGGCGAAATCGGCTATCCGGTGATGATAAAGGCCTCCGCCGGCGGCGGCGGCAAGGGCATGCGCATCGCCCACGCGGCGGTCGAGGTGAAAGAGGGGTTTCTCCGCGCTAGGTCGGAGGCCAAGTCGTCCTTCGGCGACGACCGGGTCTTCATCGAGAAGTTCATCGTCAACCCGCGCCACATCGAGATCCAGGTTCTGGGCGACAAGCACGGCAACGTCATCTATCTGGGCGAGCGGGAATGCTCCATCCAGCGGCGCAACCAGAAGGTCATCGAGGAGGCGCCGTCGCCGCTGCTTGACGAGAAGACGCGCAAGGCCATGGGAGAACAGGCCGTCGCCCTGGCCAAGGCGGTCAACTACGACTCCGCCGGCACGGTGGAGTTCGTGGCGGGCCAGGACCGGTCCTTCTTCTTTCTCGAGATGAACACGCGGCTTCAGGTCGAGCATCCGGTGACGGAGCTCGTCACCGGCATTGATCTGGTCGAACAGATGATCCGCGTCGCCGCCGGGGAGGAGCTGAAGATCCGCCAGAAGGACGTGACGCTGAAGGGCTGGGCGGTCGAGAGTCGCATCTATGCCGAGGATCCCTATCGCAACTTCCTGCCCTCCACCGGGCGGCTGGTGAAGTACCGTCCGCCCGCGGAACAATCCGCACACGGAATCACGGTGCGGAACGATACGGGCGTCTTCGAGGGCGGCGAGATCTCCATCTACTATGATCCGATGATCGCGAAGCTCTGCACCCACGCGGACACGCGCTCTGCCGCGATCACCGCGATGGCGAGCGCGCTCGATGCCTTCTACATCGATGGCATCCAGCACAATGTGCCCTTCCTCTCGGCCATCATGGAGAATCCGCGCTGGCAGTCGGGCGCGCTGTCGACCGGCTTCATCGCTGAGGAGTTCCCGGATGGGTTTCATGGCCACGCCCTGACGCCGGAAATCATGCGGACGCTTGCCGAAGTGGCCATGCTGCTGGATCACATCGAGAACCGGCGCAAGCGCAGGATCACCGGACAGATGAACGGCGGCAAGGTGAGCTTCGCCCGCAATCGCGTCGTCAAGCTGGGCAGCGCCTTCGTCGACGTGCTGGTCACCGAAGATACCGATGCGCTGGCCGATGCCTGCGGCTGGGTGCCCGGCGCGCCGGTCTTCTCGGCCGATCTCGGACGCGGGCTCGTCACGGTCCAGGTGCGGCGCATACCCAATGGGTACAAGCTGAGCTATCGCGGCGTGGTGCTCGAGGCCCATGTCTATACGGCGCGGGAAGCCGAGCTCGCGAAGCTGATGCCGGAAAAGGCCCTGGCCGACACGTCCAACAAGCTGCTGTGCCCGATGCCGGGCCTGGTCATTTCCATCGCGGTTGCGGAAGGACAGGAGGTCAAGGCGGGTGAGGCCCTTGCCATCGTGGAAGCCATGAAGATGGAGAACATCCTGCGGGCCGAACGCGACGTGACCATCAAGAAGCTGCATGCCCGGAAGGGCGACAGCCTGGCCGTCGATGCGGTGATCATGGAGTTCGAGTGACGGTTGTGCGAGTCACTGTCGATGGTCGCGTTCAGGGCGTGGGCTATCGCGCCTGGACAAAGCGCGAGGCGGACCGGCACCAGCTTGCCGGTTGGGTGCGAAATCGCAGGGACGGCGCGGTTGAAGCCGTGTTTGCCGGTCCGGAAGACCGGGTCAAGGCCATGGTCGCCGCCTGCCATCAGGGGCCGCGGCACGCCGTTGTCACGGCAGTTGCCGTGGTACCGGAGGATGGCCAGGTCCTGGCCGGCTTCGAAATCCGCCCGACCGCATAGGAAAGGAGAGAGGGCGGGGCTTGCGCCCGCACCCTCTCGCGGCGTCTCAGCCCTTGATCAGGCCTTCCTTCTTCATGGCCGCCTGCACCGCCGGCCTTGCCCCGACCCGGCCCATGAAGGCCGAGATATGCGGCCACTGCTTTGTGTCGATGCCGACATACTGGCACCAGCCGATCACCGTGAAGGCATAGGCATCTGCGACGGAATAGTCGTCGCCCAGCAGGTAGGGCTTCTTGGCAAGCTGGCCGTCGAGCCAGCCGAGGCGCTTCTCGACGCGCTCGATGATGGCCTTCTTGCCGTCTTCCGGCATGGCCTTGTTGAACAGGCCGCCGATGCCCTTGTGCAGCTCGGAAGCCACGAAGTTGAGGCTTTCCATGGCCCGGTATCGTTCCATGCTCCCGAACTTCGGCAGCAGCTTGGCCTTCTCGGCGTGATCGGCCAGATACTGCAGGATGGTCGAAACCTCGGTCAGCACTTCGTTCTTGGCAATTTCGAGTGTCGGCACATAGCCCTTGCCGTTGACGGTGTGGAAGTCGAGACCGCTGTCGGTCTTCTTGGCGCCGAGATCCACCTTTTCAAGGTCGTACTTTGCGCCGATTTCGTTCAGCACGATGTGCGGCGCGAGCGAGCAGGCGCCGGGGGAATAGTAAAGCTTCATGGGGTCCTCCTGAAAACGACACTGACATAGCACTAATTCGTAACAATGCAAGTCACAATTAGACTCCCATTCGCAAGGCCGATGGACAGGGGCGGGGGCCTTCATGGTACATGGGAGGAAGCTTCAGGGGTGACCTATGAAAAGTCTTGTTCGGGCGGTCTTCGCCATCATGCTGGTACTGTCGGCACAGACGCCGGCGCGCGCCGGGTTCATCGACAATTACCGCGCCTGGCAGCAGCTTGGCCCCGACGGGCAAGCTGCATATGCCATGGCGATTTTTGATGTCATGATCGTCTTCGTCGCCGGCGACGACAACATCACGGCCCGTGCGCTGGGCCTGCGCCAGTGCGGCGAGGCCCTGCAGCTCAAGGCCAGCATGATGGCCCAGGCCATCACCAAGTACTACAGGGACTATCCGCAGAACCAGCTCGCCTCGCCTTTCGTTGCCTTTAACGGCTATCTCGAGCGCGGCGCCTGCAGCCCCTTCATCAATGCCGTGCGCGCGCAGATGGGATTGAAACCCATCAAGAAGCTGGATTCGCCGGGCTGAACACCGTCTCGAAGGCGCGGCGCAGCGCCGCGTCGATATCATCCATGCTGGCGCTGAGTCCGAGATCGCGCAGACTGGTCACGCCATGTTCGCGCACGCCGCAGGGAACGATGCCATCGAAATGCGAGAGATCCGGCGCCACATTGATGCTGATGCCGTGAAAGCTCACCCAATGCCTGACCCGGATGCCGATGGCCGCGATCTTGTCCTC
This sequence comes from Hyphomicrobiales bacterium, assembly GCA_046349195.1. Taxonomy (GTDB): domain Bacteria; phylum Pseudomonadota; class Alphaproteobacteria; order Rhizobiales; family Aestuariivirgaceae; genus Aestuariivirga. The sequence goes on from JAXMCU010000018.1 coordinate 15,973, forward strand.
GCGCGGCCCTCGCGCCACCCAGACACCGACGCGATCTTCGCGCCGCTCGCCCCTCACGCCCAGATTGGCGAGGGTTCGGATGATCCAGTCTTCCAGCGAGGCAATGAAGGCCCGGACATCGCCGCCGCGCCGTTTCAGGTCGAGCATGACATAGGCCACGCGCTGGCCGGGACCATGATAGGTATACTGTCCGCCGCGCCCGGTCTGGTAGACGGGGAAGCGGTCCGGCTTCACCAGGTCTCCGGGCTGCGCTGACGTGCCCGCCGTGTAGAGCGGAGGATGTTCCACGAGCCAGATCCGTTCCTGCGCCTCGCCCCGCGCGATCGCCGCGACGTGGAAATCCATGCGCGCCAGCGCATCGGGATAGGTGGTCAGGCCGGGCGAAATCTCCCAGGCGACCGGCAAGTCGGGCCGAGGGGCAAGTCCGATCTCGGTGCGGGGCGTCATGGCCGGGCTTTTCCCAGTTTCGTCGATCCATGGCAAGCTAAGGCCCTGAGTCGGGGCCGGGGAGATTGAATGGACGGGTTCAGCGGTCTGATCGCGGTGGCGGCCTTCGTCCTGACGCTTATGGCGCTCAACAGGATTGGCAAGCTCGAAACACGGATTGCGCAGCTGAAGCTCCAGCTCGAGGCGCTCAAGTCAGTTGAACGTGTCGGGGAAGACGTTGCCAAGCCGGAGGACGCCAGGCCTGTGGCGGCAACAGCCGAACCGGCCGCCGCGCTGGACATGGCCAGCACCGCGCCGGTCGAGGCCGTCGTCGCAGAGGACCAGGCCACAGCGCCGGAACCGGAAACCGAAATCGCAGCGCCGCCGCCCGCACCATCGCGCGACATGGAGCAGCAGCTTGCGTCGCGCTGGTTCGTGTGGATCGGCGGCATCGCGATCGCCATTGGCGGTCTGCTCTTCGTCAAATACGCCTATGACAATGGTCTGATCTCGCCCACGCTGCAGATCCTGCTTGGATTGCTGGCCGGCGCATGTCTTGTGGCGGTGGGAGAATTCGTGCGGCGCCGGGCGCCAGGGGGCATTGTGGCCGCGGGCGATTATGTGCCGGCCGCGCTTTCCGCCGCAGGCCTCGCCACCCTCTTTGCGAGCATCTATGCGGCCTACGCGCTCTACCAGATCATCGGCGGGCTCCCGGCGTTCCTGGGACTTGCCGCCATCGGCATTGGGGCACTCGCGCTGTCGCGCTGGCAAGGGCCGCTCATCGCCGCCCTGGGTCTTCTTGGATCCTTCGTCACGCCGGCGCTCATTCCCTCGGAGGATCCGTCGGCCTGGAGCTTCTTTGCCTATCTGCTGGTGATCGCCGCCGCTAGCTTTGCAACCTTGCGGGGCCGGACCTGGTGGTGGCTGGGCTATGGCGCCATCGCGGGTGCCGCGGCCTGGACCGTGCTGTGGATCAGAGGCGGCCCCTTCGAGCCTGCAGACGTCTGGCCGGTCGGACTCTTCATTCATGCCCTGACGGTCCTTGCTGTCTTCGGGCTCGAGGGACGGGGCATCCTGAAGGAGGGCAGCGGCCAGCTGCTGACGCCGTCCAGCATCAGCCAGGCCCTGCGCATCGCGCTGGTGGGATTGTCAGTACAGGTCGTGTTGCTGGCGCTCCTGGTCAACGAGACCAGCCATTCCACGGTAGCGCTCATCCTCATGGCTGCGGCCGCACTCGGCTGGGTCGCGCTGGCATGGCTCAAGCCGGGTCTCGCGCTGCTGGCACCTCTTGCCGGTCTGATCATGCTGGTCGTGCTGGTGGCCTGGCCGGAGGCGGCTTTCCATGACGTGGCCTTCGACGAGCGTGGCTTCTGGGTCAGCATCCCCGGCCCTGGCGGCAACACATATCTTTTCTGGATGCTGGGCTCGGCAGCAGCGGCGACCGTGCTCGGATTGGCAGGGTCGCTGAAACGGTCCGCGCCTGTCTTCTGGTCGCTGCTCGCGGCCGCCGGAGCCTTCTTCTTCGTATGGGGGGCATGGGCCCGCGTCGACAGCCTCCTCGCCAACTCCAGCTGGAGCGTGATCGCCCTTGCCCTGTCGGTCGCTCTCCTTGCCGGCACTTTCAGGCTGCGGGGCGCACCGGCGGGCGAGGCGGAGAACCACGCCGCGGGCATCCTCGCCGCCGGCGCGGCTGCGCTCATCGTCTTCCTGCTCGACCGGCTCCTCGATGGCGTCTGGCTTACCATGGCCATCGCCGCCGCTGCCGCAGCCTATGCGCTTTCGGCCGGCGTTCTCACGGCGCGGCTTCTTGGCCCCATCGCGGTTGCCCTGGCATCACTGACGACACTGCGTCTCTTCGTGTCGCGTGAGCTGTGGTCCGACGACCGAAATCTGCCATTGGGCCAGCACTGGATCGTCTACGGCTATGGCGTGCCAGCAGCGCTGTTCGTCGCCGCCAGCCGCTGGCTTCGCGGAACCGGACACGCGCGGTCGGCCGCCGCGCTCGAGGGCATCAGCCTCGGCCTCTTCATCTCGCTCATCTCATTGGAGATCCGCGTACTGATCGGCGGCGGTTATCTCTACGACGAGCCACAGTTCCTCGAGATGTCGGCGCATATCCTGACCTGGCTGGGCGCCGCCTACGGCCTCATGCATCGGCAGAGGCTCTATTCATCGTTCATTGCCAGCTGGGGCGCCCGCGTGCTGATCGCGGCAGCGGTTGCCGCGATCTTCCTGTTCAGCCTGGTCCGCTTCAATCCGGCACTGACCGAGGCGCCGGTTCCCGGCAACATTGCCTTCAACGCGCTACTCCTTGGCTACCTTGCTCCGGCGATCCTCATTGCCCTGATCGCGCGCCGCCTTGAAGTGCTGGGCTGGGAGCGGCTGAAGCCCGCAGCGGGCGTGCTCTCGCTGCTGCTGGCCTTCGTCTACGTGACGCTTCAGACCAAGCGCGTCTATCAGGGGGCCATCATGCAGATGAGTTCCCTGAGCGCCGCCGAGTCCTATGCCTATTCGGCGGTATGGCTCGTCTTCGCCCTGGCGCTGTTCGTTGCCGGCATCCGGCTGGGCCGGCAGTTCGTGCGCCTCGGTGGGCTGGCGGTCATGGCGCTGGTCGTGCTGAAGGTCTTCATCCTTGACCTTTCGAATCTGGAGGGCCTGTTCCGCATTGCCAGTTTTGTGGGGCTTGGCCTCTGTCTGGTCGGGATCGGCTGGCTCTACCAGCGCTTCGTCCAGGTGCCGCGCCAGGACGGGTGACCGCCGCGCCCTTGCGGATGTCCACCAGATGGCGGAGAAGACAGCCCGGATACAGGGAGTGCATCGCATGGCAGGCAAGACCATCGGATTGACGGGCGCGCTTTATGACTATTACGCCGCCCATGCCTATCGGGAGGCGCCGATCCTGCAGGAGTTGCGGGCGGAGACCGCTCGGCTCGGGGGCGAATCTGCCATGCAGATCGGCGCAGAGCAGGGGGCCTTCATGGCACTTCTGGTGAAGCTCATGGGGGTGCGCAAGGCCATCGAGTTCGGCACCTTCACAGGCTACTCCGCCCTGGCCATGGCCCTCGCGGGGGCGGGCCACATCACCTGCGCCGATGTCAGCAAGGAGTGGACCGATATCGGCCGCCGCTACTGGCAGAAGGCGGGGGTGGCCGACCGCATCGACCTGAGCCTCGACGGCGGCAAGGCGGTGATCGAGAGGCTGCTCGCCGGCGGGCAGGCCGGGAGTTATGACCTTGCCTTCATCGATGCCGACAAGACGGGCTACGACACCTACTACGAGGGCGCGCTGAAGCTGCTGCGCCAGGGTGGCCTGATCCTGATCGACAACGTGCTCTGGGGTGGGGATGTCGCCGACCCCGGCGTCACCAGCGCGGATACCGAGGCCATCCGGGCCATCAACCAGAAGGTGATGGCCGACTCCCGGGTGGAGATCTGCATGGTGCCCATCTGCGACGGCCTGACCATGGCCCGGAAGATCTAGGGCAAAGGGCAGCAATTCCCCAGGGGCAGGAGAGGGGCTTGCCTTTGCTGCGCTGCGGCGCTATAGGCCCGCCCGTAACTTAACTCACACGCGGGGTTCGGCTCTGGCGCACGAGGCTTCGGCCTCCACATAGCGCCTGATCCATCCGGTGCCGGGAAACCGGCCACTTGCCCCGCGGCGGATCAACCGGAAAAGGAAAGATCGCATGGCCGCGCCTGAATTCACCATGCGTCAGCTGCTCGAAGCTGGCGTGCACTTCGGACACCAGACCCATCGCTGGAATCCGAAGATGAAGTCCTATATCTATGGCAGCCGCAACGGCATCCATATCATCGACCTGTCGCAGACGGTGCCCTTGCTGCATCAGGCCCTGCTGGCGGTGAGCGAGACGGTGGCAAAGGGCGGCCGCGTGCTCTTCGTGGGCACCAAGCGCTCGGCCTCCGAGCAGATCGCCGATGCCGCCAAGCGCAGCGCCCAGTACTACGTGAATTCCCGGTGGCTCGGCGGCATGCTGACCAACTGGAAGACCATCTCCAACTCCATCAAGCACCTCCGCAACATCGACGACATGGTGTCGAAGGAGGGCTCGGGCCTCACCAAGCGCGAGGTGCTGACGTTGAGCCGCGAGAAGGAGAAGCTCGACAAGGCTCTCGGCGGCATCAAGGACATGGGCGGCACGCCCGACCTGCTCTTCGTGATCGACACGAACAAGGAGCAGCTGGCCATCAAGGAAGCCAATCGCCTCGGCATCCCGGTCATCGCCGTGATCGACACCAATTCCGATCCGACCGGTGTCACCTATCCGATCCCTGGCAATGATGATGCCGGCCGCGCGGTCGCGCTGTATTGCGACCTTGTCAGCCGCGCCTGCATCGAGGGCATTTCGCTCGCCCAGTCGGGCCAGGGCGTCGATATCGGCGCTTCCGAGAATCCGGTCACCGAAGAAATCCCGGCCTGATCGCCGACACTGATACAGAGAGGCCCGCGCAACGCCGCGGGCCTCGTTCCAATTCAAGAGCAAGAGGACAATCATGGCCGAGATCACGGCAGCGATGGTGAAGGACCTGCGCGAGAAAACTGGCGCGGGCATGATGGATTGCAAGGCCGCCCTGTCGGCCAACAACGGCGACATGGAAGCGGCGGTCGACTGGCTGCGCGCCAAGGGTCTGGCCAAGGCCGCCAAGAAGTCGACCCGGGTGGCCGCCGAAGGCCTCGTCGGCATCGCGGTGAGCGGGCTGACCGGTGCTGCGGTCGAGGTGAACTCGGAGACCGACTTCGTCGCCCGCAACGAGAAGTTCCAGGCCATGGTAGCCGAGATCTCGAAGCTGGCGCTGGCCGCCGGCGGCGACAGCGAGAAGCTCAAGACCATGAAGTATCCGGGTTCGTCCCATGCCGTGGCCGAGTATGTGGCGGAGATGGTTGCCACCATTGGCGAGAACATGAGCGTGCGCCGCACCGCCGTGCTGTCGGTGAAGGACGGCGTGATCGGTTCCTACGTGCACAACCAGGCCGCGCCCGGCATGGGAAAGATCGGCGTTCTGGTGGCGCTCGAGTCGACCGGGAACAAGGAAGAGCTCGCGGCCTTCGGCCGTCTGCTGGCCATGCATGTCGCGGCGACCAATCCCGTTGCCATGACCCTCGAGGGGGTTCCGGCCGACACCATCGCGCGCGAAAAGGCAATCCTCGAAGAGAAGAATGCCGGAAAGCCGGCCAATGTTCTCGAGAAGATCGTGGCGTCCGGTCTCAAGACCTATGCCAAGGAAAACTGCCTGCTTGAGCAGGTCTATGTGCACGATGGCAGCAAGACGGTGACCCAGGTCCTGGGCGAGGTCGGCAACAAGGCCGGCGCGCCGGTGAAGCTGCTGGGCTATGTCCGCATGCAGCTGGGCGAAGGCATCGAGAAGCAGGCCGACGATTTCGCCGCCGAAGTGGCGAAGGCGGCCGGCGGACAGGGCTGATCCAGGCGCCGCTAGGGCGCAAAAAGCCAGGATCGAAGATCATCAAGGAGCGGCCGGAAGTAAATCACCGGCCGCTCCTTTGATTTTGGATCGCCCCAGGGCGCGACGCCATGCAGCGCCAGACGGTGGACAATGTAGCACTCGCCAAAGGACGTGATCACTTCCACGCGCCGGCAGGTCGCGAAGACCTCCTGCCGCGCGGCGCGATAGGAATCGGTGAGATCGACGTCTCCCCAGGCGGAGGGCGGATGATCGCCCAAGGCGCGGGCGAAGGCTCTCCGCATGATCTCGTGCGAGCCCTCCCACACGACCAGGGGCGACATGCCCGGGCTGACATCGCAGAGCGGAATGCCAATAATGAAGGAATGCGGCTCGCGGATGAACCGTCGCTTGCCCGGACCCTCGCCAATCAATCCATCGACATGGGCCGCATCGCGGTCGCGGCGGAAACGGAATGCGGCTTCGCTCTCCTCCGCCATCGGCTGCGGATAACCTTGGTAGCAGACGGAGACCTGGCCACGATCCAGCGCGACCGGGTCCAGCTTCAGGTCGCGGCGGAGAAAGGCCATGGCCGCGCCGGAGAGCGGCGGTCCACCCGCCACGCTTCCGTCGGGCGCGTTCGGGAGGGCATTCACGCCCACGAACCAGGTTCCGCCGCAGCGGATCCGTGCCGCATTGGCGGGATTGGCCACGGTTGCCGCGGCAGCAGGCAAGACTGAATCAATCCAGCTCGCCACGCTGGCCTCGGGTGGAAAACGCACCCAGCTCCTGTCGTGGAATGTGCTCATTGTGAACCCGAGTCCGCTCGGCGATGGCGCCGGCTCTTTGCTTGAGGCATGATGGGCTGGTTCATTGCAAGGGGACTCTATGTTTGACGATCTGAAAGGCAAGGTGGTTGTTGTCACGGGTGGCGTGACAGGCATAGGCGGCGCGGCCTCCACGGCCTTTGCCGCGGCGGGTGCCAAAGTGCTGGCGCAATATCATGGCGGCGGCCCGGAACTCGCGGCGATCGAGGCCGCCGGGATTGCCACGGCGAAGCTCGACCTCACAGACGATGGCGCTCCCCAGCGGCTGATCGACGCGGCGCTGGCCCGCTTCGGACGCATCGACGTGCTGGTCAACAATGCCGGAAGCCTGGTCGCGCGCATCCCGGTCACCGAGCTTGACGATGATTTCATCGACCAGGTTTTCGACCTGAACTGCCGTCAGCTCATCCACTGCTGCCGGATCGCCGCCGGCCTGATGAAGGCCCAGGCCTCCGGCAACATCATCAACGTCACGTCCATCGCCGCGCGCAATGGCTCGAGTCCGGGCGGCAGCGTCTATGCCGGCGCCAAGGCCTTTGTCTCGGCCTTTTCCAAGACGCTGGCCAAGGAACTGGTCGGACACGGCATCCGCGTCAATTGCGTGTCGCCGGGGACGATCCACACGGCCTTCCATGATCGTTTTTCGGACGAAGCCAAGCGCGAAGCGGCGCGCAAGTCCATTCCCATGCAGCGGCTGGGCCTCGCCCAGGATTGCGCCGGAACCTTCCTCTATCTCGCCAGCGATGCGGCCAGCGGCTACGTCACGGGGCAGGTGATCGAAGTGAACGGCGGGCAACTCATGCCATGAGCCTTGTCACCCGCAGGCGCAGCACCGAGCCGGATGCGCTGGCGCCGGACGGATCGGAGGTTCGCATCCTCGGGGCCACGTCGCGTGGCAGCATGGCGGAATTCACCTTGCCGCCAGGCGCGGTTTCTGTGGCCGTGGCCCATCGCAGCGTGGAAGAGGTCTGGGTTTTCGTCGCCGGCCAAGGCCGCATGTGGCGGAAACATGGAGCCGCCGAGGAGGTGACTGACGTCGAACCCGGAGTTTCGATCACCATTCCCGTCGGTACGGCCTTCCAGTTCCGCTGCGATGGCGATGTGCCGCTGGTTGCCATCGGCGTGACGATGCCCCCGTGGCCAGGGCCTGACGAGGCCTATCCGGTGGAGGGCAGGTGGTGAGCCCCTACCAGGAGCCGGTGTTGGCCATGCTGGCCCAGGGCTCGGCCACGGGCAGGGCGTCGCCCTTCTGCAGCAGCTCGATGGAAATGCCGTCGGGCGTGCGGATGAAGGCCATGCGCCCGTCGCGCGGCGGGCGATTGATGGTGATGCCGTGCTTCTGCAGCCTGGCGCAGTAGTCGTAGATGTCGTCCACGCCCAGCGCCAGGTGACCGAAGTTGCGGCCCCCCGTGTAGACTTCCGGATCCCAGTTGTAGGTGAGCTCCACGGGCGCGTCCGGGCTCTCGGGCGCGGCCACGAAGACCAGGGTGTAGCGGCCCTTCTCGTTCTCGTAGCGGCGCTGCTCGACAAAGCCCAGCTTGTTGATGAAGAAGTCGACCGACTGTTCCAGATTGGAAACGCGGATCATGGTGTGCAGGTACTTCATGGGTTCTCCTCGTGCTTGACCGAGACATAGAAGAACTGGCGGCGCTGGTCCAGAAGGCGCGGCGGGCCGTGGTCTTTACCGGTGCCGGAATCTCGACCGAATGCGGCATTCCCGATTTCCGGTCGCCGGGCGGTTTCTGGACCCGCAACAAGCCGATCGAGTTCCGCGACTTCCTGGCTTCGGAAGAAACCCGTCGGGAAGCCTGGCGGCGCTTCTTCGGCGTCTACGACAGCCTGTCCGCCGCAAGGCCGGGGCCGAGCCACACTGCGGTTGCCGAACTGGTCCACAGGGGGCATGTCGCGCATGTCATCACCCAGAACATTGATGGCCTGCACGAAAGTGCCGGCATTGCCGCAGACCGCATCGTCGAACTCCACGGCAACGGCACCTATGCCGCCTGCCTGTCCTGCGGACTGCGCCACGAGCTGGCCTGGGCCAGGATCGAGATCGAAGACCGGGACCGGACGCCGGCCTGCACGGCCTGCGGCGGGATCGTGAAGTCGGCGACCATTTCCTTCGGCCAGGCCATGCCCGACCAGCCCATGGCCGACGCCCGTGCGGCGACGCTCAATGCCGATCTCTTCCTGGCGCTGGGATCGTCGCTCCAGGTCTTTCCGGCCGCGGGCTTCCCGGTGATGGCCACACAGAACCGGACGCCCCTGGTCATCATCAACCGGGAGCCGACCGGCCTTGACGGCTTGGCCCATATGGTCGTCCGCGCCGAACTGGGCCAGGTGCTGCCGGATCTGGTCGGTCGTCTGGCACCATAGTCGCGCGAATCACTTGCGATATCGCGCGGAGGATGCGGTGAGACAGCAATGTATCGCGGTGTCGGACCACAAGGGCTGCCGCATCGCGGCGGAGGGGCGAGGTGACCATGCAATGGGCACGAATCTCAGCAAGTCGAATCGCCACATGATTCCCATTACTTGAAAACAGGATGGAGTTCCGGTCACGGTGGGCAGCTGTGGCGCAAATGTCGCGCATCGCCTAATCCACAGGCTCTCACCCCCCAATGCCCTGTACAAATCTGGCGGTTTTGCGCAGATTGAGTCCAGTCAGGTGGCGCAGAGGCAACACAGTCGCCACCGGCAGGGACAGTTGGGGTAAGTCATGGCGGCGAGTGGCGCCCAGAAGGGCGACGAAGTTACGGGGCAAGTTCTGTCCCCGGAGGCGAACGTCCGGATCCTGCAAGTCAGCGGTCTGGTCAAGTGGTTCGATGTCTCCAGGGGATACGGCTTCATCATTCCTGACAATGGCATGCAGGACATTCTCCTGCATCTCAGCTGCCTGAAGCGGGACGGTTTCGAGGCGCCGCTGGAAGGAGCGCGCGTGTCCTGCGAGGTGGTCGAACGCCAGAAGGGCTTCCAGTGCCTGCGCGTGCTGTCCGTTGACCTGTCGACGGCCATCCATCCGGTCGAGCGCAAGAGCCGCACGCATACCTCGGTCGTTCCCACGACCGGCTGGGTCAGGGTCAAGGTCAAGTGGTTCAATCGCGCCCGCGGTTTCGGCTTCGTGTCGGAAGGTGAGGGGCAGCCGGACATTTTCGTTCACATGGAAACCCTGCGCCGGACGGCCATCGCCGAACTTCAGCCGGACAGCTGGGTCTATGTACGCTTCGGCGACGGCCCGAAGGGCAAGATGGCGGCCGAAGTCCGGCTCAGCCTTGAGGGCGGACCGCCGCTCACCAACTGAGCCACGCTTCCGCTGCATTTGCAGGGGACAAGCCCGTCATGCGCATCCTGGTACTGGCTCTTTCGCTTCTGTCCTTCCTTTTGCTGCGGCCTGTCCTGGCGGACGACCAGCTGCTGTCGAAGCTGGAACCGCTGACCATTGCCACGCCGGATGATGCCAAGCTCTTCACGGTCGAGATCGCCGACACGGACGGGCTGCGCGCCCGGGGATTGATGTTCCGCCAGCGCCTGCCGGAGGATCGCGGCATGTTGTTCGACTTCGGACATCCGCGCGAAGCCGCCATGTGGATGAAGAACACCTACATTCCCCTCGACATGCTCTTTATCCGGCAGGACGGAACCATCGCCTATATCGCCGAGAATACGGTCCCGAAGTCCGAGGACGTGATTGGCGTCCGGGAGCCCGTGCTGGCGGTTCTGGAGCTGGCGGGCGGCGTCACCCGCAAGCTCGGGATCCGCAGCGGCGACCGGGTTTACCACCGGATCTTCAAGGACGCCGACTGACGCCAGCCTTGCCCCGGGCGGCGGTTTTCGGATAAGAGCGGGCGTCCCGGCCCGTCGGGGTGTAGCGCAGTCTGGTAGCGCACCTGCCTTGGGCGCAGGGGGTCGTCAGTTCGAATCTGGCCACCCCGACCAGCCGGGCCGACCCAACACGGAGCCGTCATGCCGGTACGCATCTACAAGCCCGCCCGCAACGCCATGCAATCGGGAAAGGGCAAGTCTCAGGACTGGATCCTGGAATTCGTGGCGGCCACGCCGCGCACCACCGACCCGCTGATGGGATGGACGTCGTCCAGCGACACGCGCCAGCAGGTCAAGCTCTTCTTCGAGTCCTGCGAGCAGGCGGTGGCCTATGCAGAGCGCGAGGGACTCGCCTATCATGTGATCCCGGAAGTTCCTGCAGGGCGTCCGATCAAGAAGTCCTATTCCGACAACTTCAGATGGGGCCGGTCCGACAACTGGACCCACTGAAGGCCAAGTTGCCTCGCCTTTCAAGAACGGCCCCGTAGCTCAACTGGATAGAGCACCTGCCTTCTAAGCAGGGGGTTGCAGTTTCGAGTACTGCCGGGGTCGCCATCCGCTCCAGTGTCCCGCCGCATGGGTCGGCCTCATGGCCAGGACGACGCAGCCCCGTCATTCATCCGGTCCGACGGCCCCTTGCCTCAAGTGGCGGTCACTGTGTCCCGCATCTTCTGCCGTCGAATGGCTGTGATCTCGGCCAGGATCGACAGTGCGATCTCCTCCGGCGAGATCGCGCCGATGTCGAGGCCGGCAGGGCCCTTGATCGCATCGAGCGCGGCAGGGGAGGCGCCGGCGGCGAGCAGCTTCTCGCGAATCGCGGTCATCTTGCGGCGGCTGCCGACAAAGGCCTTGTAGGACGCCGCGACATCCAGGATCGCCCGAAGGGCGGCCTCGTCGCCGCTTCCCTGTGTCGAGACCACGATGAAGCGATCGGCCTGATCATCGACCGGCAGTGCATAGCCCTCGATGCGCAGGTCGGCTTGCTCGAAGGCGGGCTGTTCCGCGGCAGGCGCGCAGGCCGTGATCGAGAACCCCATGACGGCGCCAAGCCGCGCCAGCGCAACGGCCACGGGCGACGCGCCGCAGACGACGAGCGAGGGCTGCGGCATCACTGCCTCCACGAAGATGTCCATCGTGCCCTGGCTGGGGCACATGTTCCGAGCAAAGCGGACGCCCTGGCGGCTCTCGCCCGCCTTGACGCCCAGCGACTCCAGTTCCACCGGCGGCTGCACCGAAATCAGGCGCGGCTGGCGGTCGGACAGGACGTCGCGGGCTGCCTTGAGGACCGCGCCCCGGGCGCAGCCGCCGCCGATCCAGCCGCCCGTGATCGTACCGTCGGGCATGATGACCGCCTTGGCCCCCGCCTTGGCAGCGGTCACGGCGACCGTTCGCACGACAGTGGCCAGGGCGAAGGCCTCGCCGCGCTGCTTCAGGTCGGAAACGAGCTGCATGACGTCCGCTTGCCGAGACATCGTCAGAACTCCCTCACAGCCGCGCCAGATAGGGTTCGAGTGCGGCAAGACTCTCCAGATTGTGGGCCGGGGCAAAGAGGTCGATGTAGGGCAGGGCTGCCTGCATGGCCCTGGCGTCGGGCCGGTAGCCGTCCCACCCCATCATCGGGTTCAACCACACGATCCTGCGGCAGCGGCGGCGCAGGCGCTGCATTTCCTGCGCCAGGGCCGCAGGCGCGCCCGTGTCATATCCGTCCGACAGGATCATGAGGCAGCTGCGCGTGTTGAGAACCCGTCGTGCGTGCCACTGATTGAAGGTGGCAAGGCTCTCGCCGATCCGCGTACCCCCGCCGACCCCGGCCGACATCAGCGACATCCGCTCGACGGCGCGGACCGGGCTTCTTTCCCGCAGCGCCGCCGAAACATGCGCGAGCCGGGTATGGAAGACGAAGGCCTCCGCCTCACGGAAGCTGTCGAGCACGCCGTGAATGAAGCGCGTGAAGACCGCCGTGTACATCTGCATGGAACCCGACGCATCCAGCAGCACCACAAGGCGCAGCGGCCTGGACTTTCGCCTGCGGCGCCGCAGTTCCAAGGGGACACCGCCCTTGCCGATGCTCCTCCGGATCGTGGCGCGCAGGTCGATGCGGCGTCCCCTTTTGCGTGCCCGCTCGCGGCGCGACAGCCTGGTTCGCATGGCCCGGGCCAGACGTTCGGCTGCTGCATGCGCCCGTTCGAGTTCCTCGGGATCGGCAATCTTCCGGAAGTCTCTCGTTGCCTGGGTCTCGCCGGAAGATGCGCCCTCGCTCTTGGCCGTTGCGCCGCCATCCGTGCCGGCGCCGGACGAGATCTGGTCGGCCAGCTCATCGGATCGTCCCGGCACTTCCGTGGGAGAGCCCGGCATGACCTGCGCCGGCCGCGTCGATGTTGCGGAACTCCCTCCGATCCGCATCACGCGCTTCACGCCCCTGCCAAGCCAATGCGAGTCGAAGAGGGCGTCGAACTGCTTCCAGTCCGATGGCCGCGAACAGTAGAGTGCTTTCAGCGCCTGCCGGAAGATCGACGGGCGGCCGGCACCGAATTCCTCGGCCACGCGGGCGGCATCGGCTGTCTCGGACAGCCCGACGACAAAGTCATGCCGGCGCAGCAACTGCCCGAACTCGGAGATACGGCGAAGAATTGCATCCTCGATCGGCTGGATGCTGCCCGGTTCCGGGGGTGTCATGCAGCAGCTCATGCGACCTTCCCCAGCACGCGCCCGGCGACCTCGCGGGTGAAGCGCGACTTGTCTTCCTGCGTCTTCAGAAGGCACATCATCGTGTCAAAGACGCGCTCGGGGTCTGCGTGCAGGTCGCGCAGATCGAAGCCCATCAGCGCCGCGGCCCAGTCCAGCGTCTCGGCCACGCCCGGAACCTTCCGCAGGTCCTCCTTCCGGATCCTTTCGAGCGCGCGCGCGATCTGCAGGGCAAAGGCCGCCCCGATCCCCGGCAAGCGGCGCTGCAGGATCGCCGCCTCGCGGTCGACATCGGGAAAGTCGACGAAATGGTAGAGGCAGCGCCGTCGCAGCGCATCGGATATCTCGCGTGTTCCGTTCGAGGTCAGCACGACGCGCGGAATGCTGGTGGCCTTGATCGTGCCGAGTTCGGGCACCGTCACCTGAAAGTCGGACAGGAGTTCGAGAAGGAATGCCTCGAATTCCTCGTCCGCACGGTCCACCTCGTCGATCAGCAGGACCGGCGGACGATCCTGCCTGATCGCCCTGAGCAACGGCCGCTCCAGGAGATAGGAGTCCGAGAAGACGTCCTCTTCGCTGGTCAGCCGCCCGGATGCCGACCGGGCCTGGATTGCCACCAGCTGCCTCTGGTAGTTCCATTCGTAGAGCGCATCGGACCGGTCCAGTCCCTCGTAGCATTGCAGCCTGATGAGTTCGGTGCGATGCAGGTGGGCAAGCGACTTGGCGACATCCGTCTTGCCGACGCCGGCCTCGCCTTCGAGCAGCAGCGGCCGCTTGAGCATGTCCATGAGATGCAGCGCCATCGCAAGCTCACGGTCGGCAACATAGCCCGACTCCGCCAGGCCGGCGCTCAGCTCATCCAGTGACAGTGTCATGGCTCTGGGTCATGTCGCCTGCGTCTCCCCGAGGAGCGGATGCTCACGCCCCGCTACGTGGTCACGCCAAGTGATCTTGCCGCCTCCCAGTTCCGCCAATAATCGTGGGGCATCGGGATATGCGTTGCGCCGAGGAAGCCGAAGGCGTCATTCACCGCATTCGAAAAGGCTGGAACACCCCCGACATTCGGACTTTCGCCCACACCCTTGGCACCGATCGGATGGTGCGGCGACGGGGTCACGGTGTGGTCGGTCTCCCAGTGCGGAGTCTCGACGGCGGTCGGCATGAAGAAGTCCATGAACGAGCCCGTGAGCACGTTCCCTCCGGAATCGTACCGGATCTCCTGGCCCATCGCGATGGCGAAGGCCTCCGTCAGGCCGCCATGGACCTGCCCCTCGATGATCATCGGATTGATGCGCGTGCCGCAGTCATCGAGCGCGTAGAAACGCCTGACCTTGTAGACGCCGGTATCGACGTCAATGTCCATGACGCAGAAATAGGCGCCAAAGGGATAGGTCATGTTCGGCGGATCGTAGTAGCTCACCGCCTCCAGGCCTGGCTCCATTCCGGGCGGGACCTGGTGATAGGCGGCCCAGGCGATGTCCTTCATCGACTTGAACTTCTCCGGTAGTCCCTTGACCCTGAAGCCGTCCACGTCGAAGACCAGATCGTCCTCATGAACCTCGAGCATGAACGCCGCGATCATCTGGGCCTTGGCCTTGATCTTGCGGGCGGCCGTGGCAATCGCCGCGCCCGCGACCGGTGTCGAGCGTGAGCCATAGGTCCCCAGCCCGTAGGGTGCCGTGTCGGTGTTTCCTTCCTCGACCATGATGCTGGATGACGGAATGCCGATCTCGGTCGCGATGATCTGGGCCCAGGTCGTCTCATGGCCCTGGCCGGTCGACTTTGTTCCGACGCGCGCAATGGCCGAGCCGGTCGGATGTACGCGGATTTCACAGGAGTCGAACATCGCGATGCCAAGGATGTCGCAGTTCTTGGAGGGTCCAGCGCCCACGATCTCCGTGAAGAAGGACACGCCGATCCCCATGATCTCCCGCGTCTTGCCGGCCTTGAAGTCGGCCTGGCGCTGCTTCTGCTCGGCGCGCAGACCGGCGTAGTCGATCTTCTCCATGGCCTGCTTCATGGCCGTGTGGTAGTCGCCGGAATCATACTCCCAGCCAAGCGCCGACTGGTAGGGAAACTGCTCCCGGCGGATGAAGTTCCTCATCCGCAGCTCGGCAGGGTCAATATTGAGTTTCCGGGCCAGGATGTCCATTGCACGCTCGATGCAATAGGCGGCCTCGGTCACCCTGAATGAGCAGCGATAGGCGACGCCCCCCGGCGCCTTGTTGGTGTAGACGCCGTCAACGCTCACATGGGCAACGGGAAAATCGTAGGATCCCGTCACGATGTTGAAGAATCCGGCAGGCCACTTCGATGGATCCGCGCAGGCGTCGAACGCGCCATGGTCGGCCAGGACATGGACACGCAGCCCCTGGACCTTTCCATCCCGGGTCGCGGCGATTTCGGCCGTCATGTGGTAGTCTCGGGCAAAGCTGGTTGCGGTGAGGTTCTCGATGCGGTCTTCCACCCACTTGACCGGCTGGCCGGTGACGATCGAGGCCACGATGGCGCAGATGTAGCCGGGATAGGCGCCGACCTTGTTGCCGAACCCGCCGCCGACATCGGGCGAGATGACGTGGATCTTGTGCTCGGGAATGGTGGAAATCAGGGAGGCGACGGTGCGAATGACGTGCGGCGCCTGGAATGTACCCCAGACCGTGAGCTCGCCCTTGATCTTGTCGAAGGAGGCAAGCGCCTGGCAAGTCTCGAGCGGGGAGGGGTGAGTTCGGTGATAGGAGATCAGCTCCTTGATGGTGACATCCGCCTTGCGGAAGGCGGCGTCGGTCAGGTCCTTGTCGCCAACCGACCACTCGAAGATATGGTTGTAGTGCTTGCGCGGACCATGGGCACCGGTGGTCTTGCCCTTGAGATCCTCGCGCAGTTCCGGCGCACCCTTGGCCATGGACTGGAAGGGATCGACCAGCACCGGCAGGGCCTCGTAGTCGACATCGACGGCTTCCACGCCGTCCGCGGCCGCATAGCGGTCGGTGGCCACGACGAAGGCCACTTCCTGGTTCTGGAAGAGGACCTTGCCGTCGGCCAGCACCATCTGCACGTCGCCAGCGAGGGTGGGCATCCAGGCGAGATTCACGCCCTTCAGCTCTTCGGCGGTCAGGACCGCCACGACGCCCGGAACCTTCAGGGCCTTCTTGGTGTCGATCTTCCGGACGCGCGCATGGGCATAGGGTGACCGGACGAAATCGCCATAGAGCATCCCGGGCAGCTTCATGTCATCGACATAGTTGCCCTTTCCCTGCGTGAAGCGCACGTCCTCCACGCGCTTCCTCTTGCAGCCCATGCCTTCAAGCTTGGCCTCGCGTTCGGCCCTGTTGGGGGACATGTCGTTCATTCTGCGGCCTCCTTGAATTCCTCACCACGAAGCTTGGCGGCGGCATGTTGAATGGACTTCACGATGTTCTGGTATCCCGTGCAGCGGCAGAGGTTCCCGGAGATGCCGTAGCGGATGTCCTCCTCGGTCGGGTTGGGGTTCTCCTGCAGGAGGCGGTGGGCCCGCATGATCATGCCCGGCGTACAGTAGCCGCACTGCAGACCATGCATCTGGCGGAACCCCTCCTGCAACGCGCCGAGCGTGCCATCGGGATTGGCCATGCCCTCGATGGTGCGCAGATCGCCGCCCTGGGCCTGGACCGCCAGCATGGTGCAGGACTTCACCGACTTGCCGTTGAGATCAACGGTACAAGCCCCGCAGTGCGTCGTCTCGCACCCGATATGGGTTCCGGTCAGGCCCAGGGTCTCCCGGATGAAGTGGACCAGCAGGGTGCGGGGCTCGCACAGGCCTTCGACCGGCTTGCCATTGACCTTGAGCTTCACGTGAACTGTCGACATGTTCGTTCTCCTCAGGCGCTTGCGCGGGCGATGGCGCGCTTCAGCGCCCGGGCCACGTAGGTGCCGCCAACGCTCCGCCGATACTCCGGTGTTCCCCGCGTATCGTTCGCCGGATCCATGATCTTTCGCGCTTCCGCCACGGCCTGTGCAATCGCCGCATCGTCGGGCGCGCGGCCGACCAGGGCGCCTGCGGCCGCTTCGGCCAGGAGCGGCGTCGGTCCGAGGTTCGTCAGGGCGATGGAGCAGCTTGCGATCTTGCCGGCCTTGATCGAGACCACGACGGCCGCCGCCGCCGTCGCGTAGTCGCCCATCTTCCGCTTGAGTTTCTCGTAGGCGTAACCCTGCTTCGCCGTGACGGGAACCTCGATCGCGGTGACGATCTCCCCGGACTTGAGGGCGGTCTGATATGTTCCCCTGTAGAAGGCCCGTGCCTTCACTTTTCGCGGCTTGGCCTGGCCTGCCACATGGAACGTGGCATCGAGCGCCATCATCACGGCTGGCATGTCATTGCCGGGATCGCCGTTTGCGACATTGCCGCCAAGTGTGCCGACATAGCGGATCTGCGGATCTGCGATCTGCTTTGCCGCCTCATGCAGGAGCGGGCAGTTCTTGCTGACCAGGGCTGAAGCCAGCACCTCGTGCTGGGTCGTCATGGCGCCGATCACCAGCGTGGCGCCAACTTTCTTGATTCCGCGCAATGATGCGATGCCGCCTAGATCGACGAGCGCGGAAGGCTCGACGACGCGAAGCTTCATCATCGGAATAAGGCTGTGCCCGCCGGCCAGTGGCCGCGCGCCCTTCGCCTTTCGCAGCAGCTTCACGGCCTCGGATACGGATTTCGGACGGTGATAGTGAAAGGAACCGGGTATCATCAGGCGTTTCTCCCATGATTTGTCCGCTCTTGACCGGGGACCTTGGGGAAATCTGATCACAAGCGGAACGGAGGGGCAACATCACCCGGGCCGGAAATGCACGAGCGGTGGTTTTTTGCACGAAACGTCGATTTGGACGCACGAACTGCGGCAATCCTGCCGTCAGGACGCGGCGCGGGCCCGCAGCTTCTGCTGCAGTCCCAGCCGCAGCTTGAGCTCCGCATAGTGTGTGCGGCTCACCGGTATCGCCCGCGTCACGGGCCCGCCAACCTCGACCAGTGCGCCATCGCCGGATTTTCGGAGAGCTTTCACCTTTTCGATGGCGATCAGATGGCTGCGGTGGACGCGCATGAACTGCGCTTTCTCGAGCCGGGATTCCGCTTCGGTGATCGACCATGGTGACAGGTGTTCAGCCCTTCCGTCGAAGACCAGCGTGTAGTGGGTGGTCGCCTGAATCGCGGAGATCTCGGCCACGGGGATCATTCGGGTTGCGCCCTCGATCTCCACCGGCACCAGCGTGGCAAGCTGTGGCTGCTCGGGCAGCGTACCGGGCGTTGAAGGCGGTGCCGGGGCCGCAGCGGCCGAAGATGACAGGCGATTTGTCTCGGGAACGAGGTAGAGCAGGAAACCGCCCGAGACCACGAAAGCAAGGAACGCCACGGCGATCATCAGGACGTCGCTGGACACTGTAGGCCCCAGGGCCGCCGTCGGGGTTGCGAGCGGCATCACGTGCATGCCGAGCATTGCGACAAAGTGCATGCCGGACACGGCAATGCCGAAGATCACTGCGCTCAGGGCCAGGGCTGCCGGTTGCATGCGGACGGTGAAGATGCGGAGCGCCCAGTAACTTGACACCACGGCCACGAGGGTGGCCGCGAATACAAGGGCAAGGTCGTGATGAAGCATGAAGCTGCCGACCACCGCGTGCATGCCCAGGTAGTGCATGCCCACGATGCCCGCGCCCATGATGATCGCCGCGAGCGCGATCGTCGGCCGGCTGGAGTTTCCAATGCTGACGAGAAAGGCGGCGATGCCGACGACCAGCACGCAGAGCAGGAAGGAGAGCAGCGTCAGCAGCACCGAGAACTGGGCGCTGTCGGGCAGGCGAACCGCCAGCATGCCGACGAAGTGCATGGTCCAGATTCCGAGGCCCAGCGACCATGCGGCACCGGCCAGCAGCCCCCGGCGAAGCAGGCCGGTGGCAAGCCTGGCCTGGCCCGCGAGACCCAAACCGACATAGCCGCCAAACACGGCCATCACGACCGATAGCGCCACAAGACCAAGGGAATGCTGAAGTCCAATCCAGACGGTCAAGTCAGCCTCGTTGCGTCGCCAATTGCGGCCAGTCCTTGCTGGGAGGACCATAACTCCCAATGCAGCCAGCGAAAAGGGCGGACTGAACGACAGGGATCAGCTCAGGCGCGCTGAGGTTTTGCACGAAACCGGACGGCGCGGGCAGGCGTGGTCTTCGACCAGGCTGGCGGCGCCGCAGGATCCGGCAAACACTGCAGTCGCCGCTTGTCGAGACATGCTCCGGCGCGGGTCAGGATCGGCGTCGCTCTCCCTTTCGCCAGCCGAAGAAGCCCAGCACGACGAGCGCCAGGAAGGCCGCCGCCGTAATCGACGTTGCCACGGTTTCGATGGGGGCTGGGCGGCGGCGCACGGTCGCCGTCATGCCGGACGGAACATCCGCCACGATCAGTCCGCTCGCGGGGTCGCAGGAGGTAGCAAGCACCTTGTCACCGGCCGTGACTTCAAGGAACGGATAGTGGAACACGCGAAGACGATCCGGTGCGAACGTCCGCGTGCGATAGTCCTCAAGCAGAAGCCCGGTGCTGAGGACCCCGCCAAGATAGCGGGCCGGCAGCGGAATGCAGGCGGGAAGATACTCCACCGCATCGGCCTTGACGGCCAGCCGCTGCATCTCCTCGCGTTCCGAGGTCCGGAGGCTCGATCCGCGCTCCGGTCCTGCGGAATGACGTGCCATGGCCGTCATGGCGACCAGCAAGGCGATGCCGATGAACAGGAGCTTTGGAAGTTCGCCCGCCTTGGGCCGGTTGCGTCGCAGGGCCAGCGCCAGAACGATGAGGGCAAAGAGGTCGAGAACGAAGAGGGAGCGCCAGGGAAACTGCACGATCTGCAGCGGGCCAAGCAGCGGCCAGAGCGGCGATGCGAAGGGCGAGACAAGAAAGAGAACGGCGATCCCCAGAAGCAGCCACGGCCACAGGTCGCGGTCCCCGCGCGCCAGCCACGCCGCGGAGAACAGCAGGGCCGCCGGGAGCAGCGTACTAACCAGGAGCAGGACGTCGAAGACCTGCCGGCCATGGCCGACCGGGTTGTCGCCCGGCAGGTAGATTGACCAGAACTGCGGGTTGATCGCCGGCTGAAGCGCAAGGGCCGGAAGGACGTAAACGGCCGAAGCCAGTAGTCCGATGCCGCCGCCCAGGGCGGCAAGCGCCAGGACACGCCACGACCTCTGCCGCCAGGCGAGCCAGAGACTGAGGGCGGTCATGGTAGCCGCGAAGAAGAGCGCCGAGGGAAGGTGCGACATGGCCTGTCCGGCGGTGGCCAGGGCCAGTCCGATCACGTAGCGCCAGTCGCGGGGCAACCGCCAGAGACACAGCACCGCAAGCGGCAGGAAGATAAAGGCCGCCTGTTCGGCATAGGCTCCGCGGACCCAGACGTCGACCAGCAGATGATAGGGCATGGCCATGTAGGCGATGGCCAGCATCAGGCTCGTGCGCGGGCCGGCGAATTCGCGGAACAGCAGCAGTCCGGCGAGGCCGGAAAGCGCCAGCATCAGCGCCGAGCCCAGAACCACGGCCAGGCCCGGAGCGCCCGTCAGCCAGACCAGCGGGGCCGTCAGGTAGAAGGGCAGCGGTGCATAGAAATAGAAGACGGGACTGCCCATGCCGTCATTCATGTCGGGCAGCCACCGCGGATAGGCTTCACCTCGTGCCAGCGCGGCGGCGAAGCCCTCGGCCCAGCTGACGTTGAACATGCTGGAATGGGTGATGATGTAGCCGAAGGCAATGCCGGGTGACATCAGAACCAGGGCGGCCACGATGATGGCCGCAGCTTGTGTCCCCCACGCCGGGCGCACGGCCATGGCTCCCGAACCTGCTGTCGAATCGTTCACTTCGCTATGGTAACCGCTTTCCCTCAACCCGGGTATTCCACCGGCGCCGCCGCCGGGCCCGCCTGGCCCTGCAATTGGCGGCAAAATCGCAAGACTTGGTAAACCTATGGGCGATACGCTCGACTGTTGTCCGACCCTTTCAGCAGGTCTTCCAGATGTCGACTCTTGCCGCTACTGCGCCCGCGCAGCTCCCCTGGATCCGCAGCGAGCGCTTCGATCTGGGGTTCATCTTCGGGCTCGTGGCCCTGGCGGCCTTTACGGGGACCGTCGTTCTGACTTACCCGCCACTGTTCTATCCCGTGCTTTTGCTGGACCTCTGGTTCCTCGGCTATCACCACGTGATCTCGACCTACACCCGCATCTGCTTCGATCGAAAGAGTTTCCGGGAAAACGGCTATCTCCTCTATGCCTATCTCCCGGTTGTCGCGGCCGTCACCCTGTGCGTCGCCGCGACCTTCGGCATCTGGGTGGTCGTGTCGGTCTACTTCTATTGGCAGTGGTGGCACTACACGCGCCAGAGCTGGGGCGTTTCCCGCACCTATCGCAGCAAGGACCGCGACAAGCTCTATGAAGCCCCATGGCTCGACCAGGCCATCTTCTATTCCGTGCCGGTGCTCGGCATACTGGGCCGCTCCGCCGAACAGCAACCCACCTTCATCGGCTTCGAACTGTTCTCCCTGCCGGTTCCCGAGGCCGTGGTCTGGATTGCCCGCGCCGCCGCCGCACTGCTTCTCGCGACATGGGCCTGGCGGCGCCTCATCGCCTGGCGTGAAGGCCGGCTGGCCAAGGTCCACACGCTCTACATGATCAGTCATTTCGCCATTTTCAGCCTCGGCTATATCCTCATCGCCGACATCACCGTGGGCTGGCTGGTCATCAATATCTGGCACAATGCGCAGTACATTCTCTTCGTCTGGATGTTCAACAACCGCCGCTTCAAGGATGGAATCGATCCGGAAGCCCGTTTCCTCTCCTACATTTCCCAGCCGGGACGCCTCTGGATATACCTGCTGGCCTGCATCGGGATCACGGGCGTGCTCTATCTCGGCATGCTGGGCACCATGCAATGGCTCTTCGCGGCCAGCCTCGCCGGCACCGTGGTGCTCTACCAGATCCTCAACTTCCATCACTATGTGGTGGATACGTTGATCTGGAAGGTGAGGAAGCCGCAGTTCCGGGAAACCCTCGGCATCAAGTGAACGCCCTTAGCCAGACCATGCCGATGGGGGCACGCCACAACCCCTGGCTCGATCTCGTGCGCGCGCTGGCCATCGTGCTGGTCTTGCTGCGTCACGGCGAAAAGGGCCTGGCGGATGCCGGCCGCGTCGGCAGCGGAGTCTTCCACACGATCATGATGAACGGGTGGATTGGCGTCGACCTATTCTTCGTGCTCTCGGGCTATCTCATCACCGCTCACCTGCTGCGCCGTCCGATCTCAAGCCAGGGCCTGCGCCGCTATTTCGAGATGCGCGCGCTCCGAATTCTGCCCGCCTACTATGCGGTGCTCTTCCTCATCGTCATCGGGGCTTTCCCATTCTACGCCGTCGACCCAGCCGGGCTTCCCGTTCGCGTGGCCTATCATCTGCTTCTGCTGCAGGACTATCTGCCGTCCAACATCAACGTCGCGTTCTGGTCTCTGGGCGTCGAGGAGAAGTTCTATGTCATCGCCCCGCTCCTGGTCGCGGGACTCGCTGCATGCCGGCGCCCGCGCTTCGCTCTCGCTGCAATCGCCACCTTGTTGCTCATCTCGCCCCTCGCGCGTTCGGCAACCTTTGCGGGGCAGCAGGACTGGACTTATCTAAGCTTCTTCCAGCAGCTTCGTAGTCCGTTCCATATGTCGCTGGAACCCTTGCTGTTGGGTGTGGCAATCGCCTATGCGGGACATATGGGCCTGCTGCGCCAACTGCCGCGCCGGCCCTTCGCCTTTGTGGCGGTCTTCGTCTGTCTCATGGCCTATCTCGGCAGCCACGAGTTCATGGCAACGCTCGGGACATTCGACGCAAGCCTTCAGCCAGTCCTCATCAGCCTGCTATGCGCCGCGCTGGTCTTGTTCGCGGTGGGGCTGGACCAAGAGCCGATGCCGCTTCGTTCACCGGCCGAGCCCATCGCACGGCTGAGCTATTGCCTCTATCTCGTCCATTTTCCGCTCATTCCCCTGGCACTGATCCTGGCGGGCGCATCGACTTGGCAATTCTGGCTGGCCTATCTGTCGGCAACCGTTCTGGTCTCGGTTGCCCTGCACCTGTGCGTCGAGCGACCGTTCCTGCGGATCAAGGACCGGATCGCGCTGCAGCGCGACCGCCGCAAGCCGCGGCCTGCAACGGTCATGGCTGCCGAATAGTTCCGGCTATTGCGGTTCGGAGCCGTCCTGCAAGTTGGTCACCGTACGACGGTTCTGAGCCTTGCATTCAAGTTCGGCGCAGGTGCCCACCAGCCGGTCGCGTCCGTAGCCCTTGGCCCAGACGCGGTTGGCTGCGATGCCCTGGGCAATGATCTCGTTCTTCACCGCATCGGCACGCTTCTGCGACAGTGCCTTTTGCTGAGCCTCGCTGCCAGGGTCGTCGGCAAAGCCCTGGATCTTGACTTTCCACTGCGGATTGGCCCGAAGCCAGTCGGCCTGATTGCGCACCGTGGCCTTTGCCGTGCTGTCGAGCGAGGCCGAACCTTCGGTGAAGAACACGCGGCGGCCCACATTCAGCATGAAGTCCTGTTCCGATCCCGGAGCGGCGCCAACGCCGCCGGAATTCGGCACGCCGGGCTGTGCCTGCTGCACGACCGGCGCCGCGGGCGGCAGGTCGGCCTGTTTCGAGCTGCAACCAGCCAGCAGCAGGGCTGCGGCAAGGAGGGCGTAACCCGTTGAGACCTTCATCAGCCGTCAACTTCCGCCGATTCATTGATCACAGGCACGCCAAGCGCCTTCAGCACCAGCACGCGCGTTCCGATCGGGCAGCGCTGGTAAAGGTCGATCGCGTCCTCGTTGAACATGCGGATGCAGCCAGACGAGGCGTTGGTGCCAATCGACCAGGGTTCCACCGTGCCGTGAATGCGATAGCCAAGATCCTTGCCATTGCGGAAGAGATACATGGCACGGGGTCCTAGCGGGTTAGCCTTGCCGCCATCCATGTATTCCGGAAGCTCGGGGTGGCGCGCTCTCATCGCCGGCGGCGGCGTCCAGCGTGGCCACAGCTGCTTGCGGTCGATGCGGGCGCGGCCATACCAGCGGAAACCGTCGCGGCCAACACCCACGCCATAGCGCAGCGCGGTCTGGTTTTCGAAGATGACGTAGAGGAAGTGATTTCCTGCGTCGACCACGACGGTGCCCTGCGGCTCGGTGCTGGTATAGGGCACGAACTGGCGGCGCCATCGGACATCGATCTTCGAGAAGTTGGTGGACGGGAACACGATGCCGTTGTCCTCGATCATCGGCCCGAAATAGGCATCTGCGTTCTTCGGCCGGACGCCGGCCGCGTCCACCCGAGACGCCACTGAAACCGAAAGCGCGGCGGCTCCGGCCCCGGCGATAAAGTCCCTGCGGTTGATCCGCATTTATTCCTCCATTGGTTCCAGCTTCCCGCGTCCAAGACTCGCCCGGTCGGAAAACGGGTCCGAGTTTAGCGCGGAAATTCCGCTCTGTCATCGTTGCTTAGCTCTCAGTTGGCCATCTCCGCAAGGGTTTCTGGCTTGGCGGGTGGGGAAACTCACAGACCGCCGGAACCGGGACCTGCCAATCTTCCTCGCACGAAGCAACACCTGGGCGCAGGCGCGAGGGGACCTGTTCGCCGCAGCGCAAGGAAGAGCGTCAATGTCCAGATCCTCGGCCAATCTCCTTCTCCTCCTCGCGGCCATGCTGTGGGGCGCCGGCAATGTCTGCCAGAAGACCGCCCTCGAAAACCTTGGCCCCTTCACCATTGTCGGATTCCGCTGCCTGATCGGCGTTCTGGTCATCCTGCCGCTGCTTGGCCAGGAGCGCGTGTCGCGGCGGGCTGGCAAGCCGCCCGGCACGTTTCAGCTAGCGGCGATCGGGGTCTTCTTTGCGGCGGGAATGGTCTGCCAGCAGGCCGCCTTTGCAACGACGACAGTGGCCAATGGCAGTTTCCTGATCACCACGACGACTGTGCTGACGCCTTGCGTGGCCTGGGTCCTCCACCGACTGTGGCCTTCGCCGATCGTCTGGGTCGCCGTGACGCTCGCCCTGCTTGGATCGTTCCTCATGGCGGGGGCGAGTCTCGACAGGATCGTAACCGGTGATCTGTTCTGCCTCCTTGGCGCCCTCTTTTACTCGGTCTGGTTCGTGCTGCTTGGCGATGCCGTGGTGCGGAGCGGACAGCCAGTCGCCATTGCCATCGCCCAGTTCGTCTACGCGGGTGTCGCGTGTATTGCGCTTGGCTTCCTGTTCGAACCCGTGACCGCCACGCGGATCGTGGCGGCGCTGCCCGAACTTGTTCTCCTGGGCGTGGCTTCGACCGGCATCGCCTTTGTCATCCAGGCCATGGCCCAGCAGCGCGCCACTGCCACCGAGGCCGCCATCATCGGCAGCGCCGAGGGCGTCTTCGGCACCTTCGCGGCCATGCTGCTGCTTGGCGAGGATCTGTCCGCAGTCCAGGCCATCGGCGCAGCCTGCATCACGGTGGCCGTGCTGACCGTCGCCGTGATGCCGACGCCGCGCGCGGCCCGTCTCAGGGATCTCGCGCGTCCGTTTGGTGTGGCGCAGCGCCAGCCCGCGGTGGACCCGGCGTCCACGTCACGACAATAGACCGGAAGCGGGCCGCTACGGGGTCAGGAAGTCGGCGCATTTCGGAGCAGGGAGGTTGCCCCATGGCATGATCGGAACGGTCGACGTGGAGTTGTTGGGCGAACCCTCGATCAGCTTATCGGTATAGGCGAGATAGACAAGCACATTGCGCTTGGGGTCGCAGCCGCGGACGATCTGCATCTTCTTGAAGAACAGCGACCGCCGCTGCCGATAGACCTGCTCGCCCTGTTCGAACTTTGCGCTGATCTGAATGGGGCCAACCTGGCGGCAGTCGAGCGATGTTTCGGACCTTTCCTCGGCGAATCCGGCCCAGCCGCTCCAGCCGCCGATTTCCGGCACGGTGAAATAGCAGGACACGCCCTTCACATTCGGATCGTCGATGACATAGGTCGCCAGCTTCGCGTCGGGCGACAGCATGCGCCACACCGTGGTCTTCTTGAAGATCAGTTCCGGATCGTCAGGTTCCTGCGCCAGCGCCGGCAAAACGGCGCAGGCCGCGAGCGCTGCGGCAAGTGCGGTGGCGACAGGCTTCATCGGCAATCCTCCATATCGCGCCCTAGATGGGGTGCGGTCATCTCAATTCAAGACAGCGCCCTCAGCGCGGCGAAGCCTTCGCCAAGATCGGCGATCAGGTCATCGGGACTCTCGAGGCCGATATGGAAGCGCACGCAGGGGCCGGGTGGCGTCCAGGTGGTCGCCGTGCGCTGAGGCCGGAATGGAACCGCCAGGCTCTCGAAGCCGCCCCAGCTATAGCCCATGCCGAAGAGCGTGAGCCGGTCGAGGAAGGCGTCGGCGGCCGCGTCGCTGCAGGGCTTGAGCACGATCGAGAACAGTCCCGAAGCGCCCGAGAAATCGCGCTTCCACTGGTCATGGCCCGGCGCGTTGCTCAGGGCCGGGTAGAGGACAGTCTCGACCTCGTCTCGCCCGCGCAGCCATTCGGCGACAGCGGTGGCGTTGCGCATGTGCCGTTCGAGGCGAACATCAAGCGTGTGAATGCCGCGCAGCGTCAGGTACATGTCATCCGGCCCCGCGAACTGGCCCATCGACTCATAGGCCTCCTTGAACGCTGGCCAGGTCTCGGCATTGCAGGTGACCGTGCCCATCATCGCGTCCGAATGGCCCACGAGATATTTGGTGGCTGCTTGAATAGAAACATCGCAGCCATGATCGAAGGCCTTGAAGTAGTGCCCCGCCGACCAGGTGTTGTCGATCATCGCCACGGCGCCGCCGCGGTGCGCGGCCTCGGCGAGCGCTGCGATGTCCTGAACCTCCATGGTCTGCGACCCTGGGCTCTCGCAATAGACGACTCGCGTATTGGGCCGCATGAGTGCCGCAATGCCGCGGCCGATGAGCGGGTCGTAGTAGCTTGTCTCGATGCCAAGCTTCCTGAGCACGCCATCGCAGAGGAGCCGCGCCGGCTGATAGACGGTGTCGACCATCAGCAGGTGATCGCCGGACTTGAGGAAGGCGAGCAGCGCTGTCGTGATGGCGGCCAGCCCCGATGGCAGCATCTTCGCATTGTGTCCGCCCTCGACCAGGGCGACAGCCTCTTCCACGGCGCGCGACGTGGGCGTGCCGCGGCGGCCGTAGACATAGGTCTGCGAGCGGTCATGCAAGGACGCCGCCGTGGGGAACAGGACGGTGGACCCATGGTAGACGGCGGGATTGACGAAGCCGTGCTCGGCGTAGTCGCGGCCCGCGGCCACCAGGCGGGTTGCGGGAGAGAGTGAGGAGAGATCCGGTTTTGATTTCGACATGTCCTGAGGCCCATTCCTTTGGTCTTGCGGTAGCATGCGCCGGGACGCCGGGAAAGACGGGCGCTGGAGGCCCTGGGCACGTGCGCGGGATTGGACACGTTGGCACAGGGCCGGTTCTGCGCCATGATGGAGGTCTGCAGGAGGGGCTGGCCGTGTCACCGCTGATGATCGTCATGCTGCGCATGATCCGGGGCGGCTCGCTGATGGCGGCCGGGTTCGTCGGCGCCGTGCTTGGTCTCGAGGGATGGCGGTATGTTTCTGCCAGCCGGCCATCGGAGCCCGGATTCCTGGCCGTGCTCGTCGTCCTTCTTGCCGGGTTCGTGCTGCTCGCGCGCTCCATTGGCCGGGAACTCGCCAAAACCGGGTCTTGAACCCCGGCCGGCAAGCCAGTACCAAGACGCCCAGTTCTGACAGGTGTGAGATGACGGATTCCGCAAGACGCGTGGCTGAGAAGAAGGACTGGATCAAGGGCGCCACTGGCGACTGGGAGGTCGTCATCGGCATGGAAGTCCATGCCCAGGTCCTGGCCAAGTCCAAGCTCTTCTCCGGTGCCTCGGCGGAGTTCGGCGGCGAGCCCAACGATCACGTCTCCCTGGTCGACGCGGCCATGCCGGGCATGCTGCCGGTCATCAACGCCTTCTGCGTTGAGCAGGCGGTGAAAACCGGATTGGGCCTCAAGGCCCAGATCAACCGGCGCTCGGTCTTCGACCGGAAAAACTATTTCTATCCCGACCTGCCGCAGGGCTACCAGATTTCGCAGTACAAGCAGCCGGTGGTGGGCGAGGGGACGGTGCGCGTCGACGTGGATGGGCGTGCCATTGATGTCGGGATCGAGCGGCTGCACCTCGAGCAGGACGCCGGAAAGTCGCTGCACGACCAGCACCCCAACATGAGTTTCGTGGACCTGAACCGGTCGGGCTGCGCCTTGATGGAAATCGTGTCGAAGCCGGACCTGCGCTCGTCCGACGAGGCCCGAGCCTATGTCACCAAGCTGCGCCAGATCATGCGGTATCTGGAGACCTGCGACGGCAACATGGAGCAGGGATCGCTGCGGGCCGACGTCAACGTATCCGTTCGCCGCCCCGGCGAGGCCTTCGGGACGCGCTGCGAGATCAAGAACGTCAATTCCATCCGATTCATCGGTCAGGCCATCGATTACGAGGCGCGGCGCCAGATCGGCATTCTGGAGGATGGCGGGAGCATCGACCAGGAAACCCGTCTTTTTGACGCAAGGAAAGGCGAGACCCGGTCCATGCGGTCGAAGGAGGAGGCCCACGACTACCGGTACTTCCCGGACCCCGACCTGCTGCCGCTGGAGCTGGATGAGGCCTGGATTTCAACCATCGGGTCGTCGCTTCCGGAGCTGCCCGATGACAAGATTGACCGGTTCATGCGGGACTACGGATTGACCGCCTATGACGCCTCGGTTCTGGCCGCCGAGCGGGCCTCGGCCGATTTCTTCGAGCAGGTGGCTCGCGGCCGGGACGGCAAGATGGCC
Organism: Hyphomicrobiales bacterium; assembly: GCA_046349195.1. Classification (GTDB taxonomy): domain Bacteria; phylum Pseudomonadota; class Alphaproteobacteria; order Rhizobiales; family Aestuariivirgaceae; genus Aestuariivirga. The sequence goes on from JAXMCU010000018.1 coordinate 45,016, forward strand.
GCAAACTGGGTCATCAACGAGCTCTTCGGGCGCCTCAACAAGGAGGCGAAAACCATTGAAAACACACCGATTTCTGCCAGCCAACTGGGTGAGATCGTCGATCTGATCGGGCAGGGGACCATCTCGGGCAAGATTGCCAAGGACGTCTTCGAGATCGTCTGGTCCGAAGGAGGTTCGCCCGCAGCAATCGTCGAAGCCCGCGGCATGAAGCAGGTGACCGATACCGGCGCCATCGCCAAGGCGGTGGACGAGATCATTGCCGCCAGCCCCGACAAGGTGGAACAGGTCAAGACCAAGCCCACCATGCTGGGCTGGTTCGTGGGCCAGGTGATGAAATCGACCGGCGGCAAGGCCAATCCCCAGGCGGTGAGCGACCTGCTCCGTCAGAAGCTGGGAATTAACTAATCTGGGCAAAGCTTTAGTTTAAGTTTCCGTTTCGGCCAAATCTCCGCTATAGTCCGTACCCTGAATTGTTTTTTTCAAGGTTCGGAAGGGGTTTGGGAGATGGCGAAGACAGCCAAGAAGGCTGCGAAGAAGCCGGCTGCAAAGAAGCCGGCCGCAAGGAAGGCAGCAAAACCCGCGGCGGTGAAGAAGGCGAAGCCCGTGCCCAAGGCGGCGGCGCGCAAGCCGGCGGAGCGTTCGGGAAAGGCGACGAACGTCAATTCCGGACGTTTCACGCTTTACGGGTCGATGACGTCGGGTCCGACCTACACGGTTGGGTTGATGCTGGCTCTTTGCCGCTATCCCTTCAGCTACATCCATGTGAATCTGCGTGAAGGCCAGCACAAGCTGCCGGACTATCTGGTGAAGAACCGCTATGGTCAGGTTCCGGCGCTCCGCGACGGCCAGACCTATTTCGTGCAGTCGGCCGCAATCCTCGAGCATCTCGCCGACTCGCTCGGCAAGTTCGACGGCAAGACTCCCTTCGAGCGTCATCGCATCCGCGAATGGCTGTTCTGGCAATGGGACAAGCTGGCCCTGCCGATCTTCCGTCTCCGGGCGCGGGCCCGCGGCTTTCGCCAGTTCGGCGACGAAGTGCGCAACATGTACGACACCGAGGCCAAGGCCGCGCTGGCGGTGCTGGAGATCGAACTCGGCAAGAATGACTGGATCACCGGTAAGCGGCCGACCATTGCTGATATCGGTTGCTTCGCCGTGGTCCGCTATCTGACCGAAGCCAACATCGATCTCTCGCCCTATCCGAACGTGCTGGCCTGGAAGAAACGCTTTGAAGCCCTTCCTGGCTTTGGTACACCCGAGCAGATCCTGCCGATGGAGAGCAGGCTCCTCTAACGCGCTCAGGGGCGGCCGTTGATAGCAGAAGTTGACCGGACCGGTGCGCCAGACCTGGACGCCCCGGCCCGGAAGAAAAGGCGCAGGCCCGGCGGCCGCCTTGAATGCGGCCTGGGCTTGCTCGCCGCAACCATCGGCCTGCTGGCCTCGCGCGCCGGATACCTCTGGATCGGCTTCGATATCTTCGCGCAGTTCACGCTTCACTTCGCGCTGGCTGCTGGCGCCTTCGCGCTCGGCTATCTCATGCCGCGGGCGCGCGTCTTCACGGCCCTCGTGCTGATCGTGCTCGGCATCGTGGCCCTGGGCCTTTGGCCCCATTTCGCCAGCCGCGAGCCTCGGACGCTGGCGGCGGTTCCGGCGGGATACAGAGAAATGCGCGTGGCCAGCCTCAATCTCTGGTACGCCAACCAGAACAGCGATGCGGTCCTGGCCGAGATCCGCCGCCTCGATGCGGATGTCATGACACTCATCGAGATTCACCGCGACAAGCGGCCGATGCTGGAGAAGCTGAAGGATCTCTATCCCTATCAGGCCACCTGCTTCGGGACGGATTTCTGCAATCTCGCGATCCTGTCCAAGACGCCGCTGTCCGACATCGAAGCGCGCGTGCGCTGGGACGGCACGCCCATGATTCGCGGCAAGCTTGGGCCGGAGTTCGGCGGACTGACGGTGATCGGCGTCCACAGCATCCGCTTTCCGCACTCCCGGGCGCAGTTTCGCCAGATCACGAGCCTGAGCGATCTGATCGAAACCATGCCGGGCCGCAAGCTGGTGATGGGCGACTTCAATTCCACCCCATTCTCGCGCATCCTCGAAACGTTCGTGGTGCGCACCAGCCTGGTGCGGCTGACCAACCTGCCGAGCTGGCCATCGACGCTCGGACTGCCGCAGGTGGCGATCGATCACATCTTCGTCTCGGATGGCATCGTGCAGACGCGGAGCCAGCAGATTGGAGAGCCGGCCGGCTCCGATCACTATCCGGTGACGCTCTCGATTGCCGTGCCGACCGGACCCTGATTCTGGGGCACTGGTGAATCAGGCGTGAAGCTTTCGTGGTGAATCGTCCGGAAACAGACGGACAAGACCTTGAAATTGCGCAAAAAGCTGAAGGTCCAGGACTGGCACCGCTGCGTCCCGCTTACGCCCCCTTAAGCCTGCCGCTTAACCAGCCGTTCTGACGATGCTCCGATGATTGCAGCCATCCCGGACAGCAACAGGCCGGGTTCCGACCGAGGATGCCGGGGGCTGGCAGCCTTGGCGGCAACAAGACAGCAAAGGGACGTCAGACAATGGCACGTATCGCTTCGGAGGACCCAGGATTCGCCGACATTGCCGGCAACGGCGCAACGGCGGATATCCTGTTCGAACTCGGCATGATGTATTGCATCGGCCGTGAGGTGACCAAGGACTATGTGACCGCGCACAAGTGGTTCAACCTTGCGGCACTGAAGGGCAGCGAGGACGCGAAGATCTACAGGCGCGAGTTGGCCCAGGAAATGTCGGCCAGCGAGATCGCGGAAGCGCAGCGTCAGGCCCGCAGCTGGCTCACGCTGCACTGACCCACATCACGCGATCTCTCAGTAGTCGATGAAGTCGCCGCTGGGCGCGCGCTGCTTCTGATCGGACGAAATCTGCTTCAGCCGGCTGGAGAACAGGATCGCGTTGCGGTCGCGGACCCACGTCGCGGATTCCTCGATATCGACCTGGGCGTTCAGCTTGTCCTGTTCGCTGTTCAGCGGCGGCAACGCATTCTGTCCGGGCGCATAGGCATGGCCCATCGGGATGAAGTTCTCGTAAGCCATGGCCGAACTTGCGAAGGCGGCAAGGGCGGCAGCGGTCAGAATTGCAATGCGCATCGGTAAACCCCCAGACAGCCGTCTTATAGACCAGTTTCCGCCCAAAGCCACGAAGAATCCGTTAACCACGGCCGCCTGGCTGAGGATGTCCCTAAGCTGATGAAATTCCAGCGTCGGGCCGGTGGATCGGTCCATGGGCCTATTCGGCCAACCGTGCCGCACCCTCCGTCGTGAGCGAGCCGGCCAGCAGCCCTGCAAGGGTGGTGAGTGTCGTCGAAAGCGCCGTCGAGTCCTGCGGGTAGTATTGGTAGCTGTCGCCGCTTGCGCATGTCGCGAGCGTCTCCAGCGCATTGGCGTCGGTGGTGATCTTGTAGCCGATCGCATAGATCGTGATCCCCTTGGCCTTCATCGCGGTGCAGATCGTTCTGGCCTGGGTACGGGCGCTGCCATTCGGCGCGTTGCAATTGATCGTCTTCTGCTTGGGTTCGGCATTTGTTGAATCCGCGGAGCTCACGCCGTTGCAGAAGGCAGAGTAGAAATCCTGGTCCGTCAGGAGCACGACCACCTTTGACGTGTTTTCGTCATCATAGGCGGCCGGCATTTCGCTGTCGTTCCACATGCCGATGTTCGGCGACAATGAATACCATCCCCAGGCCAGGCCAACATGCCCGGCGGAACTGTAGTTCCGGGTGAGGGCCGTGATGGCAGACGTCAGGGTGCTCTTGTCATCGGTCAAGGGCTGCATCACGTTTCCGGAGCAGTAGGCCGAAATGTGCCGATAGAAGTAGCCGACATAGCTCGTGGTGACAGGATCGTCGGTGTAGGCCTGGTCTCCGATCCGCTCGGTCACGCAAGTGCTGTCCATGAACGTCATCTGCCGGCCATTGTCGATGGTCGTGAAGGTGTAATAGGAACAGCCGGGCGTCGTGCAGGTTCCGCTTGCGATCGGTCCGCGCGCGGCCTCGGCCCGTGTTCCCAGATTGACCCCGTCAGAGAAGGGGATGAGCGCCATGCGGATGTCGACCTTGGAGGAGGCGCCGGCGAAGAGGGTTTGCGTGAAGCTCGTGAGGGCGGACTTGATCAGTTCGAACTCGGGACTCTTGATCGTCGTGTTGGCGTCCAGAACGAAGGCCAGTTCCAATGACTTCGTCGTGTCGGATGACGTGGTGGCCACGGCGGAGATATCGAGCGGAAGGTCATTGATGCCGACAAGGCCGCCGAAGCTCGTCCTGTAAGCACCCTGAACCCTGAGGGTCACCGTATCGCCGTCGGTGTCGAGTTCCGCGTCCGCATCGGTGTCATGCTGATCACTGTCGAAGTTGGCGGCAAGCGACGCCTTGGCCAGGTCTTCGAGTTGCGCGGTGTCAACAAGGTTCGAACTCATGACCTGTAGGGCGGCGCCATCCGCAGCGGCCTGCAATGCGGTCTTGGCATCGAGATAGCGCGCGCAGTCGATGGCGGCACCGCCAATGACGATCACCGCTGCAAGGCCAACGGCGAAGATCACCGACAGGCTGCCTCGGTCGGCCAGCCACAGTGCAGATTTGCGTCTGAGAGCCCTCGGAATGATGCGCATGTCTGAATCTCGCAACTTGGGTATGCTGATCCAGAGCGAATAACAATCAAAGATTGTGTTTTCCGAAAGTTCAACCTGCAAATTGTTTAGAAAACGATCCCGGACTTAAAGTCTTGTCTACCCGTTCTGCTGACCAGTTGAAAAGCAGACGCGCACGGGCGACGTGTCGCCGTAGCGAGATGTCGTCGGGATTGCGTGAAACCTCTCTCCGCGCTGGCCTATTGCGACACGCGGACGGTCGTCAGCTCTTCGGCGATCTGCTTGAAGACGGACTCCAAGTCACTCGCGGTCTCCGGGAGAAAGGCGTAACTCTCGCCACTGGCGCAGGTCGCGAGCATGTCCTTCATCGAAGCGTCCGCGAGATAATAGCCAATGGTATAGATGACGATCCCTTTCTCCTTGATCGCGCTGCAGAGCTTTGCAGTCTGAGACATGGAGCTTCCATTCGGCGAGTCGCAGTTTGCCTTGATCGCCTTACCTGCGGTCGATGACATCGAATAGATACCATTGCAATACTCAATATCGAAAGTGCCGTTCGTTATTAAGACCATGACTTTCTGTGTTCCGGAATCATAGCTGGCGGGCACGGAGTCGCCAGTCCAGATGTTGAAAGTCGCTGAAAGGCTGTACCAGCCCCAGGCGAGGCCAAGGTGGCCGGCCCTCAGGCCAGCTGTTGACAGTCCGGTCATGGTCGCCTCGATCGCATCAAGGTCGTCCGTCAGTGGCAGCAGGGCATTCCTACAGAGAGGCTTTTCCGGCGCCTGATAGAAGTAACTGACATAAGACTTGCTTGGCGGATCGTCCGTATACGCGTAGTCACCCGTGCGTTCGCTCACGCAGGTTGTCCAGTCGTAGATCTTGTAGTTTCCCCAGTAGTTCTTTGCTTGGTGGTATTCACAGCCTACTGGGAGGCACGTACCTGACATGATCGGTCCTCGGGCATCCTCCGCTAGCGATCCAGGGTTCACGGCCACGTCATACGGTACAATTGAGAAGCGGGCACTCTTTGAGGGGTCTGTCTTGTCGAAGACACTCTCCGCCAGTGCTGCGACCGAAGACCGGACTGTGTCGATGGTTGTGTCGCTATTGGAGGAAGTGTCGATGACAAGGGCAACTTCAAGATCGGTGGCGCTCTTCGAGATTTCGGTTGTGTGCTCCAGCGTCATTTCGGAGACCCCGGCCAGGCCGATGAAGGTGGATGGCAATTCCGCCTCTGCCGAAAGCGTGAGTGTGTCCTCGCCGATGGTCAGTTCCGTGTCGTCGATCTCGCCGAATCCCGTCGATGTATAGTTGTCCTCAAGTACCGCTTTGGCAAGCGTCCTCATTTCGGTTTCGTCGGTCGAGTCGCGGGCGTTCACCTGGAGCGCGGCAGCATCGACGGCCGCCTGCAAAGCAGTCTTGGAGGTCAGATATCGTCCATAGTCTATGGCTGCCCCACAGACGACGATAAGGGCCATGAGGCTGACGGCGAAGAGCACCGTGATGTTGCCTTCACTTCTCCTGACGAACCAGTGAAGGGCCTGGTCCAGTCCAGTTGGTCGCGGCATGGGCGAGGTATCGCGTCTGTTTCCACTGTCGTGTCAATTGACGCGTACCAACGGGACATTGTTCAAATCAGAATCGACATCGAGAAATTGTTTAGAATGCGATTGCAAGAGTGAAGATCGCAGACATCACTTGATGCGGGGTATTGCCCTAGCTGTCAGTCATTGAATTGCACTTCATCGACCAGCCGCGCAGCGGCGGCCTCATTGCGGGCGACATCGATCACGTTCAGCGTATCTGGCGTGAAGCTGCCCCAGGCGCGCACGATCTCTGAGGCGGGGATCGCCGGGTTGACGGGATACTCGAAGTTGGCATCCGCATAGAGTCGCTGGGCTTCGTCGCTGGCCAGGAACTCCATCAGCTTCAGGGCATTGTCGCGGTTGGGCGCGTTTTTCGCCATCAGCACGCCGGAAATGTTGACATGGGTTCCGAAGTCGGGCGAGGCCGGGAAGATGATGCGCACCGACTTGGCCCAGTCCTTCTGCTCGGGCTCCTGGTCGTTGGTCATCATCTTGCCCATGTAATAGGTGTTGGCGATGGCCAGATCGCATTCGCCGGCGAAGACGCTCTTGGCCTGCGACCGGTCGTTGCCGTTTGGCTTGATGGCCAGATTGGCCTTGAGACCTTCGAGCCAGGTCCTGGTCGCCGCTTCGCCCTTGTGGGCGATCATGGCCGCGATGAGACCGAGATTGTAGGGATGGTTGCCAGGCCTCAGGCAGATCTTGCCCTTCCATTTCGGATCGGCGAGGTCCTCGTAGGACATGCTGCTGTCCGTGACCCGGTCGTTCGAGGCATAGACCACGCGGGCGCGCATGGTGAGGCCGAACCAGAGATTACCCGGATCGCGGAGGTTGGCAGGGATCTTCTCGACCATGATGGCCGAGTCGACCGGTTGGGCCAGGCCACGATCGGCAGCCTCCACAAGACGGCCTACGTCGGCGCTCATGATGAGGTCGGCGGGGCTGTTCCGGCCTTCCTGGGCGAGTCGCTCCACCAGACCGTTTTCAGCGAAGACCGTGCGGACCTCTATCCCCGTCTTCTTCGTGAAGGCCGCGAAAAGCGGCTCGATCAGCGCCGGCTGGCGGTAGGAATAGACATTCACCACTTCTGCCGCGCGGGCCGGGAGCGGATTGGCCGCGAGGCCCAGGGCGGCAGCGGTAAGCAACAGCGAGCGGCGCGAGATCAGCATGTCATCCTCGAAGCAGATGGGGTGGTCATGCCGACTTATGGGGCAGCCGCCCGGGGGCGTCAAGAAAAACCGAGTAATTTAGTCGGCTTTAGAATCGTTCAAAACTTTCCCGGCTTCATTGACCTGCCGCAATCTTCGGGCTGGCTGGTCTTTCTAGGATCAGCCGGAAACGAGGAGACGGCCCATGGCCCTTGAGGAACTGAAGGCGCAAATCGGACTGCTGCTGAGCGAAATCAATCGTGAGCCCGAAGATCTTCATGAGCTCTACGAGGAGATTCACCAGAAGCTCAATGAACTGAGGGCCACTGGCATGGCACTTCCAGCCGACCTGGTGGAACTCGAGCGCCGGCTCCTGGCCGAATTTCCCCTGCCGCCGCATGCGCGTGGCACCTGAGGAGTTTTTGCGCCGGGAGCCTTGCCAGCGCCATCAAATCGCGGCAAAAGCCCCGACACCGGAGACGTGGCCGAGTGGCTGAAGGCAACGGTTTGCTAAATCGTCATACGTGTTACAGCGTATCGAGGGTTCGAATCCCTCCGTCTCCGCCATTCGCTGCCCAGCGCGCGCTTGACGCCACTGCTCCCAATCAGTCCCATCAGTATTGCATTCGAAAATCGAGCCAGCCCGCATCGCGATCGCACTTCTGACCTTTCGCCCGGACCGGGACCAAGTCGCCTTCTAAGAGCTTTTCGCGGAGGCCGGCGACAAGGTCTTCGTCTTCTTCGACGATCCCGACTTCGTAACGCCGGCGCAGAGTGCCGCAACCTACCTGAAGGTGAATGAGAGGAAATGCATAGAAGCAGGATGTGCTGTGCTGAACCCGCTGGTTTCCATGAAGAAGTAGGTTCGGGTCAGCGCTAATCATTTCGGCGAATTGAAGAGCTGCGACTGGTGGGTGTGGGTGCCGAAGAACGTGCTGCCGCTGCCATGGACGTGGTCCATGGTCTGCGCCGTTCGCATGAGCAAGAGCCTGCTCGCGGAGATGCATCGGACAATCGGCGGCAGCACGGAGGTGATGAAAAGGCACTTTCTCCTGCTGAAGAAAGGTGCTGCTCCGCCGAAGTTTCTCTGGATCGAATTTCTGTTCAATACCATCGCCTTGCATCAGCGATTAAAGGTGGTAACGCCGACCGAGCTTTCAACCGTTCTGTTTCACAAGGAGTGGACCTTGGACGAGTTGGATGATCAGCACATCTATCATCCGGTGAAAGACAAGACGCTGCAGCAGGCGTGGCGATCTCAAATCACAGAGCGGAGGGGAAAGGTCGCCTAGCGCCGTTCGGAAGACTCCTCTTCTGCGTCCGGCAATCTCCTCTGCCGCAGTCCAAGGCAGAGGAGCTAAGCCCGCCATGGCGGCCGTGACGAAGAGGGTGAACTCCTGACTGAAGTGCCTTGCCCAACCGCCCGCATCAGGCAAGGGCAGGGCCATTCCGCGCTGGATCAGGGAGCCGGGGCGATGCTGGTGCCATGCGCCTTTGCCCAGTCCCTCAGCATGTCCTTCGCCCGGTCCAGCTGGGCCGCCGACATCTGCGCCTCGACGTTGGCCCGTTCCAGTCTGGTCATGGGCGTGTTGGCGATGCTGAACCAGACATAGGCCTTGGCCAGATCCCTGGGCAGCGGACCGCCGCCTGCATAGACGCGTCCGAGACGGGATGGCAAATCCGAACCGCCTTGCGCTGCCGCGAGCGTGTACCAGCGTTCGGCTTCATCGAGCCGGCGCGTGAGGAGGGTGCCATCGGCAAGCATCATCGCATAGTCCCACTGCATCTGCGCGGGGCCCTGGGCGGCGGCGGTCTCGAGCCAGCGTCGGGCCAGGACCTCGTCGCGGGGCTGCGCGATGCCCTCGGCGTACATGTAGCCCAGGTCCCATTGCGCGTCGGCCAGTCCCTGGTCGGCCGACTTGCGGAACCAGTCCATGGCGCTTCGGAGATCGCGTCCAACGCCCTGGCCGTTCCGGTACAGCGTTCCCATGGCCCATTGCGAATAGGCGTCGCCCTGCTGCGCCAGCGGGAGCCAGAGTTCGGCTGCCAGCGCATAATTCTGGCTCTGATAGGCCGCAAACGCATCATTGCGCACATCGGCGGATGCCGGGCCGGCAAGCGCGATGAGCAGGGCGGCTGAGCGGATCCAACCTCGCATAGCTCGCGGCAACCGTGAGGGAATTGAGGAGTTGGTGTTGCGGATCCCGGTCATCGCAGCCCTGGGTTGGATTGCCCATCCTAGCCTTGCCATCGCTCGGGGCAATCGCCCATTTGGAGGCGGGACGAGCCGTGAGGATAGCCTGTCCGCTCACTTCTTCGGCAGGACGCTTGCCCAATGAGAGTTCCGCGCGCGGCCATAATTGACGAGCCTCATGCGCTTGCGGACGGCCTGGGCCTCCTCCTCCACGGACTGCACGGCACGTTCCGCGGCGAAGTCGATTCCGATGAACTGGTCGCTGCGCCAGATGTCGTTGCAGTAGCGGAGCTCTGCGTCGCCGGTGATCCGCAGCCAGAAGATGCCGGGCAGATCGACGCTGCCGCCGACGAGCAGCTTGGCGCCGCCGCGCGAGAGGTTCTGGACGGTGCAACCGGTGATCGCGCCAAGCTCCGGCTCGACGATGCTTGCGGGCATGTGGGTTGGCCGGCGCTGATGCTTTCGACGTTCCTTCTTCATGACATTAACCCTGTGCGGCTAGCCGCGGATCGACCTGAAACTGACATGGACCGCGACGACTCGCCGAAAATGACTCATTCTGGAACAAGACGTCGCTTCTCCATGATAGCTGATCTTCGACTAGGCATCGAGCGTGCCAATCGACGTCCATGCGGCGAAGACGCCGATCAGAAGTTTACGCTACTCGGCCCATCGATACGCGGCGGTGGATCATGTCGTAGGCGATGGCCGTGTTCGACACGGAACGGTAGAAATTCACCAGCTGGTCCCAGGGATCGGCGACGCGACTCAATCCCGAGATGAATACCACCAAAGTTCCGACTTCCGTCTTGCCGAGGATGACCAGCGCGCCGCCAACGATCAGCACGAGCAGCGGCCCCATGGAGTCGAGAAAGTTGCCCAGCGCGGCTAGAAAGTACTTTCGCAGATAGATGCGGATGCGCAGCCGGTAGATGCGATTGATGAACACGCGGCCCTTGGGGCCGTGCTCGTGGTCGAGCTGGCCGTGGCCGGCCCGGACGGCAAAGTGGCCAAGGTTCCGGACCTCCTGGATGCGGAGGCGCGCCAGGCGGTTGATGGTGTGCTGGGTCAGCGGGACGATGATGGCCTGGGGAAAATACACGATGAAGGCGAGGATTGCGATCACTGGTTGAATCCAGATGAGATAGCCGATGACATAGACGATGGTCCCGGCCGACAGCAGCGGCAGACCGAAACACTCGCCGCCGAAGCCGCTGATGTCCTCGGTCTCGGCCGCCAGCATGGAGACGATCTCTCCTGAATTGAGCTTCGGTTCGCCGCTCCGCTCGCCGTCGTCGGTCCCCGTGACGCGCCCGACGATCCGCTGGCGCAGGTCACGCGCGATGGTCTCGACGGCGCTGCTCTTCAGCATGTTCAGCAGATATTTCATGGCGCCCTGCAGCACCACCACCAACAGGTACAGGGAACCGAGCAGGACCAGCAGCCGAAGGTCGCGCTGGGCGATGGCATCGTCCAGCATGCGCCGCTGAAGCTCGAGCGGGATTGTCACCGTTGGCGCCATGACCATGGTCAGCAGGCTGATCTGGACCTGCCGCCTGCGGCTGGTTTGCCAGACATAGCGATAGAGCTGGCGGCTGAGCCGGGCGGAGTGCCGTTGCGCGTCTTTGCTCGTCATGAAATCCTGGAACGAAGTGGCGTTCGAATGCGGCCACGACTATCCGTCATCTGTTCCGGCAGACTTGAGGCAAGTCAAGCAATCCTGGAATCAAGGCGGGTGAGGCGAGGGGCTTTATCGAGGGTGATGGTCATTCCCGGAACGGAGGTCTCCCGCGCGGGACGCGACTATTGCGGGCCTGCGGAAACTGGGACTAACCTTGCGGCGTGCCGCTCGCGAACCGCCGTTGCCGAGGCAAGCCGGCGCAGCGCGGCGGTTCCAGGAAGGCCGACCGTCACAGAACAAGAAGAGAGGAAACCATGATCAAGATGACCCGCCGCTCGGTGCTGACATCCAGCGCCGGCCTTGTTGCCGCAGCGGCATTTCCGATGCCTGCCCTTTTCGCCGCCGACCCCGTCAAGATCGGCGTGGTCCAGCCCTTCTCCGGCGGGCTCGAACTCTTCGGCGGTCAGGCCAAGCTGGGGCTCGACCTCGCCGCCGCCGAAATCAATGCGGCAGGCGGAATCATGGGACGCCCCGTGGAGCTGATCTACGAAGATGACAAGACCGACCCGAAGACGGCCGTGGAGAAGACCACGTCGCTGATCCGCAAGGACGGCGTGCTGGCCGTTTCCGGGCCCATCACCTCCAACAACCGCGACGCGATGATGCCGACGCTGTCGCGCGCCAAGGTTCCGCTGCTCTACGCAACCAACTACGAGGGTGGCGGCTGCGATCGCTATCTCTTCTGCTTCAACACGGTTCCGAACCAGGAACTGGAGAAGCTCCTGCCGAAGATGAAGGAGATCGGCGGGCCAAGCTTCTATTTCTTCGGAGCCGACTATATCTGGCCGCAGAAGATGTTCGAAGCCGGCGAGAAGATCGTGACCTCGGTCGGCGGAACGGTGGCCGGGAAGGAATTCACGCCTTGGGGCGTGAAGGACTTCGCGCCAGTCATCCGTCGCATCAAGGATTCGGGCGCCAAGGTTCTCGTCTTCGCGCTGCCGGGCGCCGATGGCATCACCTTCATCCGCCAGGCCGAGGATCTCGGATTGCTGAAGGACGTGAAGGTCGCCTTCCTCGGCTTCGGCGAACTCTATCTCGGTGCCTTCGGCGAGGGCAAGGCGCAGGACATGTGGGTGGCCTTGCCCTTCGCCCAGTCGCTGCAGACGGACCCGGTGAAGAAGTTCGTGGCCGACATCCAGAAGCTTGGCGGCGCCAACACGCCCGTGTCGCAATACGCCTTCACGCACTATGTGTCGCTGCACGCGGCAAAGGCGGCCTTCGAAAAATCAGGCAGCATCGACAGCGAGGCCCTCGTCAATGGGCTGGAGGGGCTTTCGGTCACCGGCCCGACCGGAAACGTCACGGTGGGCAAGGACCATCACGTCACGCTGGAAATGTACACTGCAAAGACCGAGGGTGCCGGCCTGACAGTGGTGGAGGATCTTGGCCAGATCGCCCCGGCGCCGGGCTGCGCCTGAGCCGATCGTGACGACTCACGCGCAACGGAGCCCGCTACCGCGGGCTCCGTTTCTCGAAGTGACCAGCCTCGTCCGGCAGTTTGGCGGCGTACGCGCCGTGGACGATGTGACATTCGCCGTGGCCAGCGACGAGATGCGCTGCATCATCGGTCCCAATGGGTGCGGCAAGACCACCGTCTTCAACCTCATCACCGGATATCTGCCGCCGACTTCGGGTTCGGTCCGGTTCCTCGGACGCGATCTCCTTGGCCTTCCGCTGCATGAGATCGCTCGCGCCGGTATCGTGCGCAAGTTCCAGGTTCCGTCGGTCTTTCCGGATCTGTCGGTCCAGGCCAATGTCGAAGCCGCCTGCTATGCCCGCGGCAGGCGGGTTGCTGCAGCACGGCCGCACGAGATCGGCCGCCTCATGGCCATGACACGACTCGACGGCCTGCGCCACAAGGCCGCCGGGACCCTCGCGCATGGACAGAAACAATGGCTTGAACTGGCCATGGTCCTCGCCACCTCGCCATTGCTGATCCTGCTCGATGAACCGGCAGCCGGCATGACCCGGGCAGAGAAGACCGAGACCGTGCGGCTGCTCCACGAGATTCGTGCGGAGACGCAGGTCAGCGCCCTGGTCATCGAGCATGACATGAGTTTCGTCGAGGCACTGGAGTGTCCGGTCTCGGTCATGATGATGGGGCGCATGGTGGCCGAGGGCTCATTCGCCAAGATCCGGTCCGATCCGCAGGTTCGTGAAGCCTATCTGGGGCCCGCACATGGAGCGTGAGCAGGGATTGCTGATCGAGGATCTGACGGCGGGCTATGGCGGCGGCACGGTCATCGATGGCGTGAGCCTGTTCGTCGCGCCCGGCGAGTCGGTGGCCATCCTCGGGCGTAACGGCGTCGGCAAGACCACGCTGCTGCGAACCATCATGGGGCTGATCCGGCCCCGTCAGGGCAGCATCCGCTTCGCGGGCCGCCGCATCGATGGTCGCGAGCCCTACGTGATCGCAAGATCCGGAATCGGCTTCGTGCCGCAGGGCCGCGATATCTTCCATGAGCTGACAGTCGAGGAGAACCTGCTGCTCGGCAATCTCCGGGCCGGCGACGCGGATAACATCTATGGCCTGTTTCCGGCTCTGGCCGAGAAGCGTCGGCTGCAGGGGGGGCGCCTGTCCGGCGGACAGCAGCAGCAACTGGCGATTGGCCGGGCGCTCATGGCACGGCCCAAACTGCTTCTGCTGGACGAACCGTCGGAAGGCATTCAGCCCTCGGTCGTCGCCGAGATCGGCGACATCCTGCGCCGGATCATGCGCGAAACCGGCATGGCCATGGTGCTGGTCGAACAGAACATCGACATGGCCCTTGCGCTTGCCGGCCGAGCGGATTTCATGGACGGCGGCAGGATCGTCGCGAGCGAGGGCATCACGGCGCTCCGGGCCGATCCGGCGCGTGTCGAGCGGCACATGGCGCTCTAGGAGACCGCATGAACCAGATTGCCACGATGATCCTCGACTCGTCCAACGCGGTGCTGGTGCTGATGCTGGTGTCCCTCGGGCTCGCGATCATCTTCGGCCTCATGAACGTGATCAACATGGCCCATGGCGAATTCCTGATGCTGGGCTGCTATGCGGTCATGGAGCTTTCGACCCGCGGCCTGCCATTCTTCCTCGCGCTTGCGCTGGCGCCGCTGGTCGTTGCCATGATCGGACTGATTGCCGAGGAACTTGTCATCAGCCGCACCTATCATCGGCTCATCGACACCATTCTCGCGACCTGGGGCCTGGCACTGGTGCTGCGGCAAAGCATGATCCTCATCTACGGGCCTGGGTCCTACGCGGTGGCGCCGCCCGAAGTTGGCTTCGTGACGGTCTTCGGCGGCCAGTATCCCGTCTATCGGCTGATCGTGATGGGCATCAGCATCGTGACCATCGCCGCCACATTCGCCTTCTTCTTCGCCACGCGCTGGGGCCTGGCGGCCCGCGCCGTGCTCATCAACCGCAACATGGCCGCCTGCCTCGGCATCAACACGCGCTTGCTCGACCGCGTCACCTTCGCCTTCGGGGCGGGGCTTGCCGGACTGGCCGGCGCCGCCATGGCGCCGTTGATCTCGATCGATCCCAATGCCGGGCTTGGCTGGGTCGTCCCGGCCTTCTTGTCGATCCTCGTCGGCGGTCTGGGCAGCATCTCGGGCCCGCTGGTCGGCGCAGCCGGCGTGGGCGGCATCGACAGCCTCACCGCCGCCGTCTCCTCGCCTGTCTGGGCGCAGTTCGTGGTCTTCACCGCCGCCATCCTGGTGATCCGCGTCTTTCCCAATGGACTCGTGTCCAACCGCCGCAGGGAAGCATGAGGGCGCTGCCGTCATCCGGCCTGCTTGGTCTTGCCGCGGCGGTCTTCTTCGTCGTTGTGCCGGGGATCGTCTCGGCCTGGGTTGCCGCGGATTTCGGCATGTATTTCGTCTACGCGATCTTTGCCGTGAGCCTCGGGTTCCTGTGGGGCCATGCCGGCCTGCTGTCGCTGGGCCACGCCGTCTATTTCGGCATCGGCGCCTATGCCATGAGCATCGTCACCCTCGGCATGGTTCCGGGTCTTCCGGACCTGCATTCGGCCTGGGTCGGATTGGCTGCGGCGGTGGCGGCAGCGGGCGGCGTTTCATGGCTGGTTGGACTCTTCTTCTTTGGTGGCCGGCGGCCGCTGCGCGGCGCATTTCTGGGCATCGTCACCCTGGCGCTCGCCGTGGTGATCGAACGCCTCGCGATCAACAGCAGTTTTCTCGGCGGGATGAACGGCCTGATGGGCGTGCCGCCGCTCGCGCTCGGGCTGAACGGCGAGGGGCCGGAGATCTCCGATCCGCTCGCGACCTACTACGTCATGCTGGCCATCCTCTGCGTGGCGGTGGCCGCGCTGCTGCGGGTGGAAGTCTCGCGCTTCGGCCTGTCGCTGGCGGCCGTGCGCGAGAATGAATTGCGGGCCGCCAGCCTTGGGCACGATGCCATGCGGCTCAAGGTTCGCGCCTTCGCCCTGTCAGGCGCGCTCGCGGGGCTGGCCGGCGCCTTGTTCGTGGTCCAGTTCGGCTTTGCCTCGCCGTCTCTCATCGGCTTCGGCCTGTCGGCCGATGTCCTGATCTGGGTCGCGCTCGGTGGACGCAACCACCTGGTCTCGGCCGCCCTGGGCGCCATCGCAGTCCGATATCTGGAAAGCCAGCTCTCGGACATGATCGGCGCCGCCTGGCCGCTGGTTCTGGGCGTGGTCTTCATCCTGTCCGTGATCCTGTTCCCGCGTGGTCTCTTCGGCGAGGTGATCAGCTGGATCGATGCGGCGCGGGGCAGGGGGCCCGGCGGCAAGCGCACGGAGAGGACGGTTGCTTGACAGAAATTTCGCGGGGTCTGTAGCATTGACCATGTTCATCAAGCCGCGTTCGCTGAATGAGGCCTTGCAGGCTCTGGCCGCAGAGGGCGGCCTGCCTCTGGGCGGCGGCACCGATATCTTCCCCGCAGCGGTGGACCGGCAGCTGCCCGGACCGCTGGTCGATCTGAAGGGCCTTGCGGAGATCCGCGGGATCACCACCGAAGCCGGGGAAATCCGCATCGGCGGCGGCACGAGCTGGAGCGACATTGCTCGGGCAGATCTGCCGCCGGCCTGCGATGCCTTGCGAGCCGCGGCACGGGAAGTCGGGTCCGTGCAGATCCAGAATGCCGGGACCATTGCCGGCAATCTCTGCAACGCGTCGCCCGCGGCGGATGGCGTGCCGCCCCTTCTGGCGATGGATGCGGAAGTGGAACTCGTCTCCCTGGCCGGAACGCGGCGGATGCCGCTTGCCTCATTCATTCTCGGCAACCGGCGCACGGCCCGGCATGCGTCTGAAATCCTGTCGGCGGTCGTCTTGCCGCGCAGTCACGAGGCTGCGAGTTCGGCTTTCCTGAAGTTGGGCGCCCGGCGCTATCTGGTGATTTCGATCATCATGGTTGCAGCGGTCGTCGAGCGCGACGACAAGGGCCGCATCGCGCATGCGGCCGTCGCCGTCGGGGCTGGATCCGAAGTGGCACGGCGCATGACAGGGCTGGAAGCCAGGCTCCGCACCGCCCCAGCCGGACAGCCGGCGTCAACCCTCGTGGCCGCATCCGATCTCGAACTCGCTCCGATCGACGATGTCCGCGCCTCGGCGGATTATCGCCAGGACGCCGCTTTGACGCTGGTGCGCCGCGCGCTGGCTGCGGCTGACAGGAGCGCACATGCTTGACGCTGTTCCGGCAACGGCCTTTCGCGTGAATGGCGACCCCGTGCGCGTCACGGGCGACCCCGCGCAGCGACTGTCGCGGGCCCTACGTGATGCACTGGGGCTCACCGGCACGAAAATCGGCTGTGACGCCGGGGATTGCGGCGCCTGTACCGTGCTGGTCGATGGCATGCCTGTCTGCGCCTGTCTCACGGCGGTGGGACAGGTCGAAGGCGCGATGGTCACGACCGTCGAGGGTCTTGCGGGGGACCCGGTGGGCCAGCGGCTGCAGCAGGCCTTCCTCGTCGCGGGCGCGGCGCAATGCGGCATCTGCACGCCGGGCATGTTGATTGCCGCCAAGGCCCTGCTTGACCGCAATCCAGCGCCCGGTGCGGACGAAATCGCCGATGCGCTGGGCGGCGTGTTGTGCCGCTGCACCGGATACCGGAAGATCATCGAAGCGGTGCAGAGCGTCGCGGCCGGCGTCAGCGCGGCAGCGATGACGGCCGCCTCAGGGCACGCCGTGGGCCGCCGGCTCCAGCGCCTCGACGGTCGCGAGAAGGTCCTGGGTCAGGATCAGTTCGGTGCCGACTCCATCCCGGCCGAGGCGCTGCGGCTTAAAATCATCCGCTCGCCCCATCCCCGCGCGGCCTTCCGCTTTGGGGATCTTGAAGCCTTTCTGAAACGTCATCCCGGACTCGTCCGCATCTTCACGGCAGCCGATGTTCCGGGGCGGAACGGCTTCGGGGTCATTCCACCTTTCGCCGACCAGCCCGTCTTCGCCGAGAGCGAAACGCGCTTCCGTGGTGAAGCCGTCGCAGCCATCGCCGGCACGACCGAGGCCATCGAGGCGCTCGATGCCAGGGATTTCCCCGTCACGTTCCACGAGCTTCCGCATGTCGGCACCATGGACGCCGCAACTGCCGAGGGCGCGCCCCTGCTGCATGCGTCCAGACCCGGCAACATTCTCGTGCGCGGCCGGGTCGTGAAGGGCAATGCCGATGCAGCCCTTGCCTCGGCCGCCGTCGTGGTCGAGCAGGACTTCGAGACGGGCTTTGTCGAACACGCCTACATCGAACCTGAGGCGGGCTTTGCCCGGCGCGTGGGCGACCGCATCGAGGTCGCCGCCTGTACCCAGGCGCCTTACATGGACCGGGACGACACGGCGGCGATTCTGGGAATCCCACCCGAGTCCGTTCGCATCATTCCCACGTCAGTCGGCGGCGGCTTCGGCTCGAAACTTGATCTGTCGATACAGCCCTTCGTGGCCGTGGCGGCTTGGCTCCTGGACCGTCCGGTGGGACTGGTCTACTCGCGCCCCGAGTCGATTGCCACCACCACCAAGCGGCATCCCGGCCTTATGCGCGTGCGAGTGGGAGCCACATCCGACGGCAAGATAGCGGCCGTCGACTTTGCGGGTGACTTCAACACCGGCGCCTATGCCTCCTGGGGGCCGACGGTCGCCAACCGCGTGCCGGTCCATGCATCGGGTCCCTACGTCGTTCCGCACTATCGGGCACTGACCCGCGCCATTCACACCCACCTTGTGCCGGCCGGCGCGTTTCGCGGCTTCGGGGTACCGCAAGCCGCCGTCGCCGTGGAGCAGGCCTATGACATGCTGGCGGAGAGACTGGGGCTGGACGCGCTGGAGTTCCGTATTGCCAATGCGCTGACCGCAGCCGACGCCACCGTGACCGGACAGGTGATCGGTGCGGGCGTGGGCTTCAGGTCCTGTCTTGAGGCCCTGCGCGAGCCCTGGCGGAGCGCCCGGACGGCGGCGGCTGCCTTCAACGCCGCAGCCGAGGGCCCGCTGCGCCGGGGCGTGGGACTGGCCGGCATGTGGTATGGCTGCGGAAACACGTCGCTGTCCAACCCCTCCACCATTCGCATCGGATTGAAGCCTGACGGCCGCTTTGCCCTGCACCAGGGCGCCGTGGACATCGGCCAGGGGTCGAACACGGTGATCACGCAGATCGCCGCCGACGCCGTGGGAATTCCAATCGACGTGATCGACCGTGTGGGGGCCGATACCGACCTGACGCCGGATTGCGGGAAGACGTCGGCCTCGCGCCAGACCTTCGTGACCGGGAAGGCCGCGGAACGGGCCGGGCAGGCGCTTCGGGCCCGTCTGCTGCGCCTTGCCAATGCGGGACCGAATGCAGTTCTGCGACCCGGGCCGGGTCGGATCGACGTGGTGGAGGGCGCCACGGTCCGCGGCATCGCGCTCGGCGAACTCGAGCGCGGCGCCGGCGGCTATGTGCTGATGGCGGAAGAGACCTTCGATCCGCCGACCACGCCACTGGATGCCGATGGCCAGGGTTCGCCCTATGCCGTCTATGGCTTCGGGGCGCACATGGCGACCGTGGAGGTCGACATCGAACTGGGCACGGTCAAGGTGCTCGGCATCGTGGCCGCGCACGACGTGGGCCGTGCGGTCAATCCGACGCTGGTCGAGGGACAGATCGAGGGCGGCGTTGCGCAGGGGCTGGGCATGGCGCTGATGGAAGAATTCACGCCCGGTCGCGGCGAGAACCTGCACGACTATCTCATCCCCACCATCGGGGACGTGCCGGAGGTGCGGTGCATCCTGATCGAGGATCCGTCACCCGTCGGCCCCATGGGTGCGAAGGGCATCGGAGAACAGGCGCTGATCCCCACGGCACCCGCCATCCTGAATGCAATCCACCATGCGACGGGCGCACGCATCACGCGCATTCCGGCAACACCGGACCGGGTCCGCGCCGCCATTCGGGCGCGGGGAGGCAGGCCATGACCGACAACCTCCCCGGGGACGACAAGATCCGCTGCGATGCCTGTCCGGTCATGTGCTACATCCGACCCGGCATGGCCGGTGCCTGCGACCGCTATGCCAACGACGGCGGCAGGCTGGTGCGCGTCGATCCGCATGTCCTGCTGGCGCGCAGCATCGAGGGCAACCGGTCCGTGGTCCCCTTTGCCGCTGGCAGCGAGTCCTGGGATGGACGGCTGCTTGCCGACGGGCGCACCTTCGTCACCGCGATTGGCGCCGGCACGACCTATCCGGACTACAAGCCGGCCCCCTTCATCGTCTCGTCGAAGGTCGATGGCCTGGATATGGTGACGGTGGTCACCGAGGGCATTTTCTCCTACTGCGGCGTGAAGCTGAAGATCGACACGGACCGTTACCTTGGGCCGGAACAGAGCACGGTCCGCTGCGACGGCGAGGCCGTGGGGCACGTCACCACGATCGAGTACGGGTCGCAGATGCTGTCGCTGGGCGGGGTGCATCACCTCACCGGCGGAAGCAAGAAGGAAGGGCGCGTCACCTGCGACACGCTGCTCGCGCTGTGCAACAAGCAGGCGGTGGAACTGACCATCGACGATGGCTGCCACGTTTTGGTCCAGGCTGGACGACCGCCCGTTGTCAACGGCACGGCCGAGGAGCGCATGCGGGTGGGCTGCGGCTCGGCCACCATCGGCATGTTCGCCAAGCAGTGGCTTGGACTGGCCGATGACGTGGTCGTGGTCGACGATCACATCACGGGCGTGCTGTCGGAGCACCAGGCCGGCAAGTATCTCGGCATTCCCGACACCGGCCTCAAGATCAAGGGACGGCGCTCGACACCGGGGCGCTACTTCAAGGTGGCCGATCCGGGAACCGGCTGGGGCGGGACGAACCTGACAGACCCGCTGGCCATCCTGGGGCCATTCGACCGGAAGGTGGCCTGGCCGGGTCAGCGCATCCTCATGGTCTCGACCACGGGCGAACACGCGGCCTATTTTGTCCTGAACGACGCGCTGGAACCCGTCGAGAGCGACATGCCGGAGTCGCTGGTCGCCGTGGTGGAGCGCATCAAGGAAAACTGCGAGCCGGCCCTGACAACCGTGCTCTTCATGGCGGGGGCGGGCGGTTCGCTGCGCGCCGGCGTGACCGAGAATCCGGTGCGCCTCACCCGTTCGGTCAAGGAGGCGCTCACGCGCGTCACCTGCGGCGGCGCGCCTGTCTATGTCTGGCCCGGCGGCGGCATCACCTTCATGGTCGATGTCACGCGCCTTCCCGACGGTGCCTTCGGCTATGTGCCGACGCCGGCCCTCGTCGCACCGATCGAGTTCACGCTCGGGCTGGACGACTATCGCGCGCTGGGAGGACATGTTGGCGAAGTCATACCCGTCGAGCGACTGTCTGACCCGCAGGGGCGTCGATGGGTGGGCCAGTTGCCCGACAATCCCTGGCCATTGGGGAAGGTGACATGATCCGCGCCGCCGCCCGCATGCTCGATGATCGGCGCCTGCATCTCCAGGACGGACCGATCGACCTGGTGATCGAAGGCCACGGAAATCGCCGCCAGCTTGAAAGGGCCTTCGCGGCCGCAGTGGGCCGGTTCCAGAGCATCCTGGACGAACTCTGCGCCGAGCTGCCGCTGTTGCGGCGGCCGGTGGCCGAGGGTACGGCGCCCGAGGGTGCGGTCGCGCGCCGCATGTGGCAGGCCGTCCGGGTCTATGCGTCCGAGGTCTTCATCACGCCCATGGCCGCGGTTGCGGGCGCGGTTGCCGATGAGGTGCTCGCCACCATGCGCGCCAGCGCCGATCTCGACCGCCTGTGGGTCAACAATGGTGGCGACATTGCGGTGCATCTTCGTGAGGGCCAGACCGTCCGCATCGGCCTCGTGAACCGGCCCGACCAACCGTCCCTCTTTGGCTCCGCCGAGTTGCAGGCATCCCAGAACATCGGAGGCATCGCAACCAGTGGCTGGCGCGGACGGAGTTTCTCGCTTGGTATTGCCGATGCGGTCACCGTGCTCGCCGCAAATGCCGCAGCCGCCGATGCGGCCGCGACGGTCATCGCCAATGCCGTCGATCTCCCGGGGCATGCGGCGATCCGTCGCGCGCCCGCGCGTGGATTGCAGCCCGACAGCGATCTCGGCGACCGGCTGGTCACGCGCGGCGTGGGCCGCCTTGGCGATGATGATGTGCGGATGGCGCTGTCCGCAGGGGTGGCGGTGGCCGAACGGGACTTGTCGCTGGGTCGCATTGCAGGTGCCGCCCTGCATCTGGCCGGGGTCACCCGCGTGGCAGGCCACGCTGCCAGCCTGGACCGGAGCGACGGACGTGATTCTCTTGGGCCCTCTCAGTGGAGACTCTCGGCATGACCATCGACGTGTTCTCTTCGCATCGGCAAGCCGCGCGCGTTCAGCTGGATCCGAGACGGGCCGCGGTGCTGGTCGTCGACATGATCAACGACTTCTGCAAGCCCGGTGGCGCCATGGTGCTTCCAGGCTGCGAGCCGCTCTGGCCACGGCAACGCGCGGTGATCGAGGCGGCCAGGGCCGGCGGCGCGCCGGTCATCTGGATCCACGACAGCCACCGCCGCAACATGCGTCGCGACCGCGAATTCCTGAAGCGCAGCCCGCATTGCGTGGAAGGGACCTGGGGGGTCGAGATCATCGATGAACTGGGCGCGCGGGCCGACGACATTCATGTGATCAAGCACCGCTACTCCGGTTTCTTCCAGACCGATCTCGATCTGGTGCTCAAGGACATGCAGGTGGATCAGCTCATCGTCTTCGGCGTGGTGACGAACATCTGCGTGCGTTCCACGGTGCATGACGCGTTCTTCAACGGATACGAGGTGGTGGTGCCGCGCGACTGCTGTGCCGCCACCGGTCCGCGCGAGCACGAGAGCACGCTCTATGACATTGCCACGCATTTCGGCGTGGTGAGCGATGCCGCCGCCGTCGCTGAGGCCTTCAGGACAGGCGCCATCATCGAGAATCACGACATCGCTGCATAGGGAGCAAGACCATGGCGGAGCAATCTGCAGCCACGCCCCAGGGATCAAGCAAGCTGGTCATCAAGAACATCGGCCTCATGCTGTCGGGCGACATCGGGAGTCCGATTCTCGACGCCGATGCTCTGGTGGCCGAGAACGGACGGATCTCGGCCGTCGGACGGCTGGGCAACCTCGATACCGGGGGAGCCACCACGATCATCGACGCGCATGGCACCGCGCTGGCGCCTGGTCTGATCGACAGCCATGTCCATCCCGTGGCCGGAGACTGGACGCCGCGGCAGAATCAGTTGGGGTGGATCGACTCGACGGTCAATGGCGGCGTCACCACCCTGATCTCGGCGGGTGAGGTTCATACGCCGGGGCGCCCGCGCGACATCGTGGGCCTCAAGGCCATGGCGATCACGGCGCAGCGGAGCTTCGCAGCCTTTCGCCCGAGCGGCGCCAAGGTGTTGGCCGGCGCGCCGGTGATCGAGCCCGGAATGGTCGAGCAGGATTTCCGCGAGCTTGCCGCTGCCGGTGTCTCGCTTCTGGGCGAGGTGGGTCTTGGCGGCGTGAAGGACGGCGCAACGGCGCGACAGATGGTGGCCTGGGCCCGGAAGCATGGAATCCAGTCGACCATCCATACCGGCGGCCCGTCGATACCTGGCTCGGGATTGATCGGCGCTGACGTGGTGCTGGAGGCCGACACGGATGTCGTGGGCCACATCAATGGCGGGCACACGGCTCTGCCGGACAAGGAAATTCGCTGCATTTGCGAAGGCTGCAAGCGCGGCCTCGAGATCGTGCACAACGGCAATGAGCGGGCGGCCCTGTTCACCTTGCGCACGGCGCGCGAGATGAACGAGCTGGGCCGAGTCATTCTGGGGACGGACGGACCCGCGGGATCGGGCGTGCAGCCGTTGGGCATTCTCCGGATGGTCTCGATGCTGTCGGCCCTCGGCGAGGTGCCGGCGGAAGTCGCCTTCTGCTTCGCGACCGGCAACACGGCGCGCATGCGGAAGCTCGACACGGGGCTGATCGAGGTCGGCCGCGCGGCCGATTTCGTCTTCCTCGACAAGGCCCAGCACAGCGCCGGAAGGACCCTGCTCGACAGCGTCCAGCTGGGCGACCTGCCTGGTGTCGGCATGGTGGTCATCGACGGGGTGGTGCGCGTTGGCCGGAGCCGCAACACGCCACCGGCTCAGTCCATACCCGAGATGGTCAGCGAGGCTTGACCCGCGTCAGCGCAATCCGTCCTCGCCCTTGATCTCGTGCACCTGAAGTCCGCCGACGCGCGCCAAGGGGCGTCCCGAGTCGGTCACCGCCACGGCCACCATGATCTCGTCTGACCGGGGCGCATCGGGGATTCGCACTTCCATGCCGTCGAAATGGCTGCGCACGAAGGCTGCATCCTTGTGGCCAAGCGGAACGTCGAGGGCGACGCCCGGCCCGCCGCGCTTCTTCGACGAGGGAATGAGGGCCGCGCCCTTTTCCAGTACCTTGCGCACTGGTGCGCCAAGCTTCGGGTGCAGGATGGCCGCGGCATGTTCCAGTTCCCCGTCTTCCCCCACCGCGGCGGCCTTGCCATAGCTTTCCACCTTGCCGCCGGGAATGCCCAGCGCGGCCACCGCCCGCGACGCGAGCAGTTCGCCAAGCTCCTCGCCGATGGCCATGAGCTCCGAAAGGTCTTCGACATAGCGTCCGGCATGTGGATTGGCGATGACGGCGATGGCCGCGGCCTTGCGGGTCGGCGGCGAAACGGCACGGCCCCCTTCCTCGCGGGTTTCCTCGACAAGGGTCACCAGCTTGCGGATCTTTGCCTTCATCTCAGTCCGTCCTCTCCCTTGATGTCCTTGGCCTCGAGACCGCCCGACCGGCTGTGGACGCGTGGACCCGTGGTCATGGCGAGCACCACCGCCATTTCGGTGGCGCGCGGGGCATCCGCGATGCCGACCTCGACGGAATCGAAATGGCTGCGCACGTAGGAGGCATTGATGTGGGTGACGGGCACATCCAGTCGCGTGCCAGGCCCGCCCACCTTCTTGGCGGAGGGCACGATTGCCTTGGCGCCACCCAGCACCTCGCGCATGGCATAGCCGCCCGGTGCATGCCACAGCGCGCCATGCTCCACTTCCCCGGCGGTACCCACAATGGCGCCCTTGCCATAACCCTCGATGGCAGCGGCGTCGCCTCCCAGTGCGGCCACCAGGCGTCTTGCCATCTCAAGGCCGAGCGGCTTCAGATCGTCCATGAAACCCTGGATTTCGGCGACATATCGCCCGGCAAAGGGGTTGGCGATGATGGCGATGACAGCGGCGCGACGATAGGGAACCGCCGCCGCCGGGCCGCCCTCGTGCCAGACCTCTTCGACCTGTGTCACAATCTTCCGGATCTTGATGTCTGGCATGGGGCGCAACTCGCGTGTCGATTTGAGCTTCAGGTTAGGCGCCCCGCCGGCCCTGCGACAAGGCCCCGTCCACGCATTGCAGCCGCGCCGCGGCGAGCGGTTCAGGCCCGGCTGCGATAGATGTCGGCGCGGGTCGGTGGCAGGGGTGTGGTGTCGCGCGTGACCAGCCGGGTGACGACTGTCTGGTAGATCCGGAGCGGGGTTCGCTCGAAGCCCCCGGTGACGCCGGCGAGATAGGCGATCCACAT
>JAXMCU010000019.1:0-63370 GCA_046349195.1 Hyphomicrobiales bacterium
GCGGGAAGCGTCGGGAACCTGACGTCAGGCACATCGAGTTCCTGGGTCAGGGCCGGACCGGAAAGGCTGGCGAGGATCATGGCCGCGAGGGCGAGGTGGCGCATGCGGATGGATGCTCCAAGTGTTTCGCCCCAGATTCCACAGCGGCGATGAAGGGCAGATGAACGGACGCCGCTACTCAAAGAGGCTCGAGACGCTCTCTTCGCGGCTGGTTCGGCCAATCGCCTCGCCCAGCAGCGACGACACCGAGATGACACGGATGTTGCGTGCAATCTTCACGGCTTCGGTCGGCATGATGGAGTCGGTGATCACCAGCTGCTTCAGTTTCGAAGAGGTGATGCGCGCCACGGCGCCACCGGAAAGCACGCCATGGGTGATGTAGGCCGTCACGTCCTTGGCGCCCTTGGCCAGCAGCGCCTCGGCGGCGTTGCACAGGGTGCCGCCGGAGTCGACGATGTCGTCGATGAGGATGCAGGACTTGCCTTGCACGTCGCCGATGATGTTCATCACCTCGGACTCGCCGGCCCGTTCGCGGCGCTTGTCGACGATGGCCAGCGGGGTGTCGAGGCGCTTGGCCAGCGCGCGGGCGCGCACCACGCCGCCCACGTCGGGCGACACGACCACGGTGTTGTTGGTGTCGTAGTGCTGCTTGATGTCGCGCACGAAGACCGGTCCGGAGAAGAGATTGTCGGTCGGGATGTCGAAGAAGCCCTGGATCTGACCGGCGTGCAGGTCGATGGTCAGCACGCGGTCGGCACCCGCATGGGTGATGAGGTTGGCGACGAGCTTGGCCGAGATCGGCGTGCGCGACCCCGACTTGCGGTCCTGCCGGGCATAGCCGAAGTAGGGAACTACCGCGGTGATGCGCTTGGCGGAGGCCCGCTTCAGCGCGTCGGTGATGATCAGCAGTTCCATCAGATGGTCGTTGGCGGGAAAGGACGTCGACTGGACCACGAACATGTCCTGGCCGCGCACGTTCTCCTGGATCTCGACGAAGACCTCCATGTCGTTGAAGCGCTTCACGACAGCCTTGGTCATGGGCAGGTTGAGGTAGGAACAGATCGCCTCGGCCAGCGGCCGGTTACTGTTGCCAGATACGATCTTCATCATGCGCCTGAAGTCCCCGGAAGCCTGCTCCGGGGTCTATAACCGCCGCCCGGAGCCGATGCAAATCGGCAATTGGTCCTGTGCAAAAGGACCGGGCCGCCGCCCCTACTGGAAGCGCTTGACGATGTCGTAGATGCCCGGCGCCGCCGCCTGGGCCACGGACAGGGCAGCACCGCCCCAGCCCTTGTCGAGGGCGCCGGCAGGGACCTTGTTGGCCTGTTTCACGTCGCCCAGCTTGCTCCCGGCCGGTGTCTGGACCTCCCAGCTGACGCTCACGTCCTGGGCGCCGTTGCTGGCATCGCCGATCTTCACCCGCCCGATGATGGTGATGGCGTCGGCCTGCGGTTTCGAGACAACCGGCCACCCGGCTTCCGACAGGGTCCGGCGCATGGCGGCCGTGAGTTCCTGGTCGCCCGTGCCCGACCCCTGTACCGGCAGCACCGCCACGGCGCGGATCTGGAGCTTGCCCTCGCCATCGACCACGGGCCCCGCTGGCGCCTCTGGAGCCGGAGCCTCGTTTGCCGGAGCCGCGGCGGGGGTGGCGTCGTTGGGGATGACGGCGGTCGCCGACTGGGCCAGCTTGGCGTTGGCTTCGAGGCCGTCGAAGGCCGCCGTCGTTTCGCTCGACCCGGTCAGAAGCGCCATGTCGATCTCGCGCTCGGCCCCCGGCCCCGCCCTCACGAAGTGATCCGCCGGAGGCTCGATCAGCGCGGAGATGCGGGTTGCATAGCCGAGCTGCGCCAGCCGCGTCGCCATGGACTGGGCCGTGGACCTGGCAATCCGCTCCCATATCGTGGGCGTCACGGCCGACCAGGCATCGGCGCCGGTGAAGAGGCCCGCCGGCTCGCTGCCGGTGATGGTGTGCACCAGGACGCCTGCCGTGTCGCGCAGTTCCCAGCGATAGTTGACCACCACGCTGCCCGTGCCGGCATTGGCCTGGAACTGGCCGGAAAGCGAGAAGGTGCCGCCCTTCAGGGCCCCGCTGTCCTCGACGATGCCGATATCGCGCTGGCCGGCCGCCACCGAGAGCGCCGTCGAGAGTTCGCCCATCCGGCTGGGCGGAACGCCCTTGACCTCAGCAAGCGCGACCGCCGGCACCGGCTTCCCGGGCGACTTGGCGCTGCCATCGATCGGCTCGAAAGATGGCGCGTTGCTGCATGCCGAGAGTGCCAGCAGTACCAGCAGGACTGCCTGTCGAATGCCCTGCCGGAGGCCCGCCGGCAGGCTTGCGCCACATCCAAACCGCATGCCTATCGAATTACCATCTCCAGGGGAAAACGCGAAACCGGTTCAGGGCCCTTGTCCCCGACAATGTAGGTGAGGCCCAGGCAATAGGCGGCGCCAGCCTCCGAATTCATCAGGATCATATGGGCGAAAAACACCATGCCGGGGCCAATGACGGTGGGATTTCCGCGATAGAACATGGGGCTGTCCATCCACGATGGCGTGAACTTGGCGCCCAGCGAATAGCCGCAGGCATTCAGGCGGTGCGGCTGCATGCCATTAGCATCCATGACCCGGGCATGGGCATCGAAAACATCGCCCGCGGTGCGTCCTGGCCGCAGGGCCGACTCGACTTCGGCCAGTGCTTCGCACGCGGCCGCGTGCATGGCCAGGTGCCGCTTGCCTGGCTTGCCGATGATCAGGGTGCGCATGAAGGCCGCGTGATAGTGCCGATAGACGCCGGCCCATTCGAGAGTCAGCTGGTCGCGCTTGGCCAGCTTGCGGCGGCCTGACTTGTAGCGGCACAGCAACGCATCGCGGCCGGACCCGATGATGAACTCGTTGGCGGGATAGTCGCCGCCGCCGGCAAAGATCGCACCCTGTTGGGCGGCCAGGATATCACCCTCGTCGGCGCCGGCCTTGGTCCTGCGGATCGCCGCCTTCAGCGCAGCGTCGCCCAGCGCGCCCGCCTTGCGGACATACTTCAGTTCGGCCGGTGATTTCACCACGCGGATCATGTTGACCAGGTCGCTTGCCTCTTCCAGCCGGCAGAAACCGGCAAGCGCCTCGTCGACCGCCCGGCCATTGTAGTGCGTGAGACCATAGGAATTGGTCTCGATGCCGAGACGCCTGCCCTTCGCGCCGAGACCCGACAGCATGTCGCGCAGCTGGGTTGCGGGCTGTGCGCCGGCTTCGTCGGTCCAGATCCGGATATCCGCGATGATCGAGGTATGTTGCGCCTGGCGCAGATCGGCCGATCGGGTAAGCAGCGCCAACTTGCCATCTGTCCCGAGATAGAGGCATTGGAAAAAACAGAACCCGAAGGTGTCGTAGCCCGTGAGATAGTACATGCTCTCCTGCTGGAACATGAGGAGACCGTCGAGCCCGCGGGCCTCCAGCGCTTTCGTCACCGCAGCAATGCGGGCCTTGTATTCCTTCACCTCGAAATGCAGTGCCATGATCAATCCTTGCTGAGGGCGATGGCAGATATCTGCCGCCCGTAGTCCTTCTCCTTGCGGTGCGTAGTGCGTCGGTAGCTGAAGAAGCGCTCCTCGTCCCCGAAGGTGCAGACGGCGAGGTTCACCACCTGTCCGGCGCCTTCGCGGCGCAGCCGGTCCGCGAGATAGGCGGGAAGATCGAACAAGGAATGCCCGGCGCGGGCGGACGGCGAGAAATAGCGTGCATTGGCATTGTCGGCGTCGATGAACCTGTCGGGAAACTCGGGGCCCACCTCGTAGGCGTCGCGCGAGATGGCAGGGCCGATGACCGCCACGATGTCGCCGCGCCGCGCGCCCTGCTCCTCCATCAGATCCAGCGTCCGTCCGGTGACGCCGGTGAGCGCCCCCTTCCATCCCGCATGCGCCGCGCCGACGACGCGTGCCTTCGGATCGGCGAAGAGAATGGGTCCGCAATCGGCCGTCAGGATGCCGATGGCCAGACCGGGAGACCGCGTGACCATCGCATCGGCGTGCGGCCGCGTCGCGGCGTCCCATGGTCCGGTGACGAGGACCGCGTCGGGGCTGTGAACCTGGAAGGCCGTCAGCAGACCTGGCTCGGCGACGCCGAGTTTGGCTGCCACCACGGCGCGGTTCCGCCGCACGGTGTCGCGATCGTCGCCCGATCCCATGCCGCAGTTGAGCGACGAGAAGATGCCGCTGGAATAGCCCCCCTGCCGCGTGAAGAAGCCATGCGTCAGTCCGGGATGTGTCAGTGCGTCGGATCGGATCATCGGAGTCCAAAGGGATAGGGCGTGGCGAATCCGGGCGACGTCACCGCCAGCACCTTGAACAGGTTACCCATCTGATCCGGCGCTGCAAGCCTTGCGGCCTGGCGGTCGAGCCGGCCCCCGGTTTCGGCGTCGGCGCGCGCCTTCAGCATCGCGGTGCGCTGTTCCAGGCCCATCGCCAGCAGGAACTGCCGCTGGCTCAAGGCCGGATGCACCGTTGCGCCGGCCTGCGCCAGCGCCCTTCCGAGCGCCTCGAAGTCCACGTGCGAGGTGAGGTCGGCCGTTCCCGGTCCATCGAGAATCGACACCGGCGCATGCGCCCGCATGGCCTGCAGCGTATCGCCGGGCGCCGAACCGAGATGGCCATAGTCGATGATGAGAGCCGCCCCGGGAGCAGTTGCAAGGCGCTGGCCGATGGCAGCGGCGATCTGGCTGCGGGCCGGCGCGAACTCGATGATGTCGCCATCCTGTCCCTGGCCGCCGATCTCGGCCTCGACGAGGCCGAGGATCAGGCGATCGTCGCGCAGCCCCACCACGCGCTCGTGCCAGCGGCCGTCGCGCTTCTCGAACTGGCGGATGGGAATGGCATCGAAGAACTCGTTGGCCACCAGCACCAGCGGCCCGGGCGGCACGGTGGCCAGGTCGCCATGCCACCGAACCGCGCCGCCAACGGACTGCCGCTGCACTGCGCGGAGCGTGGGGCTCGTTTCGACAAGATGGATGGCGGCGGCCCGCGCGAAATCGGGCATGGCCTTCGCGGCAGTCCGCAGCAGGTCGGACATGAGCGTGCCACGGCCCGGTCCGAGCTCAACCAGATTGAAATTCGGCGGAGCGCCGGCTGCCTGCCAGGCGGCAACGCACCAGATCCCGATGAGTTCCCCGAAGACCTGGCTCACTTCCGGCGCGGTGATGAAGTCGCCCTCCGGGCCGAAGGGATCGCGCCGCATGTAGTAGCCATGATCGGGATGACCGAGACAGAGTCCCATGTAGCGATCCAGCCGCATCGGACCTTCGGCGCTGATCGTTTCGCGGACCAGCCGTTCAAGCGGCAGCATGGCGCGACCGCAGCAGGAGCCAGATGCCGACCGCGCAGAGCGGCAACGACAGGATCATGCCCATGGTGATGAAGCCGCCGAAGTAGCCGATCTGCGCATCGGGCTCGCGAAAGAATTCCACCGTGATCCGCGACAGCCCGTACCAGAGCGCAAAGATTCCGGAAGCGCGCCCGGGATATCTCAGTGCCTGGAAGCGATGGGTGGCGATCCGCACCAGAAGGAAGAGGACGAGGCCCTCCAGTACCGCTTCATAGAGCTGGCTGGCGTGACGCGGAAGCTGTTCCGGATCGCCCGGAAAGACGAAGGACCAGGGCACGTCGGTCGGCCGGCCCCAGAGCTCGCCGTTCACGAAGTTCGCAAGCCGCCCAAGGCCGAGGCCGACCGGGACCGAGGCGGCACCCAGATCGAGCATGCGGTCGAGACTGGCGCCGATGCGCCGGCCAAAGGCGATGCAGGCCACGACGACCCCCAGGAAACCCCCGTGAAACGACATGCCGCCGTCCCAGACGCGCAGGATGTCGAGGGGATGCGCCAGATAGTTCAGCGGATTGTAGAAGAGGACGTAGCCCAGCCTTCCGCCCAGCACCACGCCCGCCACCGACCAGATGAAGAAGTCGTCCACCTGCTCGGGCGTCATGGTCGGCCGGGTCTTGCCCCACAGCGCCGGATTTCCGACCAGACGCTTCATGTACCAGGACGCGAAGACGAGGCCGACGATGTAGGCCACCGCGTACCAGCGCAGCGCAAAGGGGCCGAGCGAGAAGATCACCGGGCTGATGTCGGGATAGGCGATGACGGCCAAATCACTCATGGCGCCGGACAGTGTGCGCGCGGCACGGCGAGGTCAACCCTTCTCGCGGCAAGGCAAGGCTTGAAACATGCGCACGAAACCCATAGCTAGGATGCAGGAAAGGGCCCTGCCATGACCACGACGCAAACACGCTTCTTCGACGAACTCGCCAAGCTGATGACCAACGCCGCGGGCGCGGCCCAGGGCGTGCGCCGCGAGGTCGACACGCTGATCCAGGCCCAGATGGAGCGGGTTCTCGGCAACATGGAACTCGTGCGCCGCGACGAATTCGAGGCTGTGCGGGCCATGGCCCAGAAGGCCCGCGAGGAGAACGATGCCCTGCATCAGCGGATCGCTGCGCTGGAGTCGAAGATCCTCGGACCGGCCGCGGACTCCCCGTCGGAAAACAAGGCCGACTAGATCAGGCGGCCTTGGCGGCCGGACGCACCGCGTTGCTGTAGCTGTCCATCATGGCACGCGAGATATTGGCGGGCTTGAAGCGGTAGGGTCCGATTTCCGCCACCGGCGTCACTTCCGCAGCAGATCCCACGATGAAGCATTCATTGAAGCCCGGCAGCTCGTCCGGCATGATCCGCCGCTCGATCACTTCCAGCCCCTGCTCCCGGGCCAGCGCGATGACCGTCTGGCGCGTGATGCCATTGAGGAAGCAGTCGGCGATCGGCGTGTGGATGGCGCCATCGCGGGTGAAGAAGATGTTGGCGCCGGTGCATTCGGCGACGCGGCCCTGCCAGTCCAGCATCATGGCGTCGGCATAGCCCTTCTTCTCCGCCTTGTGCTTGGAAATGGTGCAGATCATGTAGAGGCCCGCCGCCTTGGCATGGACCGGCGCGCATTGCGGGTCGGGCCGGCGGAAGTCGGCGATGTCGAGCTTGATGCCCTTCATCTTGGTCTCGGGGTCGAACATGGAGGGCCAGGCCCAGGTGGCGATGGCCACATGGATCTTGTTGTGCTGGGCCGACACGGCCATCATCTCGGAGCCGCGCCAGGCCACCGGGCGCACATACTGGTCGCCACCCCCATTGAGCTGGACCACCTTGTCCTTGGCCGCATTCAACTCTTCAACCGAGTAGGGAATGCTGAAATCCATGATCTCCGCCGACTTGTGCAGGCGCTGGGAATGTTCCGTCGACTTGAAGATGACACCGCCATAGGCGCGCTCGCCCTCGAAGACGCTGGACCCATAGTGCAGGCCATGGGTCAGCACATGGATCTTGGCTTCCTTCCAGGGCACGATCTCGCCATTGAACCAGATGACGCCCTCGCGTTGATCAAATGGTATGATGCTCATGGATCGGTACTCCTGTCCGGCCTATATGGTGTTGGAAAGCCGACCGGCGGGGCGGTTCGGGCAACATCATGTCGTCATGTCGGGCTGTAGCGTAACAAAATGGAAAAATATGTCAATATGGCTGACATAATTTCTGCCCAGGAATTGGGCGAGGCGGAAACAACTGCCCTGATCGAACTTTTGTTCTTTGCTTACAGAGACTTCGTGTCCGATCCGGATGCGATACTCGAAGAATTCGGGTTTGGCCGCGCCCATCATCGCGTCATCCATTTTGTCGGCCGCGATCCGGGCATGACCGTCCAGCAGCTGCTCGATCTCCTCCAGATCACCAAGCAAAGCCTTGGCCGCGTTCTCAAGGAACTGATCGACAAAGACTACGTCTATCAAAAGGAAGGCGAATCCGACCGCCGTCAGCGGCTGCTCTACCTGACGGAGGCTGGCGAGGCCCTGCGCCAGCGGCTCATGGCGCCGCAGATGGTCCGTATCCGGCGCGCCCTGGCCCAGAGCGGGGCCGACACCGCCCATCTCTACCGCATGGTGCTCTACAACATGGTCAGTCCCGAGAACCGCGACAGCGTGCGCGACTGGATCGACCGCGTCAGCATCATGGGCGCAGAGGACGGCACGCGTGGATGAAGCGCCGCATATCCTGGTCGTCGACGACGACCGCCGCATCCGCCAGCTGCTCGAGTCCTACCTCACGGCCAACGGCTTCCGGGTGACCCTGGCCGCCACGGCGGCAGAGGCGCGGGCCCGCATGCGCGGCATGGTCTTCGACATCGTGGTTCTCGACATCATGATGCCGGGCGAGAGCGGCATGGAGCTCACCGGCTGGCTGCGCGAGCACAACAACACGGTGCCCGTGCTCATGCTCTCGGCGCTGGCCGAGACGTCCGACCGGATCGCGGGCCTCGAGAGCGGCAGCGACGACTATCTGTCGAAGCCCTTCGAGCCGCGCGAGCTGCTGCTGCGCATCCGCAACCTGCTGCGCCGCACCGAAGCGAGCCCTGCCGGCCCCACCGAGGTGCAGTTCGGCGACTTCACCTTCAATCTGCCGCGCGGCGAACTGCGCCGGGCCGGCGAGCTCGTCAAGCTCACCACGCGCGAGCGCGATTTTCTCCGCATTCTCGCCACGCGGGCCGGGCAGCCTGTGGCTCGTACCGAACTTGCCCCGCCGGGATCGGAGGAAGGAGCCCGCAGCGTCGATGTGCAGATCAACCGCCTGCGCCAGAAGATCGAGGACGACCCATCGCTGCCGATCTTCCTGCAGACCGTGCGGGGTTCCGGCTATGTCCTGCATATCGACTGAGGCTGACTGATGTCGGACCGGCGCACGCTCTACTACCGCTTCAGCCGCTTTCTCGAGCGGCACCTGCCCTCGGGCTTGTTTCCGCGCGCGCTCATCATCCTGGTGGCGCCGATGCTGCTGCTGCAGACCATCATGACGGGCCTCATCCTCGACCGCCACTGGGACAACGTCACCAAGGTGCTGTCGCGCACGGTGGCGCGCGAGGTGGGACTGCTGATGGAACTCTACCGGGACTCCGACAAGAGCGCGGCAGCCATCGCCCAGATCGTCACGCTGGCCAACAACCGGCTGGAACTGGGCCTTGGCATCGAGCGGGGAACCGTTTTGCCGGCGCCGCTGCCCGAGCCGTTCTTCTCGCCGGTCGACATCCGCCTGAAGCGCTATCTGGAATGGGAGGTGCCCCGGCCCTTCTGGGTGGATACGCTGCGCGACGACAAGATCATCGACATCCGCATCGAGGCGGAGCCCGGCCTGATCTTCCGCTTCCAGCTGCCGAAGACGCGTGCCTACGCGGCCAACACCAACGTGATCCTGCTGTGGATGCTGGTCTCGTCGCTGCTGCTGCTCGGCATCGCGGTCACCTTCCTGCGCAAGCAGATCGCACCCATCCTCGAACTGGCGGAAGCCGCCCAGAGCATCGGCACCGGCCGCGACGTCGGCCGCTTCCAGCCGCGCGGCGCTGCCGAGGTCCGCCTGGCCGGACGGGCCTTCCTCGAGATGCGGGACCGCCTTGCCCGGCAGGTGGAACAGCGCACCGCCATGCTCGCCGGCGTGAGCCATGATCTCCGGACCATCCTGACGCGCTTCAAGCTTGAGCTAGCGGTGCTCGGCGACGGACCCAAGGTGCGGCCGCTGAAGGAAGACGTGGAAGAGATGCAGCGCATGCTGGAAGCCTACGTCGCCTTCGTGAAAGGCGACGGCGGCGAGGACCCGGTCCTGGCCGATCTCGGCCCCATCGTCACGGCCGCGGCCCGGACCGCCGAGCGCAAGTCCCGCAAGATCGACATCGACGTGCCGGACGGCCTGCAGGTCCGTCTCAAGCCCAATGCCTTCCGCAGGCTTCTCGCGAACCTGATCAGCAATGCAACCCGCTATGCCAAGTCGGTCGTGGTCAAAGCATCGGTGGCCGACCGCATGCTGACGGTCACGGTCGACGACGATGGGCCCGGCATTCCGCCCGCCAAGCGCGCGGAGGCGTTCCGGCCCTTCGTACGCCTGGACAATGCCCGCAACCTCGACGAGACCGGCACCGGGCTTGGACTGGCCATTGCGCTCGACATCGCCCGCGCCCATGGTGGAGACTTGCGGCTTGATGACAGTCCGAAAGGCGGGCTTCGCGCCGTGATCGAAATCCCGGTATGAGGGTCGGATGATGGACTATCGCTTCGACCCGCTGTGGCTCAAGCTGGCGGGCATGAACATCCAGGGCGCGCAGGCCATGGCGCCCTATCTGCAGATGCTCGAAAAGCAGATGGGCTGGAGTGCCGGAATGGCCTCCCGCGTGGTCGACGAGTATCGCAAGTTCCTGTTCCTGGCGCTGCGCGCGGGGCATCAGGTGATCCCGCCGGGCATGTTCCAGGACATGTGGACGTCGCAGATGCAGACGGCCCAGGACATGTTCGCGCAACTGGGGCAGGTGCTGGGAGAAAAGCCCGCTGCCGGCGGCTTTGATGCGAGCGCCTTCAAGGCCGCAACCGATCCCTGGAAGCAGACGCTCGACTCCTACGAAAGGCTCTTCGGCATGGCGCCGCCCATGGACATCTGGAGCAAGCCGGCGCCGCAGGGCAATCCCTTCGAAGCGATGATGCGGAATTACTTGAAGATGTTCGGCCTCAGGTCCGAGTAAGGCGCTCCATCTTCTGAGCCAGTTCAGCATGGCCGGAGCGTTTCAGCCCCGCGATGGCGCCGTCCCGGTCGCGTGCCTCGCGGTTCTGGCTCAGCTTGGACTTGGCGAGGACCCGCCAAACTGCGATGCGGAAGGCGACGATGTTGTCCAGCATCTGCGCCATGTAGTCTGCGGGCGCATCAGCCATGCGCCAGGCCGTGTCGCCGTTCAGCTGCCGCTCGTGATGGCGTGTGAGCAGGCCGACCGCCGCGCGCTTGGCCTGCGCATCATGCTGGAAGGCAATTGCGCCATAGGCGTGGACGGCCTGGTAGTTCCAGGTCGGAACATGGCGGTGGTGTTCGGCCTTGGACGGATAGAAGTTGGGCGACACATAGGCGTCATCGCCACGGAAGATCGTCAGCACCTCCTGGCCTTCGCCGATCAGCCGATGCATGTCGTTGGCGAGCGCCACGTGGCCGATCAGCGTGCCGTCCGGCGCCGCAAGCAGCGGGATATGATTGGCGATCAGGCCCTCGGCGGTCTGCGCGACGATACAGGCCAGCGGTGAAGCAGCCACCACGGCCGCAATCTCGTCGCGGTCGATCTCGAGAAAGTGCTGCGGGACATACATGGCGGAGACTCTCTAGAACAGCCGTCCGCCATTCGGAACCGGCCTCTCGACGGCCACCAGCACCACTTCGCCCGTCGGATCGGGAAAGCCCAGCGTCAGCACCTCGGACATGAAGGGCCCGATCTGGCGCGGCGGGAAGTTCACCACCGCCGCCACCTGGCGTCCCATGAGCGTATCTGGCGTATAGTATTTGGTTATCTGCGCGGACGACTTCTTCACGCCGATCTCGGGGCCGAAGTCGATCTTGAGCTTGAAGGCCGGCTTGCGCGCCTCCGGAAAGGCGTCGACGCCGATGATGGTGCCCACGCGGATATCGACCTTCAGGAAGTCGTCGAAGGAAATCGCCATGCTCAGCTCGCCAGCTCCCGCGACCGGCGCGTGGCCGCCGACACGGCCTTGTCCATGAGTGGGGCGAGGCCGTCGTCGGCCATCAGCACCTGGAGCGCCGCAAAGGTGGTTCCCTTGGGGCTGGTCACGTTCTGGCGGAGCGTTGCCGCCTCGGTTCCCGACACGCGCATCAGCTCGCCCGCGCCGGACACCGTGGCCCGTGCCAGCTTCATGGCGATGTCCGCCGGCAGACCGGCCTTTTCGCCGGCCGCGGCCAGGCATTCGGTGAGATAGAAGACATAGGCGGGGCCCGATCCGGACACGCCGGTGACGGCATCGATGAGCGCTTCGTCCTCGACGGTGACGACCTCTCCCACGGCGCCCAGCAGGGCGCGGGCTAGATCGGCCTGCGCGGCCGAGACATGCGTGTTGGCCACCATGGCCGTGATGCCGCGGCCCACCGCCGCGGGCGTGTTGGGCATGGTGCGGACGATAGCCGCGTCGGTGCCGAAATGGCGCTCGAAGAAGGCGATGGTCTTGCCCGCGGCGACCGAGAGTACCATCGGCTTCGACGCCTTGAGCGGCACCACGTTCGGCAGCGCCTCATCCATGAGTTGCGGCTTCACCGCGATCACCACCACCTCCGCATCCCGGATGGTACCGGCAGGCGGATTGAGGCGGATGCCATGGCGCGCGAGCAGCGTCTTCATCTCCGGCGGCGGCGCGGGATCGATGGCCACGATCCTTGCCGGATCGGCCCCGCCCTTCAGCCAGCCTTCGAGCATGGCGCCGCCCATCTTGCCGGCGCCCAGCAGCACCAGCGTCCCGTCGAGCTTCACCATCACGCTTCTCCCATGGTCTCCAGCAGGCTGGACTCCAGCGCCTCGGCGGCACCGCGTCCGGCCCAGATGACGAACTGCAGCGCGGGAAAATAGCGTCCGCAGGCGTCGAGCGCCAGCCGGATCATGGCCTCGCACTGGGCGTCATTCGCCTCTGCCCCGCCCGCCAGCAGAAGGCTGTTGCGGTAGATCACCGTGCCGTCGCTGGCCCAGAGATCGAAATGGCCGTGCAGCTGCAGCTCGTTGATCATGGCGAGAAGCCGGGCAACTTCCTCTTGCCGCGGTTCGGGAACCTTCAGGTCATAGGCCGCGGCCACCTGGAGCGTTTCGAGATCCTCGCGCCAGCACATGGAAAAGGAGAGATCGCTCCAGCCGCCATCGAGCCGCATGATGACTTCGGAAGGCGTGGACCTGTCGAAGGTCCAGTGGTGCGACTCGGCCAGCCGCTCGACACGGTCGAGCGGGTTGGGCATTTCGTTGGTCATGGCCTCGAGGCCGGGCATTTCAATCCTCCGGGGGCTGACGAATCGGAGCCGTCCCGATCGTGAAGGTGCCGAAGCCTTTGAGTCGCAGCAAGGGCACCGAGCTGCGCGAACCTGATTCCTCCACACCGAATCACCGCGCAATTCTGGATACTTGACCACGACAGCCAATTCCTGAACGATGCGTCGTTTTCATGACCATGGCTTGCCTGCCCGCCCCATGACCGAAACCTGCGACTTTCTCATCATCGGCGGCGGCTCTGCGGGCTGCGTCGTGGCCCGGCGGCTCGCAGAGCGCGGCACGGGCCGAATCATACTTCTTGAAGCCGGAAAGGCCGATGAAGGTGATCCCGCGGCGGTCGACCTCAATCGGCTCGACGAACAGACGGCATCCTATGACTGGGGTTTCGTGGCCTCGACGATCCAGGGGCTGGAACCTGAACTCCGCTATGCGCGGGCAAAGCTGCTTGGCGGATGCGCCAATCACAATGACTGCGCCTTCATCCGGCCGCCTGCCTCCGACTTCGACTTGTGGGCCTCCCTCGGTGCCACGGGCTGGACCGCCGAAGCACTTGCTCCGATGTTCGACCGCATTCTGGCGCGCGTGCGCGTCGAGACTGCGCCTTGCCATCCGCTGAGCGCCGCCTTCATCGACGCCGGCCTCGAGTTGGGCCTGCCGCGTGTCGACTTCACCAAGGCGCTGCGCGCCGGCGTGGGGCTGTTCCCGCTCAATGCGAAGGGACGGCTGCGCCAGTCCTCGTCCGTTGCCTACCTGCATCCGCTCGGCAGCCTGCCGCAGCACCTCGAGGTCTGGACCGGATGCATGGCGGCGCAGCTGCTGATGGACGGCCGGACGGCCATCGGCGCCATGACGGACCGCGGACCGGTCCATGCGCGGCGCGGTGTGATTCTCGCCTGCGGCGCGATCCAGACACCGCAGCTGATGATGGTATCCGGGCTCGGACCCGCGGCGGAACTCGGCCGGCATGGCATTCCGGTCATTGCGGATCTGCCGCATCTCGGCCGCCATCTCCGCGATCATGTCGCGGCGCCCGTGGTCTGGGAGACGCGCGCGCCGGTGGAGCCATGGCAGATCTGTCCCTTCGAGGCCACCATGATGCTGGCGCTCGATGCCGATGCCCCCGCGCCTGACATCCTGTTTCATTTCGGCCTGCGGGTGCGCGAGAAGTATGGCGACAGGTCGCGCCTCTCCACACCGGGGCCCGCGATCAAGGCCTCGCCCAATGTCACCCGGGCCCGCAGCGAGGGCGAGATCCGCCTGTCCGGATCGCGCATGACCGACAAGCCCGAGATCGACCTCAACTATTTTTCAGACCCCTACGACCTGCCGCTGCTGCTCCGCGCCATGCGCTTCACCCGGCGCATCGGCGAGACGGCAGCCATGCGTGCCGTGACCACGCGCGAAATCCATCCTGGCCCGGAAGTACAGAGCGACCAGGACTGGACGGCCTATGTCCGGAACGTCTGCGAGACGGTCTATCACCCCTGCGGGACGGCGGCGATCGGCAAGGTGGTCTCGCCGGACCTGAGAGTGGAGGGCATTGCGAACCTGCGCATCGTCGACGCGTCGGTGTTCCCATCGCTGATCACGGTCAACATCAACAGCGCCGTGATGATGGTGGCCGAGCGCGCCTCCGACCTGATCCTTCAGAGCTGAAGGACCGCCACCTTCACGATGGGCTTCTTGCCCCAGGCCATGTCGGCGGCGCGGCGCACCGCGGTGCGGATGGTCTCGGCAAGCTGGCCCTGATCCCTGCGCCGCGGCTTGGGCGTGGAGCCGAGGGCATTTTCCGCTGCCTCGCGCAGGTCGTCCTCAAGGCCCATGGGCACGCCATCGGCAATGAGGCTGATGTCGGAGGCCAGCTCCTGCTTCGCATTGAGGACCACGCTCACGAAGACGGCGCCTACGAAACTCAGCTTCCGGCGCTGCCTGGCGGGACCGTCCTCGACCGGCACGATGAGCCGGCCATCGACGTGCAGGCGACCGCAGGGCGCCTCGTCGACATCGCGGGTCGGGCCCGGGCAGATCTTGTAGATGTGACCGTCGCGCGGGATCATCACGTCGTCGATGCCGCAACTGCGGGCGAAGGCGGCATGGGCACGGAGGTGCCTCGGCTCGCCATGCATGGGGATCAGCCCTGCCGGCTTCAGCCAGGAATAGAGTTCACGCAGTTCGCCCTGGCGGGGATGGCCCGAGGAATGCACCAGCGCGTCATCGGCAGTGATCACGTCGATGTCGAGCCGCGCCAGGTTGTTGTGGATGCGCGAGACTTCCTTTTCGTTGCCGGGAATGGTGCGCGATGAGAAGATCACGACGTCGCCCGGCTCCAGCGATACATGGGGGTGCTGGTCTTCGGCAATGCGGGCAATGGCGGCACGCGGCTCGCCCTGGCTGCCGGTGCACAGCAGCAGGATCTTGTCGGGCGGAAGGTAGCCGAATTCCTCTTCGTCGAGGAAACGCCCGGCGTCGCGCAGGTATCCGCAGGCGCGCGCGGCCTCGATGGTGTTGCGCATGGCCCGGCCGACAACCACCACCTCGCGGCCCACGGCCCGCGCGGCGCGAACCGAGGTGGCGATGCGGTCGACATGCGAGGCGAAGGTGGTGATCGCCACCCGCCCCCGGGCCTCGGCCACGATGCGCTCGATGGTGGCGGCCACATCGGACTCGGATGGCGAATGGCCTTCGCGCAGCACGTTGGTGGAGTCGCAGACCAGGACGTCCACGCCTTCCTCGCCGATCTGGCGCAGCCGGGCCTCGTCCATGCCCCGCCCCAGAACCGGGCTGCGGTCCAGCTTCCAGTCGCCGGAATGCACCACGGTGCCCTGCTTGCTGCGGATGACCAGGGCCGACGGCTCGGGAATGGAGTGGGTGACCGAGACGAATTCAAGGTCGAAGGGGCCCACCTTGAAGCGCGTGCCCACCGGCTGCAGCTTGACCGGAACCTCCTCGTCCAGCCCGGCCTCCTTCAGCTTCAGCGCGAGGATCTGGGCCGCGAAGGGCGAGCAGTAGACCGGGCATCGCAGCTGCGGCCAGAGCCAGGCCACGGCGCCCAGATGGTCTTCATGGGCATGGGTCAGCACCAGGCCCGCCAGGTTGCGGCGGTCGCCGGCGATGAAGCCCACGTCGGGCAGGACGACGTCGATTCCCGGTTCGCTGTCCTCGCCGAACTTTACGCCGAGATCGACCAGCAGCCAGGTCCGGTCGTCGGCGGGCCCGGTACCATAGGCATAGCAGTTCATGCCGATCTCGCCGGTGCCGCCCAGGGGCAGGAAGACCAGGTCGTTGCTGTGGTCGAATTTCTTCTTGGCGTTCATGACCGTCTCAGTTCTTCGAGTTCGGCAAAGCTTACGTCGCCCGACAGGACCCGGTGCTGCTGGCCGTCAGCGCTCTCCAGCACGAGTGCGCCATCAGGAGCAAGTCCCACGACCCTGCCAGTCACGCTCCAGCCTCCAACCGTCGCCGTAGCCGCGCCGCCAAGCCCGAGCGCCGCTGCGGCCCAGGCCTCGCGGATGGCTGCGAATCCTCGCCCCTCGTCCCAGATTCGCATGAAATTCGAAAGGCTTATGTCCAGCTCCTGAAAAACTTGTTCAACAGTGCGGCCGACCCCGAGGGCGGTCACGGGATAGGGTGTGCCGGGCGGTGCATGGGCAATGTTGATCCCGCAGCCAATGGCAATGCGCGTCGGCGCCATGGCCACCACCTCGGCCAGGATGCCGCAGAATTTGGCGCCGCCGATCAACAGGTCGTTCGGCCATTTGATCCGGGGCTCCAGTCCTGGGCGAAGGCGGCCCACCACGTCGTGCACGGCAACCGCCGCGACCAGCGCGGCCTGGGAGGCCACCTCCGGGCCGCCCGCCAGCGGCCAGAGCAGCGTGGCATAGAGGTTGCCGGGCTCCGACACCCAGTGCCGCCCGAGCCGTCCGCGGCCGCCGTCCTGCCGGTCGGCGACGATCCAGAGCGGGCCGCGCTCGCCCTGCTCGGCGAGGCGCCGCGCTTCGCTGTTGGTTGAATCGATGCGCTCGAAATGACGGACCGGATATCCGGCCGTGAACCTCAATAGAGCGACTGCGCGGCCTGGGCCGCAAGGTCGATCAGCGGACTGGCGAAGACGACGAAGAGCACCGTGAAGGCGCCGGCGGCATAGGCCACCAGCTTCACCTCGGGATCCATGCGGTCGAAGGCCTGCGCCGGCTCGTCGAAGTAGATGATCTTGACGACCCGCAGATAATAGTAGGCGCCCACCACCGAGGCGAGTACGCCCAGGATGGCCGTAACGTAGAGTCCCGCCTTCACCGCTGCCAGGAACACGAAATACTTGGCGAAGAATCCGGCCAGCGGCGGGATGCCGGCCAGCGAGAACATCAGCATCGCGAAGACGAAGGCCAGGCCCTTGTTGTTGCGCGACAGGCCGGCGAGGTCGCTGATCTCCTCGACCTGCAGCCCCTTGCGGCGCATGGCAATCACACAGGCGAAGGTGCCCAGCGTCATGATCATGTAGATGATCATGTAGACGATCACGCCCTGGACGCCGTCCTGCGTGCCGGCCGCCAGTCCCACCAGCGCGAAGCCCATGTTGGCGATCGAGGAATAGGCGAGCAGGCGCTTGATGTTGCTCTGGCCGATGGCGGCGAAGGCGCCCAGCGCCATGGAGGCCACCGAGACGAAGATCAGGATCTGCTGCCAGTCCGGCACGATGCCCGCGAAGGGCGTCACCACCACGCGCACGAAGAGCGCCATGGCGGCGATCTTCGGTGCCGCGGCGAAGAAGGCGGCGACCGGCGTCGGCGCGCCCTCGTAGACGTCGGGCGTCCACATGTGGAACGGCACGGCGGAGACCTTGAAGGCAAGGCCCGCCAGGATGAAGACGAGACCGAAGATCACGCCGAGGCTGGTGCCGTGTTCGCCGCCATGGGACAGGACCTCGGCAATCTGCGGAAAGGACGTGGTGCCGGTGAAGCCGTAGATCAGCGAGGCGCCGTAGAGCAGCATGCCCGAGGACAGCGCGCCCAGCACGAAGTACTTGAGTCCAGCCTCGGAGGCCCTGGCACTGTCGCGGTTGATGGCGGCCACCACGTAGAGCGCCAGCGACTGCAGCTCGAGTCCCATGTAGAGCGTGATCAGCGTGTTGGCCGAGATCATGGTCATCATGCCGACGGCAGCGAGCAGGACCAGGACAGGATACTCGAAGCGCTCGGAGCCATCGCGCTTCATGAAGTGGACCGACAGCACGATGGCGACCGCCGATCCGAACAGCGCCAGCACCTTCATCAGACGCGCGAAGGTATCGACCACGAAGGCGCCGCCAAACGCGGTCTGCCGCCCCTCCCCGCCCCAGATGACCAGGATGGCGGCGATGGCGAGCGCCACGATGGCGCCCAGCGTGATCGCGTCGGGCTGCTCGCTCTTGCGAAAGACGCCCGCCATGAGAAGCGCCATGGCGAGCACGGCCAGCACGATCTCCGGCAGGGCCGCGACGGCATCGGCATGTTGGAGCAAGGTCATGGCGCGTTCCTATTGCAGCGAGGCCGTTGCCAGGGCTTCCGCCGCGGCGGCCGCCTGCTGCAAGGGCTTGATGATGGATTCGACGGAATTGCCGAAGAGGTCGAGCACCGGCGCCGGATAGGCGCCGAAGAAGATGGTGAGCACGACCAGCGGCGCCAGGGTGGCAAGCTCCCTTGGAGTCATGTCGGGCAGGTGCATCAGCGCCGGCTTCTCGAGCTTGCCGAAGACCACGCGCCGGTAGAGCCACAGGGCATAGGCTGCCGAGAGGATCACGCCCGAGGTGGCGAAGAAGGCCACCCAGGTGTTGGCCCGGAAGGTGCCGAGAAGCGACAGGAACTCGCCGACGAAGCCCGAGGTGCCGGGCAAGCCGACATTGGCCATGGTGAAGACC
Source organism: Hyphomicrobiales bacterium (assembly GCA_046349195.1). Lineage (GTDB taxonomy): Bacteria > Pseudomonadota > Alphaproteobacteria > Rhizobiales > Aestuariivirgaceae > Aestuariivirga. Next base: position 18,759 of record JAXMCU010000019.1, read on the forward strand.
ATGAAGACGAAGGCATAGAGCGGCATGGTCTTGACCAGACCGCCATAGGCCGCGATCTCGCGCGTGTGCATGCGGTCATAGACCACGCCGACGCAGAGGAAGAGCGCGCCCGAGACCAGGCCGTGGCTGATCATCTGGAACATGGCCCCATCGATGCCCTGCCGGTTGAGCGAGAAGATCCCCATGGTCACGAAACCCATGTGCGCCACCGAGGAATAGGCGATCAGCTTCTTCATGTCCTCCTGCATCAGGGCCACCAGCGAGGTGTAGACGATGGCGATGACCGAGAGCACGAAGACGAAGTCCTGGAAGTAGAGGCTGGCATCCGGGAACATGGGCAGCGAAAAGCGCAGGAAGCCATAGCCGCCCATCTTCAGCAGGATGGCAGCCAGGATCACCGAACCCGCGGTCGGCGCCTCCACATGGGCATCGGGAAGCCAGGTGTGGACCGGCCACATCGGCATCTTCACCGCGAAGGACGCGAAGAAGGCCAGCCACAGCCACTTCTGCGCCTCAGGCGTGAACACCGGGTTGGCCAGCAGCGCGGCGATGTCGGTCGTGCCCGCCGTCCAGTACATGTAGATGATGGCCAGCAGCATCAGCACCGAGCCAAGCAGCGTGTAGAGGAAGAACTTGAAGCTCGCGTAGACGCGGCGCGGACCGCCCCAGATGCCGATGATCAGGAACATCGGGATCAGTCCCGCCTCGAAGAAGAGGTAGAAGAGCACCAGGTCGAGCGCGCAGAACACGCCGATCATGAGTGTCTCGAGCACCAGGAAGGCGATCATGTATTCCCGCACCCGCTTGGTCACGTGCCAGGAGGCGAGAATGCAGATCGGCATCAGGAAGGTGGTGAGGATGACGAAGGGCATGGAAATGCCGTCCACGCCCATCCGGTAGGACGCGGCACCGCCCAGCCAGGCATGTTCCTCGGTGAACTGGAATCCGGACGCCGCCGGATCGAAGTTGATCCAGATGAGCAGCGACAGCAGGAAGGTGAAGACCGTGGTCCACAGCGCGATCAGCCGCGTCTGGCGGATGGCGGTATCGTCGTCGCCGCGCAGCGCCAGGATGAAGGCCACGCCCAGCAGCGGCAGGAAGGTGACGAGAGAGAGAATGGGCCAGCTCATCAGTGTGCGCCCCCGAACGCGAACCAGGATATGAGGACGGCCACGCCGATCATCATGACGAAGGCGTAGTGATAGAGATAGCCGGTCTGAAGCCGCACCACGCCGCGGGTGACGTCGGAGACCGTCGCGGCAACGCCGTCGGGCCCGAAGCCGTCGATCAGGAAACCATCGCCCTTCTTCCACAGGAAGCGTCCAAGCCACATGGCCGGCCGGACGAAGATGAAGTCGTAGATCTCGTCGAAGTACCACTTGTTGAGCAGGAAGCGGTAGAGCGGTTCGTGCTGGGCCGCGAGCTTCCGCGGAAGCGCCGTGTCGCGGATGTAGAAGAGCCAGGCCAGCGCGAAGCCCAGGACCATGGCCACGAAGGGCGACCAGACCACCCAGGCCGGCACCTCGTGCATCGCGTGCATGATCTCGTTCTCGGCAATGGCGCCATGCCAGAATTCGGCGAAGTCATGCCCGATGAAGTAGTCCTTGAACACGAATCCGGCCACCAGCGCGCCAACCGCCAGCACATAGAGCGGGATCAGCATCACGTTGGGGCTCTCGTGGACGTGTTCCATCACCTCCTGCGAAGCGCGCGGCTTGCCGTTGAACGTCATGAAGGCGAGGCGCCAGGAGTAGAAGCTGGTGCAGAAGGCGGCCACGATGAGCAGCGTGTAGGCGATGCCCCAGCCTGACGCATAGGCGCTCTCGATGATCGCGTCCTTTGAGTAGTAGCCCGCCGTGAGGGGGAACCCCGTGAGCGCGAGGTTGCCAATGATCATCATCAGCCAGGTGATCCGGATGTGCGGCGCGAGACCGCCCATCTTGCGCATGTCCTGCTCGCCCGACATGGCGTGGATGACGGAGCCCGAACCGAGGAAGAGCAGCGCCTTGAAGAAGGCATGGGTGAAGAGGTGGAAGATGCCCACGCCATAGGCGCCCACGCCCAGGGCCACGAACATGTAGCCCAGCTGCGAGCAGGTGGAATAGGCAATGACCCGCTTGATGTCGTTCTGGACCAGGCCCACCGTTGCCGCGAAGAAGGCGGTGATGGCACCGATGATCACGACCACGTCCCTCGCGTAGGGCGCCAGCTCGAACATGGGCGACATGCGGGCGACAAGGAACACGCCGGCTGTCACCATGGTTGCGGCATGGATGAGCGCGGAGACCGGCGTCGGGCCCTCCATGGCGTCGGGCAACCAGGTGTGCAGCAGGAACTGCGCCGACTTGCCCATGGCGCCCATGAACAGAAGCAGGCAGAGCACGGTCAGCGTGTCGGGTTCCCAGGACAGGAAATGGATGGTCTTGCCGACCTGCCCGGGGGCTGCCGCGAAGATGGTGTCAAAGTCGATCGACTGGAACACGAAGAAGCAGCCGAAGATGCCGAGCGCGAAGCCGAAGTCGCCGACGCGGTTGACGATGAAGGCCTTCATGGCGGCCGCATTGGCCGAGTCGCGCGTGTACCAGAAGCCGATCAGCAGGTAGGAGGCCAGGCCCACGCCTTCCCAGCCGAAGAACATCTGCAGCAGGTTGTCGGAGGTCACCAGCATGAGCATGGCAAAGGTGAAGAGCGACAGGTAGGCAAAGAAGCGCGGCTGGTGCTCGTCATGGCTCATGTAGCCAAGCGAATAGATGTGGACCAGCGCCGAGACGGTGTTCACCACCACCAGCATGACGGCCGTCAGCGTGTCGACGCGGATCGTCCAGCTCGTCGACAGCGTGCCCGAGGTCACCCAGCGGAACAGCTCCACCTTCTCGGCATGGGGTTGGTGCAGGAAGTCGACGAAGACAACCCAGGAGAGCACGGCGGAGACACAAAGCAGCGCCGTGGTGAGGTACATCGGCCACATGGGGCCGTCGTAATGCGCGTGATGGCCGTGGTCGTCGTGACCGTGATCCGCGTCGCCACCGCCATGGGCATGGGCGTGATGCTCGCCGTAGACCTCGGCGTCGGACCCCAGCTGCTTGAAGATGCGGGTTCCGAACAGCCCCGCGATGAGGGCGCCGAGCAACGGCAGGAAGACGATGGCCTGGTACATGGTTGCCGTCAGCCCTTCATGAGATTGATGTCTTCGACCGCGATCGAGCCGCGGTTGCGGAAGTAAGTGACGAGAATGGCGAGCCCGATGGCCGCCTCGCCCGCCGCCACGGTCAGCACCAGCAGCGCGAAGACCTGGCCCACCAGGTCGTTCAGCTGGGTCGAGAAGGCCACGAAGTTGATGTTCACGGCCAGCAGCATGAGCTCGATCGACATCAGGATGACGATCACGTTCTTGCGGTTCAGGAAGATGCCGAAGATGCCGACGGTGAAGAGGATGGCGGCGACGGTGAGATAGTGCGACAGCCCGATGACCATGATCAGATCCCCTGCCCCGGCTTGACCTTGACGATCTCGATGGCGGTGGCGGGTCCGCGCGCCACCTGGTCGGCGATGTTCTGACGCTTGACGCCCTGCTTGTGGCGCAGCGTCAGCACGATGGCCCCGATCATGGCCACCAGAAGCACCAGGCCCGCCGCCTGGAAGTAGAAGATGAAATCCGTGTAGAGCACGCGGCCCAGCGCTTCGGTGTTGGTCACGCCGCCCGGTGTCGGTGCCTGGGTCTTGACCAGGCCCGGGTCCACCGCCCAGCTCCCCACCACCAGCGCCAGTTCCACGAGCACGATGAGGCCGATCGTGGCGCCAACCGGCAGGTAGTTCAGCATGCCCTCGCGCAGTTCAACGAAGTCCACGTCGAGCATCATCACCACGAAGAGGAACAGCACCGCCACGGCGCCGACATAGACCACGACCAGGATCATCGCCAGGAACTCGGCACCCATCAGGATGAAGAGGCCCGCGGCATTGAAGAAGCACAGGATCAGGAACAGCACCGAATGGACCGGGTTGCGCGCCGAGATCACCATCACCGCCGAGGCCACCGCCACCGCGGAGAAGAGATAGAAGAAGAGTGCAGCGATCATGTCAGCTCCTCACCGGTAGGGCGCGTCAAGCGCGATGTTGCGCGCGATCTCGCGTTCCCAGCGGTCACCATTGGCGAGCAAGCGCTCCTTGTTGTAGAGCAGTTCCTCGCGGGTTTCGGTGGCGAATTCGAAGTTCGGCCCCTCGACGATGGCGTCGACCGGGCAGGCCTCCTGGCAGAAGCCGCAATAGATGCACTTCACCATGTCGATGTCATAGCGGGTGGTGCGCCGGGTGCCGTCGTTGCGGCGCGGGCCGGCCTCGATGGTGATGGCCTGGGCCGGGCAGATCGCCTCGCAGAGCTTGCAGGCAATGCAGCGCTCTTCGCCGTTGGGATAGCGGCGCAGCGCATGCTCGCCGCGAAAGCGCGGGGAGACGGGGCCCTTCTCGTTCGGATAGTTGATGGTGGCCTTGGGCGCGAAGAAGTAGCGCATCGCCATGACGGTGGCGGAGAGGAACTCCTTCAGGAAGAGCGAGCGGGCGGCTTGTGCAACTCTCATCTGCGGTTCACCCAAAGATCCGTTTCATGCTGTCGCCGAGATAGAAGCCGATCACCGGCAGGACCACGAGGCTCAGCAGCCAGACAAAGGTCATGACCCGCTTGGGATCGATGCCCTGCGTCTGCGTGGTCTTGGCCGTTTCGTAGCGCCAGCGCAGCGCCGGATAGACGGCGCGGTTTGCCAGGGCCAGCATGAGGATGCCGAGCGCCAGGAAGATCACCGCGCCGACCAGGTTGTAGAAGGTCATGGCGCCCACCCGAAGGTCACGAGAACGCCGGCGGTCAGCGCCACCCAGAACAGCGAGATGGGGAGGAACACCTTCCAGCCCAGGCGCATCAGCTGGTCGTAGCGGTAGCGCGGCACGATCGCCTTCACCATGGCGAACATGAAGAAGACGAAGATGACCTTGAGCAGGAACCAGATGACGCCCGGCACCCAGTTCAGCACCGGAACGTCGACGATCGGCAGCCAGCCGCCGAGGAAGAGGATGGTGGTCATGGCGCACATCAGCACGATGGCCACGTATTCGCCGAGCATGAAGAGGAGATAGCCCGTCGAGGAATACTCGACCATGAAGCCGGCAACGAGCTCGGATTCCGCCTCGACGAGATCGAAGGGCGGCCGGTTGGTTTCCGCCAGGGCCGAGACGAAGAAGATCACGAACATCGGAAAGAGCGGCAGCAGGTACCAGTCGAGGAAGGAATTGGGCAGTCCCAGCATGGTGCCGAGTCCCGTCTGCTGCGACCGCACGATCTCCGTCAGGTTCAGCGAGCCCGCGCACATGAGCACGGTCACGATCACGAAGCCGATCGAGACCTCGTAGGACACCATCTGCGCGGCCGAGCGCAGCGCGGAAAGGAAGGGATACTTGGAATTCGAGGCCCAGCCGCCCATGATCACGCCATAGACGCCCAGCGAGGACAGCGCGAAGAGGTAGAGGACGCCGACATTGATATCGGCAATGGCCCAGCCGTCGCTCACTGGAATCACGGCCCAGGAGGCCAGCGCCAGGATAGCCGTCACCAGCGGCGCGATGACGAAGATGCCCTTGTTCGCGCCGTCGGGGATCACCTGCTCCTTCAGCGCGAACTTGATGAGGTCGGCGAAGGACTGGAGCGTGCCCCAGGGACCGACCACGTTGGGGCCGCGCCGCATCTGCACCGCTGCCCAGACCTTGCGGTCGAACCACAGCAGGTATGCCACGATGATGAGCAGCGCCACGACGAAGGCCACGCTCTGCAGCAGGATCAGTCCGACGGTGAGCAGCAACTCGTTCATGGTCCTACTCCGCCGCCTCGAGCTTCTGCACGTTCTTCAGCGCCGAGCATTCGGCCATGATGCGCGAGGCCCGCGCGATCGGGTTGGTCATGTAGAAGTCCGTAACCGGAGAGCGGAAGGCTTCGTTCGTCATCCCGCCAGTCACCCTGGCGAGATCGGCCAGTTCGGCCGTGTCGGCAGGCGTGCGGGCATCGAGCCTGGCGAGCTGCGGCGCCGCCTTGTACATGGCACTGCGCAGCTCATCCAGATTGTTCCATGGCAGCGTGGCGCCCAGCGACTCCGACAGGGCACGGAAGATGGCCCAGTCCTCGCGGGCCTCGCCCGGCGGGAAGGAGGCGCGCTCGGTCATCTGCGGCCGGCCCTCGGTGTTCACGTAGGTCACCTGCTTCTCGGTGTAGGCGGCACCCGGAAGAATGACGTCGGCGCGATGCGCTCCGGCGTCGCCATGCGAGCCCAGATAGACGACGAAGGACTTGCCGAGCGCTGCGGTGTCGATCTCGTCGGCTCCGATCAGGAACACGACGTCGAGGGTGCCGTCCTTCGCGGCGGCCAGCATCTGCGGGGCGTTCAGTCCGCCATCCTTTGACGGCAGCGCGCAGACGTCGAGCGCGCCCACGCGGCCCGCGGCGGTGTGCAGGATGTTGAGTCCGTTCCAGCCGTCGCGGACGACCTGCTGCCTTTCGGCCAGCTTCGCCATCGTGGATAGCACGGCCGCACCGTCGGCGCGGGCCAGCGCGCCCTGCCCCACGATGATCATGGGCTTCTTCGCGGTTTCATCGAGCGGCTCGGCCAGCAGGGCGGAAAGACTGTCCGGGCCTGCGCCCAGATAGGCATAGGGATAAGTCAGGTCGGCCTGCTCGCCGATCAGCGCGATCCTCACGCCGCCCTTGAGGTAGCGCTTGCGGATGCGGGCGTTGAGGACCGGCGCCTCAAGGCGCGGATTGGTGCCGACCAGAAGAATGGCGTCGGCCTCGTCGATGCCGGCGATGCCGCTGTTGAAGAGATAGCCGGCGCGACCGCCGCGTTCGCCCAGCGGCGTGCCGTCCTGGCGGCAGTCGATGTTGCCGATGCCCAGGGCCTCGGCCAGCTGCCGCGCGGAAAAGGCTTCCTCCGCGCCCACCAGGTCGCCCAGGATGATGCCGACGCGCGCGGGCTTCGTCGCCTTCAGCTTCTGCGCCACGCGCAGGAAGGCCTCGGGCCAGGTCGCGGCGCGCAGCTTGCCGAATTCGCGCACATAGGGCCGGTCAAGTCGCTGCGTGCGCAGCCCGTCCCAGACGAAGCGCGTCTTGTCGGAGATCCATTCCTCGTTCACGTCTTCATGGGTGCGCGGCAGGATGCGCATGACCTCGCGGCCGCGCGCATCGACCCTGATGTTGGAGCCGACCGCGTCCATGGCGTCGATGGTCTCGGTCTTGCGCAGCTCCCAGGGACGCGCCTTGAATTCGTAGGGCTTCGAGGTCAGCGCACCGACCGGGCACAGGTCGATGATGTTGCCCTGCAATTCCGAGGAGATAGCCTTGTTGAGGTAGGTGGTGATCTCCATGTCCTCGCCGCGGCCGGTGGCGCCCATCTGCTCGATACCGCCCACCTCGGTGGTGAAGCGCACGCAGCGGGTGCACTGGATGCAGCGGGTCATCTCGGTCTTGACCAGGGGCCCAAGATACTTGTCTTCCACCGCCCGCTTGTTCTCGTGATAGCGGTTCTTGTCGATGCCGTAGGCCATGGCCTGGTCCTGCAGGTCGCATTCGCCGCCCTGGTCGCAGATCGGGCAATCCAGCGGATGGTTGATCAGCAGGAATTCCATCACGCCTTCGCGCGCCTTCTTCACCATGGGGGTGCGCGTGAAGACTTCCGGCGGCTCGCCGTTGGGGCCGGGCCGCAGGTCGTTCACCGACATGGCGCAGGAGGCTTGCGGCTTGGGCGGTCCGCCCTTCACCTCGACCAGGCACATGCGGCAGTTCCCGGCGATCGACAGCCGCTCGTGATAACAGAAGCGCGGCACCTCGGCGCCCGCCTGCTCGCAGGCCTGCAGCAGGGTCAGCCCGTTCTCGACCTCGAGTTCCACTCCATCGATCTTGATCTTAGGCATGCGCTTGCTCGCTCATCAGGTCGTTCATGGTGCGGCGGGGCAACGCCGCAGCGTGGTTGTCGTCTCGCCGTCGACCATCAGCAGCCGGTCCTGCTTGTCGAGGCCGAGGCGGAAGTCCTGGTCGAAGGGGTCGTCTCCGCCCTCCTGGCCGCAAGCCCTGGCAGAGCCGGTCAGAAAATCCCCGTCGGCTCTCCAGTCGCCCACAGGCACCGAACAGAGCCAGCCATAGTTGCCGATCCAGACCTCGCCGCTCTCGAGCCGGATGGACAGTGGCGCTCCCTCGCTGTTGTCGGGCTCGCCGCACTCGTCGAGGTCGGGCGATGACCAGCGACCCAGCAGCTGCTGGATCTCGACGGCCTTCGCGGGCATGGTCAGGGCCAGCCCGGCGAAGGCCGCCGTCGCGATACTCATGCTGGCCTGTGCTACCCGCATCCCCTACTCCGCCGCATGGCGCACGGCGCCGTCGTGATCGGGATTTGCAGCGTACTGATCGATGCGCGCCTCGATGACAGGGCGGAAATGCGCGATCAGACCCTGGATCGGCCAGGCCGCCGCGTCGCCCAGCGCGCAAATGGTATGGCCCTCGATCTGCTTGGTGACGTCGAGCAGCATGTCGATCTCGCGCTTCTCGGCGCGGCCCTCGGCCATGCGCGTCATCACGCGCCACATCCAGCCCGTGCCTTCGCGGCAGGGCGTGCACTGGCCGCAGGACTCGTGCTTGTAGAAATAGGCGAGCCGCGCGATGGCCTTGATCAGGTCGGTCGACTTGTCCATCACGATCACCGCCGCCGTGCCGAGGCCGGACCGCAGCTTGGAGAGCGAGTCGAAATCCATCGGCGTGTCGATGATCTGCTCCGCAGGCACCATGCGCACCGACGAACCGCCGGGAATCACGGCCAGGAGATTGTCGAAGCCGCCGCGTACGCCACCCGCGTGCTTCTCGATCAGCTCGCGGAAGGGAATGCCGAGTTCCTCTTCCACCACGCAGGGCTTGTTCACGTGGCCCGAGATGCAGAACAGCTTGGTGCCGGTATTGTTGGGGCGCCCGATGGAGGAGAACCAGGTGGCGCCGCGGCGCATGATGGTGCCCGCGACGGCGATCGACTCGACGTTGTTGATGGTGGTAGGGGCACCATAGAGTCCGACATTGGCCGGGAACGGCGGCTTCATGCGCGGCTGGCCCTTCTTGCCCTCGAGGCTTTCGAGCATGGCCGTCTCTTCGCCACAGATGTAGGCGCCGGCGCCATGATGGACGTAGAGGTCGAAATCCCAGCCGTTGACGTTGTTCCTGCCCAGGAGGCGGGCCTCATAGGCCTGGTCGATGGCGGCCTGCAGATGCTCGCGTTCGCGGATGAACTCGCCGCGCACATAGATGTAGCCAACATGCGCGCCCATGGCGGCACCCGCAAGCAGGCAGCCCTCGACCAGCAGATGCGGGTCGTGGCGCAGGATCTCGCGGTCCTTGCAGGTGCCGGGTTCGGATTCGTCGGCGTTCACCACCAGATAGTGGGGGCGCTCGCCGATGACCTTGGGCATGAAGGACCACTTGAGACCCGTGGGAAAACCCGCGCCGCCGCGGCCGCGAAGACCGGAGGCCTTGATCTCGTTGATCATCCAGTCGCGGCCCTTCTCGATGAAGGACTTGGTTCCCGACCAGCAGCCGCGCTTCTTGGCGCCTTCCAGACCCCAGTCATGGAACCCGTAGATGTTGGTGAAGATGCGGTCCTTGTCAGCGAGCATCGCGTGGCCTCACTTCTTCTTCGGCTTTTCGCCGACATCGCTGGCGGGGCGCCAGCCCGAGGCCAGCTTCCGGCATTGGGCAATCCAGTCATCGCGCTGGGCGCGGCCCTTGAAGCCTTCCAGCTTCGCATCGACCCAGGCCAGTTCCTTCGCGGACCAGGCGGCGATCTGGTCGAAATGCCAGACGCCCATGCTGTTGAGCAGTGTCTCGAGCTTGGGGCCGACGCCCCAGATCAGCTTGAGATCGTCGCCCTTCCCGCCCCTTGGTTTCTTGAAGAGTGCCGGCCTGCCGTCTGCCGCCGGCTTCGCGGCCTTGCGCGGTGCAGGAGCGGTCTCGGCGAGTTTCACCGGTTCGGCCAGCTTCACCTCGGCGGCCGGCACCGGTTTCTCCGCGGGCTTCGGCGTGGCGACGGGTGCCGGTGCGGCGGGCCTTATCTCGGCCGGCTTTGCCACCGGCGCCACAGGCGCTGCTGCTGCGGGAGCCGTGGGCGCCGCAGCCGCTGCCTCCGGCGGCGGGGGCGGTTCGACGCGGGTAAAGCTGCGGTTTCCGGCATAGAGACCGGGCTCGATCAGCGTGGTCGGCCCACCTTCGGGCGCCGCGTGATGGCGGTTGATCTGCGGCCCCACCTTCACCTTGCGTCCGGCGGCCAGATCGTCGATCAGCTTCTCCAGCGATGCGGGCGTCAGGTCCTCGTAGGTATCCTTGAAAATCTGCACCATGGGCGCGTTCACGCAGGCGCCAAGGCATTCCACTTCTTCCCACGAGAAATTGCCGTCGTCGGACAGATGGTGCGGGTCGTGGTGGATGCGGTTCTGGCAGACCTTCTTCAGGTCCTCGGCGCCGCGCAGCATGCAGGGCGTGGTGCCGCAGACCTGGACATGTGCGATGCGGCCAACGGGCTGGAGCTGGAACATGGTATAGAAGGTCGCCACTTCCAGCACACGGATGTAGGCCATGCCCAGCATGTCGGCGACGTATTCGATGACCGGCTTCGACACCCAGTTGTCGTTCTGCTCCTGGGCGCGCCACAGCAGCGGAATGACTGCCGAGGCCTGCTTGCCCGGCGGATAATGCGAAATGGTGGTCTTTGCCCAGGCCAGATTCTCCGGCGTGAATGCGAAACCTGCCTCGGGCTGTTCGGAATGGAGACGACGCACGCTCACCGGTCAACCTCGCCAAACACGATATCGAGAGAGCCAAGGATGGCCGAGACGTCGGCCAGCATGTGGCCGCGACAGATATGATCCATGGCCTGGAGATGGGCGAAGCCCGGCGCGCGGATCTTGCAGCGGTAGGGCTTGTTGCCACCATCGCTCACCAGATAGACGCCGAACTCGCCCTTGGGCGCCTCGACGCAGGCATAGACCTCGCCTTCCGGCACCTTGTAGCCTTCCGTATAGAGCTTGAAGTGATGGATGAGCGCTTCCATGGAGCGCTTCATCTCGCCACGCTTGGGCGGAACCACCTTGCCGTCGGCCGAAGACACCGGGCCGGTCCGCTCGGGGCCGGAGAGCCGATCCACACACTGCTGCATGATCTTCACGCTCTCGCGCATTTCCTGCATGCGGATCAGGTAGCGGTCGTAGCAGTCGCCGTTCTTGCCGATGGGAATGTCGAAGTCCAGTTCCGAGTAGCATTCGTAGGGCTGGGCCTTGCGCAGGTCCCAGGCGGCGCCACTGCCACGCACCATCACGCCCGAGAAGCCCCACTCGAAGCATTCCTTGAGCGAGACCACGCCGATGTCGACGTTGCGCTGCTTGAAGATGCGGTTCTCGGTGAGCAGCCCCTCGATATCGTCCAGAACCTTGTTGTGATGCGCGCAGAAATGGCCGATGTCATCGACCAGCTGCTGCGGAATGTCCTGATGCACGCCCCCGGGCCGGACATAGGCCGCATGCATGCGCGAACCCGAGGCACGCTCGTAGAAGACCATCAGCTTCTCGCGCTCCTCGAAGCCCCACAGCGGCGGCGTGAGCGCGCCCACGTCCATGGCCTGGGTGGTCACGTTGAGGAGGTGCGACAGAAGGCGGCCGATCTCGGAATAGAGGACGCGGATCAGCTGGCCGCGCTTCGGCACGCTGATGCCCAGAAGGCGCTCGACGGCCAGGGCATAGGCATGCTCCTGGTTCATCGGGGCCACGTAGTCGAGGCGGTCGAAATAGGGCACGGCCTGCAGATAGGTCTTGTACTCGATCAGCTTCTCGGTGCCGCGGTGCAGCAAGCCAATATGCGGATCGACCCGCGTGCAGACCTCGCCGTCGAGCTCGAGCACGAGTCGCAGCACGCCATGGGCCGCCGGATGCTGCGGACCGAAGTTGATCGAGAAGTTGCGGACGGAGGATTCGGTCATGACTTCGCCTTCTCGTCGCCGGGCAGCGCGTAGTCCGTTCCCTCCCAGGGGCTCAGATAGTCGAAGCTGCGGAATTCCTGGACGAGCTTCACTGGCTCATAGACGACCCGCTTGGCCTCGTCGTCATAGCGGACCTCGACCAGCCCGGTCAGCGGGAAGTCCTTGCGCAGCGGATGGCCCGCAAAGCCGTAGTCGGTGAGGATGCGCCGCAGGTCCGGGTGATCGGCGAAGAGCACGCCGTAGAGATCGAAGGTCTCGCGCTCGAACCAGTTGGCGGCGGGAAAGACCGGGATCGCGGTCGGCACCGGCGTTTCCTCGTCCGTCTCCAGCTTCACGCGGATGCGGCGGTTCTTGTAGGGCGAGAGCAGATGATAGACCACGTCGAAGCGGCGCTCGCGGTCGGGATAGTCGGCGCCGCAGATGTCGGTGAAGCAGACGAACTGGCACTCCGGGTCATCGCGCAGGAAGGTCAGCACACTGACAATCTCGCCACGCTCCACCGTGATCGTCAGTTCATCAAAGGCGACCTTGGTGCCGGTGACGGCAGGCCCCAGTTTGGCGGCGATATGCTCGCCCAGCTCTTGCAGGCTCTCTGCCATGTCTCTCAGCGCTCGATGGTACCGGTGCGGCGGATCTTCTTCTGCAGCTGCAGGATGCCGTAGACCAGGGCTTCGGCGGTCGGCGGGCAGCCGGGGATATAGATGTCCACCGGCACGATGCGGTCGCACCCGCGCACCACGGAATAGGAATAGTGATAGTAGCCCCCGCCGTTGGCACAGGAACCCATGGAGATCACATAGCGCGGTTCGGGCATCTGGTCGTAGACCTTGCGCAATGCCGGCGCCATCTTGTTGGTCAGAGTGCCGGCAACGATCATCACGTCCGACTGGCGCGGCGAGGCGCGCGGCGCGAAGCCGAAACGCTCGAGATCATAGCGCGGCATGGACGCCTGCATCATTTCCACCGCGCAACAGGCCAGGCCGAAGGTCATCCACATCAGCGAGCCGGTGCGGGCCCAGTTGATCAGGTCATCGGAAGCGGCGACGAGGAAACCCTTGTCGGCCAGTTCGGCGTTGATCTCGGTGAAGAACTCGCGCTGTTCCGGCGTGGCGCGTTCGATCAATCCCATTCGAGTGCCCCCTTCCGCCATTCGTAGATGAAGCCGATGGTCAGCACGGCGAGGAATATCATCATGGACCAGAAGCCATAGACGCCGATGTCGCCCAGCGACACCGCCCAGGGAAACAGGAAGGCCACTTCAAGATCGAAGATGATGAACAGGATCGAAACGAGATAGAAGCGCACGTCGAACTTCATGCGGGCATCGTCGAAGGCGTTGAATCCGCATTCATAGGCGGAGAGTTTTTCCGGGTCCGGATTGCGCACGGCGATGATGATGGGAGCGATCATCAGGGCCAGCGCCAGGCCGATCGCGACGGCCATGAAGATGACGATCGGAAGATAATCTCTGAGAAGGTCCGGCATTATCCCTCGCCCTTGGCCCGCCATCCGGAAGACCAGAATCCGCCGCGTTGGTAGCGCACCGCAACATGGACCGCAAGCATTTCGGACGCCACAGGCACAGGCACTCCGCAGCTTTGCGCGCGCGTTTCGCAAGCCTGTCATGCGCGCCTGACGGCGGTCGAAAATGAGGCAGGACAAAATGAAAGGGCCGCTGCGAAGCGGCCCTCGATCAAACTGAATGGCGCGAGTGACGGGGCTCGAACCCGCGACCTTCGGCGTGACAGGCCGACGCTCTAACCAACTGAGCTACACCCGCAATTCAGTGCGTCGCGTGATAGAGGAGGCCCTCTACCCTGTCAAGCGAAGCCTCCGAACATTGCGAATTCAGGGTTACGACTTGCGCTTCTTGCCGGTGATCTCGATCTCGATCTTCATGCGCGGATCGGCAAGTCCGGCGACGATCATGGTAGAGGCCGGGCGGATCTCGCCGAAGTACTTGCGCAGCACCGGCCAGCAGGCGGGAAAGTCGTTGCCGTCCGGCAGGATATAGTTGACGCGGACCACATCCTCGAAGCCGAAGCCCGCCTGGTCGAGGGCCGTCTTGATGTTCCGCAGCGTCTGCTCGGCCTGTTCCGCCACATCATCGGAAATGGTCATGGTGGCATAGTTGAACCCCGTGGTCCCCGCCACCCAGATCCAGTCGCCATCGACGATGGCGCGGGAATAGCCGATTTCGGCTTCGAACTTCGAGCCGGACGAAATGCGTTTTCGGGTCATGGGGCCTCGATCCTTCCTCGACATGGTCCGCCGCAACATTGTCGGTTGATTTCATTAGGGGCAATGACCTTTCGGTTCTCGATTGTGCTAGCCTCAAAATACAATCTATAGTTGATCTATCAGATCGCCCCAGCTTGCCCGGCGCAGGCGGCGATAGGCGTCCCGGTCGCGGCGCGACACGACCACCGTGGCGAGGCCCGCCCGACTGCAGAGTTTCAGGCCCAGTCCCGCCTTGGCGTCGGCCGGAGGCGCCAGCACCCGGCTGCCGCCGGCTACCGCGCCTCCCCGCGAGACGGCCAGATAGGCGAACTTTTCATCCTCATAGGGCACCCGCGCAGCCTTGGCATGAAGATGAGCGCGGCTGCGCGCCAGGCGGACCGAGAAGTGACACCAGTCGTCGCCGGTCATCGGGCAGGCCGCGATATGCGGGCATGGCGCCACCGGGATGGCGCCCTGCCCCAGCAACCCGTCGCGCACCAGGCGCAGGCGTGCGAATCCCGCGGGCGTTCCCGGTTCGACCAGAACCAGAGTGTCCTCGGCCGAGGCCCACAGCCCATCAACGACGGCGGACAGTCGTGGCGCGGAGATCTCCGCCAGCGCGTATGCGGCGACCACGAGGTCGGCCTGCGGCTGGTCGTTGTGCAGATCGCCGGCCAGAAAATGGGCGCGGGCAAGGACGGGGTGGTCCGCGGCAAGATCGCGCGCCAGCGCCAGGAAGGCGCGGTGGCGATCGACCAGGGTCACCGCGTCGAGCGAAGACCAGATGGAGGTCGCCGCCCAGCTCGCCGTGCCTGGGCCGGCGCCGGCATCGAGCATGGTCCGGGGCGCAAACGCGGGGCGCCGCGCCGCCACCTCAGCCAGCACGCGCAGCACCGCGGCATGGGTCGCAGGCAGTCGTACGGCGAGATAGGCGGCAAGATCGACCGAATCGGATGTTCCTCCCACGCGGTAGGCGGCGGTCAGCGCCTGGCTGGCGGTGCGCATGCTGCCTCCACCCTGCCCGGCCAGCCACTGCGCGGCGGCCGCAACAAGGCCAGCTGGCGCCAGGCTCATCGTGACGAAGACTTCATTTGTGCCGGTTGCTCCTCCGCGGCAAAGACACTAAGCGTCTTAACCGGCTTCCCCCCATTGCGGAAAGAGTCTCGCGCATGTTCGTCTCGTTCTTCCCTGCCCCTCGCCTGTTCTTCTGGTCGGCGGCCCTGTGGTCGCTCTTCGCCGTCCTGTTCTGGTTCTTCGTGGCGCGCGACCTGGGATACATCGTCGGCCTGGAAAATCCGCCGGAGGGAACCCCGCCGATCATCGGCCTTTCCGTCTTCTGGTCCAAGCCCTTCCTGTGGTTCTACATCTATTACGGGGTGGTGGTTGCCATCTTCGCCGCCTTCTGGCGCAGCTTCGCCCCGCATCCCTGGTTCAACTGGTCGGTGCTCGGCTCGGCGCTGATCATCTTCGTCACCTATTTCCAGGTCCAGGTCAGCGTTGCCATCAACGATTGGTACGGGCCCTTCTACGATCTCATCCAGGCGGCCCTCTCCAAATCCAAGCCAGTGACGCTGAACCAGTTCTATGGCGAATTGCTGAGCTTCGCGGGCATCGCCTTCGTGGCGGTGACTGTGGCGGTGCTCACCCGTTTCTTCGTCAGCCACTATATCTTCCGCTGGCGCACGGCGATGAACGACTACTACACCGGCAACTGGGGCACGCTGCGCCGCATCGAAGGTGCCTCGCAGCGCGTGCAGGAAGACACCATGCGCTTCGCCGGCACCGTCGAGGATCTCGGCGTCAGCCTCATCGACGCGGTCATGACCCTCATCGCCTTCCTCCCCGTGCTCCTGCGTCTCTCGGCCAACATCACCGAGATCCCCATCTTCGGCACGATCCCCTACCCGCTGGTGGTCGCGGCGATCCTCTGGTCGATCTTCGGAACCGCCTTCCTGGCGCTCATCGGCGTGCGCCTGCCCGGCCTCGAATTCCGCAACCAGCGCGTCGAAGCGGCCTACCGCAAGGAACTGGTCTACGGAGAAGATGACGAGAACCGCGCCCGGCCGCAGACCCTTGGCGAGCTCTTCGCGGCGGTGCGCGTCAACTACTTCCGGCTCTACTTCAACTACATGTACTTCAATGTGGGCCGCTACTTCTATCTCCAGACCGACAATATCTTCCCCTTCATCGTGCTGGCGCCCACCATCGTGGCCGGCAGCATCACGCTGGGCGTGATGCAGCAGATCCTGAACGCCTTCGGGCAGGTGCGGGACTCGTTCCAGTATCTGGTACGGTCTTGGACGACGATCGTCGACCTGCTGTCGGTCTACAAGCGCCTTCGGTCCTTCGAGGCGACCCTGCACGGGGAAAGGCTTCCGGACATCGAGAAGACCGTCGACGTCACGGCCTGACGGGAAGCGCCGTCAGCATGGTGCGGGCCTCGTCGATGCTTCCCGCGAATTCGACCAGCGGCGGCTTCACGCCGTGGGTCAGCAGCATGCGGCGGGCGGCGGCATTGGCGCCGGCGATGATGAAGCGGATGCCGGCGCGATGGGCCTTCTTGGCCGCGCCTTCCAGCACGTTGGCGGCGGTGGAATCGAGGAAGGGCACGGCGGAACAGTCGAGGATGAAGTTGCGGCGCTGATCGGCCAGCCGGTCCAGGACCGAACCCACTGTCGAGGCCGCGCCGAAGAAGAAGGCGCCGGACATGCGATAGACGACGGTGTCCTCGTCGTCGGGCCTGTAGGTGTCCTGCGGGGTGATGACGTCGGCCTCGTCCTCCGGCACCAGCGGCACATGGGTCTCAATGGCGATGGCCTTGCCCATGCGGTCGATGAAAAGCAGCGCGCCGATGATGAAGCCGACGGCGATGCCCTCGATCAGATCGCGGAAGACGACCAGCAGGAAGGTCACCAGCAGCACCAGCGCGTCGCCCCAGGAAGACTTCAGCAGGGCCGCGAAGGCGTGCTTCTCGACCATGTTGTAGGCGACGACAGCCAGAATGCCGGCAAGTGCGGCCAGCGGTATGAAGCTGGCCAGCGGTGCCGCCACCAGCATGAATAGAAGCAGAAAGGCCGCGTGCATCATTCCCGAGATCGGGCTGCGCGCGCCGGAGCGCACGTTGGTTGCCGTGCGGGCGATGGTGCCGGTCACGCAGAAGCCACCGAAGAGCGCCGACCCCATGTTGGCAAAGCCCTGGGCCACGAGCTCGCAGTTCGACCGGTGGCGCCGTCCGGTCATGCCGTCGGCAACCACCGCCGAGAGCAGCGACTCGATGGCGCCCAGCAGCGTGAAGGACAAGGCGGCGGGCAGCATTTCCTGAATCCGGGCCGGGCTGAAATCGGGAAGCTGCGGCACGGGCAGGCTGCGCGGGATGCCGCCGAAGCGCGTGCCGATGGTCTCGACCGGAATATGCAGCGCATAGACCACGGCCGAGGCGAGGATCACGGCGATCAGCAGGCCCGGCCAGTGCGGCCTGAAATGGCGCAAGACCAGGATCACCGCCATGGTCAACAGCGCCACGCCGAAGGCTGCGGCGTTGAAGCTTGGCGCCGCATCGATCAGTACCCTGATCTTCGGGATCAGCTCGCCGGGCTCGGCCACGTTGAGGGTGAGGCCGAAAAGTTCGTGAAGCTGGCTTGCGAAGATGATGACGGCAATGCCCGCCGTGAAGCCGACCGTCACAGGATAGGGAATGAACTTTATGTAGGTCCCGAGCCGCAGATAGCCCACGACAAGCAGGAACACGCCCGACATGAAGGTGGCGAGGATGAGCCCGTCGAGACCATGGGCCTGCACCGTCGCCAGGACGAGGATGATGAAGGCGCCCGCAGGGCCGCCGATCTGGAACCGGCTGCCGCTCAGCGCGGAGACGAGGAAGCCGCCGGCAATGGCGGTGAAGAGGCCGCGGTCCGGCGACACGCCCGAGGCGATGGCGATGGCCATGGAGAGTGGCAGCGCCACGATGGCCACCGTCAGGCCGGCAATCATGTCGGCGCGCAATCCGGCAAGGCCATAGCCCTCGCGCAGCACGGTGATGATCTTTGGCGTGAAAAGTTCGACAAAGGTCGGCTCATGGTGGAGCGGCTTGGCTGTCATGACTGGTCTCCCCGGGGCAGCAGCCTGACACCACGGCCACCCGACTCGCTCTTCGCACCGTCGCCGATCAGTTCGACTCCGGCGGCGCGCAGCCCCTCTACCACGCGATTGAGACTGTCGATGTTGCCACGCACGCTGCCATCGCTGGACTCCATGCGCTGGATGGTGGGCAGTGAGACGCCGGTGAGTTCGGCCAGATCCTTCTGGCCAATTCCCAGCAGGGCGCGGGCGGCGCGCATTTGTCCGGACGTGATCACTTACAGCCCAAAAACATGGATACTGATGTCTAATGCATCAGATAACCAGACAAATACCTCAAGATTGAGTGAATCGCAAGATCAGATGGACTTCCATTTAATGGAACAACCAATGGAGACCACCTGTTCTGCCGGTCCCTGCCCGGTCTCGGCCACCAGGCGCATGGCCTCGAAGAGATCCCGCCGGGCATCGGCCACGGCTTCCTTGCGCGAGGCATCGAGCCGGCCCCGGTATTGCAGTTCCAGGGCGGCATTGAAGCCGAAGAAATCGGGCGTGCAGGCCGCGCCATAGGACCGCGCCACCGCCTGGCTCTCGTCGTGGAGATAGGGAAAGCCGAACCCGTGCTGATCGGCAAAGCTCTCCATCTGCGCGAATCCGTCTTCGGGGTAGGCCGAGGCATCGTTGGACGAGATCGCCACCGTCGTCACGCCCAGGGCCTTGAGGTCGGCCGCATCGCGGACGAGACGGCCGATCACCGCTTTCACGTAGGGACAATGATTGCAGATGAAGGCCACGACCGTGCCTTTCGGGCCGGCCAGGTCCCTGAGCGAATAGGTGCGGCCGTCAACGCCCGGCAGGGAAAAATCGATTGCCCTCCAGCCAAACTCGCAGACGGGGGGAATCGCCGCCATGCCCGCGGGTCAATAGGCCATGTCGAAGTACTGCGCGGCGCTCATGGTGTAGAAGTCGACGGCGCCAAAACGGCCCTGCCCTGCGGGAAAATCGGCATGCGACTGCATGTGGCGCAGGCCGATTCGCTTGGCGAGCTTCACCGACGCGAGGTTCCCACTCATGATCTTGCACCAGATGCGTTCGGCCTTGAGGCGTTCGAAGGCCAGCCCAACCAGGGCCTCGCCGATTTCGCTGCCGAAGCCCATGCGCCACATGGCGGGATGAACGCCCCAGCCGATTTCCAGTGTGCCCGGCCGCTGCACGATGAGAAATCCGTCGCCAACTGCCTCCCCGCTGATCTTCTCCTCGGCCGCCAGGTGAAACACGTTGCGCCGCTCATCCCCCTGCCGCGCGACCGACCGCGTGACGAAGGCCCGGACCTCGGCGTCGCTGGCCAGCCGCATCGCGATGTAGCGCTGATAGGGCTCCTGCATCATGAAACCGGCAAAGGCCTCGGCGTCACGCAGTTCGATTTCGCGCAGCACCAGGTTGCGGGTCTCGACGGCCGGGAGAGTCGTGAGCGTGGTCATAAAGGAATTGTTAACCCAAAGCAGCGCCATCTGAAAGAGTTTGCTGCTTTGGGGCTTAACGCACTGAGACAAAAGTGCGATAATGAATCGTTAACCATCTCGCGCTCGCGAAAAGGGAATCAATGACCATGTCCGTGCGGCTCGTGCTGGTCTGCGCTGCCACACTGCTCGCCGGAGTCATGGCGGTCGACAGTGCATTGGCCAAGAGCAAGGCCTTCTGCCGCGGCTATGCCGAAGACTTTGCCAACCGCTCGGCTGGATCCGCCGGTGCCGGCCTGGACGGCACCATGGACACGAGCGTCAATCTCGGTCTCGCCTCTGGTACCAGCGAGGGCAACGGCGACGTCAGCTACGGCAACGGCGGCGATGGCGGCGGCAGCGATGACTGGCGGCGCGCATACCGCGCTGCGTATTCGGAATGCCGCGCCTCTTGAGCGCGGCTGGCTGACTGCGCCATAGTTCCGGGTTCCAGACCGGGGGACTTCATGACAGAACTGATCATCGTCAACGGCGACATCCGCACCATGGATCCGCTGCAGCCGCGCGTCACGGCGCTTGCCGTCCGCGGCGGACGCGTCATTGCCCTGGGCGATGACGCCACCATCCGGCGGCTTGCCGGCGTGTCGACGCGCATGGTCGACGCCGGCGGCCGGTTGGTGCTGCCCGGTTTCCAGGACACGCATATCCATCTTCAGGAAAGCGGCACGCGCCACGCCTTCGATCTCGATCTTCAGGGCGTGCGCAGCCTTGATCAGCTGAAGCAGCAGCTTGCCGCCTTCGCCGCCAAGCATCCCGACCGCGCGTGGCTCAGGGGCCATGGCTGGTACACCGGCATCTTCAACGACCGCAATCTCACGCGCCAGGTGCTAGACGAGGCCGTACCCGACCGGCCGCTTCTGCTCTCGTCCTCCGACTATCATTCGGCGGTCATCAACACCAAGGCCTGCGAGGCCATCGGCCTCAATGCGTCGGTGAAGGACCCCGAAAATGGATACTTCTCGCGCGATGCCGCCGGCATTCCCACGGGAATGCTCAACGAGGCGGCGATGGAATTCGCGCGTGAGCGCATGCCGGAGACCTCTGACGCGGAGTGGCAGGAGGGTGTGCGCTGGGGCCAGCGTCACGCCAACCAGCACGGCTTCACCGGCGTGCTCGATGCCCTGGTCACCGAGCGGCACCTGCGCGTCTACAACGCGCTCGACAAGCGCGGCGAGCTGACTGTTCGCGTCGCCTCGACGGCGCTGGTCGAACCCTCCGACACGGTCAAGGGCGCGCTCGAGCGGCTCGTGGATTTCCGCCGCGGCTTCAAGTCGGAGATGCTCAAGGTGCATTCCGCCAAGTTCTTCCTCGATGGCGTCTTCGAGAATCGCACGGCGGCGATGATCGATGGCTACAAGGACGCGATCGGCGGCAACGCCCCCGTGATGTTCGGCGAGAATCACCTGCGCGAACTGTTCATCGCGGTGGATGCGGCCCGCTTCCAGATCCATGTCCATGTCATCGGCGACAAGGCGGTGCGCGCAGCACTCGACGGTCTGGAGGCGGCACGCGAGGTCAACGGCGAATGGCCGAGCCTGCATCAGCTGGCTCATGTCCAGCTGGTGCGGCCCGAGGACATTCCGCGCTTCGGCAAGCTCGGCATCATGGCCAACATCCAGCCACTCTGGGCGCGCAACGAGCCGTCCGTCACGGACGTGGCAATTCCCATGTCGGGCGCCGACCTGGCGCGCTGGATGTATCCGTTCCGGTCCATCATCGACGCGGGCGGAAGCTTCGCCATGTCGAGCGACTGGGGCGTCTCGACCCTCAATCCCTTCCACATCATGCAGACCGCGATCACGCGCCAGCCGCCGGAGAAGGGACGCGATCATCCGGTGTTCCTGCCGGAACAGCGCATGACCCTGGACGAGTGCATCAAGGGCTACACGGTCAACGCGGCGGCCGCGGCCTGGCGCTCGGCCGATACCGGTTCGCTGGAGGTGGGCAAGTTTGCCGACGCGATCATCCTCGACCAGAACCTCTTCGAGATCGACGTCTACGACATTCACAAGACCAAGGTCATGCTGACGCTGCTCGGCGGCAAGGAGGTCCACCGCGACGCGGGATTCGGCGGATAGCCGCCAATCCTCCGGCTACGGATGAAACAGGACTAGTCCTTGTGCCGGCGCAGGAAATCCAGCACCGGCGGGGCCACTTGGTCGGCGGCCTCCAGCAGGATGGCGTGGCGCAGAACCGGCAGGATCACCAGTTCGGAGTCGGGCAGCGCGTCGGCGATCTGTCGGTTCAGGCGCGGATTGCAGCCGCCGTCGTTCTCTCCGGTCAGCACCTGGCAGGGCTGCCGGATCTCGTGCAGCCAGGGCGCCATCTCGGTCTCGGCATAGATGTCGAAGACCGACAGGAATACCTCGGGATCGGTGTCGATCACCTGCTGCATGCGGCGTTCGATCACGTCGGGACGGCGCACGGCGAATTCCGGGGTGAACCACCGGTCCTTCAGCGTCTCGAGCACCTGCGGGATGCCCTTGCTGCGCATGGCCGCCACCACGCCTTTCACCTTGGCGCTGTCATCGGCGGTCCGGAATGCGGCGGTCGACCACAGGCCAAGCGTCTTGACGTGTTGCGGATACTTGCGCGCATAGGCCGGTCCGATCATGCCGCCCAGCGAATGTCCGGCGAAATGCGCGCGCTCGATATGAAGCTCGCGTCTCAGCGCCTCGAGATCCTCGACAAGATCGTCGAGGCTATAGGGCGGCGTCGGAACGGGCGACACGCCATGGCCGCGCAGGTCGTAGCTGATGACGCGGAAGTCGGCCTTCAGATGCGGCACAAGTCCGGCGAAGGACGCGCGCGAGGCGCCGATGCCGTGGATCAGGACTAGCGGCTCGCCGTCTCCTTCGACCGAGAATGCGGAGCGAATGGGCGTCGGCATGGCGATCACTTGTCCGGATATTTTTCGTTCATCATGTCGTAGCCCACACCCCAGTCCTGTTTGTCGACATCTGTGAAGACGACATGGAAGGACTCGGGCTTGCCGCCGCCGGCGCCGCGGATGAATCCGTCGACCAGCTCCCTGGCAATCTTCTTCTTCTGCTCGGCCGTGCGGCCCTTGAACATTTCAACGCGTATGATCGGCATTCCTGAACTCCGTCTGCAGGCTTGATGTGGCTGTGTCGATCTTGATCAGGCGGCCTTCCGCGCCTTGCGGAAGTGCGGCATCACCTCTTCGGCGAAGCGGCTCATCATGTCGAGCGTCATCTGCTCGTCCTGGCCGAAGTTGGAGGTGGTCAGCACCTCGTCGATGCCGAGTTCGGCATAGACCGACAGACGGTCGATCATCTCCTGGCGCCCGCAGACCAGAAGATTGCCGGTCAGCTCCTCCAGCGTCTGAGTGCGCGGCAGCGGCCGGATGATGCCCTGGTCGACGATCCCGGGCCCGCCGAACACGTTGTCGAAGCTCTTGTAGTAGTCATAGGCGCGCTCGGCGATCAGCCGCCGGTCCTTCTCGTTCGAAACCAGGAACACGCCGCGCTGCAGGCTGAGGCGCGTGTCGAGCGGCCGGCCGGCGGCGGCCTTGCCGCGGGTGAAGGCCGTCACCTGGTCCACCAGCTGCTGATGGGTGCCGCCGAGCGGCGTTGTCTGCACATGATAGCCCGCCTTCGCGGCCGCCTCGATGCCGAGCGGATTCATCACGGCCACCATGAGCGGGATCGGATCTTCCGGGCGCGGCATGATGGTGAGCGGCTCGAAGCGGTAGCGCGGGCTGTCCCAGGACACGTCGGCGCGGGTCAGCAGCGCTTCGAGCAATTTCAGGTCTTCCTCGAAACGCGGCTTGGTCTCGCCGAAGGGCACGCCGAGGCGTTCGGTCTCATAGGCGAAGGCACCCTTGCCCACGCCCAGCATGAGACGGCCGTCGCACAGCGCCTGGGCCTGCACCACCTCGCCGGCGAAGATCCGCATGTCGCGCAGCGGCAGCTGGCACACCGATGTCATCAGCAACAGGTTCGAGGTGTGTGCCGCAACCTTCACCGCCATCTGCAGCGGCGACGGGATGAGCAGGACATTGAGAAGATGGTGTTCGGGAATGCCCACGCCCCGATAGCCCAACGCCTCGGCATGGACGGCCTGGGCCACCACGCTCTTGTAAAGGCGCTTGCCGCCAATCTTCGGGTCCAGCATGTGGCTGGACAGAAAGTGGATGAAGTCCATGCGCATTCCCCAGCCTGTCGTCGTCTGAACCGTGCCAGACTCCTGAAGATTTGAAAATCGAAATATTTTCGGCATTATGTTCGAAACTACCGAATTGATGCAATGAACCTCGAAGAGCTCCGTACCTTTCTCGAAGTGGTCGAAACCGGCAGCCTCGTCACCGCCTCCCGGCGCCTCAACGTGACGCCCTCCACGGTCACGGCGCGCATCAACGGGCTGGAAGAGGAAATCGGCCAGAAGCTGCTGCACCGGAACAAGTCCGGCGCGGAACTCACCTCGCCGGGCTTCAAGTTCAAGCGCTATGCCGAGGTCATGCTGCAACTCTGGGGTCAGGCCCGCTACGAGGTGTCGCTGCCCAAGGGCTTCGAGGGAGTCTGCAATGTCGGGCTCGATTTCGATCTCTGGCCGGGTCTCGGACAGCGCTTCCTGGATCATGTGCGTCGCGAGGCTCCCGGCATCGCGGTTGCGCTCTGGCCCGGCGAGCAGCGCATGATCGACCGCTGGCTGGAGATCGGTCTGGTCGACATTGCCTTCTGCCATGCGCCGCCGGCGGGCGAGCGCTTCACCAGCCGGGTGCTCTTCGACGATTCGCTCGTGATGGTCTCGACGCGGCCGGGCGCGGCCCCTGCCCCCGGCAGCGACTACATCTATGTCGACCACGGCGACGCCTTCCGCCGCCAGCATGCCGCCGCCTTTCCGGGCGACGTGACCTCTGCCCTCACCATCGCATCGTCGGACTGGGCGCTGGACCATCTGCTGCGCCATGGCGGTTCGGGCTATCTGCCGCGCCGCCACGTGGACAGTCTCGTCGCGACCGGCCGGCTCCATCGTGTCGCGGGGGCGCCGGACCTGTCCCGGCGCATCTATCTGGTTGAGACCGCACAGACCGTGAAGAGCTGGGATTGGTTTGAGCCTGCCGTTGCCGCCATCCGGTCGTGAGGGCGTGGTTTACGGTTCCGGGCGCAAACGATATAGATACTGCGTTGACCGTTAGAGGACGTGCATCGACCTAGCCATGATCGACGTGGATGACACCATCTTCCGCATCAAGTCCTTCATCAAGGCCCTGGAGGGCGACGAAGGATTCAGCGGCCTCGATCAGACCTCGATCGACATCCTCACGCGCATCGGCGGGGCCTATGCCCGGCGCGAGAGCCTGCGCAGCAGCGATCTTGCCGAGAATCCCGATTTCGGCAGTCCGGCCAGCGTCTATCGCAAGCTGTCGCAGCTGACGGCGGATGGCTGGGTGACATCGACCCAGGATCCGGCCGACGCCCGGTCGCGGTTCATCGTGCCCACCAGCCGGACGCTGCATGCCTTCAACCGCATGTCCAGCAAGCTGAAGCAGCAGATCACCGCTCCCCAGGCCTGAGTCGCGGAACCAGCGAGCCCCGGCGCCGCGCCCATCCGCCTTATATCATCCCACAAACAGAAAAGTTCGCCGTGACCCGGTCTCACGGCGAACCTTTTGCAGTGTCTCACTCCAGAGATGGGAAGAAAGACGTCATTTTTATATCTTGATTTGATTTTTTCTTCAATTCTCCAGTCACGATCTGCAATCGATAAGTCCCCGGAATTCGCAGCGATATCGCTGAAATCATTTGCATTTCTGTGCTATTTTCAACACATCAGCGATCAAACCATGATGCAAATGTCCATCTCAAATTGACTCTCACTTTGATCTCTATCATCACTTGTTTACCTCTCACTTTGAGACCTGTCTTGGGCAGGAGACGGGAGGAACAACAGGAGATGACACATGCGATCCATCAAGACTGTACTTCTCTGCGGCGCGGCCCTGGCCGGGCTGACCTTGCAGGCCAGGGCCGAGGACCTTTCCGTCCTCAAGGCAGAAATCGAGACGCTGAATGCCCGCCTGGCGCAGATCGAGGCCGCCCCAACGCTTCCCGCCAACGCTGCGCTTGTCACCATCAGCCAGGGCGCTGCCCCCGTGGTTCCCGGCCTCGAGGAGACCGACCCCGGCTATGGTGACGTGGCCACGGTCATCAGCGTTCTCCCCACGGCTGACGCGCCAGCGACCACCAGCATCACCTGGACCGGCTTTGCCCGCTCCGCCGCCGTCTTCGTGAACAACGAAACGGGTGACGACGACCTCGACATCAAAGCCCGAGGCGAGTTGAAGGTCGTCGGCGTTACCGAGACTTCGGTCGGCGAGATCGGTGCTCAGGTGAAGATCCGGGCCGACTTCGACGGCAATGGCGCCGTGAACGTCTCGGGCCGCGAGGCTTGGGGCTGGTGGGCGATGACGCCGGAACTCACGCTCGGCGGCGGCTATTCCGGTTCGCTGGGCAACATCGGCTACGGGTATGACGGATCGTGCAATTGCTACTACACCGACAACGCCGATGTTTCGATGGATCCGGGCGACACGACGCAGGCTCGCCTCACCTATGCGTCCGGCCCGATCTCCGTCGCGGTCGCCGTGGAAGACGCCACGACCGACTCGGGGTCTCACTATGGCGACCGGCTCGGCACCGCCGGCGAGGTCAAGTATTCGTCCGACACGGTGAGCGGCGAGATCTCGGCCGTCTGGCGCGATGGCGACACCGACGAGGACCTCTACCAGGTCGGCGCCGGACTCGGCCTCTCGCTCTCGACCTTCGCCACACTCAATGTCGGCGCGGCCTATGGGCAGAACCACGAGGGCGAGAAGTATTGGGTCGCTTCGGCATTGGCATCCGCCAACCTGAGCGATGCGGTCCATGCCGAGATCGCCTATGGCCATCGCGACTACAAGGATGGCGATACGGTCGATGCAGCCCTGGCCGGAATCTACTACGATCCGGTCAGCCAGCTCACCATTGGCCTGGAAGGCGAATGGATCGACCAAACCTCGACACAGATCGACATCGTCACCGTCTTCCGCTTCTGATCGCGCATCACGTCCGGGCGGCCCGTCATACGCGGGCCGCCCTCCCCTTTGCGCGGCAGATCCTGCGCGCGAAATCGATAAAATTGTCGACGTCTCGACAATCTGCTTCACGCAATCGATTCTCAGATTCTAGGCAGGGACCAACATCATCAACGGTCCGGATGATCCTGCCATGGCTCGCCACCTGGGACGACTTGCCATTTCTTTCTCCTGGCGCAGCCTCGCCGGAGCGGCATTCTGGATTGCACTGTCAATCGTCCTGGCCGATGGCAGCCCGCTATCCCTGTCGGCCTGCCTCCCCGCCTTTGCCTTCTTGATCTATCTCGCGCTCGGTGGCGCGAGCGCCGCAGGCATCACCGTGGCGCAGGCCATCATGCTCGTAGGTTCCGCGTCTGGCGCGGCGCCGTCCACCACCCTGCTCCTCGCGCTCGCCCCCGGACTTGGCGCCTATGCCGGGTTCGCCGCTGCGCAACGTTGTGTGGGTCTCGACCGCCATCTCCGCGGGCTGAAGCGATGGCATCTGCCAATCCTGGCGCTGTCCGCAGCGGCGACCTCGTGGCTGTGCGAACTCGCTGCCTCAGGCCACGACCCCCTCATCCTGTCGTCGCTCCGTGTTGCTTTGCTGCAATTCATCTTGATTCTGTTCTTGTTGACAATGCTGCAGCTTCTTCTCGCGGGCATCCGTCAAGTGCGCCGGCTCCGCTGAGGCCTTTCGATTCTCCAGCCTCGCGCCGATGTGGCGCCGTGGTTAACTGCGCGTATCCCACGCCGCAAAAGATTGAGGACACTTGCAGTTTCAGGTCCGCGCAGTGATTGCGTCCACTGCTGCGCCGTCAACGCGAAGCCGCGTTGTGCAGCGCGCTCAAGATTGATTCGATTCGAAGGAATTCTGTTACGCCCACATTAAGCGGCCACTGATACGACTGCTACTTAGTGTGAAATCCTCACTAATGTGAAGGTGTCGGAGTTTGATCAAATGAGAAAGCTTTCACTCCTCTCGGCTTTCAAGAGCCTTGCCAAGAGCGAAGCTGGCAATATGACGATGATCACGGCGCTGTCGGCGATTCCGCTCTTCGCGGCTGTCGGCGCGGCCGTCGACTACGCAAATCTCAGCCGTGATCTCACGCATTTTCAGGCGGCAATCGATTCCGCCCTGGTCGCCGTCGTGAGCTCCGACAAGGCGAGCATCACCGGACTCTCCGGCGACGCCCTCAGCACTCGCATGGCCGAGCTCAAGACGAAGGCCCAGAAATACATCGACGAGAACTATACGCCGCTTTTCCCGCAGACCATCCCGGACACGCTGAATCTGGCCATTGACGGACAGAAGGTGTCGATCACGGCGACGCATCAGCTGCCCATCACGTGGATGTCCATGTTCGGCATCTCCGACCCGGTGGTCACCATCACCTCGGAAGTGAAGAAGGCCGCCCGGCCGATCGAGCTCGTCATGGTCATGGACACCACAGGCTCCATGGGCACCACCTACATGGATCAGGCCAAGGTCGCGGCCCGCAACCTGCTGACCAAGATCTACGGCGGCGACGCCAGCACCGTGAAGGAGAACGAGAACGTCCGCGTGGCGCTGGTGCCCTTCTCCGGCGCCGTTCGACTGGACACGGCAGCCTATGACTTCGACCTTAGCTGGATCGACACGACCGGCGCGGCGACGGTGTCCAAGCTCAACTTCCTGAACTACAACGGCACGACCACAGGCACCAATCCGACCAATTTCAACAACTATGCCGCCTGGGGCACGCTCAAGAACTCGACCAACAATGCCGACATCCCCTGGAACGGCTGCGTCGAGGCACGCCTGGGCGCCTATGCCACGAATGACACCGCCCCTGGAAATGGCGACACGCTCTTCACGCCCTATTTCGCGCCGGACGAACCGACCTACAACAGCAGCACGGGCTCGTTCCCGAACAGCTACATCGGCACCAGCGGGACGCCGAACGAGAACACGGGCCTGGCCAGCGCAACAGTGAGTGCCACCTCCAACCCGACCCAGGCACAGCAGCTTGAGCGCCAGTCGAACCTGCAGAAGTACGGGACCACGACAACCAAGCGCGCCATCTCGCCCGAGTCCAGCTCGACCGCCGGCCCCTGGTACAACTGCGCCAAGTCGAAGGTCGTGCCGCTCACCTACAATCGCAGCAAGGTCGAAACCGGCATCAACAACATGACCGCGAGCGGCCCCACCGTCATCGCCGAGGGCCTGGCCTGGGGCTGGCGCGTGCTGTCGCCAACGGCGCCCTTCACCAAGGTCGAGGCCGGCCCGACCCAGGCCGCCAGCACGATCTCGCCCTACAATGACGTGCGCTGGCAGAAGATCATGGTGCTGATGACGGACGGCGAAAACGACGTGCTCAGCAACGGCAACACGATCAACACGCTGAACGGCAGCTGGTATTCCGCATATGGCCGCGGCAAGGCGACGCCGGTCAGCAGCAACCGCTTCGGCACGACCACGTCTTCAGCCTGGAACCCGGCGCTGGACACGGCCATGCAGACGCTCTGCACCAACATCAAGGCGCAGAAGATCACGCTCTATACCGTGGCCTTCCGCGTCAACTCCTCGACGATCCTGAACAACCTCAGGACCTGCGCCACCTCGGACGCGCACTACAGCTACGCGGCCGACGGCGTGGCCCTGGGACAGATCTTCAACCACATCGGCGAGAACGTGATCAACACCGCAATCTACATCAGCAAATAACCGGCGGATCCCCCGTCGCCGGTCAAACAGGAGGCAAAAGCCATGACCAAGTCTCTTTCCAAGTTCCTGCTTTCCATGACCGTGACACCGCTCCTGGTGTTCGGAACCCCCGCCATCCTGGCGACCAGCGCGCATGCCGACGCGGAAGTGTCGGTGAGCGACACCTCGGACGGCGGCTGGCTTGGCGACGAGGGCGACGGCGGCAACAGCGGCAGCGGCGACTCCGGATGGGGCGACGGTGACGGCTGGGGCAGCGACAACAGCAACAGCGGCAGCGGCAACGGCAATACCGACACGGACTGCGGCGACACGCTGTCGCGCTGCTGAGGCGCGGACCTGAGGCGAGACGGGCCGGCGGCGTCCTGAGGTCGGATGCCTGCCGGCGTCTCTCGCATCACATGTCAAAGAGAATGAATTGCGCTGGCGGTCACGTCGGCGCGCGCCATGCAGCGCGCGCCGGGGTTGCCGGATGCGTCAGTCTTCGCCGCAGGGCCAGAGCTTCGGCGCCACCAGGCCGGGCGGCAACGTGGTCGCCTGGTCGCCACAGGTCTCATCAAGCTGCGCCTGCGTCAGGCCATTGACCTTCGACAGGTCCACGCCTTCGAAGCGGCTGCGATAGAGGAAGGCCTTGGTGAGGTTCGCACCCGCAAGATTGGCGCCCGTGAAGATGTTGCGCGGCATGATGGCCCGCGACATGTCGACGTTCTCCAGATTCGAGGAACTGAAGTCGCTGCGGTGGAAATCGCCGTCCGACATGTCGGCGCCGGCCAGATTGGCGCCCTGGAAGGTGACGCGGTGAAACTCGGCCTTCTCGAGCTTGGCCTTGAGCAGGTTGGCCTTGCTGAAATCGGCGCGATTGGCCATGGCCTTCACGAAACTGGCGCCCACGAGGTCGGCCCCGCTGAAGGAAATCCGTGTCAGCTCGCTGCCGTCCAGATTGGCGCCGCGCAGATTGGCGGATACCATGCTGGTGCCTGACAGATAAGCGCCGGAGAAATTCGCGCCCCGCAGGTCGCTCCCCTCGAGCATCAGCTGCTGCTTGGAACAGCCCGCCCAATCCACGCCGGCGGCCGGTGCGTCGCTGCATTCGGCCAGGGCCGGCGGCGCGGCCAGCGCCATCAGGCCTGCCGCGGCCACGGCCGCGACCAGCGCGGTCCAGGCAGTCCGGGCGGCCCCGAACCTGTCTTGACGTCCCATCATCGGCTGCATGCGCAGTGCGTCCTCTTTCCCGCCGCTGACCGGCGACCCGCGCCCCCTGTGGGGAGAGTCTACAATCCTTTTTTCCGCCGCCGAAGCAGAATTCTGCACCCGGCTTGCGCGGCCCGCCGGCCTCGGCCAACCTTGCCCGCAGCACATTTAACCCGCCGCCAGGACCGCCCATGCTGACCATCGTCACGACCTGCAAGAACAGGCTCGATCACCTGAAGCAGACCCTGCCCCTCATGCTGCGGCAGCCCCGGGCCGAGGTCGTGGTGGTGGACTATGGTTGCGACCAGGGAACGGCGAACTGGGTAAGGACCCATCACCCGGCGGCCCGCGTGGTCGAGGTGCGGGACGATCCGGAGTTCGTTGCCGCCCGGGCGCGCAACATCGGCGCCGGACATGCCGGCGGCACGCTTCTCTGCTTCGTCGATGCGGACGTCATCATGAGGCAGGACCTGGCGCCGTGGCTGCAGCAGAACCAGCGCGACGGGCAATACTACGTTGCCCCGCAGAATCATGAGCTGATGGGTTTCCTTGTCGTCAGCCGGGCGGCCTTCACGCAAAGCGGGGGATATGACGAGGCTTGGCGCTGCTGGGGCACGGAAGACATGGAGCTTCGACAGCGGCTGCAGTTTGCGGGCCTGACAGCCGCGCCGATACCGGCGGACTTCCTGTCGGTCATCTCGCACGGGGACGCAAGTCGCATGCTGGGCGCGCGCGGCGGCCTTCCCGGCAAGGCCGAGGCCCTGACCTTCGGCCGGATCTATCGCGAGATCATGGCCGACGCCCACCGCCTGACGGGACAACAGCTGCCCCGCGATGCCCGCGCCGAGGTCTTCCGCATCCTCGGACTCTGGGCCCGCAACGAGAACGACGACCAGCGCCGCATCCGGATCGTGCTGACCCTGCCGATGCCGCCCCGGCGTTTCGCACCCGTCATGCCGGCTCGCAGGCTGGTCTACGACGCGACGACAATGGGGCTTGGACGCGCGACCGGCCAGCCAGGTCCGGCAGAGGTAACCAGCGCGGCAGAACGGCTGAAACTCCAGACCACTGACCTGCGCCCCGACTCCGGGTGATGTCGCCTGCGTTCTCGGAAATCTGGTGGGCGATGAGAGACTCGAACTCCCGACATCTTCGGTGTAAACGAAGCGCTCTACCAACTGAGCTAATCGCCCGCCCGTTGCGGCCTGCGTCATAGCTGTCGGCGGGACGGCAGGCAAGACGCCTCACAGAAAAGCCCCGCGCGGTTTCTGAGGGCGCGCGGGGCAGCTGTCTTTGAACGTCCCTATGCGCTGCTAACCGATCCCCGCCTCCATCGCCAAGAGCCCGTGTCTACGCGGTACCAAGGCGTCCATCAGGCTGCGATTCGCCGTTCCTTGGCAAGGGCATGCCGTGGCCATCGCCGGACACGAAAAAGGGCGGGAGACCGTCCTCCCGCCCCCATCTCATGGCGCTGTCCTCAGTGGGCGCGGGCCGGCGCCTCGGCGGCACGGGCGGCCGCGGCCTTGGCGGCGGCAGCGGCCTCTTCCGCCTCCTCGTCCCACTGAATCGGCTCCGGCATGCGGGTGAGCGCCACCTTCAGCACGTCGTCCATGCGCGAGACCGGAATGATCTCGAGTCCCGACTTCACGTTCTCGGGAATCTCGGCCAGATCCTTCACGTTCTCCTCGGGGATCATCACCGTCCGGATGCCGGCGCGCAGCGCCGCCAGCAGCTTCTCCTTCAGGCCGCCGATCGGCAGTACGCGGCCGCGCAGCGTGATCTCGCCGGTCATGGCCACATCCTTGCGGACCGGAATGCCGGTCATCACCGAGACGATGGCCGTGACCATGGCGATGCCCGCCGAAGGCCCGTCCTTGGGCGTCGCCCCCTCCGGGACGTGCACGTGGATGTCGCGCTTGTCGAAGAGCGGCGGCTTGACGCCGATCGAAGTGGCGCGCGAGCGCACATAGGACGAGGCCGCCGAAATCGACTCCTTCATCACGTCGCGCAGGTTGCCGGTGACGGTCATCTTGCCCTTGCCCGGCATCATGAGCGCCTCGATGGTCAGGATTTCCCCGCCCACCTCGGTCCAGGCCAGGCCCGTGACGACGCCAACCTGGTCCTCGCGCTCGGCTTCGCCGAAGCGGTACTTCTGAACGCCCAGGTACTTGTTGACGATCTCCGGCGTCACCTTGACCTTCTTGCCCTTCAGCTTTCCGGTCATCAGGTCCTTCACCGCCTTGCGGGCCAGCGTGTTGATCTCGCGTTCGAGCGAGCGCACACCCGCCTCGCGGGTGTAGCGGCGGATCACTTCCTGCAGGGCCGCGTCGGAGATCTCGAACTCCTTCTTGTCGAGTCCGTGATGCTCCATCGACTTGGGAACCAGGTGGCGCTTGGCGATCTCCAGCTTCTCGTCCTCCGTGTAGCCCGCGATCCGGATGATCTCCATACGGTCAAGCAAGGCCGGCGGAATGTTGAGCGTGTTGGAGGTCGTCACGAACATCACGTTCGAGAGGTCGTATTCGACCTCCAGATAGTGGTCCATGAACGTGGCGTTCTGCTCGGGGTCGAGCACCTCGAGAAGCGCCGCCGACGGATCGCCACGGAAATCCATGCCCATCTTGTCGATCTCGTCGAGCAGGAAGAGCGGATTGGATTTCTTCGCCTTCTTCATCGACTGAATGACCTTGCCGGGCATCGAGCCGATATAGGTGCGGCGATGGCCGCGGATCTCGGCCTCGTCGCGCACGCCGCCCAGCGACATGCGGATGAACTCGCGGCCGGTCGCCTTGGCGATCGACTTGCCGAGCGAGGTCTTGCCCACGCCGGGAGGACCGACGAGGCACAGGATGGGTCCGCGCAGCTTCGAGGTGCGGCTCTGCACAGCGAGATACTCGACGATGCGCTCCTTCACCTTGTCGAGGCCGAAGTGATCGGCATCGAGCACGCCTTCGGCGAACTTGAGGTCCTTCTTGACCTTGCTGTTCTGGCCCCAAGGGATGCCAAGCAGCCAATCCAGATAGTTGCGCACCACCGTGGCTTCCGCCGACATGGGACTCATCTGGCGCAGCTTCTTGACTTCCGCCTCGGCGCGCTCGCGCGCCTCCTTGGACAGCTTGGTGTTCTTGATGCGGTTCTCGATCTCGCCGATCTCGTCGCGCTCCTCGCCGTCGCCGAGTTCCTTCTGAATGGCCTTCATCTGCTCATTCAGGTAGTACTCGCGCTGGGTCTTCTCCATCTGGCGCTTGACGCGGCTGCGGATGCGCTTCTCGACCTGAAGCACCGAGATCTCGCCTTCCATCAGCGCATAGACCTTCTCGAGCCGCTGCTCGACCGAGGTCATCTCGAGAAGCTCCTGCTTCTCGGGAATCTTGATTGCCAGGTGGGCGGCGATGGTGTCGGCCAGCTTGGCATAGTCGGTGATCTGGCTGAGCGAGGAGAGAACCTCGCCAGGCACCTTCTTGTTGAGCTTCACGTAGGAGTCGAACTGGGCGATGGCGGTGCGCGCCAGCGCCTCGACCTCGGCGGCGGGGCCGATGGAGTTGGGCATCAGTTCGACATGGCCTTCGAAGAATTCGGCGCGGTCGGTAAAGGAATGCACCTTCGCGCGCTCGACACCTTCCACCAGCACCTTCACGGTGCCGTCGGGAAGCTTGAGGAGCTGCAGCACCTGGGCCAGCGTGCCGACGTCGTAGATGGCATCGAGAGCCGGATCATCGTCGCCGGGATTCTTCTGCGCCACGAGCAGGATGCGCTTGTCCTCGCGCATCACCTCTTCGAGGGCGCGTATCGATTTCTCGCGGCCGACGAAGAGCGGCGCGATCATGTGCGGAAAGACCACGATGTCGCGAAGCGGCAGGACGGGGATCGTCTCGAGACTGCCTTCGGCGGGAGTTTTCGGAGTTCTTGTCATTCTTTTTCCTTTCGCGGGACGGGCCGCCATCGGGTCTCACGCATGATGCCATTCGATCCGGGCGCCCTTGCAGGCTTCGGTCCGCCGCCGTGTGAATCACACGATACCATAGGCGCGATACTCCACAAACGCCGGTCGATCCTGAACGTGAAGATGTGTGCAGCGTTAACGAATTTCAATGGCCGGTTCCCTTGCGGCATGGGGTGTCCGGAGCCTGGTCGGTGCAGCCAAAGCGCCAGAAAACGTGATGGGGATCACTTTTCGCCCACGACTTGCATGATATGGGCCGCGCAACCGGCGCCGGGGAGCCGGATCGACGAGAGCTGCGGCACGTGCCGCGCCATCGGCTGCTTGCGCCAGGAGACATTATGCTCAGTTCCGCCACTTTCGAGACACGATACGGCCACGTCCTGATCGCGGGATGTGACAGCGAGGCCGAGGCAATGGCGGCCATGCGCTGGATCTGGCCAGTGGTGGATGCGCCCGATGCGCCCCCTCCCATGCTGATGGTCTGCGACACGCGCGACTGTGCGGCCGCGCGGGCCGCACCGGTGAACGATCCCCACCTTCCGCCGCGCTGGGATCAGTTCGATACGGCTGTCTTCGATCATGCCGAGCCGGTCTGCCATGTGCTGGGCGGCCGCTTCGGCCTCATCCTGCTGGCCGATGCAGACCGCACCGACCAGGCCGCGCGGGCCCTAGCCGGCATCTCGGCCTGCCTCGTCTGCATTCGCCCCGGCGATCCGCTGATGGCGCCGGTCAACCGGACCTTCGCAGCCTTTGGCCTGATGGCCGAGGCCTGATCCACAATGGCGAAAGGCCCGCGCGGGCGGGCCTTCCGAACATCGGCGGGAACAGTTCCTCAGGCGGAGGCGGTCTTGCCCTGCTGCTTCTCGCGGTCGGCGTAGATCAGCAGCGGCTTGGCGTGGCCTTCGACGACCTCGCGCGAGATCACCACTTCCTCGACACCTTCCATGGCCGGAAGATCGAACATCGTTTCCAGCAGGATCGATTCCATGATCGACCGCAGGCCCCGGGCGCCGGTCTTGCGCTCGATGGCGCGCTTGGCGATGGCGCGTAGCGCGTCCTCCGGGAAGGTGAGCTTCACGCTCTCCATCTCGAACAGGCGCTGATACTGCTTCACCAATGCATTCTTCGGTTCCGACAGGATCTGGATGAGTGCTGCCTCGTCGAGATCCTCGAGGGTGGCCACAACGGGCAGACGCCCGACGAACTCGGGGATCAATCCGAACTTCAGCAGATCCTCGGGTTCCAGCTCGCGCAGCACTGCGCCGGTGCGGCGGTCTTCCGGCGAGCGCAGCTCCGCGCCGAAGCCCAGGCCTGAGCCCTTGCTGCGCTGGTTGATGATGCGTTCAAGGCCGGCGAAAGCGCCGCCGCAGATAAACAGGATGTTGGTCGTGTCCACCTGCAGGAATTCCTGCTGCGGATGCTTGCGCCCGCCCTGCGGCGGCACGCTTGCGACCGTTCCTTCCATGATCTTGAGCAGTGCCTGCTGCACGCCCTCGCCCGACACGTCGCGGGTGATCGAGGGATTGTCCGACTTGCGGCTGATCTTGTCGACCTCGTCGATGTAGACGATGCCGCGCTGGGCCCGCTCGACGTTGTAGTCGGCGGCCTGCAGCAGCTTGAGAATGATGTTCTCCACATCCTCGCCCACGTAGCCCGCCTCGGTGAGGGTCGTGGCGTCGGCCATGGTGAAGGGCACGTCGAGAATGCGGGCCAGGGTCTGGGCCAGCAGCGTCTTGCCCGAACCGGTGGGGCCGACCAGCAGGATGTTCGACTTGGCCAGTTCCACATCGTTGTTCTTCTGGGCGTGGTTCAGGCGCTTGTAGTGATTGTGAACCGCGACGGAGAGCACCTTCTTGGCGTGCTCCTGGCCGATGACATAGTCATCCAGCACCTTGCGGATCTCGTGCGGCGTCGGCACGCCGTCCTTGGATTTGGTCAGCGATGTCTTGTTCTCTTCACGGATGATGTCCATGCAGAGTTCGACACATTCGTCGCAGATGAAAACGGTGGGGCCAGCAATCAGCTTGCGGACCTCATGCTGGCTCTTGCCGCAGAAGGAGCAGTACAAGGTGTTCTTGCTGTCGCTCCCCGTTGCCTTACTCATTTGCTCTCCTCGGTGCGTCCCCGAAAGCTTACGCCTTCAGGTCTTAACGGGATTTCACCGCCGGCGCAGCAGTTCGACCCAGATTTGCAGCCCTGCCATGCGCGTCGACTCAATTTCAGCATGGGCTTACATGGTTAATCAACACTTGATTGCCACCACCCGAGGTTGCAATCATGCCTTCGGCACCCGGCCGGAGATCAGACGGACTCTGCGGGAACCGCCCGCTTCTCAAGAACCTTGTCGATCAGTCCGAACTCGAGGGCTGCCTCGGCGGTGAAGAAATTGTCGCGCTCCAGCGCCTCCTCGATGGTCTTGTAGTCGCGTCCGGTATGCTGGACGTAGATTTCATTCAGCCGGCGCTTCAGGCCTTCCACTTCCCGGGCATGGATCAGGATGTCGGTCACCTGGCCCTGGTAGCCGCCCGAGGGCTGATGAACCATGATGCGGGAATTGGGCAGCGCATAGCGCATGCCCTTGGCTCCGGCGGTGAGCAGCAGCGACCCCATGGAGGCGGCCTGCCCCATCACGATGGTCGAGACCGGACAGCGGATGAACTGCATGGTGTCGTAGATCGACAGGCCCGAGGTGACCACCCCGCCAGGTGAATTGATGTAGAGCGAGATTTCCTTCTTGGGATTCTCGGCTTCCAGGAAGAGGAACTGCATGCAGATCGAGGCGGCGACATTGTCGTCCACCGCTCCGGTGAGGAAGATGATGCGTTCGCGCAGGAGACGGGACGGAAGGTCATAGACTCTTTCGCCGCGGCTTTCCTGCTGAATGACGGACGGCCAGAAGGCACCGGTGGTGGTGAGCATGTCGACGGGATCGCGCATAGGGTTCTTTCGGATGAATCAGGACTTCGGTCAACCCATAGATAGGAGACCAGGATGCCAGTGGGAAGGGCCTTCCCCGCAAGGGATAAACTTGCCGTCCTCGCCTTGACCGGGGTCTCGCCGGATTTAACCTGCCGGAAACCACAGCGAGACTTTGCCCCTGGGAGCGCCAGTTCGATAAACTTGTAAAGGAGTCCTTCAGGTCTTTTTGAAACACTAGATGTAGGTTGATCTCCACGGATCGCAAGAAGCCGTCAAGAGTAAGACCTTTAACCTAGTAACCTGGAGTAGTCATATGACCAAGTTCGTTCGTTTCGTGAAGGATGAGTCTGGCGCAACGGCCATCGAGTACGGCCTGATCGCGGCCGCCATGGGCCTCGCCCTCGTCACCGCCATGCCCTGGCTGGCTCAGGCCATCACCGGCAAGTTCTCGTCGCTGGCCGTCGCCATCTCGACGGGTTCCGCCGCGACCCCGTAATTTCGACGAAAGTCTCCGGGCAACCGGACAAAGGGCCCTTCGTCCGCAAGGACGAAGGGCCTTTGCCTTTTGTGGCGGAACGATAAGCTGCGGCCGCAATGCCCCGGAGTTCCACCATGCATCACGTCCCCGCCGAAGACTGCAGCACGCTGCTGGACTACCCCGGCCTTGTCGCCGCGCTGCGGCTGGCCCATGCGGAGGACCGGCTGCCCGACACGGTCCGCGACATTCGCAGCGACACCGATGGCAACAATTTCGTCTCTCTGCTCTCCTGGGCCGGGGGCGACGTGATCGCGGTCAAGCTGGTCGGCGTCTTTCCCGGAAATCCCGGTCTCGCGACGCCTCAGCCCTCGGTCCAGGGGCTTGTCGTGCTGTTCAGCGGCACGACCGGCGCGCCGCTGATGACCGCCGATGGCGCCGAACTCACCTTTCGCAAGACGGCCGCCGATTCGGCGCTTGGCGCGGACTTCCTGGCCAGGCGCGATGCAGCGACGCTACTGGTCTGCGGCGCGGGAGGACTGGCTCCGCATGTCATCGCGGCACATCGCGCCGTTCGACCCGGCATCGCGCGCGTTCTGATCTGGAACCGCTCGCCGCAGCGTGCCCGCGACCTTGCAGCAAGCCTCGACATCGGTGCCACCGTGACGGCGGTCGACGACCTCGATGCCGCGCTGCCGGAGGCCGACATCATTTCCTGCGTCACCATGGCGCGAAGCCCGATCGTGAAGGGTACCCTGCTCAAGCCCGGCTGCCATGTCGACCTGATCGGCGCCTACCAGCCCGACATGCGCGAGTCGGACGACGAGACCATCCGTCGCGCCGGACGCATGTTCCTCGACACCCGCCTCTTCTGCGAGAGATCCGGCGATGTGGCCGAGCCGCTGTCGCGGGGCATCATCGACTCCTCAGGCCTCGTCGCCGATCTCTTCGACCTGTGCTGTGGCCGCCATGCCGGACGGTCCGCGGACGACGAGATCACGGTCTACAAGAATTCCGGGGGTGGCCATCTCGACCTCTTCACTGCCCGGCATCTCTACCGGCGCATCACGCGCGGCTGAGCCTGCAAAGAAAATGGCCGCCTCTCGGCGGCCATGAAGCGTCGTCGATGCGCGCCGGGCCTCAGATCTCGGGACGGTTCTGGTCGTCCTCGACCATTGCCTGGAGATCTTCCTTGGTCACCGTCTTCTCGTCGACCTTGGCGCGCGAGACGATGAGATCGACCACCTTCTGCTCGAAGATCGGTCCGCGCAGCTCGACCAGCGCCGCCGGATTCTTGCGGTAATAGTCCATGACCTGCTTTTCCTGGCCGGGGAACTGGCGCATGCGGTTCATCAGCGCCTGCTGCAGTTCCTGCTCGTTGACCTGGATACCTTCCTTCTCGCCCAGCGTGCCGAGCACGAGACCAAGACGGACGCGCCGTTCCGCAATGGCCCGGTATTCCTTCTGCGCTTCTTCCTCGGTCGTGTTCTCGTCGGCGAAAGTCTTGCCGGCGCGCTTCATCTCGTTGGTCAGCGCATTCCAGATGCCGTTGAACTCGGCCTCGACCAGCCTGGTGGGAAGTTCGAAGGTGTAGATCTTGTCAAGCGCATCGAGCACGTCGCGCTTCAGCTTCATGGCCGTCATCTGCGCGAATTCCTGGCTGAGACGGTCCTTGATCGTGTCCCTGAGCTTGGACAGGTCCTCGAAGCCCATCTTCTTGGCGAAGTCCTCGTCGACCGGAGCCTCCTTCGGCGCCTCGACCTTGGTCACCTTCACGGCGAATTCGGCCGGCTTGCCGGCCAGTTCGGCCACGCCATAGCTCTCCGGGAAGATCACCTTCACGGTGCGATCCTCGCCGGCCTTGGCGCCTACAAGCTGCTCCTCGAAGCCCGGGATGAACTGGTTCGAACCAAGTTCGAGCTGCACGTCGTCCGCCGTGCCGCCCTCGAAATCCTTGCCATCGATCCGGCCGACGAAGTTGATGGTCAGCTGGTCGCCGGTCGCCGCCGCGTCCTGCTTTTCCTCGAAGGTCTTGGACTGCGAGGAGAAACGCTTCAGCGTCTCGGCGATCTGCTCCTCCGTCACCTGCACCACATGCTTGACCAGTTCGAGACCGGAGTGATCCTGCACTTCGAAATCCGGCACCACCTCGAAGGACAGCGAAAAGGCAAGATCGCCCTTGCCGTCCATGACGGCGTTCACTTCCGCCTCGTTCTCGGTCAGCTTGACCTCCGGCTGATAGGCCGGCTTCAGCTTCTTCTCCTCGAGAAGGGCCTTGCTCTTGTCGTCGATGGTCTTCTGCACGACTTCGGCCATGGCCGACTTGCCATAGACGCGCTTCAGATGCGGCACCGGCACCTTGCCAGGGCGGAAGCCCTTGATGTTGGCGCGCTTGGAGAGATCCGCCAGCTTGGCGTTCAGTTCCCGGTCGAGCTCGGCGGCGTTGACCACGACCTTGTACTCGCGCTTGAGGCCGGAGCTCAGTGTTTCTGTAACTTGCATGTCTCTCGCTCTTGTCTTCTATCCGTGTTCAGGCGCGGGGCTCGGGCCAGGCGCTGGTGCGGGCGGAGGGACTTGAACCCCCACGGGTTTCCCCACAGGAACCTAAATCCTGCGTGTCTGCCAATTTCACCACGCCCGCGCGGCAGCCAAATGCCCCGGGTTCGCATTGGGCGCGGTCTATAGCAGAGGGGTTCCGGCGATGCCAGAGAAGAAACAGAGCCTGGTCAAGGTCGCGCCGGCTAGGCCTCCAGGGCCATCGCCAGGCCGCTGATCAGCCGCTCGCGACCCTCGGGACCGCGAAACGGTTCCCGTCCGGCGGCGCGGTGGAAATTCCAGGCCCGGCCCCGGTCCGGCATGCCCTTGAGCAACCTGCTGACTCCTGCCCGGTCGCCAAGCAGCCCGAAGCAGGCCAGCGCGTACATGGTGTCCCAGGCGCCTTCCGGCACCGCCAGGAAGGCCGGGAGCGCCCTGGCGTAGTCGCCATCGAGAAAATCCGCCAGCGCCCGAAATTCACTGAACCAGATTGGCGGAAGCGGGTTCAGGCGAAAGGCTTCGGCCAGCGCGCGCCGGGCGGCGACGGTATCGCCGCGGTAGCACTGCAGCAGCGCGACATCGGCCAGGACATGGGTATCCTCGGGATTGAGGGCCTGCGCATTGTCGTAGTTCTCGGCCGCCGCCTCGACCCCGTCGAGCCACATGCGACAGAAGCCGAGCGCGGCGTGGCAGATGGCATTGGCCGGATCCAGTTCGATGGCCTTGAGCGCATGCAGGCGCGAGCGCTCCAGACCCTCCCAGTCGAAGTCGAACAGCCACTTGTTGTTCTCGTACAGCGCCAGGCCGCGGTGGGCATCGGCGTTGCCGGGATGCTCCGCGATCGCCTGGCGGAAACAGGCCGCAGCCTTCTCGTAGTCTTCCGGCGTCAGGCGCTTGAAGAACCAGTAGCCCTTCATCGACAATTCGTAGCTGCCGAGACTGGCCGGATCCGCCGGCGCCCGCGTCACCGCCTCGAACTCCACGCGCCCCACCAGCGTGCTGGCGATCAGGCTCGTCACTTCATCCTGCAATGCGAAGATATCGGTCAGGGGACGGTCGTAGTGCTGGGCCCAGATAGCTGTATCGTCCATGGCGCGCGTGAGGCGTGCCGAAATCCGCACCCGTTCGCCGGCCTTCCGCACCGTGCCGGTGACCACATAGTTCGCCGCCAGTGTTTCGCGCAGCCGCGCCGGATCCGCGCCCTGCCCGTCGATGACCGAAACCATGCGGAAGCGTGACAGGCGGTCGACGAGGCCATCGGTGATGCCGTCGCTGAAGAACTGCTGGTCGGGGTCCTGGTTCAGGTTGGTGAAGGGAAGCACGGCGACCACCGGCTTCTCCGCGACCTTCGCGGTGCTCCGGCCGGCCACCGGTCCGCTGCCGCCGGGTGCGGAGGGTTCCGGGCCTGCATATTTGTAGCCGCGGCCATGAACCGTCACGATCGTATCCGGTGGCAAGGCCTTGCGCAGCGCCGAGATGTGAACCTGCAGCGTGTTTTCCTCGACCGCGACGCCGGGCCAGACGCGGTTCAGCAAGTCATCCTTGCTGACGGGATCTGGCTGCCGCTCCAGCAAGAGCTGCAGGATGTCGAAGGAGCGCGCCGACAGCGCCACGGGCCCCAGCGGCCCCACAAGCTGGCGCCGTGCCCGGCTCAGGCGATAGTCGCCGAAGTGCAGGTCTGTCTCCGCTCCCATGGGCCGATGCTAGCATGAGGTCGGCGGCTTCACGAAGTTTCAGGAATCTTCAGCTTCGTCCCAAGGACTTTCAGGCGGCCTCCGCGCATCCTGGACCTCAGCAACGGGAGGAACCGCCATGACTGACATCATCCTGACGACACGCACGGACCTGAAGGCCGCATACTCGTGGAAGGGCGCAGCAGCGCTGGCACAGCGTCTCCAGTCGCTCAGCCGTGGCCTGACGAGGCTCTCGGATGCCTATCGGCAAGCGCTCGCCATGGTCTACGTCGATCCCTACGCGCACCGCCGCGATGACCAGCGCTACGATCTGCCCGAGAATTTCTAGCGGCGGGCCTGGGCCAGCGTGGACAGGGCAATGCCCGCCGCCACGATGGCGACTCCGGCCCAGACCGCTGGCGGATAGGTTTCGCCCAGCACCGTG
The DNA here is from genome assembly GCA_046349195.1 of Hyphomicrobiales bacterium. Classification (GTDB taxonomy): domain Bacteria; phylum Pseudomonadota; class Alphaproteobacteria; order Rhizobiales; family Aestuariivirgaceae; genus Aestuariivirga. Next base: position 61,571 of record JAXMCU010000019.1, read on the forward strand.
ACGCCGATCCCCACGCCCACGGCGGCGGCAACATAGCCGATCTGGCTGAGGTAGGTGGGGCCGCCCACCTGCTGCAGCCGGAAGAACATGAGGAACATGATGGTCGATACGGCAATCTGCGCCGCCACCAGATGCGGGATGCCGATCAGGGGCACGGCATCGGCCCCGCCGGTGACCACGGCGAGCCCCAGCAGCGGCAGGACGGCGGCCAGATTGGTCAGGGCGGCAAGGCGCATGGGTCCGGCGCCCCTTGGCCAGGCCAGCGTGCGGTAGACGTTGCCCAGCCCCAGGGCCAGTGGGATGAGCGCGGCCAGGAACAGCCAGACCGACTGTTCCGCCGCCAGTCCTGCCTTGCGCGCAATGATGATCGTGACGGCGCCCGCCAGGCCCAGGGCCACGCCCGCCAGGCCGAGCCGGCTCGGCGGCCGCACCTTGAACAGGATCGAGAGCAGCGCCGTCACCACCGGCGACATGGAAAACATGATGGCGGCCATGCCGCTGCCGATGTGCGGAATGGCAGCGAAGGTTAGGAAATTGGGCACAACGTAGGAAACGAACCCCGACACCCAGGCAAAGCGCAGCACCGGCGCGGCAGAGACGGGTTCCCCGGCCAGCCGGGCCAGGATCAGCATGACGCTGCCCGCCCCGGCCGAAATCAGGGCGGCCCAGAGCGCGGGGCCCACGCCCGCGGCAGCGGCCAGCTTGCCCAGCGGGAAATTGCAGCCGAGGGCCGCCCCGGTACCGAGCAGCAGAAGCAGCGGCCGGTTGATCACAGGGCGTCGACCAGCGTTTCGGCATCGAAACCGCGGCGCCCCGCCCGGAGGGCCGCCGCGCCGTGCAGCCAGACGGCCGCGGCGGCGGCATGGAAGCCCGGCATGCCCTGAGCCAGCAGCGCCGTGACGATCCCGGCCAGGACATCGCCAGAACCGGCGGTGGCAAGCCAGGGCGGTGCAGTGCCGTTGATGCGCGCCTCGCCGTCGGGAGCCGCGATGACCGTATCCGGGCCCTTCACCATGATGATCGCGCCGGACGCGGCAGCGGCCTTGCGCGCACGTTCAAGCTTCGAGTCAGACTCCGCATACAACCCTTTGAACAGCCGAGCGAATTCACCGTCATGCGGGGTCATGACCACGGCCCTTGATGGTACCATTGCCACGAGCCGGAACAGACGCTCGGCCTCGTCCTCGAAAACCGTCAGCGCATCGGCGTCGAGCACGGCGGCGGCGCCGCTCATCAGCACGGTCTCGACATTGTCCCGGGTCGCGGCCGTGCGGCCGGCGGCGGGGCCGATGCAGACGGCATTGCGACGGCGGTCGGCCAGGAGCCTTGCCAGATCCGCATCCGACAGCATGATGGCACTCACTTGCGTGGCGTGGACGGCGAGCGCTTCCGGACTGCCGTTCAGCGTGACCAGTCCGGCCCCGCTGCGCAGCGCGGCCCGCGCGGCGAGGCGCGCGGCCCCGGTGTTGAGCGGCCCTCCGGACACCACCACGGCATGGCCACGTCCATACTTGTGTCCGCCTTCGGCGAGCGGCGGAAGCACCGGGGGCGTGTTCTCGCGCTGCCGGGGCTCGATCGCGGCGAGGACCGATCCGGGAATGCCGATGTCCGCCACGATGACCTCGCCACACAGGCTGCGGCCCGGCATCAGAAGATGGCCGGGCTTCTTGCGGAAGAAGGTTACGGTCAGGCTAGCCTGAATGCAGCCGCCGCGCGGACGGCCGGTGTTGCCATCGAGCCCGGATGGCACATCGATGGCCACGACGGGCAGGCCCGTTCCGTTCACGGCCGCCGCGATAT
>JAXMCU010000020.1:0-59934 GCA_046349195.1 Hyphomicrobiales bacterium
GATGGAATGAGAACCAGGCAAAGTCCGCCGGCGATGATCAGGAAAAGCGTCGCGGACACGCCGTAGTCAGCCACCGGGCGATTTCCGGACAGCATCAGCGGGGCAACGGCGCCTGTCAGGACGAGCAGAGGCAGCAGAACCGTTCGGAAAGACGTGTCGCGCGGATCGGCAGCCGGCGGATTGCCGAGACGCGCCCGCTCGGCCATCAGAACGGCGCATGCCGAGGCCACTGCCGCGGCGCAGCTCAACGCCGCCAGCATGGCCGATGACAGGGCCAGGTTCATGATCGCCACGGCGGCCGCCGCGAAGGTGAAGAACAGCACCATGGCGGGCACCGCCAGCAGCCACCGCGTCAGATCACGCAAGGCCGCAAAGGCCAGCGCCAGCGCTGCCGCGAGGGCCATCGCGAAGGCAATGCCGGTCTCGTGATGCATCACCTCGTTGCGGGACAGGGCCAGCATGGGCTCGCCCGCGGCATCGGGCGCCACCTTGCGCACCGCCGCCGCGAAGCTGACGCTGCCCACGCCGGACTTGGGCATGACCTCGATGCGCCACACGCCGCCCGGCGAGATGAAGCGGTTGCGCAGCAGGGGATCGAGATCGTCGAGAGTCGGCGGCTTCAGATCGGACAGCGCCGCCGCGGCCTGTGCCATCGGCGCCATGCCGGTGAAGAGCGAGTCTTCCAGGGCCTCGAAGCGCCCGGGCGACGGCTGCTTCGACTGACCCAGTTGCGCGAAGGCGCGGCGCAACCGCTGCGCGGCGTCGCGGAGCGTGGCGTCCGTGGCGGGTCCGCCGGCAATCTGCTGCAGGCCTGAATCGAGCTGCGCCAGGGTTTCGGCTGGCTCCGGACTGTTGACGTCCTCGCGCGGCTGCGGCGCTGTCGGCAGATGGTCCTTGAGTTGCCGAAGAACCTGGACCTTCTGGTCCATGTCGGGCGGCAGCAGGAGTTCGGCCCAGCGGATGGCGCCGACTTCCGGCAGCGAACTGAGTGCTGCCACCATCTTGCGCGCCGGCTCGCCCGGCGGCGTCAGCACATGGACGGCGCCGCGCGCATCCGGCGTCTGCAGTTCCGGCGGCGGGACGAAGGCCGTCAGCCGCTCCCCGAACTTCGTGGACGGCAGGAACACGGCGCAGAACAGGCCGGCCGCGAAGAGGATCATGCCACCGAACTGCAGCACATTGCTTTCGGTGACGCTGATCGGCCTGGCAATGGCCGCGTCGATCCAGTGCGGCCCGATCGCATCGTCGTCCCGGTCGAAGGCTGCGAGCGCCGCCGGCACCAGCGTCAGCGCCGCGGCCAGGGCGATCGCGGTACCGAACAGGGCGATGACGGCGAATTCCGCCAGCGACGGGATCCGCCGCAAGAGCCACGACACCCAGAAGATGGCGAAGAGCACCGCCACGGCGCATTGCATCAGGCCGCGCCGCTGGCTGGCCAGCATGATCGACTGGCGGACCCCGGCGCCGCGCTGTCGCGACTGGACATGCGCCAGCACGAGAAGCGACGACACCAGGAGCGAAGGCGCCAGGACGGCGGCGGCAAAGGACCAGGTGACACCGTCGAGACGGGGATAGACCAGCGCCGCGACGGCGGCCGACAGGGCCAGAGACACCGCCGCATTGAGCGCCACCGGCACGGCAAAGCGCGGGCGGCCCAGTCCGGCGCCAAGGAAGGTGAGCGCCACGACCAGCGAGAGGCCCACCGGCACGGCGAAATCGCGCAAGGTTTGCGTGTTGTCGCCCTGGTTCGCGCGGGGGAACAGCCAGGACACCGTGTTGCTGCCTTTCGGCAATGACCGTGCGAAGGCAGCCGCGGCATCCTCCTTGCCCGCCAAGGGCGTGGCGATGACATACCAGACCTTGGCGGCATTGCCGGCGGTGAGTCCGGCCAGCGCCGTCCAGTTCAGCGGGCGGACCTCGCCCGCCTCCTCGGCCTCGATCACTTCGGAAACGGACTGAAGCAGGTCCGCGAGGCCCGGTGGCGAACGCCCCTGCTCCACCGCCCGCCCGATTTCGACGATCAGGGCCGCCAGCCCCTGCAGATCGGGGGCGGCTGCGACCGCCAGATAGAGGGGCTGCTTCTGGATCAGGTCGGCAACCCGGGACTGGATCTCGTCCACCGGGAAGAACAGCAATCCATAGCGGCTGTAGAAGGCGCCGGTCCCCGGTACGAAGGCAGCTGAAAACAGGTCGGGCCTGCCGCTCATGGAGGTGGCGAGGTCGAGGGCCGCTTCACGGCCCGCGTCGCTTGTATCGTCGGCCACAACCGCGAAGATCGTCGTGTCGATGCCGGGAAATCCCTGCTGGAGCGCGGTATTGGCCGCCGCCGTCCGCTCGTCCAGGGTCACCTGCGGCAGGGTCAGCGGGTCGACCGAAAGCCGCGTGGCCGCGAAGCCGACCGCCGCCACGGCCAGCAGAAGATAGGCCGCGATCACCGCCAGATGATACCGGGCGCAGAACCGCGCCAGCACGGCAAAGACGTTGGGGCGGATCGGCGGGCGCCGCGGCTTGTCCTTCGGCCGCCCGCTCCAATGGGGTTGTTCCCAGTTCACCATTCGTCTTCACAACTCCGGCCATGCGCCCGTATCGGTTGCGGATTCGCAAGCCGGTCGGCATATCATAAGCTCTTGAACACCTAAAGAAAGCGGGGCGCAAGATGAGCGGAAACAGCGGTTGGCGGACGGAGACCCTGGCGGTCCATGCCGGCGAGGCCATCGACCCCGCCACCCGGGCCTCGTCGCCAAACCTGGTCATGTCGGTGACCTTCGCGCCCGACAAGCTGGCCGGCTTCTCGGCCCGCGACGAGCAGGACTACGCCGGCTTCGTCTATGGCCGGGTGTCCAGTCCCACGGTCAAGCAGCTGGAGGACAAGCTGGCGGCCCTCGAGGGCGGCGAGGCGGCACTGGCCTTCGCCTCGGGCGTGGCGGCCGCCCATGCCCTGATCTGCGGGCGTCTCGGCGCCGGCGATCACCTGATCCTGCCCGACTCCAACTATGTCGGCATCGCGGAGCTGGCGCGGGACACCCTGCCCCGCTTCGGCATTTCGGTCTCCTATGTCGATCTCGCCGATCCGGAGGCGGTCGCCAGGGCCATCCGTCCTGCAACCCGTATGCTGTGGCTGGAAACACCCGCCAATCCCACCATGAAGATCTGCGACATCGCGGCACTGGCCGAGATCGCGCACCGCGCCGGCGTGCGCGACGTGGCCGTGGACTCGACCTATGCCACGCCCATCGCCACGCGCCCGCTCGAGCTTGGCGCCGACTTCGTCGTTCACTCGCTCACCAAGTACATTGGCGGGCATGGCGATGCCATGGGCGGCGCGGTCATCGGGCGCAAGGCCGATCTCGCCGCGCTCAATCTCGAGTCGACCGTTCATTTCGGCGGCGTCATGTCGCCCTTCAATGCCTGGCTGATCCTGAGGGGTGCCGGAACCCTACCGATCCGGATGCGCGCCCACCAGGACGCCGCCCTCCCCGTCGCCAAGTATCTCGAAAGCCACCCGGGCGTGACCCGCGTGTTCTACCCGGGCCTTGCCTCGCACCCGCAGCACGACATCGCACGGCGGCAGATGCGCAATTTCTCCGGCATGATGACCTTCCAGACGCGGCGGCCCGGCATCGAGGTCGCGGCCCGGATGATCGAACGGCTCAAGGTGATCCACTACGCGGTCTCGCTCGGCCATCACCGGAGTCTCGTCTACTGGATCGGCACCGACGACATCCAGAAGTCGACCTATCGGCATGAGGGCGAGGCACTGTCGCGCTATCGCGACTACGCCGGTGACGGCGTGTTCCGCCTCTCCGTCGGGATCGAGAACGCAGACGACCTCATCGCCGACCTTGCGCAGGTGCTGGACTAGGCATCCGCCGGCGCGCGGCTGGACTTGCGACGGCTGGCCGGTAAGCTTGCCCAGGACACCCGCCGGTCACGGAGCGCGCCATGAAACTCCTCGTCTTCCAGCACATCGCCTGCGAGCATCCCGGCATCCTCCGACAATTCCTGAAGGAGGACGGCATCTCATGGCATGCGGTCGAGCTGGATGCGGGAGAGCCAATCCCCAGCCTTGAAGACTACGACATGCTGTGGGTGATGGGCGGTCCCATGGATGTCTGGGATCTCGAGGAGCATCCCTGGCTCGTCCCCGAGAAGCAGGCTATCCGGCGCTGGGTGACCGACCTGCAGCGGCCATTCCTGGGTGTTTGCCTTGGCCATCAGCTTCTCGCCGATGCGTTGGGCGGCGCTTGCGGCCCGCAGCGTCCGCCGGAGGTTGGCATCCTCGATGTCGATCTGACCGAGGCGGGGAAGGCCGACCCCGTGTTTGGCGCCTTGCCGCATCGCGTGAAGGCGCTCCAGTGGCACTCGGTTTGCGTGGAGCGCGTTCCCCGGGCTGCGGTGGTGCTGGCCTCATCGCCCGTCTGCGCGGTGCAGGCCATGCGCATCGGCACCAAGGTCTACTCGATGCAGTATCATGTCGAGCTTGAGCCCGATACGATTCCCAACTGGGGCTGCGTGCCAGCCTATGAACGGGCGCTCGAGAAGGTTCGCGGCGCGGGTGCGCTCGCGGCGCTTGCGCAGGAGGCAGACCCGCTGATGGCGGGCTTCGTCGCCAATGCGCGGACCTTGTACCGGGGCGTGATGCGAGCCGCGGGTTTCCGGGCGACCTGACCGGGTCAGGCGGCTTGCGATTTCCGCGCCGCGTCGGCCGCCTTGTGCCGGCGGTAGGAGCGGTAGCTCACCGGGATCATCGCGAGATAGAGGAAGGCCAGGATGGTCAGCAGGTGCCAGGGATAGGTCACCAGCATGATGATCGTGAACACGGCAAGCCCAAGGATCGGCAGCACGTTTTCGCGCCGGATCGACTTGCCCATGGTCTTGCCCGAATAGGTCGGGATGCGGCTGACCATCAGGACCGCCACGGCCACCACGTAGGGGCCGATGAGGATAGCATAGCCGTGGCCGTCCCCGATCACGTCGAGAAAGCCGAGATACATGGGCAGCAGCGCCAGTCCGGCTCCAGCGGGCGCCGGCGCTCCGGTGAAGAAGCCCGCGGACCAGCTGGGCTTGTCGGGATCGTCGAGCGCGACGTTGAAACGGGCCAGGCGCAGGGCACAGCAGATGGCAAGAATCAGCGCGATCACCCACCCCGCCGGCTTGAGCGCATTGAGCGACCACATGTAGATCAGAAGCGCCGGAGCCACGCCGAAATTGACGAAATCGGCCAGACTGTCCAGCTCGGCACCAAAGCGCGAGGTTCCCTTCAGGAACCGCGCCAGGCGCCCGTCCACCGCATCGAGCACGACTGCGAAGATGACCGCCGCGACGGCAAGCTCGTAGCGCCCTTCGACGGCGAGGCGGATGGCGGTAATGCCGCTGCACAGCGCCAGCAGCGTGATCAGGTTGGGCAGGAGGTAGCGAACGGGAACGAAGCGCCCCGAACGGGCAGACTTCGACGGCCCCTGCTCCGGATCGTCGGACGTCATGCCGTGCGGCCGAGCCGTTCGCCCTCGGACGAGGCGAGATCGGCCAGCACGGTTTCACCGGCAATGGCGCGCTGTCCGACACAGACGAGGGCCGCCGCCCCCTTCGGCAGGTAGACGTCGACGCGGCTGCCGAAACGGATCAGGCCGAAGCGCTGCCCGGCGGCGAGCCGTTCACCCTCGTTGACGAACTTCACGATGCGGCGCGCGATCAGGCCGGCGATCTGCACCACGCCGACCAGCCTGCCGTCATCGAGTTCCAGCGTCAGCGCCTGGCGCTCGTTGTCGGTGCTGGCCTTGTCGAGCTCCGCGTTCACGAAGGCGCCAGGCACATAGGTGATCCTGCGGATCATCGCATCGAGCGGCGACCGGTTCACGTGAACATCGAAGACATTCATGAAGACCGAGATGCGCACCACGGGTTCGCGCGGCAGGTCCAGCTCCGGCGGGGGTACCACGGATTCGATGGCACTCACGCGGCCATCCGCCGGCGAGATCACCAGACCCTGCCGCAGCGGCGTGACGCGTTCCGGGTCGCGGAAGAAATAGGCGCACCAAAGGGTCAGGATCACCCCGATCCACCCCAGCGTGGACAGGTCAAGCCAGAACAGGACGAGCGTGACGGCCGCGAAGATGGCGATGAAGCGATAGCCTTCGCGATGAATGGGCACCAGGGCCGATGACATGCTGTTGACGATGGACATGGGGCTCATCTAGCGCGGACGGACCGCTTTGCAAAGCGTCCGTGCCGAAGGCTGCCGTGGCGGAGTGGCACGGGCGATTCGAGCCCGACGATCGGAGGTCGTGGTGTCAGGAGTGCGGCCCGGCGTTCCACCACCGGGCCGTCACCTTCCCCTGGCCGGTCGGTTTCGCCTGCGCGCCCCCGTCCGGCCCCATGACCACCCCCGTGTCATGTCCTCACCATAGAGGCAGGTCGTAAACAAAAGACAATTTCGCGAAACTTCGTCACGATTTTTCGGCAGTCCGGGAGCGCGAATTCGCGTCAGGCTTAACGAAAGGTGGCCGATCAGGGTGTATAGGTTCTTGCCAGTCGCTTGGACCAGTCGCCCGCTTCCGGATCTGGTATGAGAAGCTCCGGATCCTCGGCCTCCTTCAGCTTCTCGCGCGCTTCATCGGCCTGGCGCTGGCGGTTCCACATGGCGTGGTAGATGCCCTTCTTGCTGAGCAGCGTCTGATGGGTGCCGCGTTCGGCGACCCGGCCCTTGTCCAGCACGATGATCTCGTCGGCATCCACCACGGTGGACAGGCGATGGGCGATGACCAGTGTGGTTCTGCCTTCGGAGACCTTGGCCAGCGCCTTCTGGATCTGGTGCTCCGTGAAGCTGTCGAGCGCGGAGGTGGCCTCGTCGAGAATGAGGATCGACGGCGCCTTGAGAATGGTGCGGGCGATCGACACGCGCTGCTTCTCGCCGCCCGACAGTTTCAGGCCGCGCTCGCCGACCAGGGTCTGGTAGCCCTTCGGTAGGCTCATTACGAAGTCGTGGATCTGCGCCATGCGGGCCGCGGCCTCCACCTCCGCATCGGTGGCGTCGGGGCGCCCATAGCGGATGTTGTAGATGATGGTGTCGTTGAACAGCACCGTGTCCTGCGGCACCATGCCGATGGCTGAGCGCAGCGATTTCTGCGTGACGCCCGAAATGTCCTGGCCGTCGATCAGGATGCGGCCGCCGGTGACGTCGTAGAAGCGGTAGAGCAGACGCGAGATGGTCGATTTCCCTGCGCCCGAAGGGCCGACGATGGCGACGGTCTTGCCGGCCGGAACGCTGAACGAGAGATCGCGCAGGATCGGCCGCTCGCGGTCATAGGCGAAGCTCACGTCCTCGAAGGCCACCGCGGCATCGCGGACGGCGAGGTCGGCGGCGCCGGGCTTGTCCTTGATCTCGGCATTGACCTTCAGGAGCTGGAACATCTGCTCGACGTCGATCAGGCCCTGCTTGATCTCGCGATAGGACGACCCGATGAAGTTCAGCGGCATGTAGAGCTGGATCATCAGCGCATTCACCAGCACGAAGTCGCCGACCGTCGCCTGGCCGTTGCGCACGGCCAGCGCCGACATGGCCATGACGGCGGTCAGTCCGACCGAGAAGATCAGGGCCTGCCCGGCGTTCAGGACGGCAAGGGACACCCAGGTCTTGATCGCCGCCTTCTCGAACGTCTCCATCGAACGGCTGAAGCGGCTGGCTTCGTGTTCCTCGTTGCCGAAATACTTCACCGTCTCGAAGTTCAGCAGGCTGTCCACCGCCTTGGTATTGGCATCGGTGTCGGCGTCGTTCATGGCGCGACGGATGCCGATCCGCCATTCGGTCGCGGCGTAGGTGTACCAGATATAGAGCACCACGGTGACGATGATGACCGCCGCATAGCTCCAGCCGAAGGACCACACCAGCAGCCCGGCCACCAGAACGATCTCCAGGATCGTGGGAATGGTGTTGAACAGCGAGAAGCGCAGCACCGTGTCGATGCCCATGGTCCCGCGCGAGACGATGCGCGACAGGCCGCCGGTGCGGCGCTCGAGATGGAACTTCAGGGACAGCGCGTGCAGGTGCCGGAAGGTCGAGACGGCAAGCGCCCGAACCGCGCGCTGGCTGACCTTGGCGAAGACGGCATCGCGCAACTGTGCCAGCGCCACCATCATGATCCGGCCGAGGCCATAGGCCAGGACGAAGAACAGCACGACGATGGCGGCCGTGCCCGCTGCCCCTGCCGCCGGCGAGAGCGCGTCGGTGGCATGCTTGAATGCGTAGGGTGTCGCGACGGTGACCACCTTGGACAGCACCAGCGCAACCATTGCGAAGACGACCCGCGCCTTCAGGCCCGGCTGTCCCGCGGGCCACAGATAGGGCATCAGGTCACGCAGGATGGCCCACTCGTCGCCGTCGGCGCGCGCAGGCGTGGTGGACTCGATCCTGGTCTTGCGGCTCACGCGGATGGCCTGACTGGTCGGCCGTTACTGGACAGCGGACGGCGCGGCGATGGGATCGCGGGCTTCCGGATCGATGGTCTCGGGCGGAACGGTATCAGGCGTGCGGAATACCTGGCCGGGATAGATCAGATCGGGATTGCGGATCTGGTCCTTGTTGGCCTGGTAAAGCAGCGTGTACTTCGTGCCTTCGCCATAGATCACCTTGGCGATGCGCCAGAGATTGTTGCCCGGCTGGATCACCACGCGTCCCTCGTCGGGCGGCGCCGAGGCAGGCTGCGCCGTTCCGGCAGGCGCCTGGGCGTCGGTCTTCTCCACCGTCTGGTTGGCGGCCGCGACCTCCTTGTTCTCCTCGCGGAAGAAGGGCACCTCGATGCGGCTGGTCACGGCACCGCCTGCATCCAGGCTGTCGATGCGCAGCGCATGCACGCCCGGCACCACCTTGGCGGTTCCGGAGAAGGACCAGGAGCCGTCGCTGCCGATGGGCGCATCGCCCACCTGCGCATTGTCGACATAGATGCGCGCACTGTTTCCGGCTTCGCCCTTGCCGGAGAACACGATGTTGCCGGCCGCGTCATAGTCGACGGCGTCGAGCACGATCTGCCTGACCTTGGTTGCCGGCGCCTGCTCCGTCGTTGTCGCGGGCGCCGTGCTGGCCTGCTCGGTTTCGGCCGGGGCGGCAGGCGACTGCAGCACCTTGGTCGGCTGGTTCGGGCTGATCACGGCGACCAGCGCATCCTGCTTCTTCGCGGGCTCCGGAACGATGACGGCCACCGTCTGCTCGGACTTGGTCACGACGGTTTCGCCCTGCCCCTTGGCCACGATGCTGATGCCGCCGCTGCCGGGCGGAATGGGCTTCTCGGGAACGACGACGAAACTGCCGTCGGCGCCCGCGACGGCGGTGCCGATCGGGTTGCCATCGAGCATGACGGTCACGTCCGAACCGGGCTTGGCGCGGCCCGCGATCACGGCTTCGCCGGTCTTTTCGACCCGCACCGTGTCGAAACTCGGGACAGTGTCAGAAGATGCCGCCGCGGCCGGCGGCTGGGCGGGTTGCTCCGCCGCGGTGCCGGATGCGGACGCCGGCTCGCCCACGCTGCCCGCGGACTGTTGCGTCTCGGTGGCGGCGGGCTGCTGCGTTTCTGCCGTGGCCTGCGCGGCGGGCTGCTGCGTCTCGGTGGCGGCGGGCTGCTGCGTTTCTGTCGTGGCCTGCTGGGCAGGCTGTTCGGCCGCGGGCTGCTGCGTCTCGGTGGTGGCCTGCGCGGCGGGCTGCTGCGTCTCCGTCGTCGCCTGGGCCGCAGGCTGTTCGGCGGCCGGTTGCTGGCTCTCGGTGGTGGCCTGCGGGGCGGGCTGTTCGGCCGCGGGCTGCTGGGCCGGCGCACTCGCCTCGGTGGCGGCTGGCGGAGGGGCCGGCGGCATCCAGCGATCCTTCGTCACCGCCATCACCGCGGCCACGCCGGCCACGGCGAGTCCGATGAAGACGAGGGCTGGGTTCTTCTTGACGGGTTGCTGGTCTGTCATTGTCCTGTGCCTTGAGACGGAATCCGTCTCCGCGAGATGATTTAACGCCCTACATAAGGCTAGCGTCGCAATTTCGCAAAGATTCCCTGCGTCTTTCCGCTGCATTCAGCATGGTCTAGTTTGGCCTACCAACAGGATTGGAGTTCAGAATTGATGGTTCCCCAAAGAAAGCTCTGCGTCTATTGCGGCTCCGGCAACGGCCGGAATCCGGCCTATCTGGAGGCCGCCCGCACCCTGGGCGCGTCGCTGGCGGCCAACGGCATCGGCCTCGTCTATGGCGGCGGAAGCCTTGGACTGATGGGCGAGGTGGCCCGGGCCGTTCTCGATGGCGGCGGACATGTTACTGGAATCATTCCAGAATTTCTTGCGAATCGCGAGCGCATGCTGACCGACGTGAGTGAACTCATCGTCACCGCCGACATGCATGAGCGCAAGATGACCATGTTCGCGCGGTCCACCGGCTTCGTCGCCCTGCCCGGCGGTCTCGGGACCCTCGAGGAACTGGCCGAGATCAGCACCTGGGCCCAGCTCGGCCAGCATGCCAAGCCGATCATCCTGTGCAGCATCGATGACTACTGGCAACCGCTGGTCACCCTGCTCGACCACATGCGCGCCGAGCGCTTCATCCGCGAGGGCCTGGAATTCAACATGGACGTGGTGAAGACCGCCCAAGAGGTGATTCCCGCCTTCGAGTACCGGCTCAAGGCCACGCCCGACCGGGTGCCGCAGCACCCCATCCTCACCAAGCTCTAGACCGGTTCGGGCTCGGGTTCCGAAAGCTGCCGGCGGCTGCGCTCGTCGCGCAGCGCCGAGATGGAGAAGATCGCCAGCGCCACCCAGATGATGACGAAGGACGCCAGCTTGATCGCGTCGAGGTGCTCGCCGAAGACGAAGACCGCGGTGAGGAAGACCAGCGACGGCGAGATGTATTGCAGCAGCCCGGCGGTGGAATAGCGGATGCGCCGGATGGACGCCGCAAAGAGGATGAGCGCCGTGGCCGTCATCACGCCGCAGCCCATGAGCATGAGCGTGTCCTTCGTGCTGCTGCCGAACTGCGCCTGCCCCTTGCTGAACAGCCAGTACTCGGCGGCGAGCATGGGCAGCGCCAGGATGGCCGTCTCGATCAGGAACCCCTGCGTCGGGCCGACCGGAATGGTCTTCCGCAGGAAGCCGTAGAGGCAGAAGGTGGCCGCCAGCGTCAGCCCCAGCCAGGGAAAGGCGCCGAGCGCGATGGTCTGGATCAGGACGGCGACCAGGGCCAGGGCCAGCGCCACCAGCTGCGGACGGGTGAAGCGCTCGCCCAGGAACAGATAGCCCATGACCACGTTGAGCAGCGGGTTGATGAAATAGCCGAGGCTCGATTCCAGGGTGCGGCCGACCATGATGGACCAGACGTAGAAGCCCCAGTTGAAGACGATGAGCCCCGAGGTCAGCGTGAGGATGGCGAGGTTGCGCCGCGAGGCCAGCGCCTTGCGCACGTCGCCGAACTGGCCCAGGTACCAGACGATGGCAAAGGCGATGGGCAGCGACCAGAGTCCGCGGTTGGCGGCGATCTCGATGGGCGAGATGTGCCGCATCAGGCCGAAATAGAACGCCATGCCGCCCCAGACGAGATGGGCCATCACGGCCAGCATCACGCCGATCTCGGCGGAACTCATGGTGCGGGAACGGGTCATCGGATCGGCATGCGCCATGTGGCCGTTTAGACCCGGCGCCGGGGCGCGGCAAACACTGGCGCGGCATGTGCTCCATGCCCGCGGCGCATGACCTGGCCCTCAGCTGCCGGCGACGCCCTCGCGCACCAGCTTGTAGGTGATCGAGTCCGACAGCGCCTGGAAGGACGCGTCGACGATGTTGGGCGAGACGCCGACGGTGAACCAGCGGTTGCCCTTGCCGTCCCTGCTTTCGATCAGAACCCGGGTGGTGGCTCCCGTGCCGCCATTGAGGATACGGACCTTGTAGTCCACCAGTTCGAGGTCGCCGATGAAGGGCTGGAACTTGCCCAGATCCTTGCGCAGCGCCACGTCCAGCGCGTTGACCGGACCATTGCCCTCGCCCGCGTTCAGGTAGGTCTCGTCGTCGACCTTCACCTTGACCACCGCCTCCGAGACCATCGCCTTGTCGCGCTCCTCGACGATGACGCGGAAGGACAGCACGTCGAAGTAATGCGGCACCGAGCCGAAGGCGCGCCGCGCCAGGAGCTCGAAGGACGCATCGGCACCGTCATAGGCATAGCCCTGCGCCTCGCGCTCCTTCACCTCGCGCAGCAGCGCATCGAGGCGCGCATCGTCCTTCGACACGGAAAGGCCGATGCGCTGCAGCTCGGCCAGCAGGTTCGACTTCCCGGCCTGGTCGGACACCAGCACCTGGCGGCGGTTGCCCACTGATTCCGGCTGAACGTGCTCGTAGGTTTCGGGCTCCTTCATGATCGCCGAGGCATGGATCCCGGCCTTGGTGGCGAAGGCGCTCTTGCCGACATAGGGAGCCTGGCGGTTGGGCGAGCGGTTCAGCAGCTCGTCGAAGGACCGCGACACATGGGTCAGGTCGGCCAGCCGCTCCGCGCTGACGCCAGTCTCGAAGCGGTCGCGGAAATGCGGCTTCAGCACCAGCGTGGGGATGATGGAAACGAGATTGGCATTGCCGCAGCGCTCGCCGATGCCATTGAGCGTGCCCTGGATCTGGCGCACGCCGGCATCGACGGCCGCCAGCGAATTGGCCACGGCCTGTTCCGTGTCGTTGTGCGCATGGATGCCGAGGTGGTGGCCGGGCACGGATTTCGTCACGGCACGGACGATCTCGGCCACTTCGCCGGGCAGCGTGCCGCCGTTGGTGTCGCAGAGCACCACCCAGCGCGCGCCCGCCTTATGGGCCTCGACCGCGCAGGCCAGCGCATAGGCGGGATTGGCCTTGTAGCCGTCGAAGAAATGCTCGCAGTCGACCAGCACCTCCTTGCCGGCGGCACGCGCCGCCGCCACGCTGTCGCGGATCGAGGCGAGGTTTTCCTCGTTGCTGCAGCCCAGCGCCACCCGCACGTGGTAGTCCCACGACTTGGCGACGAAACAGGTGGCCTTCGCCTTCGCCTTGAGCAGGGTCTGCAGGCCCGGATCGTTCGACACCGAGCGCCCGGCCCGCTTGGTCATGCCGAAGGCGGTGAAGGTGGCGCGCATGGCGCGGTCCTCGGAAAACAGCGCCGAGTCGGTCGGATTGCCGCCGGGATAGCCGCCCTCGATGTAGTCGAGCCCGAGCTGGTCGAGCAGCCGGATGATGGCGAGCTTGTCCTCGAGCGAGAAGTCGACGCCCGGCGTCTGCTGTCCGTCGCGCAGCGTGGTGTCGAAGAGATAGAGCCGTTCGCGCGCCATCACAGCAGCCCGTTCCAGCGCAGCACCAGCCAGACGGCCAGCGCCAGCACGATGATCTTCAGCGCGACGTAAGCCAGCCAGTGCTTCGGGAATGGCAGGCTGTCATGCCAGGATTTCTTGTCGTCGGGGGTCGTCATCTCTTCACCTCCCAGCTGGTGGTGCCATCCTTGTTGTCCTTGATCGCGATGCCCATGACCGCGAGCTCGTCGCGGATCCGGTCGCTCTCCGCCCAGTTCTTCGCCTTGCGGGCTTCGAGGCGGGCGGCGATGAGGAAATCAACTTTGGCACGCTCCACTTCGTTCTGGTTACCCATCCCGCGATGGTAAAACTTATCCAACTCAGCAAATCCGAGAAACCTCAAGGCATTCGAGAATTCCGCTATCATTTCACTCTGCTGGAGATCGACGTCGCGTCCTGCCTTAGCAATCTTGGCAGTAAGCTTGTGGAGCACCGCAATGGCTGCCGGCGTATTTAGATCGTCCTCGAGGGCATCCAGGAACTCGGCTGGCAGCAAATTTGATTTTGCGGGAACAACATCTGCGTCAAACCACTTCTGAAAACCCAGCAGCGATTGCCTTGAGTCCTGCAATCCCCGAAACGTCCAGTCAATGGGTTGTCTGTAGTGCGTCTTGAGCATGTTGAAGCGCAGCACGGCGCCTGGCCAGTCACGCAGCAGCTCGTTGATCGTCACGAAATTCCCCAGGCTCTTGGACATCTTCTGTCCCTCGACCTGTAGGAAGCCGTTGTGCATCCAGACATTGGCCATCACCTTCGTGCCGAAGGCGCAGCGCGACTGGGCGATCTCGTTCTCGTGGTGCGGGAAGATGAGGTCCAGCCCGCCGCCGTGGATGTCGAAGACCTCGCCGAGATAGCGGCTGCTCATGGCCGAGCATTCGATGTGCCAGCCCGGGCGGCCGCGGCCCCAGGGACTGTCCCAGCCGGGCTCCTCCGGTGACGAAAGCTTCCACAGCACGAAATCCGCCGGGTTGCGCTTGTGCGCCTCAACCGCCACGCGGGCACCGGCCTGCTGGTCCTCCAGCCTGCGCTGCGACAGCGCGCCGTAGTCGGGCATGGAGTCGACGCTGAACAGAACCTCGCCCTCCGCCGCATAGGCATGGCCGCGCGCGATCAGCGCCTCGATCATCGCGATCATCTCGCGGATATTGTCGGTGGCGCGCGGCTGGACGGTGGGCTCGAGGCAGCCGAGCTTCTTCACGTCCGCGAAGAACTGGTTGGCCGTGGTCTCGGTCACCTTGCGGATCGCCTCGTTGAGCGGCAGGTCCGGATGGTCGCGCAGCGCCCGGGCGTTGATCTTGTCGTCGACGTCGGTGATGTTGCGGACATAGGTGACCTTGGTCTGCCCCTTCCCGCCGTCCCACTCTCCCTTCGCCGCAAGATATCTGAGCAGCCGGTACAGCACGTCGAAGACGATGACCGGCCGGGCATTGCCGATGTGCGCGAAGTCATAGACCGTCGGGCCGCAGACATACATCCGCACATTGGAGGAATCGATGGGCGCGAAGGCCTCCTTGCGGCGGGTCAGCGTGTTGTAGAGGTGCAACGGCATATGGGTCCTCGGGGCTTCGCCGGCCCGGGGATCGCTTCATCTGATTTTAGGTCAAGCGGCGCCCTGCCAGCGGTGTTCGGCTAGCTGCAGATGATAATGCCGCAAATGATAACGGCATATGGACGGTGGGCGGTCATTGCGGGCGCACCATGCGTCAGCACAGGCCCGAGGTCAAGTCCGCCGTCAACCATGGTTGTCATGCCGTTTACGGCCTTTCGGCGCAGCGGATGGCCCGCTATTGCTGGGTCCGGAGCTCGGGCGTGGCGCAGCAGCAGATCGGAAAGGCCGCAGTCTGGATGGGGGGCTGGCTTCTCGCCACCCTCGGCATGACCATTGCCGGGCGCGAGCTGACCGAGGTCATGTCGGTGTTCCAGATCATGATCCTGCGCAGCCTGGTGGCCGTCGTCATCCTGACGCCCATCGTCCTGCTCAATGGTGGCTTTGCCGGCCGCCTGACCCAGCTGCCGCTGCATCTGGCCCGCAACGTCATCCACTATGCCGGGCAATACCTGTGGTTCACGGCCCTGATGCTGATCCCGCTGGCCGAGGTGATCGCCATCGAATTCACCATGCCGCTGTGGATCGCCATCCTTGCCGTGGCCTTCCTGCACGAGCGCATGTATGGCTTCAAGGTGGCCGCCTTAGTCATTGGATTTGCTGGCGTTCTGATGATCGTGAAGCCCGGCCACCTGCTCGACTGGGGGCATCCCGTGGCGCTTGGCGCCGCCCTGCTCTTCGCCGGATCGGTCACGCTGACCAAATACATCACCCGACGCGATACGGCGCTAACCGTCATCTTCATGATGTTCGCCATGCAGTCGGTCATCGGCGCCATCCCGGCCTACCTGACCTGGACCACGCCGCTGCCCAGCCAGTACATCTGGATCGCCATCGTGGCCTTCGCGGGAACCGGGTCGCACTACTGTCTCTCCAAGGCGATCTCGCTGGCCGATGCCACGGTGGTCATGCCGATGGACTTCCTGCGCCTGCCGCTGACCGCCCTGCTGGGTTACCTGATCTACAGCGAATCCGTCGACATGTGGTCCGTCCTCGGCGGTCTCATGATCCTCGCCGCCAATGCCATCAACCTGTTCAAGGCCAGCCGGGCATGAGCACGGCCGCCAGCCAGCATCGTCTCGGCCTCTGGCTGGTCGCCGCGGCGGCACTGGCCTGGTCGTCGGCGGGCCTCTTCACCCGGCTGATCCAGGCCGATCTCATGACCATGCTGTTCTGGCGCGGCATCTTTTCTGGAAGCGCCGTCTTCCTGCTGTTTCTCCTGCTGGAGCGCGGCCGCGCCTGGCAGATCCTGCGCGGGCTGCGCTGGCCGGCGCTCGCGGTCGCCGTGCTCTCGGCCACGGGCATGATCACCGGCATCGGGTCGATGCGCTTCACCAGCGTGGCCGATGCCATGGTGATCTACGCGACCGTGCCCTTCGTCACCGCAGCCCTGGCCTATCTGGCAATCGGCGAACGGCCGACGCGATCGACGCTGGCGGCAAGCGCCGTGGCGCTGGCCGGCGTCGGCATCATGCTGTGGGGAACCGAACTGGGTGGCAGCCTGTTTGGAAAGCTGCTGGCCGTGCTGATGAGCCTGTCCATGGCCGGGTTCACGGTCGTCATGCGCTGCCACCGCGACGTGGCGATGCTGCCCGCCATGGCGGCCTCGGCCTGGATCTGCTCCTTCGCCTGCTTCTGGTTCGCCGACCCGATGAGCGTCTCGTCGCGCGACTTCGGCCTCATCGTGATGTTCGGCATCCTGCAGAACGCCTCGGGCCTCGCCCTCTACACCTTCGGCTCGCGCCGCGTGCCCGCGGCCGAAGCGACCCTCATCGCCGCGCTCGAAGTGCCGCTCACCCCCTTCTGGGTCTTCGCCTTCCTGGGCGAGACGCCGGCGCCGCAAACGCTGATCGGCGGGGCGGTGGTGCTGAGCGCGCTCTTCGGCCACATCCTGATGGAGTTCCGCCGGAACCCGGCCGAGGATCCGCAGCCCTTCCAGGCCGCGCCCTGACTCAGGCCGGAAGCTTGGCGCCCTGGCCGAAGAGAATGCGCCGCTCCTCCTCCGTCATGGGCGGGCGCGACGCCGGGGCATGCGCATAGGCGCGTATCGTCGCCGGCCGCGCCGCGATCGTGTCGAACCACCGCGTCAGATTGGGAAAGGCGCTCAGGTCCTGCTTGTGCTGCGCATAGGGGACGATCCAGGGATAGCTCGCCATGTCGGCAATCGAATAGTCCCCTGCGATGAAGGCGCGGTCGGCAAGTCGCCGGTCGAGGACGCCGTAGAGCCGTTCCGTCTCGCGCGTGTAGCGGTCGATGGCGTAGGGCACCTTTTCCGGCGCGTAGATGTTGAAGTGGCCGTTCTGCCCGGCCATGGGGCCGAGCCCCGCCATCTGCCAGAACAGCCACTGCAGCACCTCGGCCCGGCCGCGAATGTCCGCCGGGATGAATTTCCCGGTTTTCTCAGCAAGATACAGAAGGATTGCGCCGGACTCGAAGAGCGAGACCGGGGCGCCGCCGCCCGCCGGCGCATGATCGACAATGGCCGGGATGCGGTTGTTGGGGGCAATCCGCAGGAAGTCCGGATGGAACTGCTCGCCCTTGCCGATGTTCACGCGGTGGATGCGATAGTCGAGGCCCGCCTCCTCGAGAAACAGCGTGATCTTGTGCCCGTTGGGCGTAGGCCAATAATACAGATCGATCATGGGAGGTCCTCGATATGGCACAGGCGGGCTTAATGTAAGCCCGCCTGTTACATAAGAACCGGAATCGCGCCGGTCAACCGGTCCGCGTCGACGTCACTCGGCCGCCTCGACCGAGTCCTCGTCATCCACGCGCGGACGGGACGCCATTTCCTTCTTGATCTCCTCGGCGACCAGGAAGGACAGCTCCAGCGCCTGCGCCGCGTTCAGGCGCGGATCGCAGAAGGTGTGGTAGCGATCGTTCAGATCCTCGTCACGCAGCGCCCTAAGCCCGCCCGTGCATTCGGTCACGTCCTTGCCGGTCATCTCCACATGGATGCCGCCCGCGTGCGTGCCCTCGGCCTGGTGGATGGCCATGAAGCGCCGGACCTCGGCGAGGATGGCATCGAAGGGACGCGTCTTGTAGCCCGTCGTGGACTTGATCGTGTTGCCGTGCATCGGATCGCTGGACCAGACGACGATGCGCCCCTCGCGCTTCACGGCGCGGATCAGGTCCGGCAGGTGCTTTTCCACCTTGTCGGCGCCGAAGCGGGCAATCAACGTCAGCCGGCCCGGCTCGTTCTCGGGGTTGAGCTTGTCGATCAGCCGGATCAGTTCGTCGGCCTTGAGCGTCGGTCCGCATTTCAGCCCGACGGGGTTGCGGATGCCGCGGCAGAATTCGACATGGGCATGATCCGGCTGGCGCGTGCGGTCGCCGATCCACAGCATGTGGCCCGAGGTGTCGTACCAGTCGCCGCTGGTGGAATCGACGCGCGTCAGTGCCTGCTCGTAGCCCAGCAGCAGCGCCTCGTGGCTGGTGAAGAAATCGGTCTGGCGCAGCTGCGGCGCCGTGTCGGCGTTGATGCCGCAGGCCTTCATGAAGCCCAGCGCCTCGGTGATCCGGCCCGACAGTTCCTGATAGCGCTCGAAGGCCGGCGAATCCTTGAGGAAACCCAGGGTCCACTTGTGCACATGCTCCAGGTTGGCATAGCCGCCCTGGGCGAAGGCGCGCAGCAGGTTCAGCGTCGCCGCCGACTGCCGGTAGGCCATGATCTGGCGCTCCGGATCGGGCTTGCGCTGCTCCATTGTGGCTTCAGCACCATTCACGATGTCGCCCCGGTAGATCGGGTACTCCACCCCGTCGATCACCTCGGTCGGCGAGGATCGGGGCTTGGCGAACTGGCCGGCAATGCGCCCGACCTTCACCACGGGCTGGCCGCCGGCGAAGGTGAGCACAACCGCCATCTGCAGGAAGACCCGGAAGAAATCGCGGATATTGTCGGCCGAATGCTCGGCGAAGCTCTCGGCGCAATCGCCGCCCTGGAGCAGGAAACCCTTGCCCTCGGCCACCTTGGCCAGCTTCCGCTTCAGCTTCCGCGCCTCGCCGGCAAAGACCAGCGGCGGGAATCCCGCCAGACGCTTCTCGACGAGCTCGAGCTTGGCCTTGTCCTCGAAATCCGGCACCTGGGCCACGGGGAACTCGCGCCAGCTGTCAGGTGCCCAGTTCTTCAACATCTTTCTTACTCCAGACAGGGAAGGAAAATGCTCCAACCCTCAAACTACCACGGGAGGCGGTCATATACACGCCCTCCCCAGACGATTCCAGCCCGCAGAAATGTCTCAACGAAGCCTTAACCTGATTGGGTGATACTCGCGGGTTGTGCCTTAGGTTCAGCTGGAACTGCCATGTACGATCTCATCACACGCACACGCTGGGACCAGGCCCAGGATTTCCTGGAGAGCGGCGATCCGCCCATGTACATTCAGCTGCTGGCGCTGAACGGATTCTTCGTGGTGCTGTTCCTGATCCGCCGGGCCTGGATCGCCAAACCGCTGCCCGCCAACACGCTGCTGGGCGTCCAGATCCTGCTGCTGGTGGCCAATGTGCTGGTGATGCTCCAGCTCGACATCACCCAGACGATCAGCCGCCTGATCTGAGCCGGGCCAGCAGCGCGTCGAAGGCGACGTCCGCCGAGCGATAGGGCACCTGACGCTCGACATTCCAGTAGCGCAGGCTGTCGATCCGGATCGGATCGCCGGTCACAGCGCAGCGCACGAATTCACCCTCGCGCAGGATCTGGAAATCGGCGTCCAGATACCGGAGCTTGGCCTCGCGCTGCTGCGGCACAATGGGATCGAGGAAGTTCATGCCCGTGAGATAGACCTTTCCGCCGCGGATTTGAAGATGGCGCTTTGCCCGCCGCGCCGGCCTCGCCTATAAGCGGGCCATGACCCACGATGAACTCCTCGACCGCTACGCCCAGCTGACCATCCGCTCCGGCCTCAACCTGCGCAAGGGCCAGGAACTGCTGATCACCGCCCCACTGGATGCCGTGCCCCTCGTCCGCCGCATCACCGAACATGCCTACAAGGCCGGCGCCACGCTGGTCACGACCTTCTACAGCGACGATCCGGCAACCCTCGCCCGCTACCGCTTCGCGCCCGACGAGAGCTTCGACACGGCGCCCGCCTGGCTGTTCGAGGGCATGGCCCAGGCCTTTCGCGGCGGCGCCGCGCGGCTGGCCATCGCCGGCGAGGATCCGGGCCTTCTCGCCGGGCAGGACCCGGCCAGGCTGTCGCGGGCCAACAAGGCGCGGTCGGTCGCCTATCGCCCCGCCCTCGAACTCATCACCGGCTTTGCCATCAACTGGTGTGTCATCGCCTGCGCGACGCCCGCCTGGGCCCGCTCGGTCTTTCCGCAGCTGCGCGAGGCCGAGGCGCTGGCCAAGCTCTGGTCGGCGATCTTCTCCTGCTGCCGCGCCGACCTGCCCGATCCGGTGGCCGCCTGGGAAACCCATTCCGCCAACCTGGCGCGGCGCACCGCCTTCCTCAACGAACGCCGCTACGCTGCGCTCCGGTATCGCGGCCCCGGCACTGACCTGAGGCTCGGGCTGGCCACCGATCACGTCTGGAAGGGCGGCGCCGGCAAGGCACGCAACGGCGTCGTCTGCAATGCCAACATCCCCACTGAAGAGGTGTTCACGGCACCGCACAAGGACAAGGTCGACGGCATCGTCTGCTCGACCAAGCCGCTGTCCTACCAGGGCTCCATGATCGACGGCATCAAGGTGCGTTTCGAGAAGGGCCGCATCGTCGAGATGACGGCAGCCAAGGGCGAGGAGGCCTTCCGCAGCCTGATCTCCACCGACGAGGGCGCGGCCCGGCTAGGCGAAGTGGCGCTGGTGCCGCATTCCTCGCCCATCTCCAGGAGCGGCATCGTCTTCAACAACACGCTCTTCGACGAGAACGCCGCCAGCCACATCGCCGTGGGCCAGTCCTACACCGAGAACATCCGCGACGGCGGCAGCCGCAGCAAGGACGAGCTTGCCGCCCTTGGCGCCAATGCGAGCCTCGTTCACGTCGACTGGATGATCGGCTCCGGCAGCCTCGACATCGATGGCATCACGGCGGACGGCAAGACCGAGCCGCTGATGCGCCAGGGCGAATGGGCCGCCTGAAAGGGCTACGCTAGAACAGCGAGCCCTGTTTCGATCCGCCGTCCTCGCGCACCTTGATGGTTCCATCGCCCAGTTCGACGAGCAGGCGCTGTCCGGGCTTCACCGCCTGGGCGCCGCGCACGGGCACACCGTCCTCGCTCCGCACCAGCGCGAAGCCGCGCCGCAGGACAGAACGGTAGGACAGTGACTCCAGAAGCTTTGCGGTGCCGTCGAATCTCTGCCGCCGCAGTTCCAAGGCCCGGCGCAGCGATTGAAGGGCGCGTCGGCCCGAAACGTCGAGCTGGCGCCGTTCGGTGGCGATCATCGTGCGCAGCGGCGCGAGCGTGAGTCGCGGCGCCACGCGGTTGAGCCGCGACTGATGCTCCCGCGTGTTGGCACGCAGCGCCTGGGCAAGCCGTCCGGCCGCGGAATCGAAGCGCTGACGGGCCAGCGCCAGGAGCTCCTCGGGCCGGGGCAAGGCGCGGGCCGCGGAGGTCAGCCGCGTGCCCCGCTCCTGCAGCGAGCGGCTCATGCCACGCTGCAGCCGCGCCGCGAGATTTGCCGTCTCCGCCACAAGGTCGGCGCGCACCGGCACCGCCATCTCCGCCGCCGCGGTGGGCGTGGGCGCACGGAGGTCGGAGGCAAAATCGATCAGCGTGGTGTCGGTCTCGTGGCCAACGGCCGAGATCAGGGGCACCTCGCTGGCGGCCACGGCCCGCACCACGATCTCTTCGTTGAATCCCCAGAGGTCTTCCAGCGATCCGCCGCCCCGCGCCACGATGATCACGTCGGGACGCGGTGACACGCGGTTCAGGCCGGCAATGGCACCCGCCACTTCGGCGGCGCTGGTCTCGCCCTGCACGCGGACAGGCCAGACGATGACGTGGCGAGGGAAACGGTCGTTCAGGCGATGCAGGATATCGCGGATCACCGCTCCGGTGGGCGAGGTGATCACGCCGATGACCCGCGGCAGATAGGGGATGGGTCGCTTGCGGGCGGCATCGAACAGGCCCTCGGCCGCCAGCTTGCGTTTGCGCTCATCGAGCAGGGCCATGAGCGCACCGACGCCCGCGGGCTCGATGTTCTCGATGACGATCTGATAGGCCGACTTCATCGGATAGGAGGTGATCTTGCCGGTGGCGATGACCTCGAGGCCCTCCTGCAGCTTCGACCTCAGCCTCCCGAAGCTGCCGCGCCAGATCACCGCGTCGAGCTTGGCGCCCTCGTCCTTGATCGAGAAGTAGCAGTGGCCCGAGGAATGCGGGCCGCGATAGCCCGAGATCTCGCCGCGGATCCGGACATGGCCGAAGCGGTCCTCCAGCGTCCGCTTGAGCGCATGGGCGATCTCGGTGACCGAAAACTCGCCGATATTGGGCTTGCCGCCCTCGATGATCTCGCCCGTTTCCGGATCGTGGTCCCAGATGGTGGACATTGAAAATCTGCTCTTTGATTCCGCCACATCAAATGCGAGAAGGCGCCTGAAAGCAAGGACGCCGGCCATGAACATCCTCCTGATCGGGTCGGGCGGGCGCGAGCACGCCCTGGCCTGGGCCATTTCCGCAAGCCCGCTCTGCGACACGCTCTACTGCGCGCCGGGCAATCCCGGAATTGCGGGCATCGCCCGCCTCGCCGACCTCAGGGTCGCAGACCACGCCGCCGTCATCGCCTTCTGCAGGGCGAATGCGATCGGGCTGGTCGTGGTTGGCCCCGAGGCGCCGCTGGTTGCCGGGCTGGCTGACGACCTCAAGGCGGCGGGGATCAAGGTCTTCGGACCCTCGAAATTCGCCGCGCAGCTCGAGGGGTCGAAGGGCTTCACCAAGGACATCTGCGCCAGGCATGGCATTCCGACGGCGGCCTACGGTCGCTTCACAGACAAGGCCCGGGCTCTCGCCTATCTCGCGGCGCATGGCGCGCCCATCGTGGTCAAGGCCGATGGTCTTGCGGCGGGCAAGGGCGTCACCGTCGCGATGACCGAGGACGAGGCCCGCGCCGCCATCGAGGACATCTTCGGCGGCAAGTTCGGCGGCGCCGAATGCGTCATCGAGGAGTTTCTCGAAGGCGAGGAAGCCTCGTTCTTCGTGCTGACCGATGGCAGGACCGCCCTGCCCTTGACCACCGCGCAGGACCACAAGCGCGTGGGCGACGGCGACACCGGCCCCAACACCGGGGGAATGGGTGCCTACTCGCCTGCGCCCTGCATGACTCCGGCGCTATGCGCGGAGGCGCTGGACCGGATCGTCAGGCCCACCATCAAGGCCCTGGCCGAGATGGGCCATCCCTATGTGGGCGTGCTCTATGCGGGGCTGATCCTCACCAGGGACGGGCCGAAGCTGATCGAGTACAACGCGCGTTTCGGAGACCCCGAATGCCAGGTCATGATGATGCGCCTGAAGGACGATCTCGTCACCCTGCTGCTGGCCTGCTGTGACGGGACGCTCGACCGCATGTCGGTCCGCTGGCGCGACGAGACGGCACTCACCGTGGTGCTCTGCGCCAGGGGCTATCCGGGAGAGGTCCGCAAGGGCTCGGTCATCCGTGGCCTCGAGCGGACGGCGGACATGGCGGACGTCGAGGTCTTCCATGCCGGAACTGCGCTGAAGGACGGCGAACTGGTCTCCGCCGGTGGCCGCGTGCTGAACGTCACGGCCCTGGGAAACACGGTGCGCGAGGCCCAGGCGCGCGCCTATGCCGCCGTCGACCGCATCGACTGGCCGGACGGCTTCTGCCGCCGGGACATCGGCTGGCGCGCCATTGCCCGGGAAGAAAAATCTTGAGGCCGGCGATGGACGCGATAACCTCGCGGCGATGACACGGCTTTTCAGCGGCACGCGCGAACATCGCTTTCGCAACGGCGACGTTGAGATTTTCGCGCGCATCGGCGGCAGCGGCCCGCCCCTGCTTCTGGTCCATGGCTTCCCGCAGACCCATGCCATGTGGCACCGGCTGGCGCCCGACCTGATGCGGCACTTCACCTGCGTGATGCCCGACCTCAGGGGCTATGGCCTGTCGTCCTGCCCGACGAACGATCCCGGGAACCTGGCCTATTCCAAGCGGGCCATGGCCAGGGATCTGGTCGCCCTGATGGAGGACCTCGGACACGACCGCTTCGCAGTGGTGGGGCATGACCGGGGAGCGCGGGTTGCCTACCGCATGGCCCTCGACCATCAGGACAGGGTCGCGCGGCTGGCCGTGCTCGACATCGTGCCGACCCATGCGATGTGGCACGGCTTCACCGTGCGGCTGGCGATGAAGACCTATCACTGGCTGTTCCTCGCCCAGCCCAGCCCCTTGCCCGAGATGCTGATCGAGCGGGCGCCCGTCGCCTATCTGGACTACACCATGGCAAGCTGGACCAAGAGCCGGGACCTCTCGGCCTTCAGCGACGAGGCGCTTGCAGAGTATCGCTTCCATTATGCGACGCCGGAACACATCCAGGCCACCTGCAACGACTACCGGGCGGGCGCCACCTGCGACCTGTCGCACGACGAGGCCGACGCGGCCGCGGGCCGCAGGATCGCATGCCCGGTGCTGGCGCTGTGGGGCGATGCCGGCATCCCGAGCGAGACGGACTCGCCGCTCGCGACCTGGCGCCGCTGGTGCCTCAACGTCGAGGGCCGCGGCATCGACAGCGGCCATTTCGTCGCCGAGGAAAACCCGGCCGCCACGCTCTCCGCCCTGCTCCCGTTCCTGCTCCATGCGCATTGACCGCCAGCAGGCCTTCTCGGGAACGACGGCTGCCGACCTTCCGGTGAAGGATCTGAAAGACTATCTCGCCAGTGCGCTCGACGGTTTCCGCGGTCCGTTGGCGGTGGCGCGCTTCAAGGGCGGCCAGTCCAATCCCGTTTATCGCCTTTCGACGCCGTCGCGCAGCTACGTGCTCCGCCGCAAGCCCTTCGGCAAGCTGCTGCCGTCGGCGCATGCGATCGAACGCGAGTTCCGGGTCACCTCGGCGCTGGCGGCACGAGGTTTTCCGGTGGCGAGGCCGCTGCACTACTGCGCCGAAACCTCCATCATCGGCGCAAGCTTCTATGTCATGGAACTGGTGGAAGGCCGGGTCTTCTGGGAGCCCTGGGCGCCTGGCATCGATGCCGCTGACCGGCGACGGCTGTTCACGGCAATGAACCGGACCATCGCTGCCCTGCACACCCTCGACTACGCCGCGGCCGGATTGGCCGACTTCGGCAAGCCGCAGGGCTATGTCGCCCGCCAGATCAAGCGCTGGAGCGAACAGTACAAGGCCTCCGAGACGGAGACCGTCGCCGAGATGGACCGGCTCATCGCCTGGCTGCCGGATGCCGCGCCGCCGGACTCCGGTGCCGCCATCGTGCATGGCGACTTCCGCCTCGACAACTGCATCGTCGACCCGCACAGGCCGGAGATTGCCGCCGTCCTCGACTGGGAACTGGCCACCATCGGCGATCCGCTGGCCGACTTCACCTACCATCTGATGACCTGGTTCATGCCGGTGTCCGACAGCGGCGCCGGCGTCGGATCGCTCATCGGCCACGAGAGCGATCCTGGCATTCCCGCGCTCGACGACTATATAGGTGAGTATTGTAACTTGACGGGCCGAGCCTCCCTGCCCGATCTGAACACCTACATGGCCTATAATTTCTTCCGCATCGCCGCCATTCTCCAGGGCATTCTCGGCCGGGTGCGCGACGGCACCGCCGCCAACCCCGAGGCCGCAAACATGGCAAGGCAGGTCCGGCCGCTGGCCGAGACGGCCTGGGCCTTCGCCCGGAAGGCCGGCGCATGAGCGAACCCAGGATCGGATTGGCGCTCGGCGGCGGCAGCGCGCGCGGCCTTGCCCATATTCCCATGCTCGAGGCCTTTGACGAACTGGGCGTCAAGCCAACCGTCATCGCCGGGTGTTCGATCGGCGCCCTGATCGGTTCGGCCTATGCCAGCGGCATGAGCGCCCGCGAGATCCGCGACCATGCCGAGCGCCTGCTCAGCAACCGCGTCGACGCCTTCCGCTATGTCTTCAGCTCCAAGCGCGCGCGCCTGCGCGACCTGCTGGCCCTGCGCGGCCTCGCCTCCTTTCACGTGCAGGGCGAGAAACTGGTGGAACTCGCGCTTCCCGACGGCATGCCGGAGCAGATCGAGGACACGCGTATTCCACTCAAGATCGTCACCACCGACTTCGACGACATGGTGGAACGCGTCCTGTCATCCGGCCCCCTGATCCGCGCCATCGGCGCGTCGATTGCCATTCCCGGCGTCATCCTCGGGCCGAAGATCGACGGCCATGTCCATGTCGACGGCGGCGTGACCAACCCGGTGCCCTTCGACCATGTGCGCGAGGGCACCGATATCGTCGTTGCGGTGGACGTGACCGGCCGGCCGCGCCCGCCGGTGCGGCTGCATCACTCCAACATGGAACTCGCCATCGGATCGATCCTGATCATGTTCCACCAGGTCGCCGAGCTGCGGCGCAACGTGTCGCCGCCCGACATCTATGTGGCCCCGTCGCTGCTGGCCTTCTCGGGCGGCGACTTCTTCAAGCTCAAGGAGCTCTTCGCGGCGGCCCAGCCATCGAAGGAGATGCTGAAGCGCGAACTCGATCTCTACCTGACCCGGCGGCTCACCGCTTCGCGCTGAAGAACTCGCGCAGCAGGATGCGCGAGCGCTCCTCGCCGATGCCGCCATAGACGTCGGGCTGATGGTGGCAGGTGGGCTGATGATAGAGGCGCGGGCCGTGTTCCACCGCGCCCATCTTCTCGTCGGCCGCCGCAAAGTAGAGCCGCCGCAGGCGCGCCAGCGAAATGGCCGCCGCGCACATGGCGCAGGGCTCCAGCGTCACATAGATGTCGCAGCCGACGAGCCGCTCGTTGCCGTTCACGCCGGACGCCGCCCGGATGACGAGCATCTCGGCATGGGCGGTCGGATCCTTGAGGTCCAAGGTGCGGTTTCCGGCGCTGGCCAGGATGGCGCCGCTCCGGTCCACCAGGGCCGCCCCCACCGGAACTTCGCCCCGCGCGGCGGCGGCTTCCGCCTCGTTGAAGGCGAGCAGCATTGGCTCTGGCAGTTTCAGACGCATCATGCCAGATGAGGCGATGGCAGGGCAGCGGTCAAGCCCGGCAGAAGCAGGGGCGGGTTGCGGGAATGCGCATCATCGGCGGGAAATTCAAGGGCCATGGCCTCGCAGGCCCGTCGAGCAGCGCGACACGGCCGACGTCCGACCGCGTGCGCGAATCCATCTTCAACATCCTGAATCACGGCATCGCCGGTTTCGGCCTCGAGGACGCGCGGGTCATGGACCTGTTCTCGGGCACCGGCGCGCTGGGACTCGAGGCCCTGTCACAGGGCGCGCGCTTCTGCCTCTTCGTCGACGACAGTGCCGAAGCCCGCGGCGTGATCCGCCGCAATGCCGACGCGCTTGGCGTGATCGGTCTGTGCAAGATCTGGCGGCGCGACGCGACCCGTCTTGGACCCTGTGCGCCGCAGCCCGGCTTCGACCTTGTCTTTGCAGACCCGCCCTATGGCAAGACGCTGGGCGGCAAGGCCTTGCTGGCACTTGCAGACGGCGGGTGGCTGAACGCAGGTGCGGTCGTCGTCCTCGAGGAGTCCCTCAAGGCCGAGATCCCGGATGTGCCGCGCCTCAGCCTGCGCGACCGGCGCGACTACGGCGACACGCAGGTCCGGTTCTATGTTCACGGCAACGCTGGATCGTGACAGGTCGAAGCGGTAGGACCCATCATCTCTGTGAGGAACGCATCATGAAAATCCGCAAGCTCGAGACCTTCTGCAACGAGTTCGTCGGTTTCGTCCGGGTTACCACGGATACCGGTGCCCAGGGCTGGGGACAGGTCTCGACCTACAATGCCGACATCACCTGCGAGATCTTTCATCGGCAGGTGGCCCGACACGCGCTGGGAACCGACGCGCTGGACTTCTCGGACACGCTGCTGCGCATCAATGAACGCGAACACAAGTATCCCGGGTCCTACCTGCGTCGCGCCACGACCGGGCTCGACACGGCGCTATGGGACCTTCGCGGCAAGCTGGAAGACAGGCCGGTCGTTTCCCTGCTTGGCGGCAAGCCAGGCCCGATCCGCGCCTATGCCTCCTCGATGAAGCGCGACATCACGCCCAAGGACGAGGCCCGCCGCCTGGTGAAGCTTCGCGACGAGAAGGGCTTCGACGCCTTCAAGTGGCGCGTCGGCGCCGAGTGCGGCCGCAACCAGGACGAATGGCCAGGTCGCACCGAGGAGATCGTGCCCACCGTCTCGCGGGCGCTGGGCGATGGCGTGGCCAAGCTGGTCGATGCGAACTCGTGCTATTCGCCCGTGCGGGCCATCGCCGTTGGCCGCCTGCTCGAGGATGAAGGCATCGGCCATTTCGAGGAGCCCTGCCCCTACTGGGAGTTCGAGCAGACGAAGCAGGTGGCCGATGCGCTGTCGATCGACGTGACTGGCGGCGAACAGGACTGCGAGTTCATCAACTGGCAGGTCATGATCGGAATGCGCGCCGTGGATGTGGTGCAGCCCGACGTGATGTACATGGGCGGGATCACCCGCACGCTGGAGGTCTGCCGCATGGCCGAGGCGGCGGGCCTGCCGGTCACGCCTCATGCCGCGAACCTGTCGCTGGTGACCATGTGCACCATGCATCTGCTGGGCGCCATTCCCAACGCGGGCAAGTATCTCGAGTTCTCGATCGAGGAAGAGGACTACTATCCCTGGCAG
Organism: Hyphomicrobiales bacterium; assembly: GCA_046349195.1. Lineage (GTDB taxonomy): Bacteria > Pseudomonadota > Alphaproteobacteria > Rhizobiales > Aestuariivirgaceae > Aestuariivirga. The sequence goes on from JAXMCU010000020.1 coordinate 28,672, forward strand.
TATGGTCTGTTTCTCGGCGATCCCTACCGGATCGTGGACGGCAAGGCCACGATCCCCGATGCGCCGGGCTGGGGCGTCGCGATCAACCCCGCCTGGCTCGACACGGCGCAGTACAAGGTCTCCGAGCTGCAATGAGCGAGGCCCGCTTCACGCTCACCGTGCCGGGGCTGACACACGATCGCGCCACGGCGCTGGCCACCGAACTCGAGTCGGATCTGCTGCTCGATCCTCTCGCCGTCGTCATCAACGAGACCGACGAGAGCCGCGGCCTCTGGGAACTCGTGCTGTTCTTCGCGGACGACACGCAGGCGCAGGACGCGCGGCATAGGCCGGCACTGACCGTGGGACGGATCGTGGCGCTGCCCGACCGCGACTGGGTGCGGGACTCGCTTGCCGGCCTCTCGCCTGTCGCCGCTGGCCGCTTTTTTCTCTACGGCTCGCATGACAGGCACCGCAGGCGGCCGGGCGGTGTCTCGCTCGAAATCGACGCGGGCACCGCCTTCGGGACCGGCCATCATGGGACCACCGAGGGCTGTCTGGCGGCGCTGGACCTCATCCTGAAGCGCGGCAGGCCCCGGCGCATTCTCGACGTTGGCTGCGGGACTGGCGTGTTGGCGATCGCGGCCGCGCGGGCAACGCGGCATGCGGCCCTCGCCAGCGACATCGATCCGGAGGCCGTCCGCGTGACCCGCGCCAATGCCGCGCTGAACGGCGTGCGGCCACTGGTGCGGAGTGTTGTCGCACCCGGCCTCAAGCACCCGCTGATCGCCAGGCAAGCGCCCTATGACCTGATCTTCGCCAATATCCTGGCGCGGCCCCTGGTGGCTCTGGCCCATGGCCTTGCCGAAAGCCTGGCACCCGGTGGCCGGCTCATCCTGTCGGGCCTGACGCGCGACCAGGGCCGGTGGATCATCGCGACCTACCGAAATCATGGCTTGGTGCTGGCAACAGTGGTCAGCCGCGGCAACTGGCTGGCGCTGGTCCTGGCCAGGCCGGCAAGAAAAAAGCGCCCGGGAGGGAGGAGTCCCGGGCGCTTTTGGGCCGGCACGCGTGGCGCCGGCTGGGAGGAAGACTAGCCTGGCGCTTAGCGGCCCCAGACCATCTTGTTGATGTCCGAGCGCTTCACGCCGATGTCGGCCAGAAGGCGGTCATCAAGCTGCGAGAGCTGGCGCTCGGCCCGGCTCTTCGAGAGATAGGTGCGGAAACGGCCCAGCAGGCCGCCGCCCATGGTCATGCCTTCGGCGCGGGCCATGTCGCGGGTGTAAGTGGTCGTGGTCATGTTCATTCTCCATTTCATCTCTCCGGCTCCCGTTCCCTGGAAGGCCATCGAGGTTCTGTTGATTGTGCGGTGCACAGTGTCCGGCTCGATATAGGGGCTTGGTCTTCGACCAACCAGCGCCATCCAGACGGTTCAGTCATGCGTTTTTAGCATGATCCAGACTGAGGGAGAGCACCGCAGCCCCCGATATCGAGAGTCATCACATAGATTTGAAATATGACAGTTTTACAGCCGCTGTCGCCTTATTTCAGTCATAGAATTAAATCCAGGGATAGGCATTCCAAGGAGATATGGTCAAAGAATCAGGCATTAATTATGCGTTAAGAGCATATCATGGATCGTTCAAATTTTTGCATTGCAAGATCAATTTTTGGTCCAGAATCAAAATGCCCGGCCTGGCGGCCGGGCATTCAACCTGTCGAAATGCGAGGCGGTCTTACGAGGCCTGGAGATTTCCAGCCGAGCTGCGGCCCGTGCGCTTGTCCGTGACGATCTCGAAGGAGACCTTCTGGCCCTCCTTCAGCGTGCGTAGTCCGGCGCGCTCAACGGCAGAGATATGGACGAAGATGTCCTTGCTGCCATTGTCGGGCTGAATGAAACCATAGCCCTTCTGCTCGTTGAACCACTTCACAGTACCCGTATCCATGGGATGTCCTTAAGTTAGGTTAGATGAAGGTCCCATGGTCTTCCAACCAGGCATACCGCAGGACCCGTGGTCGATAATTGGAGGAGTCTTGCGTGCGCGGCCCCGAGGGCATGCGAAGCGGCCAATCGTCCGGCCCAAGTGTCGATAAGCGCCACTATGTCGCAGAACGACCCTCTTGGCAAGACCAAACGGTGACCGAACGTCATCAGGCTGTTGCGCCCGCCGGGAGAATGGAATTCAATCGAACCCATTGCTCCTGGAGGATTTCATGAAGCTTCGCCGTTCTGCCCTTGTCGGTTTCCTGCTCTCATGCGTTGCGCTCATCGCGCCGGCACAGGCCGAAACGACGACCATCACCTTCGTGCTGACCAACGACATCTACAAGGTCGACAACGATGGTCCGCGCGGCGGCTTTGCCCGCCTCAACGCCGTCGTGAAGTCCGAGCGCGCCAAGGGTGGACACGTGGTCTATGCGCATGCCGGAGACCTGATCTCGCCGTCGCTGCTGTCGAGCATCGACAAGGGTGAACACACCATCGCACTCATCAATCTGGCCCCGCCGGACATCTTCACGCCAGGCAACCACGAATATGACTTCGGCCCCGACGTCTTCGCGCAGCGCATGAAGGAGGCGCGCTTTCCGGTCTATGCGGCGAACCTTCGCAACGCCGAGGGAAAGCCGGTCGATGGGATCAAGGATCACGCGATCCTCGACATCGGCGGCGTGAAGGTGGGCCTCGTCGGCATGACCGCCGACGACAGCCCGGTGAAGTCCAGCCCTGGCGAGAGCCTGAAATTTCTGCCGACGGTGGCGACCACCGTTGCCGAGGCCAAGGCCCTGCGCGAGGCCGGCGCCGACCTGGTGGTGGCCGTGGTTCACGCCAACCGCCAGCAGGACCGCGAGATCTTCGACAGCCGCGCGGCTGACATCATCCTGAGCGGCGACGATCACGACCTCGCCCTCTTCTTCGACGGGCGCACGGTTCTCGCGGAATCGAAGGAGGAAGCGGAATTCGTCACCGCCATCGATGTGAAGGTGGATGTCGAGGAGACGGACGGCAAGCGCAGCGTGTCCTGGTATCCCAATTTCCGCATCATCGACACGGCCACCGTCACGCCCGATCCCGAGACGCAGGCTGCCGTCGACAAGTACAATGCCGAGCTGTCCAAGGAGCTCGATGTTGCCGTGGGCACCACTACGACAACGCTCGACAGCCGCAAGGCCACGGTCCGCACCAGCGAAGCCGCCATCGGCAACCTCATCGCCGACGCGATGCGCGCGGCCGTCTCTGCGGATCTGGCGATCACCAACGGCGGCGGCATCCGCGGCAACAAGGAGTATGCGCCGGGCACGCAGATCACGCGCCGCGACATTCTTGCCGAACTGCCCTTCGGCAACCGTACGGTGAAGATCGAGGTCAGCGGCGACGCGGTCTGGGCCGCGCTCGAGAATGGCTTGAGCATGATAGAGACCTCGGCCGGGCGTTTCCCGCAGATTTCCGGCTTCAGCTTCGAAGCGGACCTGTCCAGGCCGGCCGGCCAGCGCGTCACCGCCATCATGGTCGGCGGCGCCCCGATCGACAGGGCGAAAACCTACACGCTCGCGACCAACGACTACATGTTCGGCGGCGGCGACGGGTACACGATGTTCAGGTCCGCCAAGCCGCTCTATGGCGTGCGCGATGCGAAGCTGCTGACCAACGATGTGATGGCCTACATCGATTCGCAGAAATCGGTGGCGCCGAAGGTCGAGGGCCGCATCATCCTGAAGCCGTAGCGTGGCCGCCATGACCGTTGCCCCCGGCAGGTGAGCGGTCTATCACTGCCGCATGTCGAGTGTCAGATCCCTGTCCCGCTCCCGCATCGCCCTGCTGCGGGCCGAGCTCAAGTCCCGCAAGCTCACCGGTTTCATCGTTCCGCGCCAGGATGAATTCCAGGGGGAATATGTCGCGCCCTATGCCGAGCGGCTGTTGTGGCTCACCGGCTTTGCCGGTTCCTGGGGCGTGGCCATCGTCCTGCTGCGCAAGGCCGCCATCTTCGTGGATGGCCGCTACACCATCCAGGTGCGCCAGCAGGTCGACACCAAGGTGATCGAACCCAAGCATCTTGTGGAAGAGCCCCCCGCCGCCTGGATCGAGAAGACGCTGAAGGCGGGCGACCGTCTTGGCTACGACCCCTGGCTGACGACGGCGGCCGAGGCCCAGCGCCTTGCCGCGGCCTGCACCAAGGTGGGCGCGCGGCTGGTGGCCGTCACCGGCAACCCCGTCGATGCGATCTGGGCTGACCAGCCGCAGCGCCCGGATGCTCCAGTGACCACCCAGCCCACGCAGTTCGCCGGCCGCTCCGCTGCCGAGAAGACCAAGGACGTGGTCAAGGACATCGCCGGCTGCGATGCCGTGGTCATCACCCAGCCCGACTCGCTGGCCTGGGCCTTCAACATCCGCGGCGCCGATGTGCCCTACACGCCAGTCGCACTCGCCTATGCCATCATCCGCAGGAAGGGCAAGGCCGAGATCTTCATCGACCCGTCCCGTGTGCCGGAAGATGTGCGGGCCCGGCTGAAGTCGGTTGCGAAGATCTGCGAGCCCGGCGACATCGGCGCCTCGCTCAAGGCCCTCGGAAGGGCGAAGTCCACGGTCCGCCTTGACCCCGCGACGGTGCCCGAAGCCATTCGGGCAACGCTTGCGAAGGCCGGCGCCCGCATCGTGAATGGACCGGACCCCTGTGTCCTGCCCAAGGCCCGCAAGAACAGGGCCGAACGCCAGGGCGCCAGGGCCGCGCAGCTGCGCGACGGCGTGGCCATGTCGCGCTTCCTGTGCTGGCTCGAGACGGCGGCGCCGGGCGGCAGGCTGGACGAGGTCGCGGTGGCCGACCGTCTCCATGATTTTCGCCGCGACGGCGGCATGCTGCTGGATCTGTCCTTCGACACGATTTCCGCCGCCGGGCCGAATGCCGCCATCCCGCACTACCATGTCTCGTCCGAGAGCAATCGCCGCCTGGCCGACAACGAGATCTTCCTGATCGACTCCGGCGGCCAGTACCAGGACGGCACCACCGACATCACCAGGACGGTGATCGTCGGAACGCCAAGCGACGAGATGAAGGATCGCTTCACCCGGGTGCTGCGCGGCATGATCGACCTGTCGCGCATCCGGTTCCCGAAGGGCACCACGGGATCGCAGCTCGACGTGCTGGCGCGGGGCGCGCTCTGGATGGCCGGCCTCGACTTCGACCATGGCACCGGGCACGGCGTCGGCTCGTATCTGTCGGTCCACGAGGGTCCGGCCCGCGTCAACAAGTCGGACCGCACGCCCCTCGAACCGGGCATGATCCTGTCGAACGAGCCCGGCTATTACAAGCAGGGCCACTTCGGCATCCGCATCGAGAACCTGTTGATGGTCGAGGAACCGGCCGACGTGGCGGGCGGTGAACGCAAGATGCTGGGCTTCGAGACCCTCACCCGCTGCCCCATCGACCGCCGCCTGATCGCACCGCGCCTGCTGACCGACGAGCAGCTGGCCTGGCTCAACGCCTATCACGCGCTGGTGCTGAAGGACGTGGGACCGTTCCTCGAAGCGAATGACCTCGACTGGCTCACCAGGGCCTGCGCCCCGATCGCCGCAAGCTGAGGCCGGTCAGGCCTCGCCCACGCGGCGGAACCACTCGGCCTCGTCGATCACCTCGACGCCATGCTTCTGGGCATCCTTGAGCTTCGAACCGGCGCCCGGACCGGCAACCAGCAAGTCGGTCTTCTTCGAGACCGAGCCCGCGACCTTCGCCCCCAGCCGCTCGGCCATGGCCTTGGCCTCCTCGCGGGTCATGCGTTCGAGCGCGCCGGTGAAGACCACCGTCTTGCCGGCCACGGGCGATGTGGTGCTTCTGGCCTCCAGCGCCGTGACCGTGACGTGCGTCAGCAGGGCGTCCAGCACATGCCGATTGTGGGGTTCGGCAAAGAACTGCACAACGGCTTCGGCGACCACCGTTCCGATTCCTTCGAGCGCGTTCAGTTCCGTCCAGGCTTCGGACTCTTCCGCGCCCGCTGCCACCATCTGGTCGCGGAAGGCCTCGGCCGAGCCATAGGCCCTCGCCAGGACGCACGCGGTGGTCTCGCCCACGTGCCGGATCCCGAGCGCGAAGATGAACCGGTCCAGAGGCATGCTGCGGCGTGCGTCGATCGCGTCGAAGAGCTTGCGCACGCTGGCCTCGCCCCAGCCCTCCCGCTCCTTGAGCGGCGTCTGCGCGCGCTTGTCGCGCGCCTCGAGGGTGAAGATGTCGTCCGGCGACTGGATGAGTCCGTCCGCGTAGAATTCCTCGATGATCTTGTCGCCCAGCCCCTCGATGTCGAAGGCGTTGCGCGATGCAAAGTGCTTGAGGCGCTCCACCCGCTGCGCGGGGCAGATCAGGCCGCCGGTGCAGCGGCGTACGGCATCCGTCTTTCCGGTGCTTCGCTCCTCGCGCTCGGCATGGCTGCCACAGGCCGGGCAGACATGGGGGAATTGGTAGGGCACCGCGCCGGCAGGCCGGCGCTCGGCGACGGGTCCGAGGATCTGCGGGATGACGTCGCCGGCGCGCTGCACGATCACGGTGTCGCCGACGCGGATGTCCTTGCGCGCGATTTCGTCTTCATTGTGCAGCGTGGCGTTCGAAACCACCACTCCCCCGACGGTCACGGGCTTCAGCCGGGCAACCGGGGTCAGCGCGCCGGTTCTCCCGACCTGGATGTCGATGCCCTCCAGGACGGTAGTGGCCTTCTCCGCCGAAAACTTGTGGGCGAGGCCCCAGCGCGGGCTGCGGGACACGAAACCCAGGCGCTGCTGCCAGTCGAGGCGGTTGACCTTGTAGACGACGCCGTCGATGTCATAGCCCAGGTCGGAGCGATGGCTCTCGATCAGCCGGTACTGCGCCAGCATCTCGTCGACCGAGCTGCACAGCTTCATCAGCGGATTGACCGGGAGTCCCCAGTCCCTGAAGGCACCGATGACCTCCATCTGGGTCGCGCCCGGCAGGTCGGGCGCCTCGCCCCAGGCATAGGCGAAGAACCGCAATGGCCGCGCCGCGGTGATGGCGGGATCGAGCTGCCGCAGGGAGCCTGCAGCGGAATTGCGCGGATTGGCGAAGGGTCGCTCCCCGGCTGCGACCTGACGCTCATTGAGGGCGGCAAAGTCGGTGTGCGACATGTAGATCTCGCCGCGCACCTCGATCAGATCGGGGCCACCGGACGACAGGCGTTTCGGAACGTCCTTGATGGTCATGACGTTGGCGGTCACGTTCTCGCCTTCCGCGCCATCGCCGCGCGTCGCCGCCTGAACCAGGGTCCGGTTCTCGTAGCGCAATGAAATCGACAGGCCATCGATCTTCGGCTCCGCCGTGACGGCAACGGGCTCGTCCTCGGCCAGATTCAGAAAGCGGCGGATGCGGGCGATGAAATCCACCACGTCCTCGTCGCTGAAGCCGTTGGACAGCGACAGCATGGGCACGCGATGCCGGATCTTCCCGAACTTCTCCGCCGGCCCTGCCCCCACGCGGCGGGAGGGTGAATCGGCGCGCACGAGATCGGGGAACCGTGCCTCGATCTCGTCGTTGCGGCGACGCAGCGCGTCATAGTCCGCGTCCGAGATCACCGGCGCATCTTCGGCATGATAGCGCCGGTCGTGCTCGGCGATCTCGCGCGCCAGGCGTTCAAGTTCGGCAGCGGCCGCGGCGGGAGTGAGTGCCTCGATGCTGACCGGCTTTCGCGCCACGCTCAGCCCCTGCCCCGCAGCAGCTCGTCCGCCTGCGCGCGCGCCGCCTCGGTGACCTGGGCGCCCGACAGCATGCGCGCCACCTCCTCGCGACGGCTTTGCGCCGAAAGTGGCTGCACGCGCGTCACCATGCGCTTTCCGGCAACCTCCTCGATCTTGGAGATCAGCATGTGCTGACCGGCGCGCGCGGCAACCTGCGGGCTGTGGGTGACGGCAAGAACCTGCAGGCCTTCGGCCATGCGCGCCAGCCGCGCGCCGATGGCATCGGCAACGGCGCCACCCACGCCAGTGTCGATCTCGTCGAAGATCAGCGTCGGCGCCGAGCCCCTGGCCGCCAGGATCACCTTGAGCGCCAGCATGAAGCGCGCCAGTTCACCGCCCGAGGCGACCTTCATCAGGGGCGCCAGCGGCGTGCCCGGATTGGCCGCCACCATGAACTCGATCCGGTCGATGCCGGCCGGTCCGGGCTTGCCCGCATCGGTCTCGATATGGGTCTCGAAGCGCGCGCGGTCGAGCTTGAGCGGCGGCAGTTCGGCGAGAACCGCCTTGTCGAGCGCCTTGCCCGCCCGCCGCCGCCTGTCGGAAAGCTTCTCCGCGGCGGAGTCATAGGCATCGCGCGCCGCGCGCCACTGCTGTTCGAGCCGCTTCACCTTGGCTCCGCCATCGCCAAGTGCCGCAAGCTCTGCCTCAAGGCGTGCGCGCGTATCGGCCAGCGTATCGGCGGTGCACTTGTATTTCCGGGCGGCGGCCCTGAGGGCGAAGAGCCGCTCCTCGGAGCGCTCAAGCTCCTTTGGATCGAAGACGAAGGCGCGCCGCGCCTCGGACAGCGCGCGGTCGGCCTCGGCCACCTCGGTCAGCACCCGGTCGAGCGCCTGACAGACGAGGTCGAGCCGGCCACCGGCCGATTCGCGGCGCCGCTCCAGCTTGCGCAGCGCCGCATTGAGGCGCGCGAGCGCCGTCCCATCTCCGGAGAGCGCCTCTTCGGCGTCGTTGATCGCCTCGGCATACTGTTCTGCCGACATCATCATCTGCCGGGCATCCGCCAGCTTTGCCTCCTCGCCGGCAATCGGATTGAGGCTGCGCAACTCCTCGACCGCGTGTTCGAGATAGTCGCGCTCCGCTTCCGCGCGCGCCATCAGATCGCGGTGGGCTTCCAGCTCGGCCAGCGCTGCGCTGGTCTTCTCCCACAGCGCGGCAACCTCGGCGGCGACCTGCTCGAGGCCGCCGAAGGCATCGAGCAACCGGCGGTGCGAAGCCACGTCGACCAGGGCACGATCCGCGTGCTGGCCATGGAGCTCGGCGAGCGTGCCGGCGATCTGCCGCAGCAGGTTGAGGCTGACGGGCTGGTCGTTGATGGCGGCGCGGCTGGGACCGTCGGCATTCTGGATGCGGCGGATCACCAGTTCGCCGTCGGCTTCGATTCCCTGCTCGCGCAAAACCGCGAAGGCCGGATGGCTGGCCGCGAGGTTGAAGGCCGCCGTGACCACCCCGCGCGCGGCACCAGCACGGACCAGGCCAGAGTCGCCACGCGCACCCAGCGCAAGGCCAAGCGAATCGAGCAGGATGGATTTTCCCGCGCCGGTCTCGCCGGTGAGCACGGTCAGACCGTCGTCGAGCGTCAGGTCCAGTTTCTCGATGAGGACGATGTCGCGGATGGAGAGCGCGGTGAGCATGGCCGGAACTTATACCGGAAACCCGGCGGCCTGCGCGAGAGCCTCTGTGGATTAGAGCGGATTGAGCGACTGGAAGGTCTTGCTGATCCAGCTCTGCTTGTTCTCGACCGGACCCTCGCCGCCGCTGGAGACCAGCTGGTAGGCATCCTTGTACCATTCGGAATTGGGGTAGTTGTGGCCGAGGACCGCAGCCGCCGTCTGCGCCTCCGAGACGACACCCAGGGCCATGTAGCCTTCGGTCAGGCGGTAGAGCGCTTCGGGCGTCTGCGAGGAATTCTGATACTCGGTCACGACCCGCTTGAAGCGGTTGATGCCGGCGAGATAGGAGCCCTGCTTGTAGTAGTAGCGCCCGATTTGCATTTCCTTGCCGGCCAGGTGATCCCGCGCGATGAGAACCTTCTTGCTGGCGTCCTCGGCATAGGGAGTTCCTGGAAAGCGACGTTCGATCTCCTCAAGGGCGGCCAGCGCCTCGCGGGTGCTGGTCTGGTCGCGCTTGGTGTCGCTGATGCGCTCGAAATCCGACAGCGCGATCAGATAGTGGGCATAGGCCGCATCCTTGTGGCCGGGATGAAGCGTGATGAAGCGGTTGGCGGCGACGGTCGCGTCGTCATACTCCTTGGCCTTGTAGGCGGCGTAGGCCTGCATCAGGATCGCCTTCGTTGCGTAGTTGGAATATGGATACTGCCGCTCGACTTCACTGAACTTCTTCACCGAGGTCTTGTAGCTGCCGCTCTTGAGGCTATCGAGGCCATCGTTGTAGAGCTTGGCCACCGCTTCGCCGTCGGCTGCCGTGGCGCTGTCAGGGGCAAGTCCCGTACCGACGCCCGCCGAGGAACTCGACGAATCATCTCCCCAGATGCCGTCCATGATCGACGATGCACAGCCGCTCAGGGGCACGGCCAGCATTAGGAGCAGCGCTGCGGTAACCGGGCGGCGGACAGCCCTGCGGCCGCGAAATCGACGGAGTTCTGCTGACTGCACCTTGCCCGAATCCCAACTCTTGAAGCCGGTGTCTTTACATCACGGCCCGCCGCCGTGTCATCATCCATCGGCCGCCACGGCATCCTTTAGATGCACGAAACCCGGCGGAAGTGTGACCGCCGGGCCCCGCGATTCTTCGATCAGCGTCAGTCAGTTAGCCTGCCGGCGCAGGAAGGCCGGAATCTCCAGCTGATCATCGTCGAGCGCCGGTTCGGCGCGCTGCGCGTCGGCATGGGCCTGCTGCGGACGGATGGGCGCCACGGGCTGCATCCGCGGCTGCGATTGGGATGGCATGACGGGCTCGCGCTGGGCGGCCGGAGCCGCTTCGTCCTTCCGGCCAAGTCCCACGCTGGCAAGACGCTCGAACAAGCCGCGCTTCTTGCGGTTGGCGTGATCGGCAATGTTTTCGATGCTGCGCTGCTGCGCCGCCATCTGCTGCTGGGCGATCGGCGGAAATTCATTGATCGAGGGAATGCGCTGCGGCCGGGGAGCCGGATGCGGAGCCTCTTGCGCCGCGTGCGCCATCTGGTCGTCCATCTCGTCGTCGTACTGCTCGGCCATCGGCTGCGGCGCCGCCGGCTGCTGTGCCGCGGCCCGCGCCGCCATCGGCGCAGGCTGCACCGGCTTGCGCACGGGCGTCGGCTGCTTCCCGGTAAAGCCGAAGACGGCACGTCCGGTGTCTTCCGCGGCAGGCTTCTCGTCGGCGGCCGGGTCGGCCTGGCGCCCGGCGTCGGAGGCGAGGCCCGTGGCGACGACCGAGACCCGCATCGTTCCTTCCAGCGATTCATCGAAGGTGGCGCCCAGGATGATGTTGGCTTCGGGATCGACTTCTTCGCGGATGCGCGTGGCGGCCTCGTCGACCTCGTACAAGGTGAGGTCGGGACCGCCGGTGATCGATATCAGCAGGCCGCGGGCGCCACGCATCGACACGTCGTCGAGCAGCGGATTGGAAATCGCGGCTTCGGCCGCCTCGATGGCGCGTTTCTCGCCGGTGGCTTCACCCGTCCCCATCATGGCGCGACCCATTTCGCTCATGATGGCGCGAACGTCGGCGAAGTCCAGGTTGATGAGGCCGTCCTTGGTCATCAGTTCGGTGATCGAGGCCACGCCGGAATAGAGAACCTGATCGGCCATCGCGAAGGCCGCGGCAAAGGTGGTCTTCTCGTTGGCCACCCGGAACAGGTTCTGGTTCGGAATCACGATGAGCGTGTCGACGTGCTTGGCCAGGAGTTCGATGCCGCGCTCGGCCGTCTGCTGGCGGCGGATGCCTTCGAAATGGAACGGCTTCGTCACCACGCCCACGGTGAGGATGCCCTGCTCTTTCGCAGCACGCGCGATGACGGGTGCTGCACCCGTGCCGGTGCCGCCGCCCATGCCAGCCGTGATGAAAGCCATGTGGGACCCGGCAAGGTGATCGAGGATCTCGGGAAGCGCCTCTTCAGCCGCCGCGGCGCCGATCTGCGGCTGGGAGCCTGCGCCGAGGCCCTGGGTCAGGGCCGTGCCCATCTGGACCCGCCGCTGCGCCGCATTCTGCATGAGGGCCTGGGCGTCGGTATTCGCCACCACGAATTCCACCCCCTCCAGGCGGCTCTCGATCATGTTGTTGACCGCGTTGCCGCCGGCACCGCCCACGCCAAAGACGGTGATCCGTGGCTTGAGGTCCTGGAGGTCTGGAACAGTGAGCTTGATTGTCATGATTGGGCGCCCAAAATTGATTTGCCGCGATCCATATTTCTTGCCCAATCGATAACAAATGGTTAACGGCCGCTAACCAAACCCGGAAAAAGCGAATCAAATTGAATCGTTCCGGGCCAGGACGGTGTGCGAGCGTTTACCGCAACCCGCCTTCCCTAACGGAAACGGCGCCCCGCCGAGGCGGACCGCCGTTTCCTGCGTGCCGTGTTTCAGGCCCGCCGCAACTCTCGATGTCTCAGAAGCTCTCCGCGATCCACCGTCCCATGCGCCGAACGTAACCTTGCTGCGACCGCTCGATGGCCTCGGCCTTGGCCTTGGGCAGGGCGAACTGCGCATCGGGCCTGAGCGCATGCTGCAGCAATCCGGCGCAGACCGCAAAGCCTGGTGAATGGGCCGATTCCGGCATGCCCTGGATGTGGACAGGAAGCCCCATGCGGACCTGCCGGTCGAGCCACTGGGCCGCAATGTCGCGCATGCCGGTCAGCTGGCTGGCCCCGCCGGTCAGAACCGCACGGCGTCCGGACAGGTGCGCCGCCCCCGACGCCTCGATCTTGTCCCGCAGCAATTCGAAGATCTCTTCCAGCCGCGGCCGGATGATGCCCGTCAGCATGGACTTCGGCACTTTCTGAACCGTATCCACGCCGCGCTCGCCCAAGAGCGGAACGGCGATCATCTCGCGCTCGTCGACCTGGGCGGCCAGGGCCGATCCCCACAGCGTCTTCATGCGTTCGGCATGGGCGATGGTGGTCGACAGGCCGCGCGCGATGTCGTTGGTGATGTGGATGCCGCCGATCGGCACGATGTCGGCCGTCACCAGATGGCCTTCATGAAAGATGGCGAAGCTGGTGGTGGCGCCGCCCATGTCGATGAGCGTCGCCCCAAGCGTCATTTCGTCTTCGGCCAGCACGGACTTTGCCGCGGCATAGGGCGCGATCACGAATCCCGCCGTGCCGAGATGGGCGTTCTCGATGGCCAGCGACATGTTCTTCAGATGGGCTCTCTCGACGGTGACGACGCCGAGATCCATGGCCAGCGTCTCGCCATGCATGCCGACCGGCGATTGCAGGCCGCGCGCATCATCGAGATGATATTGAATCGGGGTGAGATGCAGGATGGCGCGGCGGCCGGGATCGACCTGCGCCAGCGCCGCGCTCAGCACGCGTTCCAGATCGCGCGGCGTCACCTGACCGGCCGGCAGGGTCTCGGCGCCGGAATAGAGGCGGGACTGCGGGCGACCGCCCGAGACATTGACATAGACTTCGGTGATGCTGCGCTGTGCCATGCGCTCGGCCGCGTCGACGGCGAGCCGGATCGCGCGTTCGGCCTCGTCGACATCCACGATGGACCCTGACCGCACGCCTCGCGACAGCTGATGGCCGACGCCAAGGATGCGCATGCCGTTGCGCAGCTCACCTTCGGAATTCCGGTGCTTGGGCGGCACCACCTCGGCGATCAGGCAGCTGATCTTGGTCGACCCGATGTCGAGCGCGCCGAATATGCCGTTCTTGGCTCCAGCCGGTCCCCGCGCCGCCGCCTTGCCGTGCAACTGAACAACCGTCATCGACGCAACCCCACAAACCCCTGGGCGTCAGCGGTTTTCCGCCTTCGCCTTTGCCGCACTTTCCTCGGGGATTTCGGCGACCGCGACGGTTACCTGCCCGCCCAGCCGGAGATCCACCGAACTGATTCCCTTCGACAGCAGCCGCTGTGACCGATCGAGGCCATCGAGCGTGGCCAGCGCGCCGATCCAGTCGCGTTCCGGCAAGAGCACGGTCACACCGCTATCGAGGTAAAGGTTCCACCGCCGCTTGCCCACGCGCGATGCCGCCTTCACCTGCAACATTAGATCGGGATAGGCTTCAAGTTGGTTAATGAGTTCTTCGGCGACGAGATTGGCGCCCTCGCCCGACACCAGCGGAAGCTTGACGAGCTGCGATGCGGGAAGGCCGGTCATGACGCCACCCGCCCGGTCGATCACGTTGTAGCTGTTGCCGCGCTGCCAGACGGCGAAGGGTGCACGTTCGACAACCGTGATCTCGAGCTGGTTGGGGAACAGGCGCTGCACCTTGGCCGCGGCAACCCAGTCCAGCGCTTCCAGGCGGCGCCGGGCCTGCACGGCATCAAATCCGATCAGCGGCGCACCGGGCGCAACGTCAATGCCGGCCAGCAGTGACTCGGGCTCGTGATGCGTGAGGCCATGGATCACGATGTCATCGGCCGCCATGCCCACCATGCCGGCGAGGCGTCCCGGCAGCTTCAGCCACGGGCTGTCTTCGTAGTCGAGATAGCCGCCCTGCCACAGGCCGGCCAGGAGAACGCCGGCATAGAGACCAAGAGCGGACGACCTGACGAGGAACCGCAGGCGCAGGCTTGCGCCGCGCCTCAGCCAGCCGGGCTCACGGCTATCGCTGACCTGCTCACGCCTCATCTGTCCACCGACGCGTCGTTGACCATCCAGGTCACGAGGTCCTCGAAACTGTGTCCGGCGTGGGCGGCAAGCTCGGGCACGAGCGAAGTTCCAGTCATGCCGGGTTGCGTGTTGACTTCGAGCAGGACCAGCTCGCCCTCGCCGCCCGGCTGGTCATTGTAGCGGAAATCCGAACGCGAGACGCCGCGGCATCCCAGGGCCTGATGAGCCAGGATCGCGTATTGCTGGCACTTGCGATAGACGTCGTTGGGGATCTCGGCCGGCAGGATGTGCTGAGAGCCGCCTGGCGCATACTTCGCGACGTAGTCGTAGAATTGCGAGCTCTTGGAGATGATGTCGATCACACCGAGTGCGACGTCGCCAATCACGGCGCAGGTCAGTTCCTTGCCGGGAACGAAGCGTTCGACCATGGCGTGGGTTCCGAAGATGTCGCGCTGCTCGAGCACGATGGCCGCAGGTCCGTTCGACGAGCTGTTGATGATGTGCACGCCGACGCTCGATCCTTCCGCCACCGGCTTCACCACGTAGGGCAGCGGCATGGGATGCTGCGTGGCGACCACGTCCAGCTCGACCATCTTGCTTTCGGCAACGGGAATGCCTGCCGCGCGGAAGATGGCCTTGGACTTCTCCTTGTGCATGGCAAGCGAAGACGCGAGCACGCCGGAATGCGTATAGGGAATCTCCAGCGTTTCCAGGACCGCCGCGCAGCAGCCGTCCTCGCCCCACTTGCCGTGCAGGGCATTGAAGGCCACGTCCGGCTTCAAATCCTGCAGGATCGAGACGATGCGCTCGCGCGTCACGTCGATCGGCACCACCTTGAATCCGGCACGGCGCAGGGCCGTCGAGCAGGCTTCGCCGGTGGACAGGCTCACCTGGCGTTCGGCCGACCAGCCGCCCATCAGGACCGCGACGGTCGTGTCTCCCGGAACGAGCTTCGACCCGGTCATTGAGCTCCTCCCTCGGACAGGCCGATGCGCTTGATCTCCCAGTCGAGATCGACACCCGATGTGGCCTTCACCCTGGACCGGACGGCCTCGCCCAGCGCCTCGATCTGGCCGGCTGTCGCGCCACCCTCGTTGATCAGGAAATTGCAGTGCATCTCGGACACCCGCGCCGGACCGATGGCGAAACCGCGCATGCCCGCCTGGTCGATCAGTTGCCAGGACTTGTGGCCCTGCGGATTCTTGAAGGTGGAGCCGCCCGTCCGGCTCTTGACCGGCTGGGTCGCCTCGCGGCTCTCGGTGATCTTGTCCATGGCGGCGGCAATGGCCGCTGGATCGCCCGGCCTCCCCTGCAGCAGGGCGCTGGTGAAGATCAGATCGTCCGGCGCGCCGCTGTGACGATAGGTGTATTTCATGTCGGCGTTGGACAGCACTCTGATGTTTCCCGAACGGTCAACGCCCCGCGCTTCGACCAGCACGTCCTTGGTCTCACCCCCATAGGCACCGGCATTCATCCGCAAGGCGCCGCCGATGGTGCCCGGGATACCTCTCAGAAAGGTTAACGCATCTAAACCATGTTCCTGGGCGAACCGTGCCACGCGGACATCGAGCACCGCGGCCCCGGCCCGGATGCGATTGTCCGGCTGAAGCGAGAGCTCCGAAAATCCCTTGCCCAGCCGCACCACGACGCCCGGAACTCCGCCATCGCGCACCAGGAGGTTCGAGCCCACGCCGATGGGATAGACCGGCACATCCGCCGGCGTCGCCTTCAGGAACTGGGCGAGATCCGCTTCATCGGCGGGCGTGAACAGGACTTCCGCCGCTCCGCCGGCACGGAACCAGATCAGGTCGGCGAGCGGCGCGTTGGCCTCGAGCCGGCCGCGCACGCCGGGAAGCCGCCGGACCAGCGCGTCTCCGTCAAGACTCGCCATCAGGCCCCCGCTGCCGCGTCGAAGGCGGCGAGCTGGCCGGGCAACGCATAGGCCCACTGCGTGATGGTCCCGGCGCCAAGACAGACGACGATGTCCCCCGGCTTCACCAGATTTCGCACCAGCGGTGCCAGCTGCTCGGGCGTGTCGATGGCATGCACGGCCCGGTGGCCGCGCGCCTTCAGCCCCTCGACCAGGGCCTGGTGGGTCGCTCCCTCGATCGGTGCCTCGCCTGCCGCATAGACCGGCGCCACGATCACCTCGTCGGCGTCGTTGAAGCAGGAGCAGAACTCGCTGAACAGCGAAGACAGGCGCGTGAAGCGATGCGGCTGCATCACCGCCACAACCCGGTTCTTCGTTACCCCGCGGGCGGCTCGCAGCACCGCGGCGATCTCGACCGGGTGATGGCCATAGTCGTCGAAGACGGTGACGCCATTGTGCTCGCCGGTCCGGGTAAAGCGGCGCTTCACGCCGGTGAAGCTCTTGAAGCCCTTGCGGATCGATTCGTCGCTGAGCCCCAGCTCCTTGGCCACGGCCAGCGCCGCGGTGGAGTTCAGCGCATTGTGGTCGCCCGGCATGGCGAGCGCGAGATTGGCGATGTCGTGGCTCGCTCCCGTGCGGCGGTTGGTCATGCGCACCGAGAAGCGGGTCTCGCCGTCCGCATAGGAGGTTTCGAGCAGCCGCACGTCGGCCTGCGGGCTGCGACCATAGGTGATGACGCGGCGGTCGCGAACCTGGCCGATGATCTCCTGGACCACCGGATGATCCATGCACATGACCGCGAAACCGTAGAACGGAATGTTCTCCACGAAGGCGAGGAACGCCTCCTTCGCCTTGTCGAAGCTGCCGTAGTGGTCGAGATGCTCGGGATCGATATTGGTCACGATGACGACATCGGCCGGCAGCTTCACGAAGGTCCCATCCGACTCATCCGACTCCACCACCATCCAGTCGCCCTTGCCGAGGCGGGCATTGGTGCCATAGGCGTTGATGATGCCGCCGTTGATCACGGTCGGATCGAGTCCGCCGGCGTCGAGCAAGGCCGCGACCAGAGAGGTGGTCGTCGTCTTGCCATGCGTTCCGCCAACCGCGACGCAGGACTTGAAGCGCATGAGCTCGGCCAGCATCTCGGCGCGGCGCACGATCGGCAGGAAGCGGTTGCGCGCCTCGATCAGTTCCGGATTATCGTCCTTCACCGCCGAGGACACCACCACGACCCGGGCATCGCCGACATTCTCGGCGCGGTGTCCGACCTCGACCCTGATGCCCCCCTTGCGCAGCCGCGCCACGTTGTAGTTGTCGCTCAGATCGGAGCCGTGGACGGTATAGCCGAGTGTCGCCATGACCTCGGCAATTCCGCTCATCCCGATGCCGCCAATGCCGATGAAGTGAATGGGGCCGACGTTTTGCGGCAGTTTCATTTTTTCTGGTTCCCTGCAAGCTTTTCGGTCAGATCGGCCAGGCGCTCGGCCGCATCGGGCTTGCCGTGCCCGAGTGCCGCCTTGGCTGCCGTCCGCAAGACATCCTCTTGAGAGCGCAGCCGTGTCAGAAATGCGGCAAAGGCCGCGGGCGTCAGGCTGGCCTGCTGCTGGACCCAGCCGGCGCCCGCAGCCGCGAAACTTTCGGCATTGCGCAACTGGTCGTTGTCCAGGGCATGCGGCAGCGGAACCATGACAGCCGGCCGGCCGATGACCCCCAGCTCGGCAATGGTCGAGGCGCCGGAGCGGCAGACCACGAGATGCGCGGCAGCGATCCGCGCCGGCATGTCCATGAAGAAGGGATTGAGCTCGCTGTCGAGACCGAGTTCGGCATAGGCCTTGCGGACATGGTCCAGGTTCTCGCCGCGAACCTGCTGGGTCACGCGATAGGCACGGCGCTCCTCAACGGACATTGCGGCGAAGACCTGGGGCATGAAGTCCCCGAAGAACTGGGCACCCTGACTGCCGCCGAAGACCAGAAGGTTGAACCGGTCGAAGGCCGGATAGGCCGCGGCCCGGCTCTTCAGCACGAGATCGCGGACCGGATTGCCGGTGACCGTCACCTTGTCCGCCGCACTGGCCGGCAAGCCCTGCAGATCGGGAAAGGACGAGGCAATGGCATCGGCGAAGCGGGCAAGGACACGGTTGGCCCGCCCCATCACGGCATTCTGGTCATGGACGCAGCAGGCGATGCCGAGCCGCGATGCGGCCAGGATCGGCGGAAACGACGGATAGCCGCCGAAGCCGACGACGGCTCGAGGCTTCACCCGCTGCAGCACAGTGCGGGCGGCGCGGTAGCCGCCGTAGAGGCGTGCCAGCCGTCCGGGCAGCAGCCAGGGCTTGCCGAGCGACAGCGTCGCAGAGGGAACGACATGGGTCTCCACCGCAGGGAATGCCTTGCCGTAGTCGCGCACGCGCTCGTCCGTCATCAGGTGGATGACATGGCCGCGCCGGTTAAGCTCCTCGGCCAGCGCCTGCGCCGGGAACAGATGGCCGCCGGTGCCGCCGGCGGCCAGAACGATGGTCTCTCCAGCCGTCATGCCGCCTCAGGCATAGGCCGTTTGCAGGACGGGCGGGCGGCTGATGCCGGGCCTGCGTCGTCCCAGCGACAGGACGAAGCCCATGGCGAAGGCCATGCCGATCAGGGAGGATCCGCCGTAGGAAATGAACGGCAAGGTCATGCCCTTCGCGGGCAGCAGCGCCACGTTCACGCCCATGTTGATGATGGCCTGGAAGCCGAAGACCAGCGCCAGCCCGCTCAGGGCGAGGGCCGGGAACGGATCCTCCTCGCTCTTGGCCCGCGCCAGGATGCGCAGCACGATGAAGGCGAAGAGCGCCATGAGCAGCAGGCATGCCACCAGTCCGAATTCCTCGCCCACCACGGCGAAGGTGAAGTCGGTATGGGCGTCGGGCAGGATCAGCTTCGCCTCGCCGCCGCCCGGCCCCGTCCCCATCAGGCCGCCGTTCCGGAACGCCTGCATCGCCGTGTCGACCTGGAAGGTGTCTCCCTTGTCGGGATCGAGGAAGCGGTCGATACGCGAGCGGACGTGCGGCACCACGGCATAGGCCGCAACGGTACCGGCGGCCACGGCGCCGCCAAGCCCTGCCACCAGGATCCAGGGCAGGCCCCAGACCAGCAGCATCGACCCGAATGTCATGATCATCAGGGCGGTCTGGCCGAAGTCGGGCTGCATCACCAGCAGGCCGAGGAACAAGCCGCCCATCAGGAAGGCCGCCAAGTGGGCGGGAATGTCGCGGTTGCGCGTCTGCTCCGCCAGGAGCCATGCGGTGACGATGATGAAGCCGGGCTTTGCCAGTTCGGAGGGCTGCAGATTGAGCGGACCGATGTTGATCCAGCGATGCGCGCCCTTGATCTCGGGGCCCCACACCAGCGCAGCCCCCATCAGGGCCACGCTGACGGCAAAGAGCAGGAAGCCCAGCCTGCGGGCCTGGCGCTCAGACAGGAACGACACGCCGATCAGCACGAGAATGGCGGGGAACAGGTAGACCAGCTGGCTCTTGAAGAAGTGGAAGGTCTCGAGCCCGATGCGGTCGGCGACCGGCGGGCTTGCCGCCATGCTGATGAGCACACCAGAGGCCATGAGCAGCACCACCGCCATCATCAGGCCTCGGTCGACGGTGAACCACCACTGCGCGAGCAGGCCGCGATCGCTACGTCCGAGCAGCATTGTCATCTCCTGTGATCGACATGGTGACGCCGGGAAGCGCGGCAACCGCCCTTACGAAGGCGTCGCCCCGCACCTCGAAATTCGGATACTGGTCGAAGGAGGCGCAGGCCGGCGACAGCAGTACCACGGCCCCTGCCCGGCCATCGGCCTCGGCATCGGCAAGCGCGGCGGTGACCGCCCTGTCGAGGGTTCCGCACGTCGCATGCGGAACGTCGTTCCCCAGCGCGGCGGCAAACTCGTCCGAGGCCTGGCCGATCAGATAGGCTCGCGCCACGCGTCCAAACAGCGGACGCAGCGGCTCGATGCCGCCGGACTTGGGGATGCCGCCGAGGATCCAGTAGATGGTGTCGAAGGCCATCAGCGCCTTCTCCGCCGCATCGGCATTGGTGGCCTTGGAGTCGTTGACGAAGCTGATCGCGCCGACCCGTCCGACCTGCTGCATGCGATGCGCGAGCCCCGGAAAGCTCGTCATGGCGCGCGCGATCAGCTCGGGACGGATGCCGAAGGCGGCCGCCGCACCATAGGCCATGCAGGCGTTCTGCCAGTTGTGCCGGCCTCGCAGCGAAGCCATGCCCCTCAGGTCGATCTCGGCTATCGCCGTGCCGCCGCGCCGCTCGCGCAGGATGCCATCCGGCGCCGCGATCCCGTCTGGCAGGTCGCGCAGAACCGACACGCGGCGCAGGTCGACCGAAGCAGAAACGCGGTCGGCGATCCCCGCGCACCATGTATCGTCGACCGAGCACAGTGCGGTATCGCCCGTCCCCTGCAGCCCGAACATGCGGGCCTTCACCGCCGCGTAATTCTCCATCGTGCCGTGCCGGTCGAGGTGATCGGGCGTCAGGTTCGTGAGGATGCCGACATCGGGATCGAGGCTGGGCATCAGATCGATCTGGAAGGACGAGAGCTCGAGCACATAGACCCGGTCCTTGACCGGTTGCCGCAGGAGAAAAACGGCCTTGCCGATGTTGCCCCCCACATCGACATCAAGCCCGGCCTCGCCCAGCACGTGGCCGGTGAGCGCCGTGGTCGTCGACTTGCCATTGGTTCCGGTGATGGCCACGATGCGCGCGCCCGCACGGCTGGCCTCGCGGGCGAAGACCTCGGTGTCGCCGATGACGGGGATGCCCGCATGGCGGGCCTTCAGAACCGTCCAGTGCGGCTCGGGATGCGTGAGCGGAACGCCCGGACTGAGGATCAGCGCATCGAGCCCGGCGAAGTCCAGTTCGTGCAGATTGGTGATGGGCAATCCCGCGGCCACGCCCTTCTCGACGGCCGGGCCCGAGTCGTCCCAGGCGTGCACCTCGGCGCCGCCGAGTCGCAGCGCCTCGATGCAGGCCGTTCCCGACCGTGCCAGCCCGAAGACCGCAACCTTCTGTCCCGCGAATGTCGCTGCCGGAAACACCGCGTCACCTGAGCTTGAGCGTCGACAGGCCGATGAGGGCCAGCACGATGGCAATGATCCAGAAGCGGATCACGATGGTCGGCTCCTTCCAGCCCTTCTGCTCGAAATGGTGATGCAGCGGCGCCATGGCGAAGACCCGCTTGCCGGTCATCTTGAACGAGGCGACCTGGATGATGACCGAGGCGGTCTCGAGGACGAAGAGCCCGCCGATGATCGCCAGCACGATCTCGTGCTTGGCGGCGACCGCGATGGCGCCCAGGGCGCCGCCCAGCGACAGCGATCCGGTATCGCCCATGAAGATCATCGCCGGCGGTGCATTGAACCAGAGAAATCCAAGTCCCGCGCCCACGATGGCCCCGCACATGATGGCCAGTTCGCCCGAGCCGCGCACGAAATGGAGCTCGAGGTAGTTCGAGAAATTGTAGTTGCCGACGAGATAGGCGATCAGCCCGAAACTGGCGGCCGCGATCATCACCGGCACGATGGCCAGACCGTCGAGCCCGTCCGTCATGTTCACGGCGTTGCCCGCGCCCACCACCACCAGCATGCCCACGCCGATGAAGGCGAAGCCGAAGGGAATGAGAAGATCCTTGAAGAAGGGAACTGCGAGCGAACTGGACAGCGGCTTGTCGCCAATCCACATGAAGCAGGCGACGGCGATGCCGGCGATGCCGAATTCGGCCAGCAGCCGGAGCTTCCCGGAAAAGCCCTTGGTCGACGACTTGGTGACCTTCAGGAAGTCGTCGTAGAAGCCGATGGCGCCAAAGCCGATGGTGACGAAGAGGACCGCCCAGACATAGAGGTTCCGCAGATCGGCCCAGAGCAGCGTCGACACGAAGATGCCCGACAGGATCATGAGTCCGCCCATGGTCGGCGTGCCCTGCTTCTCCACGATGTGGCGCTGCGGCCCGTCGCTGCGGATCGGCTGCCCGCGGCCCTGCTTCACCTTCAGGAGCGAGATGATGCGCGGCCCGAACAGGAACACGAAGAGCAAGGCCGTGAGGATCGCGGCGCCGGTGCGCGTCGTCTGATACTTGAACACGTTGAAGACAGAGACTTCGTCGGCGAAGCTGGTGAGGAGGTAGAAAAGCATCAGGACTCCTTGCGGACCGGCGGGTATTTCTGCCGCAAGGCCTCCGCCAGCGGGCCCATCCGGCTTCCGAGCGACCCCTTGACCATGACCACGTCCCCCGGCCCGACGCCGCCGAGGACGGCTTCGGAAATTGCCTGGGACGTGTCGCCGAAGGCGCCACGCTTTGCCGATGGGATCCTGGCCCAGAGATTCGCCATCAGCGGACCGGCCGCGTATAGGACATCTACCTGCGCCTCGTCTATCGGAGCGGCCAGCTCGGCATGCAGCTCCGGCCCCGTGGCGCCAAGCTCCAGCATATCGCCCAGAACCGCGATTCTCCGGCCCCCCTTGCCGGTCCTGGCATTGGCCAGAAGCGCCAGCGCCGCCCGCATCGAGGCCGGATTGGCGTTGTAGCTCTCGTCGATCAGTGTCAAGGTGCCGCCGGGCGCCGACAGCTGCTCGCGCACGCCGCGGCCCTTGGCCGGTTCGGCCGTGGCCAGCGCCAGCGCCGCGCGGGCCAGGTCGGCCCCGGTGAGCTTTGCGGCAGCGAGAACGGCAAGGCTGTTGATGGCCATGTGCTCGCCCGGAAGTCCGAGCTTGTAGATCAGGGTCTCGCCCAGCACCTGCGCCGTGACGCAGCAGCAATCCTGGTGCAGCACCAGCCGCTCGATCCGGGCATCGGCGGAGACATGGCGGCCGAAGGACAAGACGGTGCTGATTCCAGCCGCCTCGGCCGCCTTGCGCAGCCGGTCGAAATAGGGCGTGTCGCGGTTGATCACGGCGGTGCCGCCCGGAACCACGCCGGTGAAGATCTCGGCCTTGGCATCGGCGATCTCGTCCAGCGAACTGAAATGGCCAAGGTGGCTGGCGGCGATCGTGGTGACGATTGCCACCTGCGGCCGGACCATGCCCACCAGCGGCGTGATCTCACCCGCGTGGTTCATGCCGATCTCGAAGACGGCGAAGGCCGCGTCGCGCGGCATCCGCGCCAGCGTCAGCGGAACGCCCCAGTGATTGTTGTAGGAGGCGGCGGACACATGCGTCTTGCCCGAGGCCTGGAGCGCCACCTTGAGCATTTCCTTCGTGCTGGTCTTGCCGACGCTGCCGGTCACCCCGACGATCTGCGCCTGCGAGCGGGCCCGTGCGGCGCGGCCCATGTCCTCGAGCCCGCGCAGCGGATCGCCGGCCACCACCAGCAGCGGACCGGCGGCCTTCATCGTAGCGGTCGGACGCGAGACGACGGCCAGGCCGGCACCGGCGCCGAGTGCCGCGGCGACGAAGTCATGGCCGTCGTGTTTCTCGCCCTTGATGGCGACGAAGATCTCGCCCGGCGCAACCGCACGCGAGTCGATGGTGACTCCGGTCAGGGAACGGGTCACCGTCCCCTCGATCGTGCCATGGGTGGCATCGACGAGTTCGCGCACCGACCAGAGAGCGTCATCAGCCATGGTAGTCGTCTCCTGCGATGGCCGCCTTCACGGCCTCGTGGTCGCTGAATGGAATGATGGTGGCGCCAATCTTCTGGCCTTCCTCGTGGCCCTTGCCGGCAACCAGCAGGATGTCTCCGGCGGCGAGATCGTCGATCGCCGTCCGGATTGCCATGCCGCGGCCGCCGATTTCGATGGCGCCCGGGCTCGCCGCGAGGATTTCGCGGCGGATGAGGGCCGGATCCTCGCTGCGCGGATTGTCGTCGGTCACGTAGACGCGGTCGGCCAGCCGCGCAGCCACCGCCCCCATCTGCGGACGCTTGCCCCGGTCCCTGTCGCCGCCGCAGCCGAAGACGACCGACAGCTTTCCCGTCACATAGGGCCTGAGCGAAACGATGGCGTTCTCCAGCGCATCGGGCGTGTGGGCATAGTCGACGAAGACGGGCGTCCCCCACTTTGCCCGCGCCACCAGCTCGAGGCGGCCCTTCGCGCCCTTCAGCGATTCCAGGCAATGCATGGCAAGCACCTCCTCGCCGCCCGTGGCGATCACCAGACCCGCCGCCACCAGGGCGTTCGAGACCTGGAATTCGCCGACCAGCGGCAGCAGCAGGGCGTGGCGCCGCGTCGGTCCCTGGACCTCCAGGCGCTGGCCGAATCCGTCGCGCTCGCAGCGTAGAAGCTTCAGCGCGGCCCCGGAATGGCCGACCGTGACGCTGCGCAGCCCCCGGGCCTTGCAGCGGCGCTCGACCTCGGCGCCCTGCGGCGAATCCATGTTGATGACGGCCGGCGCGCCTGGCGCGAGCAGCTCCGCGAACAGCCGCATCTTGGCATCGAAGTAGGCCTCGAAGGAGGGATGGTAGTCGAGATGGTCGCGGGTGATATTGGTGAAGGCGCCGGCCGATATCCGCAGCCCGTCGAGGCGATACTGGTCAAGCCCGTGGCTCGAGGCTTCGAGCGCCAGATGCTCGACATGATCCTCCGCCAGGCGGAGCGCGATCTGATGCAGCGCGACCGGATCCGGCGTCGTGTGCTGGAGTTCCATCACGCCCGAGGGCCCGACCACGCCCACCGTGCCAAGGCTCGCGGCGCGGAAGCCCATGGCGGTCCAGATCTCGCGCACGAAGGAGGCCACCGAGGTCTTGCCATTGGTGCCGGTGACGGCCGCGATCAGATCCGGCTGGCGCCCGTAGAAGCGCGCCGCCATGTGCGCGAAGACCTTGCGCGGATTGGCGACCGCGATCACGGGTACGCCGGACGCGGCGACGTTCTTGCCGGCAAGCACGGCCGCGGCACCGTTGGCAACGGCCTGCGCGACGAAGGCCGTGCCGTCGACGCTGGAGCCCGGCAGCGCGGCGAACAGGAAGCCGGGCTTGACCGAACGGCTGTCGGAGGTCAGTCCACTCACGGCGATGCCCCCGGTTCCGGCCGGAACCGCGGCATCATCCCCGATCAGTCTGGCGAGCGACACGGTCACCGGTCTCAGCCCTTCTTCGCCTTCTTCTGCTTCTCGATCTTCGCCAGGTCGTCGGCGGTGAAGCGCGGCTCGACGCCCAGCATCGGCGCGATGCGCTCGATGATCTTCCCTGCGGTCGGAACCGCGTTCCAGCCGGACGTGGCGAAGCCATAGGTCTCGGGCGTGGCCTTCGGTTCATCCAGCATCACCAGCAGCAGATACCTGGGCTGGTCCATCGGGAAGGCGCCGATGAAGGAATTGAGGCGCTTGTCCTTGGAATAGCGTCCCGCCACCACCTTCTCCGCCGTGCCGGTCTTGCCGCCGACGCGATAGCCGATGACGTCGGCCTTCTCGGCCGTGCCCTCCTCGGCATTGAGCCGGAACAGATAGCGCAACGTCTCGCTGGTCTGGGGCTTCACGATCTGTTTGGCCATGACCATGGCTTCTTCCGGGCTGCGCCGCAGGAAGGTCGGAGTCATCAGGTATCCGCCATTCAGAAGTCCGGCCACGACGGCCGCACCCTGCAGCGGCTGCACGGCAAAACCGTGGCCGAAGGCCGCCGTCGCCGTGGCAAGCTTGCTCCAGTGCTTGGGCAGCAATGGCTTGGCGCTTTCCGGAAGCTCGGTGATCAGGCGGTCGAAAAGGCCCACCCGGCGCAGGAACTCCTGGTGCCGCTCCGTGCCCACCTCCAGCGCCATGCGCGCGGTGCCGATGTTCGAGGAATTCGTGAAGATCTCCGGCAGCGACAGCACGGCCCGCTTGGCGTGATAGTCGTTGATCCGGGCATTGCCGATCACCAGCGGGAAGCGCGCGTCGTAGCGGCTCTGCAGCGTTGCCGTGCCGTAGTCCAGCGCCATGGCGAAGGTCACCGCCTTGATGACCGATCCCAGTTCGAAGACGCCGCTGGTCATCTTGTTCATCTGGTCCCTGGAGAAGTTCTTGTTCTCCTGGTTCGGATTGAAGTCCGGCAGCGACACGAGGCCGATCACCTCGCCCGTGGTGATGTCCATGACAATGCCGCCGCCCGCGATGGCCCGGAACTTCGTGATGGCCTGTGACAGCTCGTCGATCAGCGCGGCCTGCACCCGGATGTCGATCGACATCTGCGCCGGCGCGGTCTTGTGCTCGCTCGGATCGGCGAGCGATGCCGTGTAGATCGCGCCCTGCCCGTCGAGGAACTTCTCGATGCCCGCGATGCCCTTGGTATCGAGGTCGACATAGCCCACGACATGGGACGAGAGATGGCCCTGCGGATAGACGCGGCGGCGTTCGTTGACAAAGCCGACGCCGGGAATGCCGAGGTTGTAGACAGCGTCGCGCTCTTCCGGCGTGACCTGGCGCTTGAGCCAGGTGAAGGCCTTGTTGGGCTGGGTCAGCTTTTGGCGCAGCGTCTTGGCATCGAGGTCCGGAAGCGTTGCGGTGAGTAGCTCAACCGCCTCGTCGATGTCGATGATCTTGCGCGGATCGGCGTAGAGCGAGGCGACCGCGATATCGGTCGCCAGCAGCACGCCGTTGCGGTCGACGATGTCCGGGCGCGGCAGCGGTGCCTCGCGGACCGCCGTGTCCTTCTCCTCCCCGGTCCTCGGCCAGATCGTCAGCAGCGACAGCTGCACGGAGATGGCCATGAAGGCGCCGACGAAGCACAAGGCAATCAGCCGGATCCGGTTCTGCCCGGCGAGCCTTCCCTGTTCAGGCCGGATTTCGTCCTCGGGCGATGGCATGGCAATCTGGGTCATGGGTCACTGCATCTTGTCGATGATGGAGCCGATGGGATCGTGCCCGTCAGCTTCGAGCTTGATGACCGGTTCGGCCGGCACGCGCTGCGCCAGTTCGGCGGGCGTCACGATCTGGGTCGACTGCAGCGGCTGAAGGCCGAGATACTGCGCCGCCAGCGCCTTGAGCCGGTCCGGCCGGGTGAGACTGCTCCACTCGGCGTTCAGGAACTTGATGTTCTCCTGCTCGCGCGCGAAATCGGACTCGAGCCGGGCGATCTGCCGTTCCAGTCCGCGCGTCGTGTGCTCCAGCGAATAGAGCACGAAGCCGGAGACCAGCGCGACCATGACCAGGATGGCATTGAGGAACTTGTGCATCAGTGCCTCGTCGACAGGTTGGGGCGCAGCGCGATGTCGTCGGCGATCGGCGGCATGGGCGGCGCCTCGGTGCGGATGGCGGCGCGCAGCTTGGCCGAACGCGCGCGCGGATTTGCGGCGACCTCCGCAGGCATTGCGGACAGGTGGCCCTTGTACGGCAGCGTGAAGCTTGGTGCCTGGTCCTGCGCGGATTGCGGCATGTGGCGCGAGGCCTGCGGCAGGCGCCCGGCGCGGTCGGCCAGGAAGCGCTTGACGATGCGGTCCTCGAGGGAATGGAAGGTCACCGCCACGAGGCGGCCGCCCGGCGACAGCAGCCGCTCGGCCGCGTGCAGGGCCTCAACGAGCTCGTCAAGCTCGCCGTTCACATGGATGCGGAGCGCCTGGAAGGTGCGGGTCGCGGGATGGATGCGATCCTGCGGGCGTTGCCGGCCCACCGCGCGTTCCACCGCACGCACCAGCGCCGCGGTGGTGGAGATCGGCGCCTCGTCCCGGCTGGCGACGATCGCTCTTGCAATGGCACGGGCGCGCGGCTCTTCGCCGAAGGTGTAGATGATATTGCTCAGCACATCCTGCGGCAGGCTATTCACCACGTCGGCCGCGGAGGTTCCCGACTGCGACATGCGCATGTCGAGCGGCCCATCGCGCATGAAGGAAAATCCGCGCGCGGCATCGTCGATCTGCATCGAGGAGACTCCGATGTCGATGACCACGCCGTCGACCGATGCGATCCCCCGGGCCGCGAGGAGATCCATCATGTCGCCAAAGCGCCCTTCGACCAGCATGAGGCGGCCGTCCTGGGCCTCCGCGAGGGTGCGGCCCGCCGCGATGGCTGCCGGATCGCGGTCGATGGCAATGACCCGGCAGCGCGCCGCGGCAAGAATGGCCCGGCTGTAGCCACCTGCCCCGAAGGTCCCGTCGACATAGATGCGCCCATCGGCCGGAGACAGCTGCGCCAGCACCTGGTCGAGCATGACCGGCACATGCGGCGGCTGGGCAATGGCGGTATCGGCGGTCATGCGCGGAAAATCAGGGTGAACAATGCGTTAAGGCTCATGCCGACAATGCCCACGGCAGTCTTAACAAATGGTTTCAAATTTGATTCAGGCGGGGATGGGGAAAGGCGCCAGCCGGCCTGTAAGCCGGGTTCTGTCCATGGCGGTTTCCCGCCACTGGATGACCATTCATCTGGAGCGCCCGTCGCCGGACGCTTCGCGCGACCTACCCGGACGGCGGAGGCGGAAACCCCCCTGGACCTTGCGGCCCGTGCCGTCCCTATTCGGTCTTGCTCCCGGTGGGGTTTGCCCTGCCGCCGCCGTTGCCGGAGGCGCGGTGCGCTCTTGCCGCACCATTTCACCCTTGCGGCGGGGCAAGCCCCGGTCGCGGTATCTTTTCTGTGGCACTGTCCCTGGGGTTGCCCCCGCCGGGCGTTACCCGGCACCGTGTTTCCATGGAGCCCGGACTTTCCTCCCCCGCGCCCTTTCGGGACTTGCGGCGGCGGTCATCCGGCCAGCTGGCGGAGACACAGGTAGGCGGAGTGGCGCCCTAGGTCAAACGATGGTTTGTACGGCGGCATATGGCGGTCCCCGGCTGGCAAGGCCGGAAACCGCCGCGCTGTGGTACTGCCGGGCCGCGGGCCTCGGGGCCCGAAGGGCTCAGGCCGCGCGCGCCACCTTCGACTGGCTGGCCGCCAGGGCCTGGTCGATGTCGGCAATGATGTCCTCGGGATTCTCGATTCCCACCGACAGGCGCACGTAGCCGGGAGTCACGCCGGTCGCCATCTGCTCGTCGGGCGAGAGCTGGGAATGCGTCGTCGACGCCGGGTGGATGGCGAGGGTTCGCACGTCGCCGATGTTGGCCACATGGTAGATCATCTTCAGGGCATCGATGAATCTTTGACCCGCCTGCTGCCCGCCCCGGATCTCGAAGCCGACAAGACCGCCCCGGCCGCCCCTGAGGTGGTTCTGCGCCCGCTCAGCCTGCGCGGGCGACTGGCCCAGTCCGGGATAGATCACGCCCGTCACGGCGCGATGACCGGCCAGGAACGCCGCCACCTGCGCAGCATTGCGGCAGTGTTCACGCATCCGCAGCGGCAGCGTTTCCAGTCCCTGCAGGAACAGGAAGGCGTTGAAGGGGCTCATCGACATGCCGAGGTCGCGCTGCAGTGTCACCCGCGCCTTCAGGATGTAGGCGATGGGGCCCAGCGGCCTGGCGGCCTCGGTCCACACCGCGCCGTGATAGCTGGGATCCGGTTTCGTCAGCATCGGAAAGCGCGCGGCTGAGCCCGCCCAGTCGAAGGTTCCGCCATCGACGATCATCCCGCCGATCGAGGTCCCGTGGCCGCCGATGTACTTCGTCGTCGAGTAGATGACCACCGCGGCACCATGTTCGATTGGCCGGCAGAGCACGGGCGCGGCGGTGTTGTCCATCATCAGCGGCACGCCCAGGCTGCGGCCGATCTTCGCCACCTCCGCGATGGGGAAGACGGCGAGCTTCGGGTTCGGCAGGGTCTCGGCATAGTAGGCGCGGGTGCGGGAGTCGGTCGCGGCGCGGAAGGCCTCGGGGTTCTCCGGATCGACGAAGCGAACCTCGATGCCCATCGTCCTGAAGGTATTGGCGAAGAGATTCCACGTCCCGCCGTAGAGATCGGTCGAGCTCACGATATTGTCGCCGACACCGCAGATGTTCTGGATGGCCAGCGCGGTTGCGGCCTGGCCGGAGCTCACGCACATGGCCGCCACGCCACCTTCCAGCGCCGCCATGCGCTTCTCGAGCGCATCGCAGGTGGGGTTCATGATGCGGCTGTAGATGTTGCCCAGTTCCTTGAGCGCGAAGAGATTGCCGGCATGAGCCGTGTCGCGGAACTGATAGGACGTGGTCTGGTAGATCGGCACCGCGACGGCACCGGTGGCCTCGTCGCAGCGGGGGCCGGCATGGATGGCAAGCGTCTCGGGGTGTAGAGAGGTCTTCATCATCGAAAGCTCCAGTGGATTGGTTGTCGGTTGAACGGTGTCGGGCGGCAATCAGGCCGCGCGGGTCATGCGTCGTCGCTGGCGTTCGGCTGTCGCCACGTGATGCCGGAGCGCGGCGGCGATGACGGCTGGATGGGTGAGCGGCGACATGTGCCCCGCGCCGCCGATCTGGATCACCTGGCCTCCGTCCACCTGGCCGACGATCAGCCGGGCAAGATGCTGCACGAGACAGGGCGATTGATCGCCAATCACGCCCAGCACCGGACAAGCGATGCTGCTGCATGACGCAAGCGGACCACTCTCGCCGAAGATTGCGGCGAAGTTGCCGAGTATCAGGTCGGCCTGCCCGGCCAGCAGCGCCCTCCGGCAGCCGGGAAGCCGGTCCCAGCTTTGCGGCCCGCTCCAGAAATCCAGGAACTGGGCAACGCCTGAAGCCGGGTCGCCGGCATCCACTGCCTGCCGGATTCGCGCTTCCAGCTGGGCAATGTCGGCGAACATGCTCCGCTCCAGGCTGCTGCCGTCGCGGAGGAAGTGGAACGCCGCCGGCTCGATCAGCGTGAGACTCTGGACCCGCGCCGGAAACTGCAACGCGATCCGCAGCGCGAGCGCGCCGCCATAGGAGTGACCCACGAGGTGCACCGGCGCGCCGAGATTGCCCCACGCCCTCACAAGCGCCTGTGCCTCCTCGGCCGCGGTCATGCGCGCGGCGGACCCGCCCAGACACCGGTGACTTGGCAGATCCTGGCGGATCATCCGCCGGCTTCCGCCAAAGGCCTCGCAGATCCTGTTCCACTGTGCGGGATGGCCGCCCGTGCCATGAAGGAACACGATGGCTGCCGAAGACGTCGCACGGTCAGCCATGGCGATCAC
>JAXMCU010000021.1:0-59340 GCA_046349195.1 Hyphomicrobiales bacterium
CGTCGAAGGACCAGGGCAGGAGCCGGCCGCCCCGCAGCGCGAAGGCCGTGCCAGCGAGGTCCACCATGGTGCCGTCGGCCAGCTCACCCAGGTCCGCCTCGGGACGCGGCGCAAGCCGCTCGGCGTGGAGCGCGCGGTCAAAGTCGCCGACGCGCCGGCCACCGAGGAAGGCCCTTGCCTCGGAGCTCCGGCAGAAGAAGCAGGGCCGATGCCCGGCGGCGAGTGCCGTGACCTCGTCCAGGAAGAAGAGCGACGTGTAGCCCCGACCCATGGCCTCGTGATGCAGGCCCTTGTAGCTCAGCTCGCAGCAGATCCAGTGCTGCGTCGCCCAGCGGCGGCGCCCGAGCGTGCGGTCGTCACGGTGAAAGCGGCCGCCGCGATTGCCCAGCATGGTGCCGCGCTGCGGCACGGCATGGATGTCGCCCCAGGGATCGACGCGGTTCTGCAGGCTCATGGCGAGGCGCCCGCGTCAGCGGACGATGATGACGTGCATGTTCTTGGGGCCATGCGCCGGCCTCACGATGGTCTGCTCGATGTCGCCGGTGCGCGAGGGGCCCGAGATCATGTTGACGCTGCGCGGCATGGTGCCCTCGCCAAAGGCCTCGCGCAGCCGGCTCCAGGCTTCTTCGTAGCTGGCGACGAGCCGGCCCGCCTCCAGCACCACGATATGGGCCTCGGGAAGGAAGTTGAGTGTGGTCGGATTGTCGCTGCCCGAGACCTGCACGATGGTGCCCGATTCGGCCACGCCAGCGAAGGCGCGGGTGACGGAGGCGCGGTCCGAGTCCACGGCGCGGCCCTCGTCGACCTGCAGCGCGCCGCTGCGGTGCCAGGGCAGCTTCGCCAGCACCGGATCGGCTCCACGCCGGACCTGTGCGGGAAGATTGCCGTTGCGCAGATAGGCCGCGATGGCCTGGGGCACGTCATTGATGTCGTCGAGCAGCTCCACGCTGCCGCCGACCGCCAGCATCATGTCGGTGAAGACGCGGATGCGGTGGTCCTCGTCGCCCTGACCGCGCGCCGGAATGAGATTGCGGCGGTGTTCGGCCAGGCGCTCGTCGACGATCATGCGACGGGTTTCCTCGTCGCCCGTCGACGTGCGCGCCCGGATCTTCGCCAGGATGGCATCGCGGCTCATGGGCGGCGCTCCTTCCACATCTGCTGGAAGGTCTTGCCCTGGGCCGCCGGAAAGTCGCGGTATCGCGTCCAGCCGCCGGCGAAGGGCAGGCTCGACATGCGACCCGTGCCGTGACCGCGGTTGCGCAGCACACGGGCGGCAAGCGCGGTGGCCGCGTGATAGAGCTTCGGGCGCCTGGCGAAAAAGCCCCAGACGCCAAGGCCCGAGCGGACGGCGGCGGGCTGCAGGTGCTTCTCGAATTCCTTCTCGCGCCAGTGCCGCAGCAGCCGGGGCAGCGGAATGCGCATGGGGCACACCTCCTCGCAGCGGCCGCAGAAGGTGGAAGCATTGGGGAGATGCTTCGCGTTCTCGATGCCGACCAGCGCCGGCGTCACCACCGAGCCGATGGGACCGGGATAGACCCAGCCATAGGCATGGCCGCCGACCGCCTGATAGACCGGGCAGTGGTTGAGGCAGGCGCCGCAGCGGATGCAGCGCAGCATGTCCTGGAACTCGCTGCCCAGCACGTCGGACCGGCCATTGTCGAGAATGACGACGTGATACTCCTCCGGCCCGTCGGGATCGCCCGCCCGCTTCGGTCCGGTCGAGAGCGTGGTGTAGTTCGAGAAGTCCTGGCCGGTCGCCGAACGGGCCAGGACGCGCAGGATGGTGGAGGCGTCCTCGAGCGTGGGCACGATCTTCTCGATCGACGCGATCACCACATGTACCTTGGGCAGGATCTGGGTGAGATCGCCGTTGCCCTCGTTGGTCACGATGATCGAGGTGCCCGTCTCGGCCACCAGGAAGTTTGCGCCGGTGATGCCGACATCGGCGTCGAGATACTTCTGGCGCAGGACCTGACGCGCCTCCTCGACCAGCGACGGGATCTCCGTCAGGTCGCGCTTCGGATCGAGATGGGTGTGGGCCTTGCGGAAGTCCGCCTCGATCTGGTCGCGCGTCAGATGCACGGCCGGGGCGATGATGTGGCTCGGCCGTTCGTTGCGGATCTGGATCAGGTACTCGCCAAGGTCGGTCTCGATCGGCTGGATTCCGTGGGCCTCGAGGTGATGGTTGAGCTCGATCTCCTCGGAGATCATCGATTTGCCCTTCGTCACCGTGCGGGCCCTGACCCGCTGGCAGATGCCGAGAATGGCGGAGCGCGCCTCCTCGGCCGTGGCCGCCCAGTGCACGTTGCCGCCGGCCAGCTTCACCTTGGCCTCGTAGCGCTCGAGATAGACGTCGAGGAATTCGAGGACATGGTCCTTGATGTCGCGCGCCTGGTCGCGCAGCGCATCGAATTCGGGCAGCGCGTCGCGGGCCTTGGCGCGCTTCTGGATGAAGCGCGGCCCGGTCTCGGTCATGGCGTGCTGCAGCTGGCCGTCGGCCAGGGCGCGGGCCACGTTCTCCGGGAATGTCGCCGTGCTCTCGTCCATCACTCGGCCTCCGCGATGGGCGGCGTCGCGACGTCGCCCGCCAGCACCTCGGCCACATGGCGCACCCGGATGTGCGAGCCCTCGCGCTTCAGCTTGCCGGCCATGTTCATCAGGCATCCGAGATCGCCGGCGATCAGCGTGTCGGCGCCGGTGGCGGCGATGTGCTTTACCTTCTTCTCCAGCATCTTGTCGGAGATGCCGGGATACTTCACGCAGAAGGTGCCGCCGAAGCCGCAGCAGACGTCCGCGTCGGTCATCTCGCGCAGGGTCACGCCTTCCACGCCGGCCAGCAGCTGGCGCGGTTCGCTGCGGATGCCCAGCTCGCGCAGGCCGGAACAGGAATCGTGATAGGTGGCCTTGGCCGGAAAACTGGCCTTGACCGCCTTGATCTTCAGCACGCGGGTGAGGAAGGACACGAGCTCGTGGCTGCGCGCGGCAAGGTCCAGGGCCTCGCCATGTTCGACCGTGCCCTCGGCGAAGAGTTCGGGATAGTGTTTCACGATCATGCCGCCGCAAGACCCAGAGGGCGCCACGACATAGTCAAAGCCCTTGAAGGCGGCAATGGTCTTCAACGCAAGGTCCTGGGCGGTGCGGCGGTCGCCGGAATTGAAGGCGGGCTGGCCGCAACAGGTCTGCGCCTCGGGCACTTCCACGGTACAGCCCGCGTCCTCGAGCAGCTTCACCGCTGCAAACCCGACGGATGGCCGCATCAGGTCGACCAGGCATGTGACGAAGAGGCCGACGCGGGGAGAAGTCTGGGTCATGGGGCTCGGGGCAGCTGCGTGAGGCTGGCGTTTTGCCAGCCCCGGCGCTGCCCCGCAAGCCGTTTTGGCGTCAGTTCATGGTCTTGAGATAGGCGAGGAGATTGACGCGGTCCTCTTCCTTGGGAAGACCGGGGAAGGCCATCTTGGTCTTCGGCACCGAGGCCTTGGGGTTCTCGATGTATTTCAGGAAGTGGGCATCGTCCCAGACCGGATTGGTCTTGGCATATTCCAGCATGGCGTCGGAATACTTGTAGTCGGGTACCGAGGCGGTGGCACGGCCGATCACGCCCTTGAGAGTGGGCCCGACCTTGTTCACGCCCTTCTCGTTCTCGTGGCAGGCCTTGCACTTGTTGAACACGGCCTTGCCCTTCTCGACGTCACCGTCGGCAAGCGCGGGCAGGCTGAGGCCTGCCAGCAGGGCCAGGGCGAGGGGAACGGACTTCTTCATCTTGGTTGCTCCAGGAAATCGCGCGGATTGCGCTTTGAACGGACGGGAATTGCAGTACAAGATAGTGTCGAAAGCGTGAAACGGATCACCTGACGACCAATGCTCAAGATGCCCATTCCTGACCCGGCCACAATAGGCCGAAGAGCGGAAATCGCCGCTGCACTTCGCCGCATCGTGCCGGGCGAAGGGGTGATCGAGGCCCCGGTCGAGATGCGGGCCTACGAGACCGACGGGCTGACCGCCTATCGCCAGCTGCCGCTGGTGGTGGTGCTGCCCGAGACCACCGCGCAGGTCGCGGCCGTGCTGCGCTACGCGCATGCCAATGGCGTCAAGGTGGTGCCGCGCGGGGCCGGCACCTCGCTGTCGGGCGGAGCCCTGCCACTGGCCGATGGCATCCTGCTCGGCATGGCCCGCTTCAACCGGATTCTCGACATCGACTACGACAACCGCTGCGCCGTGGTGCAGCCGGGCGTCACCAATCTGGGAATCACCAGAGCAGTGGAACACCGCGGCTTCTACTATGCCCCGGACCCCTCCTCGCAGATCGCCTGTTCCATCGGCGGCAACGTGGCCGAGAATTCCGGCGGCGTTCACTGCCTCAAGTATGGCCTCACCGCCAACAACGTGCTGGGCATCGAAATGGTGCTGATCACCGGCGAGGTGATCCGGCTGGGTGGCAAGCACCTGGACAGCGAGGGCTACGACCTGCTCGGCCTGATGACGGGCTCGGAAGGCCTGCTCGGGGTGGTGACCGAGGTCACGGTACGTATCCTGCAGAAGCCCGAGACGGCACGGGCCGTGCTGGTGGGCTTCCCGTCGAGCGAGGATGCCGGCCAGTGCGTGGCCGACATCATCTCGGCCGGAATCATCCCGGGCGGCATGGAGATGATGGACCGGCCCGCCATCCACGCCGCCGAGGATTTCGTCCATGCGGACTATCCGCTCGACGTCGAGGCCCTGCTCATCGTCGAACTCGACGGGCCGCAGGTGGAAGTCGACCAGCTCATCGCCCGCGTGTCGGACATCGCCAAGGCCAACCGCTCGCGCACGCTGCGCATCTCGCAGTCCGAAAGCGAACGCCTGCTGTTCT
Source organism: Hyphomicrobiales bacterium (assembly GCA_046349195.1). Lineage (GTDB taxonomy): Bacteria > Pseudomonadota > Alphaproteobacteria > Rhizobiales > Aestuariivirgaceae > Aestuariivirga. The sequence goes on from JAXMCU010000021.1 coordinate 4,850, forward strand.
GGGCCGGGCGCAAGGCGGCCTTTCCGGCGGTAGGCCGGATCTCGCCCGACTACATCTGCATGGACGGCACGATCCCCCGCAAGAAGCTGCCCGAGGTGCTGCGCGGCATGGCGCAGCTGTCGACGCAGTACGGCCTGCGCGTGGCCAATGTCTTCCATGCCGGCGACGGCAACCTGCATCCGCTGATCCTGTTCGACGCCAATGATCCCGACCAGCTCGAGCGCGCCGAGAATTTCGGCGCCGACATCCTGCGCCTCTGTGTCCGGGCGGGCGGCGTGCTCACCGGCGAACATGGCGTGGGTATCGAGAAGCGCGACCTCATGCCCGAGATGTTCTCCGAGACCGACCTCAACCAGCAGCAGCGCGTGAAATGCGCCTTCGACGACCAGGGCCTGCTCAATCCGGGCAAGGTCTTTCCCACCCTGCACCGCTGTGCCGAGCTGGGCCGCATGCATGTGCGTGGCGGGCAGCTGCCCTTTCCCGAGATCCCGAGATTCTGATGACGGATGCCGTGAAACCGGGCTCGGAGGCCGAGCTGGCGGAGCTTGTCGCCGCCGCCGACGGTCCGTTCGAGATCGTCGGCACCGGAACCAAACGGACTCTCGGCCGCCCGGTGCAGGCCGCGCGCGGCCTCGACCTGTCGGGACTCGACGCGCTTGCCGTCTATGAACCAGAGGAGCTGATCCTCGAGGCCGGGGCGGGAACCCGGCTGGCGGAGGTCGAGGCGCTGATCGCGAAACGCGGCCAGCAGCTGGCCTTCGAGCCGCCCGACCTGTCGCGCCTCCTGGGCAGCGCCCACAGCGGCACACTGGGCGGGCTGGTCGCCTGCAACCTGTCGGGCCCGCGCCGCATCAAGGCCGGCGCGGTGCGCGATCACATCCTGGGCATCCGCGGCGTCTCGGGACGCGGCGAGATCTTCAAGGCGGGCGCGCGGGTGGTCAAGAACGTCACCGGCTATGACCTGCCGAAGCTCATGACCGGATCCCACGGCACGCTCGCCGCACTCACTTCCATCACCCTCAAGGTGCTGCCACGACCCGAAACCGAGGAGACGATGGTGATCGAGGGCCTCGACGATCGCGCCGCGGTGGCGACGATGAGCGTAGCCATGCAATCGGCATGCGAGGTGTCGGGGGCGGCCCATGTTCCGGGCGAGGGAACCTATCTCCGCCTCGAGGGCATCGCGGCCTCGGTGGCCGCCCGCCGCGACGCGCTGGCCAGGCTCCTGGCCCGGCCCGTGCAGGTGCTGGCAACCAGGGCATCGGGCGAGGTCTGGCAGCGCATCCGCGACGTCACGCCACTTGCCGACGGTCATGACCGTCATGTCTGGCGCCTGTCGGTCACGCCGTCGCAGGTGCCCGAGATCGTCGCCACGCTGCGGGCCGCGTTGGACGTCCGCTACCTGTTCGACTGGGCCGGCGGCCTCGTCTGGCTCGATGTTCCGCCTACGGACGATGCATCCGCCGCGGCCATCCGCGCGGCGCTGCCATCCGGTCACGCCACGCTCATCCGCGCGCCGGCGGCCGTGCGCGCGGCCGTCGACGTGTTCCAGCCACAGCCCCAGGCGCTTGCCCAGCTGACGGCCCGGGTCAAGTCGTCCTTCGACCCGCGTCACCTGTACAACCCCGGCCGCATGTATCGGGGAGTCTGATGCAGACCGCCTTCACCGCAGACCAGCTTGCCGACCCGCGCACCGCCGAGGCCAACACAATCCTGCGCAAGTGCGTACATTGCGGATTCTGCACTGCCACATGCCCCACCTACGTGCTGCTGGGCGATGAGCTCGACAGTCCGCGCGGCCGCATCTACCTCATCAAGAACATGCTCGAGACCGGCGGCCCGGCCACCGCCGAGACAGTGAAGCACATTGACCGGTGCCTCTCCTGCCTGTCCTGCATGACCACCTGTCCCTCGGGCGTGAACTACATGCATCTCGTCGATGCCGCCCGCGCCCACGTGGAGGAGACCTACCGGCGGCCTCCCTTCGAGCGGCTGCTGCGCGCAGCGCTGGCCCTAACCATGCCGCGTCCCCGGCTGTTCAGGCTGGCGCTGATCGCGGCGCGCATGGCCCGCCCGCTGCGCCCCGTCGCGCGATCCTTCGGCGCCAGCCGGGTCGACGCCGTGCTCGGACTCGTGCCGGCGCGCATGCCGACGCCGGAACGCTTCGGAATGCCCGGGACCTATCCGGCCGAGGGACCGCGCAAGGGTCGCGTCGCCCTGCTCATGGGCTGCGTGCAGAGCGTGCTCGATCCCGGCATCAATGCCGCCGCCATCCGGCTGCTGACACGGCTCGGCTACGAGGTCGTGGTCTCGGGCGAGGAGGCCTGCTGCGGCTCGCTCACCCATCACATGGGACTGGAGGACGATGCGCTGGCCCGCGCCCGGCGCTCGGTCGACCAGTGGACGAAAGCCGATGTCGAGGCGGTGATCGTCACCGCCTCGGGCTGCGGCACCACGATCAAGGACTATGGCCACATGCTCAGGCTCGACCCCGCCTATGCAGACAAGGCCGCAGCCATCTCCGCCAAGGCCAGGGACGTGACCGAATTCCTCGCCGGCCTCGATCTTCCGCAAGGCAGCGGCAGCCTCCGGATCGCCTATCATTCCGCCTGTTCCATGCAGCATGGCCAGAAGATCGTGGCCCAGCCCGCGGCCCTGCTGCGCCGGGCCGGCTTCACCGTGGCGGACGTGCCCGAAGGCCACCTGTGCTGCGGGTCTGCCGGCACCTACAACATGCTGCAGCCCGCGCTTGCCACCCGGCTGCGCGACCGCAAGGTGGCCAACATCCTGTCGACGGCGCCCGAAGCCGTGGCCACCGGCAATCTCGGCTGCATCACCCAGATTTCCACCGGGCTGGGAATTCCGGTGGTTCATACCGTGGAACTGCTTGACTGGGCCTATGGCGGGCCTATTCCGGAAAAATTCAAGCCGATCCGCGGGGACTGAGAATCATGGCGAAACTTCCCAAGGGCGTCACCCTCACGGTGAAAGCGGCCAAGGCCTATGACCGCGTGCTGACGCCGGCGGCACTCGGTTTCGTTGCCGACCTGCACCGCCAGTTCGAGGGCGAGCGCAAGGCACTGCTGGCGCGGCGCGCGGCGCGCCAGAAGGATTTCGACCGAGGCCTCCTGCCAGACTTCCTGCCCGAGACGGCGGCCATTCGCGCCGGCGACTGGAAGGTGGCGCCGATTCCGCCCGACCTGCGCGACCGCAGGGTCGAAATCACCGGTCCCACTGACCGCAAGATGATCATCAACGCGCTGAATTCCGGCGCCCGGGTGTTCCTGGCGGATTTCGAGGATTCCAACGCGCCAACCTGGGACAACCTGCTCCAGGGCCAGCTCAACCTGATGGATCGCTGGACCAGCGCCATGGACCACGTCGACCGGGTCAGCGGCAAGCGCTATGCGCTGGGGCAAAAGCCGGCGGTGCTGATGGTCAGGCCGCGCGGCTGGCATCTGGACGAGGCTCATCTCGCGGTCGACGGCAAGTCAGTCTCCGGCGCGCTGTTCGACTTCGGCCTCTATGCCTTCCACAATGCCCGGACGACCATCGCCAAGGGCTCGGGCCCCTATTTCTACCTGCCCAAGCTGGAGAGCCATCTCGAGGCCCGGCTATGGAATTCGGTCTTCGTCTTCGCCCAGAGCCGGCTCGGCATGCCGCTCGGCACCATCAAGGCCACGGTGCTGATCGAAACCCTGCCAGCCGCCTTCGAGATGGACGAGATCATCTACGAGCTGCGCGACCACATGGCCGGTCTGAACTGCGGCCGCTGGGACTACATCTTTTCCTTTATCAAGACCTTCGCCGCCAACAAGTCCTATCTCCTGCCAGACCGGTCGCAGCTTGTCATGTCGGACGGGTTTCTCGCGGCCTATTCGGCCCTGCTGGTCAAGACCTGCCACCGCCGCGGCTGTTTCGCGATGGGCGGCATGGCGGCGCAGATTCCCAACCGCAAGGATCCCGATGCCAACCGGGTGGCGCTGGAGCGAGTGCGGGCCGACAAGGAACGCGAGGCGCGCAACGGCCATGACGGCACCTGGGTGGCCCATCCCGATCTCGTGCCGGTGGCGATGGAAATCTTCAACGATCTGATGCCGACGCAGAACCAGCTCTATGTGCTGCGCGAGGATGTCGACGTCGGGCAGAAGGAGCTGCTGCAGGTCCATGCCGGCACGCGAACGGAAGAGGGCTTTCGCGAGAACATCCGGGTTGGCGTGCAATACATCGAGGCCTGGCTGCGCGGACGCGGCGCGGTACCGCTCTACAACCTGATGGAGGACGCGGCCACGGCCGAGATCGCGCGCGCGCAGATCTGGCAATGGCTCAGGTTCGGCGCGAGGCTCGACAATGGCCAGAAGGTGACCACTGCCTTCTTCGAGACATGCCTGGCCGAGGAGATGGCGAAGGTGAAAGATGAAATCGGCGCCGAGACCTATGGCAACGGACGCTTCCGGGACGCCATCGCGCTGTTCAGGACCATGACCACGTCGAAGGACTTCGTGACCTTCCTGACGATTCCGGCCTACCGCAAGATCGCGTGACGATTGGGTGATGGTACCGCTGCCCCGGCTCGAACGGGGGACCCCTAGATCCACAATCTAGTGCTCTAACCAACTGAGCTACAGCGGCACACGGGCGGTGTACTATCGCCTGCCGCCGTGGAATTCAAGCCAGCAAAAAGGCCCGCGCTTGCGCGCGGGCCTCTGCGGGTGTCGCAGCCGGACGGGGGAGGACCTTCCGGCGCGGCCTCGAGGGAAAATCAGGCGGCGATCGACTTGCTCAGGTCGTTGAACGACTTGGTGAAGCCATCCTGGAGCGGCTTCACGGCTTCCTTGGCCAGCGCCACGGTCAGCTCGTTGAGTTCGGCGGCCTGCTTCTGCAGCGCCTCGGCCTGTTCCTTGAGGAAAGCCTGCTGCAGGCTGAACACTTCGGTCGGCTCCTTCACCGCGAACAGCTTGCGGGTGAAGCCGAAGCCGGCGTTGATGTTGGCCTGGACGAATTCGATGGTCTTGAGCTGCAGGTCGTTGAAGCGGTTCTTGGTGGCATTGGCAGCCGCGTCGAAGAGCTGCACGTTGCTGTGGGCGATCTCGCTGGCCTTGTCGAAGGCGGCCTGCGCCTGGTCGACGGACTTCTGGGCCATGGCGGTCATTTCCTTCGGAAGCTCGGTGTTCATGTCGGCTTTCACTTTCTTGCTGGACATCTGGTGCTCCTTGCGCCGCGGCCCCTCCGGACCGCGACCGATGACCGCAATATAGCGTCAGCTATTGTGCATTGCAACATGATTTTGCGCTGCACCACGCCACAAGCGTAAACAACGAGTTAAGCAGGTGGACGAAATTGAGTCGTTTCGGCTAACCTTCCGCCAGACCGGACGGCGCGGCAGTCGTTCCGGGCCCGCAACAACAGGATCGCAGGACTTGGCCGACGCAGCCACGCCCACGCTCGAGGATCTCCGCGACGCAGCCGAGGCCGCCTGGCTGTGGGACTCTGCGCGCGCGCGCGTCGCCTGGGCCAACGCAGCCGGGCTGGCCTTCTTCGACTGTTCCAGTCTTTTCGAGATCGTCGACCGGCCCTTCGATGTGGCCGAGCCGGGGGTCGCACGGATTGCGGCGCTGGCCCGGACCCTCTCGCGCGGTCAGGCCGAGACCGTTGCACTCCAGTTTCCCTCCACCGGGCGCGACGCCCCCGTCTCCTGTCGCTGCACGGTCCACGCCCTGTCCGACGGCCGGCCCGGCATCCTTGCGGTGGCCGTCGTGAGCGAAGCCCGGCGCGCCGAGGCGCTGGGCACCGAGATCCGCGCCGCCTTCGACCTGCTTCCCGTGGCCGCCCTTCTGGCGGAACCAGACGGCACCATCTGCCATCTCAACGCCGCGTCCCGGCAGCTGCTGCGCGGCGACCAGCGCGGCAGCCTCGCAGCCCTGCTGGGCGATGCCTCGGTCGCCGAAGACCTGCTCATGCGCACCGAGGCGGCCGGCACCGTCAGCATGGTGCGGAGCCTGGCGGTGCGGCTCGGCCAGCGCGATCTTCGCGTCACGCTGCGGCGGCTCCAGCCCGCGACAGCCGCCCCGCTGCTTGTGCTGCTCGACGACATCACCGACCGCCGCTTGCTGGAGCGCGCGCTGCAGCCGAAGTCCCCGGCAGCGGAGATCCCCGGGGATCCGCCCGCAGCTCTCACCCCCGCCGATGCGGACGCCTTCGAGAAGCTGGGCCAGGTCCTGAATGCCGAGGTCCGCCAGAGGCCGGAACGACCGGCCGCAGGACCGCAGCCGGCGGAGCGTCCGCGCCCCGAACCCGCGATGCGAGCGCCTTCACCGGCGCCGGCGCGCGGCCGGCCGGATATCCCGGCGGTGCTGCGGGGCCCGCTGGACCGCCGCGAGGAACCGGTGCTGATCTGCAAGGATGGCGAGATCGCCTACGGAAATCCCTCGGCCTGCCGTCTCTTCGGCTTCGATGAACCGGAAGACCTCATCAACGACGCGGCGCTGACCCAACGCTTCGGCAATCTGGCGCAATCCCTTCCGGCCACGGAGTTCGTCACCGACGGGGGCCGCACGGCCGTGGCCGCGGTCCAGGTCGCGGTGGTGCCCTGGCATGGCGGCCCGGCGCGGCGCCTCATCCTGCGACCGGCCGCCGCCATCGAGGTGCAGACGCCGAAGGCCGAGGCCGCTCCCGCCGAGCCCGAAACCGAGCGGCCATCGCCGCCGCAGACGGCGGAGATCATCCAGCTGCCGCAGCGCAACGGACAGGCCGAGGCCGACGACGAGCTCCGCGCCATCCTCGACACGGCGAGCGACGGCATCATCACCCTCGACGCGCAGTCTCGCATCCACAGCTTCAGCGCCGGCGCCGAAGCGATCTTCGGCTATCGGATCGCCGAGGTCGCGGGCAAGTCCTTCGCCGACTTCTTCACCGCTGACAGCCAGCGCATCCTGCGCGACTACCTGGCCGCGCTGCAGGGGCCGGGCCTCGCCAGCGTCTTCAACGACGGGCGCGAAGTGCAGGCCATCGTCAAGCAGGGTGGCACCGTGCCGCTGTTCCTGACCATCGGCAAGCTGCAGGCGCCCCGCTCGCAGGCGGCCTTCTGCGCCGTGGTGCGCGACATCACGCAGTGGAAGAAGACCGAGGCCGAGCTGCGCGAGGCCAAGGAGAAGGCCGAGGCGACGAGCCGGCAGAAGTCCGAGTTCCTGGCCCGCATCAGCCATGAGCTGCGCACGCCGCTCAATGCCATCATGGGCTTCTCGGAGGTCATGCGGCTGGCCCGCTTCGGCGAGATCGAGAACGAGAAGTACCGCGGCTACGTCAACGACATCCATGCCAGCGGCAGCCATCTCCTGTCGCTGATCAACGACCTGCTCGACATCGCCAAGGTCGAGGCGGGCAAGCTCGAGCTCAACTTCATCGCGGTCAACCTCGGCGAGGTCATCGACCATGCCATGAAGATGCTGCAGGAGCAGGCCACCGCGGCGCGCGTGGTGCTGCGCAAGGCCTGGCCCGCGGGCCTGCCCAATGTCGTGGCCGACCTGCGCTCGATGCGCCAGATCCTGCTCAATCTCCTGTCGAATGCCGTCAAGTTCACCGATCCCGGCGGCGAAGTGATCGTGTCCGGCCAGCTGACCCCGGCCGGCGAGATGGTCCTGCGGGTAAAGGACACGGGCATCGGGATGAACGAGGATCAGCTTCGCGCCGCGCTCGAGCCCTTCCGCCGCGTGATGACGGAAGGCCGCGAGGCGCAAGGGACGGGCCTTGGCCTGCCGCTGACCAAGGCCCTGACCGAGGCCAACCGCGCGTCCTTCGCGATCAGCAGCGAGCCGCGCAAGGGCACGCTGGCCGAGATCACCTTCCCCACCACCCGCGTCCTCGCCGAATGACGGCAGCAAGCCTGGGCCGGCCGCGGAGAGGCTCGCAGCGCGCCTCCGGCAGCCGCCTCCTGCGGGTGGCTGCCGCGATCATCGGCGCGCTCCTGGCCGTGCCGGCCCTCACCATCGTCTATCTCGCCGCCACTCCGGCGGAGAACATCTGGCCGCATCTGGTCGCGACCGTCCTGCCCGGCTACGTCTGGCGCACGGTCGTGCTGCTGGCCGGGGTGGGAACCGTCACCTTCGTCGTCGGAACCGCCGTGGCCTGGCTGGTGACCACCTGCAGCTTTCCCTTCCGCCGCGTCTTCCAGTGGGCCTCGCTCATGCCCATGGCCATGCCCGGCTACATCGTGGCCTACACATACGTCGATCTCCTGAGTTACGCGGGGCCGGTGCAGGGCTGGCTCCGCCAGCTCTTCGGATGGAAGACGCCGGCGGACTACTGGTTCCCGGAAATCCGCTCCATGGGCGGCGCCATCTTCGTGCTGTCGATGGTGCTCTATCCCTATGTCTTCCTCACCGCGCGCGCGAGCTTCATCCGCCAGCCGGCCATGCAGATGGAAGTGGCCCGGGCGCTGGGACAGACGGCCTGGGGGGCCTTCCGCCGCGTGGCCCTGCCGCTGGCCCGTCCGGCCATCGCCGTTGGCGTGAGCCTCGCCCTCATGGAATGCCTCAACGACATCGGCGCCGCCGGCTTCTTCGGCGTGCGCACCCTGACGCTCGGCATCTACACGACCTGGCTGGCACAGGGAAATCTCGGAGGTGCCGCGCAGATCGCGGCCGTGATGCTGGTCTTCGTCATCGCGCTGCTGTGGATCGAGCGCGCCGCGCGCCGCCAGCAGAGCTTCGTGATGCCGACGCAGCGCATCCGTCCCGCGGCGCGAGTCCGCCTGACCGGACCGAGCGGCTGGCTGGCCTTCCTGGCATGCCTCCTGCCCATCGTCATCGGCTTCGTGGTGCCGGCCGCGACGCTCGTGAACTTCGCGCGCAAGCACGCGGACCAGGCGGTCTCGGCGGCCTTCCTCAAGGCGGCCTCGCATTCGCTCGCGCTGGCGGCGCTGGCGGCGCTGGTCGCGGTGCTGCTCGGACTGGTGCTCGGCTACTCCAACCGCGTTGCGCCGGATGGCTTCACCCGCAAGATGATCCGCATCGCCAGCACCGGCTATGCCATCCCCGGCACGGTGCTGGGCATCGGCGTGCTCATTCCGCTGGCCGCACTGGACAACGCGATCGACACGCTGATGCGGGACCGCTTCGGCATCTCGACCGGCCTCCTGCTCTCGGGCAGCATCGCCGCCGTGACCTTCGCCTACGTGGCGCGCTTCCTGGCCGTGTCCTTCGGCGCCATCGAGAGCGGGCTCGAGCGCGTGACGCCCAACGTGACGGCGGCGGCGCGCACGCTGGGCCGCGGCCCGCTCGCGGCCTTCGCCGAGGTGCATCTGCCGCTGCTGCGCCCGGCTCTGGTCTCGGCAGCCCTGCTCGTCTTCGTCGACTGCATGAAGGAACTGCCGGCGACGCTCATCCTCCGGCCCTTCGACTTCGAGACGCTGGCCACCACCGTCTTCATGCTGGCCTCGCTCGATCAGCTCGAGGAGAGCGCGTTGCCGGCGCTCACCATCGTCGCGGTGGGCTTCATTCCGGTCATCCTGCTGTCGCGCACGCTGCGCGACCCGCGCCTCATGAGCGCAATTCAGGCAAGTCCCTGAACAGGTCCAACGCCTCGGGATTGGCCAGCGCCTCCTTGTTCTTGACCTCGCGACCATGCACCACGTCGCGCACCGCGAGCTCGGTGATCTTGCCCGACTTGGTGCGCGGAATGTCGGCAACCGCCAGGATCTTCGCAGGCACGTGGCGGGGCGAGGCGCCGTCGCGGATCTTCTTCCGGATGGCCGCGACCAGCGCTTCATCAAGCACAGCTCCGGAGCGCAGCCGCACGAAGAGCACCACGCGCACGTCATTGTCGAAATCCTGGCCGATGGCGATGGCCTCGACCACGTCCGGTATCTGCTCGACCTGGGCATAGATCTCGGCCGTGCCGATGCGCACGCCGCCCGGGTTGAGCGTGGCATCGGAGCGGCCATGGATGATCAGGCCGTCATGCGGCGTGATCTCGGCGAAGTCGCCGTGACACCAGATGTTGTCGAAGCGGGCGAAATAGGCCGCATGATACTTGCTGCCATCCGGATCATTCCAGAACATCACGGGCATCGACGGAAAGGGCCTGACGCAGACGAGTTCACCCTTGACGCCGGCGACCGGCCTGCCGGAATCGTCGAACACGTCGACCGCCATGCCCAGCATCGGCCCCTGGATCTCGCCGCGCCAGACTGGCTCGAAGGGGTTGCCACCGACGAAGCAGCCGCAGATGTCGGTCCCGCCCGAGATCGACGCGAGATGCAGGTCCTGCTTGATGCCGGCGTAGACGAAGTCGAAGCTCTCGGCGGCGAGCGGCGATCCGGTCGACAGCATGGTTCGCAGACTGCCGAGATCGTGGGTCCGCTTCGGTTCCCAGCCGGTCTTCTTCACCGCGTCGATGTATTTGGCCGACGTGCCGAAGATGGTCATGCCCTCCGCATCGGCGAAGTCGAAGAGCGCCCGTTCGGAGGGATGGAAGGGTGAACCATCGTAAAGCAGCAGCGTGGCTCCGGTGGCCAGGCCCGTCACCAGCCAGTTCCACATCATCCAGCCGCAGGTGGAGAAATAGAAGAGACGGTCGGAGGCCTTCGTGTCGGTGTTCAGCACGTGCTCGGACAGGTGCTTGAGCAGGATGCCGCCGGCCCGGTGCACGATGCACTTCGGAATGCCGGTCGTGCCCGACGAATAGAGAATGTAGAGCGGATGATCGAAGGGCATCTGCGCAAAGGCGAGAGGCCCGGCCGCGTGTTGCGCGAGGAAAGAGTCGAAGGTCACGCCGTGACGGAGTCCCGCGGCCATCGATGCGGCCTCACCGGTGTAGTCGATGACCACGGCGCGGGTGACGCTCGTCAGCTGCGCCAGTACATTGCCGATCTTGTCCGCCATGCGGATGGTCTTGCCCGCATAGTAGTAGGCGTCGCAGGTGATGAGCAGCTTGGGCGCGATCTGGCCGAAGCGGTCGAGGATGCCGCGTTCGCCGAAGTCGGGCGAGCAGGACGACCAGATGGCGCCAAGCGAGGCGGTGGCGAGGAAGCTCACGATCGATTCCGGCATGTTGGGCACGATGGCGCAGACGCGATCGCCGGCGCCGACGCCGGCTGCGGCCAGCGCGCGCTGCATGCGGGCGACACCTTCCCTGAGCTGGCGCCAGCTCATGCGGCGGGCCACCCTGTCCTCGCCGCGGAAGACCAGCGCGTCGCCATCGCCGTCCTTCACCAGCAGATTCTCGGCATAGTTCAGACGTGCGTCGGGGAAGAACCGCGCACCCGGCATCCTGTTGCGGTCGACCAGCACGTGCTGGCCGCGGGTCTCGGCCTTCACCTCGCAGAAGTCCCAGAGCGCCGACCAGAAGCGCTCCGGATCCTCGACCGAGAAATGCAGCGTGTCGCGAAAGCCCGCCAGAGCCAGACCGTGCTTCGCATTAACCATGGCGATGAACCGCGCCAGGTTGGACTCCTTGATGCGGCCGGCACTGGGGGTCCACAAGGGTCGTTCGGTCATGTAAGCGGGTCTCCGGTTCGGTGGACGATGGTCTAGTGTCGTCACGAAAGGGCCGCAAGTCCTGCCGAAAAGCGGCGCTTCGATTGGAGTATGCGATGCAGCGGATGCATGTCTGGGCCGGTCTCGCCATGGCGGCCCTGGTCATCCTTCTTGGCGGCTGGATGATTCTCTCGCCCGGCTGGGTGACGGCGCGGCTGCAGGAGGCCGTGCGCGCCCAGATGAGCCGCGACATCGAGGTCGAGGGTGGTGCGCATCTGGAGCTGTCCCCGCTTGCGGTGCGGCTGGATCGCGTCCGCCTCTTCGATTCGGACACGCCCGACGACGCCTTCGTGACCGCCCGGGAAGTGCGCATTCCGATCACCCTCGCGGGGCTGCTCAGCCGCCACATCGAGTTGACCCAGGCGACCCTGGTCGCGCCCGAATTTGCCTTCCTGGTCAGCGAGCGCGGCGAGGCCAACTGGGCCCTGCCGGCACCCAAGACGCCACAGGACATCAAGCTCGAGATGCAGGACGCGAAGATCCGCTTCTTCGACACACGCAACGACCAGGGATTCGCGCTGTCTGGCGGGACACTGACTGCGGATCTCGCGGCCGATGGCGGCATCGCCCTCTCTGGCACCGTGGTGCTGCATGACCGCCTGGCCAAGGTGGATGCGTCGCTCAAGTCGCTGGAACGGGTTCACGAGGATGGCTCTCCCTTCGACCTCAGCCTGAGCGCGCCGGACCTCGACGTGAGTCTCGAGGGGCGCCTCGCCACGGCCAAGACCCTGAGCCTCGCCGGAACCGCTTCGGCCAGCGGCAAGGCGCTCTATCCCGCGCTGGCCTGGATCGGCATCAGGACCGGACGCGAGGGTGGACCACGCTTCTCGGTGACGGGCGCGCTGGAAACGGCGGGGCGCGCCTTCGCGGCCAAGAAGTCCGAGATCGTGTTTGGCGAGGACGTGCTCTCGGGCGACATCAGCTTCGACTTCCGCGACGAGATTCCGGTGCTCGAAGCCGTGCTGACGGGCGACAGCCTCGACCTTTCAACCTTCGTTCCGGACACTGGCATTGGTGCCGACGACTGGGGCCGCAATCCGCTGGGCCTCGGCGCGCTGCGGGTGCTGGACGCGAAACTGGCGATCACGGCAAATTCCCTGCATTATTCCGGCATCACCGCGGGACCGTCGCAGGTCGCGGTGACGCTCGACAAGGGCAAGTTCGACGGCCAGATCAACATGTCGGACCTCGCCGGCGGCCAGGCCAGCCTGCAGGTCTCCGCCGATGCCACGGTCACGCCGCCCAGCATCAGCCTCGGCTTCGCCAGCAGCGGCGCCGATCTCGAGACCGTTCTGACCCCGCTGGGCCTCGGCCTCATCACCGGACTGGGCGACATCTCGCTGCAGGTGTCCGGTCAGGGCACGACGCAGCAGGAACTGATCGGTACCCTCAAGGGCGAGGCCAGCCTGAGCGCCGCCGACGGCCTGCTGAGAGGCATCGAAATCCCCGCCCTCTTCGCCGCGGCCAGCCAGAAGATCGTCGACGGCTGGAGCGGCGCAGCGGGCGCATCGACCATGTTCAGCAGCCTTGCGGCGCGCGCGACGATCTCCGATGGCATCGCCGCGCTCGCCGACCTGACGCTGACCAGCCCCACCCTGTCCCTGACGGGGCGGGGCGATGTCGACCTCCTGCGCCGCGCGGTCAATCTGCGCGTCGATCCGCGCATCGTCTCGGGGGTCAACGGAACGTCGGCAGGACTTCCGGTCTCGCTGGTCGTCGCTGGCCCATGGACGACGCCGCGCATCTATCCCGACATTCCGGACATCCTCACCAAGCCGGCGCAGGGTTTCGAATCGCTGCGGGCGATGGGCCTGCAGCAGCTGACTCCGGCACCCGTGGCGCCCGCCAATTGAAACACCGGCGCAAGACGAGCTAGAAGCGATCATGATCCGCGTCCAGGAAGAACCCTTTGATGCCGGCCAGGAACTGGCGGCGCTGAAGTCCGGCCATGCCGGCATCGGCGGCACGGTGTTGTTTCTCGGCACGGTGCGCGACATGTCGGGCGACGGGGACGTACGGGCGATGACGCTCGAGCACTATCCGGGCATGACCGAGCGGGCCCTGGCCGAGATCGAGGCGGAGGCCCTGCGGCGCTGGCCGCTCGATGCCTCGCTCATCATTCACCGCCATGGCCGTCTCGAGCCGGGCGAGGACATCGTGCTGGTCATCACCGCATCGGCCCATCGCGAGGCCGCCTTCGCCGCCTGCCATTTCCTGATCGACTGGCTCAAGACCAAGGCCCCTTTCTGGAAGCTCGAGGAAGGCAGGTCCGGAACGCGCTGGGTCGAGGCCAAGGACAGTGACGACGCGGCCGCGGCTCGCTGGCAGACGCGCGGCCCGTGAGACCGCGCCTTCGCGCCCTGTCGCGGCTGGCATTCACCCTGGCGCTGCTCGCCGCCATCCTTCTGGCGCTGCGCCAGTTCGGCTTGCTGCAGCCGGACACCGGCCGCTTCACCGCCATCGACGGCGACTCGCTGCGGCGCGGCGACATCGAGGTGCGCCTGCACGGGATCGACGCACCCGAACTGCACCAGGACTGCGTGGCGGGCGATGGTCGATCCTATCCCTGCGGCCGCGAAGCCCGTTCCGCGCTCGCGCGGCTTGTCGCCGGACAGGACCTGACCTGCACCGTGACCGAGACCGACCGCTACGGCCGCGATGTCGCAACCTGTCGCGCAGGTGACGTCGACATCAACGCCGTGATGGTGCGGTCCGGCTGGGCCGTGGCCTATCGCCGGCATGGGACGGCCTATCTGGCCGAGGAACGCGCCGCGAAGGCCGCAGGACGCGGCCTGTGGCAGGGCCCCTTCGAGGAGCCCGAGGCCTGGCGCAACCGGAATCGCGACAGCCTTTCGCGCGGCAGCATGACGGGCGATCGCGCATCCATTCAGGACTGACATGGGTTCCGCGCGACGGAGACCATTGTCAGGCCCGCGCAATTGATCGTAACTTTCCGGAAAACAAGATCCAACGGGAGGACCAGGAATGGCGAAGTCTGCCGCAGGCAAGAAAGCCGCGAAAAAATCTGTTGCAAGGAAGTCGAAGGCCCCGGCGCCGCGCAAGGCGGCCCGGGCTGCACCGCGCAAGGCCGCGAAGGCCGCGGCCAAGGCATCGCCCACCCAGTCGGTGAAATCCTGGCTCCGGCGTTTCGACGCTGCCCTCGCCGCCGGCGACGTCGATGCGGCGGTCAAGCTCTTCGGCGTCGAGAGCTTCTGGCGCGACCTCGTCTCCTTCACATGGAACATCAAGACCATGGAGGGCCAGGCGCAGATTGCCGACATGCTCAAGGCGACGCTGAAGCGGGTCAAGCCCTCCAACTGGCAGGTCGAGGGCGAGGCCACCGAAGGCGGCGGACTGCAGGAGGCCTGGATCACCTTCGAGACCAAGATCGCGCGCGGCCGCGGCCATCTGCGCCTGAAGGACGGCAAGGCCTGGACCCTGCTCACCACCATGGTCGAGCTCAAGGGACACGAGGAACCGTCAGGCGAGCGGCGCCCGCCGGGCGTGGTCCACGGTGCCTTCAAGGACCGCAAGACCTGGGCCGAGCGCCGCGCCGAGGAACAGGCGAAGCTCGGCTACGAGGAACAGCCCTATGTGCTGATCGTCGGCGGCGGCCAGGGTGCGATCGGCCTCGGCGCACGGCTGAAGCGCCTCGGTGTGCCCACGCTGATCGTCGAGAGGAACGAGCGGCCCGGCGATTCCTGGCGCAAGCGCTACAAGTCGCTCTGCCTGCATGATCCGGTCTGGTACGACCACATGCCCTATCTGCCCTTCCCCGATCACTGGCCCGTCTTCTCGCCGAAGGACAAGATCGGCGACTGGCTGGAAATGTATACGAAGGTGATGGAGCTGAACTACTGGGGCTCCACCGTCTGCGAGAGCGCGTCCTATGATGCGGACAAGAAGGAATGGACGGTCAAGGTGGTGCGCAACGGCCAGCCCGTCACGCTCAGGCCCAAGCAGCTGGTGCTGGCCACCGGCATGTCGTCCTTCCCCAACCTGCCGAAGGATCCGGGCCACGAGACCTTCAAGGGTGAGATCCAGCATTCGAGCCAGCATCCGGGACCCGATGCCTATGCCGGCAAGAAGGTGGTCGTGATCGGATCGAACAATTCGGCGCATGACATCTGCGCGGCCCTGTGGGAGGCCGGCGCCGACGTCACCATGGTCCAGCGCTCGACCACGCACATCGTGAAGTCGTCCACGCTGATGGACGTCGGCCTGTCCGCGCTCTACTCCGAGAAGGCGGTGAAGAGCGGGATCGATCACCACAAGGCCGACCTCATCTTCGCGTCCGTTCCCTACAAGGTGCTGCCGGCGGTGCAGGTGCCGCTCTATGAACAGATGAAGAAGAAGGACGCCGACTTCTACCGCCGGCTCGAGAAGGCGGGCTTCATGCTCGACTGGGGCGAGGACGGATCGGGACTCTTCGTGAAGTACCTGCGCCGTGGCTCGGGCTACTACATCGACGTCGGCGCCTCCGAACTCGTTTGCGACGGCAAGATCAAGCTGAAGAGCGGTGTCTCGGTGAAGGAGATCAGGCCGCACTCGATCGTCTTCTCCGACGGCAGCGAAATCGAGGCCGATCTGATCATCTATGCCACCGGCTATTCCTCGATGAACGGCTGGGCAGCGAAGCTGATCAGCCAGGAGGTTGCCGACAAGGTGGGCAAGGTCTGGGGGCTTGGCTCGAACACGAAGAAGGATCCGGGTCCCTGGGAGGGCGAGCTCCGCAACATGTGGAAGCCGACGCAGCAGGAGGCGCTCTGGTTCCACGGCGGCAACCTGCACCAGTCGCGGCACTACTCGCAGTTCCTGTCGCTGCAGCTCAAGGCGCGGCAGGAGGGCATCCCAACGCCGGTCTATGGACTACAGCAGGTGCATCACAAGGCGTGAACGGCAAAGGGCCCCTCGCGGGGCCCTTCCTCATTCGAACGACAACCGTCCGTCAGGCTGGACGGCGGACCGGCAGCACGCGGTTCAGCGCGAGACCCGCTCCAAGTCCCGCCGCATGCAGGATGACCGTGGCGGAGACGAAGCCCAGGGCATAGTCCAGAGCGGCGGCACCAAGTGGCATTTCGACGGCATGGGCATAGCCGTGGAACACGGCGAAGACACCGGCAAGTGCTGCAGCAACGACAAGCGGCATGCTGTGGCGGCGCAGGGCGGCAAGCCCCAGAACGGCGACCGAGAGCGCAATGCCCGCCTCGAAATAGGGAAGGCCCATGCCGGCAAGACCCCACACGCCGCCCGCCACCATCATGGACACGAAGGCGGCAGGCACCGCCCAGAGGGCGCGGCCGCCGATGTTGGCCGCCAGAAGGCCAACGGCGAACATGGCCAGCAGATGATCCGTGCCGCTGAAGGGATGGGCAAATCCGTGGGCGAAGCCCGAGGCCAGGTCATGTCCCGTATGGGCCTGTGCGGCCCCGGCCATGGCGGCGAGTGCGAGTGATGCGGCGGCGATCCGGCGTGTCATGTGCTGCTCCTTTGCTCCTGCAACGCGCCCCCGGGCGCATCTTATGACGCGGCCAACCTAGCATGCGGCATTCGGGGCGCCAGCGCTTTCTTGCGCCCCTTCATGGCTGCAAAGCGTCATGCGCAAATCCCGCTTGCCGGAGGCCACGACATCGCCATCTATGGGCCCGGACAGCAGACCGGAGCAATGCGCATGCCACATCCAGCCCTGAACCCCGACTCGGTCGCCGTGATCACGGGCGGCGGCGCCGGCATCGGCCTCGCCGCGGCCCGCCACTTCGCCAAATCCGGACTCAAGGTCTGCATCGCCGACCTCGGGTCCGACCGGCTGGCGGCCGCCGAAGCCGGCCTGCAGGCCCTCCATCCCGGCGGCCGCGACCACGTCATGGCGGTGGCCGCGGACGTCAGCGTGGCGGAGGACGTGCAGCGGCTGAAGGCGGCGGTCGACGCCAGGTTCGGCGGGACCGACATCCTCATGAACAACGCCGGCATCCAGCCCGGCAGCGGCATGTTCGGGCCTTCGGACAACTGGCAAAAGGTGCTGGCGGTGAATCTCTGGGGCGTGATCCACGGCTGCCATGTCTTCGTGCCCGACATGATGGCCCGCGCACGCCCCGGCCTGGTGATCAACACGGGGTCGAAACAGGGCATCACCACGCCGCCGGGCGATCCCGCCTACAATGTCTCCAAGGCGGGCGTGAAGGTGCTGACCGAGGCGCTGGCCCATGAGCTGCGCAATGCGCCGGGCTGCCGGATCACGGCGCATCTGCTCATTCCGGGTTTCGTCTTCACCGACCTCACCGCCAAGGGGCGGCACGAGAAGCCGGCAGGGGCCTGGACCCCGGAACAGACGGTCGACTTCATGATCAGGCGTCTGGAGGTAGGCGACTTCTACATCCTCTGTCCCGACAACGAGGTGAACCGTGCCCTGGACGAGAAGCGGATCCTCTGGGCGGCGCAGGACATCATCGCGAATCGTCCGCCGCTGTCGCGCTGGCATCCGGACTTCGGGCCGATGTTCCGCGAATTCGTCGAGAAGGGCTGATCCGCGCGGCAGGCGCCGCCGTTCTGGACGAGACAGACCCGCACCGCCCGGATTCGACGGCGCCGGCGGGGCGTGCGATAAGCGGGAAGCCCGTCGTCCGGGCCCGCCGTCCGTTCGTCACCGTTGAGTATCCATGTCCAAGACACCCGACCTTTCCGGCTATGACCCGACCCTTCCCGTATCGGCGCGGATCCGCCAGCGCCTGGAAGCGGCCGGCCGGCGCTATCACGCCAATGACAATATCGCGGACTTCATCGCGCCAGGCGAACTCGACCATCTGCTGGACGAGGTGGCGGGCAGGTTCAACGCGGTGCTGGAAAGCCTGGTGATCGACACCACCAACGACCACAATACGCAGGACACCGCCCGGCGCGTGGCGAAGATGTATCTGCAGGAAGTGTTCCGCGGCCGCTATGCGGCAGCGCCGCCCGTCACCGAGTTTCCCAATGCGGAATACCTCAACGAACTGATGATCGTCGGCCCCATCACCGTGCGCAGCGCCTGCAGCCACCATTTCTGCCCGATCATGGGACGGCTCTGGATCGGACTGCTTCCCAACGAGCATTCCAACCTCATCGGCCTGTCGAAGTACTCGCGCCTCGCGGAGTGGATCATGAGCCGCCCGCAGATCCAGGAAGAGGCGATCACCCAGATCGCCGACCTGTTGATGACCAAGGTGACGCCAGACGGGCTTGCCGTGGTGATGGAAGCCGATCACTTCTGCATGCACTGGCGTGGCGTGAAGGACAATGCCACCAAGATGGTCAACAGCGTGATGCGCGGATCCTTCCTCAAGAACCCGTCGCTGCGCCGCGAATTCCTGTCCCTCGTCAATCTGAAGGGTTGAGACTGCCCATGCTTGTCCGCTGCCTCTATGCCAGCCGCGCCGCCCAGCCCCTGAAGCCCGCGATCGTCGATGCCATTCTCGAACAGTCGCGCGCGCACAATCCGGCCCGCGGCATCACCGGAATCCTGTGCTACAGCGGTGACGTCTTCATCCAGGTGATCGAAGGCGGACGCGACGAGGTCTGCGAGCTGTTCAACGCCATCGTGCGCGACGACCGCCACAAGGAGGTGAGGCTGCTGGCCTACGACGAGATCCGCGAGCGGAAGTTCAGCAACTGGACCATGGGTCACGTCGATCTCGCCCGCATCAATCCGGGCCTGCTGCTCAAGTATCACGAGAAGCCGGTGCTCAATCCATTCGGCTGCTCCGCGGCGGCGACCATGGCCCTGCTCGACGAGCTGGTCGCATCGGCGGCGATCATCAGCCGCTGATCAGTCGTATCCGGTCATTTCCAGGTAGCCGCGCCCGGCAGCCGTGCCGGTGAAGGTGATCGGACCCTCCCAGTAGGGAAAGCGTGTGGCCATCCAGGACTGCGGATTGAGCGGCTGCGTCGTGACATCGAGTCCCTTCGACGGAAGCTCGATGCGCCAGCGGAGCGGCAGACGCCGTCCCGCGACGGTGCCACTCTCCAGTGGCGTCAGACTGAGCGCGCCGGGCGCGATCGGCTCGGCCGTGCCGTCGGCGGCGATCCAGGTGGCGGAGGTGAAGCCCGGGCCGGCATCGCGCAGGCGGAAGCCCATGAGCTTGGCGCCACCATCGAGATGCAGCGAGAACCAGTCCCAGCCGGTCTGGTCGGGCGCCAGCGGCTGCGACGACCATTCGCGGTCGAGCCAGGCCTGGCCGGTGACCGCCACCTCGCCATCGGGAAGGCGCAGCGTGCCAGCGGCCCGGTAGAAGGGCTGCGAATAGTAGTAACTCGCCTGACCCTGCTGCGACTTCACGGAGAAGCCCTTGTCGCCATGCAGCACCAAAGGTCCCGCGGCCGTGAGCTTCAGGTCGTAGGAGAAGTCGGAACCCGCGGCATGCAGCGCCAGCGCCGCAAGATCGTCCTCGCCCGGCGCGGCAACACTCGTCATCGTCCAGTCGTCGATCCAGGCGGTGAAGGGCGACTGCGTGACTCCGGCCTGGCCGATGCCGTCGCGGGCCAGCCGTTCCGCGACGAGATGACGCTCGGCGCTGGTCGCGGCCGCGTGCCCCATCCAGACCTGCGGACTGGACCAGCCGGTGCCTGCCGCCGGCGCCAGGGCGGTACGGAAGAGCGTCCACTGCACGCCATAGGACTTGCCATTGGCGCCTTGCAGATTGGCGGTGAGATACCACCATTCGATGCGGAAATCGGGATGGGCGCCGTGATCGCGCGGGAAATCCAGCCTGTATCCGGGCCGCGGCGTGGAAAAGCCCTCGGAAGATGTCCCTAGCCCGGCGAAGCCCTGGGCCAGCGCCGGCACCGCCATCAGCAGCCAAAGCAGCACGACCCTAGCGTTCATGGGCAAAGACCTTCAGGAGCGCGGAGGGCGCCAGTCGCATCAGGCGCCAGGCGGGCCAGAGTGCCGCCAGGCCTGCGGCAAGCAGCGCGAGGCAAAGGAGAAACAGCCAGTCGCCCGGGAAGACCCGCATCGGCAGTTGCCACCCGAAGGCCTCGACATTGATGACGTCGAGCAGGATCAGCGCGAGGACCAGGCCCAGCGGGATGGCCGCCAGCGCCGTCAGCGCGGCCAGCGTCAGGGCGCGGACCAGTTCCAGCACGGCCAGCCTGCGGCGGGTGAGGCCCAGGGCCCAGGCTGGCGCCAGCTGCGGCAGTCGCATGCCGGCCAGCGTGAGCAGGCTGGCCAGAATGGCGATTGCGGCGACGCCGAGGGTAAGCACGTTCAGCGCTGCCGTCACCCGGAAGGTGCGGTCGAAGGTCCTGAGCGAGAAGGTCTTGATCGCGGCCTGGTCGGCCACGTTCTGAGCCGGAAGCCCGAAGGCATTGCGCAGCTCCTCGGCGAGAACAGTGGCACGTTCCGGCGGCACACGGACTGCATGTCTCAGTTTCGGAACATCGGGCGCGAGCTTCAGCAAGGTGTCGATGCCGACCATGACCTGCGGCGAGGGATTGCCGTAGTCGGAGTAGATGCCGACGACGGGGGCCTGCCATCCGCCGGGCAAGGCCAGCGGCGTGCCCAGCTCCAGTCCGGCGCGCCGCCAGAGCTGCTCGTTGACGAGCAGACCCTCGCCCTGCGCCACCTTGTCCCAGGCGCCGGGCAAAGCCGTGATGACGGGCCAGTTGTCGCGATAGGTGGCATGATCGGCCACGCCATAGACCTCGCCGGGCTGTCCCAGGAGACTGGTCTCGATGTGCCAGACCGGCAGCACCGCGTCGCTGCGCGGCGCAAGCCAGCGGCGCAGGGCCTCCGCTTCGGCCTCGTCGCGGGCCGTGACGTAGAGCTCAGCCGCCAGACGCTGATCGAGCCAGCCCACGAAGGTCTGGCGGAAGCTCGCAACCATGGTGCCGACGCCGATGTTCGCGGCCAGCGCGAGGAGCAGGGCCATCAACGCCAGCGACAGGCCCGGAAGCTGCTGGCGCGTATCCGCCCAGAACCAGCCGCCGACGACGCCGGGGGAAAGGCGCCGTCCGATCCCGGCTGCCAGCGCCAGCAGGCCCGGCAGCGCCAGTGCGGCCGCGACCAGGATGCAGGCCAGCATGACGAAGCCCAGGGCGAGGCCCGAGCCGAAGAGCCACAGCGCAACGGCCACGATGGACAGGCCCGCGGCGGTCACCGTCTGGAGCCGCATGGTGGCGCGGCTGGCGCGCAGCCAGGCCTCGGGCTGCGCCGGCGCCAGGATCGGCATGCGCCAGGCCTGCCACAGGCCCTGTGCGGCCGAAGCGAGCGCGCCGGCCAGCGCGATGGCCACCGCCGCGAGCCAGGCCATGGGTCGAAGCGACAGCGTGCCCGGCACCTCCGCCCCGTAGAGTCCGCGCAGGGTGGCGGAGACATCGGGCAACAGCAGGGCCGCGATGCCGAGGCCCAGGAGCACACCGGCAAGTCCGGCCAGGAGGGCAAGACCCAGCAACTCGCCGAGCAGCATCAGCACCAGGGCGCGCGCCGATAGGCCGAGGGCCCTCAGTGTACGGAGGACCGGACGTCGCTGCTCGAAGGCGAGACCGATGGCGGCATGCACGATGAAGAGACCGACCGCGAAGGCGAGGACCGCGAAGGCGGTGAGATTGAGATGGAAACTGTCGGTGAGCCGGGACAGGTCGGCGGCCGTGGCCGGCTCGCGCTGGACGAGATCGGGGGCGATCGCGGCCAGCGCGGCCCCCGCCTGCGGCTGGCCGGGCGCGAGCAGCAGCCGCGACACCTGGCCCGGCGCATGCAGCAGCCCCTGGGCGATTCCGATGTCGGCGATGGCGATGCCGGGCGGCATGGTCGCGGACACCACAAGCGGCAGTGGACTGCCGGTGCCGATCCGTGCCGTGGTCTCGGGGCCGACATGCAGTTCTCCGGGCGGCGTGATGAAGCCCAGCAGCGAGGCATCGCCGACGACGTCCGCCAGTCCGGCCTGCGGCGGCGCCGTCAGCGGATCGATGCCGAGCAGGCGGACGGATGCCGACCCGATGCGCAGGTCGCCCTCGAGCACCGGCGTCACCAGCCACCCTGCCCGGCGCAGGGCCACGTAGTCGGCCTCACGCAAGGGCGCGCCATCGCGCCTTGCCAGATAGCGCAGCTGGTCCTGGCCAAGAACGCCCGCGGCGCGCGCGTAGCTGGCGCGGGCTTCGCCGTTGATCGCCTGCACGGCCGACCACAGGGCAGTGGCCAGGGCCAGGCCCAGCAGCAGCGTCGCCAGCTGCAGCGGATGCCTGCGCCAGTGCGCCAGCAAGGCGCCCAGTGCCGCCGCCTTCATGGAGCGATCCGTCCGGCATGCAGATGCAGCCGGCGCTGCATCCGGCCCGCAAGCCGCGCGGAGTGGGTGACCATGAGCAACGCGGCGCCGCTTTCCGCCACCAGCGCCAGCAGCAGGTCCATCACCGCATCGCCGGTGGCCTCGTCCAGATTTCCGGTGGGCTCGTCGGCGAGGAGCAATCGCGGCCGCGCGGCCAGCGCACGGCCGATGGCCACACGCTGCTGCTGGCCGCCCGACAGCTGCTCGGGATAGCGCGCGAGCAATGCGCCAAGGCCCAGTCGCGCCGCAAGCGCTGCAAGCCACTGCGGATCATGCCGGCCGGCAAGGCGCGCCTGGAAGGCGAGATTGGCCGCGACATCGAGCGACGGCATGAGGTTGAAGTTCTGGAACACCAGGCCCACGTCGCTCCGACGGTAGGCCGCGAGCTGGACATCGCCGAACCTCGCGATGTTCCGTCCGTCGCAGAGGATCTCGCCGGAGTCCGGCCGGTCGAGTCCGCCCACGAGGTGCAGGAGCGTGCTCTTGCCGCTGCCGGACTCGCCGGTCAGCGCCAGACTCTCGCCGGCATCGAGCCGGAGATCGACGCCCTGCAGCACCGGCAGCGGACCTTCGCCGGTCGGATAGGACTTGTGCAGGTTCCTGACGTCGAGAAGCATGATCCTTCCACTACGCAGCCCGTGTCGCGGCAGATGCCGCCGGCATCAGGCGGCGGGTTCGTAGCCGTCTCCGGTCTGCCGCACCATGCCCCTGGCGATCAGATGGTCGAGATGCGCCGTGACCGACATGGCGGCGGCACCATGCAGGCGCGGATCGACATTTGCATAGAGAGCCGCGACGATGGCGCGGGCATGCCGGTCGCCCTTGTGAAGGCGCTGCAGGATCGCGGCCTCGCGCATGCGGCGGTGAGCGAACAGCGCCCTGACATAGGGCAGCGGGTCGGCGCGGCCCGGGCCGTGGGCGCTGTGATAGTACCGGTCGTCGCGCGCCAGGAGCTTCTGCAGCGAGGCCAGGTACTGGCCCATGTTGCCATCGGGCGGCGCGATCACGCTGGTGGCCCAGGACATGACATGGTCGCCCGAGAACAGGGACTGCTCTTCCCGCAAGGCATAGCACATGTGGTTCGACATGTGGCCCGGCGTGAACACGGCCGCGAGCGTCCAGCCGGCGCCGGTCACGTGGTCGCCGTCGCGCAGGCGCTGGTCTGGCGCGAAGCCGGCATCGATGCCGGCATCGAGGCGCGGACTCTCGCCGTCTTCGGTCGTTGCCGGACCATGGCCGAGAATTGGTGCGCCGGTTTCGGCCTTCAGCCGCGCGGCCAGCGGCGAGTGATCGGCATGGGAGTGGGTCACCAGGATCTGCGTCACCGTCTCGCCGCGCACCGCGGCAAGCAGCGCGTCGAGATGCGCGGCATCGTCCGGACCCGGGTCGATGATCGCCACCTTGCCGTGGCCGACGATGAAGCTCGATGTGCCGGTGAAGGTGAAGGGTCCGGCATTGCCGCAGAGAACCCGGCGCACCAGCGGCGTCACGGTTTCGCACCGGCCGGGAACGGCCGTGAAGTTGCGGTCGAAGACGAGATCTGTCATGCGGCGTTGCGGTTGCCGGAGCGCGAAACTATAAGACACATGACCCGGTTCCTTACAGCAGCGAAAGGAAGAAGAAAATGCACAGCGGCCTTCTCGCCGAGCGGCTCTGGCCCTCCTCCGCCAACAGCGCCCTGGCACGCAACCTGACCCTGGCCATCGTCGGATCGGCACTCGTGGCCCTGGCCGCGCAGGTCACGGTCCCGATGGTGCCGGTGCCGATGACGCTCCAGACCCTCGCCGTCCTGCTGATCGGCGCGGCCTATGGCGCCAGGCTGGGCGCCGCAACGCTGGCGCTCTACGCGGCCGAAGGTGCCATTGGCCTTCCGGTCTTCGCCGGCTTCGCGGGCGGCCCGGCGGTCCTCGTTGGCCCCACCGGCGGCTACATCCTGGGCTTCATCCTGGCGGCGGGGCTGGTCGGCTACCTGGCCGAGCGCGGCTGGGCGGCCCGGCCGATTCCGATGATGCTGGCAAGCCTCCTGGGCGCAGCCGTGCTCTATGTGCCGGGCCTGCTCTGGCTGGCACAGTTCACCGGCGCCGAGACGGTTCTCGCGGCGGGCTTCTGGCCCTTCCTGCCGGGCGACATCGTGAAGGCGATCCTGGCGGCGCTCGCGGTTCCCGGCGCCGCGAAGCTCCTGGACGAGGGCCCGTGAGGCAAACGAAAACGCGGGCCCATGGCCCGCGTCTGAGATTGGTCGGAGTGAGAGGATTCGAACCTCCGACCCCCTGCTCCCGAAGCAGGTGCGCTACCAGACTGCGCTACACTCCGTCCTTGGTTCGCGGCGCTTATAACGGCGCTTTTCGCACTATGCAAGCATGGCCGGGGCCGTTATACGAAGCGCCGGAATTGGGGCGTCGCCAAGCGGTAAGGCAGCGGATTTTGATTCCGCCATGCGGAGGTTCGATCCCTCCCGCCCCAGCCAGTTTCCCTTCCGGACGCTGTCCCCAACATCAGCGGAGATCTGCATGAGCCGCCTGAAGGCGCATCGCGAAAGCCATCTCGTCACCCGCATCGGCTGGCTGCGCGCCGCGGTGCTGGGCGCAAATGATGGCATCGTCTCCACCGCGAGCCTCATCGTCGGCGTGGCCGCGGCCTCGACGGGACGCAGCGAGGTGCTGATCGCGGGAATGGCCGGGCTCGTGGCCGGCGCCATGTCGATGGCCGCCGGCGAATATGTCTCGGTCAGTTCGCAGTCCGACACCGAAGAGGCCGATCTCGACCGGGAGCGCCGCGAGCTCAAGGAGCAGCCGGAGGCCGAACTCGAGGAACTGGCCGGCATCTACATGAAGCGGGGCGTGGCGCGCGATACCGCGCTGCAGGTGGCCCAGCAGCTCATGGCGAAGGACGCGCTGGCCGCCCATGCCCATGACGAACTGGGCATCTCCGAGATCACCGTGGCACGGCCGGTGCAGGCCGCGCTTACCTCGGCCGCCACCTTCTCGGCGGGAGCCGCCATGCCGCTGGTGCTGGCCGCGCTGTCGCCGCTTCCGCTGATGATCCCGGTGGTGGGCGCGGGCACGCTGCTTTGTCTTGCCCTCCTTGGCGCCATCGGGGCGCGCACCGGCGGCGCCAAGGTTCTGCCGGCGACGGTCCGCGTCACATTCTGGGGCGCCATGGCCCTCGCCGTCACCGCGTTCATCGGCAAGATCTTCGGAACCGTGGTCTAGCCGCGCGCGCGAGGCTTGGAAGGCCTCGCGCGGTGTGACAGACTCATGCCGTGGAACAGTCAGCGACAGCGGCGGCGCCCTACCGGACGCTCTGTACCGATTGCGGCATCTCGCGCAGCAGCGATCCCGCGCGCTGCGGCAGGGCCTGCCAGTTCATCCGTCCCGACTATGCCGGCCTCGAGCGCAAGGTTCACGGCCGCAGCCGCGATGCCGCACGGGCCGATGAAGTTCACTTCGGACCCTTCCTTCAGATGTGTCGCGCCAGCCTGATGCCGCCGCGCGCCGGCGCGCAATGGACCGGTATCGCCACGCGGCTGGGCGAGCGCCTGCTGGAGACCGGCGCGATCGATGCCGTTCTCGCCATGGCGCCCGACCCGGCGGATCGCTGGCGGCCGGTGCCGGTGATGATCACGCGCGCCGCCGACATGAGCGGCTGTCGCGGCATGCGCATGGGCTATGCGCCGCTGCTGGCGCTGATCGAGCCCGCGGTCGCGGCCGGGCACAGGCGCATCGCGCTCATCGGCATTCCCTGCCAGGTCTATGCGCTGCGTGCGCTTGAGGACGAACTCGGACTCGAACGCCTCTACGTCATCGGCACGCCCTGTTCGGACAATACTTCGACCGAGAACTTCCATCAGTTCCTGGCGCTGCTGTCGGAGCGGCCCGAGACCATCACCTATCTCGAGTTCCGTGCCGACTATCGCGTCGAGCTGCGTTTCGCCGATGGCCGACGGCGCGAGATTCCCTTCCTGCAGCTGCCGATCTCGAAGCTGCCGGCGGATTTCTTTCCGCTCACCTGCCGTACCTGCGTCGACTATACCAACGTTCTGGCCGACATCACGGTGGGCTACATGGGCGGCGAGGGCGAGCAGTGGCTGCTGGTGCGCAATGCCCGCGGGGCCGATCTCCTCGACCTCATACGCCCCGAACTCCGGATCTCGGCGCCGGGCAGCGCCGGGCGGCGGCACAATTCGGTCAAGGGCTTCATGGCCAATGTCGAACGCGCCGCGGGCGGACTTCCGCTGCGCAGCATGCCGAACTGGCTGCGGCCCATCGTCGGACGCATCATGCCGTGGATCGGACCCAAGGGGCTGGAGTTCGCACGCACCCGCGTCGAGATGAAGGCCATCGAGACGGTGCTGCATCTGCGCCAGCGGATGCCGCGGCGCATGCGCAACATGATCCCGCCCCATGTCTGGGCCCTGGTGGCGCCCTATGGCCTTGCGCCGCGCGACGGCGAAGCGCCGGAGCGGGAGCCGTGAAACCGTTCGGCAGGTTGCGTCCACGTGATCTCCTGATCGCGCTTGTCGCCGTCGCGGCCATCGCCGCGAGCCTCTGGCAGTTGCACATGACGTCGGAGCGCGTCGTGCGCGGTTCCATCATGCTGGGCGACACGCCAGTGACCGTGTTTCGTCCCGCTGATGCGGCGCCTGCACCCGTCGTCCTGATCGCCCACGGTTTCGCGGGATCGCAGCAGCTGATGCAGTCCTTTGCGCTGGCCTTCGCGCGCAACGGCTATATCGCCGTGACCTATGATCTTGCCGGCCATGGCCGCAACCGGCGGCCGTTGGCGGGCAACATCACCCGCGCGGACGGGGCCACGCAGACGCTGCTCGCCGAAATGACCGCGGTCGCCGCCTATGCCCGCAGCCAGGGCGACGGACGGCTCGCTGTCCTCGGCCATTCCATGGCCTCCGACATCGTGGTGCGCTTCGCCAGGCAGGCGCCGGGGGTCGCGGCCACCATCGCCGTCTCGATGTTCTCGCCCGAGGTGACGGCCAGTGCGCCGCGCAACCTGCTCATCATCACCGGAGACTGGGAAGGCATGCTGAAGCGCGAGGCGCTGCGCGCCGTCGGACTGGCGACGGCGCCGCAAGTCCCGCAATTCGGCGTGACCTATGGCGATGCGGCGACGGGCTCGGCGCGGCGCGCCACCGTCAGCCCCCATGTCGAACATGCCAGCGTGCTCTACAGCACGGCGAGTCTGCGCGAGGCCGTGGCCTGGCTTGACCTGGTCTTTGCGACGCAGCGCATGGCTCCGCCCGTCATCGACAGCCGCGGGCCGTGGATCGCGCTGCTGATCGCCGGCGGCGTGATGCTGGCTGCAGCCGTGTTCCGGCTTCTGCCGCGCATCGCATCGCCGCCGCTTGGCGCCGGACTTGCCTGGCGCAGGCTGTGGCTGCCCCTGCTCGTGCCCATGATCGCGACACCGCTCGCGCTGCGTTTCCTGCCCACACATTTCCTGCCGGTCCTGGTGGGCGACTATCTGGCGGTGCATTTCGCGGCCTATGGCGCCATCGCCTTCGTCGCGCTCGCGATGACGGGCAGCATGCGGTGGGGCAGGTTGTTCACGGCCCCGGGGGCGGCGCTGGGCCTCGCCGCCGTGGTGACCGCCTATGGCTTCGCCGCCATCGCCTGGCCCGTCGACAGTTTCGTCACCTCCTTCGTGCCGGGGCCGGGACGGCTGCTGCTGATGTGCGCGATGCTGGTCGGAACCCTGCTCTACTTCACGGCCGACGAATGGATGACGCGCGGCGCGGGCGCGGCGCGCGGCGCCTATCCGCTGTCCAAGCTCGCCTTCCTGGCCTCGCTGGCGATCGCCATCGCGCTCGACTTCGAGCGCCTGTTCTTCCTCATCATCATCGTGCCGGTGATCGTGCTGTTCTTCATCGTCTATGGCCTGTTCAGCCGCTGGGCCTATCGCGCCACGGGCCATCCGCTGGTGGCCGGCATCGGCAATGCCATCGCCTTCGCCTGGGCCATCGCGGTGACATTTCCGCTGCTGGCGGGCTAAGGTCCCTGGGCCTGGCCCTTGCCGCCCGAGAGCATGACGGTGAACCAGCGCATGCTGGGAATCTGGCGGCAGACCGCCATGGCCGCCACCAGGATCGGCACGCCGATGAAGGCGCCGGTCAGTCCCCAGAGCAGGCTCCACAGGAAGACCATGAACATCACCGCGAAAGGCGAGAGCGACAGGGTGGACCCGGTGATGATCGGTTCGAGATAGCTGCCGATGATGAACTGCACGACGGTGAGCGAGACCAGCACGAGGAGCGCGATCTGGAAGGACTCGAACTGCGCCAGCGCGAAGAGCGTCGGCAGCAGCGTGGCAATCAGCGGGCCGAGGAAGGGAATGTAGTTGAGGGTGAAGGCAATCGCGGCCCATGCGCCGGGAAGCTCGAGCCCGAAGAGAGAGGCGAAGAGCCACACGGTGGCGCCGGTCGCGGCACTGGCCACCGTCCGCACCATCATGTACTTGCCGAAGTGTCCCGCCGTCTCGCGGCCGATGGCCACGATGTCGATGCCGCCGAAGCGGCCGCCCGCCGCCCTGAGCCGTGCGGCGAGATGATCGGCCTCGAGCAGGCCCAGCACCGCGAAGGCGAAGACCAGCGTGGCGAAGCCCGCGAGCCCGTTGAGCCGGGCCAGCATGGTCTGCACCATGCGCACCAGCCACGACATGTTGAAGGTCTCCGACAGCGACGCTGCCAGCACCACGCCATGCCCCTCGAGCCAGGCGATGGCGGTCTGATAGAGTTCCTGGAAGCGTCCGCCATTGCGGATCAGCCATTGCCCGACGACGCTCATCCCCCAGGCGAAGAGCAGCATCAGCCCGACGATGCAGACCAGCGTGACCAGCAGTGTCAGCAGCACCGCCAGCATGCGCGGCATGTGGCGCTGCAGGGCCGTCTGCAGCGGCCAGACCACCATGACGATGAAGACGGCGAAGGCCGCGGGCGCGAAAACCACCTGTCCCCAGGACAGGGCCCCCATGACCAGGACCACCGCGATGACCAGCAGGAGTCCGCTGACGGCTGACAGTCCGTCGCCATCACCCTTGCTCTCCCGCCGCCCTGATTGCATCGACCTGTCCGGTTTCCCCGCCGCGAAGATCCGTCATGCGGCAGCCCGCCCGATTTGGCAAGCCGAAGCCGGGGCAGCCTCAGGCAGCGGGGCTGGCAACAGCACCTTGCGCCGGAGCGAGGCCCCCGTTCTCGACGATGAAGTCGATCACCTCGGCGAGGCCCCTGCCGCGCGACAAATCGGTGAAGCCGTAGGGCCGGCCCGTGCGCATGCGCGCGGCGTCGCGGTCCATCACGCCGATGTCGACATTCACATAGGGCGCAAGGTCGCTCTTGTTGATGACCAGGAAATCGGAGCGCGTGATTCCGGGGCCACCCTTGCGCGGAATCTCCTCGCCCTGGCAGACGGAGATTACATAGAGCGTGATGTCGGCGAGGTCGGGAGAGAAAGTGGCGGCCAGATTGTCGCCGCCGGACTCGATGAAGATGATGTCGAGATCCGGAAACCTGCGCGTGAGTTCGGCCACGGCCTGGAGGTTGATCGAAGCGTCCTCGCGGATCGCGGTATGCGGGCAGCCGCCGGTCTCGACGCCCATGATGCGTTCCTCCGGCAGGGCCTGGAGCCGCGCCAGGATCTGCGCATCTTCCTTCGTGTAGATGTCGTTGGTGATGACAGCGATGGAATAGTCGCCGCGCATCGCCTTGCACAGCTTCTCGGTCAGCGTGGTCTTGCCCGATCCCACGGGCCCGCCGATGCCGACGCGGAGCGGACCGTTTCGCGAAGTCATGATGATGCCCTCCTGTTCAACGCGCGCCTGCCGCATCGCGCAGGCGATACAAGATGCTCTCGTCGTGGCGGTGCTCGCCATGTCCGGAATAGGCGCCCCGGACGGGCGCGAAGGGCGCCTCGATCCTGCGGAGCCGCGCGCCGAGACCCTCGAGCATGGACGCGATCACGTGGTCGTCCAGAATGAGGATGCGCCGCTCCTCGATGGCCGCGGGCAGATGGCGGTTGCCGACATGCCAGGCCAGTTCGGCGAGGTGGCGCCGGTCGCGCGCCGTGACCTCGAGCAGCGACTCAATGGCCGCGACGACCTCGACATGCGATCCGTCCTCCAGAACCAGCCGGTCTCCGGCCGCCAGCACCACGGGCTCGGGCAGGTCGACGAGCAGCTTGCGGCCATCGGCCAGGGTTACGGCCTTGCGCCGCAAATGGCGCGCGTCGTGGGCGAGGACCGCCGTCGTCACCGCTGCGGGCAGGCTCCCGGCGCTCGCATCGGCTGCCAGCTTCACCGCCGTCGCTCTCAACATGGGCCTCGCCTCCTCGCGCATCGTCATTCTTCGCCGACTTCGACGGGCAGTTCAACCGCATCCTGCGAAAACCTTGCGCGGTGACACACGGCACCGCATAGTCGTGTTGGATTTTACTTTGCTGCGACGTACCGATGCTGACTGCCGTGCGAGATGACGACGACGCATTGCCGCAATTTGCGGCAACGCCTGTGTCGTCCTGGCAGGCGCAGCTCGAGCTCCGCTTCGCGCCGAGCCACGGCCGCACCCGCCTCGTCCACCGCCGGCACGAGGGCCCGCTGATGGTGCAGCGGCCCTTCCATCCCGAGGCCGACGGCACCTGCCATGTCTACGTGCTGCATCCGCCAGGCGGCGTCGCCGGCGGCGACCGGCTGGACATGCGTTTCGAGGTCGGCGCCGGGGCCCGCGCCCTGTTGACCACGCCGGCGGCCACCAAGTTCTACCGCAGCGCCGGGTCGCCAGCTGCACAATCCTGCAGCATCGTGGTCAAGGATCGGGCAGTCTGCGAGTACCTTCCGCAGGAAACGATTCTCTTCGACGGGGCGCAGGCCGTGACCGAGACGCGCGTCAGCCTTGCGGACCACGCAGTCTATGTCGGCTGGGACATCGTCTGCCTCGGACGACCCGCCGCCGGCGAGCGGTTCCGCCGCGGCGGCATCACGCAACGCGCCTCGATCTGGCGCGACGGGCGTCCGATCTGGATCGAGCGCTTCA
This sequence comes from Hyphomicrobiales bacterium, assembly GCA_046349195.1. GTDB lineage: Bacteria > Pseudomonadota > Alphaproteobacteria > Rhizobiales > Aestuariivirgaceae > Aestuariivirga. The sequence goes on from JAXMCU010000021.1 coordinate 36,715, forward strand.
GCGTTTCAGGCGATTCTCCGGCCCTGTCTGCGCCCTTCGGCCTTGCGGGCTGCAGCGTCTTCGCCACGATGGTGGCTTCCGGCGGCGCGGTCGATGGCGCGGCCGAGCGGGTGCGCCGCGCCGTGGGCGAGCGCGGCGACGCGCGTTTCGCGGTGACGGAACTGGCGCAGGTGGTGGTGTGCCGCTATCTCGGCCGCCACGCCGACGAGGCGCGGGCTCTGTTCATTCTGGCATGGGACGTGCTGAGGCAGGGCTGGCAGGGCAAGCCGGCGGCTTTGCCACGCATCTGGACAAGCTAGGAAGGACGCAGGGACCGGACCATGGAACTTCTGCCGCGCGAAAAGGACAAGCTTCTGCTCTTCACCGCAGGCCTTCTGGCCGAACGGCGCAAGGCGCGAGGCCTCAAACTCAACTATCCGGAGGTGGTGGCCTATATTTCCTGCGCCATCCTCGAAGGCGCGCGCGAGGGCCGGAGCGTGGCCGATCTCATGTCCTATGGCGCCACGCTGCTGACGCGCGACGAGGTGATGGAGGGCGTGCCCGAGATGATCCACGACATCCAGGTGGAGGCGACCTTTCCCGACGGGACCAAGCTCGTCACCGTCCACAACCCCATTCCGTGAGGCGAGGCCAAATGATACCCGGCGAATACTTCATCGAGGACGGCAGCATCGAGATCAACGCCGGCCGCGAGACCCGCAGGATCAGGGTGGCGAATTCCGGCGACCGGCCAATCCAGGTGGGGTCGCACTACCACTTCTTCGAAACCAATGGTGCGCTCGCCTTCGACCGTGCCGCGGCGCGCGGCTTCCGCCTCAACATCCCGGCGGGCACGGCGGTGCGCTTCGAGCCCGGCCAGGAACGCGAGGTCGAGCTGGTGGCGCTCGCCGGAGACCGCAAGGTCTTCGGCTTCAACGGCAGGATCATGGGAAAGCTGGAGGGCTGAGATGAGCAGGATCGCCCGCAGGACCTATGCCGATCTCTATGGCCCCACAACTGGCGACAGGCTGCGCCTGGCCGATACCGAACTCATCATCGAGATCGAGAAGGACCATACCGTCTATGGCGAGGAGGTGACCTTCGGCGGCGGCAAGGTGATCCGCGACGGCATGGGCCAGAGCCAGTCGGTCGCAGCCGCGGTGGCCGATCTCGTCATCACCAATGTCATCATCCTCGATCACTGGGGCATCGTGAAGGCCGACGTCGGCATCAAGGATGGCCGTATCAGCGGCATCGGCAAGGCCGGCAATCCCGACATCCAGCCCGGCGTCACCATCGTCATCGGACCGGGAACCGACATCATCGCCGGCGAAGGCAAGATCCTGACGGCAGGCGCCATCGACTCGCACATCCACTTCATCGCCCCCCAGCAGGCCGACGAAGCCCTGTGCAGCGGCACCACCACGCTGGTGGGCGGCGGTACCGGACCCTCGGTCGGAACGCTGGCCACGACCGTGACCCCCGGACCCTGGTACATCCACCGCATGCTCGAGGCGGCCGAGGACCTGCCGATCAACGTGGGTTTCCTCGGCAAGGGTAATGCCAGCCAGCCCGAGCCGCTGCGCGAACAGATCCGCGCCGGGGCCGTCGGACTGAAGCTGCACGAGGACTGGGGCACGACGCCCGCGGCGATCGACACCTGCCTCACCGTCGCCGACGAGGAGGACGTGCAGGTGGGACTTCATACCGACACGCTCAACGAGAGCGGCTTCGTGCGCGACACCTTCGCCGCCATGAAGGGACGCGCCATCCACAGCTTCCATACCGAAGGCGCGGGCGGCGGCCATGCGCCCGACATCATTACCGCCGCGGGCGAGGCGTACATCCTTCCCTCCTCCACCAACCCGACGCGGCCCTATACGGTGAACACCATCGACGAGCATCTCGACATGCTGATGGTGTGCCATCACCTCAATCCGGAAATTCCCGAGGACGTGGCCTTCGCGGAATCGCGCATCCGCAGGGAGACCATCGCCGCCGAGGACATCCTGCACGATCTCGGCGCCTTCTCGATGATGTCGTCGGACTCGCAGGCCATGGGCCGGGTGGGCGAGACCACGCTGCGCTGCTGGCAAACCGCGCACAAGATGAAGGTGCAGCGCGGGGCGCTGGCCGAGGACAGCGCCCGCAACGACAATGTCCGCGTCCGGCGCTATGTCGCGAAATACACCATCAATCCCGCGATCACCCATGGCATGTCGCACGAGATCGGCTCGATCGAGGTGGGCAAGCGCGCCGACCTGGTGCTGTGGAAGCCTGCCTTCTTCGGCGTGAAGCCGTCGCTGGTGCTGCTCGGCGGCATGATCGCGACCGCGCCCATGGGCGATCCCAACGCCTCGATCTCGACCCCGCAGCCGGTGCACTACCGGCCCATGTACGGGCTCTACGGGCGCGCGCGCGCGGCGACCGGCGTGACATTCGTCTCGCGGTCGGCCCATGAGGCCGGCATCGCCGCGAAGCTCAGGCTCGCCAAGCAGGTCATCGCGGTGCGCAATACCCGCGCCATCCGCAAGTCGGACATGGTCCTGAACGGCCTGCTGCCGAAGATCGAGGTCGACCCGCAGACCTACCAGGTGCGCGCCGACGGCAAGCTGCTGACCTGCGAGCCGGCCCACGCGCTGCCGATGACGCAGCGCTACTTCCTGTTCTGACCGTCACGACTGGAACAGGCGGCTGTACTGGGTCTCGTGCCAGGCGCTTGCCATGGCATGGCCATGCGCGAGATTGCCGATCTCGTCGTCGTCCAGCGCCATGGCCCGGGCCGCGGCTGCCGCGATGCGGTCCGGCGCCGCCATGAGGAGGCGCTGCCCGGCGGTCTGGCCCAGCGGCACCAGGCGGAGCGCGGCGGCGACCTGGCCTTCCACCACGCTCCACATCAGCCCCAGCAGCGCGGGCCGGGGCGCGACCTGCGAACATTGCGCCGCCACGGCGAAGGCCGCCGGATAGGTGGCAAGGGCGCCGGGGGCCAGAAGGTCGGAGCGATGCCCCAGATCGGACAGGAGCCGGCACAGCGCCTCGGCCATGCGCCGGTCCTCGGCCTGCAGCTCGCGGCTTTCGCGGCTGGCGGCGAGCCAGCGGTCGGCTGCGGCGAAGGCCGCGACGTCGTCCCGCCCGAGGGCCAGCATCATGCGCCAGAAGAGCGGCGCGTCGAGCTGCGCATGGGCCTGGTCGAGGAGGCCGAAGATCCAGGACCCTGCCGACTCCTCGTCGCGCACGGTCCCGGCATGCACGGCCCATTCCAGTCCGCGCGAATAGGAGAAGGCCCCCACCGGCAGGCTGGGGCTGACGAGGCGCAGGAGCTGAAGCGGAAGCGCGATTTCGGTCATCATTCGATATCCGTCCTGCAACGTAGAGCGGATCGGCCGCCCCGGTCCAGACATCGCGCGGAGTTGGCAAGGACCTCGGCAGCGGGCATGCTGGCGGCCGCGGCGCCGGAACCGGAGATGACCTGTCATGATGCGAACGCTCGGCCTCTCGCTGGCCCTGACACTGGGCCTGCTCTTCACACCGTCCTTCGCGCCGCCCGCGGCCAAGGCCGTCACCATCAACATCAACGTCGGCAACAGCATCAGCAGCGGCCGCGGCATCACCTGTTCGGAAGGGCAGCGGCGCCTGCGCAACCGCGGCTTCCGCGACGTGCGCCGCATCGACTGCCGCGGACGGATCTTCGTCTACCGCGCCTGGCGTGGCGGGAACCGCTACGAGATCTCGCTGCGCTCGCGCGACGGGCGCGTGACCAACGTCCGGCGCATCCGCCGCTGACGATCGGACTCAGAGCTTCGCGGTCAGGTCGCGCACGAACTTCGTGAGGCCGATGCGCCGCCTGCGGCGCAGACGCTCGGCGGTGAGGATGGCCGCGATCTGCTGGCTCGCCGTGTCGAGTTCCTCGTTGACGATGACATAGTCATATTCCGGCCAGTGGCTGATCTCGCGCGAGGCTTCGGCCATGCGCTTGGCCACGACGCTGGCCGAATCCTGGGCCCGCCGGATGAGGCGCTCGCGCAGTTCCTCGGCCGATGGCGGGAGGATGAAAATGCGCACCAGGTCGCCTTCCATGGCCTGGGCCAGCTGCTGGGTGCCTTGCCAGTCGATGTCGAAGAGCACGTCGCGGCCCTTGGCCAGGGCCTCTTCCACCGGGGCCCGCGGCGTGCCGTAGAAATTGCCGAAGACCTCGGCATGTTCCAGCAGCTGCCCCGCATCGCGCTGGCGCGCGAAGTCGTCCTTGGTGATGAAGTGATAGTCCTTGCCGTTGACTTCGCCGGGCCGCGGCTGCCGCGTCGTCACCGAGACCGACATGGTGACGTTGCGGTCGGCGGCCAGCAGGCGGCGCGACAGGGTCGACTTGCCCGCGCCGGATGGCGAGGACATGACGAGCAGCAGGCCGCGGCGGGGAATGTCGATCATGGCGTCACTCGATGTTCTGAACCTGCTCGCGCATCTGGTCGATCACCGTCTTGAGATCGAGGCCAATCGCGGTGAGCGACCGGTCGATCGCCTTCGAGCAGAGCGTGTTGGCCTCGCGGTTGAACTCCTGCGCGAGAAAATCGAATTTCCGGCCGATGGCCTCGCCCGAGGCGAGCAGAGACCGGGCCGCCGCGACATGCGACACCAGACGGTCGAGCTCCTCCTGGATGTCGCTGCGCGTGGCAATCAGGATGGCTTCCTGATGCAGACGGCCGGGATCCAGCTCGGCGCCCGTTTCCAGGAGTCGGGCCACCTGTTCGGCGAGCCGCGCCCGGATGGCCTCGACGCTGCGGGCCGGATTGTCGCGCGCGGCGGACACGAGCGCATCGACGCGGTTCACCTGGGACCCGACGACCGCTGCTAGCCTTGCACCTTCTTCCCGCCGCGCGGCATCCAGCGCGGCGAGCGCGGCCGTGAAGGACTCGAGGATCGCCGCCTCGCGGCGCGCGGCTCCGGCTTCGTCCTCCGCCACGGGCACGATATCGAGAACGCCGCGCAGGCCGAGGAGCTGATCGGCCCTCAGCGCATCGCCGCCGATCCGGTCCCTGAGGATTTCACCGGCCGCGATGACCTGGTCGAGGACTGCCGGGTTGAGACGCACCTCCTCGCTGCGCTCCGACCCGCTGACGGTGAGCTGTGCCTGCAGGCTGCCGCGCTTCAGCACCTGTGCCGCGGCCGCGCGAAGCTGCGGCTCCAGCGCCTCGTAGCCCGCCGGCAGGCGGCAGCGCAGGTCCAGCGACTTGCCGTTGACGCTCTTCACGTCCCATTGCCATTGCAGGCCATCGCGGGCACCCGCGTGGCGGGCATAGCCGGTCATGCTGGAAATGGTCATGGCAGTCCCGCCCAGAATCAGTTGCCGCCTGTCTTAGATCACTTGCGGGACCTGCGCAAAACGCCGGCGCGCGATCAGCGCCGCGGATTGGGAACCGGAATGGCCACCAGCCGGCCCTTCACCGTTACAATGCTGCCAGGCTCGAGATCGGCCTCCGCCACCTGCTGCGCGGGCTTCTGCACCGGCTTCTGCACGGGAACGGGAGCGGCCGCGGCGGGCGCCTCGGCCGGCGTCTCGGCGGGCTCGGGACTGGCCGGCGCCGGCGGTTCGGCCGCGGCCACCTGCGCGGCGGGCGGCTGCGGCTGCGGCTCCGGCACCGGCACGGCGGCTGGACCGGGCGCGGCCGGCTCCGCCTCCGCGGCGGTGGCACCGGGCAATGGCACGGACTCGGCAGATGGCGCCGGCGGGTCCGGCGTGATCGCGGGCAAGGACTGGGTCGTTGCGGTGGCGGGATCGGGCTGCGGCTCGGGCGCGGCTTCCGGTGCGGCGGCGGAGGCGCCTGTTGCAGCGGCTTCGGCAGCCGCCTCTTCCGCCTCCTCGGCGGCGGCGCTGGCTTCGGAAGCGCTGACCATGCGCCGCCAGTTGGCGACATTGCGGTTGTGCTCGTCCAGCGTACTGGCGAAGGCATGCCCGCCGCTGCCGTCGGCCACGAAGAAGATATAGTCCGTGTTCGGATGATTGGCCACGGCCTGCAGCGCGGCGCGGCCGGGATTGGCGATGGGTCCTGGCGGCAGACCGGCGATGGTGTAGGTGTTGTAGGGCGTCGGGGTACGGATGTCGGTGCGGGTCAGGGACCGGTCGAGCTTGCCCTTGCCGCCCACGATTCCGTAGATGATCGTGGGATCGGACTGCAGCCGCATGCCCTTGTTCAGGCGGTTCATGAAGACCGAGGCGATCAGCGGACGCTCGTCGGCTAGCCCGGTCTCCTTCTCGACGATCGAGGCAAGAGTCACCAGCTCTTCCTTGTCCTTCAGCCCGAGATCGGGACGGCGCGAGGCCCAGATCTCGTCGAGCAGCCTGGCCTGGGCGGCCTGCATGTCGTCGAGCAGCTTCTGTCGGGTCATGCCGCGCTTGAAGACATAGGTGTCGGGCAGGATCGAGCCTTCCGGCGGAACCGTGGAGACTTCTCCGGTCAGAACCTCGTTCTCCATGAGCCGGGCCACGGCCATCTCGCTGGTCCAGCCTTCCGGAATGCTGATCTTGTAGGCGATGGACTTGCCGGCGGCGATCTTGGCCATCACGTCGCGCATCGATTCGCCCCGGGCGAATTCGTACTCACCGGCCTTCAGCCGGCTGCGGGCGCCGGTGAGATAGGCCATGGCCGAAAAGACGCGGGCATCGCCGATCACGCCCTGCTCCTGCAGCAGGGATGCGATCTCGGGCGTGCCGAGGCCGCGCTCGATGGTGACGACCTTGTTGGCGTCCAGGGGACCGGAGAAGTCGAAGGCCTGGTAGGCGTAGACTGCGGCCGTGCCGGCGACCAGCAGGGCAAGCAGGCCCAGCACGAAGAACGACCGGAAGACGCGCGAGACCGCGGAGCGCCTCTTGCGCGGAAGCTTTGGCTCGGGAACGCGCTTTGGCTCGTCGGGGTTGGTCAACCCGGTCTCCGTTTGCGGTCAGGCGTCGAGACGACGCATGACCAATGATGCATTCGTACCACCGAAACCAAAAGAATTCGACAGAACTGTGTTGATCGTCTTCTTCTTCGCCTTGTGCGGGACCAGGTCGATCTTGGTTTCAACCGAGGGGTTGTCGAGGTTCAGCGTCGGCGGGCAGATGCCGTCGCGCATGGCGAGGATGGAGAAGATGGCCTCGACCGCGCCCGCGGCGCCCAGGAGATGGCCGACCGCCGACTTGGTCGATGACATGGTCAGTCCCTCGATGCGGTTGCCCATCAGGCGTTCGACAGCGCGCAGCTCGATCTCGTCGCCGAGCGGTGTCGACGTGCCGTGGGCATTCACATAGTCGATCTCGTGGGCCTGCAGGCCCGCCTTCTTCAGCGCGGCCTGCATGCAGCGGAAGGCGCCGTCGCCATCCGAGGCGGGAGCGGTGACGTGGTAGGCATCGCCCGACATGCCGTAGCCGATGATCTCGGCATAGATCTTGGCGCCGCGCGCCTTGGCATGTTCCAGCTCCTCGAGCACCAGGATGCCCGCGCCCTCGCCCATCACGAAGCCATCGCGATCGGCGTCGTAGGGCCGCGAGCCCTTCTCGGGCGCATCGTTGAACTTGGTGGCCAGGGCCTTGCAGGCGATGAATCCGGCGATGCCGATGCGGCAGATGGCGGACTCGGCGCCGCCGGCGATCATCACGTCGGCATCGTCGAGCGCAATGAGGCGCGCCGCATCGCCAATGGCATGCGAGCCCGAGGAACAGGCGGTGACCACCGCGGTGTTGGGGCCCTTGCAGCCGAACTCGATGGAAATCAGGCCGCCGGCCAGGTTGATCAGGGCGCCAGGGATGAAGAACGGGCTGATGCGGCGCGGTCCCTTGGTCTCCATCAGCATCGTCGTGTCGGCGATGCTGGTGAGCCCGCCGATTCCGGATCCCACCAGGACGCCCGCCCGGCAGCGCTCCTCCTCGGTCTTGAAGGCGAGGCCCGCATCCGCCATGGCCTGCTTGGCGGCCGCCATGGCATAGATGATGAAGTCGTCGTAGCGGCGGATCTCCTTGTGATCCATCCACTGCTCGGCGTTGAAGGTGGCGTCGCTGCCGTCGCCGCGCTTCACCTCGAAAGCGATCTGGCACGGCAGGTCGGACGCGTCGAAATGGGTGATCTTTCCCGCTCCCGACTGGCCTTCGATCATCCGGTTCCAGGTTTCCTCGACCCCGGTTGCCAGGGGAGACACCATTCCGAGACCGGTCACCACCACTCGCCGCATGCGCGACTGTCCTTTCTATATGAAAACGCGGCGGCAGGTTGCGTTCAACCTCCTGCCTCCGCGCCTGACCTGTTCCGATACGGCGTCCCGGAGGGAGCCGCGGCCGCCGCCCTTCAGGCGGAGCTCTTCTCGATGAACTTCACGGCATCGCCGACCGTCTGGATGGTTTCGGCGGCGTCGTCGGGGATTTCGATCCCGAACTCTTCCTCAAAGGCCATGACCAGCTCGACCGTGTCGAGGCTGTCCGCGCCGAGATCGTCGATGAAGCTTGCTTCCGGCTTGACCTTGTCAGCGTCGACGCCGAGATGCTCGACGACGATCTTCTTCACCCGCTCAGCCACATCACTCATTTGTGTTTCGTCCTTGCTTGTTATCTGTACCAACGGCAGGACAGCAGGACCCCGCAAGTCCCCCTCACGCCGGGGGTTTCCCTACCACAGATTCAGATGCCGTCAAAAGGGGCAATCTGAGTTCTTGTTCTGCAAGGACAATTTCTGTTTTCGCCGGCGCCTTGCCAGGTCCCGGCCGGGCTGCGAGGATGGGTTGATGAAGACACTTCTCCCCTGCCTCCTGGTGCTGGCCGGGCTGGTCACGCCGGCTCTGGCGGACGGTACCCTCGACCGGCTCCTGACCGCGGCCGACAAGGCCCGGCTCGCAGCCCTGGACCAGACCCTGACGGAGGCGCTTGCCGAAGCCCGGGCGGGCGGCAGCAAGGCGGATCTTGCCGTTCTGGATCAAGCACTTGCCGGACAACCCCTGCCCATCGGGGATCCCCTTGGGACATGGTCCTGCCGGGTGATCAAGCTGGGCGGCCTGCTGCCGCTGACCGTCTATCCGAAATTCAAATGTGTATGGGACGAAGACGACATCGGCTGGCACCTGGCCAAGACCAGCGGTTCGCAACGCACCCAGGGCCATTTCTACGACACGAGCCCCACCCGTCTCACCTACGTGGGGGCGGGTCATGTGGCGGGAGAGTCGCCCCGGAGATACGGCGCCGATCCCAAGGAAAACCAGGTGGCGGTGGCCGAGCGGCGGGCGCCTGACCGCATCATCCTGATGTTCCCGGCCCCGCACTACGAATCCAGGTTCGATCTCCTGGTCCTCGAACGCTGAGGCCGCGACCCCTCACTTCGGCTCGGCCAGCGCCGCCTTGACCAGGGCCAGGGCCTCGGGGCTGGACCAGTCCGCCGGTCCCAGCAGCCGGCCGATCTCGCGGCCCTGGCGGTCGACCAGGATGGTGAAGGGCAGGCCAAGGGCCTGGAACTCGTTCAGGATGCCGGTGGTCGGCTCGACGTAGAGACGGAGCGAGTCGGCGCCCGTCTCCTTGAGGAAGGCGGACGAGGCCTCGGCACCCTTGCGATCGACGCTGACCGCGACCACCTCGAAATCGGGGGAGCCCAATTGCTGCTGAAGCTTCGCCAGGTCGGGCATCTCCTTCCGGCAGGGCGCACACCAGGTGGCCCAGAGATTGATCAGGGCGACGCGGCCCTTCCAGTCGCTGACCTTGAGCGGCTTGCCGGTGGCGTCCTGGAAGGCGGCATCGGCGACGACAGGGCGCTCCGGCTTCATCAGGAAGGCCGCGAGCGCGCCGGTCGCCAGATCCTTGGACAGACCGGAAGCCGCGGGGGCCGCCGCACCGCCCACCGGCGCCGGTCCGGCCTTGCGCCCTTCGGCCTGAAACAAGTAAATGCCGGTGATGGCGGCAAGGACGAGAACTCCCGCAGCGATCTGCGCCAGCGGGCGCGGTGTCTTGGCTGTGCTCATGGTCCGTGTGTTTCGGCGGTGAAGAAGGAAATTCGATGACCAACAAGATGTGGGGCGGACGGTTCCGCTCCGGGCCGGACGCGATCATGGAGGAAATCAATGCCTCGATCGGGTTCGACCAGCGCCTCTTCGCACAGGATATCGCCGGCTCCAAGGCCCATGCCGCGATGCTGGGGCAGCAGGGCATCATCAGCAAGGCCGACGCCGCCGAGATCCGCAAGGGTCTGGACGCCATTGCGCAGGAGATCGAGGCCGGACGCTTCACCTTCTCGCGCGCGCTCGAGGATATCCATCTCAATGTCGAATCGCGGCTGAAGGACCTGATCGGGCCGGCGGCGGGACGTCTGCACACGGCCCGGTCGCGCAACGACCAGGTGGCGCTCGATTTCCGCCTCTACGTCCGGGCCACGGTTGACCATCTCGATCAGCAATTGAAGGATCTCCAGCTCGCATTGGCCGAAAAGGCCGAGGCCCATGCGGCGACCATCATGCCCGGATTCACCCATCTCCAGGTGGCCCAGCCCGTGACCTTCGGCCATCACTGTCTTGCCTACGTTGAAATGCTGGCCCGGGATCGCTCGCGGCTCTCTGACGCGCGCCGGCGCATGAACGAGAACCCCCTCGGCGCGGCCGCGCTGGCGGGCACCTCCTTTCCCATCGACCGGCAGGCGACGGCCAGGGCGCTCGGCTTCGACCGCCCGACCCGCAACTCGCTGGACACGGTGGCCGACCGCGATTTCGTTCTCGAGACGCTGGCGGCCTGTGCCATCTGCGCCACCCACCTCTCACGACTCGCCGAGGAGATCGTCCTCTGGTCCACCGCGCAGTTCGGCTTCGTGAAGCTGTCCGACAAGTTCACCACCGGGTCGTCGATCATGCCGCAGAAGCGCAATCCCGATGCAGCCGAGCTGGTCCGCGCCAAGCCCGGCCGCATCATCGGCGCACTGATCGCATTGCTCACCGTGATGAAGGGCCTGCCGCTCACCTATTCGAAGGACATGCAGGAGGACAAGGAACCGGCCTTCGACGCCTTCGACAACCTGTCGCTGGCGCTTGCCGCGACCACCGGAATGGTGCGGGACCTTGCGCCCAACGAGGAACGGATGCGGCAGGCGGCAGCCACGGGATTTTCGACGGCCACGGACCTCGCCGACTGGCTGGTCCGTACACTGAAGATGCCGTTCCGGGACGCGCATCACGTGACCGGCAGCCTGGTGGCGCTGGCCGAGACCGAAGGCTGCGACCTGCCCGACCTGCCGCTCAAGCTCATGCAGTCGGTCGAGCCGCGCATCACCAGGGACGTCTACAAGGTCCTCACGGTCGAGAATTCCGTGGCCTCGCGCACCAGCTTCGGTGGTACCGCTCCGAAAAACGTGCGGCGCGAAGCGCGGCGCTGGCTCAAACTGCTCAAAAGCTGATAGGGTGGACGCGATGAAGACGCTCATGATCATCCTGGCGATGTCGCTGTGCCTTGCCGGCTGCGGCATCAAGGGCGACCCCGAACCGCCGCCGGCAGCCACGCAGGCCAAGTAGCAATGCATCATTTTACCTACAGGGCGGGCGTCCTGCATGCCGAGGACGTGAACCTCAAGCTGCTTGCCGAGGAAATCGGCACGCCCTTCTACTGCTATTCCACCGCGACGCTGGAACGGCACTACCGGGTGATGGACGAGGCCTTTGCCGGCACCGACCATCTCCTCTGCTATGCCATGAAGGCGAATTCCAACCAGGCCGTGCTCAGGACCATGGCGGCGCTGGGCGCCGGCATGGACGTGGTCTCGGAGGGCGAATTGCGCCGCGCCCTTGCCGCCGGCGTGCCGGCGCGCAAGATCGTGTTCTCCGGCGTGGGCAAGACGGCGCGCGAGATGGCGCTGGCCCTGAAGGAGGGCATCGCCTGTTTCAACATCGAGTCCGAGCCCGAGCTCGATCTGCTGTCGACCCTCGCGCAGCGCACCGGGCAGCGGGCCTCCGTCTCGATCCGGGTCAATCCCGACGTCGACGCCAAGACCCATCACAAGATCAGCACCGGCAAGGCCGAGGACAAGTTCGGCATCTCCTACAAGCGCGCCACCGCGGTCTATGCCCGGGCGGCAATGCTGCCGGGCATCGATGTGGCGGGGATCGACATGCACATCGGCAGCCAGATCACCGAACTCGAGCCCTTCGAGAAGGCGTTCCGGCTGATGGCCGACCTCACCACCGAACTCCGGGCGCAGGGCCACAACATCCGCCATCTCGACCTGGGCGGCGGACTTGGGGTCCCCTACCGCGGCACCAACGACGTGCCGCCGCATCCCGACGAATATGCGGCCATGGTGAAGCGGACCCTGGGCCATCTCGGGCTCAAGTACGTGCTCGAGCCCGGCCGCATGATCGTCGGCAACGCCGGCATCCTGGTGTCGCGGGTGATCTACGTGAAGGACGGGCTCGAGAAGCACTTCATCGTCCAGGACGCGGCGATGAACGACCTGATCCGCCCCACGCTCTATGACGCCTATCACGAGATCATTCCGGTGGATGAGCCCACGTCGCCCGACAGCGTCATGATGGACGTGGTTGGCCCGGTCTGCGAATCCGGCGACTATCTGGCCAAGTCCAGGCGCCTGCCGAAGCTCGCGCCGGGCGACCTGCTGTCGACGATGACGGCTGGGGCCTATGGCGCCGTGCAGTCCGGCACCTACAACACGCGTCCGCTCGTCCCGGAGGTCCTGGTCAAGGGGGCGAAGTGGTCCCTGGTGCGGCCGCGGCAAAGCTATGAAGAGCTCATCGGACTCGATCGCCTGGCCTCGTGGCAGGAGTGAGCCCGGCCCCGGCGGGCTGGCGAAATCGTGATTGGGCACAATTCGGCCCAGCTGTGCTAGTATCCTGAAATCATGACCGAAGCCGGCCCGAACCACCTGGACCGAAAGATTGCGCTGGCGGGTGCCGCCATCGCCTTCGAGCGGGTCTGGGCGGCCTTGCTGTGGCCGGCGGTGGTCGCCAGCACGACGGCGGCGCTGGTCCTGTCGGGGCTGCTGACCCGGCTGCCGGACCTGCCCCGGCTTGCGCTGCTGCTGGTTGCCGGCCTGGTGTTGCTCGCCTCGTTCCGGGACCTGTTCCGCGTGTCCTGGCCAAGCCGGCGCGAGGCGATGCGCCGCATCGAGCTGTCATCGGGATTGCAGCACCGCCCGGTCAGCGGGCTGGACGACCGGCTTGCCACGACCGGCGACGATCCGGTCCAGCAGGCGATCTGGGACGAACACCGGCTGCGCCAGCTCCGCACGCTGAATGATGTGACGGTCGGGGCGCCGCAGTCGCGCTGGCGCTTCCGCGACGCTGCGGCGCTGCGGGTTCCGGCATTGCTGGCGCTGGCTGCGGCACTGGTGCTGGGACCTGGCGATCCCGCCCGGCAGCTGGTTCAGGCCGTGACGCTGACGCCCGCCGAGGCCGCGCCGCAGCTGGTCATGGACGCCTGGCTGAAGCCACCGGCCTATACGGCGAAGCCGCCGCTGCTGCTGACCAGCCCGGCCATGCTCGAAAGGCTCAAGGCCGATCCCGAGATCCTGGTTCCGGAGAACTCGGTGCTGACGCTGCGCATGACCAATGCGGCGAAGCCCGTCATCAGCTTCCACGAGATCGAGGAAGACGGAAGCGTCGGCCCCCAGTTCAAGAGCCTGTCGGCCAAGAGCAAGTTCGAGAACGGGCTGTTCACCGCCGAAGCGAAGCTGACGCGGCCGGCCATGGTGGTGGTGAAGGACGGCGAGGGAAGCGTTGCCGCCTGGCCCATCACGCTGATCCCGGACACACCGCCGACCGTCAACGTCGTGGGTACGCCCGCGGGCGATTCCTCGGGCACGCTGACCTTCGACTGGAAGGCGCATGACGATTATGGCGTGAGCGGCATCACGGCCGATGTCTCGCTGGCCGACGAACAGGATGACGGCATCGGCTTCAGCGGCAACGGCATCTTCCTGTTCGACCCGCCCAGGCTGCAGATCAATGTGCGCGGCGGCGCCAAGGACGAGGACGGAACAACCTCCGCCGACGTCGCCGAACATCCCTGGGCCGGCTTCATGGTCGAGCTGACGCTGACCGCGCGCGATGCGGCCGGCCACGAGGCCAACAGCGGGGTCGTTCGCTTCCGCCTGCCCGAGCGCCTGTTCACCAAGCCGCTCGCCCGGGCGTTGATCGAGCAGCGCCGCCAGCTGATCCTCGAGCCAGACGCGGCGCCCGACGTCGAGGAGATGCTCGACCTGCTGCTCGCCTATCCTCCGGGACTCATCGAGGGCAGCGGCACGCATCTTGCCATCGCCATGGTGGCCTCGCGCCTGCGGTCGGCCAAGGGCCAGGACGATATCGACGAGGCCATCGGCCAGCTGTGGCAGATCGCGGTGGGCGTCGAGGAAGGAACCATGGCCAATGCGCGCGCCGAGCTCGATGCGCTGCGCAAGGAGCTGGAGCGGGCGCTGGCCGAGGGCGCGCCGCCGGAGCGCATCGCCGAACTGATGGACAAGATGCGCCAGGCCATGGACCGCTACATGCAGTCGCTGATGGAAGAGACCCAGAAGCGGCTGGACCAGGGCGAGCTCAACGGCAACCAGCAGATGCCGCAGCAGGGACAGATGGTCTCCCCGCAGGACCTGCAGAAGATGCTCGACATGATCGAGAAGCTGGCCGAGAGCGGCGCCAACGACGCCGCGCGCGACCTGCTGGCGCAACTCGACGAGATCCTGCGCAACCTGCAGCCCGGCACCAGCGCCCAGCAGATGCCGCAGCAGGGCGACAGCCAGATCGGGCAGATGCTGGACCAGCTCTCCGATCTCCTGCGCCAGCAGCAGCAGCTCATGGACGACACGCAGCGCATGCCGCAGCAGGGCGAAGGCGGCGAGGACGGTCAGCAGGGCGACTCGGCGCAGGGCAAGGGTCCCGGCGATCTCGCCGACCGGCAGCAGGGCCTTGGCCAGATGCTGGAACAGCTGATGCGGCAGTTCGGGCAGAACGGCATGGACACGCCCGAGACCTTCGGCCAGGCGGGCAAGAACATGGAGGGGGCGCAAGGCTCGCTGCGCCAGGGCGACCGCGAGGGGGCGCTCGGCGAACAGGGCCAGGCGCTGGACAATCTGCGGCGCGGCGCCCAGAGCCTGGCGCAGCAGATGATGCAGCAGGGCCAGGGACAGCAGGGCAGCAAGGGCCGCAATGGCGAGGCCCGCGGCGACACCGATCCGCTTGGCCGTCCCATGCCGCAGCACGGCACGGACGTGGGGCCGGACAAGGACATGCTGCCCACCGAGCAGGCCATCCGCCGGGCCCGCGAGATCCTCGACATGCTCAGGTCCCGGGCCAGCGAACCCGACCTTCCCAGACTGGACCGCGACTACATCGACAGGCTGCTGCGCGGCCTCTATTGATGGCCGGCGGCTTGGCCGCCAGGCTTCCGTCGAGGACGAGATTGGACACGCTCAGCGGCAATACCGGCTACTGGCTGCAGCAGGCCGCGAATGGCGTGTTCCTTGCCAGCATCTACGCGACGCTCGCCACCGCCTATGCCCTTCTGCAGGGCATCACCAACCGGATCATCCTGTCGTTCGGCGACATCGCCACGGTCGGTGCCTTCGCCGCCGTCTCGGTCTGCACCTATCAGCTGCTCCAGGGCCGCGAAGGTCTGATGGCGCTCCTGCCGGGCATCGCCGTGGCCGCCGTCACCGCTGGCGCTGCCGGCCGCCTGGCCCACCGTTTCGTGTTTCGCCCCATCCTCGCCTCGACCGGCCAGGCGGTGATGATCGCCTCCATCGGCCTCTCGATCGTGCTGCAGGAACTCTTGAGACTTCAAAGCGCGGGGCGCGACCTGTGGCTGCCGCCCTTCTTCGACGAGGGCCTGCCGGTCCTCGACGGGGACTTTCCGGTGCGTCTCGGCTATGCGGTGCTGGCCACCGCGACAGTTTCGGCTGCCGCTCTTGCCGGACTGCAGCTCTACATCGCCCGCAGCCGGACCGGGCGGCTGTGGCGGGCCGTGTCCGAGAATCCGCGGCTGGCGGCACTCTGCGGCGTCGATGCGGACCGCGTCTTCCGCTGGAGCTTCGTCACCGCCAGCGCCTTTGCCGGACTGGCGGGCGCCAGCGTTGCGAGCAACTACGGCGGAGTCAGCTTCGTCATGGGATTGGTGCTCGGCTTCAAGGCGATGTTCGCGGCGATCATCGGTGGTTTCGGCACGCTGGGCGGCGCCATCGCGGGCGGGCTGATGCTGGCCTTCCTCGAGGTCGGCTGGGTTTCGGTGTTTCCCGCGGCCTATCGGGATGCCGCCATCTTCGGTATCATCATCATGATCCTCATTCTCAAGCCCGAAGGACTCCTTGGACATGGCGCTCCGCGCAGCGACGTTCCCTAGACGGCACTTTCTGCTGCTGGCGGCGGGACTGCTGGCCGGCTGCGACGACGACGTGGCCGGTCCCTATCTCGACTATGCGGGCGGTGGCTTCATCTTCAACTACCGAACCGCCAATCACTATTACGGACTCGTGGTTCGGCAGAAGCGGCCCCTGCCCGAGGGCAGCACGCTGGAGGTCCACTTCGAGGTGCCCGGCGGCGAAGAGGTGCAGCGCGAGCGCGTGACCGGCGAGCGCCTGCAGTACAAGTTCCAGACTGGCGACCTGTCGGGCATCCAGCCCGGCCATCCCTACAAGGCGGTGGTTCTGCTGCTTGACGTCAACGGCAAGGAAATCGCGCGCCTCGAGCACAGCTTCTCGACGGCGGTCGATCAGTCGAAGCTTCCGGACAAGCCGCTGGTCAAGGGCCCTGGCTATGAGCCTGCGGCACCCTGAGCCCATCACCAAGCTGTGATGTCCATCCGCATGGCCGTGTGACACTTGTCACAGCGCCGCCCGGAAACTCGTGCAAACCTTTGCCCACAAGTGACGGCAGGCCGAATTGATCAGATCAAGGGGGCCTTCGGTCATTTGGGGGAGGCGGCCAATCGGCCCCCTCGGTCGCCTCCCCAACCCTGCACTACAGGCCCGTGACGGGCCGGGGCCTGGATCCATCGAAAAAGCGATCATAGCGGAACGGTGCGGGATCGACGCAGGGCGTCTCGCCGGTGACCAGCTGCGCCATGAGCTTGCCCGCGCCCGGCCCGAGGCCGAAGCCATGACCGGAAAACCCTGTGGCGAGGAACAAGCCTGGTATCTGCGCGCAGCCCGACATGATCGGCACGGTGTCCGGCGTGGCATCGATGCAGCCGGCCCAGCGCTCGACGATCTCCATGCCGGCAAAGACCGGATAGGTTTGCTCCAGACTGCTGGCCGCTTCCGCGAGGATCGGCTGCACCGGCTCGGGGTCGAGCACGCGCACCTGTTCGAAGGGACTGACCTCATCGAGCGCCCAGCGGCGCTTGAGCCGCGCCTCCGCGATGAAGCGCCTGCCGAGCCTCAGACGTACGCCGCCGAAATCCATCTTCAGCAGCGGCAGGAAGTCTAAGAACAGACGGAAGCTGTCCGGCGTGATATCGGCAACGGAGAGATGCCGGTGGGCGATGGTGTAGCCGCCGTCTGCCCGCTTCCGGAATGCGAATTTTCCGGCCGAGCAGCTGCGCGTCAGCCCGGTCTCGAGCGGCGCGGTGCGCATCACGGAGTTGATGACGGAGAGCTGCGGCAATGCAAGGCCAAGGTTGTGGCAGAAGCGCCGCGACCAGGCACCACCCGCGAGCACCACCGTGTCGCAGGCGATGCGGCCACGCTCGGTGACGACGGCGCTGACGCGTCCGGCCCTGGTCTCGAGACCGCGCACCGCGCAGGTGGTGAGGACCTTTCCTCCACTGGCCTGGACCGCCCGTGCCATGGCCGGCACGGCAATGAAGGGTTCGGCGCGGCCATCGGTCGGAGAATAGAGCGCGCCCTTCCAGCTGAGCGAGGCGCCGGGCTGCAGGGCCTCGGCCTCGGCGCCCGAGACCAGCCGCACGTCGAGCTGATAGGCGCGGGCATGCTCCTCATACCAGCGCTGCCGTGCCGCCAGCTCGTCATCGGTCGCGGCAAGATAGATGATGCCGCATTCGGTGAAGCCGGTGGCGGCCCCGATGCGCGCATCCATGCGGCGCCACAGGTCGAGGGATTCGAGGATCAGCGGAATCTCGCGCGGGTCGCGGCCCATCTGGCGGCACCAGCCCCAGTTCCGGCTCGACTGTTCGCCCGCCACCTCGCCCTTTTCCAGAACGACCACGTCGATGCCGCGGTCCGCCAGTTCGAGTGCGGTACAAATGCCGATGACGCCGCCGCCGATGACGGCGACTGAGGTTCGCTCAGGCAGGCGGGACTCAGGAGTGACGCGATCGATGACAGGCACGGCGGATACTCAGTTGACGGCGGTGACCTTGTATCCCGCCTTGCGGATGAGTTCCACCAGTCCTTCGTCGCCGGGCAGATGCAGGGCGCCGACGGCGATGAAGACATTGCCCTTCGCCAGGAGATCGCCGGCGCGCTTGGCCATCAGGCGGTTGCGCTTGCGGATCAGATCCGATTCGACATAGGCGTAGACGGCCTTGGTCGTCTCCGAGGGTTCTTCCAGCGCCATCATCAGGGGCATGAGCGCCGTGAGCTGACGCCGGTCATAGAGGGCAAGCAGCGTCTCGAGATTGTCGGCGGCGCGGTCGGACATGCGCGCCGTCTCGACCAGGTAGCGGACCTGAAGATCCATATCCATGCCCGACAGGACGGCGAACTGCTCGGCCAGAGTCTCGAGACCCACGACCTCCACGCCCTTGCGGTTGGCGAATCGGGCGATGAGCTCGTCGAAGCTCTTCATGCCGCTGGCTTCGCGTGCCTGTTCGCAGGGCGGAAGCGTGAGCATGGTGGCCACCACCCAGGGCTTGTAGCCATAGATCGCATCGGCGCCGCCGGCAGGGAGATTGGGGCTCTTGCGGACCGCCGCCTCGTCGGCGTCGGGCACCACGTCCCACAGCGTCTTGCCCACCGGCATGACCATGAGCGGCGCGCTGCGCATCACCGCCATGGCCATCTCCTGGTCGTCGGCCAGTTCCTTCACCTCGAGCGCCACCTTGCGCGAACCGGCAATGAGATCCTCGACACCCGGCGGACCCTTGGTGACGCGCGGATCGGTGACATGCGCCGTCCCCAGCAGATAGGAAACCGGAAGGCCGTCGCGCTCGATCTTCCACAGCACGGCCTCGCCGTTCGGCACGGTCCGGGACTCGGCCATGACGGCTTCATATTTCGCGGGATCCTTTACCCGCAATTCATCCAGCAGGTTCTTGCCGGTGCAGGCCGGAGGGTCCTGCGCCAGCGCGGGGCCGGCGCATGCGAGGACAACGAGTGCGGCAAGACGTTTTCTCATGGTCGTGGATGCGCCTTGCGATACTGCTCGAGAAGATGAGCGCGGTTGACTTCGGTGTAGATCTGCGTGGTCGACAGGCTGGCGTGACCCAGCAGTTCCTGGATCACGCGGAGATCGGCGCCATTGCCGAGAAGATGGGTGGCGAAGGAATGGCGCAGCGCGTGGGGCGTGGCCGAGTCGGGCAGGCCCAGCGCGCCGCGCAGGCGTTCGACCAGGAGCTGGATGTTGCGGGCATTGAGCGGGCCGCCCTTGATGCCGCGGAACATCGGCTCATGCGATCTGAGCGGAAAGGGGCAGAGATCGAGATAGGCCTGGAGGGCGGCGCGGGCGGCGGGAATCACAGGAACCAGCCGGGTCTTGTTGCCCTTGCCGGTGACGCTCATCGGATTGGCGCGGGCCTGATGCGGCGTCAGCGACAGGGCCTCGGAAATGCGCAGGCCGCAGGCATAGAGAAGCGTCAGCACCGCCCCGTCACGGGCCAGGACCCAGCGCGGCGCTGCCTCGTCGGCAAGGGCATCCGCCGCGGAGACGGCTCTCGCGGCGGCGACGCTGAGCGGCTTCGGCACCGCGTGCGGAAGCTTTGGTGACCGGAGTGCGGCAAGGGCCGGATTGCGGAACAGACCATTGCGCTCGGCGTGGCGATAGAAGCCGCGCAGGGCCGAGAGCTGCCGGGCCAGGCTGCGGCTGGACGCGCCGCTGCCGCGGCGATGGGCCAGGAAGGCCCGGAAATCGGCCGTCGCGAGGGTTTCGAGTTCGACAATCCCCGGCAGGGTTCCCAGATGGTCGGTGAGGAAAGTCGCGAATTGTCCGAGGTCCCTGGCATAGGCCTCGAGCGTGGCGGCCGACATGCGGCGCTCCGACCTGAGGCTCGCCAGCCAGAGGCGGGCGGCATCGGCCGCATCGGGCGCGAAGGCAAGGGCATATCCGGACATGGCGGGAAAGCCTAAGCCGCAATGGTTGACGCTTTCTTGGCGGGGGTCACGCCCGGACCACGGGGTCCCCGTAATGCGCGACGGTGGGCATGGGATCGTAGAAATGATGCAGCTTCGCCCGCCAGGGCGGATAGCGGTCGGACTCGCGGAAGCCGACCGTGTGATCCGCAAGCGTCCGCCAGCGGACCAGCAGGAGATAACGCCCCTCCGCTTCGATGCAGGGCCTGACCTCGAGATCGATGAAGCCGGGCGTGGCGCTGATCAGCGGCAGTGCTTCAGCCAGTGCCGCCTCGAAGGCCGGTCCCTGGCCCGGCCTCACGTCCAAGACGGCGTGCTCGATGATCACAGGCTCTGGCCGGTCTTCTTCCAGTCGGCCATGAACTGCTCGATGCCCTTGTCGGTCAGTGGATGCTTGACCAGGCTCTTGATGACCGCAGGCGGACAGGTAGCCACGTCGGCGCCGATCAGGGCCACCTGCTTGACATGGAGCGGCGTGCGCAGCGAGGCAGCCAGCACCTCGGTGTCGAAGGCGTAATTGTCGTAGATCTGGCGAATCTCGGAAATCAGGTCGATGCCCTCGATGTGAATGTCGTCGAGGCGGCCCACGAAGGGCGAGATGAAGGTGGCGCCGGCCTTGGCTGCGAGCAACGCCTGGTTGGCCGAGAAGCACAGCGTGACGTTGACCATGGTGCCATCGGAGGACAGCGCCTTGCAGGCCTTGAGGCCGTCGATGGTGAGCGGCACCTTGATGGTGACGTTCTTCGCGATCTTCCTGAGTTCGGCCGCCTCGCGCATCATGCCGGCATAGTCGAGCGAGACGACCTCGGCGGAGACCGGACCCGGAACGATCGAGCAGATCTCGGCGATCACGTCCTTGAACTGGCGCCCCGACTTGGCGATCAGGCTGGGATTGGTGGTGACCCCGTCGAGCAGGCCGATGTCGGCCAGTTCGCGGATCTCGTTCACTTCGGCGGTATCGACAAAGAATTTCATCGTCGGGGGTCCTCTTGCTTGCGCCGGACGCTTAGACCCGCACCGCGCTCAAATCAACCGTGGATCGCGGCCGCACTGCAGGCGGGCCGTGTCGCAGAGGAAATCGGCGAGCGGCGTTAGGTCCGCCATGTTGACGGGCTGCTGGTCGAGCGACCTGACCGGGCGGATGAAGCGCAGGCTGTTGGTGATGAACATGGCATCGGCCTTCTCGATCTCGGAGGGCTTCACCGCGCGCTCCTCGACCATGTAGCCCAGGTGCTGGGCCGCGGCGATGAGAGCCTGGCGGGTGACGCCGGTGAGGATGGCCTGGTCGCGGGCCGGCGTGACGAGCTTGCGCCCCTTCATGAGAAAGACGTTGGCGATGGTGGTGCAGGCCACGCGGTCGCCGGTATTGAGCATGAGCGCATCGTCCATGGCGCGCGCCGCGGCCTCGCGGGCCGCGGCGATGTTGTCGATGTAGGACAGCGTCTTCAGCCGCGTCGAGGGCGAGGCAGGGCTGCGCCGAATGCTCGAGGTGAGCAGCGCGGCCGGCTGGAACATCAGGCCGGCGTCGAAGGGGTCGCAACTGACCAGAAGGGTGGGCGTGGCGCCGCTTCCGGCGAGACCGCGGGCGCCGGCCCCCCGGCTCAGCGTGACGCGCAGCACCGCGTGCGCAGTGGCGGCGTGCTGCAGCACCGCGGCGATTCCGGAGTCGACCGCGGCGCGACTGAAGGGGATGCCCAGCTCGTTGGCGGCGGAGTGCATGCGGGCCAGATGCATGTTGGCCCAGAGCGGCACGCGGTTGACCACCAGCATGGTCTCGAAGAGGCCATCGCCGAGATTGAGGCCGCGGTCCCTCGGATCGAGCGCGAGAGGGCCTTCCACGATCTCGCCGTTGCACCAGACCGTGCTCAAGCCGCCACCTTCAGGAAATTGCGCAGCAAGTCGTAGCCCCCCTCGGTCAGGATTGATTCGGGGTGGAACTGTAGGCCGAAGGTCGGGTGTGATTTGTGGCGAAGCCCCATGATCTCGCCCTCGTCGCTGGTGGCGGTCACCTGCAGCGGCGTGTCGCGGCCGTCGAGATCGACGATGAGCGAATGGTAGCGCCCGGCACTGAAGCGCTGCGGCAGACCGGCAAACATTCCGGCTCCGGAATGGTTGATCTCGGAGCTATCGCCATGCATCGGGCGCCGCGCACGGCGCACCAGGCCGCCAAAGACCTCGCCGATTACCTGATGGCCGAGGCAGATGCCGAGAATGGGAATGCGGCCTGAGAATCGCTGCACGATTTCTATCGACTGTCCGGCCTCGTGCGGGGTGCAGGGGCCGGGCGAGACGACGATGGCCTTGGCCGCGAGATCGGCCTCCGTCACCGCATCGTTGCGGACGACGCGCGTGCGCTGGCCCAGCTCCTCGAAGTAGCGCGCCACGTTGTGGACGAAGCTGTCGTAGTTGTCGA
>JAXMCU010000022.1:0-56235 GCA_046349195.1 Hyphomicrobiales bacterium
GAATGACGAGGGTCTATTGGTGTTCTTCGAGGCGAACGCGACCATGAACCTTCTGTCGGCCACCCCACCGGATATAGACTATCCGGAGCCGGCGGAGCGGGAGTTCATGGCTGGCGTGCAGAAACTGCTTGATCGGATGGGAATCCCAGAGACGCGCCAGCCGTGACGAGGCGCAGCGACAAGTCGGCGCTGGGAATCAGTCGAGAGTGAAGGCAGACTCCGCCCGATTCATTCGGGAGAATTCCATGCCGATGCGACCGGGCACCTGGCTCAAATATGCGCCGGTGGCGCTCCTGCCGCTCTTGGCGGCCTATGCGATCAATAGCGGGCGTACCATCAGGGACCTGGAAGCGCGTGCCGCCGCCGCCCTGGCGGAAGCCGATGCCGGCTGGGCCAGCGTCCGGCTTGATGGCCGCGACGCCTGGGTCGCTGGCGATGCGCCGACGCAGGAGGCGATCGATGCCGCCGTGAAAACCGTCGGCGATGTCTATGGGATCCGGAGGGTCGAAACCGGTGCGAGGGTCGTTCCCCAACCGGCCGCTGCAGGGCAGGGAGGCTGACGATGCCGGAGATCCTCAATTTCAACGGTTTTCTCTTCGTCTTGAGCGCCAACTGGATGTGGATCCTTGTGGCTTTCGCGCTGGGCATCTGGTTCGGCTGGTCGACGGCCGCGCCCGAAACGCCGGCCGAGGACAAGTGAGGATTCAGCGATGACGCACTACATTCTCGAACTCGCCATCGGAATCTTCGTGGCCTATGGCCTCGGCTGCCTCATCGGGTCGGCACTGCGCGGCATGACGCAACGTTAGTCGGCCGTTCCCGGCCCGGGCATGAAGGCAAAGTCGGCGGGGGGCGCGAAGGCCTCGCCGAGCAGGGCGGCGAAGGCTCTTGCGCCGCCCACCGATCCGGCATTGATCGGACTGCGCACCTGGACCTTGCTCGGCGTCGAAATCCGCGCGACGTTCAGGTGCGGGTTGAGGCAGCCCTCCTGCCAGTCGAGGTCCAGAAACCGCAGCAGGTCGCGGATGGTTGCGTCCGGTGCGGTGACCAGCGTCTCGTAGCGCAGCGGAAAGATGCGGTCCGGGAACTCGCGATACCAGTGCCGCATCAGCCGCAGATGATTGCGATAGAAGCGGGCGTAAGTCTCGGGCGCATGCGAATAGCCATGCTCGGCGGTCATGTCGAGCCGGAAGGCGGACATGAAGTTGTCTGCCGGGTCACGATGGCAGAAGACGATCCGTGCCGCGGGGAACAGGGTCAGGATGAGGTGGACCACCATGAAATTCTGCGGCGTCTTGTCGACGGCGACTGGCGCCTCGCGCGACCGGTAGACCAGCATCGCCCGGATGCGGTCGCGCAGCAGGCGGATACGTTCCAACCCCACCTTGCGCATGGCCGTTTCCAGGCTTTCGCCGGCGCCGATACCGGAATGGGTGAGGAGCAGCAGCACCTCGCGCATCGGGCTGGCTTCGCCTGCGGCCCCCACGCGATCGTGGGCTGCGAGAATCTGTTCGGTCAGTGTTGTTCCCGAACGCGGCAGCCCTGCGACGAAGATCGGCCGGAACGAGGGATCGCCCACCTGCTGGCCCAAGGACCGAAGTTCTGGCGCCGTCATCACCGTGACCATGCGGTTCACATAGGCGTCGAAATCCACGGCGGAATAGTCGCTCCGCTTCAGCGCCTTTGCCTGACGCAAGAGTTCAAAGGCCTCCTCCGCCTTGCCCGACCGCTCCATGATCGCGGCCATGGCATGGAGCAGCGTGATGCGGTCCGCGGCCGGAGTGTCCGGGCGCTCCAGCCTTTCGGCCACGAGCCGGGCCACCGCGCTGTCCGGGGTAGGCGTACGCAGGCGAACCAGATTGGCGAGCTGATGTGCCGTGATGGCGCCGCCGGACATGGCAGCCTCGAGTTCCGCACGGACACTGTCGAAATCGCCCCAGCTGATCCGCATGTCCAGCCATTCGGCGGCAACGGCCGCGCGCCGGGCGGGCGGCGTGAGTTCGAGGGCCTTGGCAAAGCTCCGTTCTACGGTGGCGCGGTCCTGCCTTGCTGCATGAATGCGGCCGAGCAGCAGATGCGCCTGGGAGACATCGCCGGACAGCGAGGCCGCGCGGGTGAGAACGGCGGTGGCTTCGGCGTATTCGCCACAGTCGAGAAGGGCGCGCCCAAGCGTGATGGCATGGGCCGCACTCTGCGGTTGCCGCTCAGCGGCCGCGCGAAAGTGCCGGGCGGCGGAGCGGGGCAAGCCGGCGCGGGCCAGCGTCATGCCGATCGCTGCGTGCAACTCCGCGTTGGTGGCGTCGCCCTTCAGCAGACCGAGACCGATCGCCTCCGCTCCCAGCACGTCGCCCCGGTCCATCAGGGCCCGGAAGCGCTCGACCTGCGCGGCGGTTGACGGAACGGCGGTCTGGGTCCGGTAGGGCATGGGTCGGTGGTGGCCGCGAAGATGGCGTTACACGGAAGGCTTAGCCGCGATGCCCGATCTTGCCAACCGTCTCAGCGCGCCGCGCCATCGGCCTCCGCCAGCAACTGCTCGATCGCGGCCAGGCTTTCGGTTTCGTCGAGAAAGGGAACATGCCCGCGGTTGGCCACCGTCACGGTCTTGAGATGCGGCAGATGCGCCTTCATCTCGGCGACGGTCTCGGCACTGAGCAGATCGGAATGGGCGCCGCGCAACACGGTCACCGGCACTCCCGCCAGGAATGGCAGCAGGCCCCAGAGTTCGGGCAGCTTGCCCGTGGCAATGTCGGCCTCGGACGGGAAGGTCAGGGCCAGCCCGGCGTCGTAGTCGGCCCGGGGGCTGCCATTCTCTTCGTGGAAGACGCGCCGCGCGAATTCCTGCCATTGCGTCTCGCTCAACGTCTCGAAGCCCGGATTGGTGGCCTTGAGCGCCGCCACCGCCTCCGGCCATCCGGCGAAGCCCTGGTCCTTTCCGAGGTAGCCCCGAATGCGCAGCAGGCCGGCGACGTCGATGCGCGGCCCGATGTCGTTGAGCACCAGGCCAGCAAGGCGTTCGGGGGCCTTGGCCGCCATGATCATGGCCACGATCCCGCCGCGCGACGTGCCGACCACCACCGCCCTGTCGATCTTCAGGTGATCGAGCAAAGCCAGCGTGTCGGCAAGCTCGACGTCCGGCCGATAGGTCTGGGGATCCTCGGCATATTGCGACCGTCCGCGTCCGCGAAAATCGGCGCAGACCACGCGTCGGCGCGGGGCGAGGACCCTGGCCAGCGGCTCGAAATCCTTGGCATTGCGCGTGAGACCAGGCAGGCAGAGCACGGGCAAGCGGAGTGCATCCTCCGGTCCATGGTCGCGGGCGTAGAGCCTCAATCCGTCTGGCGAAGTATAGTGGACCTCGCGAAAACTCATTCGCAGTTGATCAGATCCGCGATGGACTTGCCCTTGCAGTCGGCGCTTGCAGCCTCGACCTGGTCGGTGGAGGAGACGCTGATCGTATCCACGGTGGAGCCGCGCGAGAGGTCTGCCGTCATGGGACGCACCGTCTTCGGGGCAAGGCGCGACCGATACACATGAAGGTTCTGCAGCACCTTCTGCACATACTGCCGCGTCTCCTGGAATGGAATGGATTCCACCCAGTCGATCGGATCGGTTTCGCCGGTGCGCAGATCGCCGTACTCCTCCAGCCATTCGCGCGACCGGCGCGGTCCCGCATTGTAGGAGACGAGCGTCAGCACATAGGATCCGCCGTGATCGGCGATGAGATCGCCAAGATGCGCGGCACCCAGCATCACGTTGTAGGACGGATCGCCCGTCAGCATGCCATCCTTGTACTTCACGCCATACTGGCGTGCGATCATCTTGGCCGTGCCCGGCATGATCTGCATCAGGCCCTGCGCACCGACCTTGCTGCCGGCCTGGGGATTGAACTCGCTTTCCTGGCGCGAGAGCGCATAGACCAGCGGCGCCTCGACCGGCTTGCCGATCTTCTTCCACTGCGGCAGGGCGCGGATCGGATAACCCCAGGAATCGATGTCGACGTTCTTCGATGCGGCCGCCTTGGCAAGACGGACCGCCAGATAGGCGCCACCCGCGGTCCAGGCCACGCTGGCCGCGGCGTTCATCTCATCCACCGTCTTGAAGCGGTTGGCGAAGGACCACATGAACATGTGGAGGTCGGCCTTGCGGCCGGTTTCGGCCACGATCTGGAAGGCGCGGACGGCCTCGTCCTTGTCGATGCGCGCGCGTGCCGCAGCGGAGGCTTCGCCGGAGGGAATCTCCTCCGGCACCTTGCCCAGGCCGATCCGCTCGCGGGCCAGCTGGCCGTAGTAGATCGTAGAGTATTGCGAGGCCTCGCGATAATAGGAGGTCGCATCGCTCTTCTGTCCCATCGCCTCCAGCGCACGGCCGCTCCAGTAGGCGGCGCGGGCCTTCTCGGTGCGCGATTCGGCGATCTTGCCGAGGCGGGTGAAGTGCTTGAGGCCTGTCGACGGGTCCTTCAGATAGCGCAATGCGATCCAGCCCGCGAGGAACTCGCCCTCGAGTGCGCCTTCGCCCTCGCTGAAGCCATGCGCGCGCGCGATCTGGTAACCGGCCTTGGCCGCATCGCGGTGGCTCTTGCCAACCGAATGGCGGGCAATGATCCGCCGCTCCACCCACCAGGCCTCGGCATTGCCCATGGCCGCGGCATCGCCCGGAATGCCGATGAGAATGGATCGCGCCTTGCCGTAGTTCGTCGACCGCCGATAGTAACGGACGAGCGCATACTTCATGCCCATCTCGCTGCGCATTGCGCCCGGAAGCTTGGCATAGCTCTTGTCGGCTCCGGACTTGCCGCGCAGCAGGTCCTGCGCCACGGCGGCGGCCTTCTGGTGGCTGCCCGAAAGGCGCTTGGAGGCCCGGATCGCCGCGTTGGTTTCCTGGGCATAGACCAGTTGCCACATGCGGCGCTGATGATCGCCCTCGGTCAGCAGGGAACCGAACTCGGCCAGGATCTTCTTTTCCAGCGCAGCATCGATATCCGCGTTGAAATATGCCGTCTGCACGGCGCGGCGCGCCGCCTTCTGGTCGCCGGTCGCCAGCAGGGCGCGGGCATAGGCCAGCGATCCTTCGGCGGTCGTCGGCTTGCGCTTGGCGAAATGTCCGAGGACAAGGTCGGCCGGTTCATTGTTGGCGTAGAGCGAGCGCTCGGCGCGCTTCAGCAGGGACTCGGCGAGGGGCCAGTCCGGCGCCGTGTCGAGAAAGGTCATGATGCGGGCGTATCCCGCCTCGTTCGGCTTGTCGCGCAGGTAGATGAGTTCGACGAGTTTGATCGCCGCCGGATCGCCCGTGCGTTGCGCGAGGCTGCCGGCTTTCGCGAAATCACCGGCGAAGGCAGCCCTTGCCGCCTCGACCGCCGCATCCGAGACCTTTGGCGCGGCGAGGGCCCGTCCTGTGGGGGCCAGCGAAGCGGGCAGGGCGGCGATGGCCGCCGACGTCATCAGCAGGGCGCCAAACCGGAAAAAGTCGCGACGTGTCGTCATGTCTCACCAATACTCCTCACGGACCCGCCTAGGGACCAATTATGCCCTTCCTGTGGCCCATTTAGGGGGCGGAAGCGCTTGCCGGTCGGGGGTCGAGCGTCTATGTTGCCGCGCCGGCCTCCAGGCGCGGCCCAAGGCCGTCAGGTTAGTTCGGCCATGGTTTCCAACTCATTACCGGAGAGCGACAGTGACGTTTCGTGGTTCGTTTCCTGCCCTGATCACCCCGATGAAGGACGGCACGGTGGACGAGCAGGCGTTCCGCAAATTCGTCAGCTGGCAGATTTCCGAGGGCAGCCATGGCCTTGTACCCGTGGGCACCACCGGGGAAAGCCCCACCGTGACGCCGGACGAGCACAAGCGCCTGGTGGAGATCTGCGTGGCCGAAGCCAAGGGCCGTGTGCCGGTGATCGCCGGAACCGGGTCCAACAGCACCGCCGAGGCGATCGAGTATACCGAGCATGCGAAGTATGCCGGCGCCGATGCCGCGCTCGTCGTCGTGCCCTATTACAACAAGCCCACGCAGGAGGGGCTCTACGCCCATTTCAAGGCCATCGCCGACGCGGTGGACATCCCGATCTTCGTCTACAATGTGCCGGGCCGTACGGTCGCCAACATCAGCGTCGAGACGCTGGCCCGTCTGTCGCATGACTGCAAGAACATCGTCGGCACCAAGGACGCCTCGGCCGATCTGACGCGGCCGTCGCGCCAGCGCCTGGCCTCGGGCGAGAACTTCATCCAGCTGTCCGGCGAGGACGGCACGGCGCTGGGCTTCAACGCCCATGGTGGCGTCGGCTGCATTTCGGTGACGGCCAACGTCGCGCCACGCCTCTGCGCCAAGTTCCAGGAGGCGACCCTGAAGGGGGATTACGCGGCTGCGCTGAAGCTGCAGGACCGGCTCATGCCGCTGCACCACGCGCTCTTTGTCGAGACCAGCCCCGGCCCGGTCAAGTATGCCGTGAGCCTTCTGGGCCACTGCACGGCCGAGGCGCGGTTACCCATGGTGCCGGTGGCCGAATCCACCAAGAAGGCAGTCCGCGAGGCCATGGTGCACGCGGGGCTCCTGAACTGAGATGTCGTCCAGGAGCGGCGGCGCGAAAGCGTCGCGCAGGGAAGAGGGCATCAAGGTCATCTCGGACAACCGCCGGGCCCGCTTCGACTACGAGATTCTCCAGACCTTCGAGGCGGGCGTAGAACTGAAGGGTTCGGAAGTGAAGTCGCTGCGCACCGGCCACACCAACCTGGCTGAGGCCTATGCCGCGATGAAGGGTGGGGAGCTCTTCCTCATCAATTCCAACATCGCCGAATACCGCGAGGCCAACCGCTTCAATCACGAGCCCAAGCGGCCGCGCAAGCTGCTGCTTCACAAGAAGGAAATCGACAAGCTGGCGAACGGCATCCAGCGCGAGGGCCTGACCATCGTGCCGCTCAAGATGTTCTTCAACCGGCGCGGCCGCGTGAAGGTCGACATCGCGCTCGCCCGCGGCCGCAAGCTGCACGACAAGCGCGACGCCATCAAGGAACGGTCGTGGGATCGCGAGCGCGCCCGGCTGATGCGGGAGAAGGGGTGAGCATGATCCACATGCAGCACCTGGTCGGACGCCGGCTCCCGGACGTCGATCTGGAGGCAACATCGGGAAGCCCGGTCAATCCGGCCCGGATCCTCGGCCCTGCCGTGCTCTTCTGCTACCCCTACACCGGCCGTCCCGGTTTCGAAAACCCGCCGCACTGGGACCAGATTCCGGGCGCCCATGGATCGACACCGCAAATCCTCGGCTATTCAAGAATTTATGGAGATTTCCGCAGGCTCGGAGTGAAGCTCTTCGGGATCAGCCTCCTCGATACCGAATGGCAGAGGGACTTCGTCAAGCGCAACGCACTGACCTTCCGGCTGCTGTCCGACGGTCCACGCGGCTTTTCCGGTCGTCTCGGTCTGCCGCTCTTCGAAACCGGCGGCGTGGATTATCTGCAGCGCCTGACCTTGGTTGCCCATGACGGCGTGATCCGCGTGCTGCGCTATCCGGTGCCCGAGCCGGAGCGCGATGCGAACGATGTTCTCGACATCTGCCAGAAGCTGCAGACGTCAGGATAGATAGGTCTTCACCTTTGCGAAGACGGCTTCGAACATGGCGGGCGTCAGCACCCCCGTGTTGGTGTTGTAGCGCGAGCAATGATAGCTGTCGAAGAGTTGCAGCGGGCCCAGATCATGCGCGGCGCCGTGGCCGAAGGGGAAGGCAGCCTTGCGTGCGCTGATGGCCGAAAGCGTGGCGTCATGCGCGATCCGCCCCAGTGCCACGACGGCGCGAAGCCGCGGCAGGCTCCGGATCTGGGCCGCAAGGAAGGCATTGCAGGTCCTGATCTCCGCGGGTGTCGGCTTGTTCTGCGGCGGCACGCAGCGCACGGCGTTGGTGATCCGCGTCCGGATGAGTTCCATCCCGTCATCGGGTCTTGCGCGGAACGTGCCGCTCGCAAAGCCGAACTTGAGCAACGTGCCGTAGAGCAGTTCGCCCGCATAGTCTCCGGTGAAGGGGCGGCCGGTACGGTTGGCGCCCTGCACGCCCGGCGCAAGCCCCACGACCAGCAGTTCGGCGTTTCCCGGTCCGAATGACGGGACCGGCCCGTTGAACCAGTCGGGATGCAACCTGCGCTGCTCCATCCGATAGTCCACCAGCCGCAGGCAATGCGGGCAGTCATGCCCGGGAACCGACTCGGTCACGGCGTCAGATATCCGCGAAGTCCTCGAAGCTCTCGCGCGCCGGCGCGGGCGCGTGGTTGCGGTCGCGCTGCCGGGATTCGCGCTCGGCCGGATCGCGTCCGATCTCGTCGCGCAGCTCGGCCAGGTCGATGAACTGGTCGGTCTGGCGGCGCAGGTCATCCGCGATCATCGGCGGTCGGGTGGTGAGGGTCGAGACCACCGACACGCGCCGGCCCTTGGCCTGTACTGCCGCCACCAGCGACTTGAAGTCGCCGTCACCGGAGAAGAGCACGATGTGATCCAGGCTGTCGGCCAGCTGCATGACGTCGATGGCGAGCTCGATGTCCATGTTGCCCTTCACCTTGCGGCGGCCCATGGCATCGGTGAATTCCTTGGCGGGTTTGGTCACGACGCGATAGCCATTGTAGTCCAGCCAGTCGATGAGCGGCTTGATGGGCGAATACTCGGCATCGTCGAGCAGCGCGGTGTAGTAGATGGCGCGGATCAGCCGGGCCCGTTTGCGGAAGAAACCAAGCAGGCGCTTGTAGTCGATGTCGAAGCCGAGGGTCTTGGCAGTCGCGTAGAGGTTGGCACCGTCAATGAAGAGCGCAACCCGCTCGTCCTGATAAAAATTCATGGTTCAAATCTCCAATTCCAGTATGACGGGGTTCTTATGCGCAGGTCCCCGCTGGCTCAAGCAAAAACATGATCGTCATTGCCCTCGGCAGCAACCAGCCCGGCCCCTGGGGAAACCCCGAGCAGCAGGTCCGGCGGGCTCTCCTGGAACTGGACCGCAACGGCATCCGGGTGCTGCGCGCCTCCCGGCTTCTCGTGTCCAAGCCCTTCGGCGGAATTCCCCAGCCACCCTTCGTCAATGGCGTGGCGATGGTGGAGACCCATCTGCCGCCGCAGGCCCTGATGCATCGCCTGCATGCCATCGAACATGATGCCGGACGCAAGCGCACCGTCCGATGGGGCCCCCGCAGTCTTGATCTCGACCTCATCGACTATCACGGTCTGGTCCGCGATCCGCCAAACCGGCCGCGCCTGCCGCATCCGGGGATCGCGGAGCGCATCTTCGTTCTGAAGCCGCTCGCCGAGATCGCGCCGCGCTGGAGGCATCCGGTCACGCGCCTCACGGCCACCGCGATGTTGCGGCGCCTCGATCCGCAGGGCGCCGGTGCGGAGGTTTAGCCGACATTAACCGAGTCTGGACCATCATGCCGCCCCGGCGTAACCTTTGCGCCGTGGTGGAGAGAGTCATGCGTTCTGGGTTGATTGCCGCACTGGCGGTGGCCGGTCTTGCCACGTTCCTGCCGGGAGGCGCGTCGGCCCAGGGCTTCCAGGTCTACGGCGCGATCGACGACGGCACGACGCAGGCCTGGGCAGTCCGGACCGAGCAGGTGCCAGCCGATCTCCGCAGCGAGACCATCGACTTCACCAGTCAGCTTCCCGTCGGATCGATCATCGTCCGCACCGGCGAGCGGCGCCTCTATTTTATTCTCCCGGACGGCAAGGCCATTGCCTATCACGTGGGCGTTGGCCGCGAGGGCTTTACCTGGAGCGGCACCAATGTAGTCTCGCGCAAGGCCGAGTGGCCGGACTGGCGCCCGCCCGACGAGATGATCCGGCGCGAGGCGCGCCGTGGACACTACCTTCCCGACTTCATGCCCGGCGGCCCGAACAATCCCCTGGGTGCCCGCGCCATCTACATCGGCAACACGCAGTTCCGCATTCATGGAACCAGCCAGCCCTGGAGCATCGGCCAGGCCGTCTCGTCCGGCTGCATCCGCATGATCAACGAAGAGGTCATCGACCTCTACAACCGCGTGCAGATCGGCGCGACCGTCGTCGTCGAGGAGTGACCGACACGCGAAGGGTGCAGCATCTCAATCGCGCTAACCCTACCTTAACCTAAACGCGTCATCCTTAACCTTATCAGTTTGTTCCGGAGTACGCGTATGTCAGCCTATCCCTTTCATATCGTTCGAGCCCTCGTATCGCCGAAGGTCGCCGCGTCGATTGCCGCGGCGCTGATGCTGTCGGCCTGCTCCAACGCCATGGAACGCTTCGCGTCCAACCCATCCGATTCCGATCCGGTCTACACGGCCACCGTTCCGGGCAAGAAGGCGGTCCTGGCCTCCGAGGGGACGTCCGGTGACGATGCGATTGTCTCGAAGCCGCTCAGCAACGCGTCGCCGGCGGCGCCCAGCTACAACTACGGAAATCAGACCGCCAAGGCGCCAACCTACAAGCAGAGCACGCCGGCCGTGCCGCAGGTTGCGGCGGTCGAGGCCCCGGTCGCGGCACCGGGCGGCACCGTGACAGTGGGGCAGGGCATGACGCTCTATGCCATCGCCCGGGCCAACAACCTGCCTGTCTCCAAGCTGGCCGCGGCCAACAACATCCGTCCTCCCTATGCGGTCCACGCCGGCCAGGTGATCCGCATTCCCGGCCTCAACGATCCGGTGACGCCGCAGGTGGCGGCCGTGGCCCAGCCGGCAGAACCCGTTGCCGCCGCGCCTTCGGGCGTGCGGACCGGAAGCGGAACTCACGTGGTTGCCAGCGGCGAGACCATGTATTCGCTGGCGCGCAAGTATGGCGTGTCGCCGGCTTCCATCGCCGAGGCGAACGGCCTGAGCCGCACGGCGCAGCTTGCCGTCGGCCAGACGATCCGCATTCCGGGTGCTCCCAGCAGCAACCTCGCGACCAAGGCCCCGATTCCGCCGGCATCCGAGGAGCTGGGCGGCAATGACACGGCGGCACCGCAGACCGCCGAGACGCAGATGCAGCCCCTGCCGGGCAGCACCCTGCCACCGGCAGGAACCACCGTGGCCAAATCCGAGACGGCGCAGGTTCCCGAGGTTCCCGCAGCTGCGCCCGTGGCCGATGCGTCCGCCGCCGGCATGCGCTGGCCCGTGCGCGGCAAGGTCATTTCCGGCTTCGGTGCCAAGCCCAATGGGCTGAAGAACGAGGGCATCAACATTGCAGTGCCCGAAGGCACCAGCATCCGCGCCGCAGAGGGCGGGGTGGTGGCCTATGCCGGCAACGAGCTGAAGGGCTATGGCAACCTCATCCT
The DNA here is from genome assembly GCA_046349195.1 of Hyphomicrobiales bacterium. Classification (GTDB taxonomy): domain Bacteria; phylum Pseudomonadota; class Alphaproteobacteria; order Rhizobiales; family Aestuariivirgaceae; genus Aestuariivirga. The sequence continues at coordinate 11,252 of JAXMCU010000022.1, forward strand.
CATCCGGCACGAGGGCGGCTACGTGACGGCCTATGCCCATGCCAAGGAAATCTTCGTGAAGCGCGGTGACACAGTGAAGCGCGGCGATGTCATCGCCAAGGCCGGCCAGACGGGATCCGTCTCCAGCCCGCAGCTTCACTTCGAAGTTCGCAAGGGCGCCACCGCGCTCGACCCGATGAAGTTCCTGTCGTCGACCACCGCGTCGAACTGACCGATCGATCCCCTGCAGGCCGGAACCCGGATCGTCAATCCGGGTTCTTGCTTTTTTGCCGGGGCGGCGCAAGCTTCCCGGAACAGGAGTGCGCCATGATCACGGTTTGGGGACGGCACAGTTCCGTCAATGTGCAGAAGGTCTTGTGGACGCTGGCCGAGCTCGACGTGCCATTTCGGCGCGAAACCATCGGCGGCAGTTTCGGCGGCAACCAGGATGCCGATTTCCTGGCAATGAACCCCAACGGACTGGTGCCCGTCATCCGCGATGGCGACGTCACCATGTTCGAATCCAATGCCATCGTGCGCTACCTGTCGGCGCGCTACCGCGCGGGCGTGCTGCGTCCGGCAGACCATCGCGCCCTGGCCATGGCCGAACAATGGATGGAATGGCAGCAGACGACCTTTGCCAGCCAGGTCAGCGTCGTGTTCTTCAATCAGGTGCGCCTGCCTCCGGATCGGCGCAATGAGGCCGCGGCCCGGGACGCCGCAGCCAATGCCGCGGCAGCGCTTCGCATCGCCGATGCCCACCTGGCTCGCCACGACTGGTTTGCCGGTGGCGACTTCAGCTTTGCCGAGATCGTGATGGGATGCCTGCTCTGGCGCTACATGGGCCTGGACTGCGACAAACCGGACGTGCCGCATCTCCTGGAATGGTTCGACGCCGTGCAGCAGCGCCCGGCCTTCCGCCAGTGGGTGATGGTGCCGCGCGCCTCCACGCTCGACGACTGGAACCGGATCGAACGGGAACTGGCCTGAGGCCGTTTCGCTTCGGGCGTCAGTCGATCTTCTGGCCCAGTTTCCCGGCAAGGTCCTGGATGAACTGCCAGGCCACGCGGCCGGAGCGGCTGCCACGGGTCGCGTACCACTCGATGGCTCCGGCCCGCAGCTCTTCCGGACTGATCCGAAGTTTGAAGTGGCGCGCGTAACCATCGATCATGTCGAGGAATTCGTCCTGAGAGCAGTTGTGGAAGCCGAGCCACAGGCCGAAGCGGTCGGACAGCGACACCTTCTCCTGCACGGCCTCCGAGGGGTTTATGGCGGTGGAACGCTCGTTCTCGATCATGTCGCGCGGCATCAGGTGCCGGCGGTTGGATGTGGCATAGAAGACCATGTTGCCGGGACGTCCCTCGATGCCGCCATCGAGCGCTGCCTTGAGCGACTTGTAAGTTGTGTCCTCCGCATCGAAGGAGAGATCGTCGCAGAAGACGATGAAGCGATAGTCCGGGGCGTTGCGTATGAACTTCATCAGGGCAGGGAGGCTCTCGATGTCTTCCCGGTGGATCTCCACCAGACGGAGCCGCCCTCCCTCCCGCGCATTGACCTCATGATGCGCGGCCTTGACCAGCGACGATTTGCCCATGCCGCGCGCGCCCCACAGCAGCGCGTTGTTTGCGGGAAGCCCGCGCGCGAAGCGCTCGGTGTTTTCGAGGAGGATGTCGCGCGTCAGATCGATCCCCTTGAGCAGGCCGATCTCCACCCGGTTGACCCTGTCGACGGGATCCAGCGACCCGCGGTCCGCGTGCCAGACGAAGGCCTGATGCGCGGCGAGATCGGGCTGCGGCGGCGGTGGGGGCGACAGCCGCTCGAGGGCCTCGGCGATACGGCGGAACAGGTCGCGGTCGACATCCTGGGTCATGGCGTGCGCTCTTATCCGAGGCCGCGCGGCCCGTAAAGCGCCGCCAATCCTTCGGTTGCAATGGGGGGAACCGCCGCTATATAAGCCCGCAACTTCATTTCAGGCAGGAGAGTCATCCGTGTTCATCACCCCAGCCTATGCCCAGGCCGCCGGCGCTCCCGGCATGGGAGACTTCGTCGGCATGATTCTGCCGCTGGTCATGATCATGGCCGTCTTCTACTTTCTGCTGATCCGCCCGCAGCAGCGCAAGCTGAAGGAGCATCAGGAGATGCTGAAGAAGGTGGCGAAGGGCGATACCGTCATCACCCAGGGCGGCCTGATCGGCAAGGTCGTGAAGGTGGTGGACGACAACGAGCTCCAGGTCGAGATCGGCGAGAACATCAAGGTCCGCGTTCTGCGGTCCGGCATTTCCGACGTGCGCGCCAAGGGCGAGCCGGTGAAGGCGGAAGGCAAGTAACGCCATCATGCTGCAGGTTTCCCGCTGGAGGGCAATCCTCATCATCCTGAGTGTGGTTGTCGCCGCGATTCTGGCCTCGCCCAACATCATGCCGAAGACCATGCAGGACGCGCTGCGGCCCTATGGTCTGCGGCCGATGACACTGGGCCTCGACCTGCAGGGCGGCTCCAACGTCCTTCTCGAGGTCGACCGCAAGGACCTGAAGGACAAGCTCGGGCAGCAGCTTGTCGGCGACATTCGCAGCACGCTGCGCGAGGCGAAGATCGGATACAGCGGTATCAACCGGACCGATGATGGCGTGAGCGTCCGGATCACCAAGCCCGAGGACGTGGACAAGGCGCGGACGGAACTTCGCAAGCTGCTCCAGCCCGTCGACAAGGGCATGCTCGGCGCCGGCGGCCAGGCAAATCTCCTCGACCTCAGCCAGGATGGCCAGAAATTCACGCTGAGCTACTCCGAGGCGGGCATCGATGCGAAGGTGGCGCTGGCGATCGGCCAGTCGCTTAAGATCATCGAGAGCCGCGTCAATGCCCTTGGCACCGCGGAACCGACGATCCAGCAGCAGGGCAAGGACCGCATCGTGGTCCAGCTGCCGGGCGTGCAGAACCCGCAGCAGGTCAAGAGCGTCATCGGGCGAACCGCCAAGCTCACCTTCCAGCTCGTCTGCGAGGCGCAGCCAACCGGGCCCAACCAGTCCCCGCCGCCGGACTGCGATTCGCTGTCGATGAAGAGCGCCCCAGACCAGAAGATGTGGGTGCAGACCTCGACCCGCGCCACCGTGGACGGCGCCGATCTGGTGGACGCGCGGCCGTCCTTCGACCAGCAGAACCGGGCGGTCGTGTCCTTCCGCTTCAACACGCGCGGCGCCGAGCGGTTCGCCAAGCTCACCCGCGAGAATGTGAACAAGCCCTTCGCCATCATCCTGGACAACGAGGTCGTCAGCGCGCCGAACATCAACGAACCCATTCTGGGCGGCTCGGGACAGATCTCGGGCAACTTCACCACCGAGGAGGCTTCCGACCTCGCCATCGTGCTGCGGTCGGGCGCATTGCCGGCCAAGCTCACCATCGTCGAAGAGCGCACCGTTGGTCCCAGCCTCGGGTCGGATTCGATCAGGGCGGGATTCCATGCCTCGCTCATCGGCCTCGCGCTGGTCATCGCCTTCATGATGCTTGCCTATGGCCTGTTTGGCATCTTCGCCAACCTGGCGCTGATCGTGAACCTGATCATGCTGATCGCGGTGATGTCCTTCATGGGCTTCACGCTGACCTTGCCAGGCATCGCCGGCATCGTGCTCACCATGGGCATGGCGGTTGACTCGAACGTCATCATCTTCGAGCGCATGCGCGAGGAATGGCGCAATGGACGTTCGGCGCTCAGTTCCATCGAGACGGGTTTCAAGGCTGCCTTCGCAACTATCTTCGACTCGAACTTCACGGCCCTCATTGCCGCCGTCGTGCTGTTCGGTGTCGGCTCGGGTCCGGTCCGCGGCTTCGCGATCACGCATGCCGTCGGCATCCTCACCACCATGTTCACCGCCTATACCGTTACCCGGTTCATCATCGCCGTCTGGGCTCGCTGGGCCAGGCCGAAGGAGGTCCCGCTCTAGAGGCGGGGTAGATCAACATGCGCTTCAAGCCTGTCAGACTGATCCCGGACGACACCAAGATCCCGTTCATGCGGCTGAGCCGCTTCGGGTACTTCTTCTCCGGCATCCTTTGCGCGGCCTCGATCCTGCTCTTCATCTTCGTCGGCCTCAATGTCGGTGTCGACTTCAAGGGCGGCACGGTCATCAACATCCGCACCCAGGAGCCGGCCAATCTGGAGCAGCTGCGCAGCGAGATCAGCGCGCTTGGCTACAGCGGCGCCGAACTGCAGGAATTCGGCTCGCCGAATGACGTGCTGATCCGCCTGCCCACCAGCGAAGGCGGAGAGGCGGCACAGCAGGAGTCCCTTAACAAGGTGAAGGCCGCGCTCGGTCCCGGCGTGGAATTCCGCTCGGTCGAGGTCGTCGGTCCCAAGGTGTCGGAAGAACTGGCCGAACAGGGCATCATCGCCGTGGTCACGGCCATCATCGGCATCCTGTTCTATGTGTGGTTCCGATTCGAGTGGCAGTTCGCCATGGGCGCGGTGTTCTCCCTCATCCACGACGTGCTGCTGACCATCGGCCTCTTCTGCCTGCTCGGGCTTGAGTTCAACCTGTCGATCATCGCCGCCATCCTCACCATCGTGGGCTATTCGCTGAACGACACGGTCGTGGTGTTCGACCGCATCCGCGAGTACCTGCGCAAGTACAAGGCCATGCCCTTCGCCGACCTGATCGACTTCTCGATCAATTCGGTGCTGCCGCGCACCATCCTGACGTCCGTGACCACGATGCTGGCACTCATCGCGCTCTTCGTGTTCGGTGGCGAAGTGCTGCGCGGCTTCACCTTTACCATGATCTGGGGCGTGGTGATCGGCACCTATTCGTCGATCTTCATCGCAACGCCGATCCTGCTGCTTTTCGGCACGATCCGCGAGAGCTCCAAGGCCGAGGCGAAGGCGGCGGTGGCCGCCAGGCCTTGACGTCATTCTTTCCGGGCCGTGCCGCCGTCGATGCCTATGGCGGCGGCGGCTTTCGTTTCGCCGGGATGTCGCACCGCGGCTCGCTCCTGCTGTTGCCCAGCGGCATCTATGCCTGGCCCGTGTCCGACGCATCGGGGCTTACTCCCGCAAGCCTGGAACCTGCCAGACGCGAAGCTGACGCCATCGATCTCCTGATCCTCGGAACCGGCGCGGCGATGGTTCGCCCCGCTCCGGAACTTGTGAAGGTCTTCGCTGGCGCTGGAGTGCAGCTTGACTGCATGGCAACGCCGGTTGCGATCAGCACCTATAACCTGCTGCTGGCGGAGAAGCGCCGGGTGGCCGCCGGCCTCATCGCTGTCCCGGCATGACCGCCGGCGACCATGTGACGGACCTGGTCCGGACCGGTGATCGCGACCGTTACCTGGCCAGCCTCTTCGCGCCCGACGAAGCCCGCCCAGCCCTGCTGGCGCTTGCAGCCTTCAACATCGAGATCGGAAGGATCGCGGTTAGCGTCAGCGAGCCGCAGCTCGGACTGGTCCGCCAGCAATGGTGGCTCGATACCTTGGATGCAATCTCGGCCGGTCAGGAAGTGCCGGCGCATCCGGTGGCGCAGGCCCTGGCCCGCGCCATCGAGCGTCATGGCCTGCCGCTTCCGGCATTGCGCAGTCTGGTCGAGGCCCGCGAGTTCGATCTCTATGCCGATCCCATGCCAGATCTCCTCGCCCTCGAGACCTATCTCGGTCAAACGTCATCGGCCATGATCCAGCTGGGCAGTCTCGTGCTGGCAGGCAAGCGGGCAGCCGCCAGTGCCGCTGCGGCGGGCCTTGCCGGCGTGGCCCACGGCCTGGCCATGTTGCTGAACAGCGGCGACGCGCGCCACCTTCCGGCAGAGCTTTCGCCTGTCGCGGCGCAGGCCCATGCGCGACAGAGGCTCGCCGAGGCGCGAGGCCTCGCCGGCACGGTCGCTGCAGAGGCCTTGCCGGCCTTCCTGCCTGTGGCCCTGACCGAACTCTATCTGGCGGCGGCCTGGCGCAGCCGTCCGCCGCTCGCGGTCACGCGGCAGTTCGTGATGTGGCGCGCGGCGCGCGGCAACCGCTTCTGATCATTCGGCCGCCAGCGCCGCCCGGCCTGCCAGCCAGCCATCGAAGTCGGCCAGGGCCCGCGCCGTATAGGCCTGCTTGCGGGCGACGGCCTGTTCGGCATGCTTGAGCCTCCTGCCATCCACGACCTTGACCTTGTCGATTGGCGGGAACAGTCCGAAGTTGACGTTCATCGGCTGGAACGACGACCCGCGCCCGTCGGTCGTCTCGATGTGCCCGCCGGTGATGTGATTGATCAGCGCGCCGTGGGCCGTGGTGGGCGGCGGCAACGCAAAGCCGCGGCCGAGCCGCTCGGCTGCGGCCATGCGGCCCGCCATGAGTCCCATGGCCGCGCTCTCGACATAGCCTTCGACCCCGGTGATTTGCCCCGCGAAGCGCAGGCGCCGGTCGGCGATCAGCCGCAACTGGCCATCGAGCACGCGCGGACTGTTCAGGAACGTGTTGCGGTGCAGGCCGCCAAGCCGGGCGAATTCGGCATTCTCGAGCCCCGGAATGGTGCGGAACACGCGCACCTGCTCGGCATGCTTCAGCTTGGTCTGGAAACCGACCATGTTGTAGAGCGTGCCCAGGCGATTGTCCTGGCGTAGCTGCACCACGGCATAGGGCTTCTCCTCGGGCCTGTGGGCGTTGGTGAGGCCGCGCGGCTTCATTGGACCATGGCGCAGCGTCTCCGGTCCGCGCTCGGCCATCACCTCGATCGGCAGGCAGCCGTCGAAGTAAGGCGTCGAGGTTTCCCATGCCTTGAAGTCGGTCTTGTCGCCCGAGATCAGCGCCTTTACGAAGGTCTCATATTGGTCTCGGGTCATCGGGCAGTTGATATAGTCCTTGCCGGTTCCGCCCGGACCGATCTTGTCATAGCGCGACTGGAACCATGCGACGCCCATGTCGATGCTGTCGCGGTGGACGATGGGGGCGATCGCATCGAAGAAGGCCAGCTGATCCTCGCCGGTCAGCGTGCGGATGGCCTCCGCCAGGGCCGGCGAAGTGAGCGGCCCGGTCGCGACGATCACGCTGTCCCAATCCGCGGGCGGAAGGCCCGCAACCTCGCCGCGCGCGACGGTGACCAGCGGGTGGCCGGTGAGGGCAGACGTAACGTCCAACGAAAAGCCGTCGCGGTCCACGGCCAGGGCGCCGCCCGCCGGAACCTGGTTCCGGCCTGCCGCCGCCATGATCAGCGATCCGGCCCGGCGCATCTCCTCGTGCAGGAGGCCAACGGCATTCTGGCTGTGGTCGTCGGAGCGGAAGGAATTGGAGCAGACCAGTTCGGCGAGGCCGTCGGTCCTGTGGGCATCGGTTCCGACCGCCGGCCGCATTTCGTGAAGGATGACGGGGACGCCCGCGTTTGCGGCTTGCCATGCGGCTTCCGCGCCCGCCATGCCGCCGCCGATGATGTGGATAGGCTTCATGGGGCTGCGTTAGCACGCGTGCGGTCCCGCTTCAAACCAAACGGGGTGAGCGACTTCGACGCTTTCTCGGACGGCGCGGGCAGGCTAGGGTCCCGTCATGAGCACGCTGACCGACATTGCCGCCGAACTCGAGTCCATTCGCGTCCAGTCGCTGTGGAAGACGGAGCGGCCCATCCTCGGCCACCAGTCCGCGCACATCGCAGTCACGGGCGGCCGGGAAGTCCTCAATTTCTGTGCCAACAACTATCTTGGCCTCGCCGACCATCCGGACCTCGTCGCGGCCGCCAAGGCGGCGCTGGACAGCCATGGCCTGGGAATGGCCTCGGTGCGCTTCATCTGCGGCACCGCCGATATCCACCTCGCGCTGGAACACCGCATTGCCGGTTACCTCGGCATGGAGGACGCCATCCTCTTCGCGGCCTGCTTCGACGCCAACGGCGCCGTCTTCGAACCACTCTTCGGGGACCAGGACGCCATCATCTCCGACGCGCTCAACCATGCCTCGATCATCGATGGCATCCGCCTGTCCAAGGCCCGGCGCTTCCGCTTTGCCAATGGTGACATGAACGACCTCGAGACACAGCTCAAGGCCGCGCGAGCGGGCGGTGCCCGGCGGGTGATCATCGTGACCGATGGCGTGTTCTCGATGGACGGCTACTTCGCCAAGCTGCAGGACATCCGGCGCCTCGCCGATGCCCATGATGCGCTCGTCATGGTGGATGACTGCCACGCCACGGGGTTCATCGGGCCGCAGGGGCGCGGCACGCCAGCGCGGGCTGGCGTGACGGTCGACATTCTCACCGGGACCCTGGGCAAGGCGCTGGGTGGCTCGGCCGGCGGCTACATTGCGGCAAGCAAGCCCATCGTCGACCTGATGCGGCAGCGGGCGAGGCCCTATCTCTTTTCCAATGCCCTGCCGCCCCCGATCGTGGCCGCCAGCCTCAGGGCCATCGACATGGCGGAAGCGGGCGACGACCTGCGCGAGAGGCTCTTCGACAACGCGCGGCGGTTCCGGGCCGGCATGACGGCAGCGGGCTTCAACCTGCTGCCCGGCGAGCACCCGATCATTCCCGTCATGCTGGGTGAAGCCAAGCTGGCCCAGGAGATGGCCGCGAGGCTCTACGAACGGGGCATCTACGTGACCGGGTTCTTCTTCCCGGTGGTTCCAAAGGGGCAGGCGCGGATCCGCACCCAGATGTCGGCCGCGCATGCGCCAGCGGACATTGACGCCGCGATTGCCGCCTTCACCGACGTCGGCAAGCATTTGGGGGTGATCTGACATGCGGGCACTGGTGAAGGCCGAGGCAGCCCCCGGGCTGGTGATGCGCGACGAACCGCCGCCGAAGATCGGTCCGGACGACATCCTCATCAAGGTGGCGAAGACCGGCATCTGCGGCACCGATCTCCACATCTGGAAGTGGGATGCCTGGGCCCAGAAGACCATTCCGGTGCCCATGGTGGTCGGCCATGAATTCGCGGGCGAGGTGGTGGAGGTCGGCAGCCATGTCCGGACCGTCAAGCTAGGTGACCGCGTGTCGGGCGAGGGGCATCTGATCGGCATGAAGAGCCGCATGGCCAGGGCCGGTCACTTCCACCTCGACCCCGAGACCAGGGGCGTGGGCGTCAACGTGCCCGGCGCCTTTGCCGAATACCTGAAGATCCCGGCGTTCAACGCGATCCATCTTCCGCCCGAGGTCGACGACGAGATTGGCGCCATCCTCGATCCGCTCGGCAATGCGGTGCATACGGCCCTCTCCTTCGACCTGGTGGGCGAGGACGTGCTGATCACGGGCGCAGGCCCCATCGGGATTATGGCGGCCGCCGTCTGCCGCCATGTCGGCGCCAGGCACGTGGTCGTCACCGACATCAACGACTACCGGCTGGAACTCTGCGGCCAGGTGACGGACGCGGTGACGGTGAACGTCTCGAAGCAGGACCTGCGCGACGTCATGGCGGGGCTGCGCATGGCGGAAGGTTTCGACATCGGCCTCGAAATGTCGGGCGCGCCCAAGGCCTTCGACCAGATGGTGGACCACCTGATCATGGGCGGCAAGATTGCGCTGCTCGGTATTCCGTCCGGGCCGACCACGGTCGACTGGAACCGGGTGATCTTCAAGGCCCTGACCATCAAGGGCATCTATGGTCGCGAGATGTTCGAGACCTGGTACAAGATGATCGCGATGTTGCAGTCCGGCCTCGACGTCCGGAAGGTCATCACCCACCGGATGCGCGCCGCCGATTTTGCCCAGGGCTTCGAACTCATGAAACAGGGTTCCTGCGGCAAGGTGGTGCTGGACTGGTCCTGACCGCGGCCTGTAACCAAGACCTGGTTTTCGGCTCTTGCGTACGCCTCCGCGAAGTGGGAAAGGGGCCTTATGCTTTGCGTCTACGGCACGGAAAATGGCTGTCTGATCGAGCGTCCTCCGGGCGAGGCGGTGTCGGTCGCGGGCGCGATCTGGCTGGATCTCGTCGAACCCACCGATGACGAGGAGGCTGCCGTCGAGGCCGCCCTGGGGATCGACATTCCGACCCGCGAGGAACTGGCCGAGATCGAGGCCTCGAGCCGGCTCTACCAGGAAGATGGCGCGGCCTTCATGACCGCCAACCTCATCCGCCGCGGCGACAACGACCAGCCCGAGTCGTCCCCGGTGACATTCATCATCAAGGACAACACGCTCATCACCATCCGCTACCACCATCCCCAGGCCTTTCCGGTCTACGTCAAGCGGGCCATGAAGCCGCAGACCACGGCCATGACGGGCTGGGGCGTGCTGATCAGCCTGCTCGAAGCGGTGGTCGACCGCGCCGCCGACCACCTGGAGCGGGTCGGCCAGATCGTGGACCAGACGTCGCGCAAGACCTTCGGCGCCGGCCGCACCCTCGAAGGCCAGGCACAGAGGCGCCAGCCGCGCCGCCGCGACGTCAGCCTCCAGGAGCTGATCGAGAACATCGGCGAGGAGGGGGATTTCACCTCCAAGATGCGGGAAAGCCTGGTTTCCATCGGGCGCGTGGTGGCCTTCATGCAGGCGATCATGGATCAGATGCACGACACCAAGGCGATGAAGGAGAACCGCGCCCGGATCAAGATCCTGCAGCGCGACATCGTCTCGCTGACCGACCACGCCAGCTTCCTCAATGGCAAGATCAGTTTCCTCCTCGACGCGGTACTGGGTTTGATCTCGATCGAGCAGAACGGCATCATCAAGATCTTCTCGGTGGCCGCCGTGGTGTTCCTGCCGCCCACGCTCGTGGCCAGCATCTATGGCATGAACTACCAGGTGATGCCGGAGCTGCAGTGGACCTACGGCTATCCCTTCGCGCTGGGACTCATGGTGCTGTCGGCGGTTCTTCCCTTTCTCTATTTCAAGCAGAAGGGATGGCTCTGACGTGCGCCGGGTGGCAGTCCTCCCATGACCGTTCTCTGGGTCGCCCTGGGCGGTGCCTTGGGATCGGCCGCCCGCTACGGCATCAACGTCTTGTCCGGCCGATACCTCGGCGATGCCTTTCCCTGGCACACGCTGACGGTCAATGTGCTTGGCTGTTTCGTGATGGGCGTTCTGGTCGAGATGATGGCCCTCAAGTTGAACGTCGGCAATGACCTGCGGGCCTTTCTGACCACCGGCATTCTCGGAGGCTTCACCACCTTCTCCGCCTTTTCGCTGGACTTTGCCCTGCTGGCCGAACGCAAGTCCTTCGCCCTGGCCGGCACCTATGCGGGCGCCTCGGTGATCCTGTCGCTGGCCGCTGTCTTTGCCGGCCTTTATCTGGTACGTGCTCTCGCACAATGACCGAAGTGAAACGCCACGTCGTGACTGCCGACGAGGCGGGGATGCGGCTGGACCGCTGGTTCAGGCTGCATTTCCCGCAGGTGACCTTCGCCTATCTCAACAAGCTCACGCGCACGGGCCAGGTGCGCGTCGGCGGGGCGCGGGCGCGGACCAATACGCGTCTCGAGGCCGAACAGGAGATCCGGGTTCCGCCGCTCGCCTTCGACAGGCGCCCAGCCGACACGCCCAAGGCCGACATCAAGCCACTCACCCGCGAGGAACGCCGTCTCTTCGACGGCATGGTCCTGCACGAGGACGACGATCTCTTCGTGCTCGACAAGCCGAGCGGCTTTGCCGTGCAGGGCGGCACCAAGACGCATCACCATCTCGACGGTCTGTTGATGGGGCTGGGTGTCGAGCTGGGCGAACGCCCCTTGCTGGTGCATCGGCTCGACCGCGACACGTCCGGCATCATCGTGGTGGCCAAGCGCCGGGCGGTAGCCGCGGCGCTGGGCAAGCTCTTTGCGACCCGGGCGGTGAAGAAGACCTACTGGGCCGTGACGCGGGGCGTGCCCAAGCCGGCGCAGGGCCGCATCGAGGTGGCCCTGGTCAAGGCCAAGGGGCCGGAGGGCGACCGGATGCGGGCCAGCCAGCACGGCGAGGAAGAGGACGAACAGCGCGCCGTGACCCACTATGCCGTCATCGACAAGGCGGCGCCGGTCGCGGCCTGGGTTTCGCTCAAGCCGGTCACCGGCCGCCAGCATCAGCTCCGCGCGCACATGGCGCATATCGGCACGCCGATCATGGGCGACAACAAGTACGGCGGCGATGCGGATCTGCCCGACGGCGTGCCGCAGCGCCTGCACCTCCACGCCCGCCGCATCGTGTTCCCGCATCCGCGCGGCGGCCTTGTGGACGTTTCCGCCCCGTTGCCTGCGCACATGCGCGAGACCTTCGGCCTCTTCGGGTTCGATGCCGATCGGTTCCGGGAGCCGGACGAATGAAACTCGCCATCTTCGACGTCGATGGAACACTCGTCGACAGTCGCGCCATGATCACGGCGGCCATGGCGCGCGCCTTCTCCGAAGTGGGGATTCCGGCGCCCGCGAAGGACCGCATGCTGTCGATCGTCGGCCTCTCGCTGGTCGACGCCATGGCCGCGCTCAGGCCCGACCTTGGGCCTGAGAGTCACCGTCAGCTCGCCGAGGCCTACAAGCAGGCCTTCTGGAGCCTGCGCGCGGCAGGCTCCATTCCGGAGGCGCTGTTCGACGGCGCACGCGAGCTGCTGGACTCCCTCCGGTCCCGTGGCGTACGGCTGGGCATTGCCACCGGCAAGTCGCGACGCGGCGTTGACCACCTGATTGCCGCACATGGGTTCGATGGCTGGTTCGAGACCGTGCAGACCTCCGATACGCACCCCTCGAAGCCGCATCCCTCGATGATCGAGACGGCGCTGGCCGAGACCTCCTGCGCGCCCGCGGGCGCGATCATGATCGGCGATACCAGCTACGACATGGCCATGGCCCGCCAGGCCGGCGTGGGGGCCGCAGGCGTGGCCTGGGGCAACCATCCCGCAGCCGAGCTTGAAGCCGCCGGCGCACATAGAATATCGAAAAGTTTCAAAGAATTGAGTGCTGACCTTGATGCAATATGGGAGGAGTTGCACCGGTGAAGGGCCGTCGCTTCTACAAGACCGTTTCGGTGACCGAAGACCTGGCCATCGCGCTTGACGGGCGGCCGGTGAAGACACCGATGAAGCAGTCTCTGCGTTTGCCGCTGCCGGCCCTGGCCCATGCCGTGGCCGCCGAGTGGGATGCGCAGGGCGACAAGATCGACCCATCCTCGATGCAGATGACCCGGCTGGCCAATACGGCCATCGACCGGGTTGCGGCCCATCGGCCCGCCATCCTTTCGGAAATGCGTGACTATGCGGGAAGCGACCTGGTCTGCTACCGCGCCGCGGAACCTGCCACCCTCGTTGAACGCCAGTCGGCAGCCTGGGATCCCGTCATCGACTGGACTGCCGCGGAACTGGGCCAGCCGGTGTCCATCTGGGCGGGCGTGATGCACCGGCCGCAGCCGGCTGCCACGCTCGATGCCGCCGCGCAGTGGTTCGGCGCCTTGTCCGACTTCGAGACTGCCGCCTTTCACGCGATCATGACGCTGACCGGCTCGGCCTTCCTCACCATGATGCTGACGCGGCGGGCGCTGTCGCCGGACGAGGCCTGGCATGCCGCGCATGTCGACGAGGACTTCCAGATCGAGGCCTGGGGCCAGGATGACGAGGCCGCTGAGCGCCGCCTCAAGCGCCATGCCGAATTCCAGTCCTGCTGCCGCTTCCTGCTGCTGGCCGCCGCCAACTGATTGGCCTTTCGGCGGATTTGACGCCATTCGCAGGGCCCCGTAACTAGTTTCCTCGACAGAGACGAAGAGGGCGACATGCAGGACATTCTCGAAAAGCTCGAGCGCAAGCGGGCCGAGGCCCGCGCCGGCGGCGGCGAGCGCCGCGTGGCAACCCAGCACGCCAAGGGCAAGCTGACCGCGCGCGAGCGCATCGAACTGCTGCTGGACGAGGGTAGCTTCGAGGAGTTCGACATGTTCGTCGAGCACCGCTGCACGGAATTCGGCATGGAGGCCACGAAGTTCGCAGGTGACGGCGTGGTCACCGGCTGGGGCACGGTCAATGGGCGCGTGGTCTATGTCTTCGCCAAGGACTTCACGGTCTTCGGCGGTTCGCTGTCCGAAGCCCATGCCCGCAAGATGACCAAGATCCAGGACATGGCCCTGCAGAACCGGGCGCCGATCATCGGCCTCTTCGATGCCGGCGGCGCGCGCATCCAGGAGGGGGTGAATGCCCTGGGCGGCTATGGCGACGTGTTCCAGCGCAACGTGATGTCATCCGGCGTGATCCCCCAGATTTCGGTCATCATGGGTCCCTGTGCGGGAGGCGACGTCTACTCGCCGGCCATGACCGACTTCATCTTCATGGTGCGCGGCACGAGCTACATGTTCGTGACGGGGCCGGACGTGGTGAAGACGGTGACAAACGAGACCGTGACCGCCGAGGAACTGGGTGGTGCATCGGTGCATACCACCAGGTCGTCGGTCGCCGACAAGGGCTTCGACAACGACGTGGAGGCGCTGCTGCAGATGCGGCGGCTCATCGATTTTCTCCCGTCGTCCAACACCTCGGACATTCCCGAACTGCCCAGCTTCGATTCTCCCGAGCGCATCGATGAATCGCTCGATACGCTGATCCCTGCCAATCCGAACCAGCCCTACGACATGAAGGAACTTATCCTCAAGATCGTGGACGAGGGGGATTTCTTCGAGATCCAGGATGCGCATGCGCGCAACATCGTGACCGGCTTTGCCCGCGTGAACGGCCGCACCGTGGGCATCGTCGCCAACCAGCCGATGGTCCTGGCGGGCGTGCTCGACAGCGACGCGGGGCGCAAGGGCGCCCGTTTCGTGCGCTTCTGCGACTGCTTCAACATTCCCATCGTGACGCTGGTGGACGTGCCGGGATTCCTGCCCGGCACCGCCCAGGAATATGGCGGGCTCATCAAGCACGGGGCCAAGCTGCTCTATGCCTATGCCGAGGCCACCGTACCCAAGATCACGGTGATCACCCGCAAGGCCTATGGCGGCGCCTATGTGGTCATGGCTTCGAAACATCTGCGCGGCGATGTGAACTACGCCTGGCCGACCGCCGAGATCGCGGTCATGGGGTCGAAAGGGGCCGCCGAGATCCTCTACCGCTCCGAACTTGGCGACCGGGACAAGATCCAGGCCAGGGTCAAGGAGTATGAACAGCGCTTCGCCAATCCCTTCGTGGCGGCGGAACGCGGCTTCCTTGACGAGGTGATCATGCCGCATTCGACGCGGCGGCGCATCGCCAGGGCGCTGAACATGCTGCGCCACAAGGAGCTGACCAATCCCTGGAAGAAGCACGACAACATTCCGTTGTGACGGATTGCGTAAAAGTTGAGTGGACGCCGGAACCGTCGCTTAGAGATTTTGTCTTAAGCGTGATGCACTCGGGAAGGGTGCAGCAATGCGTGACGTGGTTCTGGCATTCGGGCTTGTGGCCATCTGGATGGTGGGCTCGCCAATCTATCAGGAACGGCTTTCCAGGCCGGAAACGGCTGCCGTGGCACCAGCCTGGCTGGCAATCCCGCTCGATGCCGACATCACCGAAGTGAACCTGTCTCCCATCCGGCCGACCGGCAATCTGAGCGCGGTCAGCGACCTGTCCGCCGAGGCCGTGATCAAGATCATGAAGACGCGCCTGGCGCTGCAGGGATTCGAGATCCTTGATCGGACGACCGATCTCGATCGCGCGACGGGCGCAGCGTCCGTCTTCGAGGCTGCCAACCCGACCGATGGCCGACTGGCGGTCGCGGTCGTGGTCGACACTCCGACCGGAGCCTTGCTCCGGATCGACTTCAGTGCCCAGGACCGCGCGGCGGTCGCCTCCAATCTCTGACCATTTCATCCAGATCAAGACAGGCGTGGTCCGGCGCGGCTAGACTGCGCGGATGGACAGCTATGATCTGGCCTATCGCCTTGCCCTTGCGCTTGCCATCGGGTTCCTGATCGGGCTCGAGCGCGGCTGGCACGAGCGCGACGAGGAGCCCGGCCAGCGGACCGCCGGACTCCGGACCTTCTCGCTGGTCGGCCTCTTCGGCGGTCTCGCCGGGCTGCTTTCCCTGGGTGGCGACAGGATCCTGCTGGCCGCAGCCATCGTCGTGCTGGGCGCAGTGCTGGGCGCCTTCATGTGGCGCGAGGGCCAGCGTCACAACGACCTGAGCGCCACGAGTTTCGTGGCGGCGCTCGTCACGTTTTGCCTGGGCGCCTATGCCGTCTTGGGCGACCGGGCGATTGCCGCGGGGTCGGCGGTCGTGGTCGTCCTCCTGCTGGCCAACAAGGACACGCTGCATGGCTGGTTGTCGCGGATCAGCTGGACCGAACTGCGCTCGGGCCTGCTGCTGGCAGCGATGACCTTCATTGCCCTGCCGCTGCTGCCCGACCGCGCCATCGACCGCTGGGGCGCGCTCAATCCGCATCAGCTCTGGCTGATGACGATCCTGATCGCGGCCGTGTCCTTCGCCGGCTATGTGGCGGTGAAGCTGGCCGGTCCGCAGCGCGGCCTGATGCTGGCCGCTGCCCTGGGCGGGCTTGTCACCTCGACCGCAGTGACGTTGTCGCTGGCGCGCCTGGCGCCGGGCAACCGCGGCCATGTCAAGCTACTTGCCGCTGCCATCCTGGCGGCCAGCGCGGTGATGATGCTGCGCGTTCTCGGCATCCTGGCGCTGCTCAACCAGTCGCTGGCCTTGGCCTTGGTGCCGGTTCTCCTGCCTGCGACTCTGGCCTTCGCCGCAGTGGCGGGTGCGATGATGCTGGGGGAGGCTGGCGGGACTTCCGGAGCGGCTGCGAGCCTCGATCTCAGGAATCCCTTCGAGCTGGGCACAGTGCTCCGCTTCGGCGGCCTGCTGGCTGTCGTCTCCGTCGCCGTTGCGGCGGCGCGGCAGCTCTATGGCGACATGGGACTGTTCACGGTTGCCGCCATTTCGGGACTGGCGGACGTGGACGCCATCACCCTGTCCGCGGCGCGGCTGCAAGGTCCGGTCCAGATCGCGGCGGATGCCGTTCTGGTGGCGATTGCCGTCAATACGGGCGCCAAGACCCTCTATGCCTGGTATGCGGGGGGAGGGCGTATCGGCGGACTCCTGCTGCTCTGCAATGCCGCAGTCCTCGCAGTAGCGGCTGCCGCAAGGCTGCTGCTAGGATAGGTCATCACGAGGGACCGATGGCAGGCATGGACAAGACGGAGATCCGGAAGCTTCCGCCGATGTCGGCGCTCGAATTCGCCATCCAAAAATCATTCTCGAACTTCTTCTTCGGTCTCCGTCTTCTGTTGGGCTGGGCCATCCTGCAGGTGCCGGTTCTGGCCGCGATCTATTATGGGCTGCTCGGCGCCAGCCTGCCGGACTTCCAGAAGCCGGCCCCGGCGCTGATCGCGGCCGCGGTCATTGTGGGTCTGTTCAATCTCCTGGCTTCGCTGTCGATCAGCGTCAACTGGCATCGCCGCATCCTGCTCGGTGAAACGCCCAGCGGCCTCCGCTGGTGGCGGCTGGACGGACTGGTCTGGCGTTATCTCGCGCGCTTCGTGATCATCGGCGTGATCCTTGCGGTGATCTTCGGCCTTGCGGGTGCTGCGTTTCAGTTTGCGTCGGCCGAGTCTGCGCTGGGACCGGTGGCGAAGATGGCCGGAACGGTGGTGGCGGCACTCCTCGGTCTCCTCGCGCTGTTTGCCTGGTATCGACTGTCGACCGCATTGCCTGCGCTGGCGGCGGGCAATGCGGACTATGGTATCGGCAGCGCCTGGCGGGCCACGCGCAGGAACAGCCTGCGTTTCCTCGGCTTCACCTTCTGGCTGCTTTTCGCATTGGCGATCGGCAACGGACTGACCGCCGGCGCAGTCATGGCCCAGCAGATGATGCCCAATGCCTGGATCATGGCCGGGGTCGCGGTCTTCGCAACCGCGATGTCGTTGTTGACTGCGCTGGTCTCGACCAGCATCGCCACAAGCCACTACTATTTCTTCGGCGAGGGCAAGGACTACCCTGAAACCTAGATGATCTCGCCAACCAGGTCGTAGTCCTCGGCCTCGACGATGCGGACCCGCACCATGTCGCCGGGCTTCAATTCCGTCTCTCCCGGCAGGAAGACATTGCCGTCGATTTCAGGAGCGTCCCAGGGCGAACGGGCCACGGCCTCGTCGTTCTCGGTGTCGATCGCGTCGACCAGCACGTCGATCTCGCGGCCGACCTTGCCCAGCAGGATCTCCGCCGAGATTGCCTGCTGCGCCTCCATGAAACGCTCCCAGCGCTGCTGCTTCACCTCGTCGGGCACCTGCGGGAGGCCCAGGTCGTTTGCCTTGGCGCCCGAGACCGGCTCGTACTTGAAACAGCCGACGCGCTCCAGCCGCGCCTCGCGCAGCCAGGACAGCAGGTATTCGAAGTCCTCTTCCGTCTCGCCCGGGAAGCCCACGATGAATGTCGAGCGCACCGCGAGGTCGGGGCAGATCTTGCGCCAGGCCGCAAGCCGGTCCAGCACCTTTTCCTGGTTGGCCGGCCGTCGCATCGCCTTCAGGACGTTCGGCGCGGCGTGCTGGAAGGGGATGTCGAGATAGGGAAGGACCTTGCCTGCCGCCATCAACGGAATGACGTCGTCCACGTGCGGATAGGGATAGACGTAGTGCAGCCGTACCCAGGCGCCGAGATCGCCCAGTTCCCGCGCCATGTCATGGAACTTGGCGCGCACCTCGCGACCGTGGAACTTCGAGGCCGCATACTTGATGTCCACGCCATAGGCGCTGGTGTCCTGGCTGATGACCAGCAGTTCCTTCACGCCAGCCTTGACCAGCCGCTCGGCCTCGTAAAGCACAGAGGCCATGGGACGCGATGCCAGGTCGCCGCGAATCGACGGGATGATGCAGAAGGAACAGCGGTTGTTGCAGCCTTCGGAGATCTTCAGATAGGCATAATGCCGCGGCGTCAGGTGCAGGCCCTGGGGCGGCACCAGATCGAAGCGGGGATCATGCAGCGGCGGCAGGGCGTCATGCACGGCGCCGACCACGGCCTCGTACTGGTGCGGCCCGGTGATGGCCAGCACGCCGGGGTGGGCGGCGCGAATCGCGTCCGACTCGACGCCGTAGCAGCCGGTGACGATGACCCGGCCGTTTTCGGTCATGGCCTCGCCGATGGCGGCCAGCGATTCGGCCTTGGCACTGTCCAGGAAGCCGCAGGTATTGACGATGACCACGTCGGCGTCGTCATAGCCGGGCGCGATGACATAGCCTTCGGCCCGCAACTGGGTGACGATCCTTTCGCTGTCGACCAGCGCCTTCGGGCAGCCGAGCGAAACCAGCCCGACCTTGGGGACATGCTTGTTCATTCCGGCCCTTTAGCCGAGCAGGGGCAGGAGCGCAAATCACCGGAAAATGACTTTGCGGCGCAGGCGGATTGTTGCATATTTTGGCCGAGGGACGGTGATTTCGCAGGGGAAGAGGTAGGGTTATGTCGACGCGTCGTTCAGTTCTCCTGGGCTTGGCAGGGCTTGCCGTTCCGGCAGCGTCCCAGGCGGCGACTCCTCCCAAGAAACCGCTCCAGAAGAAGCGGCTGGTCATCACCATCAACAAGGTCAGCCAGAAGATGACCGTCACGCTGGACGGGGAAACCAAGTACAAGTGGCCGGTCTCGACCGGCGCGCCGGGATACGACACGCCAAGCGGCACGTTCCGGCCCTTCCGCATGGAAAAGGAGCATTTTTCCAAGGAGTGGGATGATGCGCCGATGCCCTATTCGATCTTCTTCACTCCCCAGGGCCATGCCGTTCATGGCAGCTACCACGTCAAGAGTCTGGGCCGGCGCGCCTCGCATGGCTGCGTGCGTCTGCACCCAGACAATGCCGCCAAGCTCTTTGCGCTCGTGAAGTCCACCGGCATGAGCAACACCGCCGTGATCATCAAGGGCGGCATCTTCGATGGCGGCTTCCTCGACGACGAAATGCCGACGCGGCAATGGAAGGCACTCAAGAAGTCCAGCAAGAAAATCTTCCCCTGGGACTTGGACTGAGCGCTGGCCCGCCCAGCTTGACAAATCGCCCCCTGCATGCGCTCTAGCGCCCGAATTCAGCGCTTTTGCGAGGTCGCATGCACGCCTATCGTAGCCACACCTGTGGCCAGCTCCGTCCCGACAATGCCGGACAGGACATTCGCCTCTCGGGCTGGGTGCATCGGGTCCGCGACCACGGCGGCGTCCTGTTCATCGATCTGCGCGACCACTATGGCGTGACCCAGGTGGTGGCCGATCCCGACTCGCCCGCCTTCAAGGTGGCCGAGAAGCTGCGGTCCGAATGGGTGATCCGGGTGGATGGCAAGGTCCGGCCGCGTCCGGCGGGCACCGAGAACCGCGACCTGCCCACCGGCCTGATCGAAGTCTTCGCCACCGGCATCGAGGTGCTGAGCCAGGCCGCCGAACTGCCGCTGCCGGTCTTCGGCGACACCGAGTATCCCGAGGACATCCGCCTCAAGTACCGCTTCCTCGACCTCCGGCGCGACCGCATTCACCGTAACATCATGAAGCGCGGCGCCATCATCGATTCGCTCCGCCGGCGCATGAAGGACCAGGGCTTCTTCGAGTTCCAGACGCCGATCCTGACGGCATCGTCGCCCGAGGGCGCGCGCGACTTCCTGGTGCCGAGTCGCATCCATCCCGGCAAGTTCTACGCGCTGCCCCAGGCGCCGCAGCAGTTCAAGCAGCTGATCATGATGTCGGGCTTCGACCGCTACTTCCAGATTGCCGCCTGCTTCCGCGACGAGGACGCCCGCGCCGACCGGTCGCCCGGTGAATTCTATCAGCTCGACATCGAAATGAGCTTCGTGACCCAGGACGACGTGTTCAACGCCGTCGAGCCGGTGCTGCGCGGCGTCTTCGAGGAATTCGGCGGCGGATTGCCGGTGACGCAGAAGTTCCCGCACATCGCCTATCGCGATGCCATCCGCTGGTACGGGTCGGACAAGCCCGACCTGCGCAACCCCATCCGGATGCAGGCGGTGACCGGGCATTTCGCGGGTTCCGGGTTCAAGGTCTTCGCCGGCATGATCGCCAGCGACCCGAAGGTGGAAGTCTGGGCCATCCCGGCGCCCAAGGGCGGCTCCCGCGCCTTCTGCGACCGCATGAACTCCTATGCCCAGCAGCAGGGCCAGCCCGGCCTCGGCTACGTCTTCTGGCGCGAAGGCGAGGAGGGCGGCGCCGGACCCATCGCCAAGAACATCGGGCCGGAGCGGACCGAGGCGATCCGCACACAGCTTGGCCTCGGCGTGGGCGATGCCTGCTTCTTCGTGGCCGGACGCCCGGAGAAGTTCTACAAGTTCGCCGGCGACGCGCGGAACCGCGTGGGCGAGGAATTGAACCTCACTGCCAAGGACCGCTTCGAGTTCTGCTGGATCGTCGACTTCCCGATGTACGAGTGGAACGAGGAGGAGAAGAAGGTCGACTTCTCGCACAATCCTTTCTCCATGCCGCAAGGCGGCCTCGAGGCGCTGGAGACGAAGGATCCGCTCGACATCCTCGCCTACCAGTACGACATCGTCTGCAACGGCGTGGAACTATCCTCGGGCGCCATCCGCAACCATCGTCCCGAGGTGATGAAGAAGGCCTTCGAGATCGCCGGCTACCCGGAAACGGTGCTGCTGGAGAAGTTCGGCGGCATGTACCGCGCCTTCCAGTACGGTGCCCCGCCGCACGGCGGCATCGCGCCGGGCGTGGACCGCATCGTCATGCTGCTCTGCGACGAGCCCAACATCCGCGAGGTGGTGCTGTTCCCGATGAACCAGCAGGCCGAAGACCTGCTGATGGGCGCACCCTCCGAGGTCACGCCCAAGCAATTGCGCGAGTTGCACATTCGGCTGAACCTGCCGGAAGCCTGAGCAGGATGGGCGCCGATAAGCGCCCGCACCGCGCTCAGTCGTTGGCGCGAACGCTGATGCCCAGCTTGGTCAGTGCGTCCTGCGGCTTGGTCGGATCAAGCGCCATGAGATCAGACACCGTAACCGGCGCCGAGGGCTTGGCCGACAGCGTGATGGACTTCGGGTCCTTCATGTAGGCATTGACCGCCTTCGCCGCCTCCTCCGCAAACTGCGGGCTCTGGAGCTGCATCAGGCCAATCTGGACCATGGCGCCCGCGGTGCTGACCAGCGTGGTCTCATCGGTGCCCTGCATGGCGGCGAGAATCGGCAGCACCCGCTTGGTGACGGACGCATCGTCGAACCGGAGGGACGCGCTGTCGATGGTGATGCCCTGGAGCTGCGGCATCATCGCCGAGAAATTGGGCTGCTGTCCGCTGGAACTCGACTTCTGCAGTTCGGCATAGGCTTCGGCGGGAATGCCGGTGGCCGCGCCGGCGACGGTCACCTTGCCGATGTCGCGGCCGGACAGCGCCAGATCGAAGTCCATGCCCAGCTTGTCGCCGTCGACCGCAAGCTTGCTTGTGCTCAGAACGTCGAAGTTCAGTGCGCCATAGCCCAGCTGCTTCAGCATCCCGCCCTGGTCGGCCAGCGCCACCACCTGTTCCGGAATGTCGATGCCGGTGACCTTGAGATTGTAGGTGCCGGCGCCGCTGCGGGGATCGCCGTCCCAGGTCTGCTCGTAGCCGCCGATGGTGATCGTCTGGCCCATGGCGGAAATGGTCAGCGGACCGGTGGACATGCGGCGCGCGACGTTCATGGTCGCGCGCACCTGGTCCAGTGGCGTCGGATTGGCGCCCGCTGCCTTGATGTACCAGTCCTCGGCGGTGCCTTCGGGCATCGACACCGATGTCGACACCTCGGGGCCGGTCACGTCCAACTTCACGCCGGAGAACTTCACGGATCCGAGCTGGTAGAGGCCATCACCCTGGTCGGCCAGCCCGGCGATGGCGACGTCGGCGGCGGTCACTTTCAGGGCGGGTTCGGTTGCGGAGGCCGGCACGGCAAGGCTGAGGCCGCCAATCTTGACGGTGCCGTCGGCATTCTGCTCAAGCTTTTCGTAGGTAGGCTTGATTCCCGTCTGCCGGCTGATGCTGTCGAGCATGGCCTGGACGCCCGGCGGGATCTCCTCGGCCATGGCCATCGGGATCAGCGCCGTTGTCGAGAGGATAACTGCCAGAGCGGCACCACGGAGAGCCTTCATCGTTTTTTTCCTGGTTTGTGATTCAGTTGAAATGACTATTGGCCAAGGCTAGGTGAACGCCTGATGAACTGCAAAGGCGTTGATTGGCTATGGCTAAGGCCTTACGATTACGCGGGGAAAGCAAGGGGATCTTGAGCATGAGGAAGTTTCTGGCCGCCGCCGTCCTGGCGGTCTTTGCCATGACGACGCTGCCGCTGGCCGCGATGCCGGCCACGCCGCAGGAACAGCAGGACCAGCAGGAGCAGCTGGTGAAGAAAAAGAAGAAGGCCGCCGAAACCAAGCGCCTCGAGGAGAAGAAAAAGAAGGAAGCGGCCGCCAAGAAGGCCGCGGACGACAAGAAGAAGCAGCAGGCCGCTGCCAAGAAGGCAGCCGATGACAAGAAGAAGCAGCAGGCTGCCCAGAAGGCGGCCGAGGAAAAGCGCCGCGCCGCATTGCTGGCCAAGCGCAAGCAGGAGGCCGAGAGGCGGCGCGTGGCCCGGGCCGGCTCGAACTGCGACGGCTTCTTCGACTGCATGTTTGGCAAGCCGCGGGCATCCGTTCAGCGCGCCAGCTACAGTTCTTCGAGCGGCGGCGTCGACCGCCCGACCGGCGAGGTCGTGTCCTGGGACGAGGCGGGGAAATACACGCCGGGATCAATCGTGGTGAAGACGCCCGAGCGCGCCCTGTATCTGGTCATGGAGGACGGCGAGGCCCGGCGCTACAGCGTTGGCGTCGGCCGCGAGGGCTTCCAGTGGTCCGGCAATTCCAAGATCGTCGCCAAGCAGGAGTGGCCCACCTGGCGGCCGCCGCAGGTGATGATCGAGCGCGAAGCGGCCAAGGGCCACATCCTTCCCGAGGAGATGGAGGGAGGCCCGGACAATCCGCTGGGCGCCCGCGCGCTCTATATCGGCGGCACCATGTATCGCATCCACGGCACCAACAATGCCGCGTCGATCGGCGGCGCCGTCTCGTCCGGCTGCATTCGCATGATGAATAGCGACGTCATCGACCTCTATGAACGGGTCGAGGTGGGTGCGCGGGTCTATGTGATCCAGTAGTCGCCCGTCATGGGGCTGAACGAGGGGGCCGCGGCGTGCTGCGGCCCTTTTTCGTTGCCACTCCTGTCGCGAAGGCGACCCCCAAAAGAACTGACCCCGGAGGCGATGCCGTCCGGGGTCCAGTCCTGAAGTGGTGGCGTAAGCCGATTACTTCTTCTTGGCGGCCTTCTTCTTGGCCGGCTTCTTGGCGGCCTTCTTGGCCGGCTTCTTCGCGGCCTTCTTTGCCGGCTTCTTAGCAGCTTTCTTAGCAGCCATGTCGTTCTCTCCTAGAGTGTTGTTAGTGCCCCACAACGCAGGTAAGCCTCACAAGATGCGGTTCGTGCAGCAAAGTTCAATGCGTTCCAAACCGACATTGCTAATTCTTGTGTACCCGTTTGTGTGATTCGGCAATATGCCGTCAACATCTTGTATATCGACGTCCTCTCCCTAACATCCGGTAAACGCCGCGGCCGCCATCCACAAGTTCCGTATACGGATCAAATAGCCGCGATGCGCAAAATGCATAGTAAAATCGCGGGTGATTTTCACTTCTCAGTGTACGGAAAATGCCCGTTTTTCGGGCCTCAAACGGTTGCCGGAAGCCTGACGCGCCGCCGTGGCACGAATGCGTCAGGCGAAAAAATTGTGGATTACTCGGCGGCGCACGGCACCTCAGGCACGCCGGTGATGGCGACTCGCATCGCCGCCCGCACTCACAAAGCAGAAGGGCCAGGCGGTGAAGCCTGGCCCTTCCATCGTCAAGGAGAGAGTATCGCCGGTCACGAACACCCGCTCGTCGAGCCGCAGGTGTCGCACTTCAGGCAGGTGCCGTTGCGCACCATCGTGAAGTTGCCGCACTCCGAGCAGCTTTCGCCCTCGTAACCCTTCATGCGGGCCTCGGCGCGGCGCTCGGCGGCACTCTTGGCCGGCGCATCGAGATGCACGTGCAGCTCGTGGTGTACATGCGCCTCCAGCTTCGGTGCCTCGGCCAGGGCCAAGGCGCCCATCGTCTCGTTGGAGAGGCGCATCTGCAGCGCCTGGGCCGGCGACGTGGTGCCGGAGACCGTAGCCGACTGCGGCATCACCACGACGTTCGACAGGTTCTGCTTGCGCACGAAGCCCGAGGAGAGCACGCGCGAGGCGGGTACTCGCGGGGCATCGGCATCGGTGCCGACGCCCTTGCCCAGGGCATCGAAGCCGATCTCGGAGGCCTCGACATGCGCCAGGTCGTTCCGGCCGAGGTAGGAGACCGCCAGTTCGCGGAACACGTAGTCGAGGATCGACGTGGCGTTCTTGATCGAGTCGTTGCCCTGGACCATGCCGGCGGGCTCGAACTTGGTGAAGGTAAAGGCGTCGACGAACTCCTCCAGCGGCACGCCATACTGCAGGCCCACCGACACGGCGATGGCGAAGTTGTTCATCATCGCCCGCAGCGCCGCGCCTTCCTTGTGCATGTCGATGAAGATCTCACCGAGGCGTCCATCATCGTACTCGCCGGTGCGCAGATAGACCTTGTGGCCGCCCACGACCGCCTTCTGGGTGTAGCCCTTGCGGCGTCCGGGCAGCTTCTCGCGGCTGCGCTCGCGCTCGATGATGTGCTCGACGATCCGCTCGACCACCGTTTCCACCCGGGCCGCCTGCGGCTTGGCCAGCAGCGTCTCGGCGGCCTCCTCGGCCTCGTCGTCGTCCTCTGCGATGAGCTGCGCCGAGAGCGGCTGCGACAGCTTGGATCCGTCGCGGTAGAGCGCATTGGCCTTGATGCCCAGCTGCCACGACAGCATGTAGGCGCTGTTGCAGTCCTCCACCGTGGCGTCATTCGGCATGTTGATGGTCTTGGAGATGGCGCCCGAGATGAAGGGCTGGCTCGCCGCCATCATGCGGATGTGGCTGTCCACCGACAGGTAGCGCTTGCCCAGCCTCCCGCAGGGATTGGCGCAGTCGAAGACCGGGAGATGCTCGTCCCTGAGGCCGGGCGCGCCCTCCAGCGTCATGGCGCCGCAGACATGGATGTTGGCCTTCTCGACGTCGGCCTTGGAGAAGCCGATGGCGGTGAGAATGTCGAACCCGTAGTCGTTGAGCTGCTCGTCGCTGAACTTGAGCACCGACTTGCAGAAGTCCTCGCCCAGCGTCCACTTGTTGAAGACGAACTTGATGTCGAAGGCCGATGCCAGGCCCGCCTCGATCTTCTCGATCTGGGCATCGCCGAAGCCCTTGGCCTTGAGCTGGGCATGGTTGAGGGCAGGGGCATCCTGCAGCGTGCCGTGGCCCACCGCGTAGCCGATGATCTTCTCGATCTCGGGCTGGCTGTAGCCAAGCGTCCGCAATGCCTCCGGCACCGCCTGGTTGATGATCTTGAAGTAGCCGCCGCCGGCCAGCTTCTTGAACTTGACCAGTGCGAAGTCGGGCTCGATGCCGGTGGTGTCGCAATCCATGACCAGGCCGATTGTGCCGGTGGGTGCGATGACCGTGGCCTGGGCATTGCGATAGCCATGTTCCTCGCCCAGCGTCACCGCCAGGTCCCAGGCCTTGCGCGCGGCCACGGCCAGCGCCTTGTCGGGCAGGCTGCCGTCGTCCAGCGGCACCGGCGCGGTGCGCACGTCCTCGTAGCCCACGGCGGCGCCATAGGCCGCGCGGCGGTGATTGCGCATCACCCGCAGCATGTGGTCGCGATTCTTGCCGAAGCCGGGGAAGGGACCCAGCTCGCGGGCCATTTCGGCCGAGGTGGCATAGGACACGCCGGTCATGATCGCCGAGACGGCACCGCAGATGGCGCGGCCCTCGTGGCTGTCGTAGGGAATGCCCGAGGTCATGAGCAGGCCGCCGATGTTGGCGAAGCCCAGGCCGAGGGTGCGGAACTCATAGGACAGCCGCGCAATTTCCTTGGACGGGAACTGCGCCATCATCACCGAAATCTCGAGCACGATGGTCCACAGCCGCACCGCATGTTCGAAACCGGCGATGTCGAACCGGCCGGTGGCCTCGTCGCGGAACCGCAGGAGGTTGAGCGACGCCAGATTGCAGGCCGTGTCGTCCAGGAACATGTATTCCGAGCAGGGGTTCGATGCGCGGATCTCGCCCGAGGCCTTGCAGGTGTGCCAGTCGTTGATGGTGGTGTGGAACTGGATGCCCGGATCGGCCGAGGCCCAGGCGGCATAGCCGATCTTGTCCCACAGGGCGCGCGCCTTCAGCGTCTTGGTGACCTTGCCGTTGAGCCGCGCCGTCAGGTTCCAGTCGGCATCGGCCTCGACCGCCTTCAGGAAGTCGTCGGTCACGCGCACCGAGTTGTTCGAGTTCTGGCCCGAGACGGTCCGGTAGGCCTCGCCGTCCCAATCGGTATCATAGGTATCGAACTCGATTTCGGTGTAGCCCTGGCGGGCGAACTGGATCACCCGCTTGATGAGGTTGTCGGACACCATCGCCCGGCGCGCGTCCTTCACCGCGCGCTTGAGGGCCGGGTTCTTCTCGATCTCGTAGCAGTCTCCGCCCGGACCCTCGCAGTTCACGCAGGCCTTCATGACGGCGGTCAGATGCTTCTTGACCATCTTGGATCCGGTGACGAGGGCCGCCACCTTCTGCTCTTCCTTCACCTTCCAATCCACGTAGTCCTCGATGTCCGGATGGTCGACGTCGACCACCACCATCTTGGCGGCGCGGCGGGTAGTTCCGCCCGACTTGATGGCGCCCGCGGCGCGGTCACCGATCTTGAGGAAGCTCATCAGGCCGGAGGACCGGCCGCCACCCGACAGGCGCTCGTTCTCGCCGCGCAGGAAGGAGAAATTGGATCCCGTTCCGGACCCATACTTGAACAGGCGCGCCTCGCGCACCCACAGATCCATGATGCCGCCCTCGTTGACGAGATCGTCGGCGATGGACTGGATGAAGCAGGCGTGCGGCTGCGGGTGCTCGTAGGCCGACTTGGACTTGGTCAGCTTGCCGGTCTCGAAGTCGACGTAGTAGTGCCCCTGGCCAGGGCCGTCGATGCCATAGGCCCAGTGCAGGCCGGTATTGAACCACTGCGGACTGTTGGGCGCGCACATCTGCTGGGCCAGCATGAAGCACATCTCGTCATAGAAGGCCCGCGCGTCCTCCTCGGTGTCGAAGTAGCGGCCCTTCCAGCCCCAATAGGTCCAGGTGCCCGCCAGGCGGTTGAAGACGTCCTTGGACGAGCGCTCGCCCACGATGCGCTCCTTCTCGGGCAAGGCCGCCAGGGCCTCCTCGTCGGCAACCGAGCGCCAGAGCCAGGATGGAATGCTGGTCTCCTCCACGCGCTTCAGGACGGCCGGCACACCGGCCTTGCGGAAATACTTCTGTGCCAGGATGTCGGTCGCGACCTGGCTCCAGGACGCGGGAACCTCGATGTCTTCCTGGCGGAACACCACAGACCCGTCAGGGTTCTTGATCTCGCTGACAGCCCTGCGAAACTCGATTGCGGCGTAGCTGTCCTCGCCCTGCTTGGTGAAACGGCGTTCGATGCGCATCTTTTTGTCCTCTTCCAATCTTTTTATCCCGCGGACGCGCAACGCCACGCCCGCGAGGCTGAAACACCCGCGTTCAACAACACTCACCTGTCCGGGAAAGCCGTCCCCGGTTCGTCGGCGCTTCTTGTGATGGTACCCAACCTGGAGGAGCCGTTCTGGCTCGTTATCTCCACCCCGCAGCCTTACAAAAAACATAGAACGACAGGCCGGGCGCGTCAATGGCTAGTGTGTTAACAAAAGCCTAACACAATATCTTGTGTCCACAGCTTGACCGCTGGTGTGGATAACCCATAGTCGACCCGATTCTTGGGTGAAGCTCAAGAGTTTCTTGGCCTTAGCCACAGGCGGGGGGAAAACCGGCAAGGGGCTTGCGCGCCAGGGCGAATCTTGCGCAGTGGGAGCGAGTCTCCCGAGCGGTTTCCGTCATGGTAAACAGTGTGTTAAGCTTTCAACAGCTGTAGGGAACAATGACGCTACGGCACTGCAATCATTTGTAGTATGCTTACCATAGACTCGCGCATGATGTGCGCCGGTCGCCACCAGATTGTGAATCGCCGGACAGGCACGAGCAGCCTAGGGTGAGAATCATGCGGTCCCTCATCGTCGTCGCACTGATGGCAGTCGCCACCCCGGCCCAGGCCATGAACTGGGAAGGCCACGAAGATCGGCAGGCCTTTGATCCCTTCGAGATGATCCTGCTGGAGGCCATCCCAGAGGCCCGGCCGCTTCCAAGCCGCAAGTGTCCGGTCGACGCCGCTCGGGCGGCCGCAAATCCCTACGAGCAGATCCCGCTGCCCAGCCACGGATGCGGCAAACCCGGTGCAGAACGCTGATGCGCTGCGCGATGTCACTTTGCGCCTCCCCGCAGCTGGGTTAAGCCTCAACCCACATGGACTACGTGCAGCCTTACCTCGACTATTTCGCAGCACATCCCGGATGGGCGCTGACGATCGTCTTCCTCATCGCCTTCGGTGAGGCGCTGCTCATCATCGGTCTCTTCGTTCCCTCGACCGCGGTGCTGGTCGGCGCCGGGGTGCTGGTCGGCACCGGGCATCTGGAGCTCTGGCCGGTCCTGGCCGTGACCACGATCGGCGCCATCCTGGGTGACCAGGTGTCCTTCTGGGCCGGACGCATCTTCGGTGACCGGCTGAAGTTCATGTGGCCCCTGAATCGCTATCCGCAGCTGGTGGCGCGCGGCGAGGATTTCGTGCGCCAGCATGGTGGCAAGAGCATTGCGATCGGCCGCTTCGTGCCCGGCGTGAAATCCGTGGTTCCCGGCATCGTCGGAATGTTCGGCATGTCGGAGCTCCGCTTCCTGACGGTGAACGTGATTTCGGCCATTGTCTGGGGCGCGGCGCATGTGCTGCCCGGCGTGCTCATCGGCCAGGGTCTCGCCTTTGCCGGCGAGCTCAGCGGACGTCTTCTCTATGTGCTGCTCATCCTGCTGATTCTGCTGGCGGTCGGCGGCTACGTCATCCGGCTGATGGCCGCGGGCATATCGCCCGTCCTGAACAGCGGCCTCGCGCGCATCTCGGCCTGGTCGGCGCGCTTCAAGAGCCGCTCCATGCAGCGCTTCGCCCGCGCCGTGGCGCCGGACAACCCGCGCTCGGCGCTGGTCGTGCTCTTCGCCGCCGTGATCGTCACCGGGCTGATCGCCATGGCGGCGATCACCATCCACTTCGCCTCCGGCGACACGGTCTCCAACATGGATGTCTCCGTCTTCAATCTCATGCAGGAGATGCGCAACGCGCCGGCCGACGAGATCATGATTGCCATCACCATGCTGGGTGATGGCCTGGTGCTTCTGGTCCTCGGCATTGCCATCGTGGCCTGGCTGATCTGGCACCGCTCCTATCGTGCCGCCGTCGCCGCCACCTGCGCCATCCTCGCAGGCAAGATCTTCGTTCCCATTCTCAAGTACGGAATCCAGAGGGCGAGGCCGATCGAACTCTATCAGGGCGCGGAGGGCTTCAGCTTCCCCTCGGGCCATGCGACGATGTCGGCGCTGACCTTCGGTGTGCTGGCCGTGCTCGTCAGCCATTCCATGGGCCGCTGGGGCCGGGCGCTCGTCTATGCCAGCTGCGGCATCGTGGTGATCGCCATTGCCTATTCGAGGGTCTACCTCGGCGTCCATTGGCTGTCCGACGTCCTGGGCGGCATGCTCTTCGGCGCCATCATGGCCGCCGTCTTCGGCGTCGTGATCGAGGCCGTGCCGCCACGCCGCATCCGTGCGCTGGGCCTGCTCGGCGCGGCCTTCATCATCTTCATTGCCGCCGGCATCTTCCATGTCTCGACAGGTTTCGACAGGGCCGAGCAGTTCTATGGCCCGGCGCGACAGGTCACCGTGATTCCGGAGACGGACTGGACCGCCGATGGCTGGCGGCAATTGCCGCCCTATCGGGTGGATCTTGGCGGCGGACGCCGGCCGGACCCCTTCGTCTTTCAGTTCGCCGGCAGCCTGGATCAGCTGGCAACGGCCTTTTCGGCAGCCGGCTGGACCCGGACATCGCGCTGGACCTGGCGAGAGAGCATTCACTATCTGAATGTCGACGCGCCATTGGGCGATCTGGCGCCGAAGCCGTCCCTCCATGAAGGTCTGCAGGCCAGGCTCACGATGATTCGCGATGCCGGTGATGGAACCGGGCAGAGGCTGGTGGTCAGGGCCTTCAAGAGCGACTATGCCGTCCGCGAAGCCTCCACCGACCGTCCGCTCTACCTCGTCACGGTCAGCCGTGAAGCGCTGCCGAAGGGATGGCGGCTCTTCATGATTCCGGCCCAGCTCCCGGTGGGAGACGCCGATCTCGGGATGGTCCGGGAGATTCTGGGTCAGGCACCGGTACTCCGGGTCGTGGCCCAGCCCAAGCAGGGCGGCGCACTTCAGGACCTGGTCACGGCGGTGCCGTGAGGCACGACATCTGCACTGGACTGGGACCTCCGCATCCGCCATATTCCGCCGCAATTTCGAGGGACTATCGGAACCGTCCATGATGCAATTCCTGAAGCAGTTCTTTACGTGGTGGAACGGCGAGACGCTGAACACCCGCTTCGCCGTGTGGCGGCGTGGAGAATTCGTGGGCAAGGATGAGTTCGGCAATCGCTACTACCGGGCAAAGTCAGCCATTCCCGATTCGATCGCGGAGCATCGCTGGGTCGTGTACAACGGCTATTCCGAGGCCTCGTCGATTCCGCCCGGCTGGCATGGCTGGATGCACCACCGCGACGCAAGTCCACCGACCGGGGATGACTATCGTCCGCGCGAATGGCAGAAGCCGCACCAGCCCAACCTCACCGGCACGGCCATGGCCTACAGGCCGCCGGGCAGCATCGCGAGGCCGGGCAAGCCGGTGCTTCCGGCACCCGACTATCAGGCCTGGCGGCCCGAGTGATCCGCCATGTATTGGCACGGGTCCGGGACTAGCTCCGCCGGGCCCAATTCGGAGACGGCGCAATGAAGAGTTCGATGGTGGAAACCCTGATCGGCGCGGCCGTCATCGCCATTGCCGCCGCATTCTTCCTCTATGCCTACCAGGCGTCGGATCGCGGCAGCACCGCCTCCGGCTACCGGCTCGTTGCCGAGTTCGACAATGCCGAGGGTGTCAATGTGGGCACGGACGTGCGCATGGCCGGCGTGAAGGTGGGGACCGTCGTGGACATGACTCTCAACCCGGAAAACTACATGGCCAAGGTTGTGCTGCAGATCGATCCCAAGCTTCAGCTGACGGACGATTCGGCCGCGAAGGTCACGGCGGAGGGCCTGCTCGGATCCAAGTTCATCGCGCTGGAGCAGGGCGGTTCCGAGACCAAGCTGGCCGATGGCGAGCCGATCTCGAACACGCAGGGCGCGGTCGACATCTGGTCGCTGATCAGCCAGGCCATGTTCGACAAGTCGAACCCCGGACAGACCGGCGGCACCCAGGCCCAGTGATGGCCAGCGCCACCCATCACATTGCGGACCAGAACTGGTCTGCGAGCAGCTACGACGTGCATGCACGCTTCGTTTCGGACCTCTCGGGCGAGGTGATGGCCTGGCTGGATCCGCAGCCCGGCGAGCGCATTCTCGACCTCGGCTGCGGCGACGGCGTGCTGACCGCCGCGCTGCAGGAACTGGGCGCGAGGGTCACGGGCGTCGACACGAGTCAAGGCTTTGTCGCGGCAACTCAGGCGCGTGGCGTCGACGCG
The DNA here is from genome assembly GCA_046349195.1 of Hyphomicrobiales bacterium. Classification (GTDB taxonomy): domain Bacteria; phylum Pseudomonadota; class Alphaproteobacteria; order Rhizobiales; family Aestuariivirgaceae; genus Aestuariivirga. Next base: position 43,810 of record JAXMCU010000022.1, read on the forward strand.
CGGCTGATGGACGGGCAGCGGCTGGACTTCGCGGCCGAGTTCGACGCGGTCTTCTCGAATGCCGCCCTGCACTGGATGAGAGATGCGGCGGGCGTGCTGAGGGGCGTGCGGGACGCGCTGAAGCCCGGCGGACGGTTCGTTGCCGAGTTTGGCGGCCACGGCAACGTCGCGGCCATTGTCACGGCCATGCGGGCCGTGGGCCAGCGCCGCGGCGGAGACATCGAGAGCGCCTGCCCCTGGTACTTCCCGGCGCCCGGAATCTACAGCGAACTGCTCGAAAGCGAGGGGTTCTCGGTGCGCCGCATCGGGTTGTTTCCGCGCCCGACCGCTCTGCCCACGGGGATGGCCGCATGGCTGAAGCTGTTCCGCCAACCGTTTTTCGCGCAGTTCGGGGCCGACGAGGACGCGGCTCTCGCCGAGGCCGTCGAGCTGCTGAAGCCGTCACTTTGCGACGCCCGGGGCAACTGGACCGCCGACTATGTCCGGCTGCGCGTCGAAGCGGTGACGTCATGAAACGTCTCGCGCTCGCGCTGCCGCTGGCTGCGGTCCTGGCGCAGCCGGCGCTTGCCGACCGCATCGCCAATCCCATCGCCATCTTCGCGGGCCTCGACAAGATCACCGGCGTGACCACCACATTCGAAGTGCCGATCGGAGAACAGCGCCAGTTCGGCGGCCTCGTGGTGCTGCCGCATGTCTGCTACACCCGCCCGGTCACCGAAGAGCCGAAGACCACGACCTTCGTCGAGGTGGACGAGATCGACGCGACCAAGGCCCGCAAGCGCATCTTCTCGGGTTGGATGTTCGCCGAGAGCCCCGGTCTCAATGCCGTGGAGCATCCGATCTACGACGTCTGGCTGACCGGCTGCCGCGATCCGAAGGCGCCGCCGCCGGTGATCGAAGCCGCGCCCGACGTGACCACTATCGAGGAGCAGCTCGGCAAGGACGAGGCCAAGGACTAGGTCGGCCGCGCCAGGGCCAGGACACTGTCCGGGTCATCGTCGCCGTCGAAGGCAAGAAAATCGGCTTCGCGGTCCAGCAAGGGCTCCATCATGCGCTGGTACTCGGCCTTGGGAACCGAGATGGCGCCCAGCCGCTCGAGATGCGGATTGGTGAACTGCGCGTCGAGCAGCTGGAAGTTTCCCGATCTCAGCCGCGCCACGAGATGCACCAGCGCCACCTTGCTGGCGTCGGTCGCGCGCGAGAACATGCTTTCGCCGAAGAAGACGGCGCCGAGTCGGACACCGTAGAGCCCGCCGACCAGCCGGCCGTCCTGCCAGCATTCCAGGCTGTGGCAGAAGCCCGCCTTGTGGAGTTGCGTGTAAAGGCTCCTGATGCGGCCGTTGATCCAGGTTTCGCTGCGATCATCGGTACGCTCGGCACAGGCCGCGATCACGCCGGCAAAATCCGTATCGATCCTGATCTCGAAGCGACGCTGGCGGACCGCCTTGCGCAGCGAGCGCGAGATGCGCAGGCCGTTGAGCGGAATGATGCCCCTGTGCTCCGGTTCGACCCAGTAGAGGACATTATCCTCGGCGTTCTCTCCCATCGGGAATAGGCCGGCCGCATAGGCGCGGAGCAGGATCTGCGGCGTGATCGTTCCGCTCATCAGACGTGCCGCGCGAGATAGTGCTCCAGCCAATGAATATCATAGTGGCCATCGATGATGTCGGGCTCCGACAGCAACTGCTGGAACAGGGGAATTGTCGTCTCGATGCCCTCGATGACGAATTCGCTCAGTGCCCGCCGCAGCCGCATCATGCATTCGGTCCGCGACTTGCCCGACACGATGAGCTTGCCGATCAGGCTGTCGTAGTAGGGCGGGATGCGGTAGCCGGCATAGAGAGCGGAGTCGACGCGGCAGCCAAGGCCGCCGGGGAAATGCACCGCATCGACCCGGCCCGGAGAGGGCGCGAAGGTGGTGGGGTTCTCGGCGTTGATGCGGCACTCGATGGCATGGCCGGCAAAGGTAATGTCGGACTGCTCATAGGGAAGATCGGCCCCGGAAGCGACGCGGATCTGCTCCTGCACCAGATCGAGGCCGGTGATCGCTTCCGTCACCGGGTGTTCAACCTGCAGACGCGTGTTCATTTCGATGAAGTAGAATTCGCCGTTCTCGTACAGGAACTCGATGGTGCCGACACCCTCGTAACTCAGTTTCTGCATGGCCTGGGCAACGCGCCCGCCGATCTCGTCGCGCTGGGCCGCATTGAGCGCCGGCGAATGCGCCTCTTCCCAGATCTTCTGATGCCGGCGCTGCAGCGAGCAGTCGCGCTCGCCCAGATGCACGGCGCGGCCCTTGCCGTCGCCTAGGACCTGGATCTCGATATGGCGTGGCTTCTCGAGGTATTTTTCGATGTAGACATCACCATTGCCGAATGCCGCCTTGGCCTCGGTCTGGGCGGTATTGATCGCGATCTCCAGCTCGGATTCGCTGCGGGCCACCTTCATGCCGCGTCCGCCGCCGCCGGCCGTTGCCTTGATGATGACGGGATAGCCGATATCCCTGGCAATGCGGCGGGCCTCGCCGAGGTCGGAGACGCCGCCCTCCGATCCGGGCACCACCGGAATGCCCAGATCCCTGGCGGTCTGCTTCGCGGTGATCTTGTCGCCCATGATGCGGATATGCTCCGCGCTCGGGCCAATGAACTTCAGGCCATGTTCGGTCAGGATCTCGGCGAACTTGGCATTCTCGGACAGGAAGCCATAGCCCGGATGAACCGCCTCGGCGCCGGTGATTTCGCAGGCCGCCACGATGGAGGGAATGTTCAGATAGCTGTCGCGGGCGGGCGGTGGGCCGATGCAGACGCTCTCATCGGCCAGGCGCACATGCATGGCGTCGGCATCTGCGGTGGAGTGGACCGCAACCGTCTGGATGCCCAGTTCGCGGCAGGCCCGGAGGACGCGCAGGGCGATTTCGCCCCGGTTGGCGATGAGAACCTTGTCGAACATGGGTTACTCGATCACCACCAGCGGTTCTCCGAATTCCACCGGGTGACCATTGTCGACGAAGACATGGGTCACGCGGCCGTCGCGCGGCGATGGGATCTGGTTCATGGTCTTCATGGCTTCGATGATGAGAAGGGTCTGTCCCTCCTTCACGGTGCTGCCCACTTCGACGAAGGGGGCGGCTCCCGGCGTGGACGCGCGGTAGACGGTTCCGACCATCGGCGACTTGACCGTTCCGGGATGATCGGCATCGCGGCTCTTCGGCGCGGCGTCGGCGACCTGCGACGGCGATACCGGTACCGGCTGCGCGGGCGCGTGATGCTGCACCGCCGGTGCGATGCTGGCCGACACGGCAAGCTGCTTCGACACGCGCACCCGCGTGCCATTCCGGTCGAGTTCGATTTCGGAGAGCCCGGTCTTGTTGAGAATGTCCGCGAGGCGCGAGATGAGGTCCAGTTCGGGATCTCCCGCGACCTGCGGAGCAGGCTTGGCAGCCGGGGCTTTCTTCTTCGAGGGCATTCGTTCAACCCTTCTTGTTGACGTTGATGATGTGGGCGATGGCGGCGATGGCAAGGACGTAGCTCTGGCTTCCGAAGCCGCAGATCACCCCGTTCACTGCAGGCGCAATGAAGCTGTGATGGCGAAAGTCCTCGCGCTTGTAGACGTTTGACAGATGAACTTCGACCGCCGGCAATTCGGCGGCGCGCAGCGCGTCGTGAAGCGCCACCGAGGTGTGGGTATAGGCCCCGGCGTTGAGCGCGATGCCCGAGGCGGCGTTTCGGGCCTCCTGGATCCACGACACCAGTTCGCCTTCGATGTTGGACTGGCGGAAAATGACCGCCAGACCGAGCCCGGCCGCCGCTTTCTGGCAAATCGCCTCGATGTCGGCCAGTGTCTCCGCGCCATAGACCGAGGGTTCACGCAGGCCGAGCATGTTGAGGTTCGGTCCGTTGAGCACATAGATTGGCTTCATGTCAGGGCCGCGATTCCGGGTTGAACGACCGCTTATAGGCGGTCCCGCCGACCGTTGGAAGCGCTTGCGGAAAGGGCGTGGGCCGCACTCAGCAGAGCTTGCAGCCGCCTTCTTCCCGGACCTTGGTGACCGACGCCATCAGGCCATCCTTGGGCAAGTAGCCCGGAACGACCTCCTTGTCGATGACGAAGGCCGGGGTGCCGCCAATCGAAAGTGCCGCGGCCAACTCATGGTTCTTGCGGATGATCTCGGCGATTTCCGGATCCTTCATGTCGGCCTTGAGCCTGTCCAGATCGAGTCCGACCTGCTTGGCCAGTTCGTCGACGGTCTGGCGCGTCACCTTGCCCTCATGGCCAAGCATGGCCAGATGGAAATCCCAGTATTTGCCCTGCTTGCGCGATGCGAGAGCCGCGGTTGCCGCATAGTCGGAATCGCCGCCGAAGATCGGGAATTCCTTCAGCACGAAGCGCAGGTTCTTGTCCTCCTCGACCATGGACAGCACTTCAGGCAGGCCCTTCTTGCACCATCCGCAGTTGTAGTCGAAGAACTCGACCATGGTGACGTCGCCCTTGGGGTTCCCGGCGACGAAATCATCCTTGCTGTGGAAGACTTCCGCGGCCTTCGATTCCAGCGCAGCGCTGCGCTTGGCATCTTCCTCGGCCTGCTGGTTCGCCTCCAGCTTCTTGCCGACCTCCACCAGCACTTCGGGATGCTGCAGCAGGTAGTCGCGCACGATGTCGCCGATCTCCTTGCGCTGGGCCTCGTCGAATCCGCCGGCGAATGCCGGCCCGGCAAGGACGGCAATTGCCAGAACGGCGGCCTTGAGCAAATGTTTCATGATCTTCCTCTGTTCTGTCCGCACAGTGCCCGCAAACGCCTCCGGCGTCTACGTCACTTGCGGCCGGCGAAGTTCAAAATATCGTTAGCGCGCGTCCATTCGGGCGTCCCGGTCTTGAATAGTTTCTCAGCTGACTTTGCTTTCTCGACCGCCAGCTTTTGGTCGCCGCGCAACAGGGCGTTCTGCGCCGTCGCCAGTTCGGCGCGCGGAATGTCGCCGAGCTGGGCGTACGCCCGGGCCTGATACTGGAAGAGGATCGGCGCGTCGCCCTCGCTGCGCTCGGCCTTCTTGAGCAGCGCCACCGCCTCCTTGGCATTGGCCTTGTCCTCGGTGGCGATCAGGGCCTGCGCCATGAGGATCTGGATCAGTCCGTTGTTCGGGAGCAGGGCCATGGCCTTGCGGATGGGCGCAAGCGCCTCCGCCGGGCGGCCGGCATCCACCAGGGCCTGGCCCTTCAGTTCCCAGAAGTAGGGATTTTGCGGCAGGTCCTTCACCAGGCTGTCAAGCACGGGCAGGGCATTGTTGATGTCGCCCTGCCGGTACAGGGCGATGGAGCGCGCGTAGCGCGCCGGGAGTGACTGATCGGATGTGGGATAGTCGCGGAAGACGGCCGCGGCCGAGTTCTGGTATCCCGCCAGCTTGGCCTGCATGAGCTTGTGGCGCAGCATCAGCTCGGGCGGGTCCTTCTTGTCGAAGTAGGGCGACTTCTTCGCCGACGTCTCCAGATTGCGGATGCGCTCGAACGGCATGGGATGCGACAGCACGTAGGGGCTCACGTTCTGCAGCGTGGCAATGGACTCGTTTGCGAGCTTCTGGAACAGGGTCAGCATGCCCTGCGCCGACTGGCCGGTGGCGTTGAGGTACTTGAGGGCGGCCTGGTCGGCGGCCGACTCCATGGAGCGCTGGTAGGTGAGCACGTTGCGCTGGGCCAAGCCCTGTGATCCCACCATGATGCCCTGGCCAGCCCGTGCGGCCTGGGCGTCGCCGGAGGCGGCACCGCCGACCATCGCGGCCACGCCCACCAGCATTCCGATGATGGCCGTGACGCTGGCCCGATCGATCTCGTTGCCGATCCTTGCGAGGTGACCGCCGGCGATATGGCCCGTCTCGTGGGCGAGAACGCCGATCACCTCGTTCGGTGTCTTTGCCTGGGTGAGCAGTCCGGTGTTGATGAAGATCCGCTGTCCGCCGGCCACGAAGGCATTGATGCGTCCGTCATTGATCAGGTAGACGCGCACGGCCTTCGGGTTGAGACCGGCCGCCTTGAAGATCGGGCGCGTATAGAGCCGCATCAGGCCCTCGATCTCGGCATCGCGGATCAGCGGCAGCCGGCCGGCGCTCTGGGCCTGCGCCGGCAGCACACTGGCGAGCGTCAGCACCAGTGCCATCAGACTGGCAAGTGCCCTCCGGATCTCAAACCTGTGAAACACGCCGACCATGCCTTTCCCGGTGGCCTCCATCACCACTGAATGAGGCGAGTTTGAGGCCTGGCCGCGCTGGCAATCGCACTGCCTTGGGACCACTTCAAGTTACAAGCCTGAAATGCTGCCCAAGTGGTTGTTTTCTAACGCTTGCTCCACCAGCCGGATTTGCGCTCCGCCGTTTGTGGAGCAACCGTCGGGGCGGGCGGCTGCCACTTGCGCGGTGCCGGCTCGGCCATGGCTTCGTCACGCTCGGGGACCAAGGGCGCCGACTCGGCGACGACCTGAATCACGGCTTCGGCCGGCCGAGCCACGGGCGGCTCGTCCCGGACATCGCCATTGGCCGCAGCCCGCGTCTCAGGGCCATTCCGGTCCCTTTCGCGGTCCCGGTCCCGCCCGCGTCCCCGGCGGTTGCGGCCCCAGCGGTCGCGCCGCGATGGCCGCTCGCCCTCATCCGCCTCGGGAGACGCCGATTCCACTGCCACGGCCTCGCCAACCACGTCATCGATCACGGCGACGAGATCCGCTCCGTCGTCGGTGATGGCAGGCTGCTCACCAATACCGGCGATGTCCGGCTCCTCAGACCCGGCGCGGCGATGGTCGTCACGCTCGCCATGGCCATTGCCGCGTCCGCCACGGCGGCCGCGGCGGCGGCGGCGGCGGCGACCGCCTTCCCGATCCTGGTGCCCGCCCTGGCGGTCTTCGCCACGGGCATCGCCGTCGCCGCTGTCCTGGCTCTCGTCATCGTCGCTATCGACGGCGACGTCTTCGTCCTCAGCCTGAGCCTCCGCTGTCTCGTCCTCGACCTCCTCTTCGGCATGGGCTTCGTCCATGCGGACTGGCGCAGCCTGCACGCGGCGGGGCGGAATATTGCGGTCGACGGCCCGTTCGATCGTCGCCTGCGAACCACGCACGTCGTCGCTCGGCACGATGAAGATGGAGATGCCGTAGGTCGTCTCGATCGACAGGAGATTGTCGCGCTTCTCGTTGAGAATGTAGAAGGCGACATCGCGTCCGCACTTGACCGTGAGGTTCTCGGGCTTGCGTGCGATCAGATGCTCCTCGATGGTGCGGAGCACCGCAAGCCCGCAGGACGAGATCGAGCGCACGATGCCGCGGCCCTCGCAATGCGGACAGGTGCGCGAAGAGCCCTCGAGCAGCCCCGGCCGCAGCCGCTGGCGCGACATTTCAAGCAGGCCAAAGTGGCTGATGCGGCCGACCTGGATGCGGGCGCGATCATTCTTCAGTGCCTCCTTGAGGCGGCGCTCGACATTGCGGTTGTTGCGCTTCTCCTCCATGTCGATGAAGTCGATGACGACCAACCCGGCGAGATCGCGCAGCCGCAGCTGACGGGCGATCTCGTCGGAGGCCTCGAGGTTCGTCTTGTGCGCCGTGTCCTCGATGTTGTGTTCGCGGGTGGCCTTGCCGGAGTTGATGTCGACCGAGACCAGCGCTTCCGTCTGGTTGATCACCATGTAACCGCCGGAGGGCAGGGTGACGGTCGGCGAATAGAGGCTGTCCAGCTGGCTTTCCACCTGATAGCGCGAGAAGGCCGGACGCGAGTCCTTGTAGAGCTTCACGTTCTTGGCGTGGCTCGGCATCAGCATCTTCATGAAGTCCTTGGCTTCACGATAGGCCGCCTCGCCTTCGACGATTACTTCCTCGACGTCCTTGGTATAGAGGTCGCGGATGGCGCGCTTGATCAGGCTGCCTTCCTCGTAGACGAGGGCCGGTGCCGTCGACGACAGGGTCAGGTCACGGACGCTTTCCCACATGCGCAGCAGGTAGTCGTAGTCACGCTTGATCTCGGTCTTGGTGCGCTGGGCGCCGGCGGTGCGGACGATCAGGCCCATGCCTTGCGGCACCTCGATGTCGCGCGCCACTTCCTTCAGCCGGCGGCGGTCGCCGGCGTCGGTGATCTTCCGGGAAATGCCGCCGCCCCGGGCCGTATTGGGCATCAGCACGCAGTAGCGTCCGGCAAGTGACAGATAGGTGGTGAGTGCCGCGCCCTTGTTGCCGCGCTCTTCCTTCACGACCTGGACCAGGATCACCTGGCGGCGCTTGATGACTTCCTGGATCTTGTACTGGCGGCGCGGCGGCTTGCGGCGGCGTTGCGGCACTTCCTCCAGAGCATCCTCGGCGCCGACGGACTCGACGCGCTGGTTCTCGGGATCTTCCTCGACCACCTCGATGCCGTTGCCGAGTTCGCCCGGCATGCCGCGATCGACGCTTGGGGCAGGGGCGACCGCTTCTGGATCAGGCTGCGCCGCAGCTTCGACCGGCGTTTCGGCGTCGGCGCTCAGGGCAGGCACCTCGCTCTCGGACGCATCGTCCTGGGAAGGCTCGGCCTCGCCGTGTTCCGGCTCTGCGGTCTCGCTCGCTTCTGGCTCCTCGACGGGTGCCGTCAGACGGTCGTCGCGTCGGCTGCTCCTCTGGGCACGGCCGCGCGGGGGATGATCGTCTTCATCGTCGTGATCGTCGCGCTCGTCTTCCTCCTGCTCGGCGAGCAGGGCCTGCCGATCGGCAAGCGGGATCTGGTAGTAGTCTGGATGGATTTCTGCGAAGGCGAGGAAGCCATGGCGGTTGCCGCCATATTCCACGAAAGCCGCCTGGAGGGACGGTTCGACCCGCGTGACTTTCGCGAGGTAGATGTTGCCCTTCAGCTGGCGGCGGGAGGCACTTTCAAAATCGAATTCCTCGATGCGGTTGCCGCGGACGACGACAACCCGCGTCTCTTCGGCGTGGGTGGCATCGATGAGCATCTTGCTGCCCATGGTGTTCTTTCCTTGGCGCGCCGGGGACGCACGGCAAACCGGTTCTCCTTTCCGGATAGGATAGGGGAGAGCCTGCTGTCAGGGCTGCGCGAGAGGGGCATGGCGATGGTCCGGACCGCAGACGGCGGCAACCCTGTGTCCGGCTCGTTCCGGAGACTTAGGGGCGCTCTCATCTTCGACTGGGTCATGCCCGAGATTATCCTTGGCTCCGATACTCCGGAGCGGTTCAAGACGCACACGGCAGCTTCTGACCTGCCGGTTGGCAATGGACTCCACCCGGAGTATCCATCCGCACCGCTTCGAGACAGGGCTACACGAGGTATCCGGACCCTGCCAGAAACGAAAATTGACGCCCGGTCATCGCGCTTCCGCAGATTCGCGGGGATGACGGTCGGGAGACGCCGCTACTAATAGGTGCGCGCCCCGAGATTTGCAAGCGACTTGCAAGCCTTGCGGAATGCTGGCCCGGAAACGCTTGATTAACCACGCCCGCCTAGGCTGGCGCCTTCAGGCGAGGCAGGGCAGCCGGAGATGCGTATTCCCTTTGGTCGGTTTCGGTGCGGTCGGATGCTGCAGCTTCTCGCGGCGCTGCTCCTGCTCCTGGGTCTGCAGGCCCTGCCGGGACGGGCCGCTGAATCGGTCATGACAGCCACCCGGATCGCCGGCGACGAGACCCGCACCCGTTTTGTCGCCGACCTGTCGGTCGCCCCGGGCTTCACCGCCTATGTCCTCCCCGACCCCTACCGGGTCGTCATCGACATTCCAAACGTCAGGTTCGAACTTCCGCGCGGCCTCGGCAACAAGACCCGGGGCCTCATCAGCGCTTACCGCTTCGGGGAAGTGGATTCCGGGAAATCCCGGATCGTCATCGATACCAAGGGCCCGGTTCTCATCGAAAAGTCATTTGCGGTACCACCCCAGGCCGGCCAGCCGGCCCGGATCGTCCTCGACCTCGTGGCAACGACGGCCGAGGCCTTCACGGCAACGCTGAAGGCCGACGAGGAGGAGACCAGCGCCGCCATTGCCGCTGCCGAGCCTCCCGAGGCCGAGCCGCTGTCCATTCCTTCGCCCTCGGCAACGGCTCCGGCTGTGGCATCCGGCGCGCCGCAGCCGGACGGCGCGGTTCTGCCCAAGCGCCAGCGCAAGCTGGTCGTGATCGATCCCGGTCACGGCGGCATCGATCCGGGCGCCATCGGCCGCAACAAGACGAAGGAAAAGGACGTCGTCCTCGCCTTCGGCCTCAAGCTGCGCGAACAGCTCCTGCGCGACGGTCGCTACGACGTCGTCATGACCCGCAGTGGCGACGAATTCATCAGTCTGAAGGACAGGGTGCGCATCGCCCGTCAGCGCGAGGCAGACCTCTTCATTGCCCTGCATGCCGATACGGTGCGCGGCGCAGAGGCCCGGGGGGCCACCATCTATACGTTGTCGGAGAAGGCCTCGGATGCCGAGGCCGAGGCTCTGGCCCACAAGGAAAACCGCGCCGACATCATCGCCGGAATCGATCTCGGCAGCGAAAAGGAAGAAGTGACCGACATCCTCATCGATCTCGTCCAGCGCGAGTCGAAAAGCCACGCGCTGCTGTTTGCCCGCAAGGCGGTGGTGGCGCTGAAACCCGAAATCCAGTTTACCGGCAAGCCCCTGAGGTCGGCGGGTTTCGTGGTTCTCAAGGCCCCCGACGTCCCTTCTGTCCTGATCGAACTCGGCTATCTGTCGAGCACGCATGACGAACAGCAGCTGGTCTCGCCCGCGTGGCAGACGCGAGTCGCCACGGCCCTGGCCGCGGGAATCGACCGCTACTTCGAGACCGAAGTGGCCGCGCGCGGCGATTGACCTGCCCCGCCTTGGCCACAATCGCACCCTAGCGGAATTCACTTTGGCTCCGGCGGGAATGTGCTATTCCGCGCCGCACGGAATTCAGGAGAGAATCCCGCGTTATGCTGAGGTTCTTGGGGTGGTTGTTCACGGTCGGCTTCATGCTCTTCCTCGGGGCGGCGGCCGGGCTCGCCTATGTCATCTGGGATGTGTCCAAGGACCTGCCGGACTACAAGCAGCTGGCGCAATACGAACCGCCGGTGATGACGCGCATCCACGCGGCCGACGGATCGCTTCTGGCCGAGTATGCCGAGGAGCGGCGCCTCTTCGTGCCCGTCAGCCAGATGCCGAAGCAGGTGATCAATGCCTTCATCTCGGCCGAGGACAAGACCTTCTACACCCATGGCGGGCTCGACTGGATGGGTATCGCCGCGGCGGCGGTGCGCTATGCCCAGGTGAAGTTCTCTGGCCACGGCCAGATCGTTGGCGCGTCCACCATCACCCAGCAGGTGGCCAAGAACTTTCTGCTCAGCAATGAACGGTCGATGCAGCGCAAGCTGCGCGAGGCCCTTCTGGTGCAGCGCATCGAGCAGGCCTTCAGCAAGGACCAGATCATCGAGCTCTATCTCAACGAGATTTTCCTCGGCCTGAACTCTTACGGCGTGGCGGCGGCATCGCTCAACTACTTCGGCAAGTCGCTGGATCAGCTCAATCTCGAGGAAATCGCCTATCTGGCCGCCTTGCCGAAGGGACCAAACAACTATCATCCCTTCCGCCAGCGCGAGCGCGCCATCGAGCGGCGCAACTGGGTGCTGCTGCAGATGTACGAGAACGGCTACATTTCCGAAGAGGAGATGAAGACGGCGCAGGCTAAGCCGCTCGAAGTCACGCCGCGTCCCTTCGGCGCCCAGCTCTTCGCCGCGGAGTCCTTCGCGGAGGAAGTGCGCCGCGAACTCATCGAGATGTATGGCAAGGACAAGCTCGACAAGGGCGGTCTGTCGGTGCGCACCACGCTCGATCCGAAGCTGCAGATCTATGCCCGTCAGGCACTGGCGCGCGGCCTGATCGAATTCGACCGCAAGCGCGGCTATCGCGGGCCGATCAAGAAGGTTGAGATCAGCGGCGACTGGGGCGTCCTGCTCAAGCCTTACAAGGTGCCCGCGGACGTCGCGCCATGGCGCGTGGCGATCGTGCTGGAGGTCAGTGACACGGAGGCCAGGATCGGTCTCCAGCCCAAGATCAAGCCGGACGGCAGCCAGGAGGAGGCGCGCGAGACCGCGGTCATCCCCTTGGAGTTCATGGCGTGGGCGCGCAGCTATGTCGATGGCTCGAAACTGGGCGACGAAATCAAGTCGCCCTCCGACGTGCTGGCGGTGGGCGACATCATCTACGCCGCGCCGTCCAAGGACGCAGGCAAATTCCACCTTGTCCAGATGCCGGACGTCGAAGGTGCCATGGTCGCCATGGACCCCCATACTGGCCGCGTGCTGGCCCTGGTCGGCGGTTTCTCCTACGGCCGGAGCCAGTTCAATCGCGCCGTTCAGGCCTTGCGCCAGCCCGGGTCGTCCTTCAAGCCCATCGTCTATGCCGCGGCCCTCGACAACGGCTACAGCCCGGCCTCGGTGGTCATGGATGCGCCGATCGAGTTCAAGATGCCAA
>JAXMCU010000023.1:0-41898 GCA_046349195.1 Hyphomicrobiales bacterium
GCGCCTGACGCTGAACGATCCTGGCACCCGCAACAGTCTTTCGGAATCCATGATGGCAGCGCTCCTCGCGGCGCTGTCTGAAGCGGCGGCAGCGCGGGACGTGCGCGTCATTGTGCTGGCCGCGCATGGTCCGGCCTTCTCGTCGGGGCACAATCTGAAGGAGATCGCGGCTCATCGCGCCGACCCTGACCGCGGTGCGGCCTATTTTTCGGCGCTGTTCGACAGGTGTGCGGCGCTGATGATGGCCATCGTCCGCCATCCCAGGCCCGTCATCGCGGAGGTGAATGGCCTGGCCAGCGCCGCCGGCTGCCAGCTGGTCGCTTCCTGCGACCTCGCATACGCCGCGGAGACCGCCAGTTTCTGCACGCCCGGGGTCAATATCGGTCTGTTCTGCTCCACGCCCATGGTCGCGCTGTCGCGCAACGTGGCGCCCAAGCATGCCATGGAGATGCTGCTTGCGGGCGACACCATCGACGCCGCGACCGCGGAACGGATCGGGCTGATCAACCGGGCCGTGCCTGCCGGGCGCCTGACTGCCGCCGTGATGGAGATGGCCGCGAAGATCGCATCGAAATCGCAGGTCACCGTCAAGACCGGCAAGCAGGCCTTCTATCGCCAGATCGAATTGCCGCTGGACGAGGCCTATGCCTATGCGGCGCGGGTCATGACCGAGAACCTCCTCCATCGCGATGCCGTGGAAGGAATCTCCGCCTTCATCGGCAAGCGCCGGCCCGACTGGACACACGAGGAATGAAGCCCCGCATCAATCTGGTGACCCTCGGGGTTGCCGACCTGTCCCGGTCGCGCGGCTTCTATGAGCGGCTCGGCCTCGTGGCTTCGGCCGCAGGCAACGACAGCGTCGCATTCTTCGACGCCAATGGGCTCGTGCTGGCACTTTACGGCCATGATGCCCTGGCCGAGGATGCTGGTGTCGCGCCTGAGGAGATGGTCCGGTTCCGCGGCGTGACACTGGCCTGGAACGCCAACAGCGAGGCCGACGTCGACGCCATCATTGCGCAGGCGGCCACGGCCGGGGCGACCATCGTCAAGTCTCCGCAGCGCGTGTTCTGGGGCGGTTATTCCGGCTATTTCGCCGATCCCGACGGGCATCTCTGGGAGGTCGCCCACAACCCCTTTTTTCCGATGGACGACAACGGACGCATCCGCCTGCCATGAATCACGACAGCTACACACCCGACTATGTCCGCGACATTCTGCGGTCGGTGAAGTCCATTGCCCTGGTCGGTGCGTCGTCGAATCCCGTGCGGCCCTCCTACATCGTCATGCAGTACCTGCTCGACAAGGGCTACAAGGTGGTGCCGGTCAATCCCGGACTGGCTGGACAAACACTGCTGGGGCAGACGGTCTACGCAACCCTGTCGGAGATTCCGGTGCCTGTCGACATGGTCGACATTTTCCGCAACGCGGAGGCGGCCGCGGCAATCACGGACGAGGCACTGGCCCTCGATCCGCGACCAAAGGTCATCTGGATGCAGCTCTCCGTCCGCAACGACGCGGCCGCCGCGCGGGCCGAGGCAGCCGGGCTTCAGGTGGTCATGAACCGCTGTCCCAAGATGGAATATGGCAAGCTCTCCGGCGAATGGGCCTGGGTCGGCGGAAACTCCGGCATGATCTCGTCGCGCAAGCAAGTCCTGCACGAAAGCGGCAAGGTCCAGAGCCTGGGTCTCGGACCAAAGACCTATTGAGCATCCGAAGCCGGGGCTTGCGGGAATCCCGCCCTGCGTTCAACCTGATCTCAGGAGACATTGCCGGAGATTCGGAACATGAGCAGCATGGCACAGGCGCGTTATTCGATGGGTGCCATCATCCTTCACTGGGTGACGGCGATCCTCGTTATCTTCATGATCGTGTTCGGCGAGGACCTCATCAAGGGCGCCGAGCATGATCCCGCCGGAGAGACCTATCTTGCCTCCATCCATGTCAGCATTGGCGTGTCGATCCTGGTGTTGACCCTCCTCCGACTCCTGTGGCGTGCCATGCATCCTGCCCCGCCCTATCCGGACACGATGAAGCCGTGGGAACTGATGCTGGCAAAGTTCACGCACCTGCTCTTCTACATCCTGCTGCTGGGCGTACCGCTGACGGGGTGGCTGGCCTTCTCGGAGTGGATCCGCGAGGAGCCGGCGATGACGGCGGTCAGCGTCTTCGGCCTGTTTTCCCTGCCCATCGGACCCGCCATCGGCAAGGTGGCCAAGGAGATCCACGAGGTCGGCAGCAATGCCATGATGATCCTCGTCATCCTCCATGTCCTGGCGGCGCTCAAGCACCAGTTCCTGGACGGGGACGGCATCCTGCGCCGCATGTCGCCGCACTGATCTCGGGAATTGTCGTTTTGCCCACTGCGAGCTAAGGTCCCCCGCCAACACAGGATGGGAGACGACCATGGCCGACAAGACACCCGGTTTCGACACGCTGGCGCTGCATGCGGGGGCCGCCCCCGATCCGGCCACGGGCGCGCGCATCACGCCGATCTACCAGACCACCGCCTATGTGTTCCAGGACGTGAAGCACGCCGCCGACCTCTTTGCCCTGCGCGCCTTCGGCAACATCTACACGCGCATCATGAACCCCACCCAGTCGGTGCTCGAGGCAAAGGTGGCAGCACTCGAGGGCGGCACTGCGGCGCTTGCTGTTGCCTCGGGCCATGCGGCCCAGCTGTTGGCCTTTCATACCATCATGCAGCCAGGCGACGAATTCGTCGCCGTGCGCCAGCTCTATGGCGGTTCCATCAACCAGTTCAGCCACTCCTTCAAGTCCTTCGGCTGGCATGTGGTGTGGGCCGATGCCGAGGATCTCTCGTCGATCGAGAAGGCGCTGTCGCCCAAGACCAAGGCCATCTTCATCGAGTCGATCGCCAATCCCGGCGGCCTGATCACCGACATTGCCGGCGTGGCGAAGATCGCCCAGCGCGCCGGGGTGCCGCTCATCGTCGACAACACGCTGGCCACGCCATATCTCTGCCGCCCCATCGAGCATGGCGCCAACATCGTGCTGCATTCGCTGACGAAGTTCATGGGTGGCCACGGCAACTCGATGGGCGGCATCATCGTCGATGCGGGCAACTTCGACTGGTCGAAGAGCGGCCGCTATCCGCTGCTGTCTGAGCCCAATGCCTCCTACCACGGGATGCGCCTGCACGAGACCTTCGGGAACATTGCCTTTGCCATTGCCTGCCGCGTGCTCGGCCTGCGCGATCTCGGCCCGGCCATCGCGCCGATGAACGCATTCCTGATCCTCACGGGCATGGAGACGCTGTCGCTGCGCATGCAGCGCCACTGCGACAATGCGCTGAAGGTGGCGAAGTGGCTGCAGAAGCAGCCGCAGGTCGCATGGGTTCACTATGCCGCCCTGCCCGAGGACAAGCACCATGCGCTGTTCAAGAAGTATTGCCCGCGCGGGGCGGGTGCCGTCTTCACCTTCGGCCTCAAGGGCGGCTATGACGCCGGCGTGAAGGCGGTATCGTCGGTGAAGCTGTTCTCGCATCTCGCCAACATCGGCGATACGCGATCCCTCATCATTCACCCTGCCTCGACGACGCACAGCCAGCTGAGCCAGGACCAGCTCAAGATGGCGGGCGCGACGCCCGATGTGGTGCGTCTTTCTGTCGGCATCGAGGATGCGGATGACATCATCGCCGATCTGGCTCAGGCGATTGCCTGAGCTGCTCGTGCAGATTCCACAGGGCGGCCGCAAGCACCAGCAGCGCGCCGCCCTGATGTATCAATCCAAGCGACAGCGGAACCTGGGCCAGCAGCGTGGCGATGCCCAGCGCGACCTGCAGCAGCACGGCGGCCAGCAGCAGTCCTGAGGCTGCCGTCCTCTGCCGCCAGGCGTAAGCCGCGACGGCGGCCACGATCACATAGGCCAGCATGCGGTGATTGAACTGCACCGTCATGGCATTCTCGAAGATGTTGCGCCAGGCCGGTTCCATGACCATCAGTCCGCGTGGCACCAGCGCGCCGTCCATGAGCGGCCAGGTGTTGTAGCCCATGCCGGCGTCGAGCCCCGCGACGAAGCCACCGGCAGCCACCTGAAGCAGGACGAGTGCTGTCAGCGCGATGGCCCACCAGTTTGCCGCTCCCTGCGGCCGGTGCCGGCGGCCGCCAAGCCCGAAGGCGATCCACAGGATCGCGGCGTAGATGACCGTGGCCAGGGTCAGGTGAGCCGAAAGCCGGTACTGGCTGACGTCCACGCGGTCGACCAGACCTGACGACACCATGTACCAGCCAAGGGCGCCCTGCAGTCCGCCAAGGATGAAGACCACCCCGCAGCGCCAGGCCGTGGCGCGCGACAGGCGGCCGGTCAGGGCGAACACGGCAAATGGAAGGAAGAAGACCACGCCGATGATGCGACCCAGGAACCTGTGCGCCCATTCCCACCAGTAGATGAACTTGAACTCGTCCAGCGACATGCCCTTGTTGATCAACTGGTACTCGGGGATCTGCCGGTACTTCTCGAGCGCTGCCTGCCAGTCGGCTTCGGTGAGAGGCGGAATGGCGCCGAGCAGCGGTTTCCATTCGGTGATCGACAGGCCGCTGTCGGTCAGGCGCGTGGCGCCGCCCACGATCACCATGCAGAAGATCAGGACCGCCGTGGCCAGGAGCCAGAGGCGGACCGCCGGCACTGCGGCGCGCTGCTTGTCGTTCAGGTCGCTCATGGCAGGCCTGTTAGACGTGGGCTCCCTGCCCTTCAAGGGATGAAGCGCCGCATGCCCTTGCCTGCCCGCCGCGGCCGGACTAGGTGATCTTCCATGCGCCAGAGAACCCGCAAGGCCGTTGGAACGGTGGCCACGATCGCCTTTCTGGTCGTCTATTCCCTGATTGCCATGGGAGTGGGCGGAAACTACGTCGTGGGCCGCAGCGCGATCGTCGACTTCGTCTATTTCGCGGTGGCGGGACTTCTGTGGTTGCCGGTGGTGATGGCGCTGATCCGCTGGATGGCGAAGCCCGATCAGGTCAATTGACGTTCAGCCGCTGCATGCGGTTGTAGATCAGGAATGGCACGCCCGTCAGCAGGGACTGCACATAGCGCGGCTCCTGCAGCTCCCCGGTCAGCGACAGTCTTGGCAGCGCGTGCAGGTGGTCGGCATGGCTGCGGTAGATCAGTCCCTTGCGGGTGGTCACGGCCGACTTGAATCCGGCCTCCGCGGCGATGCGGAAATCGCGCGGCCCGGCGGAGTTCGCATCGCCGTAGGGATAGGCAAAGTGGACGGGCCGCGTACCGAGTTCGCGTTCGATGCGGTCGGCGGATCCGATCATCTCGGCGGCGGCATCGCAGGGCGACAGTGCGGCCAGCGAATAGTGATTTTCGGTGTGGGCGCCGATGCTGCACAGCGGGTCTGCCGCCAGGCCACGCAGGTCATCCCAGGTCATGGCAGCGTCGCGGCACATCTGGTCGAGGTCGATGCCGTTTCGCCTGCTGAATGACCTGATCCAGTCCCGCTGCGCCTTCTGGTCGAGCTGGCGAACCGGCCAATAGAGGGCGTGCCAGGCCGCCCACTTCTGTTCCGTGCTTCCTGTTTCCAGGTCGTAGCTGCGGCCCTCGACCATAGCGGTGACGCGCGGCGACCGCGCGATCGCAAGTTCCAGGGCGCGCCACCACAATTCGCAGGTTCCGTCAATGATCGAGGTGGCGACATAGATGGTATAGGGGCATTGGTGCCGGTCGAAGACGGGCTTCGCGCACACGAGGTTGTCACGGTAGCCGTCGTCGAGCGTGAAGGCCGCAAAGGGGCGACCCGACCGTCCTTCCTTGACACGACGGACTGCCTCGTCGAGCGAGACCAGTTCGTATCCTTCGGCCTTCACCAGCCCGATGATCTGATCCAGGAAATCGGGGTCGATCTCGAGCACGGCATTTGGCGCGAATCCCCCCTGCCGCCCGCCGCCGGGAAAGACGTGATGCAGCATGAAAATTGCACCCAAGCCTGATGCAAGCCCCCGTAGCACGGCGGTTGCTCCAGAATAGTACATCAGATCGAGGCTCGACTTGAGAAACGCCGTTTTCGGCATTGCAGAGGGTTCCAGTATCCCAACTACGGCGGGACCCTATCCCATTTGGCGTGAACAGTCTGTTTCCACCTTGGATTACGGTTATGAACGCACGCCGCCCCGCCCGTTAACCCTGCCGCGGGACTTCGACCTGGTCTTCGACATCGAAGCGATCGCCGAAGACTGGCGCCGTTTCGAGACGGAGGCCATCGGCAGCCTGTACCAGACCTACCTGTGGTGCCGCGCATGGCAGGACACGGTGGGCGCTGCACGCGGGACGGAGCCCGTCATCGTCGTGCTGCGCGATGCCGATGGGGACCTGCTGGCGCTCCTGCCGCTCCAGATCAGGCGGCGCCATGGCCTGCGCATCCTGGAATGGCTGGCCTCGTCCAGCAACAATTATGGCTTCGGCCTCTACCATGCCCGTTTCACGGCGAGGGCTGGCGAATGGCTGCGGCTCAACTGGCCGGACATCGTCCGCAGGATCGGCCGCATCGATGCCGTCGCTCTGAGGGACAATCCGGACCATCTGAGCGGCCACGTCAATCCCATGGACCGGATGTTCACGACGCGCGGCGCAAACCGCTCCTACGCCCTGACCCTCCAGGATGACTATGCGAGCCTCTACGCGGCCCGGCGGGAGGGCGAATCGCGCCGCGCCGCACGGAAGAAGGACCGGGCGCTCTCACGCCTCGGAAGCGTCTCGTTCGGATTGCCGGCCGGCCTGGCGGAAACGCATGCCACGCTCGAGAAGATGTTCAAGCTGCAGGAGTGCCGGCTGGCGGAGCACGGCATTCGCAACGTGTTCAGCGCTGAGGAGCGTGCCTTCATCCACCGGCTCGCCGATCTTCAGGACCCGGACAAGCCGCTCCTCGCTCCCTATACGCTCAGGCTCGACGGCGACGTCATCGCGACGTTCCTCGGTGGACTCCATGGTGGAACCTTCTGGGCCCTCATCTCGTCGCTCGGTGCCGGTCCCCAGCGCAAGTGCTCGCCTGGCGATGCCGCCTTGCGCGGCAGCATCGAAGCCTGCTGCAGGGCGGGCCTCAAGACCTATGACTTCTCGGCGGGTGCCTCTCGCTACAAGCTGAACTGGGCGGACGTGACCATTCAGCTCCACGACATCATCGCGCCGGTCACACTTCGCGGATTGGCCTATGCCTGGCCCTTGCGGGTTGCCATTGCCGGCAAGCGCACCATCAAGGAAAACCCTGCCCTTCTGGACGCGATCGGCCGCGCGCGCCGGCTGGTATTCGGAAAATCCCCCGTCAGGCCGACCTGAGCAGGCCGGAGTGGTCGGATTCCATCGTGGGCGGCAGCACGCGGACGGTGCCGATCGCATCCACGCCAGCTACCTGGAGTGACCTCGCCGCGAAGGCCACCTCGGGTTGCGAGGGATCGGCAGAGAGCAGCAGCATGCAGCGTGACACGGCCGTCAGTCGTGCGTTGTCGGACCGGGCCCCACCCAGATTGATGATCACCGCATCATAGACCTGGCTCAGTGCCGAGAGCACCGAGTCGACCCGTTCGGCGATCAGCTGCACGGCGCGCGGAGACCGGTCGGCACCAAAGCGGAACAAGTGAAGCGGCGACTCCGTGTCGCGTCCGATCACCTTGGTGAAGTCCGCATTTCCGGTCAGCAGATCCGACAGGCCAAGACCATGGGCCGGCCTGCAGAGAGTCTCGAGGCCGGACGCATCATTGGACAGGTCGACGAGAATCGCCCGCCTGCCCTGTTCGGCCAGATGGCGGCCGAGGCCAAGGGCGGCAGCTGCGGGCGCCAGGGAGCCCACGTCGATGCCCAGGACCGATATGCGGAGCGGTGTGCCCGGCGTCCCCGCGACACAGGCCCAATCCGACATGAGCGTCGCGACCTGCGCCATCTCGCCGCTGTCCAGAAGCGTTCGGGCGGCATCGGGAGACGCTGCCCCTGCGAGCGTGCCGATGGGAACCAGCTGTCCGCCTGGCGAGGGCGCGGCGGGCATTGGAACCTGCACGGGCGACACCTGCAGAGGGATGGCGGCAGCCGGTGCGCCATGCTGCACCAGCATCTCCGGCATCGGGACCGTGGCGGCTGCGGATGCGACCGGCTGGGCAACCTGCTCGGCGAGACGCGCCGCGGCCGCCATGAGCTCCATGAGAAATGCCAGGCCAACGGCGAGCGCCGTGCCTGCCAGCGTGATCAGCAGCACCATGGGACCGCGCTTGGGAAAGGATGGCGCCGACGGAATTGACGCGCTCTGGATGATGCGGGCCAGTCCCGGCTGTGCCGACTGGTCCTGGCGCGAACTGGCTTCGGCATAGCGGCTGAGCATGGTCTCGAGCAAGGCCCGGTCGGCGGCTGTCTCGCGCTCGAGCGCCTTGAGCTTGACGTCGTCGACGTTCGCGCTGGCCTCCGCCGCCTTCAGCTTGTCCAGGTTCGCACGCAGCGACTTTTCGCGCGCATCGGCCACACGGGCCTGATCGTCCAGGCTGGCCACGACCTTGAGGGCCTCGGCACGAATCTGCTTGTCGATCGATGCCAGTTCGCCCTGAGCCGCGATCATGCGCGGATGATTGGGAAGATAGGTCGCCGAAAGCTCGGCCACCCGGCGCACCGCGTCGCTGCGCTGTTCCTTCAGCCGTTGCACGACATTCGATGCCAGCACATCGGCGGATGAGTCGATGCTGCCCTTGCTGTCGAGAAGATCGCGGATCGTATCAGCCTTGGCGCGGGCTTCGGTGCTCGCGGCCTGGGCCAGCGTGATCTGGGTGTTGAGTTCGGAGATTTCCTGCGTGCCGAGGGTGGTGGTCGTTCCCTGCAGCAGACCTGCCTGGGCGCGGAACTTCTCAACCTGCTCTTCGGAGCGCGCCAGCTTGCCGCGCAAGTCTTCGATCTGGGTGGCAAGCCAGTCACGGGCCCGCTCGGTCGGCTGGGCCTGGCTCTCGCGCGTCCAGGACAAGTAGGTTTCCGACAGGGTATTGGCGACCGCCGCCGCCGTCTCGGGACTGATGGAACTGAACTTCACCGTGATGACGTTGGAGTTGGGCTGCTGAAACACCTTGAGTTCATCGGCGTAGCGGCCCAGGGCGCGCTGTTCCGGTGTCTTCAGCCGTGGGTCCTCGCCAAATCCCAGCGCGAGCCGGATTCGCGCCAGCGGTCCAACGCCCTTGAGCAGCGTGTTGAATTCCGGCTTCTCGACCAGTTTCAGGCGATCGACGACACGGCGGCCGAGGTCGGTGGACTGAAGCACGGCGATCTGGCTTGCAACGACGCGGTCGTCGACGCCTGCGTCACTGCGTGGCACGTCCTGTGGCTGCACCCGATCAAACGGCGTTTCCATGTTCTGGATGAGGATCTGCGCCTCGCTTGTGTAGGTCGGCTTCGTATAGTTCACATAGGCGAGGCTGCCGCCGAAGGAGAGCAGCGCCAGTCCGAGAATCAGGACCTTGTGCCGGGCAACGCCTCGCAGCACGTCGGCCAGATTGATGGCAGCAGAAACGGGTGTCGGTCCGTCGTCACGGGGAGTCATCGGAGGCGCGCCTGATCAGAAACCTGATCCCGACAATCGCCCGTTCATGGTAACCAATCCCTTAATGAAGCGGCCAAGTCCGCCACGCGTGCCGCCACCGCTTAATTCATTGCTAACCATAAAACTTTACGTTTGCCGTGCTGGCTATCCCGCCGGCCATAGCCACCTGGATCCGTCAGCCGTTCGTATGCGTCGACTCATCGCCCTCCTCCTCGCCCTCACGCTCTCGGCCTGTTCACAGGGCTGGGACGAAACGCGCCCCTCTTCTCCTCCTGGTGGAACCGGCATCAGCGCCAATGGCGACGTCGTGGAAGGCGAACTTGCGACATCTTCAATATCCAAGCTACCGACGCGCAATCAGTTTGGTGTCGTCGAGCCCTTCGGCAGCAAGGGCGTCGCGGCCGCCTATGAATTCGGAGGCGGATACAAGATCGGCGCCGGTGACCGGCTCACCATCCGGGTGGCCGGCGAAGCGGATCTGACCGGCGAATATCTGGTCGATGGCGCCGGAAACATCTCGATGCCCTATGTCCAGACCGTGGCGGCCGCAGGCACCACGGCCAGCCAGCTCGAGACCATGATCGCCGAGCGGCTGAGACGCGGCTACCTGCGCGATCCCAAGGTCTCGGTACAGGTCACGACTCTCCGGCCGTTCTACATTCTCGGCGAGGTCACCACGGCCGGAAGCTACGCCTATCAGCCCGGGATGACGGTGCAGAATGCCATTGCGATCGCTGGCGGCTATGGACCGCGGGCCGACCAGAAGCTCGTTCTCGTCACCCGGAAAAATGCCAGGGGCACGGATACGTTTCGCGTTCCGGTAACCACTCAGGTCTATCCTGGCGACATCATCTATGTCCGCGAGCGGTGGTTCTGAGTTCCTGATCGATGCGCATTCTCCACGTCTTTCGGATGCCGGTCGGCGGCCTGTTCCGCCATGTCCGGGATCTGGCACGCGGCCAGGCGGCAGCGGGACATGACGTCGGGATCGTCTGCGATTCCACCACTGGCGGAGCGACGGCCGAGGGACTGCTTGCCGAAATCGCTCCGGCCTGCGCGCTCGGCGTTCACCGCATCCCGATCTCGCGTCTGCCCGGCGCCGGCGATCTGTCAGGGACCCGGGAAACCGCGGCGCAGATCCGCAAGCTGCGGCCTGGGCTGATTCACTGCCATGGCGCCAAGGGCGGGCTCTATGGCCGGATCGCCGCCCGCCTGGCGGGCCTGCCGTCGGTCTACACCGCCCATGGCGGGAGCCTTCACTATTCCTGGACCCAAGGCGCCGGAGCGGCTTTCCTGGGCGCCGAGTGGCTGCTCCGGCAGGCCGGTACCGGTCTTCACTTCGTCTGCCGCTATGAGCGCGAGACCTATGCACAGAAAATCGGGCTGGGCAGCACGCCGAACTGCGTGATCCACAACGGCCTCTGGCCGGAGGAAATCGCAACGATCGCGCCGGATAGCGGTGCTGCAGACCTCCTCTTCATCGGCGACATGCGCCTGCTGAAGGGGGTCGACCTGCTGATCGACGCGCTTGGCACCCTCAACCGGACCCGGCGCACCACGGCCTGCCTGGTGGGCGATGGTCCCGATCTGGCGCAGTTCAAGGCGCAGGCCGCGGCGGCCGGACTTGCCGAGGTGGTGTCCTTTGCCGGGCGGATCCCGGCGCGGGAGGCGTTTCGCCGTGGCCGGCTGCTGGTGATGCCATCCCGCGCCGAGAGCTTCCCCTACATCGTCCTCGAGGCCTGCGCGGCCCGGATCCCCCTGCTGGCCAGCGCCGTGGGCGGCGTGGCCGAGGTTCTCGAACCGGCAAACCTGTTTCCGGCCAAGGACGCGCAGGCCCTGACGCAGCGGCTTGCGGAAGCCCTGGCCAGCCCGGCGCCGCTTCGCCAATTGGCCCTGGCCAATCAGTCGCGCATTGCGCGCGACTTCGCGGCCGGGCCCATGGTGGATGCAATTCTCGAATTCTATCGGGAGCTTGGCGCCAGCTAGCCCTGCCATCCGCCGCGTTTACCACTCCTTAACCAGACTTCTTGGTCGCCAGGCCGCCGGCCGGGACTGGGCGCGGCTCTTGCTCCCGAAGGGGCCTGACCACGGCTTCGTCCTCAAGCGGAACACCATGACCATGCCTGCCAACCAAGATACCATCGCCCATGCGGTGACTTCGCAATTCCTCGAATCCCTGAAAGCCGCGCCCGGCAATGTGCAGCCAGAGGGACTCCGCGAGGTGCTGATCGAGCGCCTGGCGGCCACGACGCCTGTCTCGACCCGCATCCTGCGTGCCGCCCTGAGGGTGGCCGAAGGCAGTCTGCTGGCCCTGGCCGGCCTGCTCCTGGCAATCTACCATCCCGGCTTTGGCGCCCACGCACCTGCCGCCTTCTACATTCCCGTCATCCTGGCCGTGGGCCTGGCGCTTCCCCTCCTCTCGGAGGTCTTCGGCCTCTACTCCACCTCGGCCCTGCTGCAACCTGTCGGCCGCCTGACGCGCCTGCTGACCGCCTGGGCGCTGATCTTCATGGCCCTGACAGCGGTGGCCTTCGCCAGCAAGTCGGGCGAGGATTATTCGCGCCTCTGGCTGACCAGCTGGTTCGTGGCCGGAATTCCCGTCCTGATCATGTCCCGAGCCGCCGTGGCCCGCCTGATGCGGCACCTCAACCGCAACGGCCAGCTCTCGCGCCATGCCGTGCTCATCGGTGGTGGAGAACCGGCCGGCCAGCTCATCGCCGCACTCAACAACTCGCCATCCTCAGATGTCTCGATCGTGGGCATCTTTGACGACCGTGA
Organism: Hyphomicrobiales bacterium; assembly: GCA_046349195.1. GTDB lineage: Bacteria > Pseudomonadota > Alphaproteobacteria > Rhizobiales > Aestuariivirgaceae > Aestuariivirga. The sequence continues at coordinate 12,302 of JAXMCU010000023.1, forward strand.
CGACCACCGGTCGCCGCGGCGCGTCAACGACTTGCCGAAGCTGGGAACCGTCAATGAACTCGTCGACTTCGTGCGGCGTAGCAAGATCGACCTGCTGCTGATCACCCTGCCGCTCGCCGCGGAACGGCGGCTGCTCGACATCCTGAAGCGCCTGTGGGTGCTGCCGGTCGACATCCGCCTCAGCGCCTATACGCAGCGCGTGCACTACCGTCCGCGCGCCTATTCCTATGTCGGCAACGTGCCGTTCCTCGACGTGTTCGACCGGCCTTTGTCGGACTGGGGAAAGATCGTCAAGGCGCTGGAAGACCGGATCATCGCGGCTCTCGCCATCGTCCTGCTTTCGCCGCTGATGCTGCTCGTCGCGCTTGCGATCAAGCTCGACAGCAAGGGCCCGGTCCTGTTCAAGCAGAAGCGCTATGGCTTCAACAACGAACTGATCGAGGTCTTCAAGTTCCGCTCGATGTACCATGACCTGAGCGACCGGGACGCCACCAAGCTCGTGTCCAAGGGTGATCCACGGGTGACCCGGATCGGCCGCTTCCTGCGCAAGTCGAGCCTCGACGAACTGCCGCAGTTCTTCAACGTGCTGCGTGGCGACCTTTCCCTCGTGGGTCCTCGCCCGCACGCGACCAAGGCAAAGGCCGCCGACAAGCTCTACAATGAAGTCGTCGACGGCTATTTCGCCCGTCACCGGGTGAAACCCGGCATCACCGGCTGGGCTCAGATCAATGGCTGGCGCGGCGAGACCGACACGACGGAGAAGCTCGAGCGTCGCGTCGAGCACGACCTCTACTACATCGAGAACTGGTCGCTGCTCCTTGATCTTTACATTCTCTGGAAGACGCCCTTCGCCCTTCTGAAGACGGAAAGCGCCTACTGATGAGAGCTGTCTCGGCCACTGCGCCCGTCGACGTCCGGCTGCTCGGACTGTCCATGGAACACGTGCAGCGCGCTGCCGTCTGGCTGCTGCTGGCCACCAGTTTCTACGTGATTTCGGAGCCGGCGCCGACCGACCTCATCTTCATCACCGGCCTCCTGCTCTTTCTCGGGTCGGGCCTGAGGATTTCGCCGCTTGTCTTCCCGATGATCCTCTGCCTCCTGCTCTACAACATCGGCGGCTTCGTGAGCTACATCGTCATGGCCGACAACAGCAAGGCCGGCATGTTCGTTCTCGCGTCTGTCTACATGGGCGTGTCGGCGGTCTTCTTCGCCTTCTTCATCGCGGAAAATCCGGAAGACCGCATCGCCGTGGTGAAGAACGGCTACATCGTGGGCGCCTTCATCGCGTCCGTCATCGGCGTGCTCAGCTATTTCAACGTGGCCGGACTCGCCGTGCTCTCGCCCATGGGCCGGGCGCAGGGCACCTACAAGGATCCCAACGTCCTGTCGACCTACATCCTCCTGCCTGCCATCTTCCTGCTGCAGGATCTGATGCTGAACACCCGCGGCAGCAAGCTTCTGCGCTACATCGCACTCATGGCGATCCTGGCCTGCCTGTTCCTCTCCTTCTCGCGCGGCGCGTGGCTGAGTTTCGTCTTCTCGACAGTCCTGATGGCGGGCCTGACCTTCCTGCTCACGCCGTCGGCGCGGGTGCGGCAACGCATCGTCGTGCTGACGGTGGTCGGCGCCGGCCTCGGTGCCATCCTCATCATGTATCTCCTCACCATCGAGGAGGTGCGCATGCTGTTCTATGATCGCCTGACGCTGGTGAAGAGCTACGACGTCGGTGAAACCGGACGCTTCGGCCGGCAGCTCAACGCGCTCTGGGATCTGTTCCAGGCCCCGCTGGGCTTCGGTCCGATGCAGTTCGCCTACATTTATGGCCAGGATCCCCACAACGTCTATCTCAACGCCTTCTCGTCCTATGGCTGGCTCGGCGGGATCTCGTATTTTCTGCTGATCCTCTGCACGGCGATCGTCGGTTTCCGTTCGGTCCTGATCCGCACGCCCTGGCAGTCGGCGGCGATCGCCGTGCTATGCCCGTTCCTCGGCACGGTCATCCAGGGCGTGCAGATCGATACCGACCACTGGCGCCATTTCTACTGGATGCTGGGCCTCATCTGGGGTCTCTATGCGGCTTCGGCCGTCTATCGTCCGGTCAGTTCCCGAGCCATCCCGAGGCCGTTTTCCATACCCCGCCGGTGACGGCTGGCCCCGGCGTGTGGGCTCACAGGTCTAGGCGATGACGAGGTGGGGCAGGACAATGGTCGGAGCGGCGGGATTCGAACCCGCGACCCCTACCCCCCCAGAGTAGTGCGCTACCGGGCTGCGCTACGCTCCGACTTGGGGGCAGCCTCTAGCATCCCTCAGGGCAAAGCGGAAGCCCTGTTTAGGCGCGGCTTCCGCGGAACTGGGCCATGGCAAAAATGTCGCCCCGAAAGGCCGTGTAGAGCTGTGCCTGAAGACCCAGCAGTCCGGCCCAGACGGCATCCGAGACGACGACCGCGGCGGCCATTCCCATGAGGCCGAAGCGGGGCGCCAGGAATTCCGCCCCGACCACGAGGATGACCATGGCGAAGATGCATGAGGATGCTGTCCGGGTCTGGAAGCCGTCAATGGCGAGCAGATGCTGGTTCATGCCAGCGGCGGCGCGGAACAACTGGCTGAGCATGAAGAGGACGAGCGGCCAATGGGCTGACTCGTATTCGGGTCCGAAGACACCCATGATGCGTGAACCGAAGAGGGCGCAGACGATGACGCAGGCGAGGATCGCGGCAACCGAGATCACATTGACCCGGAACAGCAGCGACCGCACGACATCGCGTCGCCCCTTGACCATGGCGTCGGCCAGATCGGGCAGCATCATCTGCTGCGTCGACTGCGTGACGAAGCCGGCCAGAGCCGCCAGCCGGATGGCGATGCCGAAGGCGGCCACGTCGCCCGATGGCAGGAACAGGCCGCCCAGCAGCGTCACGATGTCGGCAAAGGCCACCGTCGCGGCCGCGACGATGACCAGCGATGCGGCGCGGTGACGAAGATACTTCACAAAGCCATGTGGCGGCCGCGCGCCGATGACCGGCATGGCCTCCGGGCCCAGCGCAATGGCCTGGGCAATGGCGACGGCTGCGGTCACGAGAATGAGGACATCGAGCACCGTCGGCAGATCGTGCGGCAGTCCGAGGATGATTGCGGCCAGCAGATAGGCCAGAAGCAGTCCGGGCCGGAAGACATGGTCGGCAATGTAGGACAGCGAGAAGCGCCGCTGCGAATTGGCCGTCGCGCAGGTCATGCGGATGAGCGAGGAGAATGGCGCCACCAGCGATCCGTAGATCAGCGCGGTGTTGAGTCCGGGGTTGAACGGCTGCCGGAGGACAAGCCAGGCCAGGAAGGGGATCAGCAGGGACGAGATCAGGAGCGTGTCATGCCAGGCCGCCGCATGGAAGGCTCCCACCAGCGACCTTCGGCCCAGGGCGTAGAAGCGGGCAAGGCTGGTCATCGACAGGTTGGGATAGCCCGCCGTGATCACGAGGCTGATGAGGGAGGCCGCGCTCATGGTCATGAGGATGATTCCGACCGCGTCCTGCGGCAGGAGCCGCGCCAGGAGAATCTGGCTGATCAACCCCAGTCCGGCGCCGCCCAGACGATAGCCCACGAGGTTGATCATGGTCAGGATCATGCGCCGCAGGGCCATCAGAAGCGTCTTCCGTCGGTCGGCCGGCCGCCGGGATCGGCAGCACTCCAGCCTTCGCGACAGGTCTTATCGCCCCGGGTCTTTCTTTTCCGTTGGATGGAACGGTTACGGACCGCTTAACGCGCGACCGCCGGGTCGAGAAGCTTCCGGGCCTCGCCCAATTCGCGCAGCGCGGCCTTGAGCGATTCGGAGTGCGAGTCCGACAGGCGGTTGACGGGACGGATCGGCTCTGGCGGAAGCGCAACCTTGCCGATGCGCGGCGCCGGCTTCGCCAATCCCGGCGGCGGAGCACCTTCAGGCGCGCCTTCGCGCTTGCGTGGCGTGATCTCCCCGCGGCCGACGCCCGCCACATAGGCAACGCCTTCCTCCTTGAGGATGTTCTGCACACCGCGGATCGTGTAGCCTTCCTTGTAGAGAAGGCCCCGAATGCCCTTCAGCAGATCGATGTCGGCCGGACGATAGAAGCGGCGGCCGCCGGCCCGTTTCATCGGCTTGATCTGCGAGAACCGTGTTTCCCAGAAGCGAAGGACATGCTGCGGAACGTCAAGTTCCTGCGCCGCCTCGCTGATCGTCCTGAATGCGTCGGGGGATTTCTCCACCATCTTCTCCTTTTCGCGGCCTGATCCCCGCGAAATCCGCCGTTAGTCTTCGTCGGAGCCGCGATCCAGTCCGTTGATCACATTCTTCATCACCTGACTTGGCCGGAAGACGAGTACACGCCGCGGTGTAATCGGCACTTCCTCGCCCGTCTTGGGATTGCGACCGACCCTGCCGTTCTTCTGGCGCACCATGAAGGTGCCAAATGACGAGAGCTTGACGGTCTTTCCCTCAACGAGCGTATCGGAAACCAAGTCGAGGACGGATTTTACCAGATCCGCTGATTCGCTACGCGACAGACCGATCTGGCGGTGCACAGCCTCGCTGAGGTCGGCGCGGGTCAAGGTCTTGCTCGTCATTCCCAAAGCTCCCCGGAACAGCTCTGGTTGAGAAGGTATGACTACAAGTGAGCCACGTCAACATCAAAAATCGCCGGAACTCAAGGGCTTAGATAGGCAGCCTGTCAGAACCGGGCGAGGACGGCACCCCAGGTGAAACCGCCACCCATGGCCTCCATGAGGACCAGGTTTCCACGCTTGATGCGGCCGTCCTTGACCGCCGCGTCAAACGCGAGAGGGATGGAGGCCGCCGACGTGTTGCCGTGCTGGTCAAGCGTCATCACGATGCGATCCTCGGCGATGCCGAGTTTCCGTGCGGTTCCTTCCAGAATCCTGCGATTCGCCTGATGCGGCACGAACCAGTCGATATCGGACGGGGTCAGCCCGGCTGCACTGATCGTCTCTTCCATTACGGTGGCGATGTTCGTCACCGCATGCTTGAAGACCTCGCGGCCCTCCATGCGGAGATGACCCACTGTGCCGGTGGTCGAAGGGCCACCGTCGACATAGAGCTTGTCGGCATAACGCCCATCCGAGCGGATGCGCGTCGCCAGAATGCCGCGCTCCGCGACGTTGCGGGCACCGTCCTCAGCCGTCATGACCATGGCTCCCGCCCCATCGCCGAACAGCACACAGGTAGTGCGGTCGGTCCAGTCGAGGATTCGTGAAAAGGTTTCCGAGCCGATGACGAGGGCGCAATTCGCGCTCCCCACACGGATCATGGCGTCCGCCGTCGCCAGGGCGAAGACGAAGCCCGAGCAGACCGCCTGGACGTCGAAGGCCGCGCCCCGGGAGATCCCGAGATCGGCCTGGATCATGGTGGCGGTCGCGGGAAAGGTGCGGTCCGGCGTCGACGTCGCGAGCACGATGAGGTCGACATCGCCAGCGGAAAGCCCGGCGTGATCCAGCGCCCGCCGCGCCGCATCGAGCCCCAGCGTGCGCGTCGTCTCGCCTTCCCCCGCCACATGGCGGGCACGGATGCCGGTACGTTCGACGATCCACTCATCGCTGGTATCGACGATCTTCGTCAGATCGGCGTTGGTCATGATGCGCCTGGGCAGGGCCGAGCCAACGCCCGCAATGACGGCGCGGCGTCCGTCCGCCGGTGCTTTCGAGATCATTCTGCTGTTTCCGATAGGCGGGTCGCGGCTTGCGGTTCGAGCCGCAAGTGCAGACTGGCGAGGTCAGTCGAAATTTTCTTCACGAGATCGTTGTGCACCATCTCATAGGCGACATCGATGGCCGTCGCATAGCCAAGGGCATCGGTGCCGCCGTGACTTTTGACCACGACGCCATTCAGGCCGAGGAATACTCCGCCATTGTGCTTGCGCGGGTCCATCCGGTCGCGGAGGGCGCGGAAGGCACCCGACGCCAGCACCGCGCCCATGCGCGACATCAGGGTACGGTTGAGCGCCATCTTCAGATAGCTGGCCAGCTGCTTGGCGGTGCCTTCGGCAGTCTTCAGGGCGATGTTGCCGGCGAAGCCCTCGGTCACGACAACGTCAACCTTGCCCTGCCCGATATCGTCGCCCTCGACGAAGCCCTCGTAGCGGATCGGCAGATCCAGCTCGCGCAGCAGCCGCGCGGCCTCCTTGACCTGCTCCACGCCCTTGATTTCCTCGACGCCGATGTTGAGCAGGCCCACGCTCGGCTTTTCCAGGCCGAAGAGGCAACGGGCCATGGCCTCGCCCATGACCGCGAACTCGATCAGCTGGCGCGCGTCGGCCCCGATGGTAGCGCCGACGTCCAGCACCACGCTCTCGCTCCGCAGCGTCGGCCAGACGGCGGCAATGGCCGGCCGCTGGATGCCCGGCAGGGTCTTGAGAATGAACCGGGCCATTGCCATGAGCGCCCCGGTGTTCCCGGCGGAGACCGCCACGTCGGCCTGGCCCTGGCGAACCGCGTCGATCGCCATCCACATGCTGCTCTTGCCGCGGCCCTGGCGCAGGGCCTGGCTGGGCTTCGCATCCATGGCGACGAACACGTCCGTATGGTGGGTGGTGGACTTCTCCCTGAGCTTCGGATGACGTTCCAGAAGCGGCGCGATGCGGGTCTGGTCACCGAACAGGAGGAAGCGGAATTCCGGATGCCGGATGGCGGCCAGTTCTGCACCCGGAATCACAACATCAGGACCGCGGTCACCACCCATCGCATCAAGCGCCACGGTGAAATGTCGTTTTGTATTCAAGGCCTTGACGATTCCCCTCACGGGCTGGTGCCAGTCCGTCGGCACAGCCGGTGCACCGCCCATCGGGCTGACATAGGCCATTGGCCCCCAAAAGTCATTCCGAAAGCGCGGAGCCCTCAGTCCGGGGAAGACTGGAGTTTTGACAGCGTGGCGAAGGGCGAAGCTGCCGCCTCTGCCCCCTGGTCGTCCTCGATCCGGTCATCGAATTGTTCCCCCGGCTTCCGGGGATAGGCATCGAGTTCGAGGGCAAGGGTCTCGGCGACCACCTCCCCCATATCTACCTCGCCGTTGGGAATCGGATCGGCATCCTCTTCCTGGCCGTCGCGCAGCGAACCCGGCGGCAGAAAATAGCGGGAGATCTCGAAACTCACCTTATGCCGGAATGGCTCCAGGCTGACCACGGACACCTGATCGAGATCGGCCAGAAGCCGGCCTTCGAGCTTGAGCCCGCCGCCGCGCCAGGGCGTGGCCCGCAGTCCCGCGGACAAGGCATGAAGCGCCGGCACGGCGAGACGCTTCGCAAGCGCCGCGCATTCGTCCGCATCGGCCTCGATCTTCTCGAAGCTGCCCCCGGCCGGAACGCGGTCAACCGGGAGCGGACGGGAAAACTCGGGGGTATTGTGCTTCATCTTCTTCCTGCCTCCTCGAATCCTCCGCCACCGCGCCTGAGGGTCTCCAGATCGGTCGCCGCCAGAGACCGACGCACCCGCCGGGCATAGGCCGCGAGCGCGGCAAGACCCGCCGATGGCGCGCCATCCGGAAAGACATTGCGGGCCAGCGCCTCTTCGAAGGCGGGCGCCTCCTCGGACAGAGCCTTGTCGTAGGCTGCGACCCGGCCATAGAAGGCCTCGGCCATCTTGCGGACTTTCTTTCCGACCGAAAGGTCACCCACGCCCAGTTCGCGCAGCGACCGGTCCATGTCCTCGAAGAAACTGTCGACCAGCTCCTGACGGAATGCCTCGTCATCACCCTTCAGTCGCTCAAGGACCAGGAACATATGCAGCACCATCATGTCGAAACGGCCATCAAGAGTGTCCGGCACCCCCCATTCCGCATAGGCCTCCGGGCGCCGCGCCGCAGCCACAATTGCCCCATAGAGGGGGCTCACGTCCGGGCTCTGGTTTTGGAACAAACGTCTCAGAATCATCGCCTTGCTCTAGCCCCCTGTCACGGGCAAAAGGAATCGCATAGCGTGCACGTCAGATATCGGCTTTCGCAATCTCTCATGCCTCTCAATCATTCTCGGCGTTTTCCTATGTGGATCGCGGGCCTGCTCTGCGCAACCCTTCTGGCAGCCTGTAGCGGAACGGTGGATCACCGCGGCTACGTGGCCAAACCAGGCGCCTTCCAGCAGATCGCCGACGGCATGTCAAAGACCGAGGTGGAATCCATCCTTGGCTCGCCATCAACCACGGCCAGCGCCAAGATCCAGGGTGACAGCTATTACTATATCACGAGCGTGACGGAGCGGAAGATCTTCTCGAGGCCGGAGGAGCTTGAGCGGGAAGTGATCGCGATCCGCTTCGACAAGAACGACCAGGTGCAGAGCTTCGCCCAGTATGGACTGCAGGACGGCCGCGTCGTCGATATCAACTCCGGCAAGACCGTTGTGATGGGCGAGGACACGAGCTTCCTGCACCTCCTCCTCCTGACCGGCAAGGCCACCAAGGCCGGACCGATGCTTCAAAACAAGATGTGACAAGATGGACCTGATCCTTCGCGGCGGGCGTGTCATCGATCCCGCACAGGGCCTGGATCGGGTTTGCGATGTCGGGTTCCGCGGCGGCCGGGTGGCAGAGATCGGCAAGTCCCTCAAGCCCGGCCCGGCCACGCAGCTGCGCGACGTCGCGGGGCTGATCGTGGCGCCGGGCCTGATCGACCTGCACACCCACGTCTATTGGGGCGGAACGTCGCTGGGGATTGACGCCGAAGACTTCTGTCGCAGCAGCGGCGTCACCACCGCGGTCGACACGGGTTCGGCAGGCCCCGGCAACTTCGCGGGCTTCCGCAAGCACGTGATCGAGCGGTCGCAGGTGCGCATCCTGGCCTATCTCCACGTGTCGCATGCCGGGATCTACGGCTTCTCGAACACGGTCATGGTGGGCGAGAGCGAGGACATCCGGCTCATGGACCCGGTGACGGCGGCCCAGGTTGCCGATGCCAATCGCGACGTCATCGTCGGCATCAAGGTCCGCGTCGGCCGCCATGCCAGCGGCGACCAGGGCGTGGCACCGCTCGACATCGCGCTGCAGGTGGCCGAGGAAACCGGTATGCCCTTGATGGCGCATATCGACGAGCCGCCGCCGTCCTACGACGACGTGGTCTCCCGCTTGCGTCCGGGCGACGTGCTGACCCATGCCTTCCGGCCCTTTCCAAACGCGCCGAGCACGGCGCAGGGAACCGTCAGGGCCTCGGTCCTTGCCGCACGTAAGCGCGGCGTCCTCTTCGACATTGGTCATGGCATGGGGTCCTTTGCCTTCAAGACCGCGCGGGCCATGCTGGCCAACGGGTTCCTGCCCGACACGATTTCCTCGGATGTCCATGCGCTCTGCATCAACGGCCCGGCATTCGACCAGGTCACGACCATGTCAAAGTTCCTGTGCCTCGGCATGAGCCTTCCAGAGGTCATCAGGGCGTCCACGGAGTCCGCGGCCTTTGCTCTCAAGCGGCCCGAGCTTGGCACGCTGAAGCCTGGCAGTGTCGGGGACGCGACGATCCTGTCGGTCGACGACGGAACCTACGACTACGTCGATGTCGTCGGCGAGCATCTTCCGGGCGACCGGAAGATCAATTCGCGCGGCGTCGTCATCGGCGGCAAGTGGTGGCACCCGGCCTGATCAGGCCGCCGTCTTCCGCCAGGCAATCAGGCTGAGGATCTCGAACATCATGACCATGGCAACCTGGGCCGTGATGTTGTTCGGACTGTCCTTCGTCGGCATGAGGCAGACGATGTCGCCGCCGATGATGTCGAGCCCCTTCAATCCCTGCAGCAGCCGCGTTGCCTCGCGGATCGAGAAGCCTCCGAAGCCCGGCTCGAGATTCGAAACGCCCGGCGCGACCGACGGATCGAGACAGTCGAGATCGAACGTGATGTAGCAGGGCCCTTCGCCCGCCCGCTCGCGAATGGCCTGCACGGTGGCGTCGACGCCGATCCGCTCGAACTCGTCCATCCTGATGACGCGATAGCCGAGCGCCTCGCTGCTGCCCCCAACCTTCTGGCCGTGGATCAGGCCCGACGGGTGACCGCGCATCCCCACCTGGGTGCTGCGCGCGGCATCAACCGCATCTTCCCTCACCGTATAGGCTGCCCAATGCGCCGCGGACCGTCGGGCGCCAAGCCAGTGCGGCATGTTCTCGTAGCTGTCGGTATGGGCGTCGAAATGGATGAGGGCCGCGGGCCTGCCGCCCGACAGCCTTCGGCCCGGTCCGGCAATGGCCTTGAGGATGGGCCCAGTGATCGAATGATCGCCGCCGATAGAGACGGGCCGCGTGCCAGCATGGTCGAGCCGCGCGAAATAGGCTTCGATGTCGCGAACCGAGGCCTCGTTGTTCATCGCTTCTGGCAACGGCACGTCGCCAAGGTCGTTGATGCGTAAGGTCTCGAAGGGCGCGAAGCCATGAACGCCATGGGCGCGCCGGTAGAAGCCCGAGACATGGCGCACGGCCCGCGGCCCCAGATGCTGGTCGCGTTCGGTCGAGCCATTCCCGCTGCTGTGCGGAACGCCAACGAGGGCAATCTCGCATTGTGCGGGGTCCTCGTTCCAGGGGCACCTGAAGAAGGTCGGGATGCCCCACCAGTACCAGGAGGCGGATGAGCGCTTGGCGGCCTCGAATTCGTCGGGGTTCATCATGGATCGGCTCCCGGACCATAACCCGTAATCTCGGAAAGTTCGGCAAAGACACGTGCATTGCCGGCGATGATCGGATTCCCGGTGAACAGCCCATCGCCAGCCAGGAAATCGTTGGTCCTGAGGCCCGCGGCCTGCACCACCGCCACCGCACCCAGGCAATCCCACGATCTGATGATCGGTTCGAAGAACCCGATCAGCCGTCCGGCAGCCACGTAGCACAGACCAAGGGCACCCGAACCATCGCGATAGAACATGCCGCCGGCCCGGAGAAAACGTTCGAATGCCGGAAGAAACTCGTCCGGACCGCTTTTCGGAGAATAGCCGGTGCCGGTCAGCCCATCCCGGACCGACCGCCCCGCATGACCTGCGATGGGTTGGCCGTTGAGTGCGGCACCATGGCCCGCGCCTCCCGAGAAGAGTTCTCCGCGTGCCGGCGCATTGACCATGCCGAACTGGAGCTTGCCGCCCTTCACGTAGGCAATCGACACGCACCAGCTCGACAGGCCGCAGATGAACGGCTGCGTGCCATCGATGGGATCGACCACCCAGATGCCCTGGTCCTGCGCAAAGGCCGTCCGCCCTGTTTCCTCGCCCAGGAAGGCATCCTCGGGAAAGGCCCTGGCGAGCCGGTCCCTGATCAGGATCTCGGTGTTGAGATCGGCCTCGCTGGCCATGTCCTGCGGACCCTTGCTCTGGACTGACAGGCTGGACCTCCTGTTGAAATAGCCGAGGGCCAGTTCGCCGGCGTCGCGGATCAGGTCGAGGCCAAAGGCAAAACGCTTCTGCATCGGTTGGTTCATGCCTTCCATAGCCAGGCCGCACCGCGCACGCCGCTGGCGTCGCCATGCTTGTTACGCAGGATGGGCGTGTGGAAGACCGTTGAGAAGGTCCGCCGCGCCAGCTCTACCGGAAGGTCCTGGTAGAGCTCGTCGACATTCGACATGCCGCCGCCCATCACCAGCACATCCGGATCGAGCGTGTTGACGACCGTCGCGAGGCCGCGGGCGACGCGATCGACGTAGCGCCGCCAGAGCAGGTTCGCCAGGTGGTCGCCCTTGCGCTTCAGCGCCATGATCTCGGCAGCTGTGAGATCGACCCCCTTATGCTCCGCATATTGCGCCTCGAAGGCGCGGCCCGAGACCCAGGTTTCCATGCAGCCATGGCGTCCGCAGTAACAGGCCTTGCCTGGAATCTCCGTGGTGTCCGGAAAGGGCAGCGGATTGTGTCCCCACTCGCCGCCGCTGTTGTTGGGGCCGTGATGGGCCCGCCCGTTGACCGCGATGCCCGCCCCTGCCCCGGACCCGAGGATGACGGCGAACACCACGTTGTGGCCTGCGCCCGCACCATCGACGGCCTCGGAGGCGGCGAAGCAGTCCGCATCGTTCTCAACGCGAATGTCGCGCCCGAGCGCGGCCTTCAGGTCGGCCTCCACCGGCTTGCCGAGGATCCAGGTCGAGCTGGCACCCTTCCCCAGCCGGCTCTGTGGCTCCAGCGAGCCCGGAATGCCGATGCCGATGCTTCCTGTCCGCCCGGTTTGCCGCTCCAGGCCTTCGACCATGGACCGGATCTTCGTCAGGCACCCGTCATAGTCATGACGTGGCGTTGGTTCGCGCAGGCGGAGTAGTTCCGTGCCATCCGGCAGCATGGCCACGCCTTCGATTTTCGTGCCGCCCCAGTCGATTCCGATCAGCATGCCGGTCTTCCTCCCGTCGGACCTTGTGGCAGCAACCCGCCGGGCTTTGCAAGCGTCCTCTGGCACATTGTCAGCACGACGGCGAGTACGATAGGCTTGTCCCATCGACGGGAGGACTGCGCCATGGATGACTCCGCCTACGGAACCGACGACCAGCGCGGCAACTGGATGCCCAAGGCGCCCATTTCCTATGGCCCGGCCTTCGACTGGCCGCCGCGCCCGAAGGCGCTGCTGCGCTGGTTTTTCGGCTACAACGGCTACCTGTTTCCGTGGAATGCCATCTATGCCGTCCTGGCGCTCGCGATCTGGGCCTGGCTCACGCCGCCGCTGGAAGTCACGCGCCAGTTCGCCGCGGGCTGGATCGGCTTCATCCTGCTGCGCAATCTCGCTCTGGCAATCATCGTCTACGGCGCGTGGCACATGTGGCTCTATGTCTGGCGGCGCCAGGACACAGCCTTCAAGTACAACCGGCAATGGCCGCGCAAGTCCCAGGCCTTCCTCTTCGGCGACCAGACCTACGACAACATGTTCCACACGCTCGTCAGCGGCGTGCCGATCTGGACGGCCTATGAGGTTCTGCTGCTCTGGTCCTATGCCAACGGCTATGCGCCGCTGATCAGCTTCGACGCCCATCCGGTCTGGTTCGTGGCCGTGTTCTTCCTCGTGCCCTTCATCCACGAGGTCGGGTTCTACTTCGCGCACCGGCTCCTGCACTTTTCGCCGCTCTACGAGGTTGCCCACAAGCTGCATCACCGCAACGTGAACCCCGGACCATGGTCCGGCCTCTCGATGCACCCGATCGAGCACCTGATCTACTTCTCGAGCGTTCTGGTGTTCTTCCTCATTCCGGCCCATCCGGTGCACATGATCAATCTCGTGTCACGACTGGGGCTTGCGCCGAGCGAAGGCCACACGGGCTTCGATCGCCTGGCCTTGGGCGACAAGACGTCTGTCAACGTGTCCTATTACGCGCACTACCTGCATCACAAGTACTTCGAGGTGAACTACGCCGATGGCATGGTGCCGCTCGACCGCTGGTTCGGCTCCTTCCACGACGGTACGCCCGAGGCGCATGAAGCGATGAAGAAGCGCCGGCAGATGCGCCGCGCCTGAACCCGAAAACAAGAACCCCGCCCGGATCGCGCCGGGCGGGGTTCTGTCTGCGACAGGTCTTGTTGAGCCTCAGTGCCCGGCGAGAACAGCCAGCAGCAGCAGGGCCACGATGTTGGTGATCTTGATCATCGGGTTCACCGCCGGGCCGGCGGTGTCCTTGTAGGGATCGCCAACCGTGTCGCCGGTGACCGAGGCCTTGTGCGCCTCCGAGCCCTTGAAGTGCTTCTGGCCCTTGGAATCCACGAAGCCATCCTCGAAGGACTTCTTCGCGTTGTCCCAGGCGCCGCCGCCGGCCGTCATCGAGATGGCGACGAAGAGGCCGGTGACGATCACGCCCATCAGCATGGCGCCCACCGCCGAGAAGGCCGCCGCCTTGCCCGCGATCCAGTTGATCACGATGAAGACGACGATCGGCGAGAGCACGGGCAGCAATGACGGCACGATCATTTCCTTGATCGCGGCGCGGGTCAGCATGTCCACCGCCCGGCCGTAGTCGGGCTTGTCCTTGCCTTCCATGATGCCCGGCTTCTCCTTGAACTGGCGGCGCACCTCGACCACCACGGCCTGGGCCGCACGGCCCACCGCGGTCATCGACATGCCGCCGAAGAGGTAGGGCAGCAGTCCGCCGAACAGCAAGCCCACGACCACCCAGGGGCTGGAGAGATCGAAGGTCACGCTGCCGAGGCCCTCAAAGAAGCTCCCAGGCTGCGCGTTGCTGGCGAAGAACCTGAGGTCCTGCGTATAGGCGGCAAAGAGCACCAGCGCGCCAAGGCCGGCCGACCCGATGGCATAGCCCTTGGTCACCGCCTTGGTGGTGTTGCCCACCGCGTCGAGCGCGTCGGTGTTGTGGCGCACTTCCTTGGGCAGGCCCGCCATCTCGGCGATGCCGCCGGCATTGTCGGTCACCGGACCGAAGGCATCGAGCGCCACGATCATGCCGGCGAGCGCCAGCATGGTGGTGACGGCGACGGCGGTGCCGAAGAGGCCACCCAGCAGGTAGGTGACGATGATGCCCGCGACGATGACCAGGGCCGGAAGGGCCGTGGCCTCCATCGAGACCGCGAGGCCCTGGATCACGTTGGTGCCATGGCCGGTGATCGACGCCTCGGCGATCGAGTTCACCGGCCGCTTGCCGGTGCCGGTGTAGTATTCGGTGATCCAGATGATGGCCGCGGTGATGAGCAGACCCACCACGCCGCACCAGAACAGGCTCATCGGGGTGAAGCCGCCGAGATCGGCGGACATGCCGCCGAACATGGCGGAGATCACCGGGTAGAGCACCACCAGCGACAGGACGCCGGTCGCGATCACGCCCTTGTAGAGCGCGCCCATGATGTTGTTGGAGGCGCCCAGCTTGACGAAGTAGGTGCCGATGATCGAGGTCACCACGCAGGCGCCGCCGATGGCCAGCGGCAGGACCATGCCCGCCAGCTTGTAGGCCTCGGGCAGCGCGATGGCGGCCAGCACCATGGTGGCGACCGTGGTCACCACATAGGTCTCGAAGAGGTCGGCGGCCATGCCGGCGCAGTCGCCGACGTTATCGCCCACGTTGTCGGCGATGGTGGCGGGGTTGCGCGGATCATCTTCCGGGATGCCGGCCTCGACCTTGCCCACCATGTCGCCGCCGACGTCCGCACCCTTGGTGAAGATGCCGCCGCCGAGACGGGCGAAGATCGAGATCAGTGACGCACCGAAGGAGAGCGCGACCAGCGCGTCGATCACCTCGCGGCTGGTTGCCGCCTTGCCGAGCGAGTTGGTCAGGAAGCCGAAGTACAGGGTGACGCCCAGAAGGCCCAGTCCCGCCACGAGAAGACCAGTCACGGCACCGGCCTTGAAGGCGAGATCCAGGCCGCCGGCCAGCGACTTGGTCGCGGCCTGGGCAACGCGGACGTTGGCGCGCACCGACACGTTCATGCCGATGAAGCCGGCCACGCCCGACAGGATGGCGCCGATGGCGAAGCCGATGGCCGACCAGTGGCCAAGCAGGATCCAGGCCAGAACGAAGATCACGACGCCGACGATGGCGATGGTGGTGTATTGCCGGTTCAGATAGGCCTTGGCGCCCTCGCGCACCGCGGCGGAGATTTCCTGCATACGGGCCGTACCGGCGTCGGCAGCCAACAGGCTCCGCGTGGTGACGATGCCGTACACGATGGAGAGCGCGCCCGCGAGCACGATCAGCCAGAGTGTAGAGGTCATGATAAACCCTTGTATCCGTTGATGTTGACCCGAAGCCCCTGGCAGAATCGCAATCCTGCCAGCCCCTGCCCCGGAAAGTGGGCGTGGTATGCCAAATGCGGCGGAATTAGGCAATCGCTTTGAATCGGCAGAAGGTCTTGCGCACAGGGGCTATTTCGCCGCCGGATCCAGGCCCCGCGCGGCCAGATAGGCTTGCAGGCGGCGAACCTGGTCGGGCGCGATCTCCCGCACTTCTCCCTGTTTCAGGTCGCCCAGATGGAACGGTCCGTACTGGACGCGGATCAGCCGGTTCACCCGTCCGCCGAAATACTCCACGAGCTTCCGGATCTCACGGTTCTTGCCCTCGGTCAGGACCACCCGGTACCAGGTATTGCTGCGGCCACCCTTGTCGAACTCCTCGACGAACTCCGCGCCCCGGTAGTCTACGCCATCGACGGTCATGCCCTTGGCCAGATCCTCGATGTTGCGCGGCGTGAGCCGGCCGTGGATGCGTACGCGATAGACGCGCGCCAGAGCCGTCTTCGGGCTCATCATGGCCTGGGCCAGCGGGCCGTCGGACGACAGCAGCAGCAGGCCCTCGGAATTCACGTCCAGGCGTCCGACGCTCATCACCCGTGGCAGGTCGCCCCTCCAGCGCGGCGGCTTCAGTGCGTCGAGATCGAAAATGGTGGGCCGACCCTTCGGGTCCCGGTTGGTGACCAGGAAATCGACCGGCTTGTTCAGCATGAACAGGCGCGGCAGCGGGCGGCTCTCGATCTTCACCGGCTTGCCGTCGACCAGCACGACATCGCCGTCTTCGACCGGTGTCGTCGGCGTTGCCGTCTTGCCGTTCACGCTGACGCGGGAGTCGGTTACCAGCCGTTCGGCCTCGCGACGGCTGCCGATGCCCGCCCGCTGGAGATAGACGTTGAGCCTCATGGTCTCAGGCCGCCAGCTTGCGCTGATGCGTCATCAGCCAGGCGATGAGCGACAGGGCGACGAGGACCAGCGGAAAGACCGTGTAGTTGACCGCGCTCCAGCTATACCAGGCCAAGAGCTTGCCGGCGCTGAGCGAGGCCAGTGCCGTCGACACGAAGACCACCAGGTCGTTCAGGCCCTGCGCCTTGTTGCGCTCTTCTGGCCGGTAGGTGGAGGTCAGCAGGGTCGTGCCGCCGAGGAAGCCGAAGTTCCAGCCGAGGCCCAGCAGGATCAGTCCCGCGGCAAAGTTCTCGAAATGCACGTTGAGCAGTCCGGCAACCGCCGCTCCGATCAGCAACAGCATGCCGATGGCGGAAATCCGCTCGGCGCCGAAGCGCGCGATCAGGCTTCCGGTAAAGAAGCTGGGCACGAACATGGCCAGTGCATGCCACTGGATGACCCAGCTGGAATCCCGGACGGTGAAGCCGCATCCCAGCATGGCCACGGGCGTTGCCGTCATCACCAACATCATGATGGCATAGGAGAGCATCGCCGTGGCCGCTGCCACGATGTAGCGCGGCTGCCGGGCGATCTCGGCCAGAGGTCGGCCGGTCGGCGCGTCGGCATCCGCCCGGTGCGGAATATCCAGCGCCAGCATCAGGCTTGTTGCAAGCAAGGCCAGCACCGCCATCGCAACCCAGGTTCCGGCGAAGGTAACTGGTGAAAGAAGATCGACAGTGACCATCACCAGCATGGTCCCGAAGAGTGCGGCGGCCACGCCGCCGGTCATCACCCAGGAGATGGCCTTGGGCCGGAACCGGGGGCTGGCCAGATCCGCGGCGGCAAAGCGGTAGTAGGACGCGGATGCCTGATAGATCCCCAGCATCAAGGCTCCGACCAATAGCATCCCGAAACTGCGCTGAAAGATGGCCACGGTGCCAACCGCCGCGCCGCCGGCGCCGACGAGCGCGCAGATCATGAAACCGGCGCGCCGGCCAATGCGCTTCATCATCAGCGAGATCGGGAAGGTGGTCAGCGCGGTGCCGACGATCACCATCGACATGGGCAGCGTGGCCCAGGAGGGATCCGGCGCAAGCTGGCTCCCGATCAGGCCCGACGTCACGACAAGGGCCGTGACGGTCGCCCCGTAGAGGGCCTGGGCGATGGCGAGGATCACCGCGTTGCGACGGGCTTTGGTGTCGTCGAACTGGGTGGCCGCGCTCACGCGGCGAACTCGGCGGGCCGGCGGTCGCGCGCCAGCCGGTCGAGGACGCCATTCACGAACTTCGGTTCCTCGCTGTCGAAGAAGGCCGCGGCAACGTCCACGTACTCGCTGATCGCGACGCGGGCCGGCACGCGCGCCATGAACATGAGTTCGTATGCGCCGGCGCGCAGGATGGCACGCACCGTGGAATCCAGACGGTGGATCGGCCAGCCCTTGTCCAGGATCCGGTCGACGGCGGGATCGATGGTCTTCTGCTCGCGCACGACGCCGTCGACGACCTCCTTCAGGTGCTGGTAGTCGGCTTCGCCGCATTGGCCGTCGTCGAAGTCGTCGCCGATGACCCGCGCGGAAAACTGCGCCAGGGTTTCGCCAAGGTCGGTCCCGCCGATGTCCATCTGATACAGGGCCTGCACGGCACCAAGCCGGGCCGCGGCGCGTGAGACAGGCTTTGGTCGACGCTTGTCGCTCACGATTTTCGGGCCTTTCGCTTCGGCGGAGCCAGCGCGCGGGACAGCCGGACCATGGCGAGCGCCGCCTCGGCGGCGCCACCGCCCTTGTCCATTTCGGCAACGCGGGCGCGTGCCCAGGCCTGCGCCTCGTTCTCGCAGGTCAATATGCCATTGCCGATGCACAGGCCCGCCAGTGTCAGGTTCATGAGGCCGCGGGCGCTCTCGTTGGCGACGATGTCGTAATGCGAGGTCTCGCCGCGCAGGACACAGCCCAGCGCCACATAGCCATCGTATTTCCCGGAATGATGCGCCATGGCGATTGCGCCCGGAAGCTCGAGCGCACCGGGGACTGCCATGCGATCCCATCTGGCGCCAGCCCGCTCGATGGCCGCGATGGCCCCCTTGGCGAGTTCGTCGCAGAGATCGCCGTAAAAGCGCGCCTCGAGGATCAGGATCCGCCCCCTGACCTTTGCGGCGTCAGCCGTCTTCTTTTCAACCTTCATGATGTTCCAAACTCGGCAAGGCGCGCCACATAGCGCGCCAGCATGTCGATTTCAATGTTGACCGTATCGCCGGGCTTCATGTCGCCCCATGTGGTCACGGCCTGGGTGTGCGGGATGATGTTGACGCCGAATTCGTCGCCCTGCACCTCATTGACGGTGAGCGAGGTTCCATCGATGGCAACCGATCCCTTGGGCGCGATGAAGCGCGCGAGCGACTTCGGCACCTTGAAGCGGAACCGCCTGGAATCGCCTTCTGGCGTGATCGAGACGATGGTGCCCACGCCATCAACGTGGCCCGACACGACATGGCCGCCGAGTTCGTCGCCCATGCGAAGCGCGCGCTCCAGGTTGACGCGGGTGCCCGACTTCCAGCCCCCGAGATTGGTCTTCGACAGCGTCTCCCCCGAGACGTCCACACTGAAGCTGTCCCTGTCCTTGTCCACCACGGTCAGGCAGACTCCGGAACAGGCAATCGAGGCACCGATGTCGATCTCGTCGGTGCGGTAGTTGGTGGCGATGACGAAGCGGCTGTCGCCGCGCCGTTCCACGTGCCGCACGGTGCCGATGTCGGTGACGATGCCGGTAAACATGACAGTTCCTCTTTCCCGCCGTTCATAGACGTAGAGTTGATCCGCCCCAAGGCTTTCCTTCGACAGCCGATTGAAGCCGTCGAGCACGCCGCCCAGCGGCAGTCCTGCCAGCGCTTCGACCCCCTCCCCGCCCAGGGCCTGGCTGGCGCGGTAGAGATGAAAGACATCGACCAGGCCGGCTTCCAGGAAACTGCGGGCCAGTCTTGCGCCGCCTTCCACCAGCAGCCTGTTGATGCCGCGGCCGCCGAGGTCGGCCAGCACATCGGCCACCCGGCCGTGGAGAACCTCGGCCCCGCGCCGGGCCAGGTGCGAGGCCGGCGGCAGGCCGCGGCTGCGGCTCAAGACGAAAGGGCGTGGCGACCGGTCCTGCAGGCCGGGCAGGCGCACGTCGAGGCGCGGATCGTCCACCACGACGGTCTCCATGCCGACCATGATGGCATCACACTGGGCCCTGAGCAGATGCACCCGGGCCCGCGCCTCGGGACCCGTGACGGCGGTGGTTGCGCCAGGCCGCGCGGCAATCTTGCCATCAGCGGAAACTGCAAGTTTCAGAATGACTTGTGGCCGACTCCAGACAATCCGCGTGAGGAAGCCCGCGAGGTCGCGGCGGGCTTCGGGGGCGCCGACGCCCCGGACCACGGTGATGCCGGCGTCCCTCAACCGCTGGTGTCCGGCACCGCAGACACGGGGGTCAGGATCATCCAGCGCGGTCACCACGCGCGCGATCCCGGCAGCCACGAGCGCATCGCAGCAGGGTGGCGTCCGTCCGTGATGGGCGCAGGGTTCCAGCGTCACGTAGGCCGTCGCACCGCGAGCCGCCTGGCCCGCCATCGCCAGCGCCATGGCTTCGGCATGCGGCCGGCCGCCCGGCTGGGTCCAGCCAATGCCCTGCACCCGACCGTCCCTGACGATCACGCAGCCGACGTTGGGATTTTCGGCGGTCGTCCCCAGCGCCCGGCGGCCCAGCCGCAGGGCATAGGCCATCCAGCGGCCGTCAGCGCTCACGGGCTTCGCCGTCGCCCTCGTCGCCAGACAATTCGCCGAGAAGCTCTTCGAAATCCTTGGCTTCGCGGAAGTTCTTGTAGACCGACGCGAAGCGCACATAGGCCACGTCGTCGAGCATCTTGAGCGCTTCCATCACCAGCTTGCCCACGGTCTCAGACTTGATCTCGCTTTCGCCGAGGCTCTCCAGGCGGCGCACGATGCCCGAGACCATGCGCTCCACCCGTTCCGGATCGACCGGCCGCTTGCGCAGCGCCACCTGGATCGAGCGCATGAGCTTGTCCCGGTCGAAGGGCACGCGCCGGCCCGACCTCTTGAGCACCATCAGCTCGCGCAGCTGCACGCGTTCGAATGTCGTGAAACGCCCGGAGCAGTCCGGACAATAGCGGCGGCGGCGTATGGCCGTGCCGTCCTCGGTGGGACGCGAGTCCTTTACCTGCGTTTCTTCGTTGGAGCAGAACGGGCAGCGCACCTTGAAAACCTCGAATCCCGATGCCGTGCGGGCCAGGCCACAGTCCCAAGTCTGGTGGGCCGGGTCAAGCCCGGCCACCGCATGATGGGGATCAGTAGATCGGGAAGCGCGCGGTCAGGTCCTTCACGCGCTTGCGCACCGAGGCCTCGACCTTGGCATTGCCCTCTTCGCCGTTGGCGGCCAGGCCATCGAGCACTTCCGTGATGAGCGCACCGACCTGCTTGAATTCCGCGGCGCCGAAGCCACGGGTGGTACCAGCCGGTGTGCCGAGGCGGATGCCGCTGGTGATGGTGAAGGGCGCCGGATCGAAGGGAATGCCGTTCTTGTTGCAGGTGATGTAGGCGCGACCCAGTGCTGCCTCCGCCGCCTTGCCGGTAACGCCCTTCTTGCGCAGGTCGACCAGCATGAGGTGCGTGTCGGTGCCGCCCGAGACCAGGTCGCAGCCGCCATCGATCATGCTCTGCGCCAGCACCTTCGCATTGTCGGCCACCTGCCTGGCGTACTTCCTGAATGCCGGGCGCAGCGCCTCGCCGAAGGCCACCGCCTTGGCCGCGATCACATGCTCGAGAGGGCCACCCTGCAGGCCGGGGAAGACGGCCGAGTTGATCTTCTTGCCCAGCTCGTCGTTGCGGCTGAGGATCATGCCGCCGCGCGGACCGCGCAGAGTCTTGTGGGTCGTGGTCGTCACCACGTCGGCGAATTCGAGCGGATTGGGATGTACGCCGCCCGCCACCAGGCCGGCAAAATGCGCCATGTCCACCATCAGGACTGCGCCCACCGAGTCGGCAATCTCGCGGAACCGCTTGAAGTCGAGGACGCGGGGATAGGCCGAGCCGCCGGCGATGATGAGTTTCGGCCTGACTTCAAGCGCTTGCTGCGCCAGCTTGTCATAATCGATGAGGTGGTTGTCCTCACGCACCTTGTAGGGGGCGACCTTGAACCACTTGCCCGACTGGTTGACCGGCGATCCATGCGTGAGGTGGCCGCCGCAGGCCAGGTCAAGGCCCATGTAGGTATCGCCCGGCTGCAGCAGCGCGAAAAACACCGCCTGGTTGGCCTGGGCGCCCGAGTGAGGCTGCACATTGGCGAAGGAACAGCTGAACAGTGCCTTGGCCCGGTCGATGGCCAGCTGCTCGGTCACGTCCACATGCTGGCAGCCACCATAGTAGCGGCGGCCGGGATAGCCTTCCGCATACTTGTTGGTCATGACCGAGCCCTGCGCTTCCATGACCGCCCTGGACACGATGTTCTCGGAGGCGATCAGCTCGATCTCATGCTGCTGGCGCCCCAGCTCGGCGGCGATGGCCTTGGCCACCTTGCCGTCCGACTTGGCGAGTGCGTCTGTGAAGAAACCCGGGAACAGCAACTTGGGACCTGCCGCCTTGCCGGCCGGCTTCCGTGTCTTCGCCTTGGCCTTTGCGGCCTTCTTCTTCACAGCCTTCTTCGCCATCTGATTTCCCCTTGCCACTGGAGCCCTGCGCAATTGGCAGAATACGAACCTCCCGTCCAGCTAGATCTTGCCGGCTCGGGCTTCGCGCGGGATAGCGGCGGAAAAACGCCGGATTGCGGCCTCGGCCGGACTCAGGCCACGGCCCGCGCCAGGGCGCATTGCGACCAGAGGTCATTCAGAGCCCGCACGAGGTGGTCGATGTCGGCATCGCTGTGCAAAGGCGACGGCGTGATCCGCAGGCGCTCGGTCCCGCGTGGAACGGTCGGAAAATTGATCGGCTGGATGTAGATCCCGTAGTTATCCATGAGGATATCGCTGATCCACTTGCACTTCTTCGCGTCGCCAACCATCACGGGCACGATGTGGCTGGGGTTGGCGACATGCGGGATGCCGCGGGCATCCAGATCCCGGCGCAGCTTGCGGACCCGCTCCTGATGGCCCCTCCGTTCGATCTGAGACTGCTTCAGATGGCGGATCGCGGCGGTGGCACCGGCTGCGATGACGGGTGCGATCGAGGTGGTGAAGATGAAGCCCGGCGCGAAGCTGCGGATGGCATCGACCAGCGGTGCCGATGCCGCGATATAGCCGCCCATGAGACCGAAGGCCTTGGCCAGCGTGCCCTCGATGATGTCGACGCGGTGGGCAACGCCGTCGCGCTCGGAGATGCCGCCGCCTCGCGCGCCATACATGCCCACGGCATGGACTTCATCGAGGTAGGTCAGCGCCCCGTACCGCTCCGCCAAGGCGCAGATTTCGCCGATCGGCGCGATGTCGCCATCCATGGAATAGACGGATTCGAAGGCGATCACCCTGGGGCGGCCCGCGGGGATGCCCTTCAGCAGTCGCTCCAGATCCCGCAGGTCATTGTGCTTCCAGACATGCTTCTCGCAGCGCCCCTGGCGGATACCCTCGATCATCGAGGCGTGGTTCAGGGCGTCGGACAGGATCACGCAGTCCGGCAGGATGCGGGCCAGGGTCGAGAGCGTTGCCTCGTTGGACATGTAGCCGGAATTGAACAGGAGGGCCGCGTCCTTGCCGTGCAGGTCGGCCAGTTCCTGCTCGAGTTCGACGTGGTAGTGGGTAGTGCCGGAGATGTTGCGGGTGCCGCCGGATCCTGCACCGACATGATCGAGCGCGTCATGCATTGCCGCCAGGACGGCCGGGTTCTGGCCCATGCCAAGATAGTCGTTGGAGCACCAGACGGTGACTTCCTGCTCCCTGCCCCGGCCCCGGAAAATGGCGCGTGGGAAACTGTCCTTGATCCGGCAGATATCGGCAAATTCACGGTAGCGGCCCTCGTTGCGGAGCTGGGCGAGGGCCGTTTCGACATGCAGGGTATAGTTGAAACTGGACATGGCGGCATTCACCACTACGGGACGGCCGCGCGACTTGACCTCGGTCAAGTCCGCGCAGCGTCAATTTGCAGCGGCGGCCTGGGTCTCGGCCTTGGCGACTGGCGTCGTGGCCGGTGCCGCGCAGCCCTTCGGCAGCTTGCCGTCGGCGCCGGGCTTGCAGCTGCCCGCGTCGGCAGAGGCCGTCTTGGCCTTGCTCGCGGACTGCTCGGCAGGCTTCTTGGCCGCCGTGGCAGGGCAATCCTTGGCCGGCTTGCCGTCCGCACCGGTCTTGCATTTCGCCGGCACTGCCGCGGTGGCCTTGGCCTTGTCGGCCGGCTTCTTGGCGGCCGCCGTCGCGCAATCCTTCGGAAGCTTGCCATCGGCGCCCGGCTTGCACTTGGCAGCGGCCTTCTTGGCATCGGCCGTCTTGGTCGCCTCGTCCTTGGACTTGGCCTTGGCCTTGGCGGTCGTGACCTTCTTCTTCGCGTTCGACGCGGTCTTGGTGTCAGCAGTCGACTTCGTGGTGGTCTTCCCCTGCGCCGTATCCTGGCCGGGCTTCACCGGCTTTTTCTTCTTGGCCGCACTGGCCGTCTGCTTCTTCACGTCGGCCTTGCCGGTCTTCGTGGCGGTCTTCGTGCTGCCGATCAGCGTATCGTCCTTCTTCTTCGAAGTCAGGCGCAGCTGGTCGACATCGACCTTGTTCGAATTGCGGTTGCGCGAGAAGAACAGGGCGGCAAAGCCGGAGGCCTCGTCCTCGTCGACCGCCTGGGGCGAGCGCGGAATCGGCTTCAGGACAAAGCGCTGTCCACCGGCCGATTCTCCGACCGGAAGCGGCTGTCCCACGACAAATCCCGTTCCGTCCAATTCATAGACGTCGGGGCGGAAGGCCGCGAGGCCGCCGCGAGAGGGCCAGGCTGTAAGGTAGGCCACGCGGATCTGCGGGGCATCCTTGATGTTCACGTCCAGGCGTTCCTTGGTCTCGGCCAGCTCGGAGATGCGGCTCGCGTCGATGCCATCCTGCCCCTGCAGGATCCAGTTGATGAGGATCGCCACCTTCTCCACCCGGACGCAGCCGGACGAATAGAAACGCTGACCGCGCGCGAATAGCTCGGGCTCCGGCGTATCGTGGAGATAGATGCCGAAGGGGCTGTTGAACTCGATCTTTGCCGTCGCCATTGCATTCGAGCCGCCAGGCTCCTGGCGGAAGTGATAGTCGTCGACCACCACGCGGCGCCAGTTCACCGAGCGCGGATCGATCTCGGGCCCGCCGACGCCCTTGAAGATCTTCATGTTCATCTTCTCCATGACCTTCGCAGGGTTGCTGGAGATCATGCTGGGAAGAATGTCGCGCTCGACAATGGACGGCGGCGCGTTCCAATAGGGATTGAACCGGACGATGGTCAGCGGCGTCATGACCACCGGGGTCGGGCGCGACGGGCGTCCGACGATGGCATTGTGGCGCGAATAGACAGCGCCGTTGCTGACCGTTTCCAGCTGCATGGCAGGCACGTTGACCACCACGTAGCGGCTGCCGAGATCCTTGCTGTACTCCACAAGGCGGGGAAGATTGGCCTTCAGCGTGGCCAGCCGGCTCGCCGCGGGGACATTCAGGGACGCCAGCGTCGGCCGGTCGACGATTCCGGTAACCGCCAGGCCGTGGTTGCGCTGGAACTGGGCGACGGCATTGAACGTCGCATCGGTATAGGTGTCGAGGTTCGCGGCC
The DNA here is from genome assembly GCA_046349195.1 of Hyphomicrobiales bacterium. Classification (GTDB taxonomy): domain Bacteria; phylum Pseudomonadota; class Alphaproteobacteria; order Rhizobiales; family Aestuariivirgaceae; genus Aestuariivirga. The sequence goes on from JAXMCU010000023.1 coordinate 37,557, forward strand.
GTGTCTGCTGGCAGGTAACCCTCCACCCGGAGCCGCTGGTTGAGGGCCGCCACACCCTTGTTCTGGGCGCCCTTCTTGTAGCGGGCGGACGGCACAGTCGGCCAGCCGCCGGAGGAGACGATCTCCTCGTAGTGCTTCAGCACGGCTTCCATCTGCGCCGGACTGTCGGCCGCCACGAAGGGCGCCGACCCGTCGCCGCTGACCACGGCGGTTTCGGTGGTCGACTTGCCGCCACTGTCGGTGGAGTTCCAGTTCTGGTGGACCGGAGCCGCATCGGAGTTCGACTTGGAGGATTTCTTGAAGAGCGTGTAGGCGGGATCGCCGCTACCCGCGAGCGCATGGTCCGGTGGCAGAACAGCCAGTGCCAGTCCGGCAAGGACAGTCGAAACAGTGGCAGCCTTTGCCCAGCCGGACCACGCAAATCCCCAACAAGCCATTCGCAAACCCCTTCAGCAGACCTCTTGCCGACCGATCAGGCCGGGATGCACACCCCGCAGACCGAAGGCCGGTCATACCAGTCCAGGTACGACTCGTCAAAACTCCGCCACAGGAAGGCCACGGTATCGCAGGGAAATTGCGGCAGGAGTGTGGGAAATTCGCCACAATCTCGGAGATCGGCTGAGATAGTGAAGGCGCTGCGGCTTTTCGGCCACAGCGCCTCGCAAATGAAAGTGCCTCAGCTCGCGATCAGAGCCGATAGAGGATCTGGTCTGTCCAGTACCGCTCAAGCCGAGTCAGCGCCTTGTTCAGACGTTCGAGTTCGTCGCTGTTGAGGCCGACGACCTGCTCCACGGCCTGCAGCTGGCGATTGTAGAGGGCATTGACACGTTCGCGAATGGCCCTGCCCTTCTCGGTCAGGCGCACACGCACTGAGCGCTTGTCGGTGGCCGACCGCTCATGATGCACATAGCCGGATTCCACCAGCTTCTTCAGATTGTACGAGACGTTCGAGCCCTGATAGTGGCCGCGCGTCTTGAGTTCGCCGGCGGTCAGTTCGGCATCGGCGATGTTGAACAGAAGCAGGGCCTGGACCGGGTTGACTTCCGGCTCGCCGCTGCGCTCGAAATCATCCTTGATGACGTCGAGCAGCCGGCGATGCAGGCGCTCGATCAAGGTCAGGGCCTCAAGATACCGCGGCTTGATCGGGTTCTCCACCGGCTCGGCCTGCACGGGGCGCAGGGCCCCAATCGTTTCCACACGCATGTTGTCCACCTCATTCCCTTGTCAGTCAGGGCCAGCTCTTGTGGCTTGTCTGGTCCCCCCAATGCGTGTGACCCTACGTCCGCGGGACTTAAGATCGGCTCAAGGCGTTCGGTAAATTTGTCCTTATATTTTCATATGTTTGAGCTGACTTCGCATAGAGTTTATGGAGTGTTGGCGAGCGCTGTTAACGGGTCGTGACGCGACGCGCTTAACGAAGTCTGGCGGTCCCACCCTTGCAATGGGCACGAGGCCCATGCGTAATGCGGGCGATGACACGGGGATGGCCCATCGCGACGATTTCAGTGCTGGCAGCTTCGGCTGCTACCGCACAGCCTGTCCCGGTGCCGCGTCAGAAGCCGGTCCAGACCGAGGTTTCCGCACCGACCCCCATACCGCGACAGAAGCCCCAGGCGACGCCGGAGGGAACCGCGCCGCCAGGAGGGGCCGATGCTGCGGCGCCACCGATGCCGTGGAGTGACGCCGACGTCGCCGCCGCGCGCGGCGTATGCGATTCCATGCTCAAGGGATTGGCGATTGTCTACCGGCCGCATGAGAGCCTCGGCAGTCCGCAAGGCTGTGGCGCCCCCGCGCCCGTCGACGTCTCGCAAGTGGATGGCGTGGATCTGAAGCCTCCGGCAACTCTGACCTGCACCATGGCAAGACAGCTCTTCCAATGGGTCAGTCAATCGGTGCAGCCCGAAGCCAGGGCGAGACTCGGAACTGAAGTCACGACCATCCATACCGCGGCATCCTATGTCTGCCGGGGCCGCAACAATCAATCGGGCGGGAAGCTCAGCGAGCATGGCAAGGCCAATGCCCTCGACATGTCGGGCTTCAGCTTCGCGTCAACCAAGGACGCCACGGTCGGCGATGGCTGGGGCGACGGACTGGTCGTCGAGGTGTCCAGCAAGGGGTCGTTCCTGGAGGCCATCAGGCTCGCAGCCTGCACGCAATTCACCACCGTTCTCGGACCAGGGTCCGACTCCTACCATGGCGACCACTTCCATGTTGATGCCCTTCAGCGCAAGAATGACTATCGCATCTGCCAGTGAAGCTGCGGCAAAGCGCCGTTTCGCGGGCCGAGAGAGACCTGTTACGGAACGGACATGACCAGTTTTCCATCCCCCTCTTTCCCCGACATCCGCATGCGCCGCACACGGCGCACGGCATGGTCACGCGACTTGGTGCGCGAAAACGCGCTCCTGGTTTCCGATCTGATCTGGCCGGTCTTCGTCATCGAAGGCAAGGACACCAGCGTCGCCGTTCCGTCGATGCCGGGGGTCGAGCGCCATACCGTCGACCGTCTTGTCGGCAAGGTCGAGCAGGCGGCCAGCCTCGGCATTCCGGCGGTCGCGCTCTTTCCCAACACGCCGGCAACGCTGCGCAGCGCGGATGCGCGGGAGGCCTTCAATCCCGACAATCTGGTCTGCCAGGCCGTGCGGGCCATCAAGAAGGCCGTCCCCGACATCGGCGTGATGTGCGACGTGGCGCTCGACCCCTATACCAGCCACGGCCACGATGGACTGATGGATGGCGGCGAAATCCTCAACGACGCCACCATCGAGGCGCTGGTGAAGCAGTCGCTGGTGCAGGCCCAGGCCGGTTGCGACATCATCGCGCCATCCGACATGATGGATGGACGCATTGCAGCGATCCGCGCGGCACTCGAGGCCAACCGGCTCCAACATGTTCAGATCATGGCCTACAGCGCGAAGTATGCCTCAGGTTTCTACGGACCGTTCCGCGATGCGGTGGGATCATCGGGAACGCTGACGGGCGACAAGCGCACCTATCAGATGGATCCGGGCAATACCGACGAGGCGCTGCGCGAGGTCGCCCTCGACATCGCGGAAGGCGCGGACATGGTGATGGTGAAGCCGGGCCTGCCCTATCTCGATATCGTGCAGCGGGTGAAATCGACATTCCGGATTCCAACCTACGCCTATCAGGTCTCAGGCGAATACGCCATGATCATGGCGGCCTGCCAGAACGGCTGGCTCGATCCGGCGAAGGTGATTCCGGAAAGCCTCATGGCCTTCAAGCGCGCCGGGGCCGACGGCATCCTCACCTATTTCGCCTTCGACATCGCAAAGAAGCTTCGCGGCTAGCCGTTCAGTTTCTGGAAGCGTGCGATGAGGCTGGACGTGTCCCAGCGGTTGCCGCCAAGCTTCTGCACTTCGGCGTAAAACTGGTCGACGAGCGCGGTGACCGGCAGGGGCGCGCCATTGCGGCGGGACTCGTCCAGGCAGATCGACAGATCCTTGCGCATCCAGTCCACCGCGAAGCCGAAGTCGAACTTGCCGGCGATCATGGTCTTGTGGCGGTTCTCCATCTGCCACGACCCCGCGGCACCCTTCGAGATCACATCGACCACCTCGGCCATGTCGAGTCCGGCCGCCATGCCGAAATTGACCGCCTCGGCCAGTCCCTGCACCAGGCCGGCAATGGCGATCTGGTTGCACATCTTGGCGAGCTGGCCAGAGCCCGGCGGCCCGAGCAGCTTCCGCATGCGCGAGAAATGCGCGATGAGCGGCTCGGCGCGCTGGTAGTCCGCGGCATCGCCGCCGCACATCACGGTAAGCACGCCGTTCTCGGCACCTGCCTGTCCGCCAGACACCGGCGCATCGACGAAGCCGATTCCCTTCTCCTTTGCGACTGCATGAAGCTCGCGCGCCACCAGCGCCGAGGCCGTGGTGTGGTCGACGAAAAGCCCGCCCGGTGCCATCCCATGAAAGGCGCCGTCCGGTCCGCTTGTCACTTCGCGCAAGTCATCGTCGTTGCCGACGCAGGCGAAGACCACATCGGCGCCCGCGGCGGCGGCGCGAGGCGTGGCCGCCGCCCGTCCGCCGAAGGTCTCCACCCAGCGCGCCGCCTTGCTCTGCGTTCGGTTGTAGACCGTGAGATCGAGTCCCCCGCGCTTTGCGAGATGGCCCGCCATGGGGAAACCCATGACCCCCAATCCGATCCAGGCCACCTTTGTCATCGCGACATCTCCCCCTTGTCTATCCGCCGGCTTGGTTAGGCGATTGCGACGAGAAGATCAATTTGCCGAATTCGCTTGAAAGGCATGACGGCGAAGGCATTATGTGGACAGAAGTCGTTGCAACCGGAACCTGATCTTGAGCATCGAGCGGCGTAA
>JAXMCU010000024.1:0-41857 GCA_046349195.1 Hyphomicrobiales bacterium
CATCTATCCGCCGCAGGTGATCGAAGGCTTCTTCGAGCTGGCGCGCGACAAAGGCATCGCACTGGTCATCGACGAGACCTACAAGGATTTCCGCGAGGAGGCGGGCCCCGCGCATGGCATCTTCGCGCGCAAGGACTGGCCGGAAGCCTTCGTCCACCTCTACAGCTTCTCCAAGGCCTTCTCGATGACCGGCTACCGCGTCGGTTCCATCATCGCGAGCGAGCGCTTCCTGGCCGAAATCGAGAAGATCCTCGACTGCATGCACATCTGCCCGCCGCATGTGTCGCAACTCGCCGCGCTCTACGGCTTGACGTCGCTGGAGAGCTGGAAGCGCGAGAAGGCCGACCGCATGCGCGACCGGCTTGATGCCTTGCGCAAGGCCTTCGGCCGCGCCGGACTGCGCTATCGGCTGGCCAGTTCCGGCGCGCTCTTCGCCTATGTGCAGCACCCCTTTGCCGGTCAGGGCGCCAAGGAGGTGGCCATGCGGCTGGCCGGAGAGCATGATCTTCTGGTCCTGCCGGGCTCCATGTTCGGCCCCGGTCAGGAGGATTATCTGCGCATCGCCTTCGCCAATGCCGAGGTAAGCGACATGGAGCTGCTGGTCGACCGATTGGTGGAAAGCCAGGGCTGACGGGTCAGATGGTCGCCATGTCGAGCAGTTCGACCGGGTTCGCAATCACATAGAGACTCTTGTCGCGGCTGATGATGCCGTCGCGGATCAGTTCGTTGATGGCGCGGCTGGCGTTCTCGCGGGCGACGCCGGCCATTCCAGCGATGTCGGTCTGCGAGATCTTGTGGTTCAGCAGGATCGCGCCGTTGGGCAGCTCGTCTCCCAGACCATTTGCCAGGGCCGCGAAGGCGCGGGCGACGCGTCCGGCCACGGTGATGCTGCCCTGCGCGATCACCGTGTCGTTGGTGCCGCGCAGGCGCTGGGCCAGAATGCGCAGCGCCTGTCGGTAGACGATGGGATGCTGGTCAGCCAGCCGGAAGAAGGACGACTTGGGCAGATGGATCAATCGGCAATCGCGCATGGCGGCGATGGTGGCCGAGCGCGGCTCGTCGTCGATCAGGGCGAGTTCGCCAATCAGGGCGCCTGGCCCCAGAACCGCCAGCAGCCGTTCCTGGCCGTCCCTGGCGACGACAGAGGCCTTCACCACGCCGCGGCGGACGATGTAGCAGCCATCACCCGGATCACCCGCATGGAACAGCACGTCTCGCGCATTGAGCGTGATCGGGTGGGTAAAGCAGCGGAAGGCCTTGCGGATTGGCCACGGAATATCGATCAGGGCCCCGCCCCCGCCGTGCATTTCCCTGCGTATTTCCTTCAGCATGCTGGCCATTTTCGTCGTCTGTGACGAATATCACAATTCCGGGCTGCAATCGATCACAAGATTGTGTTTCCGTCCAGCCCAATGTCTGGTTGTGGAAAGCCGCCCGGATGGAGACAGGTGGCGCGGGCAGCGGCGGCCCCGGCCTGGAGCGCCGCGGTCAGGTGCGCTCCGTCCAGTTTCGCCGCGAGAAAACCGGCAATGAAGCTGTCCCCCGCCCCCGTGGTGTCGACCGGGACAATGGGCAATGCGTCGATCCGCGCCCGGTTCCGGCCATCATCGGCCAGGCTTCCGGCCGCCCCCATGGTCACAACCGCCAGGCCAGCACCGGCCGCCAGCAGCGCGTTGGCCCGCGCCTCCGCTTCCTCCGGATCAGCCGAGAGAAAGGCAATGGACAGTCCTTCTGGCTGCAGGTTCTCGGGCCGGTTGTTCACGGAGAGGTCCTGCGACACCGACAGGCCCCGGCTGCGCAGGGCCTGCTTGGCCGTGCCGCCGTCGTTGAGCCAGCCGATGTGGACGTGATCAAAGCCCCGCAGTCGCTCCACATGAGCCGCGGGCAGGCGATAGGCGGCGCAGGCGCCGAAATCTTCCGTACCGATGCGGCGCTCGCCGCCAGGCAAGGTCTCGATGTCGGTATAGGCCGTGCGCCGCTCCGCGTCGGTCAGCAGTCCGGCCAGCGCCACACCGTTCTGCGCGAGTGCCGCACGCAGGAAGAGCCCCTCACGGTCGGCGCCCACCGCGCCGAAATAGGCGACGTCCTGGCCGAGCCGTGCCAGCTGCACCGCCACGTTCACGGCATTGCCACCGGCCAGCAGCCGGTTCACCGGCGGCAGGTAGCGATCAATGCAGTTATCGCCCAGCGTGGCGATCCGCAGCGCCATGCTCAGTAGGAGACGCGCTTGTAGTAGCGCCGCACGGTCAGCGGATGGTTGCGCCGCACGGCAATATGCTGGCTCAGCCGTTCAAGCGCCGAGGCGAGCACCACAGGCGAAATCAAGGCGCGCACCTCCGGAGAAATGCCTGGCAGGGAAAAGTCGGCGCTGTCCAGGACGAAGAGCTTGTCGGTGTACTGCGCGGCGAAGCGCTCGACCCGGTCGGCCAGCGGACGGAAACCGTCCTGGCCCTTGAGCAGCATGACGCTGACGCCCGTCTCCACCAGTTCCAGGGGACCGTGGAAGAAGTCCGCGGCATTGACGGGCCGCGTGCGGATCCACTGCATCTCCTCGAGGATGCACATGCCGAAATACCAGGCTTCGGCCCAGCAGTTTCCCGCGGCGGTGATCAGATGATAGGGCTCGTTCTCGATCTTCGCGGCATAGGCTGCGGCGCGCTCGTCGAACTGGTCCTTCACCAGAGCCAGCATCGACGGCAGTTCCCGCAGTTCCGCCATGTGACTCGCGAAGCCCGCATGCTCGCCCCGCAGATGCATGAGCGTCAGGGCGATCATCGTGGACTGGAGATAGAAGGACTCGCAGGAGGTGTCGTCCTCGGCGAAGTTGACCAGCCTGTGGTCGGCACCCGTGCCGAGCGGCGTGTCGGCATGGCCGGTGAGCACCAGGGTCCTGGCGCCCTTCGCCTTGCACAGCGCCAGCAGATCGACGCTTTCCCGCGTCGTGCCCGACAGCGACGGGATCACCACCAGCGACCCAGCGCCCAGATGCACATGACCGCCTGCCACAAGTTCCGCCGCCGTCTCGAAGAAGACCGGCAGGCCCGAATTGCGCTGCAGCAGGCGCGCGGCGGGCTCCATGAGGATGGCGGCGCCTCCCGAACCCGAAAAGAAGAGGTTGCGCAATCCATCCGCCAGGCCTTGGCGCAGCACCTCTTCGATGGCGGGCGCCAGGCCCAATGCTCCCGATTGAATTGCGACGTAGCGGTTACGGTCGAAGGCGATCACCGGCAAGCTCCACTGCAAGGATTGTCGACACGTCCTTAGCAGACCGCCGGCTCAGCTTTCCATGACTTCCTTCACCTTCTCGACCAGCTGCTTCAGGGAGAAGGGTTTTGGCAGGAATGCAAAATCGGTCTGGCCCTCGAGATTCTTCTCGAAGGCATCCTCGGCGTAGCCAGAGACGAAGATCACCTTGGTCTTGACGCCGCGCTTCCTCAGCTCACGGAGCATCGTCGGGCCGTCCATTTCGGGCATGACGACATCGGAAAGGATGAGTTCGAAGCCCTCGGCGCTCTCGGCGATCTTCTCGAGGGCGCGTTCGCCGGAATCCGCCTCGATGACCGTATATCCACGCGACGTGAGCGCCCGCACAGCGAAGGCCCGCACAGCATCCTCGTCCTCGACCAGCAGGATTCGGCCCTTGCCGGTATGGTCGGAACTTCTCGGCGAAGCCACCGGTGCTTCCACCGCCGCCGCCGGTGCCGCGGCCTCGGGATAGTGACGCGGCAGATAGATGCGGAAGGTGGTGCCCTTCCCCACCACGGAATCGCAGAAGATGAAGCCGCCGGTCTGCTTCACGATGCCATAGACGGTGGACAGGCCAAGCCCGGTACCCTTGCCAACTTCCTTGGTCGAGAAGAACGGTTCCCAGATCTTGTTGAGGATTTCCGGCGGAATGCCCGCTCCCGTGTCCTGTACCTCGACAGCGACGTATTCGCCTGGAGTCATGAACTCGGCACCGAGGCTGTGTGAGTCTTCCAGCGAGACATTGTAGGTCTTGACCGTGAGCGTGCCGCCCTTGGGCATGGCATCGCGGGCATTGACCGCCAGATTGATGATGACCTGCTCGAACTGGTTGATGTCGACCAGCACGAGGCCGAGGTCGCGCCCATGGGTGATGCGCAGTTCGACCTTCTCGCCCAGCACCCGGCCCAGAAGATTGCCAAGATCCGACATGGCCTCGGTCAGCGAGTGCACCTTGGGCTGCAGCGTCTGCTTGCGCGAGAAGGCCAGAAGCTGGCGAACCAGGTTGGCGGCGCGATTGGCATTGGTCTTGATGTTCATCACATCGGCAAAGGCGGGATCGGTCGGCCGCATCTTGGCCAAGAGCAGGTCGGCAAAGCCGATGATCGGGGTCAGCACGTTGTTGAAGTCATGCGCGATGCCCGATGCCAGCTGGCCCACCGCCTGCATCTTCTGGCCCTGGGCCAGCTGCGCCTCCAGCGCCTTGCTTTCGGTGCGGTCCAGCGCGAAGACCACAGCGGTCTCGTCGCCGTCCGCGAGGCGGGTGAAGGTCAGCTGCACGGCGCGCTGGCGCTCGTCGGCGATGGTGACATCGGCCACCTGCAGGCTGGCCTTGCCGGCCAGGGCCGCCGCCAGCGCCCGCTCCGCCCCGCCCCGGTCCTCGGCCGCGATCAGGGCCGGCAGCTGCGCGCCGCGCCGGGCCTTCTCCGAGAGCGCCAGGAATGCGGCATTGGCCATGCGGAGCTCGCCCTTCGCGTCGATCTCGGCAATGCCGATCGGCGCATTGTTGATGAAGCGCGACAGCCGCGGCGCCGAGATGGCCGCAGCCTTGTCGCCGCCCACCGTGGCCGCGCGCGGCAGCACCAGGGACCGGGAAGGCATGGCGCGACCGCTGCCGTCATAGTCGACGCGGTGCAGGATCTGCACCGGCAGGGCCTCGCCGCCGGCAGTCAAGAGATCGAGATCGAAGGCTTCGGTGACGGTGCCGCCCGGCTTGGCGGTGATGCCCGACAACATGCGGGCGCCGCTGCTGCCGAGAATGTCGATCAGGGTCACGCTGCCGCCCTGCGACTGCGCCACGTCGCGTCCCAGCCAGGCCGCGAGCGTGGCGTTGAGGTAGTCGACCTTGCCGTTGGGCAGGGTCGAGAAGAAACCGGCCGGGGCATTGTCGAGATAGGTGATGATGAATTGCAGCCGGCCGAAGGCCTGCTCCTGACGGGCCCGGTCGGCGCTGATGTCCTGCAGGCGCCACAGGCTGTGGCGCGGATTGGCTTCGACCGACATGGGCATGACCGAAACGCGCAGCCAGGTCGTCCGGTCGGGCCTGGCGCCCGGTGCGGCTGATCCCGCCGCCAGGCGGAGGTCGCGTTCGTCGCTCCGGCCTTCGGCAACCGCCTGGGCCAGCTGATAGACCGGCGTCGCCACCTCGGCGTGCCCGGCGAAGAGCGCATCCATGGCCACCAGCCGGCCATTGCCGGAGTCCGACGCCAGTTGCCGGTAGGCCGCGTTGGCATAGACGGCGCGGCCACGTCCGTCGCTCACCACGATCGCGTCGCCCAGCGCATCGGCCATGCCGTCGAAGAACTCGCGATGCCGCAGACCCCTGCCGAACTGCACGAAGCCCGACAGGACGCCGAAAATCAGGAACAGGCCGAGGATCGACAGCGCCGCACCGGCACCCAGCAGCCAGGGCTCGGCCGAACCACGCAGGGCGAGCGCAGCCACCGTCACCGGCACGGCCAGCAGCGCCGCCAGCAGCAGGGCAAAGGCCACGCGACCACGCTGGCTCCCGAAGGCCGCCGGCGCTGCCACGTCGGCCACCTCCGGCCCCGATCTCTCCGTCATTCAAGCAGTCCCCGAATCAAGATGAGTATAGGGCATTCAGCCACTTGCGGGACAAACCTCCGCTGCCGGCCATCCCGGCAGCTTTACTTTCATCCGGACTGCGGCCAGACTGACAGCGAGGGCGGCCGTCCTGAAACGAAAGGTTTTGCAATGAAGACCAAATGCCTGGCTTTCGCGGCAGCCGCGCTTCTTTCGGTGGCGCTTGCCGGTCCGGCCTCGGCCAAGGATGTCGATATCTACATCAACCTTGGCTATGGCGGCATGTACGGCAAGAACATCAAGTGCTGGCAAGCCCGGGAAATCGTCGAATACAGGTTCAACAAGGTCGAGAAGCGCGACTGTCACGGACGGACCTACGTCTTCACCGGCAAGCGCAATGGCAAGTGGTACTACATCTACGTGAGCGCCTATACCGGGCGAATCGTCGACGTCAACCGCTGGTACCGCTAGCGGCGCGTCGCAGCCGATGCTTTGAAAGGGCAGCACCATGGAGTTCATCAACCAGAACATCTGGCCCCTCACCACGGCGCTGATTGCCGTCGTGGCGCTGCTCATCGGCATCATGGTGTGGCGCTCGGTCAGCCCGAGGGTGCGCGGCCGGCGCGGGCAAAGACTGGGGATCAGCGAGTATCACGAGATCGACAAGATGCGGCGGCTGGTGCTGGTGCGTCGCGACAATGTCGAGCATCTGGTCCTGATCGGTGGTCCACAGGACGTCCTCATCGAGAGCGGCATCGGCGGCGCGGGAGACACGGCAGGCACATTCACGCGGGCAGCTCCCAAGCCGGCGGTCTTCGGTGACCGCGCGCCGCCGAAGCTGCGGCCGGTGGACCCGCCCCTGACACCGCAACGCCCCCGGGACATCGAGCCCTGAGACGCGAAAAAGCCCGGCCAAGGCCGGGCTTTCTCAATTGTGCAGCTACCGTCAGACGGTGACTGGCGGTTCCGGCGGACGGCGCTCGGCCATGAACCGGTCGAACTCGTCCTGGTCCTTGGCACGGCGCACCTTCTCGACGAAGTCGCGGAACGCCTTCTGTTCTTCCTCCAGCTTGCGGCGCTCCTCGTCGAGACGCTTCAGCTGCTCGGCCTTGTAGGCGTCGAAGGCGGCATTGCCGGAGCCGGCAAAGCCATAGCTCGCCTTCTGCGACCAGCTGCCGAAATCGGGCTTCCTGAAGCCCGCCCAGGGCGTGGCCTGGTTCGACGAGCCGCGCCACATTTCGCCGTTCTTCCACTTCAGGAAGAGCGCGATCAGGCCCAGCGGCCAGAAAATCACGAAACCGGCGACCATGGCGCCGATCTCCCAGGCGGACCAGGGCGTCTTGAGGCCCTTGCCGCACCGGTGGCTGCGATGGGTTTCGCCCATCTGATCGAAACCGGTCGAAGCCGTGTGTGTCATCTCGATCCTCTCCTTCTCACAAGTTGACGCCGAAAGAGATAGGAAGTCCGGGCCCGGCTTCAATGAAATTCGGACCAGTTGCGAAATTTGGCCGGAATGCGTAACCCTCCGGCTTGAAACCGGACGAAAGGGCACCCATGACCCAGCACAAGATCGCCATGCTCACCGCGGGAGGGCTGGCGCCCTGCCTCTCGTCGGCCGTCGGCGGCCTGATCGAACGCTATTCGGAACTGGCACCTGACGCTCCGATGATCGGGTATCTTGCGGGATACAAGGGGCTTCTGCAGGGCAATTCGATCCCCGTCACGCCCGAGGTGCGCCGCCGCGCCCATGTGCTGCACGAACATGGCGGCACCCCGCTGGGCAACAGCCGGGTCAAGCTCACCAACGTGGCCGACTGCGTGAAGCGCGGGCTGGTGAAGGCTGGGGAAGAGCCGCTCAAGGTCGCGGCGTCGCAGCTGGTGAAGGACGGCATCACCATCCTGCACACCATCGGTGGCGACGACACGAACACCACCGCGGCCGACCTTGCGGCCTATCTCGGCAACAACGGCTATGGCCTGACCGTGGTCGGCCTTCCCAAGACCATCGACAACGACGTGATCCCCATCCGCCAGACCCTTGGCGCCTGGACGGCGGCCGACCAGGGCGCACGCTTCTTCGAGAATGTCGTCAACGAACAATCCACCTCATCGCGCCAGCTGATCATCCACGAGGTCATGGGACGGCACTGCGGCTGGCTCACCGCCGCCACGGCCCGGGCCTGGCGCGAGCGCCTCGACTCCATGGCGTTCCTGCCCGAGTTCAACCTCTCGCGCCGCCACAAGGACATTGATGCCGTCTACGTCCCCGAGTCGCCGATCGACATCGATGCCGAGGCGCGGCGACTCAAGACCGTGATGGACGAGAAGGACTCGGTCATCATCTTCGTGAGCGAAGGCGCCTGCGTCAGCGAGATCGTGGCGGAAATCGAGTCGCGCGGCGAGAAGGTCGAGCGCGATGCTTTCGGCCACGTGAAACTCGATCAAGTGAAGGTCGGCGACTGGTTCGGCAAGCAATTCGCCAGGAAGATCGGCGCCGACAAGACGCTGGTGCAGAAGTCCGGCTATTTCGCCCGATCGGCCGCGTCGAACAAGGCCGACCTCGACCTGATCCGCGCCATGGTTCACGTGGCGGTGGACTCGGCGCTGGCCGGCGTTTCGGGCGTGGTCGGCCATGACGAGCAGCAGGGCGACGAACTCCGCGCCATCGAGTTCCCGCGCATCAAGGGCGGCAAGCATTTCGACATCAAGACACCCTGGTACCGCGACATGCTGCGGGCCATTGGACAGGAGCGATAGGATGGGGCTCGGCATCGGCATCATCGGCGCCGGCATCATGGGCGCCGACCACGCCCGCATCATCGCGGGCCAGGTGGCCGGCGCACAACTGGCAGCCATCGCGGACGCGGATCTCGGACGCGCGCGGGCCGTCGCGGACGAGATCGGCGGCGGCGTGGCCACGGGCGACGCGATGGCGATCATCAACCACGCTGCCGTCGATGCGGTGCTCATTGCCTCGCCCGATGCCACGCATGCGGACTACACGTTGGCCTGTCTCGCCGCCGGGAAACCGGTGCTGTGCGAGAAGCCGCTGGCGCCCAGCACCGAGGATTGCCTCGAGGTGGTCGCCGCGGAGATGAAGGTGGGACGCCGCCTCGTGCAGGTCGGATTCATGCGCCGCTTCGACCCGGCCTATGGCGAGATGCGCGCGGCGCTCGACAGCAGGGACTACGGACGCGCGCTGATGCTGCATTGCGCGCACAGGAATGCCTCGGCGCCGTCCTTCTTCACCGCTGCCATGTCGATCAACAATTCCTGCGTTCACGAGATCGACATTGCCCGCTGGCTGCTCTCGGCCGAGTTGAAGAGCGTGCGCGTGGTCAAGCCGAAACCCTCCTCCACGGCGGGCTTCGAGGATCCCCTGCTCGTCATCTTCGAGACCGACCAGGGCCAGGTCGTCGACGTCGAACTCTACCTGAACTGCCGCTATGGCTATGACATCAAGGGCGAACTCGTCTGCGAGACCGGCACCGTGTCGCTCGCCCCGCCGGTCAACAGCGAAACGCGGGCGGCAGGCATTGCCGCCTACCGCTTCGCGCCCGACTGGCGTCCGCGCTTCGCCACGGCCTATCGCCTGCAGAACCAGGCCTGGGTGGACTCGATTCACAGCGGACGGCCGGCCGGCGCCAGTGCCTGGGACGGGTATGTGGCGAGCGCCGTCGCGGCGGCGGGCGTCAGGGCACTCGACTCGGGTGCCGTCGAGGCCATTCACCTCGAACGGAAACCCGGCTTCTACGCCTGAGCGGCTTCCGCTAAGCTTTCCTGCGCTCTTTGAGTCCACGAAGGCAGATCATGGCCGAATCTCCCTACTACGCCCCCCAGGGCGGGCATCCCCCGCAGAGCCAGCTCCTGACTGGCCGCGCCGTCTTCACCGAGTCCTATGCGGTCATCCCCAAGGGCGTGATGATGGACATCGTCACCAGCTGCCTGCCGCATTGGGAGAGGACCCGGCTCTGGATCATCGCGCGACCCCTGTCGGGCTTCGCCGAAACCTTTTCGCAGTACATCATGGAGGTGGCGCCCGGCGGGGGCAGCGACAGGCCCGAATCCGATCCCGAGGCGCAGGGCGTGATCTTCGTGGCGGCGGGCGAGGTCTCGCTGACGCTGGCCGGCAAGACCCACACGCTTTCGGCCGGCGGCTATGCCTATGTTCCGAGCGGCGCCGCGTGGGCGCTGCACAACAGGAGCAAGGCGGCCGCGCGGTTCCATTGGGTGCGCAAGGCGTACGAGGCGGTCGATGGCATCGCCAAGCCAGATGCCTTTGTCACCAGCGACCAGGCCGTCGCGCCCATCGCCATGCCGGGAACCAATGGCACCTGGGCCACCACGCGCTTCGTCGATCCTGCCGACCTCCGCCACGACATGCATGTGAACATCGTCACCTTCCAGCCGGGCGGCACCATTCCCTTCGCCGAGACGCATGTCATGGAACACGGGCTCTATGTGCTCGAGGGCAAGGCGGTCTACCGCCTGAACGACGACTGGGTCGAGGTGGAGGCCGGCGACTTCATGTGGCTGCGCGCCTTCTGTCCGCAGGCCTGCTATGCCGGTGGTCCGGGCCGCTTCCGCTATCTGCTCTACAAGGACGTGAACCGGCATCCGAAGCTCAGGCTCTTCGGGTCACGCTGATGCTGCGCGCGGTGCCGCTGACGCAGTCGGCCTTTGCACCTTTCGGCGAGGTCATCGAGACGGGCGGCACGGTTCCCGTCGCCATCAACCAGGGATTTGCCGAGCGCTTCAACGATCTGGCGCGCGTGGACGTCAGCATGGAGGGCGGAACCGCGGCTGTCAGCATCTTCACCGTGCGATCGCGGCCGCAGCCCATCGCCATCAAGCTGATGGAGCGCCACCCGCTGGGCTCGCAGACCTTCTATCCGCTGCAGGACCGGCCCTGGCTGGTGCTTGTGTGCCACGATCCCCGGGATCCGGAGAGCTATCATGCCTTCCAGGCCAGCGGCCGACAGGGCGTGAACTACGGGCGGAATGTCTGGCACCACCCCCTGCTGGTCCTGGAGGAAAGCCGCTTTCTCATCGTGGACCGCAAGGGGCCGGGCAACAATCTCGAGGAAGTCTGGCTGCCTGACGGGAACGGCCTGCTGCTGGCAATCTGACCCCTCCGTACGGACCGCGCGGGGCCGCATCACATGACTCGCTCAGAACTGCGCGTGCCAATGCCTGGCAATGTCGATCCGCCGCGGGATCCAGACCCGCTCGAAGCCCAGGATATAGTCGAGGAACTTCGCAAGGCCCACGGCGCGGCCCGGCCGTCCGACGAGGCGGCAGTGCAATCCCACCGACATCATCTTGGGGCTGCCGCGCCGGCCCTCCTCGTAGAGGCAGTCGAAGCTGTCCTTCAGGTACTGATAGAAGTGCTCGCCCGTATTGAAGCCCTGCGGCGTGGCGAAGCGCATGTCGTTGGCATCGAGCGTATAGGGGATGATCAGGTGCCGTCCGCCGCCCGGCCGCTTCAGCCAGTATGGCAGGTCATCGGCGTAATCGTCTGAGGAATAAAGAAAACCACCCTCGTCCATGACCAGTTTCGTGGTGTTCATCGAGCATCGCCCGGTGTACCAGCCGAGTGGCCGTTCACCGGTGACCTCGGTGTGGAGGCGGATGGCCTCGGCGATCTGGCGGCGTTCCTCCTCCTCGGGCATGTCCTTGTGCTCGACCCACTTCAGACCGTGGCTGGCGATTTCCCAGCCCGCCTCCTTCATGGCGTCCACCTGATCAGGCGAGCGCATCAGCGCCTGGGCCACGCCGTAGATGGTCAGCGGCACCGAGCGTCCGGTGAACATGCGCCAGAGCCGCCAGAAGCCGGCCCGGGCCCCATATTCATAGATCGACTCCATGTTCCAGTGCCGTTGGCCGGGCCAGGGCTGAGCGCCCACGATCTCCGACAGAAAGGCCTCGGAGGCCGCATCGCCGTGCAGGATGTTGTTCTCGCCGCCTTCCTCGTAGTTCAGCACGAACTGGACGGCCACAAAGGCGCCGCCCGGCCATTTCGGATCGGGAATGGCCCGGCCATAGCCTTTCATGTCGCGCGGATACTGGGTCACGAGTCACCTCCGGATGTCGGCAGGATCGTCCGGCCCCCAGGATTGCGCAACCCCGCCCGTCACCGATGGCAGCTTGCCTCGATCTGGACATTTGTGTATCTGAAACGACATTCGTCTCAACAACCAGAAAACGAGACATGGGAGGCAGGGCATGGTGCGGGTCATCGGGTTGAACAGTGGGTCTTCGTTTGACGGTATTGACGTGGTGCTGGTCGAGATTGAACCCGGACCCGACGGCTATCCGGCGCGGCCCAGGTTCATCATGGGCCGCAGCTATGACTGGCCGGACGCGGTGGGCCAGATCGTGCTGCGCTCCTTCGAGAACAAGATCTCCCTCTTCGAGTTCAACCGCCTCAACTACCTGGCCGGGGCGGTCTATGCCGAATGCGCGCGCAAGCTGATGGCGGAAGCCAACCTCAAGCCGGGCGACGTCGAAGTCATCGGCTATGACGGCCAGACCATCTACCAGGAGCCGCCGGTACACCACCTGCTGCGCAACTACGACGACAAGGACGATCTCGTCTCGCGCTGGCTTGGCGGCCCCTATGCCTGCGGCCTGCAGATCGGCGAGCCGTCGATCGTCGCAGAGGCCACCGACACCCATGTCGTGACCCAGTTCCGCCCGATGGACCATGCGCTGGGCGGCACGGGCGCGCCGCTGATGCAATATCTCGACTACGTCGCCTTCCGCGACATCGGGCCAATCCTCACGCTCAACATCGGCGGCATTGCCAACTGCCAACTGGCCGATGCGGACCGCAGCAGAATGATGGCCTTCGACACCGGACCCGGCAACGTGATGATCGATCACGTCACCCGCGTGCGCCTCGGCAAGCCCTACGACAAGGACGGCGCGGTGGCGCGCAGTGGCAAGGTGGATGCGAAGCTCATGGCCGAACTGAAGGACCATGACTTCTTCAAGCGCCCGGTGCCGCGCAGCGCCTGGCGCCTCGATTTCGGCTCCGCCTATGCCGATAAGTTCATGGAGAAGCACAAGCACCTCTCGACGGAAGACATGCTCGCCACCGTCACCGAATTCGCGGCCTATGCCATCACCCGTTCCATCACCGACAACGTCAAGGCGATCAATGCGATCAGCGTCATCATGGCCAGCGGCGGCGGAACCCGGAACAGCTATCTCATGGAGCGGCTCGCCGCCCACATGCCGAAGCATCTCCGACTGACCCTGTCGGACGAATTCGGCGTTCCGGCCGCCTTCAAGGAAGCCATCAAGTTCGCGGTGCTGGCGCATGCCACGATCAACCAATACGCCAACAACATTCCCGCTGCCTCGGGCGCCACGCGCTTCGGCATCCTCGGCAAGCTGGTGCAGCCGCCACGCCTGGCCAGGCTGAACTAGACCCGCAACCTCCGACCAAGGACCGCAATGCCCAAGTCCATCCCCGTCTCACCCGACCATTTCCGCAAATCCGGCAGCCTCGCCTTCCCGGACATCCCGCTGCATGCCTACGCCACGCCCTTCGTCGAAGAGCGGACACGGCGGGGCGACCGGACACTGGTCGAGATCCTGCGGCACATGATGATCATCCGCGAGTTCGAATCGATGCTCGGGTCCTTCAAGGCCAAGGGCAGCTACCAGGACATCACCTTCGCCTATCGCGGCCCGGCGCATCTTTCCATCGGCCAGGAAGGGGCTGCCGTGGGGGCCGCACTGGCGCTCGCGCCCGAGGACCATATCTTCGGCAGCCACCGCAGCCACGGCGAATTCATCGCCAAGGGGCTCTCCGCCATCGCGCGGCTGACGCCCGGCGATCTCCAGCGCATCATGCTGTCGCATGATGGTGGTCGGCTGCTGCGCACGGTCGAGGCGCACCTGCCCGCCGCTACCGCTTCGGCGCTGGCCGAGAATTTCCTGCTGCTCGGCGTGCTGGCCGAGATCTTCATGCGCGCCAACGGCTTCAACCGGGGCATGGGCGGCTCCATGCACGCCTTCTTCCCGCCCTTCGGCGCCTATCCCAACAACGCCATCGTCGGCGCCTCTGGTGGCATCGCCACCGGTGCCGCGCTGCGCAAGAAGCTGGCCAACGAGGCGAGCATTGCCGTGGCCATGAGCGGTGATGGCTCGACCGGCTGCGGCCCTGTCTTCGAGGCCATGAACTTCGCGTCCATGGCGCAGTACGACACGCTGTGGACGGATGCCCGCAAGGGCGGGTTGCCGGTGCTCTTCTTCTTCACGAACAACTTCTATGCCATGGGCGGTCAGACCGTGGGCGAGACCATGGGCTGGGACCGGCTCTCGCGCATCGGCGCGGCCGTGAACGAGCGGGCGATGAACGCCGAAACGGTCGATGGCACCAATCCGCTGGCGGTGGCCGACGCCGTCGCCCGCAAGCGCAGCCTGCTGCTCGAGGGCAAGGGGCCTGCCCTGCTCGACGTCGAATGCTACCGCTCGACCGGTCATTCGACGACCGATGCCAATGTCTACCGCACGAAGGAGGAGATTGCCGCCTGGGAGGCCTTCGATCCGATCCAGCAGATGGCCGGGAAACTCGTGGCCGAGGGCGTTCTCGACGACGCCGGCATCGCCAGTCTGCGCGAAGGCGTGGCACAGCTGATAGGCCGCGTCACCCGCGCTGCGACCGATCCTGCCGTGTCGCCCATCGTCGACATCCCGGCCGACCCGACACTGATCGGCCGCCTGATGTTCTCGGACCAGGAGATCCCCGCGCCCGCTGGCGAGGTGAAGCTGCTGGCCCCGCCCGAGACCTCGGCCCGCATCCGGCAGGATGCCAAGAAATCGCGCAGCGGAATCGGTCCCGACGGCGCGAGGCTTTCGGCCATGCGCGCCATCACGCTGCGCGACGGGCTATTCGAGGCGATCCTGCATCACATGATCCACGATGACCGCCTGCTCGCCTATGGCGAGGAATGCCGCGAATGGGGCGGCGCCTTCGGCGTCTACCGCGGACTCTCCGACATTCTTCCCTACCAAAGACTCTTCAACTCGCCAATCTCGGAGGCCGCCATCGTGGCGACGGCGGTGGGCTATGCGCTCGAAGGCGGACGTGCCCTGGTCGAGCTCATGTACGGCGACTTCATCGGCCGTGCGGGCGACGAGATCTTCAACCAGATGGCCAAGTGGCATTCCATGTCGGGCGGCGTCCTCAAGGTGCCGGTGGTGCTGCGTTGCTCGGTGGGAAGCAAGTATGGCGCACAGCACTCGCAGGACTGGACCGCCATCGTGGCCCACATGCCCGGGCTGAAGGTTCTCTACCCGGCGACGCCCTACGACGCAAAAGGCCTGATGGCGGCGGCGCTCTCGAGCGAGGATCCGGTGGTGTTCTTCGAGAGCCAGCGCCTCTATGACACGGTCGAGACCTTCCAGCCGGGCGGAGTGCCGGCCAGCTACTACCGCATCGCCATGGGTGAGCCCGACATCAAGCGCACGGGACGCGACGTGACGGTTCTGACCATTGGCCCCTCGCTCTATGCGGGGCTTGCCGCGGCCGAGCAGCTCGAACAGGTCCATGGCCTGTCGCTGGAAGTGATCGACGCGCGGTCGCTCGTGCCCTTAAACTACGATCCCGTGCTGGCCTCGGTGAAGAAGACCGGCCGGCTGCTGGTGGTCTCGGAAGCCTCCGAACGCGGCAGCTTCGCCATGACCATCGCCGCCAACGTCACTCGCTTCGGCTTTGCCGACCTGAAGGCGCCTCCCCGCGTGCTGGGCTCGCCCAACTGGATCGTTCCGGGCGCCGAGATGGAGACCACCTATTTCCCGCAGGCCGATGACATCATCGAGGTCGTCACCGCGGAAATGTTCCCCGACAAGCACAGCAACCGCCGCGGCGTCAGGACCTGGAACGACCTCGACCTCGCCCGTGCCGGACTCTGAGAAAGGACAACACACATGGATACACCGATCGTGATGCCGCAGCTGGGCAATGAAATCGAGGAGGCCCAGATCGATGGCTGGCTGAAGGCTGTGGGCGATGCCGTGACGGAGGGCGAGACCCTCCTCACCATAACCACGCCGAAGCTGACCATGGAGATTCCGGCGCCGGCGTCGGGCACGCTCAAGGAAATCCTGGTCGAGGCCGACGATCTCGCGTCCGTCGGCACCACGCTGGGCGTCATCGCTCGCTGACCATGAGCGAGGCCATCGCCTTTCGCACCCAGGGCAGCGAGGGACGCCACTGTCTCCTGCTCCACGGCTTCGGCTCCGACCGCCTGTCCTGGCTCGGCACCACGCCCTTCCTGCCCAAGCCGCTGGTGATCCATACGCTGGACCTGCCCGGCCATGGGGAGTCGGGAACCGATGTTGGCAACGGCTCGCCCCAGGAGCTGGCAGGCCGCCTGGCCGTCGTCCTCGATCAACGTGGCCTGTCCGGCCTTCATGTCATTGGTCACTCGCTGGGCGGAGGCCTGGCCATGATGCTGGCGGCCGACCGTCCGGACCTCGTGTCGGGACTTTGCCTCATCGCAGCCGCCGGGCTTGGCGAAGGCGTGGACACCGCGTTTCTTGCGGCATTTCCGGAGGCCCGAGATGCGGAGACGGTCACTCGCCTGCTGCAGCAGCTCGTGGTCAGGCCACAGCTCATGGGCAGGCAGATCGCGGACCGGGTGCTGCAGCAGCTCGACCGCGCAGGTGCCCGGGCCGCGCTCGCCAGAATCGCGGATGGCATTGCCACACAGGAGGACCAGATGCGCCGGGCCGCCGCCCGAGTGGCCGCGTCGGGCCTGCCACGGTCGATCATGTGGGGTGCCAGGGACCGGATCAATCCGCCGGACATGGCGCGTCTCGCAGACTTCGGCGGCGATCTCCACATGATTGCCGACGCCGGACACCTGCCCCATATCGAGGCCGCACGCCAGGCCAACGCCCTGTTCGCCGACATGCTTGGAACGGGGGGAGCCTGACCCATGGCAAAACTGCGCCGCGCCACGCAATCGGCCTTCGCGGACGACGCGTCGCTGCGGCTGCGCGCCGCCTGGCTCTATCACGGACATGGTCTCACCCAGACGGAGGTGGCCGAGCAGCTTGGCGTGGGGCGCACCACCGTCATCCGCCTGCTGGAGGAAGGCCGCCGGCGCGGCGAGGTGCGGATCTGGATCGAGGACGGCGAGGCCGGACTTGTCGCACTGGCCGTCGCGCTGGAGCGGCAGCTTGGCCTCGACGAAGCCATCGTGGTCCCGGCACAGGGCGGAGCGGAGCAGGCGGCCCGGTCGGTCGGCCTGGCGCTTGGCAAGTTCCTGTCCGAGACGGTTCAGGACGACATGGTGATCGGCGTCGGATGGGGCCGCACGCTGACCGCATCGCTTGCCAGCTTTCATCCGCCGCATCACAGCGGCATCAAGGTGATGTCGCTGCTGGGCGGATCGGTCGAGACGCGTTTCGCCAATCCGGTGGAGTTCTCCTGGCGCCTGGCCGCCGCGCTCGGCGCGGAGTGCTATCTCTACCCCGCTCCCCTTGTGGTCGACAGCGCCGAGACCCGCCGCCGCCTCATCGACGACTGCGGCCTGTCGCAGGTCTACGCCATGGCCGAAACCATGGATCTGGCCGTCGTCAGCGTGGGCGACATCAACCGCGACTCGACGTCCCTGGTCCGCCAGCTCATCACGCCCGCGCTGCACGACGAACTGGTGGACCTGGGCTGCGTCGGCGACGTCATGTGCAACTTCCTCGACGCCGAGGGCGCGACCGTGGCGCATCCCGTCAACGGCCGCATCATGTCGATCGATCTCGAAACCCTTGCCAAGGCACGGCACAAGCTGATCGCCACCGGCGGCAAGAGCCGCGCCCCAGCCATTCTGGCAGCCATCCGGCGCATCGGCTGCAACACGCTGATCACCGACGAAGCCGCCGCGCGCGCGCTGCTCGACCTGCTCGACCCGTCGCGGGCAAGCTGAGCCGGGCGGCAGAGTTTTGGCAGCCACGCCGATCCGGCCTATACTGGCGCCTGCGTACCAGCCCACGGAGTCCCACATGCGCATTCTGCGGATTGCCTTCATCCTCCTGGCCCTTGGCATGCTGCCGATGCAGGCGCAGGCCTGGGGCCTGATCAGCAACTCCGAAAGCACCATGGCCCTGACCTCCATGCAGAATGCCGGACGTATGGCGGACAAGGTCCGCAGCCTCAAGAAGGTCCCTTCCGTGGGCGTGCTGTCGCTCAATGTGCCGATGTTCTTCGGCGACACGTCCTTCGCGGACTATCAGGTCTTTGCGCAGAGCAATGCAGCCGGCATTGCCAAGTTGCGTCGCGCCCTTTCTGCCAATCCGGTGACGCGCAATGCATTGGCCAAGCGCGGCATTCCCATTGGCCTCGCGGCCGGCGTGCGGGTCTCGTCCAACGGATCGCTTCGGATCTACATCCTTGGTTAGGTGGATGCCACCGTCACCCTGGACGTCCGGCGACTAGCGCTTCTCCTCGCGTATTCTTGCCAGCTTGCGCCAGCCGTCCGTTGCCGTCCTGGCGAAGAAGTTGAAGGCCAGCCCGATGCGCAGTTCCGGCGTGGGGTTCGGCTCCACGAAGTGGTTCAGCCCGCCCGAAAACACGATCAGGTCTCCCTCCTCGGGCTCGATGCTGATCTCCGACCTCTGCCAGAAGGTCTCGTTCCGTGCCAACGGGTTGAGCAGGATCAGCGCACCCATGTGGCCTTGCGGCGCCCTCGAGCGCAGATAGTAGGTCGCCGCCCATACATGGTCATGCGTATGCGGAGCATTCCACGATCCCTGCGGGTTCACATTGGCCCAGCATTCGTCAACCTGCAGCGTCACGGGCGCGGATGTTGAGTAGTACTTCGACAAGGCGCTTGCCGCATCGTTCGTGCACACGCCCGCGATCTTCTGCGCCGCGGCCTCGGGCCATTGGTGCAGGTTCTTGGTGCTCTGCCAGCCGCCGCGGCTGCTGCGGGTATTGCTCGGTTCCCGCTGCCGCCGATCGAGGATGGCGCGGACCAGTTCCTCGCGGGCCTGATCCAGCCCGGCCGGACGCAGGCGGAGGACCGGCGTGGCGAAGGGAAGCAGCAGCGTACCGGGCCTGTCAGCATTTGCCATCGTCTTTTCCTCGCGATCGAGCTGCCGCGGGGCAGCCCCCTGTCAGCTGCGTCGTCTATCAACAAATCCACGCAGGCGCAAACGAGGGACCCATCGCACCTGCATGCCGGAGCGCGTCTTCGGCTAGGCCTTGCGGCGGCGAGACTTGGCGAAGGTGTCAAAGGCCACGGCGAGCACGATGATCACGCCGATGATGATCTGCTGGATGTAGGACGACACGTTCATGAGCACGAGGCCGTTGAGCAGCACGCCGATGAGGATGGTGCCGATCACGGTGCCGAAGATCGAGCCCGCGCCGCCGAACAGGCTGGTGCCGCCGATGACCACGGAGGCGATGACGGTGAGTTCGTAGCCGGTTCCGGCGACCGCCTCGGCCGAGTTCAGCCGCGCCGCAAGCACGAAGGAGCCGAGTCCGGCGAAGAAGCCCATGATCACATAGACGCTGGTGATGATGCGACTGACGTTGAGGCCGGCGAGGCGGGCGGCTTCCGGATTGCCGCCGACCGCGTAGACCTGCCGGCCATAGCGGGTATAGCGCAGCACGATGTGCGCGAGGACCGCCGCGACCAGGAAGATGATCACCGGCACCGGCACGGACAGGATCTTGCCCTGGCCCCACCAGGTGAAATCGGGCTGGAAGCCCGATATCGGGCCACCGGCGGCGAACAGCAGTGCGGCCCCGCGGAAGACGGACATGCCGCCGAGCGTCACCACGAATGGCGGCACCTTGAGCTTGGTGATGGCCAGCCCCTGCAGATAACCGCCGGCCAGCCCGATGCAGATCGCGGCCAGCGCCGCCAGCGGCCAGCCGTAGCCGATGGCCTCGTCGCCCACCGTGAAGCGGTCCTGCATGCCGCCCTTGGCGACCGCCGCGGCGACAAGACCCGCGAAGGCCAGCAGAGAGCCAATGGAAAGGTCGATGCCGGCGGTCAGGATGACGAAGGTCATGCCGATGGCGAGAAGTCCGACGATGGACACCTGGCGCATCACGTTGAACAGGTTGATCGACGACATGAAGCGCGGCTCGATGATGGCAAAGACCGCCATCAGCACGAGCAGGAAGATCAAAGGTGCGAAGCGCGCCAGAAACGAGAACGCGTCGAAACTCTTGTCGCCCTGCCTTGTCGTCGCATCAGTCATCCCGTCCCCTCGTCAAGCTGCGCGCTGCGACCCGATGGCCATCAGCGTCATGAGTTTCTCCTGGTCGGCCCCGGCGCGCATCAGCTCGCCCGTCACCCGTCCTTCGCGCATTGTCACGATCCTGTCGGCCAGGGCCAGCACCTCCGGCAGTTCCGAGGAGATCACGACGATGGCAATCCCCTGCTCCGCCATCCGGATCAGCAGATTGTGCACCTCCACCTTGGCGCCCACGTCAATGCCGCGGGTTGGCTCGTCAACGATCAGAACCTTTGGCCGCAACGCCAGCCAGCGTGCCAGGACGACCTTCTGCTGGTTGCCGCCCGACAGATTGCCGACCAGCTGGTCGGGCGAAGCCATGCGGATGTTCAGCAGCTTGCGGTATTCCTCGACGAGGGCGTCCTCCTTGCTGCCGCTGATGAAGACGCCCATGGCCGATATGCGGTCCTGCGCGGCGATCGACAGATTGGTGCGGATCGCCAGCGCCAGGAACAGCGCCTGCTGCTTGCGGTCCTCGGGCACCAGACCGATGCCATGGGCGATGGCATCGCGCGGCGTGGCGACGTTCACCGGCGCACCGTCGACCAGGATACGGCCGGAATCGAAGCGGTCGGCACCAAAGATGGCCCGCGCCGTCTCGGTCCGGCCGGCGCCCACAAGTCCGGCGATGCCGAGAATCTCGCCCTTGTTCACCGTGAAGGACACGTCGTGCAGCTCGATCGCGCTGGCATCCGTGCTCTTGCGGCGGCGCGACACGTGTTCGACGGCGAGCGCCACCTCGGACGTCGCGTAGGACGTCTCGCGCTCCGCCAGAAGGCCAAGCTCGCGGCCGACCATCAGACGGATGATGCCATCCATCGTCGTCTCCGCGACCGACCCGGCACCGACATGATGACCGTCGCGCAGCACGGTGTAGCGGTCGCAGATCTCGAAAACCTCTTCCAGCCGGTGGGTAACGAAGATCGTCGAGATTCCTTCCTGCTTCAGCGATCGGATGATGGCGAAGAGCTTTTCCACCTCGGCACGGCTGAGTGCCGAGGTCGGCTCGTCCATGACGATCAGACGCGACTGCATGGACAGCGCACGTGCGATCTCGACCATCTGCTGCTCGGCCACCGAAAGGTCGCGGACCAGGGCACGCGGGCTGCGCTCGAGA
Organism: Hyphomicrobiales bacterium; assembly: GCA_046349195.1. Classification (GTDB taxonomy): domain Bacteria; phylum Pseudomonadota; class Alphaproteobacteria; order Rhizobiales; family Aestuariivirgaceae; genus Aestuariivirga. Next base: position 21,170 of record JAXMCU010000024.1, read on the forward strand.
CCGATGCGGGCGCAGAGGGCCGCGGTACGCTCCTCGAGCTGCCGCCGGCTGATGAAGAAGCGCGAGCCCGGCTCGCGGCCGATGAAGACATTCTCGGCCACCGTCATGTCGGGGGCCAGCGTGAATTCCTGGTAGATCGTGACGATGCCCGCCGCCTGCGCCGCTTGCGGCGTGGCGAAGACGACCGTCTGCCCCTGGAAGGTGATCGACCCTGCATCGGGCTGCTGTGCGCCGGACAGGATCTTGAGCAGCGTCGACTTGCCAGCGCCATTCTCTCCCAGAAAGGCATGGATTTCGGCGGCACCGACTTCGAAATCGACGGATTCAAGTGCGCGCACGCCAGGAAAGGACTTTGAGATCCCCTGCATGCGCAACAATGCCGTCATCCCGGTCCCCCGTCCCCAAATGCCGTCCGGCCGGGATCGATGCCCGGCCGGACCGCGATCTCCGGCTTGCTTACTTCACTTCACCGAGACGCTCGGCGACGTTCAGATTGTCCTTGGTGACTGCCACGGGCGTGAGCAGCAGCACCTTCTCAGCCGGCTTGGTGCCGTTCTTGATGAAGTTGGCCAGCGTCTGCACGCCCAGCGCGCTCTGCTGGCCAGGGAACTGCTCGATGGTGGCGGTGAGACCGCCGTCGCGCACCTGGGCCAGGGCTTCGGGCAGCGCGTCGAAGCCGATGATGGCGATGCCCGAAAGGCCGCGCGCCTTCACCGCCTCCATGGCGCCCAGCGCCATGTCGTCGTTGGCGGCGACGATGACCTTGGGCGGCTCGGCCAGACCGGAGAGCGCGGCCTCGGTCACGGCGAGGCCCTTGGCCCGGTCGAAGCCAGCCGTCTGCTCGAAGACGATCTTATACTTGTCGCCCAGCGGATCGAGCACGTTGTGCAGGCCCTTGTTGCGGTCGATGGCGGGAGAGGCGCCCGACTGGCCCTGCAGGTTGATGATCGTGGCACCGTCCGGGAACATCTGCACGACGAGATTGCCCTGGGCTTCGCCGCCCTTCACGTTGTCGGCGCCGACATGAGCGAGGATGCCATCGACCTGCGCCACGCGGCGGTCGACGGTGACCACCGGAATATTGGCTTCCACCGCCTGCTGCAGCGCCGGGGCCATGGCGTCCACCTCGTTCGGGCTGATGACGATGCCCTTCACGCCCTGGGTAATGGCCGCCTCGATATCCGCCGTCTGCTTCGGCGAAGAGACCTGGCCATCGCTTTCGATCACGCCCAGGCCCTGCTTGGCCGCCTCGGCCTTGAAGGCATTCATCATGTGGACAAAGAAGGGAAAGGTCAGTCCCGGCACCGAGGCCAGGATCATGTCCTCGGCCCTTGCGGCACCGGCCGTGGCCAGGCTGAGTGCCAGCGTGCTGGCCATGAACAGTCGTCTCGTATAGGTCTTCATTGATTGGTCCTCCCGCGATTGCTTCGCGCCGCGGAGATTGCGATGGCATCGCAACGAGTTCAAGACCAAATCCACGCGGGCACAGCATGCACGGCACGCCATTGTGCGCTGCGAACAGATTGCGCCGCAGCATCCGCGGTCCGGCCCCGCGAAATTGACCGAATGCCGTAAGCAAGTCTTCAATTGTCGCTGCTATGCCGCCGTCGTGGACGATCATCACCACACACCCGTTCCAGCCATTCTCACCTATGACCGCTCTGCGCGACGCGAGCTGGGTTCCTATGCGCTTGCGGCCGTGGGGCTCGTCTTTGCCTATGCCGGCGCCACCATCGATCCGGCCAGCAATTGCTCGGAAAGTGGCGAATGCGCACCCTGGCTGGTGCCCATTGCCTTCGTGATGGGTGTCGCCGCCTTCTTCGCCGGCGTCGGCATGCTGTGGGCCAATCCGCGCTGGGGCAGCCGGGTGGACCTGACTTCGCGTATGCTGATCTGGTGGAATGACCAGTCGACCCAAGGCCTACACCGCATTCCGCTCGACTCGATCGGTACGATCCGGATCAAGTACGGCATCGATGAACGCAATGTCTTTCTCCTGGACCGCGAGGGGCAGCCGATCCCCTTCCCGCGCGACGAAGTCACGCCCTATGCGCGCCGCGAAGACTGGGCCAGGACGGTTGCCGCGCTCGCGCCCCATATCAAGGTCGAAATCGCGTAGATGCCGGCGCTGCCCGATTGCGGCTTTCTTCCCCAGGCCGGGACAGCTAGATTGGTTTGCCCATGAGCAACCCGAACGTCACCGACATTCTGAACTGGACGGTTTCCAGCGGCCTCAAGGGCGAGACCGAGATCGCGCTGCTTCACGGATTCTGCGAGCGATGCGTCAACGCCGGAATTCCGCTTGCGCGCGGTACGGCCATCATCGACACGCTGCATCCCATCTACGAAGGGCGAGCCTTCTTCTGGCGCCTGGACAAGAGCCTCGAGACCTTCGTTGCCGAATATGAGCCCAGCCAGGGCGGCCGCAACGAGCAGCAGTGGCGCAACAGTCCCTTCCATCAACTGCTGCAGAGCGGCGCCTCCGAACTTCGCTGCCATCTCGAGACCGGCGACACCAAGGGATTCACTCTGACCGAGGAACTGCGCCGCGACGGGCAGACCGACTATATCGCCATGGCCCAGCGCTTTCACCGCGAGTCGGTCATCGGCGAGATGGACTGCTTCCTGTCGCGCTGGACCACGGCCGAGGCGGGCGGCTTCAGCGACGCCGACCTGCAGGCGCTTCGCATGCTCGTGCCGGCGCTCGGCCTGGCCATCAAGGCCGCCTCGCTGGCGCGTATCGCCGAAACGCTCGTCGAAACCTATCTCGGCCGCGACGCGGGCAAGCAGGTCCTGGAGGGCCGGATGACCCGCGGCATGGTTGAGAAGTTGCACGCCGTCATCTGGTTCTCGGACATGAAGGGCTACACCGCGCTGTCGGAGAATATGGAATCTGACCAGTTGATCCCGCTGCTCAACGACTATGCCGAAGCCGTCATCGCCTCGGTCCACAACGCGGGCGGCGATGTTCTGAAGCTGATCGGCGATGGCGTTCTCGCCACCTTCACGGCCCAGTCGCCGGCGGAAGCCTGCCGGTCCGCACTGGCGGCGGAGGGCGAGTTGCGCGCCCGGGTCTCGGCGCTGAAGGAGCGCCGCACCATCGAGAACCTGCCCGTTGCCGATGTCTACATCGGGCTTCACCTGGGCGACGTCTACTACGGCAACATCGGAAGCAAGGACCGCCTCGATTTCACCGTCATCGGGCAGGCGGTCAACGAGGCCAGCCGCATCGCGTCCATGTGCCAGTCGGCCGGCCGCAGCGTGCTGGTGTCCAGCGCCTTCCGCGACGCCCTGCCCGACGAGGACCGCGCAGGACTGGTGTCGGTGGGCCGCTACGCCCTGCGCGGCCTGGCCAATGCCCAGGACCTGTTCACGGTGGAAGCCGCGATGCAGTGACCAAGCTGCGTCCGCGGCCTCCGGTTTGCAGCGTCAGCTCGCCTTGACCACGGCCGGCGGCTGCCATGTGCCTTCGCCCGCGGGCAGGATCGACGGCGGTGTCTCCTTCGGCCAGTACAGCCGCATCACCATGTAGATCGGTCCGTCCGGGGCCGGCAGCCAGTTCGACTCCAGTTCCTTGCCGGGCGACTTGTTCTGGATGTAGAGCGTGATGGACCCATCCGCATTTTTCTTCATGTCTGGCAGCATCGGCGAGTTGATCAGATAGCGGCCAATCGGGTTCTCGATCAGCAGCTGCGTCTTGCCGTCATACATGGTGATCGACCAGAAGGCGTTGACCGGCGGCAGCTGGCCGTCCTTGAAGGTGATCGTGTAGTTGTTCTTGGAACCGTCGAGCTCGTTGCCATCCGCATCGTTGCGGGTAAGCGGATACATGGCTTCGACCGCGTCGTTCCCATAGATGCCGGCCTGCGCCGCCACCGCCCGCAACAGCCAGTCGCCATGGAAGAAGTTGGCGTCACCTTGTGCCGCCGAAACGCGCCAGCCGTTGATTTCCTTCCCGACGTTCTTGACGGCGTCATCCACCTTGCGCTTGCCCTCGACAAGCCCCAACAGGATCTCCGCCTTCTGTTCGGCGGGCAGATCCTTGAAGTTGAAGGTCTTGCCCGGCCCGACTCCGATCCTGGCGAGCTGCTCGCGAATCCAGGCCTCGTTGGGCTGCGCGGGTGCGAACTGCAGCGAGAAATCCAGGAATTCGAAGAAATCCGACTTGGCCAGATCCTTGGTGAACACGGGGAAGTCGACTGCCGGCGCGGCCGGCGGCGCGGGCTGGTTCAGGTAGGCCGACAGCGGTTGAACCTTGTAGCCCGCCTGCACCTTCTTCACATTGTCCATGTCGTCGGCGTTGAACAGCTGGGTCCGGAAGATGGTCAGTCCGAATTCGGTGGTCGACTGGAACACCTTGCGGATCCCGTCGGGCTTGCTGCCGCTCCAGCCCGGACCGACAACCAGATAGTCGCCGGCCTCGTTGCCGGTGGCACGGCTGCCGATGTAGCCGTAGTTGTAGGTATTGCCATCGGTGAGTTGCACCGAATAGTAGCGCTTGGGGTCCACCGCAGGCACCGAAATGACGACGGGTTCGGCACGAAGGTCCAGCCACAGCATGGAATAGGGCGTGTCGCTGTTGGGCGTCACCACGGCCGTGTCCTTGTACGTGAAGACGCGTGCCTCGTTGGCGATGGTGTTGAAAGGTGCCTTGTACTGCCCGGAGTTCTTGTCGACCACGAACTCGTACATCACGCCGTAGTTCATCACGATAGGCAGGCCATAGATGTAGCCCGCCTCGGCGATATCCTTGGCGCTGAAAAAGCCAGGTGTGCCACTGGCTGCCACGGCAACGGAACCGGCAAAGGGGGAGACGAAGGCCGCGGCCGCCGCGGTCGCCGCGCCGCGGAGCAGATCGCGCTTGGTTGTCATGAAGTGAGATCCTTTTGATGTTGATGGCGCGGCGTCCGCCCGACCCCGTGCCAGTCAGGTCGAACCACGAGAGTATGACATTTCTGTGCCGAAGCCGGGCGGCACCAATCAAACAAGCCCCGGCCGCGTGGCCGGGGCTTGCAACTGCTGTTCCTGATCAAGGTTATGGACCACTCAGAAGTCCATGCCGCCCATTCCGCCGCCGCCGGGCATCGGCGCGGGCGTCTGGGCTTTGGGCTTCTCGGCGATCATGGCCTCGGTGGTGATCAGCAGCGAGGCGACCGAAGCCGCATCCTGCAGCGCCACGCGCACGACCTTGGCCGGGTCGATGATGCCCTTTTCGACGAGATCGACATAGTCCTCGTTCTGGGCATCGAAGCCGAAGCTACCGGACTTCTCGAGCACCTTGCCGACCACGATCGAGCCTTCGACACCGGCGTTCTCCGCGATCTGGCGGATGGGCGCCTCAAGGGCCTTGGAGACGATGTTGATGCCGGCCTGGATATCGGCATTGTCCGACTTCAGACCTTCAACCGCCTTCTTGGCACGCAGCAGGGCGACACCGCCGCCCGGAACGATGCCCTCTTCCACCGCGGCGCGGGTGGCGTTCAGCGCGTCGTCCACGCGGTCCTTGCGCTCCTTCACCTCGACTTCCGTCGAGCCGCCGACCTTGATGACGGCAACGCCGCCCGCAAGCTTGGCGAGACGCTCCTGGAGCTTCTCCTTGTCGTAGTCCGAGGTGGTCTCCTCGATCTGCGCCTTGATCTGGGCGCAACGGCCCTGGATGTCGGCCTTCTTGCCGGCGCCGTCGACGATCGTGGTGTTCTCCTTCTCGATGCGGACGCGCTTGGCGCGGCCCAGCATGTCGAGGGTCACGTTCTCCAGCTTGATGCCGAGGTCTTCCGAGATCACCTGGCCACCGGTGAGGATGGCGATGTCCTCGAGCATGGCCTTGCGGCGGTCACCGAAGCCCGGGGCCTTGACGGCCGCGACCTTGAGGCCGCCGCGCAGCTTGTTCACCACGAGCGTGGCCAGCGCCTCGCCCTCGATGTCCTCGGCGATGATCAGCAGGGGCTTCGAGGTCTGCACCACGGCCTCGAGAACCGGGAGCATGGCCTGGAGCGACGACAGCTTCTTCTCGTGCAGGAGGATGTAGGGATCCTCGAGCTCGGCCACCATCTTGTCGGCGTTGGTGATGAAATAGGGCGAGAGATAGCCGCGGTCGAACTGCATGCCCTCGACGACATCGAGTTCGGTCTCGGCGGTCTTGGCTTCCTCGACCGTGATCACGCCCTCGTTGCCCACCTTCTGCATGGCCTGGGCGATCATGTCGCCGATGGCCTTCTCGCCATTGGCCGAGATGGTGCCGACCTGGCCGACCTCATCCGAACCCTTGACCTTCTTGGACCGCTTCTTGATGTCCTCGATGGCGACCGCGACGGCCATGTCGATGCCGCGCTTCAGGTCCATCGGGTTCATGCCGGCAGCCACGTTCTTGGCGCCCTCGCGGACGATGGCCTGGGCCAGCACGGTGGCGGTGGTGGTGCCGTCACCCGCCAGGTCGTTGGTCTTCGAGGCCACTTCGCGCACCATCTGGGCGCCCATGTTCTCGAACTTGTCCTCGAGCTCGATCTCCTTGGCGACGGTGACGCCGTCCTTGGTGGTGCGCGGCGCGCCGAAGCTCTTGTCGATGACGACGTTGCGGCCCTTGGGGCCGAGGGTGACCTTCACCGCGTTTGCGAGAATGTCGACGCCGCGCAGCATGCGCTCGCGGGCATCTGCATGAAAGCGGACTTCCTTCGCAGCCATGTTTGCTGATCCTTCTGTATCTGATTGCTGTTGTGGTGTGTGGGACGCCTCAGGCGGCCTTCTTGAAGGTCGCGCGGTCTTCGAGGACGCCCATGATGTCGGATTCCTTCATGATCAGGAACTCGGTACCGTCGATCTTGACCTCCGTGCCGGACCACTTGCCGAAGAGCACGAAGTCGCCGGCCTTCACGTCGAGCGGAACCAGCTTACCGCTCTCGTCGCGGGCGCCGGGACCAACCGCGATCACCTCGCCCTGCATTGGCTTCTCCTGGGCCGTGTCGGGGATGATGATGCCACCCCTCGTTTTGGTGTCTTCCTCGACCCGCCGAACCACAACCCGGTCATGAAGAGGACGAAACTTCATCGTGTAACTCCTTCTGGCTCTTGCTGTTTCTCTCCTGTCGGCCGGATGTCCGGCCAGCCCGGCTGGCACTCTGCTGATGGCAGTGCCAGACGAACCCTGGCGAAATAGGAACAGGTTTTTTGACCGTCAAGAGGGGGCAGCGCGACTTTTTTTTCAGACGCGACCGTGAGGCCTTTCATGCGTCTTTTCAGCTACTCGCCTGGAAGCTGTCAGTCAGGCAAGCCGGCGTCGCGGAGTGCGGCCATGACCATTTCGCGCCGGTCTGCGTTCCGGATCGGGAGCGCACGCCGCAGCATCGACACGGTCGCGCCAGGCAACAGTTCCCGGAATCTGGAGAGCGCGGCGCGGGCGGCAGGCTGGCGTCCGAGCTGCACATAGGCTGCGACCATGACCCAATAGGGACTGTCCCAGTTTGGATTGAGGGCAATCGACCGCTCCAGGAGAACCACTGCGGCTTCGGGGCGGCCGCTGAAGAGTTCCAGCAGCCCGGCGAGTGTCAGGTTAAGAAACAGATTGGGGTCCGATGACGACAAGGCCAGAGCCCGATCCAAAAGAAGCCGCGCGCCCTCGAGATCGTCGCCGAAGATCATGGCTGGAAAGGCCAGCGCGAGCACCGCCCCGGAACGCGGGTTCTGCGCGACAGCGCGGTGCACGGCGTCAAGGCCCCCGCCGTAGTCCGTTCCCGACATGACCAGCACGAAACCGGCGATCCCGATCGTGCCCGCGTCATCACCGGCCGCTGCCAATGCGCGTCGGGCAAGATTGCCGGCCTCGACCCTGTCGTCAGGAGTCGCCGCCGGCCAGTCGCGGGTAAAGCGCTGGACCAGGCACCATCCGGCATGCGCAAGGGCGGGGCCATAATCGGGATCAAGGTCGATCGCCTGATTCAGAAGGACAAGGGCTTCAAGATTCTCGTCCGGGCGGACCGCATAGATGTGCGGCAGCGCTCTGAGAAAAAGGTCATAGGCATCGAGGTTGTCCGCAGGCTTGCGCCGGGCGCGTTCGATCTCGGCTCTGCGTATGGTCGGCTCGATGGCACTAACCACATGCGCCGTGATCTTGTCCTGAAGATCGAAGACGTCCTCAAGCACGCCGTCATAGCGCTCCGCCCACAGATGAGCGCCGGTCGTGGCATCGATCAGCTGACCGGTGATACGGAGCCGATTGCCCGACTTTCGGACACCGCCCTCCAGCACATAGCGCACGCCAAGTTCCTTCGCGACCTGGCGGATGTCGACGGCACGCCCCTTGTAGGTGAATGTCGTGTTGCGCGCGATGACGAGAAGCTGATTGAAGCGCGACAGCGCCGTGATGATGTCTTCCACCATACCGTCGACGAAGTATTCCTGCTCCGGATCGTCCGACATGTTGGTGAAGGGTAGCACTGCGATCGAGGGCTTGCCGGCCGGCTCTTCGGCAGGTGCTCCGCGCGGTCTTGACTCTGCCGCTGGCGCCGTGATGCCTACCTGCAGGGCATAGACCTTGATCGCCTCGGCTATGTTCTTGAGATGGGTGCTGCCCAAATCGTGAACCAGCAAGTCGATCCGCGACTTGACCTGCCGGTAGGCATCCTCCGACAGGCAGATTGCCCCCGGTGACGCAATGCCCTCGAGTCGCGCGGCGATGTTGACGCCATCGCCCATCAGATCCCCGTCACTCTCCTCCACCACGTCGCCGAGGTGAATGCCGATCCTGAATTCAATCCTGCGGTCTGCCGCGACACCGGCATTGCGCTCCAGCATGGCATTCTGGATCTCGATGCCACAGCGCACCGCGTCGACCACGCTGCGGAACTCCACGAGAACGCCGTCGCCCGTGCGTTTCACCACACGTCCATTGTGGACAGCGATCGTCGGATCCATGACGTCACTTCGCAGCGCCCGAAGCCGCGCCAGGGTGCGCTCTTCGTCGGCGCCCGTCAGCCGGCTGAAGCCGACGACATCGGCGGCCAGTATGGCCGCAAGTTTTCGCTGGACGGTCATGTGGCTGTGAGACTCTCCCCAACGCATGGTATGGCGCCGCGGGCGGCGGGAGTCACTTCTTGCCGGAGACGCGTTCCCAGAATTCGCCCCGGTCGTTTGTACGCGGGAACGCGCTGTCCGGGACCGGCACGCCCAGAAAGGCGCAGAGCGGTTCCCAGCCTTCCTTCACCTGATAGACCAGCAGCCGTTCAGGCGGGATCGCGGCCTTTACCGCATCCACATGCGCCGTGAAGGCCCTGGCCAATCCATGCTTGTCGAGTCCGTCCGGAAATCCCGTCATCCCGATCACGCCATGCGCCATGGCAAGCCATGCGCGCATGGCCTCAGGCGCCTTGTCCCGTCCGCCGATCAGCTTGTAGATCGTATCGCCGAAGCTCTCCGCCCAGCTTTCCGGGCTGCGGACGGTGAGAACGACTTTCGCCTCTGGATAGGCTTTGCCCAAGGCCCTGAAGAAACCAGCCGTCGGCCAGTCCACCGCACTCGCGTAACCCTTGTAGATCTCGGCCCAGTCCGGCTTGCCGTTCAGCGCCGCGGTCCACAGCGGCACCTGCTCCGGCATGTGATGGAGCACTTCCTCCATGTGGTGACAGGGGCCAAGCCCAAGTTGATTGAGCGCCAGCTTCAGCGAGTAGGTGCCAGTGCGGCCCACCCCTGCTCCGACAACGGTCAAGGTCATGATACAAGTCCTTTGGAGGTTCGCCCACCCGGTCCGGCGGCCAGCAGCGAGGCGAACACGTGAAGGGAATGGGCTGCCGGTGAGGAACTACTTGAGATATTGCTAATTCTAGAAAATCTAAACTCCGAACCCGATTTCCGTCAATCGTGGAACCGCCGCAGCCGGAGACGGCCTGTAGTCAGTGCCGTCAGCCCGAGTTGGCTACGGATTGCTCAGGCCCGACAGGAGTCCCTTGGCGATGATCGCGGCCTGGCCGACATGGGCCCGGCAGGCCGCAGCGGCGGCCTCCGGCTGGCGGGCGGCGATGGCCTCGAAGATCGCCCGCATCTGGGCCGGGCCCGAGACGGAGCGGCCGGGCGTCGCGATGGTCATGGCCCGGAGCCAGCTGATGCGGCTGTTGAGCCGCTGCACCACGTCCCAGGCCACGGTCCTGCCGCCGCTCCGGAACATGGTCTCATAGAAGCGCTGGCTGGCGAGGATCACGGCATGATGATCGCCCGCCGCGTGCGCCGTCGCGATCTCCTCGATCGCGCTCCGCATCGCGGCAATGGCTGCAGCGTCTGCGTGCTCGGCCGCGGCCGCCGCGGCCGCCGATTCAAGCAATGCGCGCAGCTCGTAGATCTGCGCTGCCGTCTCCGGATCGAGCCGTGCGACGACCGGGCCATGGTGGGGAATGGTTTCGACCAGTCCCTCGGATTCCAGATGACGAATCACTTCGCGCACGACGGACCGGCTGACCCCGAGCTGGTCGCAGAGATCGCGTTCGGTCAGGCGGCTTCCGGGCTTGAACCGCAGCTCGACGATGGCGGTGCGCAGGCGTTCCAGCGCCATCTCGCGCAGGGTGCGCGGTTTCTCCTCGATCCGCAGGCTTCGCTGCTCCAGAGGCTGATCCGACTTCCGATCGTTCCTTGCCATCACCATGTTCTATCGCGCGTTTTCCAAATGAGCATGACGTCTTGACTCATATTGTATACCATCTTATGGTCTTACGAAAGTACTCCTTCCATGAGTTCACCCATGAGCCTCACGCTGCGCAAGACCTACACTGTCATGGAACGCACACTGATCGAGGGCGGTAAGGCGGCCCCCAAGCCGCTCCAGCTCTTTGCTGCCGCGGCCGTGCTGACCAATCCCTGGGCGGGACGCGGCTATGTGGAAGACCTGAAGCCCGAGATCCGCGACATTGCCCCGCAACTGGGCGAACTCCTCACCGACATGATCCTCGACATGGCTGGCTCGGGCGAGGCCGTCGAAGCCTATGGCAAGGCGGCCGTGGTGGGGACCGACGGCGAGGTCGAGCACGCCTCCGCCCTGATCCACACGCTGCGCTTCGGCAATCACTTCCGCAAGGCGGTGGGAGCAAAGAGCTACCTCGCCTTCACCAATACCCGCGGCCCGGCCAACGCACCGATCATGATCCCGCTCATGCACAAGGCGGACGAGGGCATGCGTTCGCACTATCTCACGATCCAGTTCGCCATCCCGGACGCACCCGCCCACGACGAGGTCGTGGTAGCGCTGGGTGCCTCCATCGGCGGGCGTCCGCACCATCGCATCGGCGACCGCTACCAAGACCTCAAGGAGCTTGGCAGCACCACCAATGCCTGAGGCCCTGCCCCGCCAGATCATCGCCGGCATCTCCTACGTCGACCAGGGAAAGGGCGAGCCCCTGCTCCTCGTCCACGGCGTGGGCTTGAACGCCGACGCCTGGCGGCCCCAGATCGAGCAATTCGCTTCAACCCACCGCGTCATCGCCGTCGACATGCCGGGGCACGGCCGCAGCAATGCCCCGCCGCGAGGGGCCACGCTTACGGCCTATGTCGAGAGCTGCGTGGCGCTGCTCGACGCCTTGAAGATCGAGGCCGCCTCTGTCATCGGCCATTCGATGGGCGGCCTGGTGGCGCTCGGCCTGGCACTGGACCACCCGCAGCGGGTGCTGCGGCTGGGCGTCCTCAACTCCGTCTACGAGCGCTCGCCCGAGGCCCGCGCGGCCGTGGAAGCGCGGGCCGCCGAAATTGCGCTCAGCGGCACCTGCGGCGACGTCGAGCAGCCGATCCGGCGCTGGCTCGGCGAGACCGAGACGCCTTTGCACGCCACGCTGCGCCACTGGCTGTCGGACATGGACCCCGCCGCCTACGCCACCGCCTACCGCGTCTTCGCCACGGGCGACCGGCTCTTCTCCGGCAGGCTGGGCGAGCTTGCCGTGCCCGCGCTCTTCGCCACGGGAGATGGCGATCCCAACTCGACGCCCGCCATGGCGGACGCCATGGCCCGGGCCGCACCGCGTGGCAGGTCTGCTGTGCTCGCCGGGCAGCGCCACATGATGACCCTCGTGGACCCCGCCTCCACGAACCAACTGATCCGCGATCTTCTGGCCCAGCCTCACAAGGCCTTCGACGCTCGCGCCCTTCGCGGTGCCTTTGGCAGCTTCATGACCGGCGTCACCGTCGTCACCACGCTCGACGCAACCGGCACGGCGCGCGGCTTCACCGCCAATTCCTTCACCTCCGTTTCACTCGATCCGCCATTGCTGCTGGTCTGCATCGGCAAGCAGGCCGCGAGCCACGACACCTTCACGCAGGCACGCGGATTTGCGGTCAACATTCTCGCAGAAGACCAGAAGGACGTATCCGGCACCTTCGCCTCGAAGCGCGCCGACAAGTTCGCGGGTCTTGCCTGGGAGCCATCGGCCACTGGCAATCCCCTGCTGCCCGGCGTGGTCTCTTGGTTCGACTGCGCCAGGCATGCGGTGGTCGATGCCGGAGACCATGTCATCCTGATGGGCGCCATTCGCGATTTTTCATCGCGGGAGGCCAATCCGCTGGGCTATGCGCGTGGCGGCTACGTGACGCTTGGCCTCGAGCAGGCGGCGGTGAATGCCGCAGCGCGTGCCCACACCATCGTCGGCGCGATCCTGGAATGCGAGGGCCAGCTTGTCCTGCAGCAGGACGGCCACTCCCTCCGTCTGCCCTCGGTCGGACACAGCGACCAGTCGGGCACGGCATCGCTGCTGCTCGCCGACCTCAAGGCGCGGAACTGTGCCGCCGAACTGGGATTCCTCTTCGCCGTCTTCGAGAACCCGGACACACGGACACAATCCATCTACTATCGCGGCGATGCCCAGAGCCCAGGCACCGGGCAGGTGCTGTGCACCTTCGACGCCCTGCCCTTCGAACGGCTCGGCGATCCGGCCCTGCGCATCATGCTCGAGCGCTATGCCGAGGAGCGCCGCCAGGGCCGTTTCAGGATCTATTCGGGGAACCACGAACGGGGCGAAGTGCGCGCGCTTGGATGAAAGGCAAGATCCGATGAAATTCTCCCTCTTCGTTCACATGGAACGGATCAACACGCGGCAGACGCATGAGGAACTCTACCGCGAGATGGTGGAGCTCTCGGAGATGGCTGACCGCGGCGGCTTCCATGCCATCTGGACCGGCGAGCATCATGGCATGGACTTCACCATCGCGCCCAATCCGCTCATCAACATCGCGGACCTGGCACGGCGGACCAGGAACGTGCGGCTCGGCACGGGCACGGTCGTGGCTCCGTTCTGGCATCCCATCAAGCTCGCGGGCGAGGCCGCCATGACCGACATCATCAGCGACGGGCGGCTGGATCTCGGCATCGCACGGGGCGCCTATTCCTTCGAGTACCAGCGCATGGTCAACAACATGGATGCCATGACGGCTGGCGCCTGCATGCGCGAGATGGTGCCTGCGCTCCGCAAGCTCTGGGCCGGCGACTATGCGCATGACGGAAAGCAGTGGCAGTTCCCGAAGACAACATCATCGCCCAAGCCGCTGCAGCCGGGCGGTCCACCGATCTGGGTGGCCGCGCGCGATCCCATGTCGCATGACTTCGCCGTCGCCAACCACTGCAACGTGCAGGTGACCCCGCTGCATCTCGGCGATCCGGAGGTCGCGGTGCTGATCCAGCGCTTCAAGGATGCCTGCGCCGCCCATCCCGAGATCCCCCGGCCGAAGATCATGCTGCTGATGCATGGCTACGCCGGCGCCGATGCGGCTGACTGCCGGCGGGCGGCCGAGGATCTGCGCCACTTCTATTGCTACTTCATGGCGTGGTTCAAGAACGAACGGCCCGTCAACCAGGCGCTGATCCAGGAATTGACCGAAGACGAAATGGCCGCCATGCCCCAGTATGCGGCGGACAAGATGCTGGAGAACACCGTTACCGGCACGCCGGAGCAGGTGATTGCCCGTCTCAAGACCTACGAGGCCCTTGGCTATGACGAATTCTCCCTGTGGATCGACTCGATGATGACGACCGAGCGCAAGAAGGCCTCGCTGCAACGCTTCATCGACGACGTCCTTCCGGCCTTCCGCTAGCCGCATGCGCCGCTTCCAGCAGTTCATAGACGGCCAGTTCGAAGACGGCACGGCCAGCTTCGAAAGCCTCGATCCGGCAACAGGCACGGCCTGGGCGCTCATGCCCCGGGCCGGCGCGGCGGACGTCGAACGCGCCGTCAGGTCGGCCCATCGCGCCTTTTTCGACCCGGCCTGGCGCGAACTCACCGCCACCCAGCGCGGCAAGCTGCTCTACCGGCTTGCCGACCTCGTCGCCACCCATGCGCAGACCCTGGCCGAACTGGAAACGGCGGATACCGGCAAGATCATCCGCGAGACCTCGGCCCAGATCGCCTATGTCGCCGAGTACTATCGCTACTTTGCCGGGCTCGCGGACAAACTCCAGGGCGCACATCTGCCGATCGACAAGCCCGACATGGAGGTGTGGCTCAGGCGCGAACCGATCGGCGTTGTGGCCGCGGTCGTGCCCTGGAACTCGCAACTCTTCCTCGCCGCGGTGAAGCTTGCGCCCGCGCTTGCGGCCGGCTGCACCGTGGTGCTCAAGGCCTCGGAAGATGGCCCGGCCCCGTTGCTCGAATTCGCGCGCCTGGTCCAGGAGGCGGGCTTCCCGGCGGGCGTCGTTAACATCATCACCGGCTTCGGTCCGGACTGCGGGTCCGTGCTCACCGCGCATCCGCTGGTCTCGCGCATCGCATTCACTGGTGGACCTGGCACCGCGCGGCATGTCATGCGCAACGCGGCGGAGAATCTCGCCCACGTCACGCTGGAGCTCGGCGGCAAGTCACCCGTTGTGGTCTTCGACGATGCCGATCTCGAGTCCACCGCCAACGCCATCGTGGCGGGGATCTTTGCAGCCACCGGGCAATCCTGTGTCGCCGGATCGCGGCTCATCGTGGCGCGCACGGTGAAGGCAAGGCTGCTCGAGATCCTCAAGGCAAAGGCCGAGGCCATCCGCATCGGCCCACCATCGGACCGGGCCACGGAGATGGGACCGCTCGCCACGCTTCGCCAGCGCAACCACATTGAGGAGGTGGTGAAGGCCAGCATCGCTGCCGGCGCCCGCCTCGTCACCGGCGGGGCCGTGCCGAAGTGGAATGCCGCCGGTTTCTACTTCAGCCCCACCATCCTCGACTGCAGCGGGACTTCGGCACCAGCCATCGCCACGGAACTGTTCGGACCGGTCCTCGCCGTGCTCGATTTCGAAACCGAGGCGGAAGCCGTGGCGCTGGCCAACGACACGCCCTATGGGCTGGCCTCCGGGGTGTTCACGCGCAACCTGGCGCTGGCCCATCGGATGGCGCGCGCCATCCGCGCCGGCGTGGTGTGGATCAACACATACCGCGCCGTTTCGCCCATCGTGCCCTTTGGCGGCTTTGGTCAATCGGGCTATGGCCGCGAGGGCGGCCAGGAGTCGATCCTCGACTACACGCGGACCAAGTCGGTTTGGCTGCGGACCTCGGAAGATCCGATCCCCGATCCCTTCGTGATGCGCTGACTCTCGCGCAACCCGGCGGCCGCGCCACGCACGACCTCGGCAACCTGCTGAAGCTGGCTCGCCAGCGGGCTGGTGCGGCGCCAGATCATGCCGATGGTGCGCGCCGGCGCCGGGCTGCGAAAATGCGCGATCGACACAGCGGCAGAACGGGTTTCCACCGGAACCGCCATCTCCGGGATCAGCGTCACGCCGATGCCGGCGCCGACCATCTGCACCAGCGTGGAGAGCGAGCTTCCTTCGAGCACCTCGCGTGGCGTGGCCGCGTTCATGTTGCAGAAGGCGAGCGCCTGGTCGCGGAAGCAGTGTCCCTCCTCCAGCAGCAGCACCCGCATCTCGCGCAGCGCCTCGATGTTGGGCACCGGCTTCGCCGCGTCCTCTCCGGGCCGCACGAGCACGAAATCCTCGGCGAAAAGCGGGACTTCGGCAAATGCGGGCTCGGACACGGGCAAGGCAACGATGGCCGCGTCGATGCGGCCGTCGAGCAATTCATGAATCAGCTTGCCAGTCAGCGTCTCGCGCACATGGATATCGAGACCGGCATGCAGACGGGTGAGTTCGCCGATGAGGCTGGGCAGGAGGTATGGCGCGACAGTCGGAATGACGCCGATGCGCAGTCGGCCAGTCAGGCGCTCGCGCGAGGCGCGGGCAAGATCGCCCAGATCGTCCACGGCCCTCAGGATTTCTCGCACCCGCAGGGCGAAATCCTCTCCGAAACTGGTCAACCGCACTTGCCGCATGCCGCGTTCGAAGAGGACAGCGCCCAGCGCCTCCTCCAGGTCCCTGATCTGCAATGACAGGGCGGGCTGCGAGATGGCGCAGGCTTCCGCAGCCCGGCCGAAGTGGCCATGCCGGGCCAGCGCCTCGAAATAGCGGAACTGTTTCAAGGTCAGTGCATTCATCAGTTTTTCTTATCAGATCGATCAGAAAATTCAACTTAAACTAATGATTGGCCTCTGCTATCGGGAAGCCACGCGAAAAATTCCAGGTTCTTGCGCTTCATCAAGGACGGGCTTCCGGTGCGGAGCTTCCCTGTTGCCAGCGTCATGAGGCCTGGTGCCATCGCCGCCTATTGACCACAGACAGATCGGAGAACACGCATGGACCGCAAGGAAACTGTCACGGCCGGCAAATGCCCGGTGATACACGGAGCTCCCACGCACGCCTTCTTCGAAGGCCGCACCAATCGCGACTGGTGGCCCAACCAGCTCAATCTCCGGGTCCTGCACCAGCATTCGTCGCTGTCGAGTCCGATGGCAAAGTCCTTCGACTACGCCAAGGAGTTCAAGAAGCTTGATCTCAAGGCCCTCAAGAAGGATCTGCAGGCGCTGATGACCGACTCGCAGGACTGGTGGCCGGCCGACTTCGGCCACTACGGTCCGCTCTTCATCCGCATGGCCTGGCACAGCGCCGGCACCTATCGCATCGCCGACGGCCGTGGCGGCGCCGGATCCGGCCAGCAGCGCTTTGCGCCCCTGAACAGCTGGCCCGACAATGCCAACCTCGACAAGGCGAGGCGCCTGCTCTGGCCGATCAAGCAGAAGTATGGCGACAGGATTTCCTGGGCCGACCTGATGGTTCTCACCGGCAACGTGGCGCTCGAGTCCATGGGCTTCAAGACCTTCGGCTTCGGCGGCGGCCGTGCCGATGTGTGGGAGCCGGAGGAAGACGTCTACTGGGGCTCCGAGGACACCTGGCTGGGCGACAAGCGCTATACCGGAGACCGCGACCTCGAGAACCCGCTGGCTGCCGTGCAGATGGGTCTCATCTACGTCAATCCCGAGGGCCCGAACGGCAAGCCCGATCCCGTCGCCGCGGCCCGCGACATCCGCGAGACATTCGCCCGCATGGCCATGGACGACGAGGAAACCGTGGCGCTCATCGCCGGCGGTCACACCTTCGGCAAGACCCACGGTGCAGGCCCGGCCACCCATGTCGGCCGCGAGCCCGAAGCGGCCCCGATCGAGGCGCAGGGCCTTGGCTGGCTCAGCGACTACAAGAGCGGCAAGGGTGATGACGCGATCACCAGCGGCCTGGAGGTCACCTGGACCAAGACGCCCACGAAGTGGAGCAATAACTTCTTCGAAAACCTCTTCGGCTTCGACTGGGAGCTCACCAAGAGCCCGGCCGGCGCTCATCAGTGGACGCCCAAGGGCGGCGCCGGCGCGGGCCTTGTGCCCGACGCGCAGGATCCGAACAAGCGTCACGCGCCGTCGATGCTGACCACCGACCTCGCGCTCCGCTTCGACCCGGCCTACGAGAAGATCTCGCGGCGGTTCCTGCAGAACCCGGAGCAGTTCGCCGATGCCTTCGCGCGTGCCTGGTTCAAGCTCACGCATCGCGACATGGGGCCGCGCGTCCGCTACCTCGGTCCTGAAGTGCCGGCCGAGGAACTCATCTGGCAGGATCCGTTGCCGGCCCGCGACCACGATCTCATCGGACCGAAGGACATCGCGGCGCTCAAGGCCAAGATCCTTGCCTCGGGCATCGCTGCCTCGGATCTGGTGGCGACCGCCTGGGCCTCGGCCTCGACCTTCCGCGGCTCGGACAAGCGCGGCGGCGCCAACGGCGCGCGTATCCGGCTGGCCCCGCAGAAGGACTGGGCCGTCAACCAGCCGGATCGCCTTGCCAAGGTCCTCGCCACGCTTGAGAAGATCCAGAAGGACTTCAACGGCGCCCAGAGCGGCAAGACGCGCGTTTCGCTGGCCGACCTGATCGTGCTGGGCGGCACGGCCGCCGTCGAGCAGGCGGCGAAGGCGGCGGGGCATGACGTCGAGGTCGCCTTCGCGCCGGGCCGTACCGACGCCACGGACAAGCAGACGGACGTCGAGTCCTTCGCGGTGCTCGAGCCGCTGGCCGACGGCTTCCGCAACTACCAGAAGGGACCGATGCCAGTCTCGGCCGAGGAGCTGCTCGTCGACAAGGCGCAGCTGCTCACGCTGACGGCGCCCGAGATGACCGTCCTGGTCGGCGGGCTGCGCATGCTGGGCGCCAACCACGGCCATACACAGCATGGCGTCTTCACCGCTACGCCTGGCAAGTTGACGAACGACTTCTTCGTCAATGTGCTGGACATGGGCAATGTGTGGAAGGCGACGTCGGACGCGCAGGATCTCTTCGAGGTCCGCGATCGCAAGACCGGCAAGGTCAAGTGGACGGCGACCCGCGTCGATCTGGTCTTTGGGTCCAACTCGCAGCTGCGCGCCATCGCCGAGGTCTACGCCAGCAGCGATGCCAAGGCGAAGTTCGTGAAGGACTTTGCCGCGGCATGGACCAAGGTCATGAACCTTGACCGTTTCGATCTCGCCTGAGCCAGGCCCAAGGGCGGACCAGACGGGCGCAGCCACATGGCTGCGCCCGTCGTCGTTGGCCCCCTCGTTGCGCTTGGCCGCTAGTCTCTGCTGCTGATCGCTATCGGAGATATCTCACGGATGAGCTTTCGGCGAAGTGCAGTCGAGAACCCGGCCAGGTCGTGAATGGCCATCACGAATGACCCCGGACCGGTGATGACCCGGTCGGTGAAGTAGGCTGGAAGGCCGGGTTCCCGGCCCGCGATGACCAGCGCGTTGATGGTCACGCCGAGGGCGCTGGCCCGCGCCCGGGCCTGCTCCGGCAAGATGAAGACGCGGCGTCGGCGCGGATAGATGGTTTCCCTGCCGTCTCCCGAGACATTGATGATGGAGCGGCCGGCACAGGCGGCGGGGTCTTCGATCATGTCGAGTGCGGCATCCAGCCCGGTGCCAAGGCCCGTGTTGCCCAGCACCTTGCGGTGAACCCCCTCGATGATGCGTGCGAAACGCTCGCCGTCCGCCGGCCCTGCGATCGTGATCCAGCCGGTCTTCTGGACCGCCAGTTCGGAATCACCCCAGAACACGGCAGAGACCGCCACGACTCCCGCCCGTTGCATGGCCGCCAGCACGGCCGGATCTCGGAAGGCGTTGGCAATGCCATGGCGCTGCAGCGCGAAGTCGCTGTCGCTGATGCTGCTCGAGCCGTCGACGGCAAGAACGAGATTGACGTCGGCGCAGGCGGTCTGAGCCCGAGCCTGACCTGTAACGGCAATCATGGCCAGTCCGAGCAAGACAGCCGTCAGTCCCAGGATCCAGCGGGCCACTGCGAACCCTCCGGGCTGGCACCTGACCGCCCGTGCTGCTGCGCCCTGCCGTTTTCCGCTCTTCTGCATCGATTCCTCCGTCTGGATTTGCGGCAATGATCAGATGTGGCACGTCAGCATGGCGCTTGTTCCGGCTGCTCCAAGCTGCAAGAGCGTTAGGCAGGCGTTAGTTCCGAAGGCAAAGAGCTGATTGCGGACAAGCGCCCCCGCCACCATCCGCCTCCCGACAAGGTCGCAGATGACAGCAGGACCTAACCCTTGCTTGCAGCGGGTGGCTCGCCTAGCATTCGGCATGCTGTCACGCCGCGCGCTGGCGCAGCCGCTGGACGCAGCCAGCCGACGAGGAGGATCGACGTGCCGCTCGACGAACGCGCCATTGCCCTTCAACCCGCGATCGCGGCCTGGCGGCGCGACCTGCATGCCCATCCGGAAGTCCTGTTCGACACGCAGTGGACCTCGGCCTTCGTGGCCGACAAGCTTCGCGCCTTCGGCTGCGACGAGGTGGTGGAGGGCATCGCGCGGACCGGGGTGGTGGGCCTGGTGCGTGGTCGTCTCGG
Source organism: Hyphomicrobiales bacterium (assembly GCA_046349195.1). Classification (GTDB taxonomy): domain Bacteria; phylum Pseudomonadota; class Alphaproteobacteria; order Rhizobiales; family Aestuariivirgaceae; genus Aestuariivirga. The sequence continues at coordinate 41,361 of JAXMCU010000024.1, forward strand.
ACCTGGCCCCACCATCGGCTTTCGCGCCGACATGGATGCCCTTCCCATGACCGAGGAAACGGGCCTCGCCTATGCTTCGAAATTCCCCGGCCGCATGCATGGCTGCGGCCATGACGGCCACACCGCCATGCTTCTCGGCGCGGCCAATCTGCTCTGCGAGACCCGCGACTTCCGGGGCGCCGTGGCACTGATCTTCCAGCCGGCGGAAGAAGGCGGCGCGGGCGGCGATGCCATGGTCCGCGACGGCCTGATGGAACGATTCGACATCGCCCGCGTCTATTCCATGCATAATTTCCCGGGCCTGCCGGTGGGTCGTTTCGCGATCCGCGACGGGGGCATCATGGCATCGGCCGACGTCTTCCGCATCGAGGTCAGCGGCAAGGGCGGGCATGCCGCCATGCCGCATACAACCGTCGATCCCATTTACATTGCCTCGCAGATCGTCGTGGCGCTGCAGGGCATTGCCTCGCGCAACGTCGATCCCCTGGAGTCGGTCG
>JAXMCU010000025.1:0-40114 GCA_046349195.1 Hyphomicrobiales bacterium
CCGGCCCTGCGACAAGGCCCCGTCCACGCATTGCAGCCGCGCCGCGGCGAGCGGCTCAGGCCCGGCTGCGATAGATGTCGGCGCGGGTCGGTGGCAGGGGTGTGGTATCGCGCGTGACCAGCCGGGTGACGACTGTCTGGTAGATCCGGAGCGGGGTTCGCTCGAAGCCCCCGGTGACGCCGGCGAGATAGGCGATCCACATCCGGAAGCGTTCGGCGCCGACCATGGCAACGGCCTCGCGCTCGCGGGCCAGCAGGCGGTCGTGCCAGATGTTGCAGGTGCGGCCGTAGTGCAGGCGAAGGTTCTCGACGTCCTGAACCTCGAAGCCGTTGCGCTCGAGGCTGGCCACAGTGTGCCCGATGTCGTCAAGCTCCGAGCCCGGAAAGATATAGCGCAGGATGATGCGGTTTGCCTGGCTCGGGCGGCGGCGGATCTTGCGCACGGCGCGGCGGGTGATGCCGTGGTTGAGAAAGATGCCGTCCGGCGCCAGAAGCGACCGCATCTTGCGAAAATAGGTATCGTAGTTGGCCGTGCCGAGATGCTCGTACATGCCAACGGAGGCGATCTTGTCGAACTGGCCTTCGACGAGATTGTAGTCCTTCAGTTCGATCTTCACCCGATCTGCAAGTCCCAGCCGCTTCACCTTGGCGGTCGCATAGTCGAACTGGGCTTGCGAAAGCGTAACGCCATAGGCCGTGACGCCATAGTGTTTTGCGGCATGGCAGAGCAGGGCGCCCCAGCCGCAGCCGATGTCGAGGAAGCGGTCGCCCGGCTTCAGGCGGAGCTTGCGGCAGATGAGATCCAGCTTGTCGTGCTGGGCCTGGTCGATGTCATTGGACCAGTCGGTAAAGTAGGCGCAGGAATAGACCATCTCACGGTCGAGGAAGAGAGCATAGAAATCATTGCTGACATCGTAGTGAAACTGCACGAAGGCCTTGTTGTCGCGTGGCGCCTGGCCCGCCGCGACCTCGTCGCCGGCATAGGCATGGGCGGCCTCGGCGTCGGCCTTCACCGGAAGGAAGCGGAGGACCGCGCCCCAGGGCAGACCCTTGCGGATTTGCGCCAGCGTGATCTTGCCCTTGTCCAGACGCTGCCGCAGCAGGTCCATCAGTTCGACGAGATTTGTGCCCTCATAAGTGATCTGGCCCTTGGCATAGAGCCGAAACAGCGTGTCGAGCGATGGCTTGCGAACCAGCGTGCCCAGCACGCCCGGCCCGGTGATGAGGATGGTGCGCCCGGCCGTGTCGGATGTGCCGAGGGGAACCGTCGAGCCATCCCAGAGCCGCACCGAAACGGGCACCTGCAGGAGTCCGGCGAGATGATTGAGGATGCGCCGGGCGGCGGCGGCGAGATCGGTTGCGGACGACATGGATTACCTCTTGCTCGGCCGGTGCTTTAGACGCTTGCAGGCGGCTTGGCCAGATCGTCCGTGACCGGTCTTCAGCAATGGTCGCGCGGGAAGCTGATCTCACGGCCGGCCCGGTGAATGACGGTGTCTCCCTCGCTGACCTCGATCCGCCAGGTCAGGTGGAAATGGGTCGCATCCGCGGTGAGCTGGGTTTCGGCCAGGCCCGAGGCCCGCAGGGATCCGCTTTCCATGGTCCAGTCATAGGTGGTGTGCAGCCGCGCCGACAGGGGATCGTCGGGATGGATCGTGAACTGATCAACGGAACGGGCCGATCCGCCGATATCACGCGCGGCGATCCTCCAGCCGCCGAAGTCATTCACCAGACGGATGCGGCGCACTCCGGTCGCGAGATCGTCCTCTATGGTCTTGCTGGCGCCGGATTCGCGGGTCACGGTCGCCGAGATCGGCGTGCACGTCTCGGCCGGCGCGAAGCGCACCTGCCGGTCAAGCGGCGAGTCCGGCCTGACCGGCAGGGTCACGGTGGATGCGCCGCTGCGAAGCGTCACGGTGGGTTTTTCCGGCTGCGGCCAGAGCACGAACCAGAGCTGGGTCTGGATGGCCAGCCGCAGCCTGTGCCCTTTCGGCAGCCGCCGGGCAAAGTCGTTGAGCGAGATGGTCACGCGAAAGGGCCGGTCCACCGGGCAGGGTTCCGGCCGGGCATGGGAATTGCGATGAGCGAGATTCAGGACGCCATAGGTGATCAGCGCCGATGTGCCATCGGGGTAGACGTCGCAGAGTCGGAGGGCGAGGGTTGCGGCTGGTTTGTCGACGCTGACCTCGAGTTCGGCCTGGACCGCTCCCATCAGGACGAGGTCCTCGTCCAATGGCGCCGTATCGAAGCACAGCGACTGGCCGTCTTCGTGGCGCTGGTCGATCGCGAGATCGGGCGAGGTTCCGCCATAGCCGCCCCAGCGGCCAAAATCCGTACCGGCGGTGCAGGGACTGGACAGGACGAGATCCGGTCCGTTCCCGGGGGTCCGCCCGAGACCGGATGCATTGAGGTGGAGCGTCTGCCAGGCGATGCGCGGGCTGGGCCACTGCGCCTCTGCTGCCCACTGGCCGGCATGATCCTTGTACCAAGGCCGCGGCCGTTCTTCTCCCGTGACCCAGATGCGATAGAGAGGTTCGGACATGATCCCGGTTTCCTCGGCGCAGAGCCAGTGTTTCCACCAGCGGACCGCCTCCTGGAGGAAGCCGATGCGCGGACCCGGGTCGCCCCGGCAGGGATAGGTGTGAGTCCAGGGACCGACGATGCCAAGCTTCGGACAGGTCAGTCCCTGCAACAGACGCGGTATCGCATTCGAGTAGGAATCGTCCCAGCCGCCGACCGCCATGACCGCGCACCGAATGTCCGAAAGGTCCTCGCAGACCGAACCCTGCCGCCAATAGGCGTCGCGGCGCTGATGGGAGAGCCAGTGCTCTGACCAGGAGCATGTCGCGGCGAGACGTGCCAGCCACATCTCGCGCCAGCGGGCACCCACGACCTGCGGGTCAGGCGGCATGCTGCAGTTCGCCAGCATGAAGTTCGACCACATCTCGTTTTCGGTGAGAAGTGCCCCGCCCATGTAGTGGACGTCATCGGCATAGCGGTCATCCGAGCAGCACAGCGCCAGGATTGCCTTGAGCGCCGATGGCCGCCGTGCCGCCACCTGAAGCGCATTGAATCCGCCCCAGCTGATCCCGGTCATGCCCACGTTGCCGTTGCACCAGGACTGGCGTGCGAGATGGGCGATGATGGCGCAGGCGTCGTCCTGTTCGCCGGGCAGGTATTCGTCGAGCAGGAAGCCGTCGGAATCGCCAGACCCGCGCAGATCGATGCGGAGACAGGCAATGCCGTGACCCGCGATGTAGGGATGAATCTCCTCGTCCCGGAACAGGGTCCCGTCGCGGCGCCGGTAGGGGATCATCTCGGTGACGACCGCGACCGGATCGAGGGTGACCGGTCGCCACAGCGTCCCCGCGATGCGCGTGCCATCTTCAAGCACGATCCAGTAGGGATCGACGGTCTGCACCTCGAATGAAAACTCGGTGCGGATTGCGGGGTCAGCACTCATCTCGAATCAAACAGGCGCGATCTCGGATCGAGGCTGCGCGGACAGCGGCGACATGCGGTTGTCACAGCCGTCTTGGACACTCGTGCAGCAGGACATGAGGACTCAGCGTGGTGAAGCATCAAAGACTGGCTCTCGGCGGCACCGGACTACGAATACGTGTATCCGGACGCGTCGATATGCGCTGCGATACGGCGTCCCAGTTCAGGCTCGGCCTCGATCATCTTGTAGAGGACGTCCTTGGAAATGCGCAGCGCCGATGCCTCTGTTTCCGCCTTGACAGTCGCCGCCCGCAAGGTCTTCTTCATCACCGCGATTTCGCCAAAGAACGTGTGTCGTCCCATCGTGGAGACCTGCCTGGCGCCGTTGGGTTCGACGATGGAAATCTCGACCAACCCTTCGATCAGGACGAAGAGCACGTCTCCCGGTTCGCCTTGCCGGATGATGATTTCACCACGCTTGTAGACGACATAGTCGCTCATGAAGGCGAGCAGCTTGAGCTTGGTTTCGTCCAGTTCGGAAAAGGGCTGGACCGCACGAAGCACGGCCACTTCATCCTTGATGCTCAATCGTGATCTCCCGACAGCGTCATTTTGCGGTGCACAAGGCACGCCTGCAGACCTCAATTGCTGGCATTGTGGCAAATGGCGGTCAAGCCGTTTGTGCGGAATATCACGTCCCATGGTGAGGGAACGTGTTAGTTACATCCTGGAGCAGCAGACCAGCGCGCAAAGTCAGGCCGAAACTCTCTCCATTGCAACGATATAGATGGCTGAAACATGAATCTGACGCTTCGCAAGACCTTGTTTGATGAGTGGTGCTTGACGTCATCCGACCTGCCGCGCGGCCAACTGGCGATCAAGCTCTTGGGCGAGCCACAGCTTCAGGCAGCAGACGGGTCCGTTGTTTCGCTTCCAGGTCGAAAGCCGCTGGCCTTGCTCGCCTATCTGTGTCAGTCGCCGGGCATGTTGGCGTCCCGCAGCAAACTGGCCGACATGCTGTGGGGTGACCGCGACGAGGATCACGCCCGCAACAACCTTCGCCAAACCCTGGCGGTGCTGCGGCGCGACCTGTCCGCCTACGATGCCGAGCTGATCATTTCGGATGGCGACAAGCTTCAGATCAAGCCGGGGTCGGTTGCCTGCGATACCCATCACTTTGCGGATCTCAGCCGCAAGGGTGCCGTCGATCTCGAACAGGCCGCCAGCCTGTATCAGGGGCCTTTCCTGGACGGATTCTTCGCGGGATCATCCCAATACGAGGACTGGGCCAGCGGCGAGAGGGACCGGCTGTCGCATGTGGCGGTCACTGTACTGGAGCGGCTGGCGCGGGGAACGGAAGGCGGCAATGGACTGGACTATGCCCGCCGGCTGCTTGTCGTCGAGCCTCTGCGCGAGGCGTCGCATCGCCTGCTCATGGAACGGCTGGCCGCCATGGGAGACCATGACATGGCGCTCCGCCAGTACGACGCCTGCAAGGCAATCTTGCTGAAGGAGTATGGAGTTCCGCCCGATGCCGAGACCGACAGGCTGCGTGAACGCATCCTGCAGGCGCGCAAGTCGTGGAATTCATCGGCAGCAAAGGTGGCGAAGCTCTCCGAGCGAACCAAGGAAGCGACCGAAACGCGGGTTTCCGTCGAAGTCCAGCGATTCCTCTGCCTGGGCGGCGGCGCGGGCGAGGAGATCTTCGCCATGGGACTGGCGCAGGAGCTGATCGGCGACCTCTCGGCGGACCGCGATATCGTCGTCCGGGCAGGCAAGCCTGGCCAGGCGCCGGACTTTGTCGCGGTAGGTCTGCAGGACGGATCCGGGCGATCCGGTCTGGCTTTCGCACTTGGCGGAAGCATTCAACCGACAAGGACGGGTCTCAGGGTCAACGTTCAGTTGATCGACAGGGTGACAGGCGATCTCGTCTGGGCGGATCGCCTCGATGGTGAAGCAGCGCTGGAGTCACAGACGCAGCTGTCATCGGCGATTGTCTCGGCGGTGCAACTGGAGATGATGCTCAGCAAGTTCAACTTGCGCGACCGCGCCCCGCCGGACTCTCCAGTCGTGCGCCATCTGGTCAATCGTGCCATCGTCAACTTCTTCCAGCAGACCAAGGACTCCGTGGGCAAGGCCATCGCGCTGGCGGAAGAGGCCCTTGCCCTTGACCCCGACAGCGTGCGCGGGCGGCGCACACTGTCTGCCGCGATCTCGGCAGGCATCTCCCTTGGAGCCCTTCCTGCGACCGGCGAAAATGTGGACCGGGCACTGGCCCTGGCGGAGTCCGTGGTTCTTGTCGCCCCCAACGACGAGATCGCGAGATGCGAGCTGGCCTGGGCTTTGTCCAATGCCGGACGCCATGCCGAGGCGGCGGATCAGCTGCGGCACGCCATCGATCTCAATCCGCGGTCGCCCAATGCGCGCGGAGACCTTGCCGAGCAGCTGGCACTGCTTGGCCGATCCGCGGAGGCGATCGAAGAACTCGACGCCGCCTTCGCCATGAGCGGCTATGACCCGTTGGAATTCTGGCGGCAAAGCACCATTGCAACCGCGAGGTTTGCCATGGGCAACTATTCCGAGACTCTGGACGTTGCGCGCCAGCTGGTGCGGGCAAAGCCGGCTTTCCTGCGCGGCGTGGTGTTCTGGGCAGCCGCTGCCGCAGCCGACGGCCATGTCGATGAGGCCCGCAAGGCGATCGGACATCTGCGCGGACTCGCGCCCGACATCACGTTGGAAAACCTGTCGCCCGCTTACATCACCCGCTATGTCCAGGACGAACACCACCAGCGCCTGCTGGCCATGCTGCGCAAGGCCGGGCTTCCCGACTAGCCGGGCCTCTGCCGAATAACGTCAAACAGGCGCATTCCTAACGGCGAACCGGGCCGGGTGCGCAGCAGAGCAAGCGCTTGGTCGACGGCTCCTGTCGCAAGTTGTCGGTCTTGGAACCGCAGGGTTCCGCGCGGCCTACAATGGAGGTCTGGACATGTCGAGCGCAGCGCATGAACTTTCTGGCCTGAACGTCCGCGGCGCCGGACGCCTGCAGGTGACCTGGCGGTGGCTTGCACGGTTCTTCGCCGAAGCGAAGGTGCGCCGGAGAGACAGAGTGGCCATCGACCATCTCTGCAGTCTGGACGGGCACCTCCTCAGCGACATGGGCGTCGACATGGCCGAGCTCGGCAGAGTCGTGCCGACCCTTCGCAAGGCATCATCCGACAACGGCTGATCTGCCCTCCACGAAACTCGAAAGACAATAGGAGCTGAGACATGCGCAAGGTAGTTGGGATTGCGGCAGCGGGACTGGTCAGTCTGGCTGCCATGGCTGCGGCGGGCGCGGCAAATGCCGGAGAGCTGGACAACATGGTGGCTGCCTGCGAGGCCAGTGCGGCCTGCGCGCACCACGGGTTAGAAGCGGATGGCGGCGTTCTCTTCGTTCTTCACGGCACGATGTCGATTCGGTACGTCGCGTGCCGCAACGATGGCAGCTGCATCTGGAAGCTGCCCAAGGGCAAGAGCATTGCGCTGGCACAGCCGCCCCGCGTACTGGCCTCGCGCTGAGCCAGCTGGCGCGGCCGACCCTTGGGGGTCCGCTTCGACCGTCAGCTCCGGAGGGCCTTGCGGATGCGCTCGGCATGGGCCGCGAGAACGGCCGGATCAGCCATCTTGCCGCTATGCGGGCGAAGGCCCTGGCCATCGTGCATGGGCAGCACATGGAAGTGGAGGTGGAAGATGGTCTGCCCTCCGGCAGGCTCGTTGTACTGCCGGATCTGGAATCCATCGGCGTCGAAGGCCTTCACCGCGGCGCGCGAGACTTGCTGCACGACGTCGATGAGCCTTGCAAGGACGTCCGGAGCAACGTCGAGCAGGCCACGCGCCGGAGTCTTTGGAATGACCAGCGTATGGCCATCGGTCTGGGGCATGACGTCCAGTAACGCCAGCGTCTGCTGGTCCTCATAGATCTTGTGGGACGGGATTTCCCCACGCAGGATCCTGGCGAAGATATTGTTGGGATCGTAGGACATCGGCGCTTCTCCATGGCACCTCCTGTTCCTGCCGCAACGCGATACAGCCTGCAAGAGGGCGACAGCGCCGCATCGCCCTACCCATCCGTTTCGTGGCGGAACGGAGAATGGGTCGCCAGCACGGATTGTTCCTCGGCCACGCCGGCCCGTTCGGCCTCCAGATAGTCCGCGACGGCGCGCGAAAGGCCGGGATGGGCCAGGTAGTGGAGGCTGTAGGTCGTCACCGGCAAGTAGCCGCGCGCCAGCTTGTGTGGTCCCTGCGCTCCGGCCTCGACCCGGCTGAGGCCCCGCGCAATGGCGAATTCGATCGCCTGATAGTAGCAGGTCTCGAAATGCAGGTTGTCATGATGCTCGATGGCGCCCCAGTTCCGGCCATAGAGGGCTTCGGAGCCGATGAAGTTGAGGGCGCCCGCAATCAGGCGTCCACCGCGGCTCGCCATGACGAGCAGGATGTTTTCTGCCATCGCAGCGCCGATGAGACTGAAGAACTTGCGGTTGAGGTAGGGCGTGCCCCACTTGCGGTTGCCCGTGTCCATGTAGAAATCGTAGAAGGCGTCCCAGTGCGCTTCCCGGATATCGCCGCCGGTGAGGCAGGCGAGGGTGATCCCGGCGGCTGCGACCGACGCGCGCTCCTTGCGGATGTTCTTTCGCTTCTGCGCGGACAGGCTGGCAAGGAAATCGGCGAAAGTTGCGAAGCCGGCATTGTGCCAGTGGAACTGTATGTCGGTGCGCTGCAGCCAGCGTCCACCGCCCAGCCCGGACCAGTCCCGTTCCGGGAGGAACGTGACATGCGCGGAGGAAGTACCGGTTTCGGCGCAAAGCGCGACCAGACCATCCGCGAGCCGTTTGCGCCGGGTAGCATCGCTCGCCATGAAGCGGGGACCGGTCACGGGCGTGAAGGGTACGGCACACTGGAGCTTGGGATAATATGCGCCGCCCGCGCGGACGAAGGCATCGGCCCAGGCGTGGTCGAAGACGTACTCGCCATAGGAGTGGCGCTTGAGATAGCAGGGAACCAGCCCGGACACGGTTCCGGCAGCGTCAATGTCGACGAGATGCCGGCCCGCCCAGCCGGTCCTCTCCACCGCGCAGCCCGACTGCTCGAGGCAGCGGAAGAAGTCATGGCTCACCAGCGGATTGACCGGGGCGCCCGGGGGATTGGCGAGGCGATCCCAGTCGGTCCGGGGAATCTCCATCACGCTGGCGACGGCCTTCAGCATTCAGGCGCGAAGGACTCGAATGTGATCTGGTCGCTGTGGAGCAGCGCCTCGGACGCCTCGTCGGCCGTGCGAATGGTCCAGCTGATGACAGGGTATCCTGCTGCCCGGTAGGCGTGGATTGGCGCCCAGGGCAGATCGCGGAAATAGAACGACAGGAAATGCGGCCGGGTGCGCGCCAGATGCGACAGGGTACGGAGCTCGCGCGCGCGTGAGAGACCAAGCTTGTCATAGTAGGGATCCGTTGCCCGGTCCGCGACGATGCCGCGCGGCGTGTTCGGCGCGAGCCGGCGAATGGCAGCGACGATGTCTGGATCGAAGGACATCAGGGCATAGGGTCCGCGATAGCGGGCCATGACATCCACAACGCGCTGAACCAGCCTTTCGCTGCCATCCCAGTGGCTTTTCAGCTCGATTACCAGCGGCACCCTTCGACTGACCTGCAGGAGCAACTGCTCGAGTGTCTGTACGCGATCGGAGGACCCGCGGATCGTCAGGCGCTGCATCTCGGCCGAGGTCAGCGCGATCACCGTGCCTGTCGCCTCGGTCAGCCGTTCCAGGCTGTCGTCGTGGAAGACCACCGCGTCTCCGTCGCGGGTCAGCTGCAGATCACATTCGATGGCGAATGACTTCGCCATGGCAGCGGAGAAGGCGCCTGCCGTGTTCTCGACGATGCCGCGCTCCCTGTCATGCAGCCCGCGATGGGCGATCGGCCTCTTCGTCAGCCAGGAAAGGTCGGATGTCATCGTCAGGCGACTTCGATGATGGCCTCGACTTCGACCGAGATGTTGAAGGGAAGCGATGGCGATCCGACGGCGGAGCGGGCATGGCGCCCCTTGTCGCCGAAAACCTCCACCATCAGATCCGAGGCGCCGTTGATCACCTTCGGATGATCGGCAAAGTCGGGCGCGGCATTGACGAAGCCCACCAGCTTGACAACGCGAGTCACCCGGTCAAGGTCCCCGCCCAGCGCCTCGCGCAGCTGCGCCAGCACGTTGACGGCGCAGAGCCGCGCCGATTTCTGGCCGTCCTCGATCGAGACCGTGTCGGGCAGCCGGCCCTGGTAGAGCAGCTTGCCATCGGCAAGGGGGCCCTGTCCGGAAATGAAGACCAGGTTACCCGTGCGGACCCACGGCACGTAATTGGCCACGGGCTTCGCCGGGGTGGGAAGAGTAAGCCCAATTTCGGCGAGGCGCTTGTCGATCAGTCCCATGTCAATCTCCTGTCAAGAGGTCTGGCGGTCGCTGGCCGCTGAAAAAGGCGAGCAGGTTGTCGATGCATTTGTGGCCCATGGCGCTGCGCGTCCCGGGCGTGGCACTGCCCAGATGCGGCAGCAGGAAGACGTTGTCGAGCTTGCGATAGCGCGGATCGATCTTCGGTTCGTTGCGAAACACGTCCAGCCCCGCTGCCGCAAGCTTGCCGGACTGCAGCGCGGCGATGAGCGCGTCGTCATCGACGATGTCGCCACGGGCCGAGTTGACCACGATGGCTCCGTCCGGAAGCTTGGCGATCGCCGCGGCGTCGATCATGCCGCGCGTCTCCTGTGTCGAGGTGCAGTTGATGGACAGGAAATGGCAATGGGGCAGCATGTCGATGAAGCGCTCGTGATAGGTGGCCCCGTGCGAGTCAGGCGGTGCCACGGGACGGCGCGAATGATAGTGCAGGGTCATGCCGAAGGCAGCGGCCCGGCGCGCCACGGCCTGGCCGATCCGGCCCATGCCGAGAATGCCGAGGCTGCGGCCCGACACATCAAACCCCATGGGGGCGGTCAGGGTGGTCTCGCCCCATTCGTCCTGCCTGACCATCCGGTCGCCCCAGGAGGCGCCGCGGGCGGCGCCCAGCAGGAGCAGGAGGGCGATGTCGGCGGTCGCGTTGGTGAGCACGCCCGGCGTGTTGGTGACCGCAACGCCACGCGACCTTGCGAGGGGAATGTTCAGATGATCGTACCCCACCGAATGGGTTGCGATGATGCGGATCGACGGCGGAAGGGCTCCGATGAAATCCTGGCCGAGCTTGTCGAAGGACGTGAGCAGGAGCGCATCGTGATCCGCGGCCTGCATCAGGATCACGTCGCGGCTCATGGGCTGGTCGGTGGCGTTGAGCGTGGCCCGGAAGTTGGCTGCTAGGCGCTGCTCCACATCGGGCATCATGCGCCGGGTTGCGAGCACGCGTGGCCGAGGTCCTCCGGTTGCCGTCATCTCGTCCTTGCCCTAATCTCGGTGAATTGGTGAGAAGCGCTGCATAGTGGAAATGGACCACCGCGCGCAAGGAGTTGCAAGTTCGATGAGAGTAGTCCTGGCGACATTGTTTGCCCTTTGTATTGTCCCGGCCAGTCAGGCCGCGACCATTGCCCCACATCGGGCCATCTACGACCTCAGCCTCCTGCGGGTTTCGGAGGGCGCCGGCCTGACCTCGGCCGAGGGGCGCCTGGCGTTCGAGGTGCAGGGATCGACCTGCGAAGGCTGGACCGTGAATTTCCGCATGGCCAATCGCTTTGCGCCGTCCGATGGCGATGTGAAGGTGGTCGATACGCAATCCACCTCGTTCGAGAGCGCCGATTCTCTGGAAATGCACTACAATCAGAAGGAGTTCGTGAACGGCAAGCTGCACGAGGACAGCCGGGTCACGGTGAAGCGGCCGACCTTGGGGGCCGAAGGCAGCGGCGAGCAGGGCTCGGCAACCCTGAAGCCCTTCAAGATCCCTTCCGACACCATGTTTCCGACCCAGCACCAGCTGCATCTCATGGACCTGGCAGTGGCCGGCCAGACGCGCGATTCCACCGTCATCTTCGACGGTGCGGATGGTGAAAAGCTCTACCGGGCCATCAGTTTCATCGGCGGCCGCAAGGCCCCGGGCCAGAACGCGCGCGATGCCGCCAATGCCGAGGTCAAGTCCCTGGCGGGGCTCGCGTCTTGGCCGATCTCGGTGAGCTACTATCCGGTCGGCGGCGCAGAGGACACGCCGGAGTACCAGGTGTCCTTTGATCTCTATGAGAACGGCGTGGCCACGGGACTGGTCATGGATTACGGCCAATTCGCGCTGACCGGCAAACTGACGCGCTTCGAGGAACTGAAGTCGGATCCCTGCGATCCGGGCAGTCCGTGAACGCCCGGAACCGATGAGACGGCGGGCAGCATGGCGAACATCAAGCCGATAGGTGCGGACGGCAGCGTCGAGGCATTCCTCGCCAAGGTGCAGTCGCTCCCGCCCAAGACCGCAGGCAGCGGCAAGGGACGCCTTGTGCTGGCCATGGATGCGACCATGAGCCGCCAGCCGACCTGGGACCGGGCCCTGGCCATCCAGGCCGACATGTTTTCCGAGGCTGGCCAGGTCGGCGGGCTCGAGGTGCAGCTGGTCTATTTCCGCGGCTTCAACGAATGCCGGGCCTCGCGCTGGACCTCCAACGCAGCTGGCCTCGGCCGTCTGATGACCGGCGTGGAATGCCGCGGCGGCAATACGCAGATCCTCAGGGTCCTGAAACACGTGAAGTCCGAGGCGGCGGCGGCGCCGGTGAACGCTCTGGTCTATGTGGGTGACGCCATGGAGGAACCAGTCGACGCCGTGGCGCAGGCGGCCGGAGAGGTTGGCCTTCTCGGCATTCCGGCCTTCATGTTCCAGGAGGGCCGGGATGCCGTGGCAGAGGCCTCGTTCCGCGACATCGCGCGCCTCACCCGTGGGGCCTATTTCCGTTTCGGAACCGGCAGTGCGCGATTGCTGCGCGACCTGCTGTCTGCGGTCGCGGTCTATGCCGCCGGCGGACGAACGGCCTTGGCCGATCATTCGGCCCGGCATGGCGGGTCGTCCCAGCTTCTGCTTGACCAGATGAAATGATGGTCGGGCCATCATGAACCTGATCATCGCCGCCGTCATCGTGGTCGGAGGCTGGTGGCTGATCCGCCAGTTCGCCAATGCCCAACCGGCTCAGGTGCGCGGCATGGTGCGCAAGGCGGCGGGAGCCGCGGTCATCGCCTTTGCCGGATTCATGGCGCTGCGGGGCGGCATGAACATCGCGGCACCCCTCTTCGTGCTGGGCCTGGGCCTGCTCGGGCAGAATGCCGCTTTTCCCGGCGGATTTCCCTGGCAGAAGAAGAGCGCGGGTCAATCCTCGCGCGTGGCGACGGCACTATTGTCCATGGAACTCGATCACGACAGCGGCAGCATGGATGGCACCGTGCTGGATGGCGGGCTGAAGGGCAGGCGTCTCAGCAGCCTGTCGATGGACGAATTGAAACGCCTGCACCAGGATTGCACCGCGGCGGGCGACAAGAGCGCCGCGCTGCTGGAAGCCTGGCTCGACCGCAGCCGGGCGGGGTGGCGCGAGGCCTGGGGCGAGCCGCAGCGCAAGGCGGCCTCGACGGGGTCGGGCATGACCCGCAAGGAGGCGCTCGCCATTCTGGGCCTGCAGGAGGGCGCCGATGCCGAACAGGTCCGCGCGGCGCATCGCCGGCTGATGAAAGACTTCCACCCCGACAAGGGCGGGAGCGACTATCTGGCGGCGAAGATCAACGAGGCGAAGGAACTGCTTCTTCAGGACGCCGGCGCGACGACGTGACACTCGGCCAGCTGGCTGGCGAGTGACTCGCAGGCAGCCTTGGCTCCCTCTTCGCTGAAGCCGGAGAAGCGGGCGCGATAGGTGGTCAGCTCGCCCTTTTGAACGGTCACCGTGAAGCCATCCTTGCCGGCCAGCAGGTCTGGGAGCTTGGTGCGGAGGATCTTGATCTGCGCCTGTGCGTCGCGCTTGGTCCGGTAGGCCCCGGTCTGGATGATCCAGTCCTCGCTCTGCATGGCGGCGATGACCTGATCGATCTGGCCCTGCGTGACCTTGGGCTTCACCTGGAACGGCAGGTTGGCGGCCGCGCCGACGCTGCCGTCGATCACTCTTGGCTGGGCCTCAGGAACTTGGGCGGGCTTCACTGTCGCGCCGGAGACCTGAACCTCGTCGTTTCCGTCTTCGGCATCGCCGGCGGCTTCCGCCGCTTCGGACAGCGACGCGATGGACGGTTCCGGAGTTGTGCTGGCAGCAGCGTTGTCGGCGTCGGCATCCGCGACCTCGGCGACAACGCCCTTCGATGAACCGGCCAATGCAGCGATGGTCTTGCCACCCTTGGCCTTGGGGAAGGCTTCGGTGAGCATCTTCATCATGTAGGCGTTGCGGCTATTGCCGGTCTTGCCGCCAAGGACAACGCCAACGACACGCTTGTCGCCGCGGCGCACCGAGCTGACCAGATTGAAACCCGACGCGGCGATGTAGCCCGTCTTGATGCCGTCAGTGCCCTTGTAGTTCTTCAGCAGCCGGTTGTGGGTCGCCACCGTCTTGCCGGCATAGGTGAAGGACAGCGTGCGGAAATAAGGGTAGTATTCCGGGAAATCGCGCATGAGGCGAAGGCCAAGCGTCGCCATGTCGCGCGCCGTCGTCCACTGGTCCGGATCGGGCAGGCCCGATGCATTGCGGAACGTCGTCCGGGTCATGCCCAGCGCCTTGGCCGTCTTGGTCATCCGCTTGGCGAAAGCATCCTCGGTTCCCCCGAGGTTTTCGGCGACTGCCGAGGCGACATCGTTTGCGGATTTGACAACGAGAGCCCTGATGGCCAGTTCGACCGGAATGGTGCCGCCGGGTTTCACGCCAAGTTTCGTGGGCGGCCGCGACGCCGCCCGCGCTGACATGCGAATGGGCGACTTCAGCGTGATCTTGCCCGATTTGAGGTCCTGGAAAAGAATATAGAGCGTCATCATCTTCGTGAGGGATGCGGGGTGACGCAAGCCATCGGCATCCTTGGCATAGAGCACCTTGCCGGTGCGGGCATCGATGGTCAGTGCCGAGAATGGTGGCGCCGCCAGAGCCAGTGTCGGCGCCGTTACGGCCAGCGCCACGACGAGCACCAGCGACAGGATCATCCGTACCGCTGCCGTCATCGAATCGTTTCGCCCCTGCACAAGACCCAAAGCCAACGCACGCATATCGTCCCACCATTCGGCCAGAGAATCGGCCCGATGAACTCAACACAAAAAACCGCGTCCTGCCACACTGTCTGGCATGCGGGCCGAGCGATTATCCCCATTTTCGCAAGGCCATACTGTCCTCGGCCGCGTTACCGAGAAGTAAATGGAGATGGACGGTTGAATAGCAGAAGCAGTTCATGTTGCAACGCAAAAAATCATTGACAACCATGCTGCACTGCACATATTATGGGCATCAAGTTCAGCGCAGTACGCACCAGGAGAAACCAGATGATCAAGTCGTTTGAAGAGTTCCAGAGCTTCGGAAAAGATGGCGTCGAGGCCTACATCGCTTCGGCCAATGCCGTGACCAAGGGCTTCCAGTCGATTGCCCAGGAAACCGCGGATTTCTCGCGCAAGGCGTTCGAGAAGGGCTCCGCCGCTTTCGAGAAGGCCACCGCCGCGAAGTCCATCGACAAGGCCTTCGAGGTCCAGTCCGCCTTCGCCAAGGAGTCCTACGAGGCTTTCGTGGCGCAGATGACCAAGCTCAATGAACTCTATGTCGCCACCGCCAAGGAGGCCTACAAGCCTTTCGAAGCGAGCCTCGCAGCCTTCGGCGTGAAGCCCGTCACGAAGTAACAAGGCCCGCCATCGCAGGCTGTTCGACTAGCCCGTTGCCGCAAGGTCGCGGGCTTTCGTTTGCCTATTTGAACGTCGCGATGACGGGAACGTGGTCGGGCGGGCGCTCCCAGCCGCGAACGTGCTTGTCGATGCGCACCGCCTTGAGGCGGTCGGCCGCCTGCGGCGACAGCAGCAGGTGGTCGATCCGGATTCCGTTGTTCTTCTGCCACGCACCGGCCTGATAGTCCCAGAACGTGTAGAGTCCGGGCGCATCGCCCAGCGACTGGCGCAGGGCGTCGGTCAGTCCGAGATTCACCAGTTCACGGAACTTGGCACGGCTTTCCGGCAGGAACAGCGCATCGCCCTCCCAGTTCTCGGGAAAGCGCGCGTCGATCGGTTGCGGGATTACGTTGTAGTCGCCAGCAAGCACCAGCGGTTCCTCGAGCTCCAGAAGCTTCACGGCATGGCGCTTCAGCCGGTCCATCCAGCGCAGCTTGTAGTGATACTTGTCGGTTCCCGCCGGATTGCCGTTCGGCAGATAGATGCTGGCGACCCGAAAGGCCCCTGCGGCGAAGGGGATGATGGCCTCCAGGTAGCGCGCCTGTCCGTCGTCGCCATCGCCGGGCAGGCCTCTGCGGATGTCTTCGGGCGGCGTCTTCGAAAGGATGGCCACGCCATTGTAGGTCTTCTGGCCGTGCGTCACGACACTGTAGCCAAGGTCCTCGAACAGCGCTCCGGGAAAGGCGCTGTCCTCGCACTTGATCTCCTGCAGGCAAACGACGTCGGGCGAAGCTTCCTTCAACCAGGCCAGTGCGGCGTCGGTCCTGGCCTTGATCGAATTGACGTTCCAGGTGGCAATCTGCATGACGGCATGATGGCGGCTCGCCGCGGCTGCCGCAAGCTCAGATCGAGAAACTGGTTCCGCAGCCACAGGACGACGTGGCATTGGGATTGGTGATGCGGAAGGACTGACCGATCAGATCATCGACGAAATCGATGACAGATCCATCGAGAAATCCCTGCGAAACCGCGTCGACGAGTGCAACCGCTCCATTGCGCTCGATCACCAGGTCATCCGCGGCAGGTCCGCTCTCCAGCACGAATTCATACTGGAAACCGGAGCAGCCGCCGCCGTTCACGGCGATGCGCAACGCCGACTTGCCGGCTTCCGCGCCCGTGATTTCCTTGATGCGCTGGGCAGCGCGCTCCGTGAGGGTTATGGCGGTCATGACGATCGTGTATGTTGGGAACAACTCCGCGCTTGTCAATGGATTCCCGCGATGCAGCGTTTCACGGCCCTCTACGCTTCTCTCCCCGAACAGTCGCGGGGGAGGCTGGTGCCGGAGGCCGAATCCCCGCCGCGGACGCCCTTCGCCAGGGACCGCGACCGGATCATCCACTCCTCGGCCTTCCGCCGCCTGAAGCACAAGACCCAGGTCTTCGTCTATCACGAGGGTGACCACTACCGCACGCGCCTGACCCATTCGATCGAGGTGGCCCAGGTGGCCCGTTCCATCGCCCGCGCGCTGGGACTGGACGAAGACCTGACCGAAGCGCTGGCGCTGGCGCATGATCTCGGCCACACGCCCTTCGGACACGCCGGCGAACGCGAGCTGGACCGGTTGATGCGGCCCTATGGCGGATTCGACCACAATGCCCAGTCGCTGCGCATCGTCACGCGGCTGGAGCGCCGCTATGCGGCCTTCGATGGTCTCAATCTCTCCTGGGAAACCCTCGAAGGGCTGGTCAAGCACAACGGTCCCCTAGTCGATGACGAGGGCAACCCCCGTGGCCTCTATCGCGAGCGCGGACTGCCCGAAGCCATCGTGGAATACGCCGCCATGCATGACCTGCAACTGGCCAGCTATGCCTCGGCCGAAGCGCAGGTCGCCGCGATCTCCGATGACATCGCCTACAATGCCCATGATACCGATGACGGGTTGCGGGCAGGTCTCTTCGATGTGATCGACCTGGGCGATGTGCCGCTCGCAGGCGAGGCCCTCGCCACGGTCCTGAAGACGTGGCCGGGGATCGACACCCAGCGCGCCATTCATGAAACGGTGCGCCGCGTCATCTCCGACATGATCGCGGACGTCATTGCCGAGACACGGCGCCGTGCCGAAGCGCTGGCCCCCACATCGGCCGACGCGGTGCGGGCGCTGGGGCGTCCGCTGGTCGGCTTCAGTGCGCAGATGGCCGAGAAGAACCGCACGCTTCAGTCCTTCCTGTCCGGGAAGATGTACAAGCATCCGCAGGTCACGGGGATCATGGAGCGGGCGCAGCGCGTGGTGCGCGATCTGTTCGAGGCCTATCTGGCGGATCAGTCGCTCCTCCCCGCAAACTGGCGGGAAGAGTCCTTCACCGACGACCGGAGCCGCTTTGCCCGCCAGGTCTGCGACTTCATCGCAGGGATGACGGACCGTTTTGCACTGGACCAGCACAAACGCATGTTTGACCTCGATCCGCTTTTCCGCTAGGGCAACGTCCGCATTGAATTCAAAGGCTTAGACCAATCAATGAATTTGTTTTCTGACTATCTCTCCCGCATCCGGGAAGCGGCCAATGCGGTTGCCGCGGAGCAGGGGCTGCAGGGAACGCTGGACCTCGAGAAGGTGACGGCCGAGCCGCCGCGCGATCCGTCGCACGGCGACATCGCAAGCAATGCGGCAATGGTGCTGACAAAGGCATTCGGCAAGCCGCCGCGCGCGGTGGCCGAGGCCATCGCGGCAAAGCTGCGGGCGCTGCCCGACATTGCCGCCGTGGAGATTGCCGGGCCGGGCTTCATCAACATTCGTCTATCGGCCACCGTGTGGCCGCGCCTGCTGGCTTCGGCGCTGAAGCTCGGCGAAGGCTACGGACGCTCCAACCTGGGCGGCGGGCTCAAGGCCAACGTCGAGTATGTCTCGGCCAATCCGACCGGTCCGCTGCATGTCGGCCATTGCCGTGGTGCGGTGTTCGGCGATGCGCTGGCCCAGCTGCTCGTCGAGACCGGCTTTGACGTGACCCGCGAATACTACATCAATGATGCGGGCGCCCAGGTCGACACGGTCGCGCGCTCGGCATTCCTGCGCTACCGCGAGGCGCTGGGCGAGGACATCGGCGAGATCCCCGCAGGACTATACCCCGGCGACTATCTCAAGCCCGTCGGGGAGGCACTGGCGGCGCAGCATGGCAATTCTCTTCTGGCGATGGACGAAGCCAAATGGCTGCCGATCACCAGGTCCGTGGCCATGGCGATGATGATGGACATGATCCGCGACGATCTCGCGGCCCTCAATATCCGCCAGGAGGTGTTCTTCTCCGAGAAATCGCTGCACGACAGCGGTGAAGTGGCCGAGACAATCGCCGATCTGCGCGCCGGCGGACACGTCTATCAGGGCAGCCTGCCGCCGCCGAAAGGCGAAGTGCCGGAAGATTGGGAAGACCGGGAGCAGACGTTGTTCCGGGCCACCGCCTTTGGCGACGACATGGACCGGCCGCTCCTCAAGTCCGACGGGTCCTATACGTATTTTGCTTCCGACGTTGCCTACAGCCGCAACAAGATCAAGCGCGGCTTCAGGGAACTGATCTACATTCTCGGCGCCGACCACGGCGGATACGTCAAGCGGCTCGAGGCGGTGGCCGCCGCGCTCGCAGGTCCCGGCGCGGTCAAGGTCGTCGTGCGCCTGTGCCAGCTCGTGAAGCTGTTCCGGGCCGGCGAACCGGTGCGCATGTCGAAACGGGCCGGCGAGTTCGTGACGCTTCGGGAGGTCGTCGACGAGGTCGGCCCCGACGTCGTGCGCTTCATGATGCTGTTCCGCAAGAACGAGGCTCCGCTCGACTTCGACTTCGCCAAGGTGACTGAGCAGTCGAAGGACAATCCGGTCTTCTACGTCCAGTATGCGCACGCGCGGATCTCGTCGGTGCTGCGCACTGCGGAGGCCGAGGGGATTTCAGGTGGCTCTCCGGACTTCAGTCTGCTGACGGATGCATCGGAACTGAGTATCATCCGCAGGATCGCGGAATATCCACGCTTGCTTGAAGCTGCGGCGAGCGCCCACGAACCGCATCGCGTGTCATTCTATCTCTATGAGTTGGCAGGAGAATTCCACGCCCTGTGGAACAAAGGCAAAGAGTCGCCGCAATTGCGATTTATTTTGCGGGAAGATCTTGGGACAACGATAACGCGGCTCGCATTCTTGCGCGTGATTCGCTATGTTTTGGCGAACGGGTTGCGGATTCTCGGCGTGCGACCAGCCGACGAGATGTAGAAGCGAACGGCTGACACATGGATCAAGACTCGACGAACGGCACGAGCGACAAACGGAACTGGCGGGAACGCCTGGGGATTGGCACACGGGACATGCCCAAGATTTCTGATGAGTTCAAAGCGCAACAAGGGTCCGAGCCCAGTTCGGCTTCGCCCCCCGGAGGCCAGCGGCCGGCGCCGCAACCGGTAGCGCGTCCGGCGCCAATGGCACCGCGCAGTCCGGCGCCGATGGCGCCGCGAGCGCCAGCGGCCAAGGCAGCGCCGTCCCAGCCCTCGCAGCCGTCGCCGCCGCCGGGCGACGCGCTTGCCGACAAGCTGCGGGCCCAGCGCGCCGCGGCCGAGCGGCTCGCCGAACAGCGGGTGCAGGCCGCGCGCGAGCGCGCCGAGAGCCGTATGTCGGACAAGCCGCCTGCCATGCCGTCACGCCCACGGGCGGCCGAGCCGCCGCCCATGCCGGCAAGTGGCGCATCGCGGCCCAAGTTCAGCTTCGCCGATGACAAGGGCAATGCCGAAGCGCCGGCGCCGACGGGCCGGATTCCGCCCGGGCCGCTCGTGCCGCCGCGTCCCGCGCTCGGCGGTGATCGCGGCCAGACGCCATACATCAGGCCATCCGGGCCTTCCGGATCAGCACCGTCCTATCGCACCGACACGCCGCCCTACCGGCCTATCGATCCGGCCACGGGTTATCCTGGCACCGGCAGCGCGCGCTACCAGCCCACCTATCGCGGTGGTTACGGCAGCGAGCCCGGACTGGGTGGGGCGCCAGGTCGGCTGACGCCGCCGCCGGTGCGGCGGACGCCAAGCTACGAGCCCTATGCCCGGGGCCCCGAGCCCAGCTTCGAACCCGAGCCTTATGTCGACGATACGCCGCGGCTCAACCGCGCACCGGGACCGGCGCCGCGCGGCCGTGGTCGCCCCGCGGTCGATGAGGATCAGGAGGACGTCTTCGAGGACGAGGCGCCGCGCCGCAGGGCCAGTGCCCGCGACTATCATAGCGCCTATGAGCAGGGCGACGAGGACTATGAGGAGCGCGGCAAGCGCTCGCGTGGCCCCTGGCTGCTTCTGACGGCGCTTCTGGCTGCCGCCGTGGCCACGGCCGGCGTGGTCTGGTACTACAACACCAACATCAAGTCCGGGTCTACGGCCTCGCAGGGCCAGGTTCCCGTGGTGGCGGCGCCCGATCAGCCCGACAAGACCGTTCCGGAAGGCGGAACGGATGCGACGGGTGAGAATCCGGCCCAGCAGAAGAAGCAGATCTACGACCGGATCGTCGGCGAACAGGAGGTCGGCAACGACCAGGTGGTTCCGACCGAGGAAGTGCCGGTGCAGCCCGAACCCGCAGCCGCGACCGGCCAGGACACGGGGACAAGCGCGATCCCGGCGCCGTCCGGGGACGTGCCCAGCACTCTGGAAGAGCCCGCGCCACTGCCGCTGCCGCCGCCCTCCAGCGACCAGCAGGGCAGCCTGAACCAGACCGGCACCGAGAAGCTGGCGGCCACGGCGCCGGCGGAACCGGCGGCAATCCCGGTTCCGAGCGCGACGGAGGCCACAGCGGCGAATACTCAGCAGGCGTCGCCGCCAGCCGCGGAAGAGCCTGCGCAGACGATCATGACCGAGCCTGAGGTCGCCACCGAGCAGGCGCCGGCCACGGCCAAGAAGGTCGTTTCGACGACCAAGAAGAAGGCGAGCCAGCAGGCCCAGAATCTGGGATCCGAACCTGTCGTGCTTGTTCCGCCCGCCGCGCCGGTTGCGGAAGCGCCCGCGGATGCCGGCAGCATCACGGCTTCGGTTCCAGTTGACACGCCCGCCGCTCCCGCAGAGCAGCAGGTGAAGAAGAAGAAGACGTTGCTCGATCTGTTTTCCGCCAATGGCAGCAGCGCCGCGCCTGCGGCGACAGGCCAGAAGAAGGTCGCGTCCGTCGAACCCCAGCAGCAACCGTCCACCGCAAGGTCGGCCAGTGCCGGTGGTGGCGCTTACTACATCCAGCTCGGAACCTTCCGGACCCAGGCCGAAGCCCGTCAGGAAAGCGCACGGGTCCAGTCGCAGCATGCAAACGTGATCGCCGGGCTCGAGACCAGCGTCGTGCCCGCCAACGTGGCCGGTGGCACCCGCTATGGTGTCCGCATCGGTCCTGTGGATTCACGCGACCAGGCAACCCAGGTCTGCGGCTCGCTCTTCGCTGCCGGCGAACGCGACTGCCTCGTCCGCGGCCAGTGATCGCGGATCTAATTGGATCATGCCTGCAATCGGCGCCTTCATCTGCGGCTGCGCAGGTCCCACGCTAAGCAAGAGCGAAATCGGATTTCTCGCCAGGACCAGGCCCTGGGGCCTCATCCTGTTCCGGCGCAACTGCGAGACCCCTGAACAGCTGCTGGCCCTCACGACGTCCTTCCGCGAGGCGGTTGGACGCAAGGACGCGCCGGTGCTGATCGACCAGGAAGGCGGCCGGGTGCAACGCCTGGGGCCACCACTGGCTGCCTGGCGGGCCTATCCGGCCGCCCGGGTCTTCGGTCAGGTCTATGCCAGGGATCCGGTGACCGCCCTTCGCGCGGCGCGCAATATCGGCCGACTGATGGCCGCCGACCTGAGGGCGGCTGGCATCACGGTCAACTGTGTGCCTGTGCTAGACTTGCCTCAGCCTGATGCGCATGAAGTGATTGGAAGCCGTGCCTATGGCGTCACCGCGGAACAGGTCCTGGCGCTGGCCCGGGCCCATGTGGCGGGCTTTCTCGATGGCGGCGTTCTCCCGGTGATCAAGCACGTTCCCGGACATGGTCGGGCCAGATCCGACAGTCATCTGGCGCTCCCGGTGGTCGATGCCAGCCGGCAGGACCTTGCCGCACACGACTTCGTGCCCTTCGCGGGCTTTGCCGATGCGCCGATGGCCATGACCGCCCATGTGGTCTACACCGCCATCGACAGGGACCTTCCTGGCACACTCTCGCCGAAGGTCATCAAGCGCGTGATCCGAAAGCAGATCGGCTTTGACGGCCTGCTCATGACCGATGATTTGTCGATGAAGGCACTGGCCGGCAGCTTCGCAGACCGCGCCCGCGGCGCGCGCGCGGCCGGCTGCGATATGGTGCTTCACTGCAACGGCGAGATGGCCGAAATGGAAGAAGTGGCGGCCGCGGCGGGACCGCTGACCGGCAAGTCCCTGCGGCGCGCCCGTGCTGCTCTCAAGATCGCGCGCAAGCCGCAGCGTTTCGATCTGAAGGCGGCGCTGGCGGATCTGGAGCGTCTCGTCTCCGGGTGAAACTGGGGATAAGTTGGGGCTTGCGCGTCGAATCATCGGCCCAGCCTTGGTAATCAGGGCCGACACGAGGAGTAGGTGGCTTGACCGGCAGCGAAACTGACAACACCCCGCAGGATTGGCCGGACGGCGATGCGCCCCTGCGCAATGACGTGCAGTCCGAAGCTGCCGAGGGTTCCGCTCTGATCGTCGATGTCGGCGGCTTCGAGGGACCACTCGATCTGCTGCTCGAGCTGGCCCGTCACCACAAGGTCGACCTCAAGCAGATTTCCATTCTGGCGCTCGCCGAGCAGTATCTTGGCTTCATCGAGAATGCCCGCAAACTGCAGCTGGAACTGGCGGCGGACTATCTGGTGATGGCCGCTTGGCTGGCCTATCTGAAGTCGCGCATGCTGATCCCGGCTCCTGAGGGCAGCACCGAGGCAGAGCCCGAGGACATGGCCGCCCGTCTCGCCTTCCGGCTGCAGCGCCTGCAGGCCATGCGCGATGCCGGCGCGAAGCTGATGGCGCGGAACCTTCTCGGCCGCGATGTTTTTGCGCGCGGCGCTCCGGAGCCCCTGGTCTTCGACACGCGCCGCGAATACGGCGACACGATCATCGATCTGCTCAAGGCCTATGCCGAGCGGCGCCAGAAGAAGATGACGCGGCAGACCTACAACATCCGCAAGCTGCCGACCTGGTCGATCAAGGAGGCGCGCGGCGCGCTTGAACGCCTGGTCGGCTCCATGAGCGACTGGGCGCCGTTCGACTCCTGGCTAGCCGACTATCTGGCAGAGCCGGGCATGCGGCGGTCGGTGACGGCCTCGAGCTTCACCGCTTCGCTGGAGCTTGCGCGCGAAGGCATTCTCGATCTGCGTCAGGACGGGCCGTTCCGTCCCATCTTCATGCGCCGGCACGAGTCCGCGGCCTGAATCATCCGTGTCTGGAGTAAGACATATGCATCCGAACAACATGAGCCTCGAAGACCTTCCAGTCGATGATCCGGCCACGGATGGAACGGATATGGCCGATGAACTGGCCATCGTCACGCTGCATCCGCGCGCCGACCGCAACCAGCATCTGCGCATTGTCGAGGCCCTGCTGTTTGCGGCTTCCGAGCCGGTGGAGATCGCGAAGCTTGCCAGCTTCCTGCCCGAGGGAACCGATGTGGCGGGCCTTCTGGCCGATCTGCAGGCCAACTTTGCCAATCGCGGTGTCAATCTGGTCGAAGTTGCCGGCAAGTGGTCGTTCCGTACCGCAGAGGACTTGAGTTTTCTGCTGCGCCGCGAGTCGGTCGAGCAGCGCAAGCTGTCGAAGGCGGCGATCGAGACACTCGCGATCATCGCCTATCATCAGCCCGTGACCCGCGCCGAGATCGAGGACATCCGCGGCGTCGCGATTTCCAAGGGCACGCTCGACACGCTTCTGGAAGTGGGCTGGGCCCGGATGCGCGGCCGGCGCAAGACGCCGGGCCGGCCCGTGACCTATGGCACGACCGAGGCCTTTCTCAGCCACTTCGGCCTGAGCGAGATCAGCGATCTTCCGGGCCTTCAGGAGCTGAAGGGCGCGGGGCTGCTCGATGCCAACCTGCCACCCGGATTCGACATGCCCCTGCCGCGCATGAGCGACGAACTCACCGCCGACGAAGAACCCCTGGACGGCACCGAGATGGAGCAGCCGCTCGAGATGCACCTGCCGGAGCCAGGATCGGAGCCGCCGACCCCGTGAGTTTGACCCGCTACTTGCCGGAGCCGCCCGTGTGCTCGCCTTCGCGGGTGAAGTAGTAGGCGACCAGGATCGGCAGGAAGGTCACCGCGATCACGAAGATGGCGACAACGTTGGTCACCGGCCGCTGGCGCGGGCGGATCAGCTCGTTCAGCATCCAGATCGGCAGCGTGGCCTGCTGGCCGGCCGTGAAGGTCGTCACGATCACTTCGTCGAAGGACAGGGCGAAGGCCAGCATGCCGCCGGCCAGCAGCGCCGATCCGATCTGCGGCAGCACCACGTGGCGGAAGGTCTGGAAGCCGTCGGCACCCAGATCCATGGAGGCCTCGATCATGCTGCCGGAGGTGCGGCGGAACCGGGCGAGGGCGTTGTTGTAGACAACCACGATGCAGAAGGTGGCGTGGCCCAGCACGATGGTCCAGGTCGAGAAGGGGATGTCGAGGATACTAAAGGCCGATCGCAGTGAAATGCCGGTGATGATCCCGGGCAGTGCGATGGGAAGGATGAAGAGCAGCGAAAGATAGTCCTTGCCGAAGAACCTGGCGCGCGACACGGCCGCCGCCGCGCAGGTTCCCAGAAACAGTGCGATCAGCGTTGCGATGCCGGCAACCTTCACCGAAAGCCAGATCGCGTCCCAGATATCCTGGCGTCCCCAGACAACCGAGAACCACTTCAGCGTATAGCCCGGCGGTGGAAACTGATAGCTCTTCTCCTCGGTGGTGAAGGCATAGAGAAAGATGAGAGCGAGCGGCAGATGCAGGAACAGCAGCCCGCCGATCGCCGCGGCCCTCAGCCCGAATGTTGCCCGCGGCTCAGAGTGCATCGAAGGCCCCCAGCCTGCGGGCAACCGCGAGGTAAATGCCCATGATCACCACCGGCACGACGGTGAAGGCCGCAGCCAGCGGGATGTCGCCCGCGGTTCCCTGCAGCGCGTAGACGGTGGGTCCGATGAAGGGCCTGGAATTGCCGATGATCTGCGGGATGATGTAGTCGCCCAGGGTAAGGGAAAATGTGAAGATGGACCCGGCGATGATTCCCGGCATGGCGAGCGGCAGGATCACCGTGCGGAATGACTGTCCCGGAGTGGCGCCAAGGTCGGCGGAGGCCTCGATGAAGTTCTTGGGAACGCGTTCGAGTGCCGCCTGGGTCGGCAGGATCATGTAGGGCAGCCAGATATACACAAAGACCAGAAACGTGCCGATGTAGCTGAAGGATAGCGACGAACCACCGATGACCGGGATGCTGAGCAGCGCATCCAGTGCCCAGCCCAGGTGGAGCTTGTCGGCGATCCAGGTGACGATACCTTCCTTTGCCAGGATCAGCTTCCACGCATAGACCTTGACCAGATAGCTCGACCACAGCGGCATCATGACAGCGAGATAGAACAGCGCCTTCCAGCCACCCCTGGCATAGCGGGCGGCGAAATAGGCGATGGGAAAGGCGACGATGGCACTGGTCAGGGTCACGATCGCGGCCATGGTGACGGTGCGCATGATGATCGCAAGGTTCGAGGCCGCGAAGAGGTGCCCATAGGTGGCCAGGGTGAATTCGGGAACGATCAGGCCCGAGAATTCATCCAGCGAATAGAAGCTCTGCAGAAGCAGTGCGAAGAGCGAGCCGACGTAGACCACGCCCAACCACAGAAGCGGCGGCAACAGGAGCGCGAGCGTCAGAAGCCCGGGCCGGCGGAAGAAGAAGTCTGACAGGCCACTGGAGGAGGGCCGGGTGGCTGCGGCGTCGGTCATGCCGTGTCCATGGCGACAGGACTGTCCGGCGCCCAGGCAAGGGTGACGGTCTCACCTTCGCGAAGCGGGGGATGGCCTGCCGGAAGGGCGGCGATGAGACGCGTTCCCGAGACGTCGACGGCAATGCGTGTCGTGGCACCCTGGTATTGGACGGCGGTGATGGGGCCGCGCGCGCGCGGGAAGCCCTTGGGCGTCGTTTCTTCCTTGGATAGCAGCCTGATCTTCTCGGGACGCAGGCTGGTCCAGAGACTGGCGCCGCCATGGGCGGCGGAGAACTCTGGCGGCAGGACGTTGGAAGACCCTACGAAATCGGCAACGAAGCGCGACCGCGGGCGCTCGTAGACGTCCGCCGGCGTGCCGGTTTGCACGATCTTTCCCTCAGTGAAGATGGCCACCCGGTTGGCCATGGACAAGGCCTCGCCCTGATCGTGCGTGACGAAGACGAAGGTGATGCCAAGCTTCTTCTGCAGCGCCTTCAATTCTTCCTGCATCTGTTCGCGGAGCTTGAGGTCGAGCGCGCCCAGGGGTTCGTCGAGAAGCAGCACGCGAGGCTGGTTGACCAGCGCCCGTGCCAGCGCCACGCGCTGGCGCTGGCCGCCCGAAAGCTGCGCGGGTCGCCGCTGCTCGAAACCCTGCAGCTTCACCATGGCCAGGGCGTCGAGCGCCCTGGCCTCGCGCTCGGCTCGCGGTACGCCGCGGATCATCAGGCCATAGGCGACGTTCTCGCCCACGCTCATGTGCGGAAAGAGCGCGTAGTCCTGGAACACGGTATTGACGTTGCGCCGATAGGGCGGAAGGCCCTCGGCCGTTTCGCCGAAGATCTCGATATGGCCGGCGCTGGGCTGTTCGAAGCCTGCAATCAGCCTGAGGCAGGTGGTCTTGCCGGAGCCGGAGGGCCCGAGCATGGCGAAGAACTCGCCTTCTGGAATGTCGAGCGACACGTCATCGACGGCGCGAACGGGACCGAAATGACGCGAGACGTGTTGAAAGCTGACGGCGGTCGGCATGACGGGATCCGAATGAAGACCCCGGCCCGAAGGCCGGGGTCCTGAGGTTTGCCTTTGCGGCCTTACTGGCCCATCACTTCACGATAGGCCTTGTCCCATTGCGCATAGGACACGCAGCCGCCCTCGGCGCCGCATTTCGACGTCGGCGTGCGCCAGAACCAGATCTTGTCGAAGTTGTCGAAGCCGTTGGTGGCGCAGCCCGCGTCGGTGAGCAGGGCGTTGCCCTTGCAGGCCGCCGGGACCGACGGCACCGAGCCGAACCAGGCGGCAAGATCGCCCTGGAGCTTCGCCGAGATCGAGTGGTTGAGCCACAGATAGGCGCAGTTCGGATGCGGCGCTTCCGCGTGCATCATGGTCGTGTCGGCCCAGCCGGTGGCGCCCTCTTCCGGAACCACCGATGCCACGGGCTGCTTGTCCGCCTGGAGCAGGTTGACCTGGAAGGGCCAGGAACTGGAGGCCACGACGCCTTCGTTCTTGAAGTCGTCGATCTGCACCATGGCATCATGCCAGTAGCGGCCGACCAGCTGGCGCTGGCCCTTCAGCAGCTCGATCACTGCATCGAACTGCTGCTGGTTCAGCTCGTAGGGATTCTTGATTCCCAGCTCGGGCTTGTGCGTCATCAGGAACAGCGCAGCGTCAGCCACATAGATCGGTCCGTCGAAGGCCTGGACGCGGCCCTTGTTCGACTTGCCGTCGGGCAGATTCTGCTCCTCGAAGACGACCGACCAGCTCTTGGGCGCTTCCTTGAAGACATTGGTGTTGTAGGCCAGCACGTTCGGACCCCACTGATAGGGAACGCCGTAGTGCACGCCATCCACCGTATGCCACGGCGCTTCCTTGAGGCGGTCATCGATCGTGCCCCAGTCCTTGATGAGTGCCGTGTTGATCGGCTGGACCTTCTTGCCGGCAATCAGGCGCAAGGACGCATCGCCCGAGGCCGTGACGAGGTCGAATCCGCCCTGGTTCATGAGGGTCACCATCTCGTCCGAGGTGGCGGCCGTCTTGACGTTGACCTTGCACTGGGTGGCCTTCTCGAACTCGGTCACCCAGTCGTAGTTCTTGTCGGTCTCGCCGCGCTCGATGTATCCGGGCCAGGCCACGATATCGACCTGTCCTTCGCCGGCACCGAGCTCCGTCTTCATCTCCTGCGCGGCGGCGACGCCGGCGCATGCGCACAGCGCCAGTGCTGAAACGATCACGCGTTTCATTGATGTCATGATTGATCTACTCCCTGTGGGCCCGTCGGTTGTGATGCCAGCTTGGCATCGTCTGGGTCCCGTGCGAGTATTGTGAACCAAGTCTCGGGGCCAATTCAACCCCTTGTCGTTCAGCCGGAACTCGAAGCAATGGCCCGTCTCTGGATCAAGTCGCCGCTTGCCTGCCTCGCCGCAGGCGCGGAGGGAGGCCTTGTGGTGGAGCGCGGCCGGATCGTGGAGCTGCTGCCCTCCGGCAACTTTCCCAAACGACCGGTGCACGAGGTCTTTGATGCCTCTCGCCACGTGGTTCTGCCGGGGCTGGTCAATACCCACCATCACTTCTACCAGACCCTCACCCGCGCCCACCCCCAGGCCATCAACAAGGAGCTGTTCGACTGGCTGCGCGCGCTTTATCCGGTGTGGGCTCGGCTCACGCCCGAGGCCCTGCGCTTGGCCACGCGTCTTGCGCTCGTGGAACTCCTCCTCTCGGGCGTCACCACCACATCGGACCATCACTATGTGTTTCCGGAGGGTCTCGATGCGGCCATGGATATCCAGGTCGAGGAAGCGCGGCGGCTGGGGATGAGGATGACCATTACGCGAGGGTCAATGAACCTGTCGCAGAAGGATGGTGGCCTTCCGCCTGACAGCGTGGTGCAGGACGAAGATGCGATCCTTGCCGACTGCGAGAGGGTGATCGGCAAGTATCACCAGCGCGGGGAGGGCGCCACGGTGCAGGTGGCGCTTGCGCCGTGTTCGCCCTTCTCGGTCACGCAGTCGCTCATGTGCGCCTGCGGCGAGCTCGCGGCGAAGCATGATTGCCGCCTCCACACGCATCTGGCCGAAACCCGGGACGAGGACGAATTCTGCAGGGCGCGTTTCGGCATGTCGCCGCTCGACTATCTCGAGACGGTGGGCTGGCTGAATGAGCGCACCTGGCTGGCCCACGGGATTCATTTTTCCGACGGGGAGATCGCCAGGCTTGGCAAGCACCGTGTCGGCGTCTGCCACTGTCCCACCTCCAACATGGTGCTGGCGTCCGGCCAGTGTCGGACGCGCGAACTCGAGACGGCGGGCGCGCCGGTCGGTCTTGGCGTTGACGGCTCGGCGTCGAACGACAGCTCGAACCTGATGGAAACCGTGCGGCACGCGTTGATGATCAACCGGCTGACCTACGACGCGACGGTGACTCATCACGACGCGCTGCGCTGGGCCACCGCCGGGTCGGCCCGGTGCCTGGGCCGGCGCGACATCGGCGAGATTGCAATCGGGCGGCAGGCCGATCTTGCGTTCTACACGCTTGATGAGCTGCGTTTCTCCGGTGCCGGCGATCCGCTGGCGGCGCTGGTCCTTTGCGGAGCGCACAGGGCTGACCGCGTCATGATCGGCGGCGAATGGCGGGTCTTGGACGGTCAGCCGCTGGGCGTCGATGTGGCGAGGCTGCGCGCCGAGCATGGCGCCGCCGCAGTGAGGTTTCTCTAGGGATGGGAGTCGCGCGATGAACTTGACGGCCGAGTACGACAACCGTGGCCGCGTGGCCGAACATCCGGCGATCATCGCGAACTGGCACCGCGACGCCGAGGCGTATCGACGCGAGGCGAGGGCGGACATCGACCTCGCCTATGGCGCCGCACCGCGCAACCGGTATGACGTCTTTCATCCGGCGAGGGATTCGCAGGGGCCGCTGGTGGTCTTCATCCATGGCGGCTACTGGCGCAGCTTCGACAAGTCCGTCTTCAGCCACATGGCGGCTGGTGCCAATCGTCACGGCCTTGACGTTGCCGTGCCAAGCTACAGCCTCTGCCCCGAAGTCACCGTTCCCGACATCATCGACGAACTGCGTCAGTGCTGCCTGCATCTTCACCGGACACATGGACGCCAGCTGGTGGTGACGGGTCATTCGGCAGGTGGCCACCTGGCCGCCTGCCTGGCCGCGACCGACTGGACCGCCTATGGCGCCCCGTCCAATCTCATCAAGGCCGGGCTCTCGGTCAGCGGTGTGTTCGATCTGCGACCCCTGATAGTCACCCCGCACAATGACGATCTCCGTCTGACCGCCGCCTCGGCGCTGGCGGCAAGTCCCCTGTGCTGGCCGATGCCGAAACCTTGCCCCTTCGACCTCTGGGTGGGGGCGGATGAGAGCGCCGAGTTCCTGCGCCAGTCGCTGAGCCTGTCCGCGGCCTGGACCGGGCTCGGTGTGGCGGCGCCCTATGTCGAACTGGCGGGCAAGAACCACTTTACGGCACCCAACGGCCTGGCCGATGCCGCAAGCCTGCTGACGCGTCGCCTGGTTGACCTGTCGCACGCCTGACGCTGGCACGGCACCTGCATCCTGGCTCATGGTTCAATCGGCTGTCTCGGGGAGGGACACATGAAGGCGATGATCGTGAAATGGGGCGGCGCCTATCTGGTCTATGAAATCGTTTCGACACTCATGTTGGTCTGGTTCGCCGCGCAGGGGTTCGAAATCCCGGGCTACTGAGGCCCGGACAGCGGGCACCGCATTGCAATGCAATTGTTGCATTGCAATATTTCTGAGGTTAGCCTGAGCGGCGTCCAACCTGCACGGAGGATGAGTCGCATGCCTGTCCAGAAATCTGCCGTTCAAGGGTCCCGCGAGGAACAGATCAAGGCGCTGGCCTATCGGTTCTGGCTGGAGGAAGGCCAGCCTGACGGCCGCGCGGACATTCACTGGTTCAAGGCGGTCACCGTCATTGAGGGCACCGCCGCGCCGGCGCGGAAGCCGAGGGCAAGGGCCGCCGCTGCACCCCGGACGACACCGCGCAAGGGCCCCCGGAAATCGGGGTGAGCTCGTCGGCGGCGATCCAGGCCAATATCCGCGCGGATCAACCCGGGATACGCGGGGTTCGGGAAGGTCCGCCGAGATGGCGCGAAAGGGCGCAAGACATGGCCGAGCCCACACTATGCCGTCATGGCCCTGTCCGGTCCCGTCGCCCCTCGCGTCTCCGCCGTTCGGGGCGTAGCAGGTGGACCATGCATGGTTCCGGCCGATCCGCCGTTTCAAGCCCGGTTCATCCGCACAGCAGGCAGGGCCGTATGACCATGACCAGATTGCCCCTCCCATTTCGGCGTAGAGGAACTATATTACGAGTCCATGGCAAAGAAGCCGGCACATAGGGACGACAACCAGACGGGCGTCATCACCAGGACCGAAGCGAAGACGAAGAAGCCTTCGCTTTACAAGGTGTTGTTGCTGAACGACGATTACACGCCGATGGAATTCGTCGTCCATGTGCTGGAACGATTCTTCAACAAAGGCCGGGAAGAAGCGACCCGCATCATGCTCCACGTCCACCAGAAGGGCGTCGGCGTGTGCGGGGTGTTCACCTACGAGGTGGCGGAGACCAAGGTGACGCAGGTGATGGACTTCGCCCGCAACCACCAGCACCCGCTGCAATGCACGATGGAAAAGGAATAGCGCCCGATGCCGACATTCTCCCGCAGCCTGGAAAAGGCCCTCCATCGCGCCCTCGCTCTCGCCAACGAGCGGCACCACGAATACGCCACGCTCGAACACCTGCTGCTGTCGCTGATCGACGATGGCGATGCCGCGGCCGTGATGAAGGCCTGCAACGTCGATCTGGAAGTGTTGCGCCGCAGCTTGGTGACTTACATCGACACGGAACTCTCCGGCATGATCACCGCAGAGCGCGAGGATTCGAAGCCGACGGCCGGATTCCAGCGGGTCATTCAGCGCGCGGTCATCCATGTGCAGTCCTCGGGCCGGGAAGAGGTGACGGGCGCCAATGTGCTCATCGCCATCTTTGCCGAGCGCGAAAGCCATGCGGCCTTCTTCCTGCAGGAGCAGGACATGACCCGCTACGACGCCGTGAACTTCATTTCGCACGGCATCGCCAAGCGGCCCGGCCTGTCCGAGGCGCGGCCGGTGCGCGGCGTCGACCAGGACCAGCAGAACGGCAGTGGCGACGGGGAAGATCGCGACGGCGGCAAGAAGAAGGGCGATGCCGATGCGCTCGAGGCCTACTGCATCAACCTCAACAAGAAGGCGAGCGAGGGCAAGGTCGACCCGCTGATCGGGCGCGAGCAGGAGGTCAACCGCACCATCCAGATCCTGTGCCGCCGACAGAAGAACAACCCGCTTTTCGTGGGCGATCCCGGGGTCGGCAAGACGGCCATCGCCGAAGGCCTGGCGCGCAAGATCATCAATGGCGAGGTTCCCGAGGTTCTGAAGGATTGCACGGTGTTCCAGCTCGACATGGGCGCCTTGCTCGCCGGAACCCGCTATCGCGGCGATTTCGAGGAGCGGCTCAAGGCCGTGGTCAAGGAAATCGAGAGCCGGCCGGGCGCCATCATGTTCATCGACGAGATCCATACCGTGATCGGCGCCGGTGCCACCTCGGGCGGCGCCATGGATGCCTCCAACCTGCTGAAGCCCGCGCTGGCTGGCGGCTCGCTGCGCTGCATCGGGTCCACGACCTACAAGGAGTACCGCCAGCATTTCGAGAAGGACCGCGCCCTGGTGCGCCGATTCCAGAAGATCGACGTGAACGAGCCGTCCATTCCGGATGCCATCGCGATCCTGAAGGGGCTGAAGCCCTATTACGAGGAGTTCCACAAGGTCCGCTTCACCGACGACGCCATCGAAAGTGCCGTCCAGCTGTCGTCGCGCTACATGGCCGACCGCAAGCTGCCCGACAAGGCGATCGACGTGATCGACGAAACCGGCGCCTCGCAGATGCTGCTGACCGCCGACAAGCGCCGCAAGGTTATCGGCGTGCCCGAGATCGAGGCCACCATCGCCACCATGGCCCGGATCCCGGCGAAGACCGTCACGCGGGACGATGCCACCGTCCTGAAGAATCTCGAGACCGAACTGCGCCGCCTCGTCTTCGGCCAGGACAAGGCCATCGAGGCGCTCTCCTCGTCGATCAAGCTGGCGCGTGCGGGTCTGCGCGAGCCCGAGAAGCCCATCGGCTGCTATCTGTTCTCGGGCCCCACCGGTGTGGGCAAGACCGAAGTGGCCAAGCGGCTGGCAGAAGTCCTGGGCGTCAATATGCTGCGCTTCGACATGTCGGAATACATGGAACGTCACTCGGTGTCCCGCCTGATCGGTGCGCCTCCGGGCTATGTCGGTTTCGACCAGGGTGGCCTGCTGACAGATGGCATCGACCAGCATCCCTATACGGTGCTGCTGCTCGACGAGATCGAGAAGGCGCACCCCGACCTGTTCAACATCCTGCTGCAGGTCATGGACCACGGCAAGCTGACGGACCACAACGGCAAGTCGGTGGATTTCCGCAACGTGATCCTGATCATGACCACCAATGCCGGTGCCCAGGACATGGCCCGCGCCGCCATGGGCTTCACCAAGAGCGTGCGTGAGGGTGACGACCAGGAAGCCATTTCCCGCCTGTTCACGCCGGAGTTCCGCAACCGCCTGGATGCCGTGATCCCCTTTGGCCATCTGCCGCCCGAGATCGTCCGCAAGGTGGTCGAGAAGTTCGTGCTCCAGCTGGAGGCACAACTGTCGGAACGTCAGGTCAATATCGAGCTGTCCACCGAGGCAGCCGATTGGCTGGCGGAAAAGGGCTACGACCCGCAGATGGGGGCCCGTCCGCTGGCCCGCGTCATCCAGGAGCAGGTCAAGAAACCGCTGGCAGAGGAGGTGCTGTTCGGCAAGCTGGCCAGGGGCGGGACCGTTCGCATCCTGCGCAAGGATGATGGCCTCAGCTTCCAGTTCCTGGGTCGGGACGAGGAGAAAGCCCTGCCGAAGCCCCCCGAGCGCAAGGCCTTGCCGCGCAAGGCCGCAGCCCGGGCCGAGGACAAGCCCGCACCCAGGCGCCCGGCGCCCAAGGGCGGCAGGAAGTCCCGTTCCAAGGCGGATTGAAGCTGGCTTGAGCATTTCGACGGGTCGCCCGGGCGAAACCGGCGAACTGCCGAATTGCGCCCCGCGCATTTCTTGCTAAAGTGGCCAAAAAACAAGATCGCCACGGAGACGGGGCAGGGGAGAGACGTTTGGCAGTAGCTGCGAGACAGGCGGCGGATCGTTCGATCGCCGTCCAGGTGCATGATCTCCACAAGACGTTCGGTTCGCTGGAAGTTCTGAAAGGCGTATCGCTGGTCGCCCGGGAGGGTGACGTCGTCTCGATGATCGGCGCCTCGGGCTCGGGCAAGAGCACCTTCCTGCGCTGCATAAACTTCCTCGAGATGCCGACCCAGGGTACCATCGAGGTCACTGGCGAGCAGGTGGCGCTGTCGCGGGGCAAGGACGGCAACCTCCACCCCTCCAACCGCAAGCAACTGGAACTGATCCGCACCCGCCTGGGCATGGTCTTCCAGAGCTTCAATCTGTGGCAGCATATGACGGTGCTGCAGAACGTGATCGAGGCGCCGGTGCATGTCTTGGGCCTTCCCAAGGCCGAGGCGGTCGATCGGGCGGAGCGCCTGCTGCACAAGGTCGGCCTCTACGAGAAACGCGACCAGTATCCGGCCTTCCTGTCCGGTGGCCAGCAGCAGCGCGCGGCCATCGCGCGCGCGCTGTGCATGGAACCGAAGGTGATGCTGTTCGATGAACCGACCTCGGCGCTGGATCCGGAGCTGGTGGGCGAGGTGCTGAAGGTCATCCGGGATCTGGCCGACGAGGGCCGGACCATGATCCTTGTGACCCACGAGATGAAGTTTGCTCGCGATGTCTCTAGCGAGGTTATCTACCTTCACAAGGGGATCATCGAGGAGCAGGGCCCACCGTCGCAGGTATTCGGATCGCCGCGGAGCGAGCGCTGCCGGCAGTTCGTTTCTGCCATCCATACGTGAACTTGGCGGGCGTTTCGGGATGTGTTTAGGTTCTAGCAAGCCGGTGGCCCCACGGGTTACCGCAACAACAGGGAGAAGACCATGAAGTTATCGCGTCGCGTAGTGCTTGCGGCGGCAGCCGTGGCCATGATGGCCGTGAATGCCCCCGCCATGGCAGACATCAAGTTCGGGGTTGCTGCGGAACCCTATCCGCCATTCAGCTCGAAGGATGCCTCCGGCAAGTGGGTCGGCTGGGAAATCGACCTGATGAATGCGGTCTGTGCGCAGCTAAACGAGAAGTGCGAGCTGGTCGAAGTGGCATGGGATGGCATCATTCCGGCGCTGCAGGCCAAGCAGTTCGACCTGATCTGGTCGTCCATGTCGATCACCGACGAACGGAAGAAGACCATCGACTTCTCGGACATGTATTACAACACGCCCACCAAGGTGATCGGCGCCAAGAATGGCGATCTCGACATCACCCCCGAGCATCTCAAGGGCAAGCTCCTGGGCGTCCAGGTCTCGACCACGCACGAGCGCTATGCGCAGAAGTTCTTCGGAGCCGCCGGTGCCGAGATCAAGACCTACAGCACGCAGGATGAAGCCAACAACGATCTGGCCGCGGGCCGTCTGGACTATGTGCAGGCCGACGCGTCGGCACTCGATGCGTTCCTGGCGACCGACCAGGGCAAGGCCTGCTGCGAGTCGAAGGGCATCGTTCCCGACGATCCCGAGACGCTCGGATCTGGCGTTGGCGCCGGCATCCGCAAGGATGACACGGCGCTCAAGGAAAAGGTGAACGGCGCCATTGCCGCCCTGGCCAAGGCAGGCAAGTTCGAGGAGATCACGGCGAAATACCCTGAGCTTCAGGGCAAGATCGTCCTTCCGAAGTAGTCACCACGCGCGAGGCCCGCATCCCTGATGCGGGCCTCCTGATTTCTGGACTGGCGATGGCGGACAAACCGGGCTTTCCCGAGATCCTCAGCTTCGGCCCCACGGGCTACGGCGACGAATTGGCGTGGGGAGCGCTGGTCAGCGTCAGCATCGCCCTGCTGGCCTACGGTCTGGGCATCCTCATTGGTACCATCGGTGCGCTGTGCAAGCTCTATGGCAGCCCGCTCACGCGCAACATCCTGAACGGCTATACGACCCTCGTGCGGGCCGTGCCCGAACTGATCCTCATCCTGATCCTCTACTATGCCGGCAGTTCGGCCCTCAACGCGCTGTTCGAGTCGATGGGATACGGCTCCTTCGCCATCAACGGCTTCGTGGCCGCCGTCTTCGTGCTGGGCTTCGTCCAGGGCGCCTATTCCACGGAAGTGCTCCGCGGCGCCATCCAGG
Organism: Hyphomicrobiales bacterium; assembly: GCA_046349195.1. Classification (GTDB taxonomy): domain Bacteria; phylum Pseudomonadota; class Alphaproteobacteria; order Rhizobiales; family Aestuariivirgaceae; genus Aestuariivirga. Next base: position 36,507 of record JAXMCU010000025.1, read on the forward strand.
CCATCCCCATCGGCCAGCTGGAGGCCGCCCGCGCCTATGGCATGTCGCCATTTCTCGAGTTTCGCCGGGTGACGCTGCCCGCCATGCTGCCCTTCGCCCTGCCGGGGCTTGCCAATCTCTGGCTGATCGTGACCAAGGATACCGCGCTCATCGCCGTCGTCGGCTATACGGAGCTTGCCCTCACCACCCGCCAGGCGGCGGGAAACACGAAGATGTACCTCACCTTCTTCTTGGTCGCCGGTGCCATCTATCTCTGCATTTCGCTGATCTCGCAGCATGCCTTTGGCGCCATCGAGCGCCATGTCCGTCGCGGCCAGCGGCGGCACTTCTGAGGAGAGGGCCATGCAAGTGCACACCCTCAAGATCATCGCCAAGAGCGTGATCCTTGGTATGCTTGGCCTTATGGCCATTGGCATGGTCTACTGGCTTCTCTTCTACTCCGACTGGTCGTGGCTGCCGAAGTACCTGCCACTCCTGGTCAAGGGCCTGTGGCTGACCATTCAGCTCCTAGTCCTGTCCTGCATCTTCGGCATGTTGCTGGCCATTCCCATCGGACTGGTGCAGGTGACCGGACCGGGCTGGCTTGCCTTCCTCGCCCGCTGGTTCTGCACCATCATCCGAGGCACGCCGCTGCTGGTGCAGCTCTGGCTGATCTACTATGGGCTGGGCTCGCTCTTTCCCCAGATCGGCGCTGTCTATCCGGGGTTCAAGGACCACTTCATGTGGCTGATCCGGCTTGATGCCTTCTACTATGCGCTACTTGCCTTCACCCTCAGTTTCGCTGGCTACGAGGGTGAGATCATGCGTGGCGCCTTTCTCGGTGTCCCGCGCGGCGAACTCGAGGCGGCGCGGGCCTTCGGCATGTCGCCCTGGAAGGTCCTGAGCCGTGTCTGGTTCCCGCGCGCCGTGCGGCTCGTTCTCCCGACACTCGCGGGCGAGATAGTGCTGCAGCTGAAGTCGACACCATTGGCTTTCACGGTCGCGATCATGGACCTGATGGGTGTCACGACCAAGATCCGCCAGGATACCTTCCGCATCTTCGAGCCTCTGATGCTGCTGGCTGTCATCTACATGGCGCTGACATTCGTGATCGTCTGGTGCTTCAGCCTGCTCGAGAAGAGGGTTCCGCAAAAGCGATGATCGAGGAGTTGTTGGAACGGCACCGGGCCGAACTGACGGCCATCCGCCACGATCTCCACCAGCATCCCGAAATGCTGTTCGAGGAGGTACGCACCAGCGCCATCGTCGCCCGCGAACTCGAGCGGCTGGGCTTCAAGGTCACCACCGGAATCGCAAAGACCGGCGTAGTGGGAACGCTCACCAATGGCACCGGTTCCCGCTGCATCGGCATTCGTGCCGACATGGACGCGCTGCCCATCCACGAAACGACGAACCTGCCCTATTCGTCAAAGTTCCCCGGAAAGATGCATGCCTGCGGCCATGATGGCCATACCACCATGCTCCTCGGCCTGGCCCGGGTGCTGGCCGAGTCACGGAACTTCAATGGCACCGTGCATCTCATCTTCCAGCCATCGGAGGAAGACGAGGGCGGCGCGCTGCGGATGATCCAGGACGGTTTGTTCAACCGCTTTCCCTGCGATGCCATATTCGCGCTTCACAACATCCCCGGCGAGGCGGCCGGGCAGGTGATCGTCCGACCGGGCGCCATCACGGCGGCCGTCGATATCGTGGGCATCACCGTGCGCGGTACTGGTGGCCATGGTGCCGTTCCGCACAAGGCCATAGACCCGATCGTCGCCGCCTCGAGCCTCGTCGTCGCGCTCCAGTCGATCGTGGCGCGCAACGTCGATCCGCACGATCCCGCGGTGATCACCGTTGGCGCCTTCAACGCGGGTTCGATGGCAACGGTGATCCCGGGCGAGGCAAAGCTGCTGGTTGGAGTCAGGACCTGTACCCGCCCGGTGCGGGAACTGGTGCTCAGGCGTATCGAGGATCTGGCCAAGGCACAGGCGCGATCCTACGGCTGCGAGGCCGATGTCCTGATCGGCGACGGCAGCTGGAGCTATCCCGCGGGATCAAATACCGCCGCGGAAGCCGCGCTGGTGCGCGATGTCGCACTGGAGCTCGGCCAGGACCCGGCCAAGGTCGACATGCGCGGTCCCTTCATGTTCTCGGAGGATTTCGCCTACATGCAGGAGCTGGTTCCGTCCTGCTACTTTGGTCTCGGCAATGGCGACAGCCGCATGCTTCACGACTCGGGCTACAACTTCAACGACGAGTTGCTGGTCAAGGGGCCGGCATTCTGGGCCCGGCTGGTCGCCAAGGCCCTGCCTCAGTCGTAGGGACCCTCCAGGCCAAGCTTGCGCATGAGCGTGGCATAGGCATTGTAGGTCTTGACCAGCGTGGCACCGTGCCGCGCGACCAGGGTGTCGCGCGCCTGACCCGCGAGGGCCGACGACAATGCGCCCCAGATCGCCGCCATGTCCTCGGCCGCCTTGCGGGCTGCTTCGGTCGCATCGCGATCGTCCAACGCACGACCCAGTTCCGCAGCCGTGCAGCGCCCCACGCCACCCACGGTGCGGGACGATCCCTTGGCAAAGCCTGCCGGCAGATCGCCCTTGAGGTTGATGACTTCCCTGAAGCGGATGCAGGCCATGATCTGGTCGACGGCCTGTTTGGCGCCTTCGACCCGGGACACATGCTCGGTATCGGCGGCTGCATGCGGGAGCAGTTCCACGCGCCCGGGAAACTTGCGGTCAAGTTCCAGGAACGGCTTCATTGGCCCGGTGATCTCTCCGGTCTCGGCATTGACGAAGATGTCCGCGTCAATCGCCGCATGGCGGACCTTGCCGCTTGCCAATGCCGCATCCAGGGCTTCGGCGTCGACACATTCACCGCGGTCGTAGTTGATGACGACGGCTCCATCGTTCAGCTGCGCCAGGACCGCCGCATTCACCACATTCGCATTTGCGAACTTGCCGGTTGCCGCATTGAGTGGCCCGAGGCCGGTGTGCGGGGAAATGACATCGGCGCCGCGCGCAGCCTCTTCTGGGGTGGCTGCGAATTCGAAGCCTTCGGATTCGATCCAGTCCTTGTGGCGGGGCCGCGCATGGATGGCCACACGCATGCCGAAGGCCTGGGCGATTTTCGCAACCTCGCGGCCGATGTTGCCATAGCCGATGATGGCAATCTTCTTGCCTTCGAGCTTCTCGGTTGGGAAGTCCTTGAGATTGCGGCCGGTGTCGAACTGACCCGAAACGGTGCGCCGATGCAGCTCATCCACGGGAAGGTCGGGCATGACCTTGAGCAACGCCTTGAAGGCCATCTGGGCGGTGGCACGGCTGTTGAAGGAGGGTGTGTTCATCAAGGGCGCCTCGCCGCCTTCGCCGTTGCCGCCGCCCCAGGATGCCGATCCCATGTTGCCGGTTCCGGCGCCGATGCGGACGCCACCCAGCGGGAATTTCGACTCCTTCGGCAGGAACGTCGCGGCCGCGATCACGGCGTCGTATTGTCCCTTGTCCGTCAGAGGGAGAATCTCGGCGGCCGTCGACAGGTGCGGCATGTAGAAGAAATGAATCTTGCCCTTGGCGAGGGCTGTGGCATCGGTCATGGCCCCGTCATGGAAGACACCGCCCTTGGCCTCGATA
>JAXMCU010000026.1:0-39601 GCA_046349195.1 Hyphomicrobiales bacterium
GTACGAGGAGACGGTCGACCGCGAGTCGGCCTACGAGATCCTGCAGAAGGCGGCGGCCGAGCGCGCCGAGGCGGCGCAGAAGGCCAAGGAGGAAATCGAGTCGATGAAAGCCGACAAGGCGGAAGCCCGCGCCTCGCGCGGACGCGACACCGCCACCGACCGTTTCGTGAAGAACGTGGCCGGCAGCCTCGGCACCACCATCGCCCGTTCGGTCGGCAACGCCCTGGTGCGCGGCATCCTGGGCGGGCTGACCAAGCGCTGAGGACCCAGGGCTTCGTCAGTCCTCAGATGATCTCGTCCTCGTCGTCCAGCGGATTGCCGCCATCGGGCCGGGTCTTCAGTTTCGCCGTTGCCGCGGGTTTCAGCTTGGCGATGTGGAACAGCGCATCGCCGCGATGGACCAGCGGCAGGTTGGTGCGGCCGATGATCAGGCCGTCGCTTTCGGCCACGATCGGAACCGACTGGGTGCCCAGGGGATCGGCGACCACGCCGATCACCTCTTTCAGGCCCACCCGGTCGCCAATGCGGCGGTTGGTGTGCAGGATGCCGCTCTCGGGCGCGCGCACCCAGCTGCTCGCCGTCGAGATCGCAGTTTCGGCATGGGCCGGGCGGCGCGGCGCCTCGGCGATCATGCCGGTTGCCGCCATGATCCGCAGGCAGCCCTTGACGGCGGCGTCGATGGCCGCCTCGTCGAAGCGTAGCGCCTCGCCACCCTCGTAGAGCAGCACCTTCACGCCCGCGTCCCGCGCCGAGAGGCGGAGCGATTTTTCGCGCAGCTTGGAAACCAGGATGACCGGCGGCTGGAAGGCCTTGGCCAGATCGAGCAGCTCGGCGTCTCCCGGCGCGATGCGGATCTGCGGCAGGTTGGTGCGATGCAGGGCCGCGGTGTGCAGGTCGATGCCATACTTGCTGCGCGACACCACCTCGCGGAAGAACAGATCGGCGACCAGACTGGCCATGGAGCCGCGGTCCGATCCGGGAAAGCACCGGTTCAGGTCGCGGCGGTCGGGCATGTAGCGCGTGTGGTTGAGGAAGCCGAAGCTGTTGACGATGGGAACCGCCAGAAGCGTGCCGGCAATGTCGTGAAGGGCGGGATGCACGAGGAGGCGACGGATGATCTCGACGCCCTGGATCTCGTCGCCATGTACGCAGCCCGAGATGAACAGTGCCGGCCCCGGCCTCTCGCCGTGCAGCACATGCACCGGAAGCGTCACCGGCGTGTGCTTGGAAAAGGCGCTGACCGGCAGGTCAATCGTCTCGCGCGCCCCGCGCGCCACCTTGTGACGGCCGATGGCGAAGCCTGTCATCCCGTGCCCCGCGTGCGCGTGCGGTTGGGTTTCGCATTCTTCTCGAGGAACGCGATGATCTCGCGCGCGATATTGGTGTTGGTGGTCTTCTCGATTCCCTCGAGTCCCGGCGACGAATTGACCTCGAGCACCAGGGGGCCGCGCGCCGAACGGATCATGTCGACGCCGGCCACGTTGAGCCCCATCGACTTCGCCGCCTTGAGCGCGGTGGCGCGCTCGGCGGGAGAAAGTGTGGCACTCCGCGAGGTTCCCCCGCGATGCAGGTTGGAACGGAATTCGCCTTCCGCGCCCTTGCGTTCCATGGTGGCGATCACCTTGCGGCCGACCACGAAGGCACGGATGTCGGTGCCTTCGGCTTCCTTGATGAACTCCTGCACCAGGATGGCGATGTCGGCGCCGTGGAAGGCGTCGATCACCGAGCGGGCCGACTTGGGCGTCTCGCTCAGCACCACGCCGATGCCCTGCGTTCCCTCCAGGAGCTTGATCACCACCGGCGCGCCGCCCGCCATGTCCAGCACGTCGTTGGTGCGGCTCGTGTCGTTGGCGAAGGCCGTCACCGGCATGCCCACGCCATCGCGCGCCATGATCTGCAGCGCGCGCAGCTTGTCGCGCGAGCGGCCGATGGCCACCGACTCGTTCAGCGGATAGACGCCCATCATCTCGAACTGGCGCAGCACCGCGAGGCCATAGAAGGTGTGCGACGCGGCGATGCGCGGGATCACTGCGTCGAAGCCGGTCAGCTTCTCGCCGAGATAACGCAGTTCCGGCTTGCGCGACGTGATGTTCATGTAGCACTTGAGGTAGTCGACCGGCACGATCTCGTGACCGCGCTCGACCGCGGCGTCGATGATGCGCTGGTGCGAATAGAGCTTCGGATTGCGGGTGAGGAGGGCGATTCTCATTTGGCTTTGCGTTTTCTGGCTGACAGAATGTAGGAGCGCGATGGATCGACGAGATAGCGTCCGGCAATGCTGGAGCGGCCGACAAGCATCGGCACGCCCATGTCCGACCGGTCGGTCAGGGAAATGTCGATCACGAAGCGGGTCTTGCCGATCTTGACCTCGGTCTCGATCACGGCGCGCGACTGGGAATGGCCGCTCGAGCTTTTCACCTGCTTGCGGCCCTTCAGCGGCATGTTGCAATGGTGATGCCGGCCCTTCACCGGAACGACGAAATCGACGCGATGTCCCGTCACGCGGATCTCGGTGGCATGGAGCGCCGCGGCCGCAGCACCGGTATCCACCTTCGCGCTGATCAGCCCCACGCCCAGTTCGGGGAGGCTCACGCGTTCGCGCCAGCCGATGACGGGCGGTGCTGCAGGCGATCTGGGCTTGATCCGTGGCATGGCGGCAAGCTTACGCAGCCCCGCGTCCAGGGGGAAGGGCTCAGCCGGCGATGCGGATCGTCTCGGCAATCTCGATGCCGAAGCCCGAGAGCCCCACATAGTGCCGGTTGCTGGAGGAAACGAGGCGAATCGAACTCACGTTGAGATCGCGCAGGATCTGGGCGCCTAGGCCCACGTCGCGCCAGGCCTGTTCGCGCTGCCGGGCGCTTCCGGACTTCTCGGCGGCCAGTTGGCCCGCCGGCACCCCGGCCGCGCCTTCCTGGAGATAGACCAGGATGCCGCAGCCCTCGCGCTTGAAGACATCGAAGACAGACGAAAGCGTCCGGCGGTTGCCGAACACATCCTCCAGGATGTTCTCGCGGTGCAGCCGGACGGGGATGTTCCTGCCGGACGCGACATCGCCGAAGACCAGCGCCAGCTGCTCGACCGCATCGAAGGGCGTGACATAGGAAAAACCCCTGGCCTTGCCGATCGCGGTATCCACCTCGAAGCGCGCCGTCTGCTCGACCAGCCTCTCGCGCCGCTGGCGAAAGGCGATGAGGTCGGCCACCGAGATGATCTTGAACCCGTGCTCGCGGGCGAAGGCCAGCACCTGCGGCCCGCGCTTCACCGAGCCGTCGTCGTTGACGAGTTCGCAGATCACGCCTGCGGGATGGAGCCCGGCCAGCTTGACCAGGTCCACGGCGGCCTCGGTATGGCCCGACCGCATCAGCACGCCGCCCGACTTGGCGACGAGGGGGAAGATATGGCCGGGGCGCACGAAGTCGTCCGCCACGACATTGCTGTTGGCCAGCGCATGGCAGGTGGCGGCGCGCTCCCTGGCCGAGATGCCGGTGGTGAGCCCGTCCTTGTAGTCGATCGAGACGGTGAAGGCCGTGCCCATGGGCGCGTCGTTCAGCGCCACCATGGGGTCGAGCTTCAGGCGCCGCGCATCCTCGGCGGTGATCGGCGTGCAGACGATGCCCGAGGTGTGGCGCACCATGAAGGCCATCTGCTCCGGCGTGATCTTGGCTGCCGCGCCGATCAGGTCGCCCTCGTTCTCGCGGTCGTCGTCGTCGACCACGACCACCATCTCGCCGGCAGCGATGGCCTTGATGGCATCCTCGACGCCGTCCAGTGTGGATGTCTCGGTCATGATCTCTTCTCCAAAATCCTCGGGCTTCACCTTGTTGCCGGTGGCCGCCGCAATCTTCCGCGCAAGATCGAGCGAGGGCCGGGCACCGGCCACGAGCTGGGACACCCGGCCCTGGGTGATCCCCAGTCGCCGGGCCAGTTCCGATTGCGACGTGCCGCTATTAGCAAGCCAGGCGACGAGTTTCATGGGAAACTATTAGCACTGCTAATGGTCTCGAAGCAAGACTTGGCTGGGAACAGTTTCGACCTTCAGGGCAGCCATCGGCCACCTCGGTCTGCTCTACCCGATGATCCGCTCCAGGGCGGCCAGCCAGTTGCCGTGGGCCAGTTTGCGGATGAGATCCTCGCCGTAGCCGTGGGCGCGCATGGCGCCGATCAGCACAGGCAGTCCCGCGGCATCGCCGATCTGGGCGGGCAGGCGGCAGCCGTCGAAATCCGAGCCGAGCCCCACGTGATCCTCGCCCGCCAGCCGCATCATGTAGTCGAGATGCCGCAGCAGGGAGTCGAGTCCGTTCTCGCTCATCCACTTGCCGTCGGCGCGCAGGAACCCGTTGGCAAAGTTCAGCCCGACCATGCCGCCGGTTTCGCCAATGGCGCGCAGCTGCGCGTCGGTCAGGTTGCGCGAGGACGGTGACAGGGCATGGGCGTTGGAATGGGTGGCCACCAGCGGCGCTGCGCCAAGCTCGGCCGCGTCCCAGAAGCCGCGTTCATTCAGGTGCGAGAGATCGACCAGAACCTTGAGTTCACCGCAGCGCCGGACCAGTGCCTTGCCCTCGGCGGTCAGCCCCGGTCCGGTGTCGGGCGAATGGGGAAAGCGGAAGGGCACGCCATGACCGAAGACGTTGGACCGGCTCCAGACCGGACCGATGGACCGGAGTCCTGCCCGGTACAGCACGTCCAGCGCATGCAGGTCGCGGTCGATGGCCTCGGCGCCCTCGATGTGGAGGATGGCCGCGACCTGGCCCCGGTCCATGGCCTCCCGCAGCTCGGCCGCTGAACGGCACACCCGGAAGCGGCCATTTGATCCATCTTCCAGCCGGAAGAGGAGGGAGGCCATTTCCACGGTCGCGGCCAGGGCCATTGGCTGGCGCACCTCGCCGGCAACCGGAGGATTGAGGTCGTCGTCGTCGACCCAGTCCTTGTCCTCGGGGCTCGGCACGAAGATGGCGAAGAAGCCGCCCGCGAAGCCGCCGCGATTCATGCGGGGCAGGTCGAGATGGCCCTGGCCGTCGCCCTCGACGAAATCACGCACCGGGTTGCCGTCGGTCTTGCTCCAGAGCCGCAGCAGCAGATCGTTGTGGCCATCGAAAACGGGAATCATGGCGCAGGCGGCACTCGGGTCAACGAATGACGGCCGGACTGCGCTTGGCAGTCCGGCCGCCGGATGGCGTTGCCAGTCGGCAAGGCGTCAGGCCTTGGCGTGCATGTCGGCGACGTAGTCCCAGTTCACCAGGTTGTCGACGAAGGCTTCCAGATACTTCTGCCGAAGGTTGCGGTAGTCGATGTAGTAGCTGTGCTCCCACACGTCGCAGCCGAGGATCGGCTTGGCGCCGTGCATCAGCGGGTTCTCGCCATTCGGCGTCTTGGTGATGACGAGCTTGCCGTCCTTCACCGCGATCCAGCACCAGCCAGACCCAAACTGGGTGAGGCCGGCCTGAACGAAATCGGCGCGCATCTTGTCATAGCCGCCGAGGTCGCTGTCGATGGCCGCGGCCAGCTTGCCGGGGATCTTCTTGCCACCGCCATTGGGCTTCATCCAGTTCCAGAAATGCACGTGGTTGTAGTGCTGGCCCACGTTGTTCACGAGGCCGGCGATCTTCTCGGCATAGGCGGTCTTGCAGATATCCTCGATCGACTTCGACGCCAGCGGGCTGTCCTTCAGCAGGTTGTTGCCGTTGGTCACATAGGCCATGTGATGCTTGTCGTGATGGAATTCCAGGGTTTCCTTCGACATGTAGGGCCCGAGCGCGTCATAGGCATAGGGCAGGGCGGGAAGTTCCAGAGCCATCGTCGTTCCTCCTTGAATTGGAAGTCTTATCTAGTCTCTGAGGGTTGAAACCGCAAGCAAGGAGGCTATGGTCGGGCCAGAGGTGACCCATGCCGAAACCGTCGATCATTCCTGTCGATCCCGCCGCCGTTCTCGAGGATTGGCCGCCGTTCTCGGAGGCCGAGATCGCGTCCGGCGCCCGCGCCCAGAAGGGGCTGGTGCTGTTCGAAGACAAGGCGCGCGGCCTGTCGGTGGGACTCTGGGAGATGGAGGCCAATGAGAGCCACTGGCTAGACTACCCAGTCAATGAATTCATGATCGTTCTCGATGGCGAAGTCGTGATCGAGGAGCAAGACCGCTCAGTGTCGGTCAGGGCGGGAGAGAGCTTCATCCTCCCCAAGGGTCTGCGCTGCCGCTGGACCCAGCCCGGCCGGGTGCGCAAGATTTTCGTGATCTTCGACGACCCCTCGGGGCTGGTGAAGGCGGGGCATCTGGAGACGATCAAGATCGACCTCGGAGCGAAACTGTCGCCATCGGCGCCGCCGTCCGCCGACGTGCTGCTGTCGCCCGTTCCCACCCAGCATACGCATGATGTCTTCGAGGACACGTCGGGCCAGCTCTCCATCGGCATCTGGGATACAACCGGCTACCGGCGCAAGCTGATCGACTTTCCGCGTCATGAACTCATGCATCTCATCGAAGGCAGCGTCACCTTCACCGACGACGCGGGCCGGACCCGGACATTCCGTGCAGGTGACACTTTCTTCGTGCCGCTGGGCACGCCCAACGCCTGGGCCTCCGAGGGTTATCTTCGCAAGATCTTCGTGATCTTCCAGCCGAGGGCCTGAGACCGCGCGTGGAGTTCCATCTCATCGCCATCCTGACCGGCGTTGCCTTCGTCGCGGGCTTTGTCGACTCCATTGCCGGGGGCGGCGGACTTCTGGCATTGCCGGCCCTGCTGCTCTCGGGTCTCGATCCGGTCGCAGCGCTGGCCACCAACAAGCTTCAAGGCAGCTTCGGCACGGGCTCGGCGGTGATCGCCTATGCGCGCCAGCGTCACATCGACTTCCGCGCCAGTGCGCCACTGGTGGCGACAACCTTCGTGGGCGCGGTGCTGGGCGTGCTTGCGGTGAAGTTTGCGCCCACCGCGCTGCTCACCGCGGCTCTTCCCATCCTGCTCATCGTCCTGGCCATCTATTTCGTCTTCTCGCGACGCCTGTCCAACGAAGATGCCAGGCCACGAATGGGCCGCGCCGCCTATGCGCTGAGCATCGCGCCGGCGCTTGGCTTCTATGACGGCATCTTCGGGCCGGGCGCCGGTGCCTTCTATCTGCTGGGATTCGTCACGCTTCTGGGTTACGGCGTGGTCCGGGCCTCGGCTCATACGCGGCTCCTGAACTTCACCTCGAACATCGCCTCGCTCGTCACCTTCGCGCTCTCGGGCAAGATCATCTGGGCCCTTGGATTGAGCATGGGCGCTGGCCAGTTCCTTGGTGCGCAGCTCGGTTCGCGCATGGCCATCCGGCATGGCACACGCCTGATCCGGCCCTTGCTGGTCCTGGTCTGCTGCGGCATGGCGGCGCGCCTGCTGCTCGATCCGGCCAATCCGATCACGCATTATTTCTTGAAGTGACCCGAGACGGTCACGCCAGCCGCTTCTCCATGAAGACGCTGTTCGGGTCGTCGGTCGGATAGTCCCCGAAAGCGCCGCGTTCGGCATAGCCGAGCCGGCGATAGAGCCCGATCGCCTCGGGCTGGTGGATGCCGGTCTCGAGCCGCGCGATGACCATGCCAGCGGCACGGGCTTCCGCCTCGATGCGGTCCATGAGCCGCTTGGCCAGCCCCAGGCCGCGCGCCGCCGGACTGACGAAGACGCGCTTGATCTCGGCATAGTCGGCATGCAGCCAGCAGCCGCCGCAGCCCAGAGTCTGACCATCGACGCGCGCGGCAAAGAAGCGCATCTGCGGCTGGCGCAGCGTCTCGATGTCGAGCAGGTGATTGCTCTCCGCGGGATAGAGCGGGATCATGTAGGCGTCGAGCGCTTCGATCAGTACACGGACGGACTCCTCGCCGGGATCGGCCGCCGAAATCTCGATGCCGCTCACTGGAAGGCCTGGATCCCGGTCTGGGCACGGCCCAATATCAGCGCATGCACGTCATGCGTGCCCTCGTAGGTATTGACCGTCTCCAGGTTCACCATGTGGCGTATCACATGGTACTCTTCGGAGATTCCGTTTCCGCCGTGCATGTCACGCGCCATGCGTGCGATGTCCAGCGCCTTGCCGCAGTTGTTGCGCTTCATCAGCGAGATGGCGGGAGGCGCGATGGTGCCGCGCTCCAGTCCGCGGCCGAGGGCGAGGCAGCCCTGCAGGCCCAGCGCGATGTCGGTCTGCATGTCGGCGAGTTTCTTCTGCACCAGCTGGTTGGCGGCCAGTGGCTTCCCGAACTGCTTGCGGTCCAGCGTGTATTGCCGGGCGCGGTGCCAGCAGTCCTCGGCCGCGCCCATCACGCCCCAGGCGATGCCGTAGCGGGCCTTGTTGAGGCAGCCGAAGGGACCGCCGAGGCCTTTGGCATGGGGCAGCAGGGCGTCTTCGGAAACTTCCACGTTGTCCAGCACGATCTCGCCGGTGATCGACGCCCGGAGCGAGATCTTGCCCTCGATGGTTGGCGTGGAGAACCCCTTCGTGCCGCGGTCGACGACGAAGCCGCGGATGGCGCCATCCTCAGTCTTGGCCCAGACCACGGCCACGTCGGCGATGGGCGAATTCGAGATCCACATCTTCGAACCGTTGAGCACGTAACCGCCCTGCACCTTGGCGGCGCGCGTCTTCATGCCGCCGGGATCCGAGCCCGCATCCGGCTCGGTCAGGCCGAAGCAGCCCACCCACTCGCCAGTGGCGAGCTTCGGCAGATACTTCGCCTTCTGCGCCTCGCTGCCATAGGCTTCGATGGGATGCATGACGAGCGAGTTCTGCACGCTCATGGCCGAGCGATAGCCGGAGTCGACGCGTTCCACCTCGCGCGCCACCAGCCCATAGGCGACATAGCCCAGACCCGAGCCGCCCCACTGCTCGGCCGTCATCACGCCCAGGAAGCCCATTTCGCCCATCTCGGTCATGATGTCGCGGTCGAAGCGCTCGTCGCGGAAGGCCGCCTTGACCCGCGGCAGCAGCTTGTCCTGCGCGAAGTCCCGGGCCGAGTCGCGGATCATGCGCTCCTCGTCGGTCAGCTGGCTTTCGAGGTCGAGGGGGTCTTCCCAGTTGAATTCGGCGGCAGCCATGGAAATCTCCTTGAAATCGGCCCCTATGAGCCGCGACCGGAGCCGTTTGTCAATTCGCCAGAATGCCGGTCTGCCCCGCGCCTACCGGACAAGTGCCGAAAGCGCCTTGAATTCCGCCGAACCTGCCTGGCCCAGCAGTTCGAACACCGCCATCTCGGTGTTCACCACTTCGACCCCGGCATGGGCCAGGCGCGGGACGGCCAGGTCGACCGAGGCGCGCATCCGCGACGACATGGCGTCGGCCACGGCAAAGACGCCGAAGCCGGCATTGGCGAGATCGACGCAGCTCTGCAGGACACAGACATGCGCCTCGATGCCGGCCACGATCACGAGCGGCCGCCCGTGTTCGTGAAAGCGGATCAGATGGCTCTTGAGGCCCGGATCGCGCCAGCAGGAGAAGGCCAGCTTCTCGAAAACCGGGGCCGTGCCCATCGCCTCTCGCAGCGAACTCACCGTGCGGCCCAGGCCCTTCGGATACTGCTCCGACACCGTGACCGGAATGCCCAGGACCGGGGCTGCTTTCACAAGAGTCAGCACGCGCGACTCGACCGCTTCCGCCCCGTCCATGGCGGGAAGCAGACGCTCCTGCATGTCGATCACCAGGAGACTGGCCTTGCTGCGGTCAAGCAGCATCGGCGCGGCCCACGATCTTGAGACCGAAGGCATAGACGAAGGCTACTTCCTTCAGGCGGTCGAAGCGGCCGGAGGCGCCGCCATGGCCGGCGCCCATGTTGGTCTTGAGAAGCAGGAGGTTGGAATCGGTCTTCAGTTCACGGAGCTTCGCTACCCACTTGGCGGGCTCCCAGTAGGTCACGCGGGGATCGGTCAGCCCGCCCACCGCCAGGATATGCGGATAGGCCTTGGCCGCGACGCGGTCGTAGGGCGAATAGGCGGCGATGGTCTCGTAGGCCTGCTTGTCGGCGATCGGGTTGCCCCACTCGGGCCATTCGGGCGGCGTGAGCGGCAAGGTCTCATCCAGCATGGTGGTCAGCACATCGACGAAGGGCACCTCGGCGACAATGCCGCGGAAGAGGTCGGGCGCCATGTTGGCCACCGCCCCCATCAGCATGCCGCCGGCACTGCCGCCCTGCGCCACGATGTTGCCCCGCCTCGTGAAGCCCTGCGCCGCCAGAAACTCGCCGGCCGAGATGAAGTCGCGGAACGTGTTGATCTTGTGCTGCAGCTTGCCGGTCTTGTACCAGCGCCGGCCCTTTTCCTGGCCGCCGCGGATATGCGCGGTGGCATAGACGAAGCCGCGATCGACGAGCGACAGGATGTTGCTGTTGAAACCGGCGGGGAGCGAGATGCCGTATGACCCGTAGCCGTAGAGCCACAGCGGCGCGGTGCCGTCGAGCTTTGTCTCCTTGCGATAGAGCAGCGTCACCGGGATCGTCTCGCCGTCATGCGCCGGTGCCAGCACGCGCCGCGTGACATAGGCCTTGGGATCGTGGCCGCTCGGGATCTCCTGCATCTTGCGCAGCACGCGGGTCCGGTCGCGCATGTTGTAGTCGAAGACCTGGGATGGCGTGGTCATCGACGAGTAGGTGAAGCGCAGAATGTCGGTGTCGAACTCGCGCATCTCGCCGAAGCCCAGAGAATAGGCTTCCTCGTCGAAGGCGATGGAATGTTCCTGGCCAGTCGCCATGTCGCGCACCACGATGCGCGGCAGCGCGTTCTCGCGCTCCATGCGGACCATCCAGTTCTTCAATACCATGAAGCCCACGAGGAAGACGCCCGGCCGGTGGGGGATGAGGTCAGCCCAGTTCTCCTGCCCGGGGGCGACGACCGGGGCCGTCACGATCTTGTAGTCCTCGGCGCCGCCCAGATTGGTCTTGATGATGAAACGGTCGTTCCAGTGCTCGAGTTCGTATTCGATGCCGGCCATCCGCGGCGCGATCAGCAGCGGCGCGGCTTCGGGTTTCGCCGCGTCGATGATCCGGAGTTCGGATGTATCGTGATCGTGCACGTCGATCACGATGTATGCCTCGGAACTCGTCTTGCCGACGCCGGTGAACATGCCGGTGTCCTGCTCGTCGTAGACCAGGCGGTCCTCCGACTGCGGCGTGCCCAGGCGATGCAGGTAGGTCTTCAGCGGGCGGTGATTGTCGTCCTGGAGCGTATAGAAGAAATGTCGGCCATCGGCGGCCCAGGTCGCGCCGCCACCGGTATTGCTCAGGAGGTCGGGCAGATCGCCGCCCGTGGCCACGTCGCGGACCTTGAGTTCGAAGAATTCCGAGCCATTGCCATCGAAGGACCAGGCTGCCAGCGACTGGTCGGGCGACATGGAGATGCCGCCGAACCGGAAGTACTCGCGCCCCTTCGCCAGGGCGTTGCCGTCAAGAATCATCTGTTCCGGCCCGGAGAGGTCGCGACGCTTGCGCAGATAGCGCGGATGCTGGCCGCCGGTCACGTAGGACGAGAAGTAGGACCACGGCCCGTCCGGGGCAGGGACCGAGGAGTCGTCCTCCTTGATGCGCCCCTTCATCTCGGCAAAGAGCTTGTCCTGCAGGGCGACCGTATCGGCCATCACCGCGGCGTGGTAGCTGTTCTCGCCCTCCAGGAAGTCGCGGATCTTCTGGGGCAGCAGGCTGGGATCCTGCATCACCTGCTGCCAGTTCTCGGCCTTCAGCCAGTGATAGTCGTCGCGCTTTTCATATCCGTGCCAGGTTTCCACGCGGGGTTGCTTTTCTGCGCGGGGCGGCGTCGGGGCCATCTTGTCCATTCCGTCATTCCTTGTCGGGGCGAAATCCCAGGGATACGCCGTTGATGCAGTAGCGCAGGCCCGTGGGTCTGGGGCCGTCCGGAAAGACGTGGCCAAGGTGGCCGCCGCAGTCGGCGCAATGGACCTCGGTCCGGCGCATGAACCAGGACCGGTCTTCGCTGGTCTCCACCGCGTCCGCCTTGGCAGGCTGGTAGAAACTCGGCCAGCCCGTGCCGGAGTCGAATTTGGTGTCCGAGGCGAACAGGTCCTTCCCGCAACCCGCACATGTGAACATGCCCGCGCGCTTCTCGTCGTTCAACGGACTGGTGAAGGCCCGCTCCGTTCCGTGTTCCCGCAGCACGCGATAGGCTTCGGGCGACAGGCTCTTGCGCCACTCGGCATCGCTCTTGTGACTCCTGGTTGTCATGGTGCTCCTCCGGATGGGCGTAAAATGGGGGATCGGGCAGCGAAAGTGAAGCGATCCAGCCTCACGCTTTCGTGCGCCGTTAAGGCGGCGTTTACCAAGTTCCCACCCGAAAGCCCTGTAAATGCTGAAAATCCGGCCGATTTAAGCATCTTTAGAGGCTTCCCGGTCTTATCTGGCGCAAGGTGGAGAATAGTGTTGCACAGTGTGTTGCCAGTTGAGCCGGAGGCGCCAATCGGCTCCGACCCGCGCGGGATGACGGACACTTCCGTCCCGGCGGCAGGACCGCGCGCTCCTGGCCGCATCTCGGCCGGCCACTTCCGGCGCCTTACGGCCAAGCTGAAGGGCGAGGAGCTCGACCTGCCCGTGTCCCATGCCCTGAAGAAGGGCTCGGTTTCCATTCCCGACCTGTTCGAGGCTGTTCCCGCCGCGGTGGCGGTTGAAAGCGCCGCGCCCAGTCCGGTTGAAGAGCCTGATTCCGACCATGCTGTCGCGGTGGTCGAGACGCCAGTCGCCGCTTTGACCGAAGCCGCGGCCGAGGCCACACCAGCCGTCGGCAGCTTCCTCGATCTGGAAACCGTGCCGCAGCGGGCGGCTTTCGAACTGCCGCAATTCCCCGACATTCCGCCTTTCCGTCCCGATCTGCAGGTTGATCCCGCCGATGAGGCGTTGGCCGAAGCGGTCGTGGACCTGGAAATGGCGGAGCTCGATCCCGGTCCGGACATCGCGACGATGTCGCCGGCCGACTCCATGGCCGCGCTTGAGACCGCACCCGTCGAGGACCTGGCTCCTCCGGCGGACCCGCCGCCTGTGGACGAGCCTGACGAGATTTCCCCGGATCCCGTGGACGCGCTGTCGACCGCGCCCGTCCTGGAGCAGCCGGTCCAGCCCGAACCCGCCGAAGTGCCCGTCGCGGACAGCCTGGAGATCGCGGAATCCGCCGACGAGGCGATGTCGGTCGATCCCGATCCGGTTGGCGCCGAAAGCGCCGAGGCATCGGTCCATGAGGCGGTGACCGAATCAGTTCTCGCAGCCGACCCGTCGGAGGTCGCCCCTGAACCCGTGCGCGACGGGGAGGTCGAGGTGGTGGCCCAGGCTGCGCCGGTGGCAGAAGTCCAGCCGGCGCCCGTACCCGACATGCCCGCGCTGGCGTCCGTATTGCCTCCCGTTGCTGCCCAGGATCACGCCCGTCCGCTCGCGCCCATGGCCGACCGGGTCGTCGAGGCGATGATCAAGACCATCGCGGATTCGGTCTATGCCAAGCCGACCGCGGCCGATCGCACCGCCTTCCTGCGCGAGATCGCCGAACTCGCCAAAGCCCAGGACGAGGTTCCGGCGCCAGAGCCGGAGGCCAGTCCGCCGCCGGTTCCAGTGGTCGCCGCGCCCATCGTCGAAGTCTTGCCTGAACCGGTTCCACCGCCACCGCCAGCCCAGGCCTCGCTGCTGCTCAAGCCGAAGCCGGAACCCGATGTCTTCGCCACGACCTTCAAGGTCCTGGCCGAACCCAAGCCCGCGGAAACCGCCGAAGCCGACGAGGCCAGCGGCGAACTGGCCCTGTCGCTGCTCGACATGATGTCCATGGGCGCTTCGTCCGGCCTGCCGCAGGAGCGCGCGCTGGCCTCGGACACGCTGCTGCGCATCCTGCCGCGCATTCCGGTGAAACAGCTCCTCGCCGTCGTCGAGCGCATCGCCATCATGGAGAACCCGCCGGCGCTCCTGGTCGCGAAGCTGATCCGTGATCCGCGGCCCGAAGTGGTGGCCCCGCTGCTCGAGCGCTGCATGCACATCACCGACCAGGATCTGATCGGTGCTGCCGGCGAAGCCGACGCCGGCAAGCGTCGGATGATCGCCAGGCGCCGCCTGATTTCACCCGTTCTGTCCGACCGGCTGATTTCCCTCGGCGATCCGTCGGTGGTCCTCACCCTCATCCGGAATCCGGGCGCCACCTTCTCGCACGACGCCTTCTATGTGCTGGCGGGAATCGCCAGCGAGAACCCGGCGCTTCTGGCACCGCTGGTCACGCGCGCGGACCTGCCGCCGCCGGTGGCCTTCGAGCTCTTCTGGTTCGCCCCGCCGGAACTGCGCCGCTTCATCCTGTCGCGGTTCCTGACCGACTCCGAGACGCTCAACAAGATTCTGCGCATCACGCTCGCCACCGGCAGCGATGGCGAACTGCCCTCCGCCGATTCGCGTTTCCCGCCGCGCGAGACCATCGACACTGCCCTGGACCTGGTCACCGATTTCCGGCTCGATGAGGCCGCCCAGGTCCTGTCCGACGCGGCCGGCATCAACCGCGACACCGCGTTGCGCATCTTCGCTGACCGCGAGGGAGAGCCGATGGCCGTGATCCTCAAGGCGCTGGGCTATCCCCGTGGCCTGCTCACCGACGCGATGGTGAAGCTCGGCAACGGCGACAACGCCATCATCCGTCCGGGCCGTATCATCGAGGAACTGCAGAACGTCTTCGACAGCCTGTCGTTCAACAAGGCCAGGATTCTTCTCACCTACTGGGACTGGTACGTCCGCAAGTCGGGGCCTTACGCGCCGCGCCACTAGCGTGGCCAGGGCCTCAGATGCGGGTATGCGCGGGTTCGTCGTGGCTGCGCTGTGAATTGGCCCGGCCCATCTTGCTCGCCAGGTCTCGGCCAAGAAGCTCATAGATGATGCCGCTGATATGCGGATCCTCGGCGACCACCTTGTTCAGCCGTTCGCGCGAGAAGGTGAGAACGCGCGACATCCTGTCGACCACCACGGTTGCAGTGGCGGGCTTCCCGGTCAGGTAGGCGATCTCGCCGATGAAGGCGCCGCTGTCGAGGGCAGCGACCGCGGCGCCCCCCACCTCGACATTGGCCTTTCCGGAGTAAAGGAAGAAGAGGGAGTTCACCGGCTTGCCCTGCTTGGTCAGGACGGCACCCTTGTCGCACTCCCTGACCTCGGCGGCCTTCATCAGCCGCGAGATCTGGGTGTCGTTCAGCCCCGATAGTGCCAGCCGGAGCATGGGATCATCCTCGCCGCGCGCAAGTGTGGCCAGGGTCTCGGTCTTGCTGCGATAGAGTTCATAGAGACGGAAGCCGTTCACCGCGACCAGCGCCGCGCCCCAGAGCGTCGCCGTGGTGGCATCGCCGCCCGAATGGATGATGTAGCTGATCAGGAGGAGGCCACCCACTGTCGCGGCCACGCGCAGCCAGGCGACATTCGTCAACAGGAATGGCAGCACCAGGCCGGCGAATGCGGCATGACGATAAATCTCACCCGCCGAACTGAACTGTTCCATCGGTCCCCGCTGTTGTCCTTCACGAGAAGAGACAGCCTGCGCGGCGCCGTGTCAAGCCGGGCCCGGGGTTGCCGGGCGTCGGTCAGGGATTGGCAGCGGCCTGCTGGACGGTCGCGGCCGGATGGACAGTCTTGGAGATGACGAAGCCGGTCTGGTCTTCCATGCCCTGGCGGACCAGGATCACGACCGCGCAGGCAAGGATGACCGGCATGCAGGTCGCGAGCATGGGCACGCCCAGCCCGCGGCGCCGCTTGTTCAGGTTCGCCAGTTCGATCAGCGCGACCTCGGCCTCCGACGCACGGGCCTGGCCGAGAAGCTTTGACTGTGAGTTGCTCATGGTTGCATCCGAGAGATGTTCCAGGCTTCGAGAGTATCAGGTCTGTCTCTGCGAATGATGAGAGCTCGGGCGACAATTTTAGACAATCGCCCCGGCCGTTTTCGCAGGGACCCTTGTTGGGGGTGCTGGCTTTCAATAGATTCGCCCGGGGACGGCAGGAATCGGCGCGTCGGGCCGGCACTGCACGGGAGAAAGACACCAGATGGAACCGAAAGATGGCACGCTGGCCATGGCGGCCAGCATCGTGGCGGCCTATGTCGGCAACAACAGCGTCGCCCAGGCGGATCTGCCGAAGCTCATCGCCGAGGTCCACCGCGCGCTCCTGGCGGCCGCCGCAGGAACCGCGCCGCGCGAGATCCCGCAGGAGGTCCGTCCCGCCATCAGCGTCAAGAAGTCGGTAACGCCCGAGTATCTGGTCTGCCTCGAGGACGGCAAGAAGTTCAAGTCGCTCAAGCGGCACCTGCGCAGCCACTACAACATGTCGCCGCAGCAATATCGCGAGAAATGGGGGCTTCCCGCCGACTATCCAATGGTCGCGCCGAACTATGCCATGGCGCGCGCCAACCTCGCCCGGACCATGGGTCTGGGCAAGCGTGGCGGCAAATAGCCAGGGGGCAAATTTATCGGCCCGACTCTTGCGGATCACCTGTTCACGATTCATAAACGAGTCAGCAAATCGGGGTGGCGATTCGCACTAGGCCCGCTGGGCGGCGGTGAAGGGGCAGCGAATGAATATTGCTTTCAGGGCACAACTTGTCGTGCCCGAACAGCGTCAGCTTTATGACTACTGGCTGGAACGCGCCGCCGGCCGGCCGATGCCGAAGCGGTCGGACATCCGGCCGGTGGACGTGCCGCGCCTGCTGCCGCATATCAGCCTGATCGAGGTGGAGCCGGGAACCTGCCGCTGCCGGATCAGGTTGGCTGGCACCCGCCTGCGCGATGTCTATGACCGCGAGATTACCGGCCTGGAACTTTCCGAAATCGACTTTGGCGACAAGCGTGATTATTGGGAAACCGCCTACCGGCGTACCATCGAAGAGGGCAAGCCGACGCAGGGCATCATCCGCGGCCCGCGGGTGAACAAGGAGCACCTCGTGCAATACTGGCTGAAACTGCCGCTCGCCCGGCCGGACGGAGACGGCGTTGGGATGATCTTGTGTCTGGATCATTTCATTCCCGCGCTCGACGACGAAGAGGCCGGGACCAGGGTGGTGACCGGATAGTCGGAAAACAATCCCTCGAATAGGTATTGATTCCTTTTCGTGACGGGATTAGGGTGGCTCCCAGGAGGATGCCGCCCATGCCCAAGTTGAAATCCCCAACTTTCCGCGCTCACGGCCTGACGGGCCACAGGCCACCGCGGCCCGAAGAGGATGGCCGTCCTCGCGCTCGTCCTACCGCGAACGAGGCCGAAAGCCCGCTGTCCTGGCTCCGGGCGCGCCGCGGCAAGTCCGGCGAGGCCCTGATCTCCGAGCCGCAGTTCGAGGCCGGTGAGCGGCTGCGGCGCGACTTCGAGCGAGCCCAGCTGCAGGGCAGGGTCACCACCAATTGGGATCCGTCTGCCGCCGCGCGCCGCGGTGCCTCGAATGCGCCGGCCGAATTGGCCGATTCCGCGCTGGCAGCTCGCGAACGCTATCACCGGGCCCTCGCCGCGGTGGGTCCGGAACTCTCCGCCATCCTGGTTCCGGTCTGCTGCCTGTCCTCCGGTCTCGAACAGGCCGAGCGCCTCCTGCAGCTTCCCCAGCGCAGCGGCAAGGCTGTCCTCGGCCTGGCGCTCAACGCGCTCGTGCGGCACTACGGGCTGGACAGAGTTCGCCACCCGGGCCGCGCAGCACCGCGGCACTGGGGCCTCGCCGGCTATCGGCCCAGGGTGCCCCCGCCCGACGAGGCATGAAGCGCGGCGGCCGCGTCCGCCTTGATCCTTGCGATCATCGAGGCAAAGCCATTGGAGCGCTGCGGTGTCAAATGGTCGCTCAAGCCAAGCTGGCGCAGCACGGGCGCGGCATCGGTGGCCAGGATCTCCCGGGCCGGCCGGTCCGCATACAGCATGAAGGCGATGGCGATGAGGCCCTTCACGATCAGCGCGTCGCTGTCACCGCGAAAGCTCATGACCGGATCGTCGGATGGGCCTGCGGCCTGTGAGGTGATCCAGACCTGGCTGGCGCAGCCCTGCACCTTGTTGCCAGGCGTGTGATCTTCGGCGGGCAAGGGCGGCAGCGCGCGGCCCAGCTCGATGACGTGGCGATAGCGGTCCTCCCACTCGTCGAGAATCTCGAAATCGGCAATGAGGTCGTCGATGCGGGTCACACGGGGTCCTTTCCAGCCGCTGCTCGCCACAGATAGGCGGAAGACCGCAGCGCCTCAACCCTTGTTCGTCACGGCGGCGGCCCGCGCCAGGCTGGAAGCATGTCGTCGAGCCGCAGCGTGGCCGGATCGACGATGCGGTGCGGCGCCGCGACATCTGTCTGTGGCGCCTCGCGCAGGGCATCCTGCGCCAGCCGCTGGAGCAGCGCGGCACTATAGGCCAGACGCGCATCGAGGCGCGCCGCCGCCATCGCGGTCAGGCTGCAGGCAAGCCGCAGATCGCCGCAAAGGCCCGTCGCACCCGTCAGGCCCGTTGCGGCCCGTTCGAGCAGGCCGGGATCCGGCTCGGGATCCGCCGCGCCCCCGCCATCCTGAGCTGGCGGCAGGGGCAGGACGATCGCGAGGCCTCCCAATATCACAATGACACGAATGATCCGCATCGCCGGTCCTGTTCCATCAGGCCAAGCCTATCATTCCGCGGGTGCAGGCTTCGAAAACGGCAAAGGGGGAGATCGCTCGAATTTTAGCGATTTGCTTAACGCGGGCTTAACCCTGCTGCTTCAGCCTTTCCGCAGCCGCACAAGAAGCGGAAAGGCGTCGTTAACGGTACATGTTGCATCCTGTTCTGCAGCGAAGCGGGCCCAAGTCCCGCTCGGCCGGAAGCTTTGGGTTGGGTATCGCCGATGCGTGAGAAGCGTGAAGTGGTGCAGCGGCATTGGCAGCCGGCCAAGCTCTTTGCCATTGCCGCCAGCAGCGTCCTCAGCCTCGCGGTCGGGTACAATGCGCTCTTCGCCCAGCCCTCCCTGCCAAGGACCATCGCCGCCGCCACGGCCGGGGAATCCGCGGACGTTGTCGAGGTTCCCGTTGCCGGCACCACCATCCAGCTCAAGTACGATCCTGTCGTCGAAGGCATCCAGCGTCAGCTTCTTGCTTCGGGCTACTACAAGGGCGGCATCGACGGCGTGCTGGGCCGGAAGACGCGCGCGGCCATCATGGCCTATCAGCAGGCGGTGGGCATGGATGCCACGGGCGAGCCAAGTGCCGAACTGGTCGAACACATCCGCTTCACTCGCGAAGTCGCCGAGGCCTCGCTATTCACGGGCAGCGTCGATCCTTCGCCCGATGCCGAGACGCGGGCCAGCATCCGTCGTGTCCAGGCGGGCCTGGCCGATCTCGCCTACAGTCCGGGCCAGATCAACGGCGAGATGACGGACGAGACGCGCCAGGCAATCCGGGCCTTCCAGCGCGACCGCAATCTGGCCGAGACGGGCGAGATCACGCCGGCGCTGCTTGCCGAACTGGCCAAGGTCAGCGGCCAGTCCGGAACCATCGAAGAATAGGCCTTGGATCGCCTCAAGACGGCCATCTGGGTCAGCGGGCTGCTCCGCCGCTGCCAGGCGCAGGGCCAGTTTGGTGCCGTGGTCCGCAAAGGCGCGGAGGAGGCGGGAGCCGTCTTCGTCATCGTCAATCACCTCGATGGCAGCTTTCATCTGCTTGGTCCCGCGCCAGGTCCGTCGACGGATGATTGGGGCGAGCGCCGCTGGATGATCGAAGCCGAGCCACCGGCACGCCAGGGCGATGTGGACGCGATCCTCGCCAAGCGCCTCAGGGCCGATCCCGACCTGTGGATCGTCGAGATCGAGGATCGCCACGGACTGGCCGGCCTGGTCGCGGGACGAGCCTGAATGCGTCCGCCCGTGCTGTCGCGATTTCGCCGCACTGCTTAGTCAATTGTTAACCATACCAGTGCCTAATCCGGGCATCAGCGAAGCAAGAGAGCGCACTGGCAATGACGACCCTGATTCGTTTCCCCATCGAGAAAGTCCACCGGCCGGAAGATGGCATCAGGGGCCCCGCGACCATCATCATCTTCCCGGGCGTTCGCATCGAGCGCATGGAATTCAGCCTGTCCGACCGGCTGCCGGCGCGCGGCGCGCGGCGGACGTCGCAGGCCCAGCGCTTCGAGTACGAGAGCTTCTAGCCTTCAGCGGCCTTGATGAGGCTGCACGTGCTCGCCTGCATCTGGCGCATGATCCCGGCGCGCGCTCCCGGTTCCGACAAGGGATAGAGCAGCACCGCGACTCCTTTCGAATCAGGCGACTCCACCTTCCAGCCTGTGTCGATGTCGGGCTGCTCCTTGTCGGCGGCCATCAGCAGCGTGTCGACGATGCCGGGCGCCTCGGAAAAATCCAGCGTGAAGGTATTGGTACCGGCCTGATCGTCATTGACGGCATAGATCAGGTCGCCGCTCACCGCATAGACATTCACCGTCCAGTAGCCGTCCGGCATGCTGGCCATGAGCTTCACATCGCCGGATCCCACGTCGAAGGCGCAGATGCCGATCACGCTGGTGGCGGGATAGGCCGGAAACAGCTTGGCCTGGTCCTTGGCATCGAGAATGATGAAGCGGTTGGTGCCCGTGCGCGACGCGATCTCCGTGAGGTCGCGGTTGAAGGAAAGGGCGGGCGCGGCGAGGATGAAGGCCGAATGCGCCGCCACGGCCGCAAGCAGGGATGCCGTGATCCAGTAGAGCCAGCCCATCAGCAGGCACCTCGCGTGATGGTGAAGAGCGGAAGGCTTCCCGAGGTGAAGCCTGCGCCGAAATCGCTGACGGCGGCCGAATAGATCAGCGCATAGCTGCGGTTGCCCGGTGCCTCGATCCAGTTGCCGGGCTTCGGGGACGAGGCGATGCTGATCCGGATGGATCCATCGGGCTCGGCCACGACGCGGTCGCTGGACAGGATGCTGCCGGTCTGGCCGAGAACGCCGATGCTCCACCAGCGCGGCCGGGCGCCCGGCGGCAACTGCAGCTCGACCACGCAGGCGGAGGTGATGCGGTTGCCGTCCTGGTCGGCGAAGGCCGTCAGTTCCGTCACCTGCGACGCCGGCGGCGGAAGACGTCCCTCGAGCAGGAAATGGGCAACGGTATAGGGTTCGGCCGGATTTTCGACCGCGACGGGTCGTTGCGTCCAGGGCGAGCCCTTGACGATCGGCGCTGTGCCGATGACATCGGAGGCGACATAGGCGCTGAGGCCGCCGAGGACCGCCCCGGCAATGAGAAGCACTGGCCCCCCGATCTGACTGAGATTGCGTGACATCAGAATATGCCCAGGATCTTCTTGCGCTTCTTCTTCTGCTTGCCTTCGGCTTCGTCCAGATTTCTCTTCCGCTTCTTCTCGCGGTTGAAGGGGTCGTCGAACACGCCGATGATCTTGCGCACGAAGTTCTGCTTCTTCTCCGCCCGCGTGTCGGTGTCGGTTCCTTCCATGCCCTCGCCGAGCGAGGCATTGGCCTTCGGCAAGACGAGCGTGGTCGCCGTTCTCTTGGGTTCCACCTTGGCCTTTGGCGGGGGAACGGGGCGGTTCTCTCCTTCAAAGAGATTGAACATGCCGTTCAGCACCTGCGACACGTCGCCGGACTCGGTCGTGGCCGGCATGCTGCCGGCGTCGGTCCGTTCCTGTTCGTCGATCACGTTGGGCGGCGTGGCCGCCGCCATCTGCTCGCGCATCTTGGCCGCGGCGAGCGCGTAGGTCTCGTCCAGCGGAATGCCGGCGAGCGCGGCCGGCTCCTGGTTGCGCTCGGCGACAAGCATGACATCCTTCCACAGCGGCGCCGGCAGCAGGCCGCCGGTCACCTCCTTCATCGGCGTGAAGTCGTCGTTGCCCATCCACACGCCGGTGACATTGTGGGCCGTGAAGCCGATGAACCAGGCATCGCGATAGCTCTGGTTGGTGCCGGTCTTGCCGCCCTGCGGCGCAAAGCCGAGATCGGCCCGGCGGCCGGTTCCGGTCTTCACCACCGCGGCCAGCATCGAATTGAGTTCGGCGATCTTCTCTTCCGGCACGACCTGCCGCGGCATTTCCGCTTCCTCGGACCGGCTGTAGAGGATGTCGCCATTGGCCTTCCGGATCTCGAGCACGGCATAGGGCTTGGCCAGCTTGCCCGAATTGGCAAAGGTCGCGTAGCCCGTGGTGAGATCCATCAGCGACAGAGCGCTGGTTCCAAGTACCATCGGCGCCCAGGTCTCGAGTTCGCCCTTGATTCCCACCAGATGGGCCGTGTCGATGATGGCCTTGCGGCCGATATCGATCATCAGCTTGACCGGCACCGAATTGTAGGAATGCGCCAGCGCGTTGCTGAGCGTCGTGCGTCCCGCATACTTGTTCGTATAGTTCTTCGGTGACCAGTCGCCCACCGACACCGGCCCGTCGACCACGATGCGGTCGGGCGTGTAGCCGTTGAGCAGGGCGGCAAGGTAGACGAAGGGCTTGAACGAGGATCCCGATTGGCGGAGCGCGTCGGTGGCGCGGTTGAACTGGCTCTGCTCGTAGTTGTTGCCGCCGACGATCGCGCGCACCGCACCGTCTGGCGCCATGGTCACCACGGCCGCCTGGGTCACGTCATAGTTGGCGCCATTGGCGATCAGCGACTCGTTGACCAGCCGCTGCGCCGCGCGCTGCAGCTCGATGTCGATGGTGGTTTTCACTTCGAGGACGAAGGAGCCGCTGATCTTCTCGCGCTCGATCAGGTCGATGGTGTCGCGGTAGGCCCAGTCGAGGAACCAGTCAGGGCTGTCGTCGGTGTTCTGCGCCACCACCTGCGCCGGCTCGCGCCGGGCCTCCAGCAATTCGCCTTGCGTGATGAAGCCGGCATCGAGCATGCGGTAGAGCACCGTGTTGGCGCGGGCGCGCGCCGCCTCCGGATTCTGGTGCGGCGCGTATTTCGACGGCGCCTTGAACAGGCCCGCCAGCATCGCAGCTTCCGAGAGATTGATGTCGCGCACCGATTTGCCGAAGTAGAACTGCGAGGCCGCCTCCACGCCGTAGTTGCCGCCGCCCAGATATGAGCGGTCGAGATAGAGCTTGAGGATTTCCTCCTTGCTCAGACGCGCCTCGATCCACATCGACAGGAAGGCTTCGTGCACCTTGCGGCGGATGGTCCGCTCCGGCGACAGGAAGAGGTTCTTGGCAACCTGCTGGGTGATCGAGGATCCACCCTGCACCACGTCATTGGCCCGGGCGTTGCGCACGATGGCGCGCAAGGTACCGATCACGTCCACGCCAAAATGCTGGAAGAAGCGGGCGTCCTCGGTGGCCAATGCGGCCTTGATCAGGTGCGGCGGAATCTCGCCCAGCGGAATGGCGTCGTCCTGGCGGATGCCGCGGCGGCCGATGATCTCGCCATTGGCATCGGTGAAGGTGATGGCGTAGTCGCGGCCGCGGTTCCAGACGTCGCCGGTTCCCGAGAAGGGTGGAAGCGCGAAGGCCAGCAGGCCGAAGCAGAAGACCACGCCGAAGGTGAAGCCGTCGTCGAGCAGGTCCACCAGGATTCGGCGGATGCCCTGCAGGCGGAACCGGTAGACGAAGGCGGAATAGGCCGAGGCCGACCGCCGGAGCCAGTCCAGGGTCTCGAACATGGCCGTACTGACGATTGCATCGAGCCGCCAGAGAAAGCCGATGACGGAATTGCGGGCCGGCAGTTTGGACACGTCGTTCCTGACCAGTATTCAGAGCAGGCTGGATGAGTAGTCGACGAATATGACCGAATAGCGCCGTCCGCGCCCATCCGCATCCCACCGCCTGACCATGGGGAATTATAGCCGAAGGCAGCCGGATCGCCAGTGCCGAAGTGGCCTGGGCGGGCGGCGATTGACAAGCGGGCAGGCTTTGGTTTCGAGTGGGCCGATGACGGCCAAGACTCCATTCTGGAAAGAGAAATCACTGGGCGAAATGTCCCGCGCCGAATGGGAGAGCCTGTGCGACGGCTGCGGCCGCTGCTGCCTGAACAAGCTCGAGGACGAGGATACGGGCGAATTCCTCTATACCCGGGCGGCCTGCAAGCTCCTCGATCTCGGCACCTGCCGCTGCAGCGACTATGCCAATCGGGCGCGCCGGGTTTCGGATTGCGTGGCGCTGACGCCCGCCAACGTGGGCGAACTTGGCTGGCTGCCGCAGACCTGCGCCTACCGTCTGCTGGACGAGGGCAAGCCGCTCCCCTGGTGGCACCCGCTGGTGTCGGGCGACCCCGGTACTGTCGAGGAGGCCGGGATCAGCGTGAAGGGCGAGGCCTATTCCGAAGAGGGAATCAGCGTGGACGACCTGGTCGACCATCTCTGGCGCCTGCCCAAGGCAAGGCGTCGCAAGGTCCGGTGAGAAACCGGTGCGCCGCGTCTCAGGCGGCGGCCATGTCGGGCTTGTGGATCTGCGCGGCGGCCGCTACCACGACGGGCGCCAGGCCCTTTCCGCCTTGGGCGAGATGGTCGAGGAGCTCCTCGCGCATGCGCGGTTCCCAGAAGCGGTTGATGTGGTCGGCGATCTCGCGGCTCGCCTCTGCCTCCGGATAGCCGTGATAGAAGCTGGCGATCTGGTTGGCCATGCGGACCATGTCTTTCAGTTCCATGTCTCAGTCCTCCTCAAAGATCATCACGCCGCGCTGCGACAGTGCGGCAAGCTTGAGTTTGGCCTGGCGGGCGAGCGCCAGCGCCAGGGCCGTGGGAGCGGACACCGTGGCCAGGGCCCCGATTCCCGCGATTGCGCATTTCTGAACGAGTTCGAAGCTGCAGCGGCTCGACATCAGCACGAACCCCCGGGTCAGGTCGGTACCGGCGCGCGCCAGGGCGCCGATCAGCTTGTCCAGCGCATTGTGGCGGCCCACATCCTCGCGCGACAGGAGAATTTCTCCGTCTACGGAGCACCAGGCCGCGGCATGGACCGTGCGGTTGACCGCGTTCATCGGCTGGTGGTTCGGCAGATCGCCATAGGCGCGGGCCACGGCCTGGGGGCCGAGCTGCACGTCAGGCACCGCGTGCCCCGGCATGCGGATCGCGTCCTTGATGTCCTCGATGCCGCACAATCCGCAGCCGGTGCGTCCTTCCAGGCTGCGCCGGGCCATACGATCGGTATTGAGGCGGTCCTCGGCGACGGCCAGGTCCACGGCCAGGCCTTCGGCCGTGGGCAGGACCAGTACGCCGTCGATGTCGGAGGGGCTCTTCACGATGCCTTCGGCAAGGGCGAAGCCCACGGCGAAGTCCTCGAGATCGGCGGGCGTCGCCATCATCACCGCGTGGTTCCGGGAATTGAACAGGATCGCCACCGGCACTTCCTCCGGCACCTGCCAGACAGTGGGCACCGTTCCGCCCAGCGTGTGCAGCAGGCCCTTGGCAGGCCGCGACGTGGCCGCGCCCCGCGCCTTCAGGGCAACGATGTTACTCCGCCGCGACAAGTGGTTTCTCCGCGATCTTCTTGTTTTCCTCCTCGCGCTCCTCCCACTCCTTCTGCCACTCGGAAGGCTGGTTGGAGAGCGAGACCTGGACCGCCGTCACCTTGTATTCCGGGCAGTTCGTGGCCCAGTCGGAGTATTCCGTGGTGATCACGTTGGCGCCGGAACCGGGATGGTGGAAGGTCGTGTAGACCACGCCCTGCGGCATGCGCTCGGAGATCACCGCGCGCAAGGTGGTGGCGCCGATGCGGCTGGCCACCGAGACCATGGCGCCGTGCTTGATGCCGCGCACCTCCGCGTCATGCGGATGGATCTCGAGCACATCCTCCTTGTGCCAGGCCACGTTGGCGGTGCGCCGGGTCTGGGCACCGACATTGTACTGCGACAGGATGCGGCCCGTGGTGAGGATGAGCGGGAAGGATCGGTTGGTCTTTTCCGGCGTCGGCACGAACTCCGTGACCATGAAGCGCCCCTTGCCACGCACGAAGCCGCCTACATGCATGAGCGGCGTACCCTCGGGCGCCTTGTCGTTGCAGGGCCACTGCACCGATCCAAGTTCCTCGATCTTGGCGAAGGACACCCCGGCGAAGGTGGGCGTCACGCGCGCGATCTCGTCCATGATCTCGGAGGCCGAGGCATAGGCCATGGGATAGCCCATGGCGGTGGCCAGTTCGCAGACCACCTGCCATTCGTGCTTGCCCTGCATCGGGGCCTTGACCTGGCGGACCCGGTTGATGCGGCGCTCGGCATTGGTGAAGGTTCCGTCCTTCTCGAGGAAGGAGGTGCCGGGGAAGAAGACATGGGCGAAGGCCGCGGTCTCGTTGAGGAACAGATCCTGCACCACCACGCATTCCATGGATTCCAGCGCGTGGGTCACGTGCTTGGTGTTCGGGTCGGACTGGGCGATGTCCTCGCCCTGCACGAAGATGCCCCTGAAGCTGCCCGCGATCGCGGCATCGAACATGTTGGGAATGCGCAGGCCCGGCTCGGAGTCGAGCGTGGTCCGCCAGATTTCCTCGAACATGTGGCGCACCGTGTCGTCGCTGACATGGCGGTAGCCCGAGAACTCGTGCGGGAAGGAGCCCATGTCGCAGGAGCCCTGGACATTGTTCTGTCCACGGAGCGGATTGACGCCCACGCCGTCGCGTCCGACGTTGCCGGTCAGCATGGCGAGATTGGCCATGGCCATGACCATGGTCGAGCCCTGGCTGTGCTCGGTGACGCCGAGGCCGTAGTAGATGGCACCGTTGCCGCCGGTCGCATAGAGCCGGGCTGCGGCGCGAACCTCGGAAGCCGGAACGCCGGTGATGGATTCGACCGCCTCGGGGGAGTTCACCGGGTCCTTGATGAAGGCGGCCCAGCGGTTGAACTCCGCGAGGTCGCAGCGCTCGGCGATGTAGGTGCGGTTCTCCAGGCCTTCGGCGAGGATCACATGGGCAAGCGCATTGACCACCGCCACGTTGGTGCCGGGCAGCAGCTGCAGGTGATGGCTGGCCTCGACATGGGGCGAGCGCACCAGATCGATGCGGCGCGGGTCGATGACGATGAGCCTGGCGCCCTCGCGCAGCCGCTTCTTCATGCGTGAGGCGAAGACCGGATGGCCGTCGGTCGGATTGGCGCCGATCACCACGATGACGTCCGAGGCCGCGACGGACTTGAAGTCCTGGGTTCCGGCCGAGGTCCCGAAGGTCTTGGACAGGCCGTAGCCCGTGGGCGAATGGCAGACGCGGGCGCAGGTGTCGACGTTGTTGTTGCGGAAGGCCGCGCGGATCATCTTCTGCACCACGAAGACTTCCTCGTTGGTGCAGCGGGAAGAGGTGATGCCGCCGATTGAGCCGCGGCCGTACTTCTTCTGGATCTCCTTGAAGCGCGTGGCCGCATAGGTGATGGCCTCGTCCCACGAGGCCTCGCGCCAGGGATCGGTGATCCGCTCACGGATCATCGGCTTGGTGACGCGGTCCTTGTGGGTGGCGTAGCCCCAGGCGAAGCGGCCCTTCACGCAGGAATGGCCCTCGTTGGCGCCGCCGTCCTTGTAGGGGACCATGCGCACCACCTCGTCGCCCTTCATCTCGGCCTTGAAGGAGCATCCGACGCCGCAGTAGGCACAGGTCGTGACCACCGAGTGCTCGGGCTGGCCCATCTGGATGACCGATTTCTCTGACAGCGTCGCGGTGGGGCAGGCCTGCACGCAGGCGCCGCAGGAGACGCATTCGGAGTTCAGGAAATCCTCGTCCATGCCGGCGGAGACATGCGAGGCGAAGCCGCGGCCGTCGATGGTCAGCGCGAAGGTGCCCTGCACCTCTTCGCAGGCGCGCACGCAGCGCGAGCAGACGATGCACTTGGCCGGATCGAAGGTGAAGTAGGGATTTGAGTCGTCCTTGGCCTTGAAGCGGAAATTCTCTTCACCGCCAGGGCGCCTGGCGAAGACGTGATTGTCGCCTTCGTAGCCATAGCGCACCTCGCGCAACCCGACCGCGCCAGCCATGTCCTGCAACTCGCAGTCGCCGTTGGCGGCGCAGGTGAGGCAGTCCAGCGGATGGTCGGAGATGTAGAGCTCCATCACGCCCTTGCGCAGCTTGGCCAGGCGGTCCGTCTGTGTACGGACCTTGATGCCCGGTGCCACCGGTGTGGTGCAGGAGGCGGGCGTGCCCTTGCGGCCTTCGATCTCGACCAGGCACAGGCGGCAGGAGCCGAAGGCCTCGAGCGAGTCGGTGGCGCACAGCTTCGGGATCTTGGTGCCGAGCTCCATCGCGGCCCGCATGATCGAGGTGCCTTCCGGAACGGTGACGGAATGTCCGTCGATCTCCAGCGTCACCATGCCGGGTGAATCGGATTTCGGCGTTCCGTAGTCGGTTTCCTTGATGAGGCTCATTCCTGGCGCTCCTACTCGGCGGCAATCTGGATCGGCTTGTCGAAGTCTTCGGGGAAGTGCTTGACCGCGCTCATCACCGGCATGGGCGTGAGCCCGCCCATGGCGCAGAGCGATCCGTCGGTCATGGTCTGGCACAGGTCTTCCAGCACGTCGAGATTGGCATCGCGGTCGACGCCGGCGATGATCCTGTCGATGGTCTCGACGCCGCGCGTCGAGCCGATGCGGCAGGGCGTGCACTTGCCGCAGGACTCGATGGCGCAGAATTCCATGGCGAAGCGGGCCATGCGGGCCATGTCGACGCTGTCGTCGAAGACCACGATGCCGCCGTGACCCACCATGGCGCCCTGCGCGGCGAAGGCCTCGTAGTCCATGGGCAGGTCGAGCTGGCCGGCGGGAAGATAGGCGCCGAGCGGGCCGCCCACCTGGATGGCGCGAATGGGGCGGCCGCTGAAGGTGCCGCCGCCGAAGCCCTCGACGAGCTCGCGCAGCGTGACGCCGAAAGCCTTCTCCACGAGGCCGCCGTGGCGGATGTTGCCGGCAAGCTGGAAGGGCAGGGTCCCGCGCGAACGGCCCATGCCGTAATTCTTGTAGGCCGCACCACCCTTGGCGAGGATGAAGGGCACGGCGGCGAAGCTCAGCACGTTGTTGATGACCGTGGGCTTCCCGAAGAGGCCTTCGAGGGCGGGGATCGGCGGCTTGGGCCGAACCATGCCGCGCTTGCCCTCGAGGCTTTCGAGCATGGCGGTTTCTTCGCCGCAGATATAGGCACCAGCGCCGCGGCGAACCTCGAGATGGAAGGATTTGTCCGTCCCCTGAATATTCTGCCCAAGCCACTTCGCGGCCACCGCGGCGGCGATCGCCTCCTTCATGGTGGCAATCGCGTCCGGATATTCGGAGCGGATGTAGACGAAGCCCCTTGTCGCGCCGGTGGCGATGCCGGCGATTGTCATGCCCTCGACGAGCATGAGGGGATCGCCCTCCATCACCATGCGGTCGGCAAAGGTGCCGCTGTCGCCCTCGTCGGCATTGCAGCAGACGTATTTCTGATCGGCCTTCGCGTCATGCACCGTCTTCCACTTGATGCCGGTCGGAAAGCCGGCGCCGCCGCGTCCGCGAAGTCCGGACTCGCTGACCTCGGTCACGATGGCCGCGCCGTTCATGGCGAGTGCCTTGCGGAGGCCTTCGAAACCGCCGTGCTTCACATAATCGGCCACGGAAACGGGATCGGTGATGCCGCAGCGCGCGAAGGTGAGGCGCTCCTGGTTCTTGAGATAGGGGTGGTCGTCGATGGCACCGAGGCACAGGGCATGCTTGCCGCCCTGATGGAACTTCGCCGCCACCAGCGAAGCCACGTCATCCGCCGTGACCGGACCATAGGCGATGCGGCCAGAGGGGGTTTCAACTTCGACCAGTGGTTCGAGCCACAGGAGCCCGCGCGATCCGTTGCGGACAACCTCGAGACCGAGTTGCTCCGCATGCTGAGCGATTGCCGCGGCGACATCGTCGGCACCGACCGATCGGGCCGCCGAGTCGCGGGGAACGAAGACCCGGATCATGTGCGGCACTCCGCGGCGATCTTCTCGAAGCGGGCGGCATCGACGCGTCCGACCAGCCTGCCGTCGACCATCATGGCTGGC
Source organism: Hyphomicrobiales bacterium (assembly GCA_046349195.1). Lineage (GTDB taxonomy): Bacteria > Pseudomonadota > Alphaproteobacteria > Rhizobiales > Aestuariivirgaceae > Aestuariivirga. The sequence continues at coordinate 29,821 of JAXMCU010000026.1, forward strand.
GCCAGGGCGCAGTTGCCAAGGCAGTAGGCGGCCTCGACCGTGATGGCGCCGTCCGCGGTGGTTTCGCCGAACTTCAGCTTGAGCGAGCGCAGCACCAGGGCGGCCAGCGCTTCGGCGCCCATCGACTGGCAGGCCTCGGCGCGGCAGATCTTGATCACATGCCGTCCGGTGGGATGACGGTGAAAGTCATGATAGAAGGTGACGACGCCATGCACCTCGGCGCGCGACAGGTTCAGCGCCTTGGCCAGCGCCGGCAGCGCCACCTCCGGCACATGACCCAGTTCCGCCTGCAGATCATGCAGGATTTCGATGAGCGCGTCGGGCTTGTTGCCATGGGCCAGCGCGATGCGGCGGGCGGCCAGGGCTTCCTTCGGGGCGGAGTCAATAAGATTGTAGGTTTGCGACATGGGCGTTCTTTTGCGACACGGACGATCTATCGCCCAAAACGCACAAAAACGCCAATCGACTGGTCCTATGGAATGATAGGCGCCGGAAATGGCAAGGGGTCTATTTGCCCTGGCTGGCGTTCAGCCCCTGTCCGATGCTGGCTGCCAGCATGTCGAGCGCCGCGGTGAAGCGATCCTGGCCAAACCGGCATTCGAGGGGGCAGGGATCGTCGGAGCAGCGGTGTGTGTCGCGGCACTGGCCTTCCGTCTGGTTGAGGGGAACGCTCGTGTTCTCCTTGGGGCAAAAACCGGCGGCAGGCTTGGCAAACAGGCTCATGATCGGATCTCCTTTGTTTCAAGGATCGAGCCGAAGTCGCCGCAAGTCCTTGATTTCGATCAAGACCCCAGGTGTTTCGCCGCCGCAAACAACGCGCTGACCAGGGGCGAGAGCGGTTCCCGGTTGATCGCCACCAGGCCAACCGCATGTTCCACCTGGGGATTTGCCAACGGAACCGCCCGGACCGACTCGAGCTGGCCCAGGGCATCGATGAAGTACTCTGGCATGATGCTGCTGAGACCCATGGACCGGACCGAAGACAGAAGGTTCATGATGGAATTGGTCTCGAGCCGGGGCGAGGGATGGGCATGGGCGTCGGCGAAGGCGCGGTCGATGATTCGCCGGTTCTGCATGTTGGGCGTGAGCAGGCAGAGCGGTTCATGCGAAGCCTCGGCCCAGGTCACGCTGGGCCGGCTGGCCAAGGGGTGGCCGCTGCCGACGAAGAGGCAGTAGCGCTCGCGATAGAGCGGCACCTGCAGAAGGCCTTCCACGGGCTCGTTGTCGAGATAGGTAATGCCGGCCTCGATGGAGAAGTCGTGGAGGTGGCGGATGATCTCTTCCGAACTCTGCGACAGGACGGTGAAGTCGACCGCCGGATGATCCTGCTGCAGCGCATTGGTCAGGGGCGAGACCTTGGGCAGCGCCGAGGGAATGACACCAAGCACCAGCCGGCCTGTGAGTTCGCCCTTGAGATTGCGGATCTGGTTCAGTTCCTGGGTGAGGGACTGCCAGTTGTCGAGGATGAGATGCGCCCATTTCATCACCCGCTCGCCCTCGGGCGTGAGACCGATGAAGCGCTGGCCGCGCGCCACGATCGGAACGCCAAGCTCTTGTTCGAGCTGGCGAATACGGCTCGACAAGGTGGGCTGGGTGACATGGCAGGCCTGCGCGGCGCGGGTGAAGTGCTTTTCGCGCGCCAGGGCCGCGAGATACTGCAATTGACGGATATCCATGACTCAACAATAGCTTATGCGGCTGCCCAGGGGCAGGGCAAAAACAAAAATCCTATGATCGGAATTTAATCCTTGACAGCGTGCGCTCGCGGGGTTACAAGGGCGCATACTCCACAATTGGGTCAGGCGATGGGCGACGGCGAGGACAGGCCGGCGGTGGCGGTCGATTGGGACGCGGCCCGGACACGCTATGAGCGGGGCGACGAGACGGTGGCCGCCATTGCCGAGAGCCTTGGAATCACGCCGCAGGGACTGACGGCAAGGGCACGGCGCGACGGCTGGGCCTTGCGCCGGAAAAGCAGGCCGCGCGCGCCCGCGACGCGCGAGACCATCGCCAGGCTCAAGAGCCTGCTGCAGCAGCGGCTCGCCGGTCTCGAAGGCCAGCTCGGCGCGCTGGGCGAGGAAGCCACCGCCGCCACCAGCGAGCGCGACATCCGCGCCGCCAACACGCTGGTGAGGACTTTGGAGAAGGTTTTGGAACTTGAGCGAAAGGACCGGACCCAGCGCGCCCGGCAGCGCAAGCAGCACCGCCGGCTCGATGACGCCGAGCGAGAGGCGCTTGCGCACAAGCTTGAGGGACTCCACCGCGAGCTGCATGCGGACGCGGATCTGGCGCAGCCTGCCGATCCGCGAGGTGAGGGACCTGAACCGTGACTGGCGCAACTTCGCGCGCGAGGCCCAGCAGCTTCCGCCTGACGGCATTGACTGGCGGAGCTGGCTGATCCTCGGTGGTCGCGGCGCGGGAAAGACCCGCGCCGGCGCCGAATGGGTGAAGGCCAGGGCGCTGGGCCTGTGGAGCAGCGGTGGGCCCGCCTCGGAGCGCATCGCGCTCATCGCGCCGACACTGGGCGAGGCGCGCAGCGTGATGATCGAGGGCCGCTCCGGCTTGCTGGGCGTCCACATGGAAGACGAGCGTCCGCGCTATGAGCCGTCGAAGCGCCAGCTGACCTGGCCCAACGGCGCCATGGCCCAGGTCTTTTCGGCCGACGACCCGGAAAGCCTGCGCGGGCCGCAATTCGATCTCGCCTGGTGCGACGAGCTGGCGAAGTGGCGTCACGCCGACGAGGCCTGGAGCATGCTGGCCTTCGCGCTGCGTCTTGGCAGCAACCCGCGCGTGCTGGTGACCACCACGCCGCGGCCGATCCCGCTGCTGAAGCGGCTGCTGGCCGACCGGCTCACCGTCGTCTCGCGCACGCGGACCCTGGACAACCGCGCGCATCTGGCGCCGCGCTTCATCGCCGACGTGATGGAGCGCTATGCCGGCACGCGGCTGGGCCGCCAGGAACTGGATGGCGAGCTGATCGACGACGATCCGGACGCATTGTTCCGCCGCGATCAGATCGAAAGCCTGCGCCTGCGCGCCGCGCCCGAGCTGCGGCGCATCGTGGTGGCGGTCGATCCGCCCGCAGGCCACGGCAAGCGGGCCAATGCCTGCGGCATCGTCTGCGCCGGCCTGGGCCACGACGACCGCGTCTACGTGCTGGACGACGCGACGCTGCGCGGCGCCCGGCCTTCGCAATGGGCCGCGGCCGCCGTGGCGCTGTTTCATGGCCGCAAGGCCGACCGCGTCGTGGCCGAGATCAACCAGGGCGGCGCCATGGTGGAGGCCGTGCTCCGCGAGGTGGATCCCACGGTCTCCTTCCGCGCCGTGCATGCGCGCAGCGGCAAGCGCACGCGGGCCGAGCCGGTGGCCGCGCTCTACGAGCAGGGACGGGTTTCGCATGTCGGGGCCTTTCCCGAACTGGAAGACGAGATGTGCACGCGAATTGGCGCCAGCGGCAGCCCCGACCGGCTGGACGCGCTGGTCTGGGCGGTGAGCGAGCTGGTGCTGAACCGGCGCGCCGAACCGCGCGTGCGGATGCTGTGAGAGGAACCGCATGTCTGGAGAGCGGATGATCGACGGATTTCTGCGGCGGCTCGGCCTCGAGCGCAAGCGCTCGGCCGTTGCGCCGATGATCGCGCTGCATGCGGCGGGGAGGCCGCAATGGACACCGCGCAACTATGCTGCACTGGCGGCGGAGGGATTCGCCGCCAATCCGGTGGGCTATCGCGCGGTGCGCATGATCGCCGAGGCCGCCGCCTCGATTCCCTGGCTGGCCTATGACGGTCCTGACGAACTGGCGGAACATCCCGTGCTTGCGCTTCTGGCGAGGCCCAATCCGGGACAGCTGGGCCGCGAGTTCATGGAGATGCTCTATGGCTTCCTGCTGGTCGCGGGCAACGCCTATGTCGAGCGGGTGGACGTGGAGCATGCCCCGCGCGAACTCTATGCCCTCAGGCCTGACCGGATGAAGGTCGTGGCCGCGACAAGCGGCTGGCCCGAGTCCTACGAATACTCCGTGAACGGACAGACTCTGCGCCTGCCGCGCAGCGCGGTGCTGCATCTGAAACTCTTCAACCCGGTGAACGACCACTACGGCATGTCGCCGCTCGAGGCGGCGCAGCGCCCGATCGATACCCACAATGCCGCTGCCGCCTGGAACAAGGCCATGCTCGACAATGCCGCGAGGCCCTCGGGCGCGCTGGTCTATGCCGCGGGCGATGGCCAGCTCACGGGCGAGCAATTCGAGCGGCTCAAGGCTGAGCTGGAGCGCAGCTACCAGGGCGCGGCCAATGCCGGGCGCCCGCTGGTGCTCGAAGGCGGCCTCGACTGGAAGGAGATGGGCTACAGCCCCAAGGAGATGGACTTCATCGCGGCCAAGAATGGCGCGGCCCGCGAGATCGCGCTGGCCTTCGGCATTCCGCCGATGCTGCTGGGCATTCCGGGCGACAATACCTATGCGAACTTCGCCGAGGCCAACCGCGCCTTCTGGCGGCAGACCGTGGTGCCCATGGCCAGCCGGGTGGCGGAGGCCATGACGGCCTTCGTCGGCGGCGGCGTGCGGCTGACCCACGACCTGGACCAGGTCGAGGCGCTGGCCCAGGACCGCGAGGCCCTGTGGTCGCGCATCGGCGCGGCCAGCTTCCTCACCGACGCGGAGAAGCGGACCGCGGTGGGATATGGGGCAAAGGCGAACGGTGAGTAGGGAATGGCGAGTGGCGAGTGGTGATAGTGAATGACGCTGTCTGAAAGCTGAGTAGCGCCACAAAGTCCCCAATCGCCACTCCCCACTCCTCAATCGCCCAACAAAGGACTCCACACATGCAAACGCGCGGACAGACCGGTCCGCTGGCGCGGCCGCTTGCGGTCTGTGCCGGACGGGGCGTGTTCAGCGGCTACGCCAGCCTGTTCGGACAGTGCGACGGCGCTGGCGACCTGGTGGTGCCGGGCGCCTTTGCACTGGCCCTGAAGCGCAAGGGACCGGAGGGCATCCGCATGCTGTTCCAGCACGATCCGGCCGAGCCGGTTGGCAGCTGGATCGAGCTTCGCGAGGACGAGCGCGGCCTCTTCGTCACCGGCCGTCTCGACTGCAACGTTCAGCGCGGGCGCGAGCTGTTGTCGCTGCTCGACAGCCGCGGGCTCGATGGCCTGTCGATCGGCTTCCGCACCGAGTTCGCCAGCCGCGACAAGGCCACGGGTACGCGCCGCCTGCACCGGATTGACCTATGGGAAATTTCGCTGGTGACCTTCCCGATGCAGGACGGAGCCCGCGTCAGCGCGGTGAAGCGCCGCGCCCTGACCGACGCCGAGTTGCTGTTCAAGCCGAAACCGAACCCCCCTCAACAAGGAGAGAGATGAGAGATGGAGACCGCACTGGAGACCAAGGTCGCCTTCGGCGACATGATGCAGGCCTTCGAGGCCTTTCGCGAGGCCAATGACGAGCGCCTGGCCCAGATCGAGCAACGCATGGCCGCCGACGTGGTGACCGCCGAGAAGGTGGAGCGCATCAACCGCGCCGTGGACGAAACCCGGGCGAAGCTCGACGAACTCACGCTCAAGGCGCGGCGCCCGCGCCTGTCTGACGCCGGCGAGGCGCCGGCGGCGCAGGCCGAGCACCGGCTGGCCTTCGAAGCCTATGTGCGCAAGGGCGAGACCCAGGGTCTCTTCGCGCTGGAGGCCAAGAGCATGTCGGTCAGTTCCAGCGCCGATGGTGGCTACCTCGTGCCGTCCGAGACCGAGGCGGAGATTGGCCGCAAGCTGGCCGACGCCTCGCCGATCCGCGCCATTTCGGGCGTGCGCCAGGTCTCCTCGTCGATCTACAAGAAGCCCTTCGCGCTGACCGGCGCCGCCGCGGGCTGGGTGGGCGAGACCGCAGCCCGGCCGCAGACGACGGCACCTACTCTGGCCGAGCTTCAGTTTCCCGCCATGGAACTCTATGCCATGCCGGCCGCCACGCAGACGCTGCTCGACGATTCCGCCGTCAACCTCGACCAGTGGATCGCCGAGGAGGTGCAGCAGGCCTTCGCCGAGCAGGAGAGCGCGGCCTTCGTCACCGGAACCGGAACCAACACGCCGCGCGGCTTCCTCGACTACGGCAAGGTGGCGGACGCAAGCTGGAGCTGGGGCAGCCTCGGCTACGTGGCCAGCGGCACCTCCGGCGGCTTCCCGGCCAGCAATCCCTCCGACAAGCTGGTCGATCTGGCCTATGCGCTGAAGTCGGGCTACCGCCAGAACGCGCATTGGGTGATGAACCGCAAGACCCAGGGCACCATCCGCAAGTTCAAGGACGGCGATGGCAACTATCTGTGGCAGCCGGCGCTCACCGCGCAGGGCCGCGCCACGCTGATGGGCTTTCCCATCGCCGAGAGCGAAGACATGCCCGACATCGGCGCTGACTCATACGCGCTCGCCTTCGGCGACTTTGCCCGCGGCTACCTGATCGTCGACCGTGTCGGCGTGCGGGTGCTGCGTGATCCATTTTCCGCCAAGCCCTATGTGCTGTTCTACACCACCAAGCGCGTGGGCGGCGGGGTGCAGAACTTCGAGGCAATCAAGCTGATGAAGTTCGGCGTGTCGTGAGCGGCGGCTGTCGCAAGGCAGTGACGCTGTCGGCACGCTGCGTGGCCCCGCCCGCGGAAGAGCCCGTATCGCTCGCCGAGGCCAGGGCGCATCTGCGCCTGTTCCACGGCGACGAGGACGATGTCCTCGCCCGCCTCATCGTCGCGGCGCGGCGCCAGGTCGAGACGCGCAGCGGCCTGCTGCTGATCCGCCAGGGCTGGACCGTTCAGCTCGAGCACTGGCCGGGCGACGGCGAGATCCGCCTGCCGCTCCGGCCCCTGATCGCGGTGGAGAGCGTGAGCGTGGGCGGCGGCATGATCGACGCCGCGCTCTACGAGTCCGGCCTCGAGACCGGCCGGTTGCGATTCATCGCCGCCGCAACGCCGCCAGCCGGGACCGTGACCATTGCCGTGACCGCGGGTTTCGGCATGGCCGGAGACGTGCCCGCCGACATCCGCCAGGCGCTGCTGATCATCCTGGCGCAGCTCTACGAGCATCGCGGCACCGGCGATGCGCCAGCGCCGCCGCTGACAGTGGCAGCGCTGCTCGCTCCCTACCGGGAGCCGCGGCTGTGACGGCCGCGGCCCTGAGCCTCCAGGAGGCCATGCGCGAGACCCTGCTGGCCAACGCGCCGCTCCTTGCGTTGCTCGGCGGCGGGCACATCTACGACGAGCTGCCGCGCGGCGCCGCGCCAAGTTATGTCGCCTTCGGCGAGATCGAGACGCGCGACTGGAGCACGGCATCCGATCCCGGCCAGGAGCATTTCGTGACGGTGCTGGTGCGCAGCAACCAGCGCAGCCGGAAACTGGCGCAGGAGATCGCCGATGCCGTTGCGGCGGCGCTCGATGGCGCGGCGCTGACCCTCACCGGGCATCGCCTGGTCAACCTGCGCCTCGTGTTCTGGACCGTCGCACGCGACAGGACCACCGAAGGCTTCGGCGCCACGCTGCGCTTTCGCGCCGCCACCGAACCACTCTAGGAGCACACCATGACAGCACAACGCGGGCGCGACCTGCTGCTGAAGCTCGACGCCGATGGCACCGGCACGTTCCAGACCGTCGCCGGTCTGCGCAGCAACGCCATCAGCTTCAATGCCGAGACGGTGGACGTGAGCCACCAGGAATCGGCCGGGCAGTGGCGTGAACTTCTGGCCGGCGCGGGCCTGCGCTCGGCGTCGATCCGGGGCAGCGGCATCTTCAGGGACGCCGCGTCGGATGCGCTGATCCGCGACTGCTTCTTCACCGGCGCCATTCGCATCTGGCAGGTGATCATTCCCGACTTCGGCGTCGTCGGCGGGCCCTTCCAGATCGTGAGCCTCGATTTCGGCGGACGCCACGACGCCGAGGTGACCTTCGACCTGGCCCTGGCTTCGGCCGGGCTGCTCACCTTCACGGAGCTCTGACATGGCGAATGCACATCGCGGCGAGATCGAGGCCGAGCTGGGCGGCCAGACCTACACGCTCTGCCTGACGCTCGGCGCACTGGCCGAGCTGGAACAGGCCTATGGCGGACTTGACTTGCTGGCCATCGCCGAACGCTTCGAGACGGGTCGCATTGCGGCCAGTGATGCGATCCGCGTGATCGGCGCCGGGCTGCGCGGCGCCGGGCACGACATCGGCAACGAGGCCGTGGCGGCGCTGGCCGCCGAAGGCGGAGCCGCCGGCTATCTCGACATTGTGGTTCGCCTGCTGACCGCCACCTTCGTCACCGCGGCGGCGCAGCCATGACCCGCCGCTTTCCCTGGGACCGCCTGATGCATCTGGGCCTGGGCGTGCTGCGGCTTCCGCCGGACGCCTTCTGGGCCGCGACCCTGCGCGAGATCGCGGCCGCCTTTCCGGCCAGGCCGATACTGCCACGTGAAGAGCTCGACCGCTTGATGACACGCTATCCGGACCGCACATGACCAGTTCGCTCGATCCACTCACCCGGGCAACCGAGTCGCTGCGCGACAATCTGGGCGACCTCGAGGGATTGGCACAGCGCTTCGGCACGCGTCTCACGACCGCCTTCGCCACTGCCGCGACCCAGGGACAGAAACTGTCGGGCGTGATGAAGAGCCTGGCCCTGTCGCTGGCCCAGACGGCGCTGACGCAGGGGCTCAGGCCGCTGGGCAGTCTCCTGGACAGCGGCCTGAGCCAGATCGTCGGTGCCGGCCGCGTCACGGCCTTCGCCAATGGCGGCATCGTCAATGCGCCGACGCTCTTTCCCCTGGGCGGCGGCACCGGGCTGATGGGCGAGGCGGGGCCGGAGGCCGTGATGCCGCTGGCGCGCGGGCCCGATGGCAGGCTTGGCGTGCGCGGCGGGGGCGGGGTTCAGGTGACGGTCAACATCCAGACCCAGGACGCGCAGAGCTTCCAGCGCTCGCAGTCGCAGGTGGCGGCGATGATGGCCCGGGCGGTGGCGCGCGGACAACGGAATCTCTGACCCATGAGCTTCGACGACATCCGCTTTCCGACGCGCATCTCGCGCGGTGCCACCGGCGGGCCTGAGCGCCGCACCGACATCGTGGTGCTGGGCTCGGGCGCCGAGGAGCGCAACAGCCGCTGGGCCGACAGCCGCCGCCGCTACGAGGCGGGCTTCGGCATCGCCTCGCTGGATGACATCCACGAGGTCATCGCCTTCTTCGAGGCGCGCGGCGGCCGCCTGCACGGGTTCCGCTGGAAGGATCATCTGGATTTCAAGTCCTGCGCGCCGCTGCAGCAGATCGCCGCGAGCGACCAGGTCATCGCCACGGGCGATGGCGCGACCGTCACGTTCCAGCTTGTGAAGACCTATGGCAGCGGACCGCGCGGCCATGCGCGGCGCATCACCAAGCCGGTGGCGGGCAGCGTCATCGTGGCGGTCGACGGAACGGCCGCAGCCGCGACAGTCGACTCGCTGACCGGGATCGTGACCCTCGCCGCGCCGCCCGCCATGGGTGCCGTCGTGACGGCGGGTTTCGCCTTCGACGTGCCGGTGCGCTTCGACACCGACCTTCTGCGCATCAACCTGGCGAGCTTCCGCGCCGGCGAGGTGCCGCAGATTCCCATCCTGGAGATCCGCGCATGAGGACGGTGCCAGACGACCTGCAGGCGCATCTCGATGGCGGCGTAACCACCTTGTGCCGCTGCTGGCGACTCACCACCGCGACGGGCGAGGCGATGGGCTTCACCGATCACGACCGCGATCTCGCCTTCGGCGGCACCGTCTTCGAGGCCGAGGCGGGCTTTGCCGCGAGCGAAATGGA
>JAXMCU010000027.1:0-38981 GCA_046349195.1 Hyphomicrobiales bacterium
ACGGGTGTCGGGGTGCCCGACGTGCTGGAAGCCATCGTGCATCGCCTGCCGGCGCCGAAGGGTGACCGCAATGCGCCGCTCAAGGCCCTTTTGGTCGACAGCTGGTACGACAGCTATCTGGGTGTCGTGGTGCTCGTGCGCATCGTCGATGGCGTGATGAAGAAGGGCCAGAAGGTCAAGCTGGTCTCCACCAATGTCGTCTACCAGCTTGACCGCGTGGGCGTGTCGCGGCCGAAGCGCGAGATGATCGACGAGCTCGGTCCCGGCGAGATCGGGTTCTTCACGGCCTCCATCAAGCAGGTGGCCGACACCCGCGTCGGCGACACCATCGTCGACGAGAAGGCGCAGAACGTCACGCCGCTGCCGGGTTTCCGCCCGGCCCAGTCGGTAGTCTTCGCGGGCTTCTTCCCGGTCGATGCGGCGCGCTTCGAGGATCTGCGCGACGCCATGGGCAAGCTCCGCCTCAATGACGCGAGCTTCTCCTACGACATGGAGACATCGGCAGCACTCGGTTTCGGCTTCCGCTGCGGCTTCCTCGGCCTGTTGCATCTGGAAATCATCCGCGAGCGGATCGAGCGCGAGTTCAACGTCGACATCATCACGACGGCGCCGTCGGTCATCTACAAGGTGAACATGCGCGACGGTTCGCAGATCGAGCTGCACAACCCCGTCGACCTGCCCGACCAGACGCTGATCCTCTCCATCGAGGAACCCTGGATCGAGGCGACCATCCTGGTGCCAGACGAGTATCTCGGCTCCATCCTCAAGCTCTGCGAGGACCGTCGCGGCCGCCAGAAGCAGCTCACCTATGCCGGTGCCCGGGCCATGCTGGTCTACGAGCTCCCGCTCAACGAGGTGGTCTTCGACTTCTACGACCGTCTCAAGTCGGTGTCGCGCGGCTATGCCTCCTTCGACTACAAGATGATCGGCTACGAGGAGGGCGACCTCGTCCGCCTCGCCATCCTGGTCAATGCCGAGCCGGTGGACGCCCTGGCGATGATCGTTCATCGCGGCCGGGCCGAGCAGCGCGGCCGCGTCATGTGCGAGAAGCTGAAGGAACTGATCCCGCGACACATGTTCCAGATCCCGATCCAGGCCGCGATCGGCGGCAAGATCGTGGCGCGCGAGACGCTATCGGCGCTCCGCAAGGACGTTACGGCGAAGTGCTACGGCGGCGACATCAGCCGCAAGCGCAAGCTTCTCGAGAAGCAGAAGGAAGGCAAGAAGAAGATGCGGCAGTTCGGCAAGGTCGAGATACCGCAGGAAGCCTTCATCTCGGCGCTGAAGATGGACGAGAACTGAACATCCGCTCCACCCACCAGCCCGCCCCCTTCCAGCAGGCCAGGGCGACGATGGCGCCGACATAGCCATCCACCGCGTAGTGCCAGCCCAGCATGATGGAGCCAAGGAAAATGGCGAGCGAGAATGCGCTGGTGCACCAGATCAGCCAGCGCTTGCCTGAAGCCACCGCGCAGCAGATGTAGAGGATGGTGGTCGCCACATGCATCGACGGCATGGCGGAGACGCCTTGCACCTCGCCGAAGCCATCGAGGTGGCTCTGCCACAGCAGGGCTTGGGTGGGCACGGCCCAGATCGGATAGATCTCGTTGGTCCGGGCAAGATAGGTCATCAGGCCGGCATAGGGATCGGGCCCGCTGTCGACGAAGCCGAAGAAGCAGGGGCCAGCCGACGAGAGGATCGTCCCGATCACGCAGGTGCCAAGAAGCCAGGTGAGGAGATAGGCAATGAGATAGCGCTGGCGCAGCGCCGAATCATGCTTTTGAAAGCCCTGCCACATGAAGAACGCGATCATCACCAGGAACCACATGTTGTAGGTGATATTGAGCAGGAATGTCACGAAGGGATGTTCCAGCAGCGGCGCCAGGATCTGGTGCGGCAGCATCCCGAAATGCAGCAGCTGATCGAGGGTCGACAGCGTGCGGTCCCAGGAGAAGGGATTGGCGATCGGAATGTTCTTCTTGATCGTGAGGAAGCCGACGAAGAAGACGCCGTTCACGATGAAGGCATGCAGCGTGTTGGCGACCCGGCCCGGCGCCAGGATGTCCCCGAGCAGGCGCGCGGAAAGCGCATGGAGCGGGCTTCCGCGGTAGCCGGTCCACCACAGCCGGACGAAGTCGCCGGCGAGCCAGAGGAAGATGAAGAGGAACAGGAAGGCGAAAGTCGATTCGCCCACGATCGAGACCAGTCCGAGGGACAGGGGAACGCCAAGCGACAGGCTTTGCGCGAGTCCGGCCAGATATGTGCCGAAGGCAATGGCGTAGAGCGTCGCATGGGTCCTGAAGCCCAGCACCACGGCCTCGACGCATTGCCGCAGCCAGACGCCCGGGTTGAGCGTCAGCGTCTGTCGTTCGAGGCCGTAGTGCGTCGTGCTCATGGTCCCGCCATCCTGTTCGGTGCGACTATCCGGATGGCGTGGTTAAGATCCGGTTGTCGTTCGGCCAATCCGCCGCTGGACCCCAGTTTGGAATAATTCTAAGGTTAATGGTCTGTGACGTGACCCAGTCGAAACAAGGACGATCTTGAAGAGCTTTTCCGAACTGACCGAGCAGGAGCTTCTGGCGCTTGCCATTTCCAGCGAGGATGACGACGCCCGCGCCTATGCGGGGTTTGCCCACGCGCTGATGGACCCCTATCCCGCCTCCGCCAAAGTCTTCATGGAGATGGCCGAGGAGGAGCATGAACACCGCCGCGCCCTGACCGAACTCTACCGCAAGAAGTTCGGCGACTTCATCCCGCTCATTCGCCGCGGCGACATCCAGGGCTTCGTGCGCCACAAGCCGGCCTGGACCATCGGCAAGCTCAACATCGAGGAGATGCGCCAGCGCGCCGAGGTGATCGAACTCGAGAACTACCGCTTCTACAAGCAGGCCGCCGATCGCTCGAACGACCCGCAGGTCCGCAAGCTTCTGCTCGATCTGGCCGAGGCGGAGAAGGGACATGAATCGCTGGCGGTCAAGCTCGGGTTCGAGCATCTGACGGCCGATGCCAAGATCGAGGAACACGAGGCCAAGCGCCGCCTCTTCCTCCTCCAGGTGATCCAGCCTGGCCTCGTCGGACTCATGGACGGTTCCGTGTCCACGCTGGCGCCTCTGTTCGCGGCGGCCTTCGCCACGGGCGATACCTGGCAGACCTTCCTCGTCGGTCTTGCGGCGTCGGTCGGCGCCGGAATCTCGATGGGCCTCGCGGAGGGGCTTTCGGATGACGGGAAACTCACCGGCCGTGGCCATCCGCTGATTCGCGGCCTGGCCGCCGGCCTCATGACCGCCGCCGGGGGACTGGGCCATACCTTGCCCTATCTCATCCCCCACTTCTGGCTTGCCACATGGATCGCCATCGCCGTCGTCGCCGTCGAACTCTCGGCGATTTCCTGGATCCGCTACAAGTACATGGACACGCCGTTCCTCAAGGCGGCCTTCCAGATCGCGGTGGGCGGCTTCCTGGTCTTCGTGACGGGAATCCTGATCGGCAGCGCCTGACGCGCCACCGGCGGCGGAGTGATCAGCAGCCGGTGCAGGCCAGCGTGGTCGAGGAGCGCGGCCGCAGCGCGATCTGCTCGCTCATGTTGAAGGACGTGGCGCCCAGAACCGCCTTGCCCAGGAACGTCGCCATGTAGGGCGAATAGGTGGTGCACACCACGGTGACGATCACGTCGTTGCCGTCGGTCATGAGATCGCTCATGCCGGTGGTGCTGGGCGTGCCGCAGGCAGTGCCGCCGGTGCTCTTCTTGCTCCACTGGTTGGTGATGGCGTTGCTCACCTTGCGGAACTGGTAGACTTCGATTCGCACGTCGCTGATGTCGACGGGATCTAGCACCATCTTGGCGGCGTTGAAGTAGTCCGTGATCTTCGTCGCCGTGACGGTGGTCGCGTTCTGCGTGACCAGATCCGCCACGACACTGGCCGAATAGGTGATCTTGCGGTTGAGCGAGATCATCGCCGTCAGGTCGATCAGTCCGAAATAGAGGAACAGCAGGAACGGCATGATGAATGCCATCTCGATCGCGGCGACGCCGCGCGTGTCCCTGCGAAACCGGTTCAGCCTGCTGCGCATGTCCATGCCCCGATCAGAAGGGTTCATTGCGGAAGATCGCGAAGGCCCGAAGGCGGCGCGACTCTCCATTGTCGATGTTGCCGAGGAATTCCATGAAGGGGAACACGAAGTCCCAGTCATAGGTCGCAATCACCGTGGCCGCCGCTTCCTTGCCGCCCGGCGTATAGACGACCGCATAGGGGTTGCCCTTGTTCGGACCGATGGTGAGGGGATCGGGCACGGCGGCATCGAGATTCGCGAAGCTCGTGGCGCTGTTGACATAGACCGTCACCTTGTTGGTGCAGTCGATGATGATGTTCACGTTGTCACAGATCAGCGTCTTGAACTGGTCGGCCGTCACCGTCGCGGTGCCCGAACTCGTCGTGACCTGGCCGGTGCGGATCAGGCGGGCCGCTTCCTGCACCGAGTTCTGCATGACATATTCGGTGAACAGCATGAGGCCGGTCTCGCAGGTGCAGCCCAGCACATAGAAGAACGGCCCGGCGACCAAGGCGAATTCGATCGCAGCGGCGCCGCCGTCCGACTTCCCGAATTGGCCGGACCTGCGCGTGATCCGGCGTTTCAACCAACCCCACATGACACACTCCAAGGTGAATGGTGCCCGAACATCGATTTGGCCCACGCACTGTCAGCCCCATTCATATCAATGCGAGCTTTAGGTCATGTGAAAAAATTCTGTAAAATTTGAAGCAGTCGCCCTGCAGCGGCAGATGCGAAAAGGGCCCCAACTTGGGGCCCCTGCCGAATTCAGACGTGTAGGAGGGTGTCAGTTGGTCGGGGGGGCAGCCCCGTCCGGCGCGGTTGGCGACTCGGTTTCCTTCTGGCCCAGGGCGATGGAATTGCGCTTCAGCTGCTGCTTGGCCACGCCGTCGAAATAGCCGGGATTGTCGCCGATCTTCAGCGTGGTCTCGCAATCGGGGGCGCAGACAAAGGTGAAGGACGTGCCGGCCTTGAAGATCTGGACGTCGTTGTCAGAACTGGTCTGCACCGTGACATCAAGATCCGCCAGCTGATTGCCGGAATCGTCCAGCATCAGGATGTTCGTCGTGCCATAGGCGCGCGCGTGCAGGTAGACCTGGTCGCCCGAGATGGTGACATCGGCGATGCTCGGGTTGCCGACGATCACGGTTCCAGGCGGACGCGCAACGGTGAGGACCTGCGAATGGTCGAGGTTGACGACCAGGGGCTGTCCTGCCTCGACGTTACCCGCGCCTGCGGCGATCGAGCAGATGAACAATGCCGGAAGGGCCCATCGGATGGTCATGTGAGTTGTCTCTCCGCGAATCTGACGCTGGATGCCGGACGGCATCTCGCAACTCTCTCCATTTGACCTGTGAATGGTGAATCTTCCCTTAAGCGCGGCATCGACGACACCTGTTCCGTGGCAGCAGCTCCGCCGAGCGGGGACGCACGGGGCAAGAAACAATCAGAGATTGAAGTCGCGCAGCATGTTCAGTGGGTGCGTCTGATCAACGCTGGCGATGGTTGCTGTGGTTGGTGTTGAACAAATCACTGGAGAGAATGAAAAAAATGAGCACAGGACTTTGTTTACCATGTTCTCGCGGCGCGCCCTCGTCCAGTTGATCAACCTCTGGTGTTTACGCACGATTAAGTTGCATGACATATCAAAAGTTGTGGTTCGGAGTTCGGCACGTGACGTGCCCGTGCTCGAGAACCAGGTGCTGATCGAAGTGGAGTACAATCAAAATGCGGAAGATGCTGCGCCTCATGCTGGATGAGTCCGGCGCGACGGCTATCGAATACGGCCTCATCGCTGCGGCCATGGGCCTGGCACTCATCGGTGTCCTGCCGACGCTGCAGGACGCGCTTGTCAACCAGTTCCAGAACCTCGCGAACGGCCTGAACGATTCGGACATCTGATGTGACCTGATCGTGCCGCGGGACGAATGCCCCGGGCAATGGCCTCTCCAGGCTCCCAGCTCCATCGTCCGCGAGGGCGGTGGAGCTTCTTCGTTGCGCGGTTGCCTCACGGTTAACCCGGCCTTAATCCCGCTCGTGTGAGGTTTCGGTCTGGCGGCATCCGCCGCGCGGAACATCTCATGACGGCCTTTCTCTCGGTTACCCTCTTCCCAACGCTGATGATCATCGCCGGAGCGGGCGATGCGCTGACCATGCGCATTCCCAACTGGCTCACCATCTTCATCGCGCTTCTCTTCCTGCCCATGGCCCTGCTGACCGGCATGGCCTGGGCCGATATCGGCATGCATGTGCTGGTCGGGCTCGGCATGTTCGTCCTGGGATTCGTCTTCTTCGCGCTGGGTCTCTTCGGCGGCGGCGACGCCAAGCTCCTGGCCGCGGCCGGACTCTGGCTTGGCTGGCCGGACCTGATGCCCTTCCTCTTCATCACGGCGCTTGCCGGAGGCGTGCTCGCGCTCTGCGTGGCCGTCTGGTCGGCGCTGAACTTCAATGCGGAGATCCAGGGCGGTTCCATCGCCAAGCGTCTGGGCGCGATCAAGCCCAGCGTTCCCTATGGCTATGCCTTTGCCATTGGTGCCGTTCTTGCCTTCCCCCAGACCTGGTGGTTCGGCGTCGGTGCATGAGATTGAGAAACACGGTTAACGCAAATTTGACCATTCCCGGCGAAAGTGAACTCTGCGGAACAGTCGCTGCGTAGCAAACGAGGATCTGAACGATGAACAAGATGCGCATTGTAATTCTGGGGCTGGCGATCGG
This sequence comes from Hyphomicrobiales bacterium, assembly GCA_046349195.1. Lineage (GTDB taxonomy): Bacteria > Pseudomonadota > Alphaproteobacteria > Rhizobiales > Aestuariivirgaceae > Aestuariivirga. The sequence goes on from JAXMCU010000027.1 coordinate 6,766, forward strand.
TTCCGCTGCCTTTGCTGGAATACTTGCGAAGGGCGTCATCGGCAACAAGCGGCCCGACAAGGAAGTCGTCGAGGTCAACAAGGTTCCGATGCTGGACGTGCTGGTCGCCTCGAAGGACCTGGCCATGGGCGAGCGCCTGATCGAAAGCACGATCAACTGGCGCGAATGGCCGAAGAACTCCGTCAGCGAAGCCATGATCACCAAGGACGAGATGCCTGACGCGCTGGAGAAGTACAAGCAGGCGCGGGCGCGGCTCCCGATCTTCTCGGGCGAGCCCATCGTCGAGCGCAAGGTGGTCATCCCCGGCCAGTCGGGCTTCATGAGTGCCATCCTGCCCAAGGGCATGCGCGCCATCTCTGTTGCCATTTCCGAGCGGTCCGCCGCAGGCGGCTTCATTCTGCCGAACGACCGCGTCGACGTGATCCTCACTCGCAAGATCGACGAGGCCGGTCAGGACCAGAAGATCGTGAAGAGCGAGACGGTGCTGTCGAACGTCCGCGTGCTGGCGATCAACCAGACCTATCGTCAGGAAACCAATGAAGACAAGGTGACCGTGACCGAAGGCAAGACCGCCACGCTGGAGCTGGATCCGGTCCAGACCGAGGTCATCACCATGGTCGAATCCGCGGGCGAGCTGTCGCTTGCCCTGCGCTCCATCGCCGAGGGCGGAGACGGAGGCCTTCAGGATGACGGGCCGAAGCTCTCCGACAGTTTCATCGGCAAGAAACGTCCCCGCAGCGGCGACCGACTGATCGTCCGCTACGGCATCGAAAAAGTCCTGTCCAACCGCTGATTGCTGAGGCCGCACACCATGTTCACGTCCCACATCGCAAAGCCGGCCAGCACCTCGCTCCTGAAGCGTCTTGCTGCATCCGCCGCGGCGCTCGCCCTGGTGCTCCTGTCGCACACCGTCTCGACGCCGGCCAAGGCGTCTGACCTTGATTTCTCCAATCTCGGTGCCGGGCAGGCGGACGACTCCCACTTCCTTCGCATCGGGCTCTACAAGAGTGCGGTGATCAAGTTGCCGGTCCCGGTGAAGGACGTGATCGTCGGCGACCCGAGCGTGGTCGACGTCGTGATCCGCAACAAGACGACGGCCTATCTCTTCGGCCGCACGGCGGCCCAGACCAATGTCTTCTTCTTCGACGCCAACGGCAACCAGATCCTGAGCATGGACATCGACGTGACGATGGACACCAAGGCTCTGCAGAAGCTGATTGACCGCACCATCCCCGGATCCCAGATCAAGGTCGACACGGCCGGTGCCAACGTCGTCCTCAAGGGCACGGCCCAGAACGCCACCGAGGCCGCGCTCGCCGAGAGCCTGGCCGCGAAGATGGCCCCGGGCGACAACACAGTGGTCAACGCCATCAAGCTCGCCGAAGGCGATCAGGTGATGCTGAAGGTCAAGGTTGTCGAAGTGAAGCGCGACGTGCTGAAGTCCTTCGGCATCAATCTCGACACGTTCTTCTCGGTGGGCAATGTCACCGGCGCCTTCACGACGACCAATCCGGTGCTCGGATCGGCGCTCCAGGGCGTGCTGGGCTATGCCAGCGACAATTTCTCGATCGACGCGGCGATCCAGGCGCTGGAAAGCCAGGCGCTCATCAAGACCCTGGCCGAGCCGAATCTGACCGCGGTCTCGGGCCAGAAGGCGCAGTTCCTCGCCGGCGGCCAGTATCCATACATCAGCGGCATCTCGTGCGACTCGAACAACACCAACTGCGTCAACACGGTCACCTACAAGGACTATGGCGTCAAGCTGGGCTTCACGCCGACGGTGCTCAGTGAGGGCCGCATCAGCCTGAAGATCGCGACCGAAGTGAGCGAACTCGATGACGTCACCACCGGCGCGCTGAAGACCCGCGCGGCCGAGACCACCATCGAGCTGCCCAGCGGCGGCGCCATGATGCTGGCAGGCCTGATCAAGGAAGACACCGTGCAGGACATCACCGGCACGCCCGGGCTGATGAATCTGCCGATCCTCGGGACCCTGTTCCGCAGCCGGAACTTCACCTCCGGCCAGACCGAGCTCGCCGTCATCGTCGTCCCCTACATCGTGGGCCCGGTCGCCGAGAAGCAGCTGGCTTCGCCCGACGACCGCCTGGCCAATCCCTCCGATGGCGGACAGATCTTCTGGGGCAAGCTGAATCGCATGTACGGCACCGCCGGCAACCATCCCAACGGCGTCTATCACGGCAAAGTTGGCTACATCATTGAGTAATGAGCGGAGATGAAGATGCGCAGTCCTAAGTATCGCACCATTCGGGCCGGCAAGGCCGCGCTCATGACCCTAGGTGCAACCCTCCTCCTCGCCGGCTGTTCCAGCTACGACGAGATCATGGCAGACGACTATCGTCCGGTCAGCGTCCAGGAGCGCTATCCGATCCGGGTCGAGAACGCCCGCGTCAAGCTGGGCGTGGCCACGCCGACCGGAAGGCTGAAGCCCGACCAGGTGAACGGCGTGATCGCCTTCACCAACAACGCCAAGACCGCAGGGCTGTCGGGCATCACCGTCAAGTATCCTTCCGGCAGCAAGAAGGGTCGGGCGACGGCCAACGAGATTGCCCAGATCATCGCCAAGCAGAACGTGCCACGCAACCAGATCCACGTCGAATCCTATGCCGCCAGCCCTGACGCGCCGGTTCAGCTGTCTTTCGTGCGCAAGGTGGCGATCACCACCGAGTGCGGTGACTGGTCGGCCAATGTCGGGTTCAACTACGAGAACGAGCCCTACCAGAACTTCGGCTGCGCCTATCAGAACAACATCGCCGCCATGGTCTCCAACCCCGAGGATCTCGAGACGCCGCGCAGCATGTCGCCGGCGCTGGCCGCCAACCGGGTACAGGTCATGAAGGTCTACTTCGACAACAAGACCGCCGGTGACTTCTATACGCTCGACAACGTCGCATCGAGCACCGGGAACTAGAGAAATCGCACAGACGCAGTTTGCAGGACATCAAAACATGATGAACAACTCAAATCAGGCTACCCAGCAGACCTCGACTGCGGCCGATCTTGTCGCGATGATCCCGCGCATCAACATCCATGTCTTCTGCGACAACGCGCAGACCGCGGCGACGATGCAGCAGGCCGTCGCCGACCGTCGCATGGCGAAGGCCCACACCACGATCCAGCTTGGCGGCACAATGGCCGCGGTCCAGGTCTATCAGGACCAGGCCACGCCAAACGTGCTCCTCGTCGAGTCGCACGGTTCGCGCGAAGTCATTCTGTCGGAGCTGAACGAGCTTGCCCAGGTCTGCCAGCCAGACACCAAGGTGGTCGTCATCGGGCACGTCAATGACGTCATCCTCTACCGCGAGCTCATTCGTCAGGGCGTCAGCGAGTATCTGGTGGCGCCGCTGCACCAGATCCAGGTCATCGAGACCATCGCCAACCTCTATCAGGACCCCAAGGCGGGGCCGCTGGGCAAGGTCATCGCCTTCGTCGGCGCCAAGGGCGGCGTGGGCTCGAGCACCATTGCCCACAACTTCGCCTGGCTCATGTCCAAGCGCTATGCCACCGAGACGGTGATCACCGATCTCGATCTGGCCTTCGGCACCTCCAGCCTCAATTTCAACCAGGATGCCTCAAACGGAATCCTCGATGCCCTGGGCCAGCCCGACCGCATCGACTCGACCCTTCTCGAACGCCTCCTGACCAAGCTGGGCGACAAGCTCAGCCTGCTGAGCGGCCCGGGTGGCGTCGACCGCGACTTCAACGTCGAGGCCCACGCCATCGAAACCATCCTGGGCGCCATGAGGTCCAACGTGCCCTGCATCGTCGTGGACGTGCCCAACATGTGGGCACCCTGGATCAAGTACACGCTGATCCATGCCGACCAGGTGGTGATCACGGCCACGCCGGAACTGGCCAGCCTGCGCAACACCAAGAACCTGATCGACCTGCTCAAGCAGGCTCGTCCGAACGACGCGGCGCCCAAGTTGATCCTCAACCAGGTCGGCGTGCCCAAGCGGCCCGAGATTCCGCCGGCGGAATTCGCCAAGGCGGTCGGCTGCGATCTCTCCTGCGTCATTCCATACGATGCCCAGACCTTCGGCACGGCGCAGAGCAACGGCCAGATGCTGTTTGAAGTGGCGGCCAAGTCGAAGGCATCCGAAGCCCTCGGCGTCTTCGCCCAGTCGATCGCCGGCACCGACAAGCCGGCCAAGGCAACCGGCAAGATCAAGTTGCCGCCGCTGTTCTCGAAACTGTCCATGCTGAGGAAGAAGTAATGTTCGGAAAGCGTAGCGATGACGGCCGGAAGACTCCCGGCACGGTTCCGGCCGGACAGCCAGGCACAACCCCCGCGGCCCTCTCGGCGCCACCATCGGCGATTCCGGATCTGCCGCTTCCCGGGGCGGGCTTCGGTGCGCAGGCCGCACGCCAGGGCGGCGCCGCCGGCGCGCCCGTGCCTGCCGCAGCAGCCGAGGCCAAGCGTCCGGAGCCGATGAGCACCGGGCGCCGGTCGGAGAACTACTACGACATCAAGGGCACGATCTTCAACGCGCTGATCGACGCCATCGACCTCACCCAGCTGGGTCAGCTCGACCGCGACGCGGCGCGTGACGAGATTCGCGACATCGTCAACGAGATCATCACGCTGAAGGACGTGGTGATGTCGATCGCTGAGCAGGAAGAGCTGCTCGAGGACATCTGCAACGACGTCCTGGGCTACGGTCCACTCGAGCCGCTCCTGGCCCGTGACGACATCGCCGACATCATGGTCAATGGCGCCAACACGACCTTTATCGAAGTCGGTGGCAAGATGCACAAGACCGGCGTGCGCTTCCGTGACAACGCGCAGCTGCTCAACATCTGCCAGCGCATCGTGAGCCAGATCGGCCGCCGCGTGGACGAAGCCAGCCCCATCTGCGACGCCCGCCTGATGGACGGTTCGCGCGTCAACGTCATCGTGCCGCCCCTGGCCATTGACGGTCCGACCCTAACTATCCGCAAGTTCAAGAAGGATCGGCTCAAGCTTCCCGACCTCGTCCGCTTCGGTTCGATCACGCCGGAAGGGGCCACGATCCTCGAGATCATCGGCCGGGTCCGCTGCAACGTCCTGATCTCCGGCGGCACGGGCTCGGGCAAGACCACCTTGCTCAACTGTCTCACCGGCTACATCGACCACGACGAACGCGTCATCACCTGCGAAGACGCGGCCGAACTTCAGCTGCAACAGCCACATGTGGTGCGCCTCGAAACCCGCCCGCCGAACCTGGAAGGCGAGGGCGAGATCACCATGCGCGACCTCGTCAAGAACTGCCTGCGTATGCGGCCGGAACGGATCATCGTCGGCGAAGTCCGCGGACCGGAGGCCTTCGACCTCCTGCAGGCCATGAACACCGGCCACGACGGCTCGATGGGCACGCTTCACGCCAACAGCCCGCGCGAGGCCATCTCGCGTCTCGAATCGATGATCACCATGGGCGGCTTCTCCCTGCCGTCCAAGACGATCAAGGAGATGATCTGCGGTTCGATCGACGTGATCGTGCAGGCGGCTCGTCTGCGCGACGGTTCGCGCCGCATCACGCACGTCACCGAAGTGATCGGCATGGAGGGCGACGTCATCATCACCCAGGACCTTTTCGTCTACGAGATCGTGGGCGAGGACGCCAATGGCAAGATCATCGGCCGTCACCGTTCTACGGGCATCGCGCGCCCCCATTTCTGGGACCGTGCGCGCTACTACAACGAAGAACGCCGCCTGGCGGAAGCCCTCGAGAAGGCCGAGCAGCGCAACGACGGCGAATAAGCATTCACGGAGGCCTGAGGTTCCATGTATTTCGGCACAGATCTGGCCCAGATCGCCTTCATCGCAATGGTCGTCATCGCCGTGGGCGGCGTGGCCCTGGCGCTGTTCTACCCGATGCTCTCGGATGGCGGCGCCAACAAGCGCATCCGCGCCATCGCCGAGTCCAAGAAGGCGCCCAATCAGAAGGGCGCCCTCTCCAAGTTCATGGACGGGCAGAAGGACAGCCGGCGCAAGCAGGTCCAGGAGAGTCTCAAGCAGATCGAGGAACGGGCTCGCCAGCGCAACAAGCGCCTGACGCTGCGCATGCTCATCATGCAGTCGGGACTCGACATCAGCGTCCAGGCCTTCTGGGTGTTTTCCATCCTGCTCGGCATCGTCATGGCCGGCGGTGCCTTCTTCGTCGGCGCGCCCTGGTACCTCGCCCTGGCCGCCGGCTTCGCCGGCGCGCTGGGATTGCCGCGCTGGCTGCTGGGCTTCATCCGCCGGCGCCGCCAGAACGTCTTCCTCAATGATTTCGCGGATGCCATCGACGTGATGGTTCGCGGTCTCAAGGCCGGTCTTCCGGTGTCGGACGCGATGAAGGTCATCGCCGCGGAATCCGGCCCGCCGGTTGGCCCCGAATTCTCCGAGGTCGTGGAAGGCCAGCGAATCGGCATCACCATCGATCAGGGCATCGAGCGCATGTACGATCGCATGCCCATGTCCGAGGTCAACTTCCTGGGCATCGTCATGTCGATCCAGGCCAAGACCGGCGGCAACCTGTCGGAAGCCCTGAACAACCTGTCCAAGGTTCTGCGCGACCGCAAGAAGATGAAGGCGAAGATCCGCGCCGTCAGCCAGGAGGCCAAGTCCTCCGCCGCCATCATCGGCGCGCTCCCCTTCGTCATCATGGGCGCCCTCACGATTCTCAATCCGCAGTACCTGAATCCGCTGTTCTACACCGATATCGGCAACATTATGCTCGCCGGTTGCGCGCTGTGGATGCTGACCGGCGTTCTGGTGATGCGCAAGATGATCAACTTCGAAATCTAGTCAGGCCGGGAACCGCCATGCTCGAAATTCTGTCCAGCCTGCTCCAGGTCGAGACCATCATCACCATCCTGGTGGGAATGGCGGCCTTCGCGACGGTTCTCACCATCACGGCGCCCTATCTCGAGACCGACAAGCTCAAGACGCGCATGAAGTCGGTCAGCGAGGAGCGCGACCGCCTCCGCGCGGCGCAGCGTGCCCAGCTCGTCACGGGCGAGAGCGGCCGTTTGCGGGACAAGGCCAACAAGAGCCTGGCCGCCCAGCTCGTCGAGACCTTCAATCTGCGCAAGATTTTCGAGGCCGAGGCCTCGCGCGATCTCCTGCGCCAGGCCGGACTGCGCAGCGAACGCCATCTCGTGTCCTACCTCGCCGCGCGTTTCGCCGTGCCGGTCGTGCTCGGCATCCTCGTGTTTCTCTACTCGTCGACCCTCTATGCCGACAAGGTGGCGCCGCCCATGCGCTTTGCCGCTGCCGGCATCGGTGTGGTCTTCGGCTACTATCTGCCTGCGATCTTCCTGAAGAACCTGGTGAAGCGCCGTCAGGAATCGATCAAGCGGGCCTGGTCCGATGCCCTCGATCTGCTGCTGATCTGCGTCGAGTCCGGCATGTCGATCGAAATGGCCTTCCAGCGCGTTGCGCGTGAAATCGGCTCGGCCTCGGTGCCGCTGGCCGAGGAGCTCACGCTCACCGTCGCCGAACTCTCCTACCTGCAGGACCGCCGCAAGGCCTATGACAACCTCGGCAAGCGCACCGGGCTTATGACGGTGAAGTCGGTGGTGACCTCGCTCATCCAGTCGGAACGCTATGGTACGCCGCTCGGCACCGCGTTGCGCGTGCTGGCCCAGGAAAACCGCGACATGCGCATGTCGGAAGCCGAGAAGAAGGCCGCCGCCCTGCCGCCCAAGCTCACGGTGCCGATGATCCTGTTCTTCCTGCCCGTGATCTTCGTGATCATCCTTGGCCCATCCATCATCCTGGTCATGAAGCTGGAATAGCCGGCACTTCATTCCGGAAGCCCAAGGGGCGCGGGGTCGAGAGATCCCGCGCCGTTTCTATTGTGCGGCGGAGCCGCCAGACGGGTCAGATGGGATAGTCGCGCGCCGGCTCGATCCCGCAGGTCTCGATGAACTTGCGCACATGATTGACCTCGTCCTTCGACAGGCCGTGGTCGGATCCGTGCAGGGTCGCGGATTGCCCCTTGAAGGTGACGCTCAGGCGACCATGCCCAGTGTGCCCCAACTCGGCGCCCAATTCGCGCAAGACGGCCTCAAGGTCGCGGAGATGGATGTTGCTTGGAAGGGGATGGCTGAAAAGGCTGTGCAGGATCTTGCGGTGCCGGTGATTCATCTGGCTGTCTCCATGGCTTGATGGAAACAGGCTAGGCCCTGCCGCGCGGCTGGAAATTGACCGGGATCAAGCGCCGCCGTGGCGCTGGTTCAGCCGTCCTGAAGCTGCTGCCAGGTGTTGGGCTGCGACAGCATGCTCTTGAGGTAGTTCATGTTGGCCTCGACCTGGTCGGGCGGCAGATCCTTGCTGGCAATGGAACTCGCTTCCTCGAAGCGGCCCTGCAGACCGACAACCAGGGCGAGGTTCTGCCTTATGCGCGGCTCGGTGCTTGCCTTGGGCAGGGCGTCGGCCATGCGCAGGGTCTTCTCGGCGCCCTTCAGGTCGCCCTGCAGGGCATAGGACATGCCGAGATTGTTGAGAACCGAAAGATTGTTGGGGTCGAGATCGAGTGCCTTCTGGTAGGCGTCGCGGGCCTTTTCATAGAGACCCTGCTGATCATAGGCCGTGCCCAGGGCGGAATAGAGCCGCCAGTCCTTGCTGTTGACGAGGGTGGCCTGTTCCAGGACCTGAACGGCCTCGCCGCTGCGCCCCTCCGCGGCCAGCTTCTTGCCGAAGGTTGAGGTGACCTGCGGATTGTCGGGATGGGCGCTATAGAGGACGGAGAGCACCTCGATCTGCTTTTCGGTCTGGCCGACCTTGTCGAGGGCCGCGGAATAGGCGAGGCCCTTCTTCAGATTCTTCGGGTCGCCCTGCCACTTCTTGGCCAGGGTCTCCATGGCTTCGTAATCTGCCGGTACGGTCGACGCGGTGGTCAGGGAATCGGTCGCGCCGAGGCTGGCGGACTTCTGAGTGCACCCGGCCAGGGCCGTAGCTGCCACCAGGACCAAAATGGTGGCCGGCTGACGCAGGCTGCGCCGGAATAGTGTGGCTGGCATCGACTCGGCTCCGAAATCACGTCTCGAATCCGGATCATGGGCGGGAACTGGTCAATAAACGCTTAACCATGATCGTTAGGAGACGTTAAGATCGGAGGGAAACCTGCCGGAGTGAGTCATGCATAGTCCCCAATCCATCCTGCTCGCCGCCGCATCGGGCAAGAGAGCCATTCCCCTGACGGTGGTGGCTGCAGCTCATTGGCCGCAGGTCAAGGCAGGACTGGAGCCAAGGGCTGCGGCCTGGGCCGGCGCCAACGACTTCAAGGCCACCCCAGGAACAGTCCTATCGGTTCCGGACGCAACGGGTGCCGTCTCGCGGGTCCTGTTCGGAGCCTCGCCAGGAAATCCCTTTGCCTTGGGCAAGCTCGCGCGCAGTCTCCCCGCCGGCACCTATCGCCTCGACGGCGACATGGAGAACGCCCGCCTTGCGGCCCTGTCCTGGTGTCTCGAGGCCTACGACTTTGACGTTTATCGCAAGGGCAGGCCGGCGGCGGCCCGGCTCGTCTGTCCAGCCGGCGTCGACCGTGGCGAACTCCTGCGCACCGCCACTGCGGTCTTCCTCGTCCGCGACATGGTCAATACGCCGGCTTCCGACCTCGGGCCTGGTGAACTCGAGGCCGCCGCCCGGCGCGTGGCGCGGGCGCACCGCGCAACGCTCCGCGTGACCAGCGGGCGGGCGCTGGAGCGCGGCTTTCCGTTGATCCATCATGTCGGCAAAGCCAGCCCGCGGGTCCCGCGGCTCATCGACTTCACCTGGGGCAGCCCGCGCGCGCCCAAGGTGACGCTGGTCGGCAAAGGCGTGTGCTTCGATACCGGCGGTCTCGACATCAAGCCGTCCTCCGGCATGCTTCTGATGAAGAAGGACATGGGGGGCGCTGCCAATATGCTGGGCCTGGCCCAGATGATCATGGCGGCGAAGCTGCGTGTCCGCCTGCGGGTCTTGATTCCGGCCGTTGAGAACGCGATCTCGGGCAATGCCTTTCGTCCGGGCGACGTTCTGCGGAGCCGCAAGGGCCTCACCGTCGAGATCGGCAACACCGATGCCGAGGGCCGGCTGATCCTCGCCGATGCCCTGGCGCTGGCCGACGAGGAGAAGCCTGACCTGCTCCTCGACATGGCCACCCTCACGGGTGCCGCCCGCGTGGCGCTGGGACCCGATCTTCCGCCCTTCTACACCGATGACGAGGCAATGGCGAAGGCCCTCCAGGACGCGGCCAACGCGGAGAACGATCCGCTGTGGCGCATGCCCTTCTGGCAACCCTACACGCGCCTCTTCGAATCGAGCATCGCCGACGTCAACAATGCCGGCGACTCGGGCTATGCCGGTTCGATCACCGCCGCGCTCTTCCTGAAGCGCTTCGTCGAGCAGGCCAAAACCTACATTCACTTCGATATCTTTGCCTGGACTCCCCAGGCCCGGCCAGGAAGCCCGCGGGGCGGCGAGGCGCAGGGCATCCGCGCCCTGTTCCGCCTGCTCGCGGCCCGCTATGGATAGGTCTTGCAACGACGCCCGTTTCGCGCAAATCTGATACGGACCCGTAACAATGTCCCGCGGGCGCAACTGCGATGGCCGTGGACCTCAACACCGCTCAGGCTCTGAAACTTTGGCATGACGTGGCTCTCGCGCAGGTGCGGGATGACGCGCCCGACCTGTCGTTGCGCCAGGTCTCGATCCTGCTCACCATCTATCTCGAGGCGCCGCCGCACACGGTGCGCGACCTTGCGCGCCGGCTGGGCGTCTCCAAGCCGGTCGTCACCCGCGCGCTCGACAGCATGGGCAAGCTCGACCTCGTCTCGCGCCGCCGCGACGAGAAGGACCGCCGCAATGTCCTCGTCCAGCGCACGGTGAAGGGTGCGCTCCACCTCGAGCGGCTGGCCGACACGATTGGCAATATTGCCCGGAAGCTCTAAACCCGTGCCCATGTCAAAGCTCGATTCCCGGCTGCATGCGTTCCGAGCCGACCTGGCCGATATCCGGCTGGAAGGACAAATCGAGGCCAGCCACTTCGTTGCGGGCATTCCCATGCAGGTGGCGGTGCCTGTCCTGCCGCTGCACAAGGCGCCGGCGGCGGACTCGATGCAGCTCACCCAGGCGCTCATGGGCGAGCGCCTCACGGTCTTTGCCGAACAGGAAGGCTGGGCCTGGATCCAGCTCGCCGGCGATTCCTATGTGGGCTACGTCTCGGCCAATGCGCTGAGCGCGACGCTGACCCAGGCAACGCACCGCGTCCGCGTGCCGTCGACCTTTCTCTATCCCGCCGCGAATCTGAAGACGCAGCCGGCCATTCAGGTCACGCTCAATGCACGGCTCAGCGTGACGGGCTCGGACGGACGCTTCCTGCGGCTTGCCGACGGTCACTTCGCCTTCGCCGACCACCTTTGCCCCATCGCCGAGGCGGCGCCCGATTTCGTCGCGGTGGCGGAACAGTTTCGCCATGTGCCCTATTACTGGGGCGGGAAGTCGGTGCTGGGCCTGGACTGTTCCGGGTTGGTGCAACTCGCGCTCGAGGCTGCGGGCCGGACCTGTCCGCGCGACTCCGATCTGCAGGAGCAGGGTCTCGGCCAGGCGCTGCAGATCAACGACCTCGATGGGCTGCGACGCGGGGACCTTGTCTTCTGGAACGGCCATGTCGGCATCATGACGGATGACCGCACCTTGCTGCACGCCAATGGCCATCACATGATGGTCATGGCCGAACCCCTGCGCCAGGCCGTGGATCGCATCGCGGCGACGTACGGGCACATCACCAGCCTGAAGCGGCTCTGAGGTTCAGTAGCCCCGCGCCATGTCGACGAGATTCTCCAGCCGCTCGCCGGCCTGGTGGCGTTCGATCTGGCGGGCCACATAGGCGCAGATCACCTCCGGATCGGAATCGGCGGCACAGTGCGGCGTGACCGTCACGCGCGGATGGGTCCACAGCGGACTGTCCGGCGGCAAGGGCTCCGTCGCGAACACGTCGAGCGTCGCCGCGTGAAGCGCACCTTCGTCGAGGGCTGCCAGGATGTCTTCCGCGACCTGCTGCCGGCCGCGCCCCGCATTGATCACGATGGGCGCCCCGAACGGCCCCCTGCGCGACAGCTTGCCGATCGTTTCGCGATTGATGATGCCATCCGTATCCGCCGTCGCCGGGAGCAGCGAGACCAGGACATCGGTGCGCCGCAGGAAGGAGTCGAACTCGGCAGGTCCGGCATAGCAGTGCACACCGGGGATGTGCTTGCGCGTCCGGCTCCAGCCGGCCACCTTGAAGCCGAGATCGCGCAGGCGCTCGGCCGAATCCCGGCCCATGACGCCGAGACCCATGATTCCCACCGCGAGGTCGCTGGCGGCATGGGTCGGGAAGGAATCCCAGACCTTGCGGCGCTGGTTCTCATCCAGGCGTCGCTGCTGGCGATGGTGCATCAGCACGTGCAGCACGATGTATTCGGTCATGCGGCCGGTAAGGTCGGGTTCGTTCACTCGCACGATCGGAATGCCCTGCGGCAGGGTCGGGTCCCTCAGGATCGCGTCCACGCCGGCACCCAGCGAGAAGATCACCTTCAGGTTCGGCAGGCCCTTCAGCACGTTGGCGGGCGGCAGCCAGGCGGCGGCGTAGTGGATGTCCGCCGCAGTGCCGATCGCGTCGGGCCAGCTGCGCACGTCCAGCTTCGGCGCCACCTTGCGCATCGCCGTGGTCCAGACATCGACCGGCCAGGTCGGGAGGATGAAGAGGAATGCCATCTATTGCTTCACCACGCCTTCGGGAGCGGCCTTGAGATTCAGGGCGGCCGCGATCAGGGCCCTGGTATAGTCGTCCTTCGGATTGGCGAAAACCTCGGCAGTTGGGCCGGTCTCCACCATCTTGCCGTTGCGCATCACGATCACTTCGTTGGCCAGGGCGCGGACCACGCGCAGATCATGGCTGATGAAGAGATAGGCCAGGTTGTGCTTCTGCTGCAGGCCGCGGAGCAGATCGACGATCTGTGCCTGAACCGACATGTCGAGCGCCGAGGTGGGCTCGTCGAGCATGATGAAGCGAGGTTGCAGGGCCAGCGCGCGCGCGATGGCGATGCGCTGCCGCTGCCCACCCGAGAACTCATGCGGGTAGCGGTCCATGGTCGAAGGGTCGAGCCCCACTTCCGTCAGCGCGGTACCGACGATGGCGCGTCGCTCCTCGTGCGACAGCGTCTTGCCCTGCACCAGAAGGCCTTCCTCCACGATCTGCTGGATCGAGAGACGGGGCGAGAGCGAGCCGAAGGGATCCTGGAAGACGACCTGCATCTCCTTGCGCAGCGGCCGCATCATCTTCGAGTTGTAGCCATTGATGGGCTTGCCCATGTAGACGATGGGCCCCTCCGACGCGATCAGCCGCAGCAGCGCCAGTCCCAGCGTGGTCTTGCCCGATCCCGATTCACCCACCACGCCCAGCGTCTGTCCGGCCCGGATCGTGGCATCCAGCCCGTCGACCGCCTTGATGTAGCCGACCGTCTTGCGGAAGAAACCGCGCTTGATGGGGAACCATACCTTCAGCCCCGTGGTTTCGAGCACCGTTGGGGCGGTGGCGTCGCTGGGTGGCGGCAGACCCTTGGGCTCGGCCGACAGCAGCATGCGCGTATAGGCATGCTGGGGAGCTTCGAAGACGGTCTTGGCGCTGCCATGCTCCACCACCTTGCCCTTCTGCATGACGACGACATGGTCCGCCATGTGGCGCACGATGCCGAGATCGTGGGTGATGAGCAGCAGCGCCATGCCGGTCTCGCGCTGCAGGTCCTTCAGCAGTTTCAGGATCTGTGCCTGCACGGTCACGTCCAGTGCCGTCGTCGGCTCGTCGGCGATGAGCAGGTCGGGGTTGTTGGCCAGCGCCATGGCGATCATCACGCGCTGGCGCTGCCCGCCGGAGAGCTGGTGCGGATAGTCGAGCAAACGTGTCTCGGGATCGCGGATCCCCACCCGCGAGAGCAGCTCGACGATCCTGGCGCGGGCGGCCGGTCCGGTCAGGCCCTGATGCAGGTCCAGGATCTCGCCGATCTGCCGCTCCACCGTATGCAGCGGATTGAGCGAGGTCATCGGCTCCTGGAAGATCATGGTGATGTTGTTGCCGCGCACCTTGCGCAGGTCGGTCTCGTCGGCATCGAGCAGTTCCTCGCCGCGGAACCGCACCGAGCCGGAAGGGTGCGAGGCAGACGGATAGGGCAGCAGCTTGAGGATCGACAGCGCCGAGACCGACTTGCCGGACCCCGACTCCCCGACCAGCGCCAATGTTTCGCCCTTGTTGATCGAGAAGGACACCTTGTCCACTGCCAGCACGGTGCTGCCGCCCTGCCTGAAGGCGACCGAGAGGTCCTTCACTTCAAGCAGGGGCTCGCTCATGCGAAGGTCTTCCGCGGATCGAGCGCGTCGCGCACCGCCTCGCCGATGAAGACCAAGAGCGAGAGCATGATGGAGACAACGAAGAAGCCGGTGATGCCCAGCCATGGCGCCTGCAGGTTGTTCTTGCCCTGGGCGATGAGTTCGCCCAGCGACGGCGAGCCGGGGGGCAGGCCGAAGCCGAGGAAGTCGAGCGCCGTCAGCGTCGTCACCGACCCCGAGAGGATGAAGGGCATGAAGGTGATGGTCGAGACCACGGCGTTGGGCAGGAGATGCTTGAACATGATCCTCGCATCGCTCAGGCCCAGTGCCTTGGCGGCGCGCACATATTCGAAGTTGCGGGCGCGCAGGAATTCGGCCCGCACCAGCCCCACCAGCCCGGTCCAGGAGAACAGGACAAGGATGAGCAGCAGGATCCAGAAGGTCGGCGTGATGAAGGCTGCAAGGATGATGAGCAGATAGAGCGTCGGCATCGACGTCCAGACGTCGATGAAGCGCTGGAACAGCAGGTCCGTCCAGCCGCCGAAATAGCCCTGCACGGCGCCGGCCGCCATGCCGATCAGCGACGAGAGGATCGTCAGGATCAGGCCGAAGGCCACCGAGATGCGGAAGCCGTAGACGAGGCGGGCGACCACGTCGCGCCCCTGGTCGTCGGTGCCCAGCCAGTTGAGATTGCCGAAGGTGCAGTTGGGATCTTCCGCACCCAGTGGATACTTTGCGCAGGCCTCGGCTCGCGTGAGATTGAAGGCCGGCGGTGACGGCGCCGGGCTGGGCAGCTCGTTGTTCACCGTGTTGTAGGAATAGCGGATCGGGGGCCAGACCATCCAGCCATTGGCCGCGATCTCGTCCTGGTTGACCGGGTCGCGGAAGTCGGTGCGGGCGAGGAAGCCGCCGAACTTCGATTCCGGATAGTCGACAAAGGTGGGAAACAGCAGCTCGCCCTTGTACGAGACGAGGACCGGCCGGTCATTGACCAGGAACGGCGCGAAGACCGAGATGCCGAACAGCACCATGAAGATCCAGAACGACCAGTAGCCGCGGCGGTTCTGGGTGAACAGCTGCCAGCGCCGCTGGTTCAGCCCGGTGAGTCGGAACAGCGCCATGGCCTAGACGTCCCGCCGTTCGAAGTCGATGCGCGGATCGATCCAGGTGTACATGAGATCGGAGATCAGCCCGACGACCAGGCCCACCAGCGTGAAGATGTAGAGGGTCGCGAAGACAATCGGATAGTCTCGGTCCAGCGCCGCCTTGTAGGTGAGATAGCCCAGACCATCGAGCGAGAAGACGGTTTCGATCAGCAGCGATCCGGCGAAGAAGGCGCCCAGGAAGGCGCCGGGAAAGCCCGAGATCACCAGCAGCATGGCATTGCGGAAGACATGGCCGTAGAGGACCTGGCGTTCGGTCAGGCCCTTGGCCCGGGCCGTGGTCACATATTGCTTGCGGATCTCGTCGAGGAACGAGTTCTTGGTCAGCAGCGTCATGGTGGCGAAGCCGCCGATGCCCATCGCGACGAGTGGCAGCACCAGATGCCAGGCATAGTCCGCCGCCTTGCCCAGGAGGCTGAGCTGCCCGAAGTTCTCCGAGGTCAGTCCGCGCAGCGGGAACCAGCTGAAGTAGCTGCCGCCCGCGAAGACGACGATCAGCATGATGGCGAAGATGAAACTCGGAATGGCATAGCCGATGATGATCACGCCCGAGGTCCAGATGTCGAAGGGCGTTCCGTCCTTCACCGCCTTGCGGATGCCGAGCGGAATCGACACCGCGTACTGGATGATGAGAAGCCACAGGCCCAGCGAGATCGACACCGGCATCTTCTCGACGATGAGGCTCACCACGCTGCGGTCGCGGAAATAGCTCTCGCCGAAATTGAAGGTGAGATAATTGCCGATCATCATCAGGAAGCGCTCGGCGGGCGGCTTGTCGAAGCCGAACTGGCGTTCGAGGTCCTTGATGAATTCCGGGTCGAGCCCCTGTGCCCCGCGGTACTTGAAGGCCGTCACGTCGCCGCCGGCGCCGGGCTGCTGGGCATTGCCGCCGGCCTCGTTGCCGGTATTGCCGCTGATGCGGCCGGTGGAGTCTGTGTCCGTGCCCTGCATCTTGGCGATGACCTGTTCCACCGGTCCGCCCGGCACGAACTGGATCACCGCGAAGGTCAGCAGCATGATGCCGAGCAGGGTCGGGATCATCAGCAGGATTCGTTTCAGAATATAGGCGCCCATTCCGGCCGTCAGTCCGCTTTGCTGATTCGCGCTGCCCTTTCAGGGTCATACCACCAGGTATCGATGATGCCACGGTCGTATTTGGGCTTGGTTCCCGGCCGTCCGAACTTGTCCCAGTGGGCGATCCAGTTGCTGCCCTTGTACCAGTTGGGCACCCAGAACTGCTCGGCCCGCAGCACCCGGTCCAGCGCGCGCCCGGCCTGGTTCAGCTGCTCGCGGCTCTGGGCCTCGACCACCCGGTCGATCAGTGCGTCGATCTCGGGCGAGGCCACGCCCGACAGATTGTAGCTTCCCGGCGCATTGGCCGAGGCGGACCCGAAGAAGACGCGGAGATCGTCGCCTGGCGTCAGGCCGCCCGAGAAGCGGCTGGAAATGATGTCGAAGTCGAAGTTCTTCAGCCGGTCCTGGTACTGGGCCTCGTCGACGGTGCGGATGCTGGCGTCGATGCCGAGGAGCTTCAGGTTCTTCACATAGGGCCCCAGGATTCGCTCGAAGATGGGACTGTCGATGAGGAACTCCACCGACAGAGTCTCGCCCTTGGCGTTGCGGCGCACGGCGCCGTCCGCCGTCCACCCGGCGTCGTCGAGCAGGCGCGAGGCTTCGCGCAGCAGCTTGCGGTCCTGGCCCGACCCGTCGCTGACGGGTGGCAAGATGGCCGGGCCGAAGACCTCGGGCCTGAGGCTCGCTCGCATCGGCTCGAGCAGGGCCAGTTCCTCGGGCGAGGGCGTTCCGGTGGCCTTCAGCGGCGAGAGTTCGAAGAAGCTCGCGGTGCGGTCATAGAGTCCATAGAAGAGATTGGCGTTTGACCATTCGAAGTCGAAGGCGAGGTTCATCGCCTGGCGCACCCGGATGTCCTTGAACTTCTCGCGCCGGAGATTGAAGAAATAGCCCTGCGCGCCCGACGGCGTCTCGTCGGGCAGCACCTCCATCACCACGCGTCCGTCCTTGCGCGCCGGGAAATCATAGGCGGTGGCCCAGTCGCGCGAAGTGTATTCCTCTCGCAGATCGAGGAGTCCGGATTTCAGCGCCTCGAATCCGGCCGCGCGTTCGCGGAAATAGTCGAAGCGGATCTCGTCGAAGTTCCAGCGTCCGCGGTTCACCGGCAGATCCTTGCCCCAATAGTCGGCGCGGCGCGCGTAGGTCACATACTGACCTGGCTTGAAGTCCTTCACCACATAGGGGCCTGAACCGAGCGGCGGAGTCAGCGTCGACTTGGAGAAGTCGGTCTTCGCATAATAGGCCTTGGAGAAGATCGGCAGCTGCGCCACGGTCAGCGGCAGGTCGCGCGTCCGCTCGCCCTTGAACCGGTAGCGGACATCCTGCGGGCCGAGCACGTCGCAGGCCTCCACGTCGCGGATGGTGATGCGGATGCGTTCGTGGCCTTGCGTCGAGAGCAGCCGGAAGCTGTCGCACACATCCTCAGCGGTGAGCGGCGTGCCGTCGGCGAAACGCGCGTCCGGCCTGAGCCGGAAAGACACGCTCTTGCGGTCATCGGCAAGATCGGCGGTTTCAGCCACCAGGCCATAGACCGCATCCGGTTCGTCGTTGGCGCGCGCCATCAGCGAATCGAACATGAGTTCGTAACCCTGAACCGGATCGCCTTTCAGGATGTATCCGTTGAAGCTGTCGAAGGTGTCGCGGGCGACGACCCCGATGAGCGAGATCTTGCCGCCCTTGGGCGCCGCCGGATCGACGTAGTCGAAGTGCTGGAAGTCCGGCGGATACTTCAGGTCGCCGAAGATCGACAGCCCATGCCGGGGCGCGGCCTCGGCGGGCGCGGCCAGCAGCAGGGCCGCGGCGAGGCAGGCGGCGAGCCGTCTCACTGCCGGCCCACCTTCCGGGCCCGGGCCTCGTCCCACCACCAGATGTTCGGGAATCCCAGGCTGAAGGCCGGCAAGGTCGCGGGCCGGCCGAAGCGGTCCCAGCGGGCGGTGCGCTCGTTGGCGATGAACCACATCGGCACGACGAAGTGGTTCCAGATCAAGGCCCGGTCCAGAGCCTTGCAGGCCGTGACCAGGCCCGGCCGGTCGGGCGCGAAGATGATCTTGTCGACCAGCGCATCGATGGCTGGGTTGGCGATGCCCACATAGTTGCGGCTGCCGTCGCGTTTTGCCGCTTCCGATCCCCAGAAGTCGCGCTGCTCGTTGCCGGGCGACAGCGACTGGCCCCAGGTGTTGACGATGATGTCGTAGTCGAAGGTCTGCAGCTGGCGTTCGTATTGCGCGCTGTCGACCGTCTTGATGTTGACGCCGATTCCAAGAAGCTCGAGCTGCTGCTGATAGGGCAGGGCCACGCGCTCGAATACTGGCGAGTCCAGCAGGAAGTTCAGGACCAGCTGTTCGCCCTTGCCGTTCCTGAGCTGCGACTTCCCGCCGTCCTGCGTCACCTTCCAGCCGGCCTCGTCGAGCAGCTTGGCCGCCATGCGCAGGTTCTTGCGGCGGTTCTGCGGCGTGTCGTTCACCGGGTTCACGTATTCGGTGGTGAACACCTCGGGCGGCAGCTTGTCCTTCAGCGGATCGAGAAGCGCCAGCTCCTCAGGCGATGGAAGGCCAGTGGCTTCCATGTCGGAGTTGTTGAAGTAACTGCGCGAGCGCGTGTATTGGCCATAGAACAGATTCGTGTTGGCCCATTCGAAGTCGAAGGCAAAATTCAGGGCCTGGCGGACGCGCACGTCCTGGAACTTGGGGCGCCGGATGTTGAAGACCCAGGCCTGCATGCCCTCGACCTGCTTCAGCGGGATTTCCTCCTTGATTACCCGCCCGTCCTTGATGGCCGGAAAATCATAGCCGGTGGCCCAGGTCTTGGAGATGTTCTCGAGGCGCCAGTCGTACTGGTCGCCCTTGAAGGCCTCGAAGGCGACATTGGCATCGCGGAAGTAGATGTATTCCACCTCCTCGAAGTTGTCCTGGCCCACACTCACCGGAAGGTCCTTGCCCCAGTAGTCGGCGACGCGCTTCATCTTGATCGACACGCCCGGCTTGATCTCGGTCGCCACATAGGAGCCGGATCCCAGCGGCAATTCGAGCGTGGTTTCCCGGATGTCGCGTGCCTTGCCCTTCTCGCCCTTGGCGGTCCACCAGTGCTTCGGCAGCACCGGCATCTGGCCGGTGATCAGCGGCAGCTCGCGGTTGCCTGACTGGCTGAAGCTGAAGGTCACCTCGTGCTCGCCGGTTTGCTCGGCCTTGCTGATGTTCTTGTAGTAGGCATTGTAGAAGGGGTGCGCGTCGCGCAGCGCCTGCATGCTCCAGATCACGTCCTCGGCGGTCATGGCCTTGCCGTCGTGGAAGCGGGCCTCGGGCCTGAGACGATAGACCACCATGGAGTGATCGTCGGGGTGCCAGACGGCGCTGGCAACGAGTCCGTATTCGGTCGATGCCTCGTCGAGCGAGGGCGTCAGCAGCGTGTCGTTGGAGACAGCACCGCCCGGGTCGCCCTTGAAGGTGTAGGGGTTGAGATTGTCGAAGGACCCGACGATCCCGAAGCGCACCCGGCCGGCCTTGGGCGCCTCCGGGTTGACGTAGTCGAAATGACTGAAGTCCGGCCCGTACTTGATGTCGCTGAACAGGGTCAGGGCGTGGCGGAAGTCGCGGTCCTCGGCGGCCGCGATCTGGACCCCCGCGAGCTTGGCAAGGGGCGTAAGTCCGGCAAGTTTCAACACCGTGCGGCGGCTGAGCGTCATGTCGCGGGTCACTCCGGCTGGTTCCTGACGATTGCGTCCCAACCATAACGAAGGGCCCATGCAAAAGAAAACACCGGCAACACGATTGCCGGTGTTAAATTTTGACAAGCTTTGTCGGTCTCACGGGGCCGGGAACGGCACCGGCGAGTCGGACAGCGTGGCCAGATAGGCCAGGAGATCGGCCCGGTCCGTGGCCTTCTTGATGCCGCCGAAGGCCATCTTCGTGCCCGGAATGGCCTTGTTCGGGGCTGTCAGGAATTCATTGAGTGCCTCGTAGGTCCAGGGCTTGTCGGCCAAAGCCTTCATGGCTTCCGAATACTCGAAGCCAGGATGAGAGGCATGCATGCGGCCCACCACGCCCCACAGGTTGGGGCCGACCTTGTTGGGGCCGTCCTTGGTGCCGTCATGGCAGGCCTGGCAGGCCTTGAACACGGCCTGGCCCTTGGCCGGATCGGCCTTGGCCAGCATGGCCCCAAGCGACTCGGCCGGTGCCGCGGGTTCGGCAGCCGCTGCCTCGCCGCTGCTCTCGCCTGCTTCCGGAACCTCGACGGCGAATCCCGGCTTTTCCGGGGCCGGCGAGTGATAGACGATGCCGGCCAGTTCATGCAGGCCGAACACCACCAGCGCGGTCGCCAGCACGGCGCCGGCAATCTTGTTGAACTCGAAACTGTCCATGTCGGAATCCGACCCCCTGAAGCCCCTGATCGGGCGCGGAAACTAATTGTTTCTCTTGGCATCCGCAATACGTTAAAGACCGCCTGTCGAATTTGCCGCGCCCTCGGTTAAACCCATGATCGAAAACCAGAATACCATCGTCGTGATCCCGGCCCGCATGGCCTCCACGCGCCTGCCCGGCAAACCGCTGGCCGACATCCACGGCCTGCCGATGATCATCCATGTGTGGAAGCGCGCCGTGGAAGCCAATGTCGGACAGGTGCTGGTGGCGGCCGCCGAGATCGAGATCGCCGAGGCGGTTCGCGCCCATGGCGGCGATGCCATCGTGACCGACCCAGCCCATCCCTCCGGTTCGGACCGCATCGCCGAGGCGCTCGAACTGCGTGATCCCGAGCACCGGTTCGGATTTGTCGTGAACCTGCAGGGCGATCTTCCCACCATCGATCCGCTCTCGGTGCAGCGCTGCCTCGCCGGCCTTGTCAACGAGCAGGCCGACATCTCCACCATCGCGGCGCGCATCGACAGCCAGGCCGATGTCGACAATCCCAACATCGTGAAGGCCATCGCGCCGCTGTCCGACGAGCGCGAAGTTGCCTTCGCCCGCGACTTCCTGCGCCGCGTCGGACCCGAGCACCCCGCGCCACACTGGCATCACATCGGCGTCTATGCCTATCGCAGGCCGGTGCTGGAGCGCTTCGTGACCCTGCCGGTCTCCAGGCGCGAGTCGGAGCGCAAGCTCGAACAGATGCGCGCCCTCGACAACGGCATGCGCATCGTCGTGGTCCGGGTCGATGCCGTGCCCCTGGGCGTCGACACGCCCGCCGAACTGGAAACCGCCCGCAAGCTGCTGAGGAAGCCGACATGACTCTCAAGATCGCCTATCAGGGCGAACCTGGCGCCAATTCCCACATCGCCTGCCTCGAGGTCTATCCGGGCTGCGATCCTCTTCCCTGCGGCACCTTCGAGGACGCGTTCCAGGCGGTGGCCGACGGCGAGGCGCAGCTTGCCATGATACCGATCGACAATTCGGTGGCCGGCCGGGTCGCCGACATCCATCACCTGCTGCCGCGCTCGAACCTCTACATCATCGGCGAGCACTTCCTGCCGGTTCATCACCAGCTCATGCTGGCGCCCGGAGCGGATCTTGCGGGCGTGAAGACCGTGCACAGCCACGTCCATGCCCTGGGCCAGTGCCGGAAGGTGATCCGCGAACTTGGTCTGAAGCCCGTGGTGGCCGGCGATACCGCCGGTGCCGCGCGCGAACTGTCCGAGTCGCGCGATCCAGCCCGAGCCGCAATCGCCACGCGCCTTGCCGCCGAGATCTACGGTCTTGATGTGGTCCGCGAGAACATCGAGGACGAGGCCCACAACACCACCCGCTTCGTGATCCTGTCGCCCACGCCGCAGGACGCGGAGCCCGAAGAACAGCCGGTTGTCACCAGCTTCGTCTTCCGTGTGCGGAACGTTCCGGCTGCGCTCTACAAGGCGATGGGCGGTTTTGCCACCAATGGCGTCAACATGACCAAGCTCGAATCCTACCAGCTCGAGGGTCAGTTCTCCGCGACGCAGTTCTATGCCGACATCGAGGGCCACCCCGCCGAGCGCAATGTTCGCCTGGCGCTGGAGGAACTCGAATTCTTCTCGAGCTATCTGCGCATCCTCGGCATCTACAGGGCCTCGCCTTTCCGCGCCGAGATCGAGCGCCGCATGCAGGCGCCTCAGGCCTCCTGAACCGCGATGCGCACCAGCTGGTGCGCGATGGCGTAGGGATTGGTGGCCCAGAGTCCCTGCGGATGAGTCCGGTCCAGCATCATCATGATGTCGCGTCGCTCGAACCAGCGCGCGTCTTCCAGCTCCTTGTCGTCCAGGCTGATCCGGTCGCTCAGCGCCTCCCCGATGAGCCCGATCATCAGGCTCGAGGGGAAGGGCCAGGGCTGGCTCGCCGCATAGCGCACCGCGCCGACCTGGATGCCGGCTTCTTCCAGCACTTCCCGACGCGCGGCGTCCTCGATGGTCTCGCCCGGCTCGAGGAAGCCCGCGAGTGCGGAATACATGCCGGGCGTCCAGGCTGACTGGCGCCCGAGGAGGATGCGGCTGCCGTGGCGAACGACGATGATGATCACCGGGTCGGTGCGCGGAAAATGATCCATGCCGCAGCTGTCGCAGTGGCGGCGGTATCCCCCGTCCGCCACGCTGTTGCGGCCGCCGCAATTGGAGCAGAAGCCTCGGCGCTCGTGCCACTGGATCAGGGCCCGGGCCTGGGCGGCAATCCCGAGGTCCCCTGCGGGCACGAGCCCTTCCATGGCAAGGCTGCGCAGCGGCACGAGCTGCTCGCTGGCGTCCGACTTGCAGGCGAACCAGGGCAGGCCGTTGGCGTCCAGCCCGAGGAAGACGATGAGGGAGTCGGGTGGTGCCCCGCGGTCGGTGACCAGCCTGCCGTCCGCGGCGCAGACGGCCTCGCCATTCACATGGACTATCCTGGCGCCCGGCATGCCGCGCTGGGTTTCGATCCAGCTCGCATCGGCGCGCCGGCTGGCGCATCGGTCAAGCGGATTGCTGATGTAGGCAAGGGTCATGTGCGGTCCAGGAAAACAAAACGTCCGGGCGATGACTCACCCGGACGGACACTTCAGCAAATCCCGGTGGCTTCAGCCAGCGTTGGCGGTCTTTGGCGCCGTGCTGGCCCCTTCACGCTCCTTCAGCATGCCGTCGACCACAACGACGGTGCGCTCCAGGTCGGCGATGGCATCTTCCAGCTCGACCCGCTGCTTGCGCAGCGCTTCCAGCCTCTCGCGCATCTTCGTCGACGCGATCCGCAATTGCGTGAGCTGGCCGTCGCGGAGATTGTAGAGGTCCAGCATCTCCTTGATCTCTTCCAGCGCGAAACCGACCTTCTTGCCGCGCAGGATCAGCTGCAGGCGGGCCCGGTCGCGGTAGCTGAACAGCCGGGTCCAGCCGCGGCGGGCCGGATGCAGGAGGCCCTTCTGCTCGTAGAAACGGAGCGTCCTGGGCGTTACGTCGAACTCCCGGCAGAGCTCGGTGATCGAATAGGTCCGATCGCGGTTGGACCGGTCCCTGGTATCATTCGATGTCATGCTCTCGCTGCTCCCACGATTCGTGCCGGAATGGCGCAAACTGTCTACTAACTACATACCGTCCTTACGGCAGCTTTTGCAAGCATCGGACAAAACGTTTCGTCGGACAAGTTAACAGGGCGAAAGATTTGGCCGGCGCAGCGGCTTTCCGGCGTCGGGATTCACTTTCATGGATCAACTGCTTAACCGAATATTTACCAAACCCGTTAACTTTTGGCTGGTGAAATCCCGTTGGGCCCATTCAGCCAGTTCACCAGAATGAATGGATCCAGAACGGCCAGACGAGAGAAGAACGCAATGAAACCGGGCATCCCGTGGAGTGTGAAGGGCATCGAACCGGAGGTGCGCGAGGCTGCAAAGCACGCCGCGCGCCGGGCCGGAATGACCCTCGGCGAGTGGCTCAACACGGTGATTCTCGACCAATCCGACGACGTGGCGGCCGACAAACCGCCTGCGGCGGCCCGCCGCGAAGATTTTTTTGGCAATGACATGCGGGCTCCGGCCCGGCGCGAAGAGACAACCGTCCGGCTCGAGGACATCGCCCAGCAACTGTCCCAGCTGGCCCAGCGTGAGCGCGAGTCGGCGGCCATCCTGCCCTACGAGGCGCCACGCGCCGGCCACGAAGACAGCGCCACCCTGAACCGCATCATCGAGCGGATCGACGGCAACGAGCGCCAGACCGTCGAGGCCTTCACCGCGGTCAACGAGCGGCTGTCGGTGCTCGGACGGCAGATTGCCATGGCGCCGAAACCGGTGGCCTATGAAAGTCCGGAGGAGGTCCCGGGCTACACGGCGCTCGAGACCGCCATTCGCAATGTGGTGGAACATCTCGAACTAAGCGACAAGCGTACGCGCGAAAGCCTGCGGTCGATGCAGGACCGCCTGGCGGAAATGACGCAGCGCGCCGCCCATACCGATGCCGAAGACGTCTTGCGTACGGCGCCCGCCTTCACCGCGCTCGAATCGCGCATGGCAGAACTGGTCGAACGGCTCGAGCGCAGCGAGACCCAGCAGCGTGATCTGCCCGATGTCGTTCGGTCCGAACTCAACCAGTTGGCCGATCGCATCGAGGCCGTCCGCATGGCAGGCGAGTCGGGCGCCGAACAGGCGCATACGGCGGCGGTCGTGGCCGCGCAGGGCGAGCTGCGCGACATCGAATCCCGCATCCTCGGATTGCTCAAGGAAGCCCAGGCGACCTTCACCAGCCAATCCGCCACCGCGTCCGACCTGCAGATTCTGCGTGGCGAGATCGCGTCGCTGCATGCGCGCCTCGACGACCTGGCATCGCAGACGCCGCGCGACAGCGACCTGGAGACGCTGCAGGCCGCCGTCGAACAGCTGTCGGCGCGCGTCGCCGAGGGCCCGGACACACGGCCTCTCGACGAACTCGACGGCAAGCTTGCCCTGCTGGCCGAGCAGCTCGAACGGGCCGGCGATACCAGCCAGACGGCGCCGCAGCTGCTCGAACTCGAACGCCGCGTCGCCGACCTCGACGACCGTCTTGCCGACGCCTTGCGCATGCAGGGCGAGGGCGAGGCGGTGGGTCAGCTCAAGCATCAACTTGCCGAGATCGGCGAGCGCCTGGTCCGCACCGAACAGCAGGTCGGCGCCATCGAGACCATCGAACAGGCCGTGCACCAGCTCTACCAGGGGCTCGAGGACAACCGCGCCTTTGCCAGTCAGGTCGCGGAAGAAGCCGCAGGCCGAGCCGCCGAGCGGGTGCTTGCCGCCGCCCGCACGCAGCTGGGCGAGCCTTCGCATGAGCTGCAGGCGCTGCGCGAGGGACTGGCCGCAGTCCGCGACAGCGCCGCCAGCGCCGACCAGCGCAATCAGGAGACCCTTGTCGCAGTCCACGAGACGCTGGAGCAGATTGTCGAGAAACTGGCCGAACTGGAAACCTCCGCTGCCGGCCACCAGGTGGCCGCAAGCCTGGCCCAGCAGGCCGCCCCGGCGCCGCAGCCGCAGCCGCAGCCGCAGCGTGAGGCTGCCTGGACTGTGCCGCCCGTCATGCCGCCTGCCGCTCCCGGACCCGGCGAGGTCCGACCGGCCTCGGAGTCATCCTTCTTCGATCCGATCGGCGCCTTCGCCGAACAGGCCACCGCGCCCAAGCCCGAACCGGCGGAACCTTTCGTTCCCGAACTGCACATCCAGCCGCCGGCGGGCGACCCGAAGGCCGATCTCGTCCAGCCGGCGCTGGCCATGCCGGATCCCGGCCTGGAGGACAACGACGACTTCATCGCGGCCGCGCGCCGGGCGGCCCAGGCCGCGGCCACGCGCAGCACCGCGCCCGTTGTCGAAGATCGCCGGCCGCCCAAGGCCGAGCCGCGCCGCTCACGCTTCTCACTTCCCTTCCTGGGGCGCGGCAAGCGACCGGCGCCGGTCACCTATGTCAACGGACGTCCGCTGGTCGATGACGAGCAACGCGCCAAGCCGAAGCTCAGCAACCCGGTCGCCGAAAAGCGTCGCAAGCTGATCCTCGCCGGTATCGTTCTGCTGGCGGCGGTATCGGCCGTCACCTTCAATCTTCTCGCGCGCTCGTCGCCGCCCGCCAAACAGTCGACCTCGATCGAGTCGCCGGCTGCGAAGCCGAAGGGGCGAGAGGTCGTGAACCTGCAGCCGGTCGCCGCCAAGCAGGACGGTGTGATCACCGGCTCGCTGCCGGCGCAGAAGACCGATGCGTCGCTCGACGCCCTCATCGCCGAACCCGGCACGGCACCCGTCTCGGCCGAGCTGCCGCCGCCGGAGACCGGAACCCTGGCACTCCGCCAGGCTGCCGCCCGCGGCGACGCCGAGGCCCAGTTCGTGATCGCCAGCCGTTATCTCGACGGGCAGGGCGTGGAACAGAATCTTCCGGAGGCCGCGCGCTGGTTCGAGCGCGCCGCGACCGGCGGCCTGGCGCCGGCGCAATATCGCATCGGCACATTGCTGGAGCGCGGCAAGGGCATGCCGCAGGACATCGCGGCCGCGCTTCTCTGGTATCAGCGGGCGGCTGCTGCCGGCAATGTGAAGTCGATGCACAACGCGGCGGTGATCCTGGCTGGCAATCAGGCCGGCGCTCCGGATTTCGCGCAGGCCTATCGCCTGTTCAAGGATGCGGCCGAGCGCGGTCTGAAGGACAGCCAGTTCAACCTGGCGGTACTCGCGGAACGGGGTCTGGGCACGCCCACCGATCCCGGCGAAGCCTACTACTGGTACGCGGTCGCAGGCCAGCAGGGCGACAAGGATGCCGCGCGCCGTGCGGCGGTCATCGCCGCGAAGCTCACGCCGCAGATGGTTGCCGAACTCGATGCCAAGGTCCAGGGCTTCAAGCCCGTCGCGAGTTCGGAAAGAGCCAACCTTGTCGCCGTGAAGAATCCCGCGTGGACCAGCGCGCCTTCAGCCGCGGCCGCCGCACCGGCGCCGCAGAATGCCCCGGAGACGCCGAAGACGGCAGCGCAGTCCGGGCCCTCGGCCTCGGCCAATCCGGTACTGGAGGCACAGCAGCTTCTGGGCAAGCTCGGCTTCAACATCGGCGAGCCCGATGGCACCATGGGTGTGAAGACGCAGAATGCCATCCGCCTCTTCCAGCTCCAGTCCGGGCTTGAGGTCACGGGCGAAGTGACCCCGGATCTGCTCGACGCGATGCGCGCCAAGTCGGGCTGAGCGGCAGCTTGAGTTTTCGGCCCGGCTCTGCGAAGAAGCCGGGCATGGACAGACGCTTCGACACGCGGAAGATTCCGGCGGCAGCCATGATGCTGGGCCTCGCGGGTCTGTTGCCCTTTGCAGCCGCCGCTGTCTCGCAGTTCGTGCCGCTGCCGTTTCTCCCCGCCGGATTCGGACTGCAGGTCGCCATCGTCTATGGTGCTGTCATCCTGTCCTTCCTCGGTGGCATCCGCTGGGGCACGGCCATCGGCCCCTACCTGCCGGAGCGGCAGGCCATGGAATTCATCACCAGCGTGTTGCCCTCGCTCGCCGGCTTTGCCGCCGTGTTCATGCCCGAGATCCTCGGCCTCGGTCTGCTGATCGCCGGCTTCCTGATGCAGGCACTGTGGGACGTGACGTCGGTGGAGGCGGGGCGGCTGCCGCGCTGGTTCGGACAGTTGCGCACGATGCTCACTGCCGGCGCGGTGATTGCGCTGATCCTGGTGCTCCTGAAGCTCGTCATCTGACGCGCGAAGCCGGGAAGCGGTGAATGGCGCGGCTTCCGAGCATCCACACATGGAAGTCCTCGAACAGGCCCGCAAAGGCCCGCGAGTCGATGCCGAGCGCGCCGGTGTAACTGCCGAAGGCCGGCATGACGATGCGCCGCCCATCTCCCACGAAGCAGCGGCAGCGGATGCGCCGCCCGCGCTGCACCAGCGCCGCCGCCGGATGAAGATGGCCCGCAATCTCGAAATGATCCGGAGCCAGCGGTCCCGGCACGTGGCGCAGCGTCACCGGGCCGAGCGCTACCTCCGCGGCGCTGCGGCCGCCGATATCCGCCGGCGGCGATGGATCGTGATTGCCGCTGATCCAGACGGTGTCGAAGGTTCCGGTGATCGTCAGCAGCGTCGCGAGATCGGCGTCGTCGATCCGCTCCCGCGCCTCGCCGTCATGAAAGCTGTCGCCCAGGAAGATCAGCCGCCGCGGCTTCACTGCGGCGATCACCGCCGTGAGCTGTGCCAGGGACTCGCGCGTGTCATAGGGCGGGAGATGCACGCCGCGGCGGGCAAGGCTCGTTCCCTTCTCGAGATGGAGATCGGCGACCAGAAGCGTGGCGAAGTCGGGCGCATAGAGTGCGCCCGACAGATCCGGAATGAAGTCGAGGCCGGCGAGGGCGATGCGCTGCGATCTAGACAAGCCGCATGGCCTCGCTGACGAGGTCGTCCGCGGCTTCTGCGAGAAGGGCATCATGGGCCTCGCCGTAGATGGATTCGCGTCCGATCTCAAGCAGGACGGGAACCGCCAGCGGCGAGACCGTGTCGAGGGCGCGATGCACGATGTGGCCCTTGATGCGCTTCAGCATCTGGGCCAGACGATGAGCATCGATCAGGCCTTCGGCGGCATCGTCCCAGGCCGCGCGCAGCAGGATGTGGTCGGGCTGGTGGCTGCGGAGCACGTCGTAGATGAGGTCGGTATTCACCGTCATCTGGCGCTGGGTCTTCTCCTTGCCGGGAATCCGGCGCTCGATGAGACCGGCGATGATGGCGGCGTTGCGGAAGGTTCGCTTCATCAGGTTCGATTCCGCCAGCCAGGCGTCGAGATCGTCGCCCATCATGTCCTCGTCGAAGAGCCGGTCGAGCGAGATGCGCCCGCTGGCGGCCATGAGCGCCACGTCGCGCACCGTCCAGATGACCAGGGCATATTCGGAGGCAACGAAGCCGAGCGGCTGGGCGCCCCAGCGTTCCAGCCTGCGGGTGAGCAGCATGCCCAGGGTCTGATGCGCGAGGCGGCCCTCGAAGGGATAGCAGACCATGTAGTGCCGGTCGGCACGCGGGAAGGTCTCAACCAGCATGTCGGTGGCGCGCGGCACGACCGACTTGAACCGCTGCAGCGACAGCCAGTCCTGGACCTGCTGCGGCAGCGCCCTCCATGCCGTCGGATCGGCCAGCATCTCGCGCACCCGCTGCGCCAGATAGGTCGAGAGCGGGAACTTGCCGCCCTGATACGACGGGATCATCGGCTCGCGCGTGCCGCCGCGCGAGGCCAGTGCGCCGAACTCGTCCAGACCCTCGAAGCGCAGCACCTCGCCGGCGAAGAGAAACGTGTCGCCTTGTGCCAGCTGGCTGAGGAACCATTCCTCCATCTCGCCCAGGACCCGACCGCCGACCACCACGCGCTTGCCCAGCCGGCGTTTCACGCTGGCCAGCCGCAGTTTCAGCATCTCCTCCTCGACGATGGTGCCGGCATTCAGCTTGTAGGAGGTGACAAGCCGGGGATGCGACAGTCTGAGTCGTCCATCCGCCTGGGGCTTCAGCTTGGCATAGCGCTCATAGGCCTTCAGCGCATAGCCGCCGGTGGCCACATAGTCGACGACCTTGTCGAAATCCGCGCGCGACAGGTTGCGATAGGTCCAGGCGCCGGTCACCTCGCCAAAGAGTTCGTCGGGATGGAACGGTCCCGCGCAGGCACGCCCCATGACATGCTGGGCGAGAACGTCGAACTTCTGGACCATCGGATATTCCGTGTCCTGACCGTTCACGCTCGCCGCCTGCAGGGCTGCCTCGCATTCGAGCACCTCGAACCGGTTGGATGGGACGAGCAGCGCCTCGCTCGGCAGGTCGAGGCGGTGATTGGAGCGGCCGATGCGCTGCAGCAGACGGCTCGAGCCCTTGGGCGCGCCGACATGGATGACGAGGTCGACGTCGCCCCAGTCGATGCCCAGTTCCAGGGTCGAGGTGCACACCACCGCGCGCAGACGCCCCTCGGCCATCGCGGCCTCCACCTTGCGGCGCTGGCTCACGTCCAGCGAACCGTGATGCAGCGCGATCGGCAGGTTGTCGTCATTGGCCTCCCACAGGGACTGGAACACCATCTCGGCCTGGCTGCGGGTGTTGACGAAGATCAGCGTCAGCCTGGCCTTGCGCAGGTCCGCGTAGATCTCGGGGACCGCGTAGAGCGAGGAATGGCCCGACCACGGCACGCGTTCCACCGACTTGAGGATGCGGATGTTGGGCCGCGCGCCCGGCTGGCCCATGACCAGCGGCACCGGCGGTTGCCCGGACGGCGCCAGCCAGGCGCGGAGCGCATCCGGATCCGCCACGGTGGCCGAGAGTCCGATGCGCCGTGCGGCCGGCGCATGCGTCGCCACGCGGGTGAGCGCCAGCGACAGCAGAACGCCGCGCTTCGAGGTGACCATGGCATGAAGCTCGTCAAGGATCACGCTGCGCAGATCCTTCAGCAGGTGCGCGGCATGGGGATCGGCCACCAGGAGCGAGACCTGCTCGGGTGTCGTGATCAGGATGTCCGGCGGGTTCTGCCGCTGACGCTGCCGCTTGTGCTGTGGCGTGTCGCCGGTGCGGGTCTCGATGGTGACGGGAAGTCCCATGTCGCGGACCGGCGCCTCGAGGTTGCGCGCGATGTCGACGGCCAGCGCCTTCAGCGGCGACACATAGAGCGTGTGGATTCCGCCGCGCGGCCGGCCTTGCGACAGTTCCGCGAGGCTGGGCAGGAAACCGGCCAGCGTCTTGCCGCCGCCGGTGGGCGAGATGAGAAGGACGCTGCTCCCGGCCGCAACGTGATCCAGCACCGCGAGCTGGTGCGGACGCGGTGCCCAGCCACGGGCGGCGAACCAGTCGAGCATGTGTTGCGGCAGACTCATGGCCGTCAGCTTGACTTGGCCTCCGGTTCAAAGCAACTGAACCCATGTCCGCCCCGGCCACCGCCCCGCATGCCCAACCGATCACCAACCGCTCGGTGCTCACCGTCGCCGTGCCGATCATGCTTTCCAATGTCTCGGAGCCGCTGATCGGCGTGGTCAACACCGCTGTGATCGGGCGGCTGCCGGATCCCTACTACATCGGCGCCATTGCCGTTGGCGCGCTGATCTTCTCCTTCATCTTCTGGGGCTTCGGATTCCTGCGCCTGTCCACCGGCGGGCTGTCGGCCCAGGCCACCGGCGCCGGCGATGCCGCCGAGCTGGTGGCTGTGCTTGGCCGGTCGCTGATGATCGCCGGCGTGGCCGGCGTGTCGCTGATCCTGCTCGGTCCCGTGATCCGCGACGTGGCCTTCGGCCTGGTTGGCGGATCGCCGGAGATCCGCGCCCATGGCGAGACCTATTTCAACTACCGCATCTGGTCGGCGCCGGCGGCCCTGGCGAACTACTGCGTCATGGGCTGGTTCATTGGCCAGTCCAGGGCCAAGCTCGCCTTCCTCGTCCAGCTCTTCCTCAACATCACCAACATGGCGCTTTCGGCCTTCTTTGTCCTGCGGCTGGGCATGACCTCCGACGGGGTCGGCCTCGCGGCCCTGATCGCCGAGCTCTCGGCGGTGCTGCTGGCGCTGCTTCTGGCCTTCGCCATGCTGCGGCGCATGGGTGCGGTCTTCTCGCTGGCCCGCATCCTCGACCACGACAGGCTGTGGAAGACCATGGCCATGAACGGCGACGTCATGATCCGCACGCTGTGTCTGGTCTTCGCCTTCACCTGGTTCACCGCACGGGGCGCGCGGGCCGGTGACGTCATCGTGGCGGCCAATGCCGTGCTCATCAATCTCTTCGAGGTCTCGGCCTATCTCAT
>JAXMCU010000028.1:0-30973 GCA_046349195.1 Hyphomicrobiales bacterium
GAGGCAGCCTACATGGGCATCCATGCCGCGCCGATGACCAGCCGCGAGGCCATGCGGTGGGCCTTCGACGCGGTCACCATCAATCCCGCGAAGGCCATGCACCTGCAGGGCTATGGACTGGAGAGAGGCTGCAACGCCGACTTCGTCGTGTTGCAGGCCAAAGATCCCATCGATGCCATCCGTCTCAAGGCCAACCGCCTGAAGGTGGTGCGCCGCGGCCGGGTGATCGCGGAAACACCGGAGCGGATCAGCCAGCTGCACCTCGAAGGCCGGCCCGGCACCGTCAATGGTGCCGACTACGCGCCGCGCGCCGGCGGAGCCTGAGCCATGCCGCGCTTTGCCGCGAACCTCAGCATGCTGTTCAACGAGGTTCCTTTCCTCGATCGCTTTGCCGCAGCCGCGGCAGGCGGCTTCAGGGGCGTCGAGTACGTCGGTCCCTATGACTATCCGCCCGAGCAGATCGCCGAGCTGCTGCACAGATTCGGCCTGACGCAGGTGCTCTTCAACATGCCGGCGGGCAACTGGGCCGCGGGCGAGCGCGGCATCGGCTGCCATCCGGGCCGCACGGGCGAGTTCCAGGGCGGGGTGGAGACCACGATCCGCTATGCAAAGGTGCTCGGCAACAGGCAGGTCAATTGCCTTGCCGGACTTCGTCCGGCGGGCGTTTCGCGCGAGGAGGCGGAAGAGGCCTTTGTCGCCAATCTGCGCTTTGCCGCCGAGGCCCTGAAGGGAGCCGGCATCCTGCTCATCGCCGAGCCCATCAACTTTCACGACATGCCCGGCTTCTTCCTGAACACCTCGGCCCAGGCCATCGCCATCTTCGACCGGGTCGGCTCCGACAATCTCAAGCTTCAATACGACATCTATCACATGCAGCGCATGGAAGGCGAACTTGCCAAGACCATCGAACGTCTCCTCCCGCGCATCGGCCACTTCCAGATTGCCGGCAATCCCAACCGGACCGAGCCCGACCGGGGCGAGATCAACTATCCCTTCCTCTTCGATCTGATCGACGCGCTGGGCTACACGGGGTGGATCGGCGCCGAGTACAGGCCCGTGAAGACGACCGCCGAGGGCCTGGGCTGGCTCGCGCCCTATCGCCATGCCTGACCGGCTGGTCCGCGTTCTGGCAGCGATCGATTTGGCCAATGCCGCCGATCCGGACCGGTCGCCGGACGGGGAAGCCCAGGCTTTGCTCTATGGCCGCCGCATGTCGGCCACGCTGGCGCAGTTCGCGCCCGGCGCCTCCGAAGCCTTGCAGATCGCCGCGCGTGGCCAGCACATTGAGCGTTGGACCATTCCGCGCAGCTCCTATCCTGAAGGTCGGGTTGCCTATCTCACCTGGCGCAGGGACCTGCAGAAGCATCATGCCGCGCGCTGCGGCGAGATCATGAAGGCCGAAGGCTATGGCGATGCCGACATCGCCCGCGTGGGCGCGCTGCTGCGCAAGGAGCGGCTGAAACAGGATGCGGAGGTGCAGATCCTCGAGGATGTCATCTGCCTCGTCTTCCTCGCGCATGAGGCCGATGCCTTCATCGCGAAACACGACGACGCGAAGGTGCGCGACATTCTGGCCAAGACGTCGCGCAAGATGTCGCCCGACGGGATTGCCGCGGCGAGCAGGCTCAGGCTTTCGCCGCGCCTTGGCCGTCTGCTGGGCGAGGCGCTGTCTTCATGAGGCCTGCGCTGCCACCTTCGTGATGCTGCCCGTCGCGGGAAAGAGCGGGATGAGGCAGGCCTGCAGGCTGTGATAGATGTCGGGCTTGCCGGTGAAGAAGAGATCGAAGGGACGCAGCTCGTCGTCGAGTTCCGGATACCAGTTGCCATGGCGATGGTCGATGAAATGCGCCATGGCGAAGCTCCAGACGCGGCGATACCACTCCTCGAAGTAGGGATCGGGATCATGCTCGCCGATGAAGGCCGCTGCCG
Organism: Hyphomicrobiales bacterium; assembly: GCA_046349195.1. Taxonomy (GTDB): domain Bacteria; phylum Pseudomonadota; class Alphaproteobacteria; order Rhizobiales; family Aestuariivirgaceae; genus Aestuariivirga. The sequence goes on from JAXMCU010000028.1 coordinate 1,930, forward strand.
CGATTGCTTCGGTCATGGGCCACCAGATCTTGTGGCGGAGCAGGGGCCTGCTGTCGAAGTCCAGCGTATAGTAGTAGCCGCCGGTCCTCGTGTCCCAGCCGCGTTCGCAGGCCGCGCGGAACAGGCTCTTGGCGGCTTCCGGCATCCAGGCCTTGGTCTTGCCGCCGAGCACCCAGAGCTGCATCACAAGCCGTGACCACTCCAGCCAGTGTCCCGGCGTGGTGCCCGCGGGCCGGAACATGTCGGAGCCCTTGTAGCCCCTGTCGACGGTCCAATCGGCGTGGAAGTGCTCGGCCACCGCGAAGTCCAGCGCGCGGGCCTGCCGGTTGATGATGAGATCGGCAATCCGTTCGGCCTTGCCGAGATAGGCCATGTCGCCGGTCGCCTCGTAGGCAGCCATCAGCGACTCGGTCAGGTGCATGTTGGAGTTCTGCCCGCGATAGTCGCTGATCCTGCTCCAGTCGCGGGCGAATTCCTCGGCGACGGCGCCATGGCCCTCTTCCCAGAACCGGGTGTCGATCACCTCGGTGATGTCGGCCATCAGGCGATCGGCCAGGGGATGGCCGGTGACCTTTGCCGCCGAGGCCGCAAGCAGGACGAAGGCATGGCCATAGGCCTGTTTCTTGTCGTCGCGCGGACCGCGATCGTCGAGCGACCACATGTAGCCGCCATACTTGCCGTCGCGGTGGCTGTTCCACAGATACTGCAGGCCATGGTCGATGATGCGGTCGGCGCCGGGCCGGCCCATCAGGTGGCCGATGGCGAAACAATGCACCATGCGGCAGGTGGCATGGATCTGGCGCAGGTCGCCGTAGGGCTTGCCGGCCGCATCGAGATCGAAGAAGCCGCCCGCCGGGTTCAGCGCGTTGAACTGGTACATGTCGAACATGCGGTTGGCTTCCGCCGTCAGCCAGTTGCGGTGATAGCTGCGCCGGCGCCAGGGCGTTGCGTCCGTCATGGTCCTTGTCCTCCCGAGGTCTGGGCAGGTGGTATACGCGTCCGGCGGAGGCCGTCAAACTACTCCACGCGGATGCGCGCCGTTGCCGTCATGCCCTTGGCATCGATCACCGAGAGGCGGGCGAAGCCGCGGCCGGGCGACTCCCAGAAGGAGTCGCGGCGCTGCTCGCCGCTCACCACCGGAACCCCGTCGACCAGCCAGGTGAAGGGCGCGGTCCCGCCATTGACCTTCAGTGCCAGCACCGGATCGCCATCGCTGCCGGACAGGTCGATGCGTGCGCCATCCGGCGGGAAAGCGATGGCCAGGGGCGTATCGGGCCGGGCGCGCGAGGCAACTTCGGGAAGGCCCTGCGGCCTGAACCGCTGCAGGGCGACGGGAAGCTCAGCCGTGGTCTTTCTTTCGACGCCGGCAGGCGGAGGCGCCAGCGGCGCGCGCTGCGGCCCGACGCGCTGGAAGGCCTCGAAGAGGATGGGCGCAGCGCCGGTGCGGCCGATCAGGCCCGGGACGGGCGATCCGTCCGGCCGCCCCACCCAGACGGCGATGGTGGTCCTGCCGTCATAGCCAATGGCCCAGGCATCGCGATAGCCGTAGGACGTGCCGGTCTTGAAGGCGATGCGGCCAGCGACCGCATTCGCCGGTGTCGGTGCGCCGATGAGGACGTCGCCAACCTGCCAGGCCGCGGCCGGCTCCAGCAGGCGGCGTGGCACTGCGGTCCTGTCGCGGTCCTGGGTGCGCCAGACGAGCGGCAGGGACTCGCCGCCGCGCGCGAGGGCCAGGTAGAGGGCAGCGAGATCGGTGAGCCTGGTTCCGGCACCGCCAAGCCCCACGGCCAGGCCGGGGCCAGTGTTCTTCGGCAGCACGAGGCTCACCCCGGCATTGACGAAGCGGGCAGCCAGCCGATCGGGGCCAATGGCATTGAGGATCTGCAGCGCCGGCACGTTCAGCGACTGTTGCAGGGCGGTGCGCACCGTGACCGTGCCATGGAAGGAGTCGTCGAAGTTCTCCGGCGCATAGGCGCCGTAGCGGACGGCGCGATCATCGATCAGGGTTTCCGGATGGACGATGCCGTCCTCGAAGGCCAATCCGTAGATGAAGGGCTTGAGCGCGGAACCCGGCGAGCGCAGGGCCTGGGTCAGGTCCATCTGGCCGGCGCGCTTGGCATCGAAATAGCCGGTGCCGCCGACATGGGCGCGGACTTCGCCCGTCTCGTTGTCGGCAACGATGATGGCAACCGCGGCGCCCGACCCGATGGCATGGGCGCGCTCGCGTGCCAGGTCCTCGAGGGAGGCCTGCAGGCCACGCGCGATCGTCGTCGTCTCGACCTTGCCATCCGGCACCTGCCGGGCCAGGCGTTCCGCCACATGGGCGGCCAGCATGGGAAAGGCCTGGCGCGACCGGGGCGCGGCCTCGTCGCGCGCCGCCGCCGCCTGGTCCGGATTGATGGCGCCTTCGCCCTCGAGCCGCGCGATCACGCGATTGCGCGCGGCGACCGCGGTCTCCGGCCTGCGATCCGGCCGCCGGGCTTCCGGCGCCTGCGGGATGGCGACGAGCAGGGCCGCCTCCGCCGTCGACAGCCGCTTGGGTTCCTTGCCGAAGTAGGCGAGCGAGGCCGCTCGGATGCCCTCGACGTTGCCGCCATAGGGCGCCAGCACCAGATAGAGATTGAGGATCTCGCTCTTGCTCAGCCGGCGTTCCAGCTGCACCGCCCGGATCATCTCGGCCAGCTTGTCGGCAAAGCTCCGGGCCGGACGCGGCTCCAGCAGACGGGCCACCTGCATGGTCAGTGTCGATCCGCCCGAAACCACGTGGCCGTTCCAGATGGCCTGGCCGGCGGCCCGCAGCATGGCAAGCGGATCGACGCCATGGTGGGTGTAGAAGCGCTTGTCCTCATAGGCGAGGAGCTGGTCGATGAAGCGCCTGTCCACATCTTCCACCGTTGCCGGCAGCCGCCAGTAGCCGCCGCGGGTGATGAAGGGACGCAGCAGCAGACCGTCGCGATCCACCACCAGGGTGGAGAAGGTGATGCCGCTGCCGGTCGGGGGCGGACCCAGACGGCGCAGGGCCGTGGTCAGCGGCAGGGCAACGGCGCTGACCAGCAGCAGCAGGCCGAGGATCCCGACATAGAACCGCAGCGGCCAGGGGCTCGCCTTGGGCATGTCAGGGACTCGTCACCGTCACGCTGCCGGTGGCGGTCCGCGCGTTGACCTCCGGCCGGTACATGTCCTCCACATAGGCGCCGGGATGCGCGTATCGGCCTGGCGACACCGCCCGCACCATGTAGGACACCGTTGCAGAGGACGTCGTGAACGAGGCCACGAAGCGGTCATCGCGGAATTCGCTGTAGGGCACGTAGCTCATCTCGGCCAGCCAGGGGAGGCCTGCCGTGCTGCCCGACGAGATCAGCGACGGATTCTCGATCTCGAACCCTGCCGGCAGCGGATCGACCAGAAGGAAATTGCCGTTCTGGCTGTTGCCGCTCGGGGTCGAGACGCCGAGCACCACCACGAGGCGGGTATTCTGCGCCACGTCGGCCGGATCGACCGGCTCGCCCGACGTCGTGTAGTAGTCGCGGCTGATGGTCAGGCCATTCTGTGCCTCGGGTTCCGCCACCTCCGGCGATCCGGTCACGGCGACCACGGCGCGCAGCGGATCCTTTCCGGTGTTGACCACGCGGACCTCCTTGGCCAGCTGATCGGCGGAATAGGCGCGGTTCAGGGCGCCGCGATGGTCTGCGCCATTGGCATCGAGGGTGATCCCCTCGGCTTCATGGGCGATGGCCCGTGCGGCCAGAACCATCCAGGACATGTCCTGCGTGGAGAGATAGGAGGTGCGGGCCCGCTCCACCTCGATCGCCGACATGGCGGTCTTGATGACCTCGGGCTGGGCCTTGGACTCGGTGGCCAGTGCGAGGATCGCGGAGGCATCGCGCAGCACGCTGCCATAGTCCGGCCGGTAGTTGCGATTGGTGGTCGACTCCACCGCGTCCATGAGTGCCGCATTGGCGGCGGCAAAGGCCACCTCGGCCCTGGGCGTGTCGCCCAGCATGGCCAGCGCTGCACCGACCTGGGCCCGCGACAGCGGCGTGCCGAAGTCGTTGATGCGGGTGTCGACCAGATACTTCAGGTCGCCCACGGGTGCCCGTCCCGCCCGGGCCAGGACATACATGGCATAGGCCATGTCCTCGCCGGCGCCGGCCTGGATGTCGGGCGCATTGCCGATCATGTTGCGCAGGTAGTCGATGCCGCTGACCAGCACGTCCTCCGGCACGTCGTATCCCTTTTCGCGGGCGCGAAGCAGGAAGTCGGTGACATAGGAGGAGAGCCACAGGTTGGTGTCGTCGCCATAGGCGGACCACAGGCCGAAGGCACCATTGCCGGATTGCCGGTTCACCAGGCGCGCCACGGCCGCTTCCATGCGCGGCTTGATGCCGCCGTCCAGCTTGTCGGGATCGATGCCGAGGTCGCTCAGATAGAGCAGCGGCATGGCCCGGCTGACCGTCTGCTCGGAACAGCCGTAGGGATAGCGGTCGAGCTGCTGCACCAGTCCTGCGGCGTCCAGCTCGGGAAGCGGATTGACCGACAGCGAGACGGAGCTTGTTCCCGGCACCATGCCGGCGAGAAGATCGCGGGTCAGCGTCAGAGATCCGCCATTGGCCGTCAGCGGCAGCGTCGTGCGCCGCGTGACCGGGGGATTCGATGGCTTGATTCCCAGGGTGTAGCTCTGGTCGAGGATCATGTCGCCCGGTCCCTTGACCGTGACGATCACATTGGCGACGCCCGGCCCCCGCGCGGTTGTGGGAATGGCGATGGTCGTGCGGTTGCCGACGGGCCCGACCTCCAGCTTGCGGATCCGGTCGGTGATGTTGATCGACAGCGGGCCATCGATGGAAATGCCCACCGTGTATTCGCCCGGGGGCGCCTCGGCGTTGATCAGGTCGAAGCGGAGGCGCGAGGAATCGCCCACCGACAGGAATCGCGGCAGCGTACCGGCGATGACCAGCGGATCGCGCACGATCACATCCGCCGAAGCGTGGCCGACCTTGGTCTTTGTCCAGGCCACGGCCATCACCCTGACCGTGCCGTTGAACGCGGGGATGTCGAAGTCGACCGTCGCCGTGCCGTCGGCCGCAGTCTTCACGATGCCCGAGAACAGGGCGAGGGGCGGCTGCGTGGGCGGCGGGGCATTGAAGGCCGCGCCGCCGTCGCCACCCGAGCGGATGCGACCGCGTTCGCCCTGCATGCCGTCGATCAGCACGCCATAGATGTCGCGCAGTTCGGCGGAGAGCCGCTTCTGGTCGTAGTAGTAGTTCTCGGGCGCTGGTGGATCGTAGCGCGTGAGATTGAGGATGCCCACGTCCACCGCTGCAACCGTGATGAAGGCGTCCTCGTTGGCGCCGAGATTGGTGAGCTTGACCGGAACCTGAAGGCGCTGGCGCGGCTTCATCACCTCCGGTGCCTGCAGCGTCACGCCGATGGTCCGCTCTGCCCGGCCGATGCCGAACCAGGCAACGCCCACGGCGCGGGCCGGCATGCGCCTTGCCTCGACGTCCATCGGGCGGAAGAGGGTTGCCAGCACATAGGCGCCAGTTCCCCAGTCCTTGCCCACGGTGATCGGAATTGTCGTGCCGCCTTCGGGAACGTCGATGTTCTGGACCATGAGCTGGCGGTCGCCCATGACGCGGATCGTGGCCTGGCCGGCGTAGCGCGCCTCGATCTTGACGTTGAGCGTATCGCCGGGCCTGGCGTCGGTCTTGTCGAGGCCCACCTTCAGCGTGTCGGGCGTCTCGGCCTTGGCGGAGTCGAAGTAGTAGTAGCCCGAGGAGAAGTCGATGCTCACCGGCGCGGCGTCGGGTGCCGCGATCTCCAGGCGGTATTCGCCCCAGTCCAGCGCCCGCGAGAACTTCGCCGGCGCGTCCGCGCCAAGATCGATCTTTCCACTGTCGAGCTTGGAGGTGCGCAGGATGGATTCATAGCGCCAATCGCCGTCGGCATAGAACCACTGATAGTCGCGGATGAGTCGCCTCAGGGTCCAGTCGGCCCCCTTCATCTCGATCTGCCGGCCCGCAGGATCGAGGGCCACGATCTGGAATTCGGCTGGCTGGCCTTCCGGGGCCGCGCCATCATCGAAGCTCGGCTTCAGCGCGATCATCGGGCGCAGGGATTCCACGGGAAGCGTGACCGTCTGCTCGACGGCGCGTCCGCCGGGCTCGCGCATGCGGACCGCGATGTCGGCCTTGAGCGGCTTGGTGGTCACGGGGAGTTCCGGAAGACGGAGGTCAATCTCGGCGTGGCCGTTGATGTCGGTCTGGGGAAGGTCTTCGGCATTGATCTGGATCGGATCGAGACGCTCGTCCATGAGGCCGAAGACATAGTCCTTCCATTGCGGGAAGGGCGCCGAGTCAGACAGCAAGGTCAGCGTTGCCTCGAGGTCGAGCCCGGCCCCCGGCGCTCCGAAGAGATAGCGACCGTCGACCGTCAGCTGCACGCCTCCGCCGACCGTGGCTGTGGCTGTCTTGGATTTCAGATCGAACTCGATCCGGTCCGGAATGTAGTCTTCGACGAGGAACGAGGTTTCGCCAACGCTTTCGCCATTGGGATCGGTCAGCGCGCGCACCCTCCAGGTGCCGCCCTGGGCGATCGGATTGATCTTGATGTCGAGCTTCGCTGCGCCGCCGCCCATGTCGTTCAGGGTCGTGCGCGAATACTCCACGCCGTCCGGACGTTCGACGACAAGTGTCACCGGCGTGCCGGTCATGGCATTGGCGCTGGCGTCGCGCAGCAGCACCGCCGTGTGCACGGTTTCGCCCCTGCGATAGACGCCCCGCTCGGTATAGACGAACGCATCGACCGCGCCGGGCTGGGGCCGGCCTTCGACGCCGCGGTCGGTCAGGTCAAATGCGGGCTGGGTCAGATCGACGAAGCTGTAGTCGCCTTCGGCGCTCTGGGCCACGACCAGTGCCGGTGCATCGCCGCCTTCGCCCTGCAGCAGACCGCCGTCGAAGGTGGCGGCACCCGTTTCGTCGGTGGACGCAGTGGCCAGCACCTCGTTGTTGCGGGCGACGAGGCGGACATCGGCACCCTTGACCGGCGCTGCGGTCGCGATCGAGCGGATCGATACCTGCAGCCCGTCGCTGCCACTGGCCGTCGAAAGTCCCAGATCCGAAATCACGAACCACTGGGTGGCCATCTCGCTCCAGTCCTCGGCCTCCTGCCCGTCGGGCAAGGCGGTCATCACGAAGAGTCCGGGCGTGAGCTTGCCAAGGGCTTCGTCCACCGGAAACGCGGTGGTGACCTCCCGGTTCTGCGGGGCCGGCGTCTCCATCTCGCCTTTCCACACTTCCTTGCCGAGGCGATCGGCGATGTTCTGGGCGCCATAGCCGCTGATCTGCTGGCGGAAATCGGAATTGATCACGCTGGAGATGAGATTGCGGTCGCCGATCCTATAGAGCGCCAGCTTCACCTTGCTGGCATTGACCGTCACCACCGGTATGCCGTTCTGGCCGATGCGTGGCAGAACGAAGCTGCGGCCGACAAAACGCGCCGACGGACTGCGGTCCTTGACGTAGAACTCGTAGCTCAGGTCCTTGGGCAGGCTGTCATCGACCGCCGCCGGAAGGCCCTTGCGGATGTCCACGGTATAGCGCCCGCCATGCTCCAGCCCTTCGATGCAGAGCTGGGTTCCATCTGCTGTCACGCCGGCGATCCGGCCCGGCTGCAGTCGGAAATAGGGGCTGAAGTCCGTGACCGTGCGCGATACGGGCTCGGAGAACTGGAAGCAGACGCGCGGCGGCGATGCGTCGGTGTCGACCTTGTAGTCGATCACGCGGAAGCCCCGTTCCAGCCGCAGCGCCTCATAGGTCTCGCGCAATTCGGCATTGTCGTCCAGCTTCAGGCTTTCCTTGTAGGCCAGCAGGGCCGGGCGCCAGTATTCGCGCTTGGTGAAGCCCGCTGCCGCGATGGCGAGGGCCGCGGCCTCATCGGTGCGACTCTGTGACAGGAGATAGGCCTTCAGGCCCGCCGCGATCACCCGTGACGGCAGGACATAGCCATCGGAATCATTGATGGGTTCGGATGCCTCCAATGCGGTGGCCAGTCTCAGCCACAGGGCAGCATTGGACGGGTCCTTGGCAACAAGCTGTTCGATCGACGCGGCCGCCAGCCGTTGGTTGTCGGCCGCCTCGGCCGCCGCAACATCGGCCTCGATCTCCGGATTCGCTTTTGTAACCGTTTTCGACAGCTTGGCGAGTTCAGCCTCGTAGTCGCTGATGAAATAGTTGAACTGGCTGACCGGGAACGGCTTTGCTGCAAGTGCGGTGTTATGCTGCAGCGCCAGAAAAATGAGGCTGGCCAACGCCATCCAGAAACTGTCGAGAGGGCGGCGGAACGTCAGCATGGGGAACCTCCGGCAAGCTTGCAACCGGAAGACTGTCCGTCCGGCGCCGTCCGCTGTCAACCGGACGAGGACGAGTGTTCAACATCCATTGCGGCAATTTATTGAAGTTCTGCCGGATGTCAGGGGCGGGGCTTGTCGTCGTCGTCGAGAATCCGCCAGGCTGCGCCCTCCAGGTCGTCATACTGGCCGGAACGCAGCGACCAGATAAAGGCCGCGAGTCCAAGTCCGCCGAGGAAGAGGGCAACGGGGATCAGGATCAGCAGTCCATTCATGCGGCGGCCCTCAGGTGGTCGGTGACCGAAGTCGCGGACCTGTCCTTCGCGCGGGTGACTCCCCGATCGTTGCCGCGGCCAAGCCGCAAGGCATTGGCAATGACGATGACCGAGGATGTCGACATGGCGATGGCGGCGACGAGGGGAGAGACCAGGCCCAGCATGGCCAGGGGAACGGCAAGCACATTGTAGCCGACCGCAAGCGTGAAGTTTTCCCGCGCAATACGCTGGGCTCGGCTGCTGACCGCAACCGCGGTGGCGACCGCATCGGCTGACTCGCCCATGAAGACGGTCTCGGCTGCCGTCCGGCCGATATCGGATGCCGTGGACGGCGCGATGGAAGTGAAGCCCGCCGCCAGCGCAGCGGCGTCATTGATCCCGTCTCCCACCATCAGCACCTTGCGTCCGGCCTTGCCGAGTGACTCGACATAGGCGAGCTTGGCCTGGGGCGTGGCCCGCCATACCGCCTTTTCTATTCCGAGATCGTCGGCCACGCGGCGCACCGCGGACTCGCGGTCGCCCGACAGGAGATGAATGTCGAGGCCACGGGCCTTGAGCGCGGCGACCGTCTCGGCTGCGCCACTGCGCAGCTTGTCCTGAAACTGGAACACGACGGGCGGGCGGGCGCCGCGGCGGAATGCGAATTCGAGTAGTCCCCTGTCGGCCTCGGCCTCTTCCATGCCGCACCAGGCACGGCTGCCGAGGCGGAGGGGCTCGCCGCCATGCGAGCCCGAAAGACCCAGTCCGGGATGTTCCGTCGCCTCTGCGACCGGGGTGACGGCAAGTCCGCGGCGCTGCACCTCGCGCACCAGGGCGCGCGAGAGCGGATGGCGGCTCGTCTGGGCCAGGCCGGCGGCAATTGCCAGGGTCTCGGTCGACACCATGAGTGGTGCAACCAGTTCGGGCTCGCCGCGCGTCAGGGTGCCGGTCTTGTCGAAGATCACGGTATCGACCGCCGCGAGCTTCTCCAGCGCCGCGCCGTCCTTGATCATGATGCCGGCGCGGAACAGCCGGCCGCTGGCCACGACCTGCACGGCAGGCACCGCAAGTCCCAGCGCGCAGGGGCATGTGATGATCAGAACCGCGATGGCGGTCATCAGCGAACTGTGCCAGCCGTTGCCGAGCATGATCCAGGTGGTGAGCGTTATTGCCGCCAGCAGATGGACGGCCGGCGAATAGTAGCGGGCGAGGCGGTCGGCAATGCGGATGTACTGCGACTGACCCTGTTCGGCCGAGGCCATGAGGCGCACCAGTTCGCTGAGGAAGGTGTCGTTGCCGGCTGCGGTGACCGAGATGGTGAGGGCACCGGTGAGATTCATCTCGCCGGCATGAACCTGCGATCCGGGGCGCACGGCCTCTGGCGCGGTCTCGCCAGTCAGGAGGGAGCGATCCATGTCGCTCGTTCCCTCGGACACCACGCCATCGGCGGGTAGCCTGCTGCCGGCGGCGACCGCCACCTGCATGCCGGGCCTGAGATCGCGCGCCGCGACATGGCGCCGGAGACCGTCGGGCCCGATGACCATGGCCCCCTCGGACGACAGCGCCACCAGCTGCGCGATGGCGGAGCGCGCCTTGACCCGCATGAGCTGGTCGAGATAGCGGCCCGCCAGCAGGAAGAACAGCAACATGACCGATGCATCGAAATAGGCATGGTCGCGGCCATTGATGGTCTCGAAGAGGCTCATGGCGGATGCCAGGATCACGCCCAGCGAAATGGGCACGTCCATGTTGGTGCGGCCCAGGCGCAGCGCGCCGATCGCGGAACGGAAGAAGGGCCGGCCGGAATAGGCGACGGCCGGCAAGGCGATCATCGCCGATATCCAGTGGAACATGTCACGGGTCGCGGCATCGGCGCCGGACCAGACCGATACCGAAAGCAGCATCACGTTGCCCGCGGCAAATCCGGCAACTGCCATGGCCCGCAGCAGGGCCTTGGCCTCGCGGTCGTCGTTCACGAGGCCGGTCTCCCGCGGGTCGAAGGGGCGCGCGGCGTAGCCCTGTTCGCCCATCCGGTCGATCAGGGCCTGGGGTTCGACCTCGTCCTCCGCATAGACCACCACCACCCGCCGTGCCGTGAGGTTCACCCGCGCGCTGCGAACACCGGAGATTGCCGTGAGCCCGGCTTCGATATCTGAGATGCTGCCTGGCCGGTTTGCCTGCGGCACGATGAACTCGATCCGCCTGAGGCCCGGTCCGGCTGACGAGATCCAGCGCTCGGCATCGTCGCCTTCCAGCCTGTAGGGCAGGAAGGTCTCGCCGTCGATGGTGCAGCAGGGCAGGGTCATCTGGATCACTCTTTGACGATGAACCGGTAGGTTTTCCGGTAATCTTCGCCCGAGCGTCCGGTGGCCGTCACCTCGACATCCCAGACGCCCTTGTGGAGCTTGATAGGCGCCTCGTAGCGGCCGTTGCCGACGCTGGCGAAGGCCAGCAGCTGGTCCTGGCGATCGGTGGTGGGACGGCGCAGCATGCCGTTCACGGCCATGCCGCTGAGCGGTTCGCCGTTGCGGTCGGCAAAGGTCACGTTCACGGCCGAGCCGTCATGGCCCACGCTCACCGACCAGCCCATGGCGTCCTGGGCGCGGGCACGGGCCAGGTCCTCGTCGAAATGCTGGCTTGCCACATAGCCGTTGGCAACGACAAGGCCGGACCAGGTCGAATTGGCGAAATAGGCCATGGTCAGGTTCACCGCGATGATCACGCCGAAGAAGGCGATGATGGAGGCCAGCATGTGCTTGCCGGTGAATTCTCGAGGGGCGGTGGCGCTGCGCATGGTCATTTGTTTCCATCTTTTCCGGGTGAAAGGAAGGTGGTTCCGAAGCTGCCCTGCTCAGGCGCGGCGGCGCCATCGGCCTCGGACACCTCGAAGCTGAACGTTGTGCGTCCGGCATCGATGATGGCCTTGTCCGCCGTCGACACATAGAGCTTGATTGCCTTGAGCTTGTCCGCTTCCACGGGAACGTCGATCGAGGTCAGGCCCTTGGCGTTGTCGCCGACCATCTCCATCGTGGCGCCGGGAAGATCCTTGATGGTGATACGGAAGGTGCGGGGTTCCTGCTTCATGTTCAGGATCTTGAAGGTGTAGCCGTTGCGAATGGCGCCATCTGAAAGCTGTACGTAGAGCGGGTTGCGGTCCGGCAGGATGTTGACGCCCAGCCGCTCGCGGCTCACCAGGGTCACCAGCATGGCGATGCCGACGGCGGACCAGAGCGTCGCGTAGATGAAGGTGCGCGGCCGCAGCAGGTGATGCCAATCCCAGGCGACATTCTTGTCGACGGTGTTCTGGGCGTAGAGGCTTGCCGTCGAATAGGAGATGAGACCGCGCGGCTTGCCGATCTTGTCCATCACGGCGTCGCAGGCGTCGATGCAGAGCGCGCAGTTGATGCATTCCAGCTGGTTGCCGTCGCGGATGTCGATTCCCATCGGACAGACCGCCACGCAGGCATTGCAGTCGACGCAATCGCCAATGCGCAGGCCCTGGGCCTCGGCCTTCTTGCGTCCGGCGTGGCGCGGCTCGCCGCGCCAGGCATTGTAGGTGACGATGAGCGACTCTTCGTCCAGCATGGCGCCCTGGATGCGCGGCCAGGGGCACATGTAGGTGCAGACCTGCTCGCGCATGAAGCCGGCGAAGGTGAAGGTCGTGGCGGTCAGGATCGCGATGGTGAAATAGGCCACGGGCGCGGCCTGTCCGGTGACCAGTTCGCGCAGCAGGGTTGGCGCGTCGGCGAAGTAGAAGACCCAGAAGCCGCCGGTCGAGATCGCGATCAGGAGCCAGATCAGGAGCTTCAGCGACCGTTTGCGGATCTTGCTGACGCTCCAGGGCGCGGCATCGAGGCGGATGCGGGCGTTGCGGTCGCCCTCGGCCCAGCGCTCGACCGCCATGAAGAGGTCCGTCCACACCGTCTGCGGACAGGCATAGCCGCACCAGACGCGGCCGAAGAGCGAGGTGGCCAGGAACAGGCCCACGCCGGCCATGATCAGAAGTCCGGCGACGTAGTAGAACTCCTGCGGCCAGATCTCGATGAAGAAGAAGTAGAAGCGGCGGTTGGCCATGTCGATGAGCACGGCCTGGTCGGGCGCGCCCGGACCGCGGTCCCAGCGGATCCAGGGCGTGACGTAGTAGATGCCCAGCAGGACGACGAGAAGGGTCCACTTCAGGCGGCGGAAGGTGCCGGCCACGTCCTTGGGGTGGATCTTGACCCGCGATGCATAGAGCGAGCGGTTCTCGGCGCGGTTGACCGCCTCGGCGTCTTCGCGGGCGACGTCACTCCTGTCGACCGTATTGATGACCTGGACCATGTTCTGTCGCGACCCCCGTCGCTTCTCTCTACTGCCGGACGGTCTCGTCCGCTTGTACATCGGGCGTGGCCGCTTGTCCGTAAGCCACGCTCCTTCTTGTCGTTGGCCCGCCTGGGCTGGCCTACTGGCCGCCGCCCAGCGAATGCACGTAGACGGCAAGCTGCTTGATCGTGGCGTCATCGAGGCGATGCGTCCAGGCCGGCATGACGCCCTGCCGTGGCTTCGTTACCTGCGCCGTCACGGCATCGACGCCATCGCCATAGAGCCAGATTGCATCCGTCAGGTTGGGCGCGCCGAATTCGAGATTGCCCTTGCCATCTTCACCGTGACAGGACGCGCAGTTCTCGGCGAAGACCTGCTTGCCCCGATCCGCCGCGGCAGCATCCGCCTGTCCTCCCGACAGCGAGACGACGTAGTTGGCAACGTCGGTGATCTGCGCCGGCGTGAGGATGCCGTCGGCGCCGAAGGCGGGCATCTGCGAGTCGCGGGTGTCCTTGTTCTGCGCGTAGCGGATGCCGTTCATCAGCGTGGTGTGGATCTGCTCGGCCGTGCCGCCCCAGAGCCAGTCATCGTCATTCAGGTTGGGATAGCCATGACCGCCGGTAGCGCCGGACCCGTGGCATTGCACGCAGTTCACCTTGAAAGCCGCCGCACCGCCGGCACGGGCGAATTCCAGCAGGCCCGGGTTCTTGAGGATGTCATCCACCGAGGCCGCCGCGATCTGCTGCAGCTTGTCGCCCTGGGCCGCCTTGGCCTGGGCAATGCTGTCGGCGACCGCCGCGCGGGAACTGTAGCCCAGCAACCCGGGTGTCGCACCGCCAGGCAGGGGCCAGGCGGGATAGGCAATGGTATAGCCGATGGCCCAGATCACGGTGCCGTAGAAGGTGTAGAGCCACCAGCGCGGAAGCGGCGTGTTCAGTTCCTTGATGCCGTCCCATTCATGTCCGGTCGTTTCTGTGCCGGAGATTTCGTCGCGTTCGATTTTCGACATGGAGTTCAGTCCTTGGGATCGTTCTCGAGAGGGATTCGGGCCACTTCGTCGTAGATTTTCCGCGAACCTGGTCGGAAGGCGTAGAACACCACGGCGATGAAGCAGCCGAACATGATGAGCAGGGCCCAGCTGTCGGCGAAGTGTCGGATCGTGTCATAGCTCATGGCGTCACCTCGATGCCGCGGCTTTGAAGGTCGATGTGTCGACCAGGGTACCCAGCATCTGGAGATAGGCGACGAGCGCATCCATCTCCGTGATCTTGGCCTGGCCGTCATAGTCGCGGGCCTGCACGTTCTTGTAGCGCCCGACGAGACCATCGGCGTCGTTGCCGGTCGCCTGGGCCACGAAGTCGGCCTCGGCATTGTCCACCTGATCCTGCGTGTACATGGCGCCGCGACCGTTGTTCACCACGAGGTTGAGCGTCGCGAGGTGCTTGCCGATGCCCTTGCCGTCGATTTCCTTGTTCATGAGAAAGCCGTAGCCGGGCATGATCGACTCTGGCACCACGCTGCGCGGGTCCATCAGGTGCTGGCGCTGCCATTCGTCCGAATAGCGGCCGCCGACGCGGGCCAGGTCCGGCCCGGTCCGCTTCGAGCCCCACTGGAAGGGATGGTCGTACATCGACTCCGCCGCCAGGCTGTAGTGGCCGTAGCGTTCCACCTCATCGCGGAAGGGGCGGATCATCTGGCTGTGGCAGTTGTAGCAGCCTTCGCGGATGTAGATGTTGCGCCCCGCCAGTTCGAGCGGCGTGTAGGGCCGCATGCCTTCGACGTCCTCGATGGTGTTCTGGAGGTAGAAGAGAGGCGTGATCTGCACAAGGCCGCCGATGGTCACCACGATGAAGCTGAGGATCAGCAGCAGCGTGGCGTTCTTTTCGATTGTCGAGTGGTTCATGGCACGTGTCCTTGATGCTTATGCGGTTGCCGGAACCCCGGCAGGGGCTTCGGCGCGCGTGTCGCCGCGCACGGTGCGATAGAGGTTGTAGACCATGATCAGCGAACCCAGCAGGAACAGCAGCCCGCCGAAGGCGCGGATCACGTAGTAGGGATGCATCGCCGCCACGGTTTCCGCGAAGGAGTAGACCAGGAAGCCGTTGTCGTCGTACTCGCGCCACATCAAGCCCTGCATGATGCCGGAGACCCACATGGCCGAGGCGTAGACGACGATCCCGAGAGTCGCGAGCCACACATGCCAGCTGACCAGCCTGAGCGAGTAGAGCTGGTTGCGGCCCCACAGCTTCGGGAACAGGTAGTACATGCAGCCCATCGAGATCATGCCGACCCAGCCGAGGGCGCCCGAGTGCACGTGGCCGATGGTCCAGTCCGTATAGTGGGACAGCGAGTTCACCGCCTTGATCGACATCATCGGTCCCTCGAAGGTGGACATGCCGTAGAAGGCAACCGAGATCACCATCATGCGGAGCACCGGGTCGGTGCGGAGCTTGTCCCAGGCGCCGGAGAGCGTCATCAGGCCGTTGATCATGCCGCCCCACGAAGGCATCCACAGCATGATCGAGAAGACCATGCCCAGGGTCTGCGCCCAGTCGGGCAGCGCGGTGTAGTGCAGATGATGCGGGCCAGCCCAGATGTAGAGGAAGATCAGCGACCAGAAATGGACGATGGAGAGCCGATAGGAATAGACCGGGCGCCCGGCGCGCTTGGGCACGAAGTAGTACATCATGCCCAGGAAGCCGGCGGTGAGGAAGAAGCCCACGGCATTGTGGCCGTACCACCACTGGGTCAGCGCGTCCTGCACGCCCGAGAACATCGAGTAGCTCTTGTAGCCGGTGAAGGAGACCGGAATGGAGAGATTGTTCACGATATGCAGCATCGCGATGGTCACGATGAAGGCGAGATAGAACCAGTTGGCCACGTAGATGTGGGGTTCCTTGCGCTTCAGCAGGGTGCCGAAGAAGACCAGGAAGTAGGCTACCCAGACGATCGTGATCCAGAGATCGACGTACCATTCGGGCTCTGCATACTCGCGGCCCTCGGTCACGCCCAGCAGGTAGCCGGTGGCGGCCAGGACGATGAAGAGCTGGTATCCCCAGAACACGAACCAGGCGAGGCCGCCCAGGGCGAGCCGGGTGCGGCAGGTCCGCTGGACCACGTAGAAACTGGTGCAGAGCAGGGCATTGCCGCCAAAGGCGAAGATCACCGCCGACGTGTGCAGCGGGCGAAGCCGGCCGAAGTTGAACCATTCGAGGTTGGGGTTCCAGGCCGGGAAGGCCAGCTGCAGGGCGATGACCAGGCCCACGAGGAAGCCGACCACGCCCCAGAAGACGGTGGCGATCGCACCCGCCCGGATCACGCTGTCGAAGTATTCCGTCTCCTTCGGCGCGGGCTTGTGGGCGTTGCGGGCCAGGACGATGACGGTGATGACCGCCGCCGCCGCGATGATGAACATGTGCAGCGCGAAGGGCAGGTCGTCAGCCCTGGCGCCCACGGAAATGGCTAGAATGGCGATGAGTCCCAGCAGACCCATCTGCACAAGTGATCCCGACCCCATGATTTTCCTCATTCTGCTTGGAGTGTCGGTTCACGATTGTTCTGGTTGTGCCGTCGACACATTGACGTGGATCAAACCCGCGATCCGGCAGCGCCGCCGGGCACTTGGCCATTGGTCGAATGCCAGTTGATTTTGGGCCCTGCGGAAGGGATCATCGCCCATGCTTCAGGACTGGACCATCCTGTTCCTCGGCCTCGGCTATCTGGGCCTGCTCTTCGCCGTGGCCACCTGGGGGGATTCGCAGTCGCGGCGGCGCCCCCGCGGCGGCAGACCCTTGATTTTCGCGCTTTCGCTTGGCGTCTACTGCACCTCATGGACCTATTTCGGCAGCGTCGGGATTGCCTCGCGTACGGGCCTCGACTTCCTGCCCATCTACATCGGCCCCGTCCTGGTCTTCGTGTTTGGCTGGCGCATGGTGCAGGCGGTGGCCGCCATCTCGAAGCGGCATAACATCGCATCCATCGCCGACTTCCTCTCGGCCCGCTACGGAAAGAGCGAATCGCTGGGCGCACTGGTCGCCGTGATCGCCGTCATCGGCATCGTTCCCTACATCTCGATCCAGCTGAAGGCGGTGTCCGCGGCGTTGGGCGTCATCAATTTCGCGCCGCTGTGGCCGGCGGGCCTGCCGGCCGACAGCAGCGGCTTCAATGGCCTGTCCATGATGGTGACGGTGACCATGGGGATCTTCGCCATCCTCTTCGGAACCCGCCACATCGACACGACCGAGCATCAGGACGGCATGATCCTCGCCATCGCGGTGGAATCGGTGGTGAAGCTGGTGGCCTTCGTGCTGGTCGGTCTGTTCGTGGTCTATGGCATCATGGGGGGCTGGACCAGTTTCGCCGCAAGGTTCGAGGCCCTGCCGAATGCCGACAGTATCTTCTCGGGCGACCTCGATGGCGGACGCTGGCTGACCATGACCTTCCTCGCGGCCTGCGCCATCATGCTGCTGCCGCGGCAGTTCCACGTGACGGCCGTGGAGAATGCCAGCAGCGAGGAAATCCGCCGGGCGCGCTGGCTGTTCCCGGCCTATCTGGTGGCCATCAACCTCTTCGTCATCCCGATCGCCATCGCCGGTCTGGTGGTGCTCCCGCCCGGTTCCGACCCCGACACCTTCGTGCTGGCGCTGCCCGTCGACGCCGGCAGCAAGCTCTTCACCATGATCGCCTTCGTCGGCGGACTGTCGG
Source organism: Hyphomicrobiales bacterium (assembly GCA_046349195.1). Taxonomy (GTDB): domain Bacteria; phylum Pseudomonadota; class Alphaproteobacteria; order Rhizobiales; family Aestuariivirgaceae; genus Aestuariivirga. Next base: position 19,537 of record JAXMCU010000028.1, read on the forward strand.
CCTCCACCGCGATGGTGATCGTCGAATGCATCGCGCTGTCCATCATGGTCTGCAACAATCTGGTGGTTCCGCTGCTGCTGCGCCGGCACGACCTGGAGCGCGTGGCCATCCACAACGACATGGGCGAACGCCTGGTGCTGATCCGGCGCTGGGCCATCGTGCTGGTGCTGGCGCTGGCCTATGGCTATTACCGGATGATCGGGTCATCGGCGGCCCTGGCGCAGGTCGGGCTCATCTCCTTCGCAGCCGTGGCCCAGTTCGCGCCGGCCTTCTTCGGCGGCCTTGTCTGGCGCCGGGGCACGGCACGAGGCGCCATGGCGGGGATTGCCGCGGGCTCGGCCGTCTGGGCCTACACGCTGCTGCTGCCGTCTTTCGTCGATGCGGGCTGGATCGGCCGTGGCTTCGTCGACAACGGGCCCTTCGGGCTCGCCATGCTGCGGCCGCGCATGCTCTTCTCCCTGGAGTTCGACGCCGTCACCCATGGGGTGCTGTGGAGCATGATCGCCAACATCTCCGCCTATGTGGGCGTCTCGCTGATGCGCCTGCCCACGCCGGTGGAGCGCATGCAGGCGGCCAGCTTCGTGTCGCGCGAGATCCCCGGGGCCGGCGCCGGTTTCCGTCTCTGGCGCACCACCGTTTCGGCCGAGCGACTGGAAGCGACCGTGGCCCGCTACATCGGCCCGGTCCGGGCGCGGGCCGCCTTCGCGGAGTACTTCGCGCAGCGCGGCGGAAGCGGGCCGGTGGGGCAGGAGGCCGACATCCGGCTGTTCCGCTTTGCCGAGCACCTGCTGGCCAGTGCGGTCGGCGTGTCCTCGGCGCGGCTGGTGATCGCCCTGATGCTGGAGCGGCACTCGACCCATGCCCGGGGTGCGCTGCGCCTGCTCGATGATGCCTCGGCCGCGATCCAGTACAATCGCGACGTCCTGCAATCGGCCATCGACAACGTGGGGCAGGGCATCGCGGTCTTCGACCGCGACATGGCGCTGATCTGCTGGAACACGCAGTTCGAGGACTTTCTCCAGCTCGGCGCCGAGATGGTGCGGGTCGGCACGCCATTGGCCGAGATCGTGCCCGCCTTCCTCGCCAGAACCGACAGCGGCCAGGACCAGGGTGCCGACCGGCTGCGCAAGCTGACACAGACCCATGTCGTTTTCCGCGAACGCATGAAGGATGGCGGCAAGGTGCTCGAGGTCAGGTCAAGCGCCATGCCCGATGGAGGCGTGGTCGCCACCTTCATCGACGTCACCGAGAGCGTTCAGTCGGCGGAGTCCCTGCAGCGCGTCAATGAATCGCTGGAACGCCGGGTGGCCGAGCGCACCGCCGAACTCACCCGCCTCAACCAGGCCCTGGCCCAGGCCAAGGCCGAGGCGGAGTCCGCCAACCATTCCAAGACGCGATTCCTGGCGGCTGCCAGCCACGATATTCTCCAGCCGCTGAATGCCGCCCGGCTGTTTGCGGCGAGCCTCGTCGAGCGCACCCGGGAGAGCGATGAGTCCGTCCTGGTTCGCAATGTCGACGCCTCCCTCGAGGCGGTGGAAGACATCCTGTCGGCACTCCTCGACATCTCGCGCCTGGATGCGGGTGTGATGAAGGCCGATGTGGCGCCCTTCCGCATCGACGAGATGCTGCAGGCCCTGGCGCTGGAGTTCACGCCGGCCGCCGCCCGGAAGGGGCTGCGCCTGAAGGTGGTGCCCTGCAGCCTCGCCATCGAGACCGACCGCAAGCTGCTGCGCCGCGTGTTGCAGAACCTGGTCGCCAACGCCATCAAGTACACGCGCAATGGCAAGGTTCTGATGGGCTGTCGCCGGCGCGGGTCGCGGCTGCGGATCGAGGTCTACGATACCGGGCCCGGCATACCGGCCGACAAGCGGGCCGTCATCTTCCAGGAGTTCCAGCGGCTGCACGGCGAGGACGAGCAGCCGGGCCTCGGCCTTGGCCTCTCCATCGTCGAGCGCATCGCGCGGGTGCTCGAAGCGCCGGTGAGCGTGGCCTCGGTGCCGGACCGCGGCAGCTGCTTTGCCATCGAGGTTCCCATTGCGGCGGTGGAGCTGCCGCGGGTGGCGCCGGTGAAGCCGCAGCTGCTGCGGTCGCCCGGCCTTCCCGATGCCGTCACCGTGCTGATCATCGACAACGAGACGGCAATCCTGGATGGCATGGAGGCGCTGCTCGGCGGCTGGGGCTTCGTGGTGCACCGGGCCCGCAACCAGGCCGAGGCCCTCAAGGCGCTCCAGGCGGCCGGCAATCGCATCGACATGATCCTCGCCGACTACCATCTGGCGCGGGAAGATGGAATCTCGGTGGTGCGGGCCCTGCGCAAGCGGGCGCGCCGGCCCATTCCCGCGGTGCTTGTGACGGCAGACCGGTCACCCGCCGTGGCCGACAGCGCACTGGCGAACGACATCCATATCTTGCGGAAGCCGGTGAAGCCGGCCGCCCTTCGGGCCGCCATGGCTCATGTGGCGGTCAAGACCGAGGCGGCCGAGTAGTCAGCCGCTGCCGTCGATGCGGCCGGCGGCAATCACGGCCTGGGTGCGGCTCGAGACGTTGAGCTTCTGCAGGATCGCCGAGACATGCGCCTTGATGGTGGCCTCCGAGACGCTGAGTTCATAAGCGATCTGCTTGTTGAGCAGGCCTTCGCGCAGCATCATCAACACACGGATCTGCTGCGCCGTGAGCGTTGCGATGCGGCGCGCGATGTCTTCGGCTTCCTTGTCGCCCTGGGCCTTGTGATCGTAACCGGGAGGCACCCAGATATCGCCCCGGAGCACGGCATTGATGGCGTCGAGGATGGTTTCGGTGCTGGAGGACTTGGGAATGAAGCCCGCGGCGCCCAGGTTGACCGCCTTCTGCACCAGCCCCTGGTCTTCGGCCGCCGTGACGATGACAACGGGCACGTTGGGATATTGCGCGCGCAGGAAGATGAGGCCTGAAAGGCCCTGCACGCCCGGCATGCGGAGATCGAGCAGCACGAGGTCGGTCGTGTCGTGCCGGTCGAGTTCGGATCGGGCGGCCTCGAGCGATCCGGCCTGGGCGATGACGGCATTGGACACGCCTCCGGCAATGGCCTGCTTCAGCGCCTCACGGAACAGGGGATGATCGTCGACGATCAGTATGCGCGTTGCCCCCACGTCCCGGCCCTCCCTGCCGTGGGTCAATCTTCGCTTATGGCGGGAGAGCGATCAAGCGCCACCTTCTCCGCCGTCGCGAGACGGCTGAAGCCTTCGGTGAAGGTGCGCCGCATCCATGGCACGTCGGGGGATTGCCAGTTGGGCTCGACGCCGCAGACCATGTCGAAGAAGGCGATGGCCATGGCCGGATCCTGGGCGGCGTTCTCGCGGAAGGAATCCCAGAAGCGCGGGTCCTCCGTTGCGCCCGCGGCCTGCGGCTCGCTGTCGCCCATCTCGTTCAGCACCGCGGCCGCCACCGAGAGGCAGAAGCTGGTGTAGGCATAGCCCTCCGGCCAGCGCTTCAGCCTGTGGTCCAGCTTGGCAGGAAGGTCGGGCACGGCTCCGGATTTCTCGCCCACGGCGGTGATGGGATTGGTGGCGATCAGCTCCTTCAGCATGAGGCCGGCAGCGAAGATGACGAAGTCATGCCGGTTGATGTCGGCCAGGTGCTTGGTCTGGTCGAAGCCCTGACGCCATCGCGAGAACGCTTCAGCAAGCGCCGCATGGTCCACCTCGGCAACCAATCCCGTGTCCTTCAGGAGCAACTCCAGATTGCGCTCGAAGGACCACAAGATGGTGCGGAAGCGGCGCGCCTCGTGGGCGAGGTCATCCACCTTCAGCACTTCGGACTTGAGCGGCGTCAGCATATCCTCATCTTAATCCCGACCCGCAGCCAGGTCCAACCCCGCGGCGCTCGCCCCGGCAGTTATTGCAATTCATGGCAAATCAAGGTCTTTTGCCCGGATTGTCGAGGAGTTTCGCATGTCGTCCAGCATGTCCAGCGACCTGAAATCGGGCGCTCTCGTCTATCACGCCGAGCCGAAGCCGGGAAAACTCGAGATCCGGGCCACCAAGCCGCTCGGCAACCAGCGCGACATGGCGCTGGCCTACTCGCCGGGCGTCGCCGCGGTGTCGGAGGCGATTCATGCCGATCCGCTGCTGGTGTCGCGGTACACGGCCCGCGCCAACCTGGTGGGGGTGATCAGCAACGGCACGGCGGTGCTGGGTCTTGGCAACATCGGGCCTCTCGCCGCCAAGCCGGTCATGGAAGGCAAGGCCGTGCTGTTCAAGAAATTCGCCGACATCGACGTCTTCGACATCGAGGTTGCCGAGACCGACGTGCAGCGCTTCGTCGACACGGTGGCTGCCCTGGAGCCGACCTTCGGCGCCATCAACCTCGAAGACATCAAGGCCCCGGAGTGTTTCGAGATCGAGGAACGCCTGCGCCAGCGCATGTCGATCCCGGTGTTCCACGACGACCAGCATGGAACGGCGGTGATCGTCGGAGCTGCCGTGGTCAACGCGCTGCGCCTGGCGAAGAAGGACATCGCGAAGGTGAAGATCGTCGCCTCGGGTGCGGGTGCCGCGGCGCTGGCCTGCCTGAACCAGCTCATGAGCCTTGGCGCCCGGCGCGAGAACATCTGGGTCACGGACCTGGAAGGCGTCGTCTACAAGGGCCGCGCGGCGCTGATGGACCGCTGGAAGGCGGCCTTCGCCCAGGCGACCGACAAGCGCGGGCTGGCCGAGGTGATCGCGGGCGCCGACATTTTCCTGGGCCTGTCGGCGGGCGGCGTGCTGAAGCCGGAGATGGTCAAGGCGCTGGCTCCCGATCCGCTGATCCTCGCGCTGGCCAATCCGAACCCGGAGATCATGCCCGAGGAGGCCACCGCGATCCGGCCCGATGCCATGATCTGCACCGGCCGGTCCGACTATCCCAACCAGGTGAACAATGTGCTCTGCTTTCCCTACATCTTCCGCGGGGCGCTCGATGTCGGCGCCTCCATCATCAACGAGGAGATGAAGCGGGCCGCGGTCAACGCCATCGCGGAGCTGGCGCGCGAGACACCGTCGGACGTGGTGGCCCGCGCCTATGGCGGCGAGGCCCGCGTCTATGGCAAGGATTCGCTGATCCCCGCGCCCTTCGACCCGCGCCTCATCCTGCGCGTGGCGCCGGCGGTGGCCAGGGCCGCAATCGACAGCGGTGTCGCGACCCGGCCGATCGGCGATCTCGGCGCCTATGCCGAGAAGCTGCAGCGCTTCGTCTTCCGCTCCGGGTTCATCATGCGCCAGATCTTCGCGGCCGCGCGCAAGGCGCCGGGCCGGGTGATCTACGCCGACGGCGAGGACGAACGGGTGTTGCGTGCCGCGCAGGTGGTGATCGAGGAGGGGATCGCATCGCCCATCCTCATCGGCCGGCCGGCGGTGATCGAGAGCCGCGTCAAGCGCTATGGGCTCACGATCCGTCCGGGTACGGACTTTCCGGTGGTCAATCCGGAAGACGATCCGCGCTACCGCGACTACGTGGCCACCCTGGTGGACATCGCCGGCCGCCGCGGTGTCACTCCTGATGCCGCGCGCACCATGGTGCGCACCTCGACCACCGTGATCGCGGCGCTGGCCATCTGCAGGGGCGAGGCGGACGCGATGATCTGCGGCCTCGAAGGCCGCTACCGGGCCAAGCTCCGGCATATCCGCAACATCATCGGGCTGGCGCCGGGCGTGCGCGAGTTCGCCGCCATGAGCCTGATGATCACGTCGCGCGGCATCGTCTTCCTCGCCGACACCCATGTGCAGTCGAACCCATCGGCGGAGGCCATTGCCGAAACAGTGGTGCTGTGCGCGCGGCACGTCGAACGCTTCGGCATCACGCCCAAGATCGCGCTGGTCGCCCATTCCGATTTCGGCGACTTCGATACCCCGGACACGCTGAAGATGCGCGAGGCGCTGGAGCTGGTCCGCGAGCGCGCGCCCAGTCTCGAGATCGATGGCGAAATGCAGGCCGACACCGCGCTGATCGAGGCGGTGCGCAACCGGAAGCTGCCGGGATCGCCCCTGCGCGGCGAGGCCAATCTGCTCGTCATGCCGGACCTGTCGTCCGCCAATGTCGCCTACCAGATCGTCAAGGTCTTCGGCGAGGCGCTGCCAGTGGGGCCGATCCTGCTGGGCACGGCGAGGCCCGCCCATATCCTGACCGGTTCGGTCACCTCGCGCGGCGTCGTCAACATGACGGCGATTGCCGTTGCCGAGGCAGCGACACGGGCCGCGGTGGCGCGATAAGTTTCGCCGGGAAACGAAGAAAGCGACAGGCATGGCAAGCGCCACCTATCTGATCGGCGTCGATACCGGCGGTACCTACACCGACGCGGCCGTCATCGAGGCGGAAGGCCACAGGGTGGTGGCCTCGGCCAAGGCGATCACCACCAAGGGCGATCTTTCGATCGGCGTCAGCGGCGCAATCACGGCCGCCATCGCCAACCTGCCGCAAGGTCTCAATCCCGGCGACATCTCGCTGGTCTCGGTGTCGACCACGCTCGCCACCAATGCCGTCGTGGAGGGCCACGGCAGCGCCGTGGGCGTCATCCTGATCGGTTTCGACAGCGCCATGGCCGAGCGCACCGGCATCGCCAAGGCCTTCCCCGGCATGCCGGTGGCGCGCATCGGCGGCGGCCATGACCACAACGGCGCCGCGGCCATGCCGCTTGACGAGGCGGCGCTGGAATCCGCCATTGCCGCCATGCCGGTCGATGCCTTCGCCATTGCCTCGGCCTTCGCGGTGCGCAACCCGGCGCATGAGCATGCGGCGCGCGACTTGGTCATGCGCGTCACCGGAAAGCCGGTTACCTTGTCGACGGAGCTCACGTCCGCGCTCGATGCCCCGCGCCGCGCGCTGACGGCGGTGCTGAACGCACGCCTCATCTCGCGCGTCTCCATGCTGATCGCGGCAGTGCGCAAGTCCATGGCCGATCTCGGGATCGACTGTCCGCTCATGATCGTGAAGGGCGACGGTACGCTGGCGCTGGCTGAGCGGGTGGCCCTGCGGCCGATCGAGACCGTGCTCTCGGGGCCGGCGGCAAGCCTGGTCGGCGCGTCGTGGCTCTGCGGCCGCCGGGATTTCATCATGTCTGACATGGGCGGCACCACCACCGACCTCGGCGTGCTGCGCGACGGACGCCCGCAGGTGGCCGAGCAGGGGGCCGAGGTGGGCGGCTGGCGCACCATGGTCAAGGCCATCGACGTCAAGACCATCGGCCTCGGCGGGGACAGCGAGATCGGCATCGGGATCGACGGCAGGCTGACCGTCGGCCCGCAGCGGGTGGCGCCCATCTCGCTCCTGGCGTCACGCTATCCGGAGGTCGTGGCCATGCTGGAGTCCGATTTGGCCGACACCGAAGGCGGATCCCTGCATGGCCGCTTCGCCCTGCGTCCCTTCGGCGATACCGGCAAGGCCATGGCGGCCGAACTTCAGCCACGCGAGCGCGAGCTTCTGGCTGCCATCGGCGAACGGCCGGTTCCGCTGCGCAAGGTGGCGGTGTCGTCGGCGGCGCAGCGGGCCCTGGCCTCGCTCAAGCGCAAGGGCCTCATCCAGACGGGCGGCTTCACGCCCTCGGATGCGGCGCATGTGCTGGGTCTGCAGGACAACTGGCCGGGACCGGCCGCGGACCTCGCAGCCCGGCTGCTGGTTCGCTTCCGCGACATGAAGCTTGGCGATTCGGAGCGGGTCGGAGAGTTCTGCCGCGAGGTCTGGGGCGAGACCGTGCGGCACACCTGCCGCGTCATCCTCGAAACCGCATTCGGCCGCAGCTTCGAAAATCACGAACTGGTCGATGCCGTGTGTTCCGGGCGGGGCAGCCTCGGGTTGGCGGCGGTCAGGCTGTCTCCCCAGGTGCCGGTGGTGGCCGTGGGTGGCCCTGTGCGCGTCTATTACGAGGAAGCTGGCCGCCGCCTGGACTGCGAGATGGTCTTTCCGCCCTTCTTCGATGTTGCCAACGCCGTCGGGGCCGCCACGGGGGTGGTGGCGCAGGCCGTCACGGTCACGGTCGAGGGCGATGGCAGCGGCCTGTTCCGGGTTCACGGCGCAGGAGGCGTTGCCAGCTTCGCGAGCGGCGCGGCGGCCCTCGAGGCCGCGGAGGCGCAGGCCCGGACCCTGGCCGAGGCGGCCGTGCGCCAGCTTGGCGCCGATCAGGTGCAGGTGAAGGTGTCGGTGTCGAAGAGCCACCTCCCGGAAGCCGTGGACGATAACGGGCTGCTCGAAGCGGTGATCCGCGCCGAGGCCATCGGGCGGCCCTCGACAGCCTGATCGCTAAGCTCCTGTTAACCATAAGCCGAGGCTTGCGAAGCCATTGCCCACTCGGCGCCAGCTTTAATCGAGTGGGCAATGGTCCATTAACTGCGGTGCCTGTAATCATTTCGGTAAGCATCTTCGACAGAGGCCGCCCCGATGAACCCGCCTGTCTCCGCCACTAGCCTCAATCAGCCCTTCACCGGATGGGACGAACTGCGTTCGCCCGGTGCGGCCTGGAAGATCGAGAAACCGCAGCCGCGCAGCGAGAGCTTCGTTCCCTTCTTTCCTGACCAGAACGGCAAGGTCTACGAGATGCTGCTGGCCAACCTCCCGGTCATGCTGCATTGCATGGACGGGACGGGTCGGATCACGTCGGTCAACAAGCATTGGGCTGCGGCGCTTGGCTATTCCCAGGATGCGGTCGCCGGCAAGTCCTTCAACGACCTTCTTGCGCCGGAATCGCGCAGCCGCCTGGTGCAGGAGGTCTATCCGAAGTACCTGCAGTCCGGTGCCTGCCATCATGAACTGATCACGGTGCTGCGCCGCGACGGATCGCCGGTCCAGCTGCTCCTGTCAATGACCGCCTATCGTGGCGACAAGGGACGCATCGAGCGTTCGGTCTGCCTGCTCGACCAGCCGGTCTCGGTCAGCGTGTCGCAGCCCACGGCCGTGGTCGACGATCCGCGCTTCCGCGCCGCCTTCGATTCCTGCGTTCATGGCATGGCGCTGGTCTCGCCCACCGGCGAGGTCAGCATCGCCAACGCCGCCTTCTGGGACTTCACCGGACGGACGCCGGACCTTTCCGTCGCCTTCGACGAGACCGTGCATGCCGACGACCGTGGCCAGCTGCTGGCCCGCATGAGCGAACTCATCAAGGGCGGACTTGGCACCATCCGCCAGGAGCTGCGCTATCCGCGCCCCGATGGCCGGATCATGCACGGCGAGACCACCATTGCCCTCCTGCGCAACGACAAGGACGAGATCTCGCAGCTCACCGTGCAGATCGTCGACATGACCGAGAAGCAGGACGTGGCCAAGTCGCTGCAGCGCGCCCAGAAGATGGAGGCCATCGGCCAGCTCACCGGCGGCCTCGCGCACGACTTCAACAACCTTCTCACCGTCATCATCGGCAACCTCGAACTGCTCGAGGGCAAGCTGCCCGACGACCGCAGCACCAAGCGGCTGTCCGAGGCCATCACCGCGGCCCGCAAGGGTTCGGATCTCACCCGCCAGATGCTGGCCTTCGCCCGCAAGCAGGTTCTGGAGCCGCGCGAGGTGCAGCTCAACGACCTCGTGACCGACCTGGCACCGCTCCTGTCGCGCACGATTGGCGAAATGGTGCAGCTGAAGGTCGCCGTCATGGACGGCGAACCGAAGGCGATCATCGATCCGTCGCAGCTGGAATCGGCGATCCTCAATCTGGCCATCAACGCCCGCGACGCCATGCCCAAGGGCGGCCATCTCACCATCGAAACCCAGCCTGTCTATCTTGATCAGGCCTATGCCACCAAGTTCCCCGAGGTCACGCCCGGCCACTACGTGCTGGTGGCGGTGTCGGACACCGGCGCCGGCATGTCGGCGGAACTGCTGGAGCGTGTCTTCCAGCCCTTCTTCACCACGAAGACGCAGGGCAAGGGATCGGGTCTCGGCCTGTCGATGGTCTACGGCTTCATCAAGCAGTCGGGCGGACACATCAGCATCTACAGCGAAGTGGGCCACGGCACCGCGGTCAAGATGTACCTGCCGCGCAAGTTCGCCCCGGGCGAGGCCGTGCCCGATGTCGCCGGCGTCGCATCTGTATCGGACGCGCCAGCGGAGATCGCCGATCTCGACGTCCCCGCGGCACGCAAGCCCAAGATCCTCGTCGTCGAGGACCAGGAGGCGGTTCGCGCCGTGGCCTGCGGTTTCCTCGAGGACTTCGGCTATGACATCGTCGAGGCCGAGGACGGCCTCCAGGCGCTGGCCAAGCTCCAGGAGACACCGGACATCGACCTGATGTTCTCGGACGTGGTGATGCCTGGCGGGCTGAACGGCTTCGACCTGGCCCAGGCGGCACGGGGCATCCGGCCCGACCTGAAGATCGTCCACACATCCGGCTATCCGAAGGGCGCGATGGTGCATCAGGAAGAGCCGCGCTTCCGCGAAGGCTTCATCATCATGAAGCCCTACCGCCGCGAGGACCTGCAGAAGATCGTTCGCGACGCGCTGGAAATCCAGGCCTGACAATTGGAAGTCATCTCCACAAGGTGCTAAAAGATTCAGCAGCTGGACTGAGTCTTTAAATCTTGGGGAGGGACGATCATGACTGGCGCAGCACGCCTGTTCATCACGGCTGCAATCCTGTTTGCCCTGGCCGGCATGGCCCTGGGCCTTCACATGGCCATCAGCGGCGATCACAGCGAACACCCGTCGCATGCCCACATCATGCTGATGGGGTGGGTGTCGCTGGCGCTGATGGGCCTCTTCTATCACCATTTTCCGGCGCTCAACGTGTCTGCCCTGGCCAAGGCCCAGTTCTGGCTGTCGACGCTGAGCGCGGCGCTCACCTGCGTGTCGCTGGTCTTCCTCTACGGCGGCAATCCGGCCTATGAGCCGGGGGCTGCCGTCGGCTCCATCGGCTTCCTCCTGGGCATGCTGCTGTTCGGATTCAACGCAATGCGCGCGATCTGGCGCACTTGATCGTCCACACGGTCTTCGACATCCTGGCCGCCGTCAGCGCAATGACGGTGACGGTGATTGTCTACCGGTGGCGGCTGGCTGCGGCTGGCCAGAAGATCGAGACGGCGGGACCGGGCTATGCCGCCGCGCTGCTGCTCGGCGCCGTGGCCGGAGGTTTCGGGGCTGGCACGCTCAATCTCTGGCTCAGCGGCGAGGCTGGTATCGGCCGCAGCATCGTCGGCGCGCTGGCTGGCGCCATCCTTGCCATCGAACTGTTCAAGCGGGCGCGCGGCATCCGGGGGTCGACCGGGCTGATCTTCGTGCCGGCTTTCGCCACCAGCGTGGTGATCGGGCGCTGGGGCTGCTTCCTCTCCGGTCTCGCGGACCAGACCTACGGTACGCCCACCACGCTGCCCTGGGGGCATGACTTTGGCGATGGCATCATGCGCCACCCCGTCCAGCTCTATGAATCCTTCACGATGCTTGCCTTCCTGCTGGCGACGCTGGTCCTGATCGGCCGGCGCAACCGTTTCTTCATGGCCAACGGCTT
>JAXMCU010000029.1:0-23152 GCA_046349195.1 Hyphomicrobiales bacterium
CGGGCTATGCCGCCGCGCTGCTGCTCGGCGCCGTGGCCGGAGGCTTCGGGGCTGGCACGCTCAATCTCTGGCTCAGCGGCGAGGCTGGTATCGGCCGCAGCATCGTCGGCGCGCTGGCTGGCGCCATCCTTGCCATCGAACTGTTCAAGCGGGCGCGCGGCATCCGGGGGTCGACCGGGCTGATCTTCGTGCCGGCTTTCGCCACCAGCGTGGTGATCGGACGCTGGGGCTGCTTCCTCTCCGGTCTCGCGGACCAGACCTACGGTACGCCCACCACGCTGCCCTGGGGGCATGATTTTGGCGATGGCATCATGCGCCACCCCGTCCAGCTCTATGAATCCTTCACGATGCTTGCCTTCCTGCTGGCGGCGCTGGTCCTGATCGGCCGGCGCAACCGTTTCTTCATGGCCAACGGCTTCTACCTCCTGGTCCTCGTCTATGCGGCGCAGCGCTTCGTCTGGGAGTTTCTCAAGCCCTATGCGGATATCCTGGGGCCTTTCAACCTGTTCCAATTGATTTGCGTGGGCCTGGTGATCTACGCTCTGGCGATGATGCGCGAGCGGGGGCCGTCGCATCATGCCGGTTGAAATCAGACGAAGGCTCTGGATCTGATGGTGAGGCGCCTGTCCGACATGGAGGACCAGTCCAGATGAATGCCCCGCTGCGCAAGATCGCGCCTTATGTGTTCTACGGCCAGACCACGTCGATGTGCGGCCAGTGCATGGCACTGGTCCCGGCCAAGATCGTCATCGAAGACAACAGCGTCTACTATCTCAAGCGCTGCAAGGCGCACGGTGTGCAGAAGGCGCTGGTTTCCACCGATGCCGCCTACTACAAGCTCTGCCACGACTACCTGAAGCCGGGCGACCGCCCCCTCAACGTCCAGACCCGCACGGAACTCGGCTGTCCCTATGACTGCGGCCTGTGCCCGGATCACGAGCAGCATTCCTGCCTGGCGCTGATCGACGTCAACGAGGCCTGCAACCTCACATGCCCGGTCTGCTTCGCCGACAGTTCGGTCCAGAAGACGGCGCACCGGCCCCTGGCCGAGATCGAGCGCATGATGGATGCGCTGGTCGCGAGCGAGGGGGAGCCCGACCTCCTGCAGCTCTCGGGCGGCGAGCCCACCATCCACCCGCAGATCATCGAGATCATCGAGGCGGCCAAGCGGCGCCCGATCCGCCACATCATGCTGAACACGAACGGCATCCGCATTGCCCAGGAGCCCGATTTCGTGAAGCGCCTCGCGGCGTTCAGGCCGGGTTTCGAGGTCTACCTGCAGTTCGATTCGCTGCGCGCCTCGGTCCACAAGGCGCTGCGCGGTGCCGACCTCACCCGGATTCGCAGGCAGGCGCTGGAAGCCCTTGAACGGGAATCCATTTCCACCACCCTGGTGGTGGTGGTGAAGCGCGGCCAGAACGACGACGAGCTGGGCGAGATCATCGATTTTGCACTGCAGTGGAAATGCGTGCGGGGGATCACCTTCCAGCCGATCCAGGATGCCGGCCGCAACGAGGATTTCGAGCCCGGGCGCGACCGGATCGTGCTCTCCGACATCCGGAACCGGATCATCGCGGCAGGCACTCCCTTCGGTGCCGGCGACATCATTCCGCTGCCCTGCAATCCCGAATCGATCGCGATCGGCTATGCGCTGCGCAGCGGCAACAAAATTGCTCCCATCACCTCGTTCTTTCCGAAGGACATGCTGGTCGAGGCGCTGCCCAATGCCATCACCTTCGAGAAGTATCCGGATCTGCACAAGCAGATCCTCAATTTCTTCTCGCTGTCGACAGCCGAGTGCAACAATCCCGAGAAGCTCGACGCGCTGCTGTGCTGCCTGCCGCAGGTGCCGGTGCCGGAGGGCATGGGCTATGAGAACATCTTCCGCATCGCCATCGTGGAGTTCATGGACCGGCACAACTTCTGCATCAGCCGGGTGAAGCGGTCCTGCATCCACTTCGTGACACCCAACGGCCAGATCATCCCCTTCGAGACCTACAACATGTTCTATCGCGATGCCGCGGCCCGCCAGCGCATGGCCGTGTCTATGGGGGAGACATGAAGGTCCTTCTCAGCATCTTCTGCGGCCTGGTCGTCCTGTTCGCCGGCGGCTGCGCCATTCTTGCGCTGGTGAGCGGCGGCTCCTCGGCCACGATCAGCATGGGTCCGCTGGTCCTGATTCCCGGCGGAGCCGCCGTACTCAACGTGATGGTGCTTGCGGCACTTTGGGGCTTTGCGCGGCCCAACAAGGGTGTGCTGATCACATTGTTGGTGCTCGACGCGCTGGTCGTCCTGACGCTGGCCATCGGGTGGGGTTCCATCGGACTCGCGGATCGCGACCTGAACACGCTGGCCGCGCTGGTCATCGGCGCCTTCGCCGTCAAGGGTGTCCTCACGTATCTCTATCTGAGGTCGCTGTAGCCATGCACATCCTCGCCATCGTCTTCGGACTGCTGCTCCTGGTCTTCGGCGGCGGCTGCACGCTGGTCGTCGTCGGCAGCCTCCTTTCCGATCCGGGTTCGATGCTGTCCGACCTGCCGCTGCTTCTGTCGATCGTCGTGCCTCTTGGCATCCTGCCGGCCATCGGGGGATGGTTCCTGTTCCGCTGGGGCCTCAAGATCGACCGGCAGAAGCGCCGCCAACCTCCGCCCGGGGAAGGTTGACATGCGCATCCTTGCGGTCATTGCCGGCATGCTGCTGATCCTTCTGGGCGGCGGCTCGGCCTTCTGGTGGCTGACGCGGAGCGGCATGATGTCGGACCTCGAGGCCTTCCCCTACGGGCTGCTCATGCTGCTGGTCTTCGGGGTTATCCCAATCCTCGGCGGCTGGAAGCTCCTGCGCTACGGCATGAACCTTGGCGGCGGCGCACCTGGCAAAGGGCAGGGGGACGCAGATGGGCAAGGGCGAGGGAACCAAGTGAGATGACGTCCACCTTTTTCATCATATCGTTGTTTGCACTTGGAACCGTGATCTATGTGTTTCTCGATGGTCGGGAAAAGAAGCGGGCCGAGGCGGGCAAGCCGCGCCTGTCGACTCTGCGTCTGCTTTTCGGGTCCGCCGCAGCCCTGCTGATGCTCTTCGCTGGCGGCTGTTCGCTGCTGTTCCTGACCCATCAGGACGGCACCTATGTCACGCCGCCGGCCGTGGCCCTGTTTGGCCTGCCGCCAATCATCGTGGGCGCGCTGGTCTGGTGGCTGGCGATGCGCCGGCCGGCGGGCTAAAGACGGAGCAGGGACAGAATCAGGCGAGGGGCGCGCGGCATGGCCGATCTCTTCACGGTCGAGAATCTGATGACGCTTCTGGTGCTGACGGCGCTGGAGACCGTGCTTGGCTTCGACAATCTCCTCTACATCTCCATTGAGGCCAAGAAGGTTGCGGCGGACAAGCAGAAGCAGGTGCGCCAGCTGGGCATGATCTTCGCCATCGGCATGCGGATTGCCTTGCTCTTCGTGGTGCTGATGCTCATCGAGTCCTTCCAGGATCCGCTGTTCAGCTTCGAGATCCCCTTCGTCCATGCCAGCTTCACCGGCCACAGCCTGATCGTCCTCGCGGGCGGAGCCTTCCTCATCCACACTGCGCTGAAGGAGATCTTCCACATGCTGGTCGTGCACGACCTTGGCCAGGGCGAGGACAAGAGCGCCACGCGGTCCACGGTGGGGCGCGCGCTGTTCTGGATCATGGTCATGAACATCGTGTTCTCCTTCGACACCGTCCTGTCGGCGGTGGCGCTCACCCACAACTTCATCGTGATGACCGCCGCGATCATCTTGTCGGGCATCCTCATGGTCGTCCTGTCCGAACACGTCGCGGCCTTCCTGCAGCGCAACCGCATGTACGAGGTGCTGGGCCTTTTCGTGCTGCTGCTGGTGGGCGTGATGCTGCTGGCGGAAGGCGGCCACCTGGCCCATCTCGCTTTCTTCGGCTACCCGGTCGAGCCCATGGCGAAGAGCACATTCTACTTTGTCGTCGGCGCGCTTCTGATCGTCGACATCATCCAGGGCCGCTACCAGAAGAAGCTCATGCTCGAGGAGCGGCAGGCCAAGGGTCGGTCCACCCGCTGAGCCGCGTCATTCCGGATGATGGCAGACGGCCTCGATGTTGTGGCCGTCGGGGTCGCACACGAAGGCCCCATAATAGTCGGGGTGGTAGTGCGGCCGCAGTCCCGGCGGGCCATTGTCCGTACCGCCGGCCGCCAGGGCCGCCCGGTAGAAGGCATCGACGAGCGCGCGCGACTCTGCCGTAAATGCCACATGCACGCCGGGATGATGGCGCTCGCCCGTGGAGATCCAGAATTGCGGGCGCTCGCGGCCATAGCCCACGAAGGCGTCCACACCTCCGGTCATCTCGGCGGTCACTTCCATGAGCGGGGTGATGCCCAGCGGCAGCAGCGCCGCGGTGTAGAAGGCCTTGGCGCGATCGAGATCCGAAACGGAGAATCCAATGTGGTCGAGCATGTCTGTCTCCCGGTGAGGAAGGGCAATGCTAGCGGCGGGGCGGTTTCGCGCAAGCCATCTTGCGGTCGATTATATACGATGATATATAACATGATATATAATGCTGGAGAGAGCGATGACCGAGGATGTCGTCCGCCGCCTGGGGCACCTGACGCTCGGCAGCCGGCTGAAGCGCATCGGCGAGCGTCTGCAGGCCGACGTCACGCGGCTGGCGGAGGCAGAGGGACTGCGCGTTCCGGCCCCGCTGTTTCCGCTGATCACGGCGTTGAGCCGCGCTGGCACCATGACAGTGGGCGAGATCGCGGCGTCGCTGGGCGTGGCACAGCCGGGAGTCACCCGCAGCCTGGCGCAGCTCGAATCCCTGGGGCTGGTCAAGTCGGTCCGCAACAAGGCCGACCAGCGGCAGCGGGTGGTGTCGCTCACCGCCCGCGGCGCCGATCTGGTGGCCCGCAGCAGTGTCGACCTCTGGCCCCGGGTCGAGGCGGCGGTGGCTGAACTCTGTGCCGGGTTGAGCGGTCCGTTGCTCACGCAGCTCGACGCGCTGGAGGATCGCCTTGCGCAGCTGCCGCTGGACCGCCGCGCGGCGCGGCATCGGGCGTCATGACCAGCCCGCTCGACAATCCCGTCTGGCACGCGCTCACCGGGCCGCAGGCGCAGTTCGCGCTCGGCGCAGGCCCGGTCCGCCGCTATCTTCCGGACATCTCGCCCTTCGCCGGAGTGGTGGACTGCGGCGCGGGTGCCCTCGATGCGCTGGCAGGCCTCGTGCCGGTCGGCGGGCAGGCCCTGGTCCTCATGGCGGCGAGCGATCCCATCGCGTCGACGCGGCTTCTGGTGGCCAGGTCCTTCGAAGGCGTGCAGATGGTGGCCCGTTCCGTGACGGCGCCTGACCGGCCACTGCAGGTGGTTGACCTCGGTGACGCGGATGTGGCTGACATGCTGGAGCTTGCGTCCCTCACGCGTCCGGGCCCTTTCCTGCCGCGCACCCATGTTCTGGGCCAGTTCATCGGCATCCGTGAGCAGGGGCGCCTGGTTGCGATGGCGGGCGAACGCTTCAGGCTAGCCGGATTCACCGAAGTGAGCGGCGTCTGTACCCACCCCGACCGCCGGGGCCGGGGACATGCGGGCCTGCTGTCGCGCGTCGTGGCGGCCCGCATCGCGGCGCGCGGCGAGACGCCGATGCTGCATGCCTTCGCCACCAACGATGCGGCGATCCGGCTCTACGGGGCGCTTGGCTTTGTGATCCGCACCCGCCTGCAGGGCGCAGTCCTCACGCGACAGGCCTAGAGAACGGGGCGTCGCCCGCCGGCATCGGCGATGATTGCCCTCCGGGGCGGCCTCGGCTAGAAGCTGCCGCGAACAATCTCCCATCTTTCGCAAGGAACGGAACACGCCGATGGCGCGCCAATTCATCTATCACATGCAGGGCCTGTCCAAGACCTATGCCGGCGGCAAGAAGGTTCTCGACAACATTCACCTGTCCTTCTACCCGGACGCCAAGATCGGCGTTCTGGGCCCCAACGGATCGGGCAAGTCCACGCTCCTGCGCATCATGGCCGGCATCGACAAGGAATGGAACGGCGAGGCCTGGCTGGCCGACGGCGCCACCTGCGGCTATCTCCAGCAGGAGCCGGAACTCGATCCCGCGCTCGACGTCATGGGCAATGTCATGGAGGGCGTTGCCCACAAGAAGGCGATCCTCGATGAATACAACGCGCTGATGGCCGACTACAACGACGAGAATGCCGAGAAGGCGGGCAAGCTCCAGGACGTCATCGACTCGCAGAACCTGTGGGATCTCGAATCGCAGGTGGAACAGGCCATGGACGCGCTGCGCTGTCCGCCGGGCGATGCCTCGATCGACAACCTCTCGGGCGGCGAGAAGCGCCGTGTGGCGCTGACCCAGCTGCTGCTGCGCAAGCCCGACCTGCTGCTTCTCGACGAGCCGACCAACCATCTCGACGCCGAAAGCGTGAACTGGCTCGAGCATCACCTGCGCGACTATCCGGGCGCCATCCTGATCGTGACCCACGACCGCTACTTTCTCGACAACGTCACGGGCTGGATCCTCGAGCTCGACCGTGGGCGCGGCATTCCCTACGAGGGCAACTACTCGGCCTATCTCAAGGCCAAGGCCAAGCGCTTTGCCCAGGAGCAGCGCGAGGACGCGGCGCGGCAGAAGGTTCTCGAACGCGAGCAGGAATGGATCGCGGCCAGCCCCAAGGCCCGCCAGGCCAAGTCCAAGGCCCGCATCAAGGCCTATGACGAACTGATCACCGCCAACGAGAACCGGCTCAAGTCGACCACGGCGCAGATCATCATCCCGCCGGGCGAACGCCTGGGCGGCAACGTCATCACCGTCGAGGGCCTGTCCAAGGCCTATGGCGACCGGCTGCTCATCGACGAACTCTCGTTCAAGCTGCCGCCGGGTGGCATCGTCGGCATCATCGGGCCCAACGGCGCGGGCAAGACCACATTGTTCCGCATGCTGACGGGACAGGAGAAGCCCGACAAGGGCAGCATTGCCGTGGGCGAGTCGGTGAAGCTCGGCTACGTCGACCAGAGCCGTGACTCCCTCGATCCCGAGAAGACAGTGTGGCAGGAGATCTCGGGCGGCAACGACGTGCTCTATCTCGGCAAGCGCGAGATGAATTCGCGCGCCTATACGGGCGCCTTCAACTTCAAGGGCGCCGACCAGCAGCAGAAGGTGGGGACGCTCTCCGGCGGACAGCGCAACCGCGTCCACCTGGCCAAGATGCTGAAGAGCGGCGCCAACGTGCTGCTGCTCGACGAGCCCACCAACGACCTCGACACCGAGACGCTCGCGGCGCTGGAAGAGGCGCTGGAGGATTTCGCCGGCTGCGCCGTGATCATCAGCCACGACCGCATGTTCCTCGACCGTCTGGCCACCCACATCCTCGCCTTCGAGGGCGACAGCCATGTCGAGTGGTTCGAGGGCAACTTCCAGGACTACGAAGAGGACAAGAAGCGCCGGCTGGGCGAAGACAGCGTCATGCCGAAGCGCATCAAGTACAAGCAGTTCACCCGGTAGGGGCAGGCGAGTCCGCCTTCGCCTCTGCCAGCACCCAGTCGCGGAACAGTTTCACCTTGCGGAGACTGCGGTTCTCTTCCGGATAGGTGAGGTAGTAGCTGCTGCTTGACCGGGCGGTGATGTCGAAGAGCGGCACCAGCTTGCCGCTGGCCAGGCAGTCGGCCTCGAAGCGGGGCGTGACGAGCGCGATTCCGTGGCCCGCCATGGCCACGCTGGCCGCCATCTGCTGGGTATCCACGGCCACGCTGGGCCGCTCGATGGTCGCGGGCGTCGGAACGCCCGCGGCGCGGAACCAGATGGTCCACCACTCGTCGGTGGGATCGATCAGCACGTGGCGTGGAAGATCCGCCGGTGATGCCGGGCGTCCCTCGCGGGCGAGATAGGCAGGGCTCGCCACGGGCGTGAAGATCTGGTCGAACAGATGATGGGAGGCCAGGCCCGGCCAGTCGCCGCGTCCCGAGCGGATGGCCACGTCGATACCGTCGCCGGTGAAATCGGCGAAGCGCGGCGAAATCTCGATGCGCACCGCAAGTCCGGGATGAGCTAGCTGGAAGCGGCCGATGCGCGGCGCCAGCCAATTGCCGGCGATGGTCTGCATGGTCGAGATGGCCAGCACATGGCCCGCGGACTCGCGTGCCTGGCGGAA
This sequence comes from Hyphomicrobiales bacterium, assembly GCA_046349195.1. GTDB lineage: Bacteria > Pseudomonadota > Alphaproteobacteria > Rhizobiales > Aestuariivirgaceae > Aestuariivirga. Next base: position 8,150 of record JAXMCU010000029.1, read on the forward strand.
GCCGCGGGCGAGTTCGCCCAGAGCCTGGCGCACCAGGGGGTCCAGCTGCCGGCCGCGCGCCGTCAGTTCCACACCGCGGGCCCGGCGCAGGAAGAGGGGACCACCGACATGCTTCTCCAGGATCTTCACCTGATAGCTGACGGCCGACTGGGTCATGTTCAATTCCGCGGCGGCGCGCGTGAAGTTGCCATGGCGGGCAACCGCCTCGAAGACCCGGACAGCAGCAAGGGGTGGCAGGTCACTCATGGGGCATGCCATAAATTCATTTGATGGCTTATACCGGAATTCGCATTGGATTTCCAAGAAATGAAAGCCGATGGTTGAGGCGTTCCATCGATACTGTTGAAGGCTTGGAGGCCCGCATGACCCTCGATCTGTCTCGGTTCTGGCTGTTCATCGCCGCATCTCTGCGGTTGCGGCGGCACAATGGCGATGCAATACCCCGGCTCAGCCATCTGGCCCTGTCCGCCCATGCACTCCGCGATCTACACCTAACGGAGGAAATTGCGGCGCGGATCGACGTGGCGCGTGAACTCGACACAGGCTGGAGGCGTCCCTTTGCATGACTGACTGGCAGCCGTCCCAATATCTCGCCTTCGCCGACGAACGGACCCGCCCGGCGCGGGATCTCCTGGCCCGCATCCCGCTCGACCGGCCCAGGCGCGTCTATGACCTGGGCTGCGGGCCCGGGAACTCCACCGAACTTCTGGTCGAGGCCTTCCCCGGCGCGGAGATCACCGGCATCGACAACTCGCCCGCCATGCTGCAGGCCGCCCGCCGGGCGCTACCCGGCGTTGCCTTCGCGCCTGGCGATCTCGCCAGCTGGATGCCGCCGCAACCGGCCGATCTGCTCTTTTCCAACGCCGCGCTGCAATGGGTGCCGGACCATCTTGCGGTTCTGCTGCGGCTGCTCGGCGGCCTCGCGCCACGAGGGGTGCTGGCGGTGCAGATGCCTGACAACCTCGGCGAACCGTCGCACCGCCTGATGGCCGAGACAGCCGGCGCCGGACCGTGGTCGGAGAGACTTGTCGGCGCTGCCGCAGCGCGCGATGCGCTTCCGGACTTCGAAACCTACTACAGCGCCCTGAAGCCGCATTGTGCCATGCTAGATATCTGGCAGACCACCTACTGCCATCCGCTGCGCGGCGCGGGCGGAATCGTCAGCTGGCTGAAGACCACGGGGCTGCGGCCCTATCTGGCGCCGCTCGATGAAGCCGAACAGGCCGACTTCCTGTCCCGATACGAATCCCGGCTGGCGGAGGCCTATCCGGCAATGCCCGACGGCACGGTGCTTCTGCGCTTTCCGCGCCGCTTCATCGTTGCGCAGGTCTAGCGGGGTTAGTCGGTCTCGCGGGTCTTGACGCCCTTGATATGGGCTTCGCGAAGATAGAGGTCGTTGCTCACGCCCTTGATGTCCTCGGGACGCGCCAGCCCGAAGGTGCGCTTGCGCAGCTCCTGCACCAGTTCGGCGCGGTCCTCGATATGCGCAATTTCGGAGAAGGGAATGGGCCTGCCCACCCGCACCTTGAGTCGCGAGCCGATGCGACGCGCCGTCTCGCGGAACACCAGCGAGAGTCGGAGCGTCAGGCTGGTGTGGCTTGCCATCTGGAACAGGCGCGAATTCTGCCCGACGAAGTAGATCGGCACCACGGTGGCCTTGGACATGCGCAGCAGCTTCGCCGTGAAGGGGGCCCACGGCAGGTCGACGGCCGGACCCTTCAGCGGCTTCTCCGATGTCGATACGCCGCCGCCCGGAAAGATTCCGATGGCATGGCCCTCGCGCAGCCAATCCTGGGCCTGGCGGCGCGACTGCACGTTGGTTTCGCGCGCGGCCCGAGTGGGCGCGAAGGCCACGGGCAGGAGGTTGTTCGCTGCCTCCGGTGCCTGGCACAGCACGTCGTTGGCCAGGACCTTGGTGTCCGGCCGAACCTTGGTTGCGAGCCAGGTCAGCGTGATGCCGTCCAGCACGCCATAGGGGTGATTGGCGATGAAGAGTACGGGACCGCTGGCCGGCGTGGCCGCCAGTGCCGCTTCGTCATACTCCACGCGCATGCGCAAGAGCCGAACTGCCGCATCGAAGAAGTTCTCGCCGGCCTTCAGAGACTTCTGGTGCTGCAAGTAAATGCGCTTCAGCTTCCGCTGGCCGCCGAATTTCTCGATGGTCTGGATCACCGCGCGCTGCACGAAGGACTGGTCCGCCGTGGAGTAGCTGAAGCGGACCTTCTTGGACGGCGTGCGCGCGGCGGAATGGGGCATGAAGTCGGCGGCGGCCTGGGTTGCGGACCCCAAAGCATTTCCACCGATTTGCGGCAGAGACAAGGCCCTTCTCAGCGGAAGTCCCAGAATTGTATAGTAAATGCCTCTGGAGGTGACGGATGTACAGATTGCTTGCCCGCAAGGGCGCCGGGTCGCTTGCGGTCGAGGCCATGCTGGCTGAATGCCAATTGCCGTATGTGGTCGAGGACCAGGTTCGGGACGAGACAGGTGCGCTTCCACAGTCCTTGCATAAGTTGAATCCTCGAGCTGAGGTCCCGACCTTGCTGATGCCGGATGACAGCGTGATGACAGAGAGCGCTGCCATCATGATCCATCTGGCCGATCTCCATCCGGAAAAGGGACTGGCGCCAGCCATCGGTTCGCCGCGGCGCGGTCCTTACCTGCGCTGGATGATCTATCTGGCAACGACGGTCTACATGAGCGACCTGCGCTACTTCTATCCCGAGCGCTACACCGGTGATCCGGCCGGGGCGCCCGCCGTCAAGTCCGTGGCCGAAGCGGGAATGGCGAGCGAGTTCGCCATTCTTTCCGATGCGGTAGGCAAGGGTCCCTACGTGCTGGGCCGGGATGCCAGTGCGGTCGACATCTATGCCGCCATGCTGATTTCATGGGCGCCCGATCTCAAGAAGCTCTTCGCGGCTCACCCAAATCTGCAGGCGCTCTACGAAAAGATCATCGCGCGTCCCCGGATCGCCGCGGTCTGGCGCCGGAATGAATCCTGACGCGGGCGGCCCCCGCCACCGTCCCTACCGCAGCGCCGGAGCGGCCTTCCAGATCGGCCTGCGGCCCATGGCTCCCGGTTCCTGGCTCGAGACCGGGCCGGACCACGCCAGCTTCATGGCGGCGAAGCGGCAGCGGCTCGATGGGCTTCCTCCCTTGTTCTTTCGCGCGATGGATGTCTCGCGGCTCGCGCAGCATGAGCTTTGCGAAGCGGTCGTCGCCCATCTCGTGGCGGAGCATGCGTCCAGCTTTCAACGGGAAGGCAACAATCTTCGCGACCTGATCGACGGCAGCCTGCATGACCTGGCCGACGCGCCGCCGCTGGCGCTGCTGGGCCGCATGCTGGAGGAAGACTTCATCCTGTTCCAGCGCGTCAACGGACGTGACCTCATCTCGGCCGCCTGCAATGCCTATACGAGCTCGGGGCGCATCGTGTCCTCCGTCGGGCGCGACATGTCATTTGCGCATGATCCGGTCCCCGGCCTCAATGATCTGCTGGGCGCCCGCATCGATCGGGTGCTCGCCAACGTGCAGGTCGGCGCGCCGGTCGTCCGCTTCAACTGGTTCCTCACGCCCATTGCCAGCCGCCTCTTTCCCGAAGGCTCGCATGAGGCCAATGTCGCGGCCGCACAAGATACTGCCAAGGCACTGGCGGCCGATCCCTCGCTCTGTGGCGCGCGCCTGTGGATCAGGTCGGAACGCCAGACCTTCCTGCGCCTGCCCAACACGCAGGCCCTGGCCTTCGGCATCCACACCTATTCCGATCCCCTGTGGTCGCTGGCTGCCGACCGCGAGAGCCTGCAGGCCCTGCAGCGCCTGCTCTCGGAATACACCGAAGACCGGCTGCGCTATTCGGCAATGCTCGAGAACCGCGATCCGGTGTTGCGCTGGATCGACGATCGCCTGGCTGCCGGCTGATCCGGGTCAGGCGGCCTTGGCCTCGCTGCCGAGGCCAAGAACACGGCAGATCGCATAGACCAGGTCGGCGCGATTGAGCGTGTAGAAATGGAAGTGCGTGACGCCTTCGCGCTGCAGGGCGCTGACCTGTTCGGCCGCCACCATGGCGGCGACCAGATTGCGCGTCTCCGGTTCCTCGTCGAGACCCTCGAAGCGGCGGGCCAGCGCGGGGGGAACATGAGCCCCGCATTTCGCGGCGAAGTCCTGCACGCGCGCGAAGGAGGTGATGGGCAGGATGCCGGGCACCAGTTCTATGCAGATGCCGCGCGCGGCGATGCGGTCGCGCAGGCGCAGGAAGAAGGCATTGTGGAAGAAGAACTGCGAGATGGCGCGGGTGGCGCCGTGGTCGGCCTTGTCGGCCATGAAGGCGAGGTCTTCCTCGATCGACACCGACTCGGGGTGGCGTTCGGGATAGGCGCTGACCGACACCTCGAAATCGCCCATGTCGCGAATGCCGCGCACCAGATCGGCGGCATTGCGGTAGCCTTGCGGATGCGGCACGAAACGCGTGCCCACGCCTCCAGGCGGGTCGCCGCGCAGCGCCACGATGTGGCGCACGCCGGCCGCGCGGTAGTCGCGGATCACGTCATTCACTTCGTCCTTGCTGGCGCCGACGCAGGTCAGATGCGCGGCGGGCTTGAGACTGGTGTCGCGCACGACGCGCGACACCGTGTCCAGCGTCCGTTCGCGCGTGGTGCCCCCGGCGCCATAGGTGACGGACACGAAGGACGGATGCACGGTCTCGAGCTTGGCGATGGTGCGCCAGAACGCGGCTTCGGGCTCGCCCGGCTTGGGCGGGAAGAATTCGAAGGAGACCGTGATCGCCCCGTCGGTTTCTGCTGGCGCTGTCATTTTGTGGTGTCGCTGATCCGGTGGACGTTGCTGCGGGTCGAGGCAGCGGCGGGTTTCTGCGCCAGCCAGAGCGAGACCGAAAGCCCCGTTCCTTCCTTGCGCCAGGGCGGCGCCAGCATGTCATGCTGCGCCAGCACCAGGCCAAGGCGCTGCAGCCAGTTGGCCATGTGCTCCGCGGCGATGCCGAGGCGCCGGTGGGCGTGATGTTCGCGCAGGTGTTCAAGGTCGTGCGGCGCGAAGTCGACGATCAGCATGCGGCCCCCGGGCTGCAGGATGCGTGCCGCCTCGGCCAGCGCGCGGACGGGGTCGTCGAGATAGTGCAGCACCTGGTGGATGGTGATGAAGTCCGCGGCGGCATCCGAGAAGGGCAGGGCGTAGATGTCGCCATGGCGGACCTGGGCATTGCGGACACCCGCCTGGTCCAGGCTTGCCCGGGCCACGGCCAGCATCTCCCGGCTGCTGTCGATGCCGATGGAATGCGCTGCCAGCGGCGCGAAGGACTTGAGGACCGAACCCGTGCCCGTGCCCAGATCGGCGTGGAGGGCAATCGGCGCGGAACCAGCCAGACGCAGCATGGCCGCTTCGACATCCTCTTCGCGCACGTGAAGCTTGCGCAGCGTCTCCCATCGCTCGGCATTGTCGCTGAAGTATTGGGCGGCGGCTGCCGCGCGCTGCGCGCGCACGTCTTCGAGGCGGGTGAGATCGCGGGCGAGCTCCACGTCATGGCCCGGGAGAAGATCGACGATGGCGCGCGACAGCGCCCCGCCAAGCTCGGCTTCGCGCAAGCGGAACAGCACCCAGTTGCCTTCCTTGTGGCGGGTCACGAGTCCGGCTTCGGTCATCAGCTTGAGATGGCGGCTCACGCGCGGCTGGCTCTGGCCGAGGATCTGGGTCAGCTCGCTGACGTTGAATTCCCCGTGCGACAGCACGAAGAGTATGCGAATCCGCGTTGCCTCGGCAGCGGCCCGCAGTCCAGCCAAGAGTTCGTCCATGCTTCGTCGCTCCTATAAAGATATAAACATATCTTTATGTCTAGTTCAACAGGCTTTTGGCCAATGGACGAGTCGGCACCCGTTTCCGGGAAAACTCTGGATTGCAAAAGAGGTCGCCTTGCTTTCTTCAAAGTTTCGCGGCGTTATATCAACTGGACTTGAAGAGGCTTGGGAGGAACGATGAGCGGGTTTCTGATGCGTCCGCTGCACCGGAGGGCGGTTCTGGGTGCAGTTGCGGCGACCTTGGCGGTGCCCTGGGGCCCTGCCGTGGGTGCGGTGGATCCCGCCGAGGACTATGTGAAGAAGATTGCCGATCAGGTCATGGCCCTGGCCAACAGCGGCCAGAAGGGCAATGGGCTCAAGGCGCGTTTCGCGTCGCTGCTCAACAGCCACATCAACCTGCGCGGCATCGCGAACTTCGCGCTCGGATCCTACTTGAGCAAGTTGCCACCGGGGCGCAAGGACGAGTTCTATAGTCTGGTGAACAATTATGCCGCCTCGCTCTTCGTCTATTACGTCGACGACTTCCGCGGGTCCGAACTCGAAATCCTGTCGAATGCCAAGCAGGGCAAGTACACGGTCATCCAGAGCGCGATCAAGCTGAAGGGCGGCGGCCGCGAGCAGGTGCGCTGGCGGCTGGCGAAGACGGGCAGCGGCTATCGTGTCAGCGACGTCAATCTCAAGGGCGTGTGGCTGACCATTTCCATGAAGGATCGCTTCAACAAGGTTCTCAACAAGTCGAAGGGCAACTTCGATCCGCTCTTCGCCGAACTGCGCGAAGCCGAGACCTGGTAACGTCAATCGGCAAGCCGAGTTGACGCCTCTGGAAGGTGTCAACTATAGCTCTTGTTCCCTTGTATCGAGGATGGGCGAATCATGGCGCGTCACACAGCGAAAGACACGCGGGGGCTGAGCCGCCGCGCTGTGCTTGGCGCGGCGCTGTCATTGGCCGTGACTCCCGCCATGGCGGCGGACCACCCTTCCGTCGTCTATATCAAGCAGTTCGCGAAGGAGATGCTCAACGCCCATCGCCAGGGCACGGTGGGGAGTTTCCGAAGAGTGATCGAGCGCTTCGCGGATGTGCCCGCCATCGCCGACTACTCGCTTGGCCAGTATCGCAAGAAGCTGCCGGCGGCGCAGAAGCAGGCCTATTACGACGGCGTCGTGAACTTCATGGCGCGCTACTTCGCCGACCAGTCGCGCATCTATCCCGTCGCCAAGTACGAGATCGGCGATGCCGCCGCCGATGGCGACGAGGTCGTCATCAACAGCAAGGTCTACCTGATCTCCGGCCAGAACTATACGGTCGTCTGGCGCCTGGCAAAGGCCGGCGGCCGCTACAAGGTGAGGGATGCCAAGGTCCTCGGCTTCTCGATGGTCTATATGCAGCGCGGCCTGTTCACGTCCTTCATCTCCAAGCGCAATGGCGACGTGGGCCAGCTGGTCGCGGCGCTGATGCGCTGAACCCTATTTTCCCTGAATCGACTCGAGGTAGTTGACCAGCGACTCGATGCGCAGGCGCACGATGATGGCGCGGGCGTCGCGGTCGGTATCGGGCGACATGGCCTCATAGTCGAACCATTCGCCCCAGACCGGCATGTCGCGCGGGCCATGGACCTTCACCTCGGCCCGGCCGTCGATCACCTCGGTCAGCCGGTCACGCGGGAACTTGCCGCCGTTGCGTGCCTTCAGGGTGGTCAGGTCGGGCGCGGAGATGGTGAGATACTCCGCCATGCTGCCGTCGCCATTGCCCTCGACGCCATGGCAGGCCGCGCAATAGGTCAGGAAATCTGCCTTGCCCAGGGCGAGGGAAAGTGCGGTCACGCTCTTCTCTGTGGTTTCCGATTTCGCCCTGGGAATAGCGATTGCCAGCAAGGCCACGGCCACCCCGGCTGCTACAAGCCATTTCCGCATTGGTACGCTCCTCCCTGATTCGCTGTGGGCAGGGTCAACCTCCAGCTGGCGCCTGTCCTTGATTCGCATCAAGGAACTTTCCGTTAACCACGCTGCCCTAGCCTGCCGCCCAATGTGTGGGTGAGGCGTGATAACGAGAAGGCGCAAGCTGGCGATTGCGGTGACCGTGACCGCCTGCGTGGTGCTGGCGGCCTGCTCCGGGTCGCGCAACAAGACCTATTTCGAAACCGAAGGCCTGCGGGCGCCCGATCCGTCCTGTCCGGTCAAGCCATCGAGTCTCGGCGATGCCACGCGGATGAGCAAGATCAACGAGGGCAACGGCTGCTACGTCCCCGACCCGTGGCGCATCACCAGCATTGGTGGCGTCGGCTTCAGCCAGCCCGCCACGCTGAATTGCGGCATGGCGCTTCCGCTGAGCGAATGGCTGGCCAATACGGTCCAGCCCGCGGCCCGCAAGACGTTCGGGGAAGACGTGGTGGCCGTGGATGTGGCTGCGTCCTATTCCTGCCGCCCGCGCAACAACGTGCGGGGCGCCAAGATGAGCGAACACGGCTATGGCAATGCCATCGACATTGCGGCCTTCACGCTGGAGAGTGGCCGCAAGGTGACGGTGCTGGACGGGTGGCGGGGCAGCCGTGCCGAGCGCGCCTTCCTGGACTCGGTTCATGACGAAGCTTGCGGCGAATTTCACACCGTGCTCGGGCCCGACGCCGACAGGGCGCATCGAAACCACCTGCATCTCGACCTTCAGAATCGCCGCAGCGGTAGCCGGTATTGCCGCTAGATCAATTGCTTGCGGTTACCATTTGCCATCCTGATTCAAGGCGACGCGGCCGTTGCATTCCGCAGCTGGCGGGCGCATATGTCGGGCCATGGACCAGGATATCATCAAGCCCGAAACGACGCCGCCCAAGGGGTCGCAGGCTTTCAGCCCGCTTGGCTGCTTCATCGCGGCGGCGGGCGCCACGCTGCTCGTCTTCACCAAGACCGGTGCCGCCATGGTGGTAACGGTCTGGGCCTTTTCGAAGCTCCTCGGCCTGCCGGAGATGGTGATGTACGGCATCATGGCGCTGGGCGCGCTGCCGGTCATCTGGGCGACCCTGTGGACCGCGGGGCGGGCCTGGGAAGTCGAGCGCCGGCTGGCACGGCACGAGGACGTGGGCGTTCCCGTCTTCAGGCTTGGACATTTCTTCAAGAAGGCCTAGGGCCCGGAGCCCGCTGAGGCGGCATGTCGATCTGGACCCGCATCGCCGATACCATCAGCGCCATCGGCGGGTCGGTGTCCGCCTTTCTTCAACAGTTCACGCCGGGCCGCACGACCGCGCCGGAAAAATCCATCGCCTTCACCATCGGCATGATTGCCCTTGGCGCCAAGATGGCCAAGGCTGACGGCGTCGTCGACGAGGTCGAGATCCGCGCCTTCAAGCAGGTCTTTCACGTTCCTGATGGCGAATTGCCGGCCGTGGCCCGGGTCTTCAACCTAGCAAAGCAGGACACGGCCGGCTTCGAGTCCTATGCGCGCCAGATCGCGCGGCTGTTCGAGCCGCGTTCCGACATGCTGGAAGACGTGCTCGACGGACTCTTCCATATCGCCAAGGCCGACGATGCGCTGCATCCGGCGGAAGATGCCTATCTCGCACGCGTGGCCGCCATCTTCGGCTTCGGCGAGGCGGACTACGCCCGCATCCGCGCCCGGCATGCGATCGTGGCCAGCGACCCCTACGTCATTCTCGGTGTCGACCGCAGTGCGCAGCCCGAGGCCATCAAGAAGCGCTATCGCGAATTGGTCCGTGCCTATCATCCGGACCGGCACATCGCCGAAGGCGTGCCGGAGGAGATGATCGAGATCGCGACCGAACGCCTGCAGAAGATCAACGAGGCCTACGACACGATCGCGCGGGAGCGGGGCCTGTGATCCGTTCCTTCATCGCGGACGATTTCGTGCTTTCGCCCAATATCGGCCCGCGCCGCGATGGGCGGGGCGTGGACATGCTTCTGCTGCACTATACCGGCATGGCCTCGGCGGCCAAGGCGCGCGACTGGCTGTGCAATCCGGAGTCGGGCGTATCCTGCCACTATCTCGTGGACGAGATCGGACGCATCACCCAGATGGTGGGCGAGGAGATGCGGGCCTGGCATGCGGGGCAGTCATCCTGGGGCGGCGAGACGGACACGAATTCGCGCTCCATCGGCATCGAGATCCACAATCCCGGGGATCAGCCCTATCCACCGGCACAGATGCAGGGCGTGATCCGGCTGTGCCGCGACATCCTCGCGCGCCATGCAATCCCAAGGCATCTGGTTCTCGCCCATTCCGATGTCGCGCCTGGTCGCAAGATCGACCCCGGAGAGCATTTCGACTGGGAGGCGCTGCATCGCGCCGGCATCGGCCATTGGGTGGAGCCCGCGCCGATCGCGGCGGGACCGGGCATCAGGCCGGGCGATACCGGCGAAGCGGTCATCAGGCTGCAGGCGCTGCTGGCCGAGTATGGCTATGGACTGCCGCTCTCGGGAAACTACGATCACGACACGGCAACGGTGGTCCGTGCCTTTCAGCGTCACTTCCGTCCGGCGCGCGTCGACGGGATTGCCGATCATTCGACGATCGAAACGCTCGGCCGTCTGGTGGGCGCCCTCGGCTGATCCGTGATCTCAGGGTTTGCGGCAGAGCGCGAGGAGACCCTCGAGATCGGCATCCATCAGCGGAAAGACCGTCTCGTTTCCATCCACCACGACGCGGAAACGGTCGGACTTCATCATGGCCGCAAAGATCTGCGAGGCGACCGGCAGCTTGGCCTCGACGCTGGTCTGGCCTGCGTCCATGTTCACCTCGCTCTTGCCCTTGACCTGCACGCTCTCGTCTCCCGCCTGGATGACGAAAGGCACGTCCGCGCCCGGATTGATCTTGGCAGTGGCCTCGGGAACGAAGACATTGACCTCGTCGGTCTGCACCGTGCACCAGAGGCTCACGCCCACGTCGTCCGAATCCGGAACGCCGAAGATCAGGTATGCGTCGGAGTCGCTTGCGTCGAGCATCCACTGGCGCTCCTGTGCACAGGCCGGCATGGCGGCGGCAAGGAGCAGGAACGAGGACAGGGCGAGGCGAGAGACCATGGCGGCAGAATCCGTAAGCGAGACGCCTGTCTACAGGCTCTATTGGGACCGGGGAAGTGCCAATATGGCGCCGCATGCGCTGCTGCGGGAGCTGGGTGTTCCCTTCGAGCTGGTGCGGATCGACCTGTCACGGGGAGAACATCGGGCGCCAAGCTACCTGGCGCTCAATCCCAATGGCCGGGTGCCAACGCTCGTCCATGCGGGCAGGGTGATCTATGAGTCCGCCGCCATCTTGATCTATCTCGGCGAGAACCATCCCGGTGCCGGCCTCATGCCATTGCCCGGCGATCCGTCGCGTCATCTGTTCCTGCAATGGCTCTTCTACCTCACCAACACCGTCCAGGAAGACCTGCAGCATTGGTGGCACGCGGAAAACTATGTCCAGGCCGAGGCGAGCCAGGCCGACCTGAAAGCCGTTTCGGAACAACGCCTTCAGCGGTTCCTTTCGCGCTTCGATGAAACTCTGGCCAGGAATGGCCCCTATGTGCTGGGCCCCGCATTCTCGGCCTGCGACCTGTTCTTCGTCATGCTCTGCCGCTGGACGCGCCAGATGCAGGTGACGGCCCTCGACTATCCCCACATCCGCCATCTCGCCGGGCTCGTCGCGGCTCGCCCTGCCTGGCAAGCCATGATGACGGCCGAAGGCATCAACTGGAATGGACCCCTGACATGAGTGCAGACATCATCATCGCCAACGCAAGCATCCTGACCATGGACGAGCACCAGCCTCGAGCCGAGGCGCTGGCCATCAGCGGAAACCGTATCGCAGCGGTTGGCAGCGCTCGCGATGTCCTGGCGGAGAAGGGGGCCAGGACGCGGGTGATCGATGCCGCCGGCGCCACGGTGACGCCGGGTTTCGTCGAGAGCCATATGCACCTCTTCGCCGGCGCGGCAGAACTCGACCACCTGCAGCTCTTCGGCTGTAGGGGATTCGATGAGCTGAAGGCCCGCGCCAGGGCCTATCTCGACGCCAATCCGGGCAGCGATCTCGTCATCGGCGAGCAGGCCGACTACGTCATCATCTCCGAAAACGAGCCGCTCACCCGGCACCATCTTGACCGCATCGCGCCGGACCGTCCGCTGCTGTTCTTCGCGCCGGACCACCATACGGCCTGGGCAAACACCGTTGCCCTGGAGAGGGCCGGCATCCTGGCGGGAAAGAAAGTGGGTCCGGGCAACGAAGTGGTGATGGGGGCCGACGGGCTTGCCACCGGCGAATTGCGTGAAGGCGAGGCCATCGGTCCGGTGCGGCACCTGTCGACCGAGAGCGGTCGCGACCGCCTCGGCCTCTCGACCGGCGGCGAGCCAGATCCCTATCCGGATGCAGCGGAGTTCGAGAAGGACCTCGCTATCGTCGCCAAGGGCCTGGCGCATTGCGCCGCGCATGGCATCACGGCTATCCACAACATGGACGGCAATCTCTATACGCTTGAACTGCTCGCCGAACTGCAGCGCCGGGGCCAGCTCACCGCGCGGGCCCGCATTCCCTTCCACATGAAGAATGTCATGGACCTGTCCATGCTCGACAAGGCGAGCGACATGGCCAGGCGCTACCGCTCGGACATGCTGCAGTCCGGATTCGTGAAGGTCTTCGTCGACGGCGTGGTCGACAGCGCCACGGCGGTCATGGTCGAGGACTATGCTGACCGGCCCGGCTGGCGCGGCGAACCGCTGTTCACGCCCGAGCATTTCGCCAGGGTCGCGGTCGAGGCTGACCGCCGCGGCCTTCAGATCGCCGTGCATGCCATTGGCGATGGCGCGGTGCGCATCACGCTCGACGGCTATGAAGCCGCGCAGAAGGCGAATGGACGCCGCGACAGCCGCCACCGCATCGAGCACGTCGAGGTCATTCATCCCGAGGATATCGGACGTTTCGCCGGGCTGGGCGTCATCGCCTCGATGCAGCCGCCGCATCCGCCGGGCTGTCACGGCCTGCCACTCGAGCCTTACCTCTCGCGGCTGGGCAAGGCGCGCTGGCCCTTTGCCTTCGCGCAGCGCGCAATCCGGAACAGCGGCGCGCATGTGGTCTTCGCGACCGACTGGCCCGTCTCCGACATCGATCCGCTGTGGTCGATCCAATCAGCCATGACCCGGGGCCGCTGGTCGCCGGACCTGCCCGACAACAGGGTCAGCCTCGACGAAGCAATCCACTCCTACACGGTGGAAGGCGCCTATGCCGGATTCATGGACGGCAAGACCGGCGTTCTGAAGCCGGGGCTTCTTGCCGACGTCACGGTGCTTGCGGCGGATCTGGAACAGACCGATCCGGACGCGATCCGGACCGTCCGCCCACGGATCACCATCTCCGACGGGCAGGTGGTGTTCGGCGACTAGCAATCGTCTCGGGTCAGCGCGACTCCGCGTCGCGCCAGGCGATGGGCGGCAGGCCTACTTCCCGCTTGAAGGCGCGGTTGAAGGCCGCTTCCGCCTCATAGCCGACCTCGACCGCGATCTGCGGTACGGTCTTGCGGCGCTGGAGCAGCATTTCCTTGGCGAGAGCCATGCGCGTCTGCGTCAGATACTTGATGGGCGGCAGCCCCATCGCCGCCGTGAAGCGCTCGACGAGTACGGTCCGCGAGACGCCGACGGATTCGGCAAGTGCCTCGATCGTCCACGCTTCGCGAAGCCTGCCATGGATCAGCGCCAGCGCGCGGCCGACATGCTGGTCGCCGAGGCCGGCGAGCCAGCCACCGCGGCTGTCCCTTGCCCGTTCGGCATAGGCCCGCACGGCCTCCACGAAGAGCGACTCCGACAGCCGCGACATGACGGCCGAGGAAGCCAGTGCGCCATTGCAGAGCTGCTCGGCACCATAGCGCACGGACGACTCGATCCAGTCCCGCGACGTCCCCTCGACGATGCCGATCTTCAGCACCCGCGGGAGTGCCGACATCAGCGGGCTGCGATGATCGTCGTTGCCGAGGAAGCCGCAGATGACGTGGGTTTCCGCGCCGCCCCCGCCGTGGACGATGCGGGCGAGGCCGCCATCAGTCGCCGGCTGGATCAGCTCATGGGCGTCGACCGACCGGCATCCCGGCTGGCTGGCCAGGACATGCGTGTCATTCTGGGGAAGCAGGAGGAGTTCGCCGGATGCGACCTCGACGATCTCCTCGTTCTCGACCTCGCAATACAGGCTGCCGCCAAGCACGTAGTGAAGCGCACAAAGCTGGGTTGCCTCCGGCATGAAGGCCCTGCAGTCCTCGCCCGTCAGACCGGAAACCACGCTCCATGGCGCCGACAGGCGCGCGTCGAGGAACACGCCGCCGCGCAGCCGGACGGTCCGGAGAATCTCTGAGAGCACGTCCTCGGCCAAGCTGACCTCAGTTCCGATTGATCGGTCAATGAAAGCGGCAGGCCGGACATAGAGGACCGGCATGCCGCGGGCTATTTCCAATCCGCTGCCTGGCCACCGGACTAGCGCTCCGGCAATGGCCGTGTGGCGATCGGACGAACCAAGTAACTCCACAACCTGGAATATTGCAATGACCCTGCCATTCTCCCATCCGCTTCGGCACCACCGCAGACCAGCTGCGGCCACCGGCGCAGTTTCGCGCCTGCGCTACGGCCGGTCGTTTCTCCGGCGGGTGATCCTGGACTGGTATCGCCGCCGTCGTGACCTGCGGCTGCTGCAGGGTCTGGACGATCACCTCCTGAAGGACATCGGGTTGCGCCGGGGAAATCTGGTTTCGGCCGTCTACGAGCGTGATCGCCATGGCTGACCGTGCGACGTCTTCGGCAGCCATCGTGTTCCTGCATGGCACGGGCGGCCATCCCGCACAGTGGACCAGGATCTGCGAGGCCTTTGGCGGAAGCCGGCGGATGATCCGCCAGGATCTGCCAAGTCACCGGTGCCTGGGCGGGTCCGCCGCGCGCATGACCGCGGCCGAGGAGGCACAGGCGCTTGTCAGGGCATGGGGCAACCTCGGCGCGCCGGTGCACCTCGTGGGTCACTCCTATGGCGGCGCGCTCGCGCTGCGGATCGCGTTGCAGTTTCCGGCGCGGGTCCAGAGCCTCACGCTGATCGAGCCGGCGGCGTTCCACTTCCTCCGCGACGGCAGCAGCCTGGAGCGCAGCATGTTCGCCGACATTGCCCGGCTGGAAGCGCGAATCCGGCAGGCAGTGGATGCCGGCGACCCGGCTTCAGGCGTTGCCCAGTTTCTCGATTTCTGGAGCGGGCCGC
>JAXMCU010000030.1:0-19476 GCA_046349195.1 Hyphomicrobiales bacterium
TGGGCACCTTCCATCGTGAACGAGACGATGGCACCCTTGTTCCGGGCGCGGCCGAAGATGCGCAGGGAATTGATCTCGGCGAGGCGGGCCATGGCATGGTCGCGCAGCTTGCCCTCGTGGGCCGCGATCTCGCCAAGGCCGACGCCCCTCATGTAGTCCAGTGCGGCACCAAGGCCGATGGCCTGGACGATGGCCGGCGTCCCCGCCTCGAAACGGTGCGGCGGATCATTGTAGGTCACCGTGTCGAGGGTCACTTCATTGATCATCTCGCCGCCACCCTGGTAGGGCGGCATGCGGCGCAGCAGGTCGGCCTTGCCATAGAGCACGCCGATGCCCGTCGGACCATAGGTCTTGTGACCGGTGAAGACATAGAAATCGGCGTCAAGCGCCTGCACGTCAACCGGCATGTGCACCGCGGCCTGGCTGCCGTCGACCAGTACCGGAATCCCCCGCGCATGTGCCAGGCTGATGACATCGGCCACCGGCACGATGGTGCCCAGCGCATTGGACATCTGCGTGATGGCCACGATCTTCGTGCGCGGCGTCAGCAGTTTCTCGAATTCCTCGAGCAGGAAATTGCCGTCGTCGTCGATCGGCGCCCACTTCAATACGGCGCCGCGGCGCTCGCGGTGAAAATGCCAGGGCACGATGTTCGAGTGGTGCTCGAGGATCGACAGGACAATCTCGTCGCCCTCGCCGATCACCTGCCCGCCATAGCTCTGCGCCACCAGATTGATTGCCTCGGTGGCATTGCGGGTGAAGACGATCTGGTCCTTCGACGGCGCGTTGAGGAAGGCGCGCACGCTCTCGCGTGCGTCCTCGAAGGCCTGGGTCGCGGCATTGGACAGGAAGTGCAGCCCGCGGTGCACGTTGGCATATTCCTCGGTGTAGCTCTTCATGATCGCGTCGAGCACTGGCTTCGGCTTCTGCGCCGAGGCGGCATTGTCGAGATAGACCAGAGGCTTTCCATAGACCTGACGCGACAGGATCGGAAAATCGCGGCGGACGGTGGCGACGTCGAAGGCCATGGTCAGCGGTCCCCCTTGTGGTCAAGCAGCCAGATTTCCGCGAATCTTGCCAGGGCCTCCCGCAGTCCGTCGTGTTCCACAGTCTCAAAAGCCTCGCCCACGAAGGCCGCGATCAGCAGGGCCTTGGCCTCCAGCTCGGGGATGCCGCGCGATTGCAGGTAAAAGAGATGATCGTGATTCAGGTCGCCCGATGTGGCGCCATGCCCGCACACCACATCGTCGGCGAAGATCTCGAGCTCCGGCTTGGCATCGAACTCCGCCGTCTCCGACAGCAGCAGGGCATGGCTGGACTGCTTGCCATCGGTCTTCTGCGCGTCAGGGCGCACCACGACCTTGCCCTGGAAGATCCCCCGGGCCTGCTGGTCCATGACGCACTTGAACAGCTCGCGGCTGGTGCAATGTGGAACCTGATGATCGACGACAAGGCGCGTATCGGCATGCTGCCGGCCGCCCAGCAGATAGGCGCCGGAGACCCTCGCGTCCGCACCCTGCCCGTCGAACCGGTAGGTTCCGTTCTGCCGATTGATGCGGGCCCCGGAGGTGAGGGTGAAATCGCGCAAGACCGTGCGCGCGGCCAGCGCCACGTCACATTGGGCGAGATGCAGAGCATCGGCCGACTCGCGCTCGGCCTTGATGCGGTCGAGGCGTGCGCCCTCTTCCAGGCGGATCGCGGTGACCGGATTGGCGAGATAGGCTCCCGCGCCCACATGCGTCTCGATGATCGTGGCCGAGCTTCCCGCGGTCACCTCGATCACCGTACGGGTCGCGATGGTGCGGGCCTCCGCCGCCGTCGCCACATGGACGATCTCGATCGGCCGATCGGCCGTTCCCGACACGCGCAGGCGGGCGCCGTCGGTCTGGAACGCCGCATTCAGGCGCAGCAACGGGTCATCGTCCGTCACCGCGATGGCGACATCGTCGTTCGCGCGCTGCGACAGTGCGGCATCGAAATGGCCGTTGACCAGCACGATGCGCGTTGCCGCCAGTCCCGCGAAGGGCGAGGATCTGATCAGGCGCTCCACCTCGCGCGGATCCGCCGTGACGCCTTGGCGGGGCGGATAAGGCCGGTCGAGGAGCTGGCGCAGGTCCGTCCATCGCCAGTCTTCCATCCGGCGATGGGGCAGTGGCAGGCCGAAAGCCGCTTCCGCCGGCGTTGGCTTGGGCGCGAGAGTCATGCCGCATCCCTGGTGAATTCGGCATAGCCCCGCGATTCGAGTTCGATCGCCAGCTCCTTGCCGCCCGATTTCACGATCCGTCCCTTGGACAGCACATGCACGAAATCAGGCACGATGTAGTCCAGCAGGCGCTGGTAGTGCGTGATCACGATCATCGCGCGGTCGGGAGACCGCAGGGCGTTGACACCGTCAGCCACAACACGCAGCGCATCGATGTCGAGGCCGGAATCGGTCTCGTCGAGAATGCACAGGGACGGTTCGAGCACCGCCATCTGCAGGATCTCCGCGCGCTTCTTTTCACCACCCGAGAAGCCCACATTGACGGGGCGCTTGAGCATGTCCTGAGACACGTTCAGCCTGGCCGCGCGGTCCTTGACCAGGCGCATGAAATCGGGCGTCGAGAGTTCCTTCTCGCCGCGCGCCTTGCGCTGGGCGTTGAGCGCCACCTTCAGGAACTGCATCGTGGCGACGCCGGGGATCTCGATGGGGTACTGGAAGGCCAGGAACACACCCTTTGCGGCGCGCTGGTCGGGCTCCATGGCCAGCAGGTCCTCGCCCTTGAAGGTGACCGAACCGTCGGTGACCTCGTAGCCCTCGCGACCCGCCAGCACATAGGACAGCGTCGACTTGCCGGAGCCGTTCGGGCCCATGATCGCATGGACCTCGCCGGGCTTCACGGCCAGCGTGAGGCCACGCAGGATCTCCCGCTCCTCGTCTTCGAGCTTCACATGCAGGTTGTTGATGTCGAGCATATTCATTGTGCGTACTCAGGATCCCAAGAAATACTTGTAAGCGAGGGTGATGATGGCAAGCCCCACGGTGCCCTTCAGGCCATCGGCGAGGCTGGACGTCAGTGCCTTCGGCGCCTTGGCCTCCAGCCGCTTCATGTAGCGCCAGGCCCCGAAGACGGCGCCGAGTCCGATGGGAAGTGCCACGTCGAGAAAGGTGAGCGTCATCCGACCGATCCTTCCAGCGAAATGCCGATCAGCTTCTGGGTTTCGGCCATGAACTCCATTGGCAACTGTTGCAGCACGTCGCGCACGAAGCCGTTGACGATCAGCGCCACGGCCTCCTCTTCCGACAGCCCGCGCGACATGCAGTAGAACATCTGATCGTCGGAGATCTTCGACGTGGTCGCCTCGTGCTCGAACTGGGCCGTGGATGTCTTTGATTCGATATAGGGAATCGTGTGGGCCCCGCACTTGTCGCCGATCAGCAGCGAATCGCACTGGGTGAAGTTGCGGGCATTGGTCGCCTTGCGATGCGCCGACACCAGCCCGCGATAGGTGTTGTCGCTGCGACCGGCGGCAATGCCCTTGGAGATGATGCGGCTGGAGGTGTTCCTGCCCAGATGGATCATCTTGGTGCCGCTGTCGACCTGCTGGCGGCCATTGGAAATGGCGATGGAGTAGAATTCGCCCCGCGAGTCATCGCCGCGCAGGATGCAGCTCGGGTACTTCCAGGTAATCGCGGAACCGGTTTCGACCTGCGTCCAGGAGATCTTGGACCGGGCCCCGCGGCAGTCGCCGCGCTTGGTCACGAAATTGTAGATGCCGCCCTTGCCCTCGGCATCGCCCGGATACCAGTTCTGGACCGTCGAGTACTTGATCTCGGCATCCTCGAGCGCGATCAGCTCGACCACGGCGGCATGCAGCTGGCTCTCATCGCGCGTGGGCGCGGTGCAGCCTTCGAGGTAGGACACGTAGGAGCCCTTGTCGGCGATGATCAGGGTCCGCTCGAACTGGCCGGTGTTCTTCGCGTTCATGCGGAAATAGGTCGACAGCTCCATCGGACAGCGCGTGTTCGGCGGCACGTAGACGAAGGACCCGTCCGAGAAGACGGCCGAGTTCAGTGCCGCATAGAAATTGTCGCCCTGCGGCACGACCGAGAACAGGTACTTCCGGACAAGCTCCGGGTGTTCGCGAAGCGCTTCCGAGATGGAGCAGAAGATGACCCCTGCCTTGGCGAGTTCGGCCTTGAATGTCGTGACCACCGAGACCGAGTCGAAGACCGCGTCGATCGCCACTTTCCCGGACGCGTATTCGCTGCCCGTCTCCTCGTCGAGCGTGCTCTTCTCACCCTGCTTGCGCACGCCGGCAAGGATTTCCTGCTCCTTCAGCGGAATGCCGAGCTTGGCATAGGTTTCCAGCAGCTTGGGGTCGATCTCGTCGAGGCTCTTGGGAGCCGCGAGGCTCTTCGGCGCGGCGTAGTAGTAAAGATCCTGGAAGTCGATCTTCGGATAGTGGACGCGCGCCCATGTCGGCTCGTCCATCTGAAGCCAGCGGCGATAGGCCTCCAGCCGCGCCTCCAGCATCCAGGCCGGCTCGCCCTTCTTGGCCGAGATGAAGCGCACGATATCCTCGTCCAGCCCCTTCGGCGCGAAATCGGATTCGATGTCGGTGGTGAAACCGTACTTGTACTTGTCGACGTCGATATCCTTGACGAGTTCGATGGTGTCGAGATCAGCCATGTTCTTCTCTATGCGGCAGCCCTGGCCTTGTGACGGGCGCGCAGGCGCCGCCACGTGGCGATGAAGTGTTCGATGTCTTCGGCGGTCGTGGTCCAGCCCAGCGATACGCGGATGGCGGCACGTGAGATTTCCGGGGCAATCCCCATCGCGTCGAGCACATGCGAGCGCGCCACCTTGCCGGAGGAACAGGCCGAACCGGAGGAGACGGCGATGCCGGCAAGGTCGAAGCCCATCAGCAGCGTTTCCGCGTCCATGCCGGGTGCGGCGAAGCAGGTCGTGTTCGGAAGACGCTCAGCGCTCCGGCCGAAAATGACCGCCCCTTCAAGTGCCTGCTCGAGATTGTCACGCAATACTCTGATTTCAAGCCTTTTTTCGTCCACAGCCGCTGCAAATCCTGCGGCACCGGCGACGTTCTCGGTGCCGGCCCTGCGGCGCAGCTCCTGGCCCCCGCCGTGGATCAGGGGATCGATCACAAGTCCGTCGCGAATGACGAGGGCGCCAATTCCCGCGGGGCCGCCCAGCTTGTGGGCCGCAACGGTCATGAGATCGGCCCCCAGCAGGCCGAAGTTCACGGGAACCTTGCCGAGCCCCTGCACGGCGTCGACGTGCAACAGGGCACCCTGCGCCCCCGCCAGCTCCGCCACGCGGGAGATGGGCTGGATCACGCCGGTCTCGTTGTTGGCGAGCATGACGCTCACCAGCGCGGGGGCACCGGGTAGCATGCGCGCCAAGGCTTCGAGGTCGATCACGCCATCGCCCGTGACCGGGATGATCTCGACCGACTTGTCGCTCTGACGCGCCGATTCCAGCACTGATGGATGCTCGACCGCCGAGACCAGCAGCCGCGACACCGGCGCGCCGCTGATGGCCATGGTATTGGACTCGCTGCCGCCGCTGGTGAAGACCAGCATCTGCGGCAGGACACCCAGTACCCGGGCCACTGATTCGCGCGCGTCGTCCAGCAGCTTGCGCGCGGCCCGGCCCTCGGCATGGACCGACGAGGCATTGCCCGCCAGCGCCATGGCCGACAGCATCGCCTCGCGGGCCGCGGGCCGCAGCGGCGACGTGGCGTTATGGTCGAGATAATGCCTCACGCCGGCTGCCGCACGTGGCGGTCCTTGGTCTGCTTGATGGTGGCGGCGAGCGCCAGGTTCCGCTTCTGGACCACGTCTTCCAGCGTGATCGATCCGAGAAAATTCATCATCTGCCGGCCGAGGGAGGACCAGAGGTCATGGGCATTGCAGCGCTCGCCCCTGACGCAGCCTTCGACGGCATCGCCATCGCAACGCGTCACCCGCAGCTCCTCGTCGACGGCAAGGACGATCTCGGCCACGGGGATGTCGCTCATGGCGCGCGCCAGGCGATAGCCGCCGCCGGGACCACGGGCGCTTTCGACCAGGCCCGCCCGGCGCAGCTTGGCGAAGAGCTGCTCCAGATATTCCTGGCTGATGTCCTGGCGTTCGGCGATCTCGGCGAGCGAGACAGGCTCGCCCCCCGAGTGATGGCCGATGTCAATGAGGGCCATGACGGCATAGCGGCCCTTGGTGCTCATCTTCATCGCGTGTCGTCCCGTTCCATCTGCACGAAAGTCTTGATTTTTCACCCCGCAACCGTGCTAAACCGCGAGGCCTGCCGGCCGATCAAGGCCACCCGACCAATTTTGAAGCGTTCTAAACTGAAATATAGAAAACCCGACTACAGGAGTCAACTTTTCGTGCGAACTGCCGGAAGACTCCTTGGGCCCGCGTCGATGAGGACCTAGACCTTAATGCCAGAAGTGATTTTCAACGGACCTGCCGGGCGCATCGAGGCGCGCTACCATCATTCGAAGGTCCAGGGGTCTCCGATCGCGATCATTCTTCACCCGCATCCGGCCTTCGGCGGCACGATGAACAATCCCATCGTCCATGCGCTGTACCAGATGTACCAGAGCCGCGGCTTCTCGGTGCTGCGCTTCAATTTCCGCGGCGTGGGCCGGAGCCAGGGCATCTTCGAGAACGGCGCGGGCGAGCTTGCCGACGCGGCTTCAGCGCTCGACTGGCTGCAGTCCTTCAACCGCGAGGCGCGCGTGTGCTGGATCGCGGGCGTTTCCTTCGGAGCCTGGATTTCGATGCAGCTCCTGATGCGGCGCCCGGAGATTTCGGGCTTCATCTCGGTTGCGCCGCTCGCCAAGCATTATGACTTTTCGTTCCTTGCGCCCTGCCCGGCTTCAGGACTCTTCGTCAACGGCGACAAGGACACGGTCACATCGCCGGAGGCCGTGCACAGCCTGGTCTCGAAGCTGAAGACCCAGAAGGGCATCGCCGTCGAACACAAGGTCATCGCGGGCGCCAATCACTTCTTCCAGGACAAGATCGAGGAACTGACCAAGATCTGCTCCACCTATCTCGACAAGCGGCTGGCCAGCGAAGGTCAGATGTAGGCCGGCGCTTCAGCGCCCCGCGATGACGCCGCCGCTCATGGGTTCGGCAACGCCTGTCGTCCCGGGATAGGTCAGCGCCAGTCCCTTCAGTGCGCGGATGGCGAGATAGGCCCAGGCCTCCGCCTCCATGCTGTCGCCGTCGAAGCCGGCCTCCTCCGCCGTCAGGAACAGCGATCCACGGCCGGGAAACCCATTCATCAGTGCCGTGTTCAGGCGACCGCCGCCGCAGACCACCCACAGATGCGGTTCGGCCGGAAACCACTCCCTGGCCTTCAGGACGCTGGCTCGCGTGAATTCCAGCAGCGTGGCGGCCCCGTCGGCATCCGACAGATGGCCAAGGGGCAACGAGGCGAAGCTGTTGCGGTCCAGCGACTTTGGCGGCGGATCCTCGAAGTAGCCGTGACCCAGGAGCTGCGCCAGCGCAGCGGGATCGACCCGACCGGACGCGGCGAGTTGCCCGCCCTCGTCGAAGGGCATGCCGATCCGCTTGAGGCACCAATCGTTGAGCAGTGCGTTGCCGGGGCCTGTGTCGAAGGCCAGCAACTCGCCATCGGCGCCGATCCAGGTGACGTTGGCGACGCCCCCGACATTCAGGAAGGCGATGGGCCGCTCCCGTCTGCTGGCAGCGAGTGCCCGGTGATAGACCGGAACCAGCGGCGCCCCCTGCCCGCCTGCAGCCACGTCGGCCGCCCGCATGTCGAAGACCACCGGCCGGCCGGTGCGCCGCGCCAGGGTTCTCCCGTCGCCCAGCTGCACCGTCAGGCGTCGCTCGGGACGGTGCAGGACTGTCTGCCCGTGAAAACCGATCACGTCGATTTCCGAGAGGGTTAGGGACTGTTCCTGACAAAAGGCATGAACCGCCTCCGCGTGCCATTCGGTGAGCACCCGTTCCGCTTCTGCCAGCGAACGTGGCCGGTCGGTGCGGTCAGTCAGCTTCGCCGCATCGGCGATGGCATCCTTCAGCAGTGCCTGCTGCGACCCGTCATAGGGATAGGTCCGCGCCGGGCCGCGCCGGACTTCCATCTCGCCATCGCTCGACAGCAGCGCCACGTCGATGCCGTCGAGCGACGTGCCGGACATGAGGCCAAGGGCCGTCAGCGCTTTTGACACCCGACACTCCCGTGGTAAGAGCCGCCACGTTTCTTGCGAGTTGGAACCATGAGCACTTTCAAGTCCGATTTCCTCAATGTTCTCTCGGAACGGGGATTCATCCACCAGATCTCCGATCCGGAGGGTCTCGATGCCGCCGCCAAATCCGGCCGCATCACGGGATACATCGGATTCGACGCCACCGCCACCAGCCTGCATGCCGGCTCGCTGGTGCAGATCATGATGCTGCGCTGGATGCAGAAGACCGGTCACCGCCCCATCGCCCTGATGGGCGGCGGCACCACCAAGATCGGCGACCCCTCGTTCAAGGACGAGTCGCGCAAGCTGCTCACCGTCGAGCAGATCAATTCCAATCTTGCCGGCATCAAGCAGGTCTTCACCAAGTTCCTGGCCTTTGGCGATGGTCCCGGCGAAGCGCGGATGGTCAACAATGCCGACTGGCTGGACCACCTGAACTACATCGACTTCCTGCGCGACTACGGCGTTCACTTCACCATCAACCGCATGCTGAGCTTCGATTCCGTGAAGCTGCGCCTCGACCGCGAACAGCCGCTCACCTTCCTCGAATTCAACTACATGATCCTCCAGGCCTATGACTTCCTCGAACTGTCGCGCCGGCATGACTGCGTCCTGCAGATGGGCGGCTCGGACCAGTGGGGCAACATCGTCAACGGCATCGAGCTGGGCCGCCGCTGCGACCAGCGCCAGCTCTATGCGCTGACGACGCCGCTGCTCACGACCTCTTCGGGGGCCAAGATGGGCAAGACCATGTCGGGCGCAATCTGGCTCAATGCCGACATGCTCCGCCCCTATGACTACTGGCAGTACTGGCGCAACACCGAGGATGCTGATGTCGGCCGCTTCCTGAAGCTCTACACCGAACTGCCAATTGGCGAGATTGACCGGCTGGCGGGGCTGGGCGGATCCGAAGTGAACGAGGCCAAGAAGGTTCTGGCCACCGAGGCGACCGCCATGCTGCATGGCCG
This sequence comes from Hyphomicrobiales bacterium, assembly GCA_046349195.1. GTDB lineage: Bacteria > Pseudomonadota > Alphaproteobacteria > Rhizobiales > Aestuariivirgaceae > Aestuariivirga. The sequence continues at coordinate 9,192 of JAXMCU010000030.1, forward strand.
CGACATCGCCAATGAGGCCGCCGAGACGGCGCGGCGGACCTTCGAGGAAGGCGCCAGCGCCGAGGGCCTGCCCAGCATCGCGCTCGATCTGGCCGCAGGCACCGGATTGCTGGCCGCCTGCGTGGCCGCGGGCCTGGCTTCCTCCAATGGCGAAGCCCGGCGCGCCGTCCAGGGCGGCGCCATCCGCATCAACGATGCGCCGGCCGGCGACGAGCGGCTGTTGCTGACCGCAGCCCTGCTCAATGCCGACGGTGTGATCAAGCTGTCGATGGGCAAGAAGCGCCACGTGCTGGTCAAGCCGCTCGGCTGATACCCAGCCGGAGCTGCCGAAGATCAGGGACCGGACTTGTCCGTATTGCGCGACTGCGGCAGCGGCTTGCCGGAGGGCAGGTCGCCATACTCGAAGAGCTTGCGGAAGATGCCGGGCGCGATTGCCGAGACCGGATTGGTCTGGAACACCGGCTTGTTCATCGTCCCGCCCAGCGCATAAGTCAGCCCGAAGATGCCTTCTCCGCCGCCGCCGGTCAGGATCTCCCCGAGCACCGGGATATTGCCCAGCGCGGCATTGGGACCGTAGGCCGGGATGATCGTGCCGGTGATGTCGATGGCACCGTCGGACTTGCGGATGACGCCCTGCGCCGTGGCGCCAAGCTCATTGCCGCGCACCAGGGAGTCGCCCAAGCGCAGGAACCTGGCGTCGGTGGTGAAGGGCAAGGTCAGGCGCTTGAACGACAGACCTTCCTTGCGCGGGCCTGACTTCTTCGGCTTGCCCTTGGCATCGAGCTCCGCCAGGGCCGCTTCGTTGCGGACCTCGAAGTCGCGGATCACCAGCTTACCCTCGCGCACCGAGGATGAGGCGTCCTTGTCCATCTGCGCGTAGAATTCGATCTGTCCACCTGCGATCTTCGAATAGAGATTGGCGGCCCGGACCGCGGCACCGGCATCGCGGCCGGAAATCCGCATTTCGCGGCCCTGTTCATTTGGCGTCACCCTGAAGACGATGGGCTGGCCCGAAAGAAAGGTGCCGCTCACCTCGGCGGCCTCGACCGTGCTGCCCCGGGTGCGGATGTCGCCCGAGACTCCGTTCAGGATTTCGCCGCGATGGGCATAGACCCGGTCGAGCTGGAGCGAGATGTTGAGCGGGGTGCGATTCTTGAGGGAATCATCGGACCCTCCGGCACGGCTCGCGCCGAACATGGAGCGGATGAGCGGGCGGGCGTCGAAACTGTCGCCGGTGATGGCAATGGTCGAGCCGGAGTCGCTGTTGGTCATTGTCAGGGCAAAGCGGTTCTCGTCACTGAGCCGAACCTGCCCCAGGCGCGCCTCCTTCATGCCACCCTTGGGCAAGAGGCTCACACTGCCGGTGATCGTGAGGTCATCCCCCTTGATTTCGAGATCCTCGACCCTGCGCCCCTTGTCGCCTTTCCCGTAGTAGGTGAAGGACGCCGTCGTCTTGGGTAGCGGTGGGCGCGACCAGCCAATGGCCGCGATCTGCATCTCGGCCTTGGACAGATCGGCCTCGATGTCGATCCGGCCCTGCGGGTCGGCGAGATCAGGCAGAGCGGCCTTGACCGCGGTGGGCCCCCGGATGAATTCGCCGAGGTCGATGCCGATCTTCTTGCGTTCGTCGTCATCGAGCGTGGCCTCGATCACAGCCGACTGCTTGCCACCCGGCCCGCGGGCCCGGCTCCAGGTCAGCTGGACGGGAACGCCGTTGATCTTCACCGGGCCCTGGGCGTCGAGCTGCCCTTTGTCGACGGTGACGCTCACCTCGCCGTCCGTGATGTCGATTCCAGGAAGCGCGCCCTGCAGTGCGGCATCGCGAACATCCGCCTCTGCCGAGAAGACGATGCGCTCGGCCGGCGGTCCCTTCATCATGGGGATGACCAGCTTGCCGCGCAGGTTGGCGGCACCCGACAGCTTGCTGGTGTCGATTCCGGAATTCTTGATCAGGTTGAGCGACGGATGGCTGGCGTATTCGATCACTGCCTCGGTCGGCGCCAGCACGTCGAAGGTGTATTCCGCCGGCGTTTCCGGAACGAGAATGTCAATGACCGACATGGTGCCCTTCTGCAACTTGCCCAGTCTGCCCGATTCCAACACGATCTCGCCGGTGTTGAGTTGGAGATTGAAGTCGTCATCCTTCAGACTGGCCTCGCCTTCGGCCTTGATGATCGGCGGCAGCTCCTTGAAGTAGCGCGTCGACAGGTCGGCCATCTTGAAGTGCAGGTCGATCGAGTTCGGCGGCATGCGCTTGTCGCGCTTCGCGATCGCCAGGGCATCGACCGGGAGATTGACGATGAACTCGCCCTCGGTCACCACGCCGTCGATGACGTTGTGGGTCACCCAGTCGCGTGTCTTTGGCACCAGGATCGGGGGCCAGAGCTGCTTGAGCAGCGCCGCGGACAGGTCGCGGATGCGGCCGGACAGCCGGATGCCCGGCGACTCGCCCCCTCCAGTGATGCTGCCCTTCACCCTGATTCCGGCACTGCCCGACATGATCACCAGGTCGTCGATGTCCATGCGGGCGTCGTTGATCGCGGCCCGGCCCACAAAGTCGATCCGGTCGACGGCCACGGGCGCCGTGACCGTTCCCTCGGCATCGATGGAGACGTTGCGCGCGTTCAGCGCAATGTTGACGGCGGTCAGGATGCCCTCGGTGTTGCGAACCGGCAGGATGTTTCCCGTGATCTGTGCCTTCGAGCTGCCAACCAGAAGCTGCGAGTCGGTGATGATGAGGCCGCCCGAGGCCGGATCAAAATCGATGCGCAGCGAGCCCTCGTCGACGATGACGGGCTCAGCGAGATAGTCGGGGAAACTTACTTCTCCCGCTGCCGCGGAAAACTCGGCGGAGGCCTTTGACAATGTGCCGTCTTCCTTGATCTCCAATTCCGCGTGACCGGACAGCGGCACCTTGAAGCGGGCGAGCTGGGCCAGGGCGAATATCTCGTCCGAGATGTTGGCCGGCACCAGGTCGTCGATACGGGCGCTGATGGCGAAGGACCTGCTTTCGCGCCGGTAGCTGGCGGAAACCTCGGTATGCCAGTTGCCGGTCTCGTTGCCATTGGCCACGTCGACATTGGCCACCACCGCGAAACCATAGGGCATGCGCCGGAAGGCGAGTTCGGCCTTGGGCGCATCCCAGATCGCGTCGTTTGCCTCGTCGTAGAACTTGATGGCCGCATCGGTGACGCGAACCGTCTCAATGGCGCCAATTCCGTTGGACCCCTGCTCGCCCTCTCCCGAGAGGATTGCGATCAGCGCCTCGCCGAAGGCGCGCTGCGTCTTGTCCGGCGCGATCTCCTGATCCGACTTGCCCGAGGCTTCGGCTGGCGCCTCATCCACGACAGTGACCTCGCGCTCATCCGCCGCCTGGGCGCCGAAACCCAGTTCGAACCCGCCGTCGAGGTTGCGCTTCATGAGAATGCGCGGCCCGATGAGGTCGAGCGACACCGGCACAACCCGGCCGGTGAAGAGTGCCGACTCATCGATGCCGATGGCCGCGCGCGGCGCCCGGGCGATGAGATTGCCTGCCGCATCGGTCAGCTCGATCTGGCTCAGGCGAAAATGCGGAACGCCGCTGCCGGGTTCGCGTTCGATGATCGCACCGGCGATCTTCACCTTCATGCCGGACAGGTTCTTGTTGATCTGGTCCTGGAAGGTGCCGGTCATGAAGTCGAGCGAAACGGGACCGTTGGCGAGCCGGATGTAGAATGCCGCCGCCACGATCAGAATGGCCGCCAGCACCGATATCGTGCTGTAGCCTGCTATCTTGATGATTCTGCGACGCAAACCTTGGCTATCCGTTCCCTTCCATCTGGCCGCGGCCGGGAGCCGCCTCAGCCCGATGACCGCCTCCTTTGGCCACCAAACATGGGCTAAACCGTGACATGCAATGGCCGTTCCGGCGCGCCCGCCGACTCGTTTCCCCGCACCTGCCCGGCCCACTATCGTCTCGCAGGCTTTGCCGATGCAAGCCTGCAGCCACAATCAAGTGGATTACCAAATGACAGCCGGCGCATGACGAATTACCCTTGCGATGTGAGTCGGCTCTTGAGTCCGGCCCGCGCCAACCGAAGCCTCGGAGTCAGTATGATTTTTCGCAAAGCCCGGCCGCCCGGCAATGACAATCTCCCCGATTTGCCGGTGGAGCAGCTTACGACGCTCATTGCGCGCGACACGAGCCTTGAAGGGGTCCTCGAAAGCGATGGCTTGATCGAGATCGACGGACATTTCCGCGGCACCCTCAACGCAAGGTCATGCGTCATCGGCGAGGCAGGATTCGTGGAAGGCAGCGTGGTGGCAGAGGACATCACCGTGCGAGGGCGGGTTGCGGGACCCCTGCGCGGCCTGAGAGTCAGGCTTCTGTCCGGATCCGAGGTGCATGGCGACGTCCACAACCAGTCCCTGACCATGGAGGGCGGCGCCCAACTCAACGGAGCCGTCTGGCAGGCCGAGGACCCGCTCGCCGCGCAGCCGGCGCCGCAGCGCCAGAGTTTCGAACCGCCGGGCGCCTCGCTCTTTGGCGACAAGCTCTGGGTCGACCGGGGCGAGGACACCTACCGGCCGCTTGCGGCGGTCAAGCCGCGGCGCTGACAGATCGGCCGCTCGGAGTTTGCAGGACTGTTCCTGCACCTGCTCTGGACGCCAATGCGATGCTCGCGATAGACTTTTGGCCATGAAGGAGCGTCGAGATGCCGAAGGCCTACTGGATTGCACGCGTGACCGTCACCGATCCCGATCAGTACAAGCACTATGCCGGTGCCGCGCCCGAAGCCTTCAAGAAATATGGCGCAACGATCCTGGCGCGGGGCGGAACATCGCATCAAATGGAAGGTGACGGTCGACCGCGCAATGTGGTGATCGAGTTCCCGAGCCTGCAGGCCGCGCTCGACTGCTACAATTCACCGGAATACCAGTCGGCAAAGGCGCGGCGTGCGGGTGCGGGTCTGGCCGACATTGTCCTGGTCGAAGGGGTCTGACCCCGCTGGGCCCAGCGGATCATGGCGCTTTCCACGGCCTGACGGCATTGCTATGACCGCCGCTGTGGAAAGGACCGCAGAATGAAGCTCGCCATTGCCGGGGCCGCCGGCCGCATGGGCCGGGTGCTGACCCGGATCGTGCATGCAACGCCGGGGGCCGAAATTGCCGGGGGACTGGAATCCCCCGGTTCTCCAAATCTCGGTGCGGACATGGGCGTGCTGGCCGGCATCGGCCCCCTGGGCGTGTCGGTCACCGACGACCCGCTGGCCCTTCTCGCCAAGGTGGACGGGGTGATCGACTTCACGGTTCCCGCAGCGACGCTGGCCCTGGTGGACATCAGCGCCCAGGCCCGCATCGTGCATGTGATCGGCACGACCGGGATTGACGCCGCGGGCGATGCCCGGATCAAGGCCGCGGCGCGCCACGCCCGCATCGTCAAGTCCGGCAACATGAGCCTCGGGGTCAACCTGCTGGCTTCGCTGGTCAGGCGCGTGGCGTCAGCGCTTGGCGAGGATTTCGACATCGAGATCGTCGAGATGCATCACCGGCACAAGATCGATGCGCCATCCGGCACGGCCCTCCTGCTGGGCAAGGCCGCCGCCGATGGCCGCGGTATTGCGCTGGAGCAGCGCTCGGTGCGCAGCCGTGATGGACATACCGGCGCGCGGCCGGTTGGCGACATTGGCTTTGCAACCCTCCGCGGCGGCTCGGTGGTGGGGGAACATGCGGTGATCTTCGCCGGACCATCGGAGCGCATCGAGCTCAGCCACAAGGCCGAAAGCCGCGACATCTTTGCCTATGGCGCGGTCAAGGCCGCGCTCTGGGCCATGGACAAGAAGCCAGGGCTCTATGCCATGAGCGACGTTTTGGGATTGGAGTGAACATGCAACGGCTGCTGGTGCTCGTCCGCCACGGACAGAGCGAATGGAATCTCAAGAACCTGTTCACGGGCTGGAAGGATCCGGACCTCAGCGAAAAGGGAATTGCGGAGGCGCGTGCCGCGGGCCAGCGCCTGAAGGCGAAGGGCCTGGGGTTCGACAAGGCCTACACCTCGGCACTTACGCGCGCCCAGCACACCCTGCGCCTGATCCTCGACGAACTCGGGCAGCCCGACCTTCCGGTGATCCGCGACCAGGCCCTGAACGAGCGCGACTACGGCGAGCTGACAGGTCTCAACAAGGATGACGCGCGCAAGAAGTGGGGTGAGGACCAGGTTCACGTCTGGCGCCGCTCCTACGACGTTCCGCCGCCGGGCGGGGAAAGCCTCAAGGACACGCTGGCGCGTTCGCTGCCCTACTACATGAAGATGATTCAGCCCGACGTGCTCTCGGGAAAGCGCGTCCTGGTCGCCGCCCATGGCAATTCGCTGCGGTCGCTGATCATGGCTATCGAGGGCCTGTCGCCGGAAGAGATCCTCAAGCGTGAACTGGAGACCGGCGTGCCGGTCGTCTACCGGCTAGGCGCCGACTCGAGGCCGATCTCGGTGGAAATCCTGGGCTGATCAGACGCCGAGACTTTCCTTTACCTTCTGCTGGAAGTAGTGCACGCCCTGCTCGTGGCGGGGCGACAGCGGGCCGGCGCTGTAGCTGCCGGCCGCATAGTTCCGATGCGTGGCAACGCAGATCTCGTAGTCCTCGCGCACCACGGCCAGGTTGCGGCGGATCGTGTCCGCGCGCGCCTCTTCCTGCGCGGACGAGGTGTCGGCGAAGTAGAAGTTGTAGATCTGCTCCGTCCTGTCGATCCCGATCGGGTTGATGCGCGAGGTGTTCATGCCGCCCTCGAAGAGCGAGAGCGTCCAGTTCGGCCACATCCACAGCCACTTGCCGCGGTAGAAGAGCCCGTCGCGCGGCGGCGCGGTCATGCGGATGAAGCCCTTGTGCGCCGTGGTCTTGAACTGCTCGAAGTCGATGGCGGCGAAGAACTTCGGGTGCACGCCGGGGATGTGGTAGCCCTCGACGAAGTTGTCGGTATAGATCTTCCAGTTGGCGTCGAAGACGACGCGGTCGCTCTTGACCGCGTGGTAGGACTCGATCGGTTCGTCCGCCAGTTCCGCGACCAGGTCGCCAAGTTGCTCCACCAGCGTTTCCTGGGGTTCGATGGCGACGAAGAGCAATCCGCGCCAAATGTCGGCATGGACCGGTTCAAGCGGCCATTGGGAGGGATCGAAGTCCGGGTCGTCCCCGAACCAGGGGGCGTTCACCAGCTTGCCGTCGTCGGCAAAGACCCACTGGTGATAGGGGCAGCGTATGGTGGCGCAGCGCCCCTCGCCTTCCGCCAGCAATTGGGCGCCGCGGTGCCGGCAAACATTCTTGAAGGCCCTGAGCGTCCCGTCGCGGCCGCGGATGGCGAAGACCTTGATCCCGGCGATGTCGGCCGCCACGTACTGACCGCGTTCGGCCACCTGGCTGGCGGGGCCCAGCAGCTGCCATGTCCTGGCGAAGATCGCCGCGCGTTCCTGCGGCAGCACGGCAGGATCGACATAGACGCGGGGATCGAGGTTGAGCATGGACCGGCTTCCTTGTGTGCCCGGAGACTGCCCAATCTCGCGCGTCGGGGCAAGAGTCCGGATGCGCGTCCATTTCGCTGCGGCGTTGCGCGGGCTGACAAACCACTGACACGCAACGTCAGTGCACCATCACCAGCATGGCTGCAGGATTGCGGAACGTCGAATCGCAAGGCAACGAGATCATGCTGGCCAACACACGCCGTCCCGGGCCAGCAGGATGAGGGCGGGCCGCGCACCGCGGCCCGCCACTCCCAATTCAGTCGATGTCTTCGATGGGCTGGTCCCCGCCGCCCTTCACCTTGTGGGCGAGGGACGCCTGGATAAAGTCCTCCACCTCGCCATCCAGCACGTCGCCCGGGCTGGTGCTGGTGTGGCCAGTGCGCAGATCCTTCACCAGCTGATAGGGCTGCAGCACGTAGGACCTGATCTGGTGTCCCCAGCCGATGTCGGTCTTCTTCGCATTGGCCGCGTCGATCTTCTCCTGCTGCTTCTGGAGTTCCATCTCATAGAGACGCGCCTTCAGCATGTTCATTGCCGTGGCCCGGTTCTTGTGCTGCGAGCGCTCGGCCTGACAGGCGACGATGATCCCCGTCGGGACGTGGGTGATGCGGACAGCCGAATCGGTGGTGTTGATGTGCTGCCCGCCGGCGCCGCTGGCCCTGTAGGTGTCCACCTTCAGATCGCTGTCGGCAATCTCGATGGTGATGCTGTCGTCGATCACCGGATAGACCCAGACCGACGCGAAGGACGTGTGCCTGCGCGCATTCGAATCATAGGGCGAGATGCGGACCAGCCGGTGCACGCCTGACTCGGTCTTCAGCTTGCCATAGGCGTTGTGACCCTTGATCTGCAGCGTGCAGGACTTGATTCCGGCCTCTTCGCCGGCGTGCTCGTCGAGCACCTCGCTCTTGTAGCCCGTCTTGTTGGCATAGCGCAGATACATGCGCATCAGCATCGAGGCCCAGTCCTGGCTTTCGGTGCCGCCGGCGCCCGCATTGATCTGCAGGTAGCAGTCGTTGCCATCGGCCTCGCCCGACAGGAGGGTCTCGATCTCGTGTTCCGCGACTTGCGGCTTGAGCGCCATCAGCGCCTTCTCGGCCTCGGCCACGATGCCGGCATCGCCCTCGGCCTCGCCAAGCTCGATCAGCTCGGTGTTGTCGGCAATGGACTGTTCCAGCGACAGCACGGTCTGGATGCGGTTGTCGAGGTCCTGCCGCTTGCGCATCACGTCCTGCGCTTTCTGCGGATCGTTCCAGATTGCAGGGTCTTCGGCCCTGGCGTTCAGTTCGGCAAGGCGCTTCTGGGCCGTATCCCAGTCAAAGATGCCTCCTCAGCAGCCCGATGGACTGCTTCATTTCCTCGACAAGGGTCGCGATCTCGGCCCGCATGGAATCCGCCTCTTCAGGAGTTGCTGGCGCTCAATAGAGGCCGCCGCCCTGCTGCGTCAACCCGCCAGCGCCGGTCTGCGGAACCTGCTGCTGCTGCCCGCCGGGCGGAACGAGGACCACCCCGGTCTCGGGCGTCCGGGCCTCGGCCACGGTTCCGGCGCCGATGATCTTGGTGGCATCGGGCGGTTCGTCGCCTGGCTTGAAGGCCTCCAGGATCACGCCCTCCTGGCCAAAGATGCCGCGACGGCCCGACTTTGCGTCGATGGGGATGAGCTCGATGGCACGCGGCACGCGGAACGGGGTTGCCGGCTTGTCGCGCAGGGCAAGCTGCATGAAGTCGGCCACGATCGGCGCCGCCAGCTCGCCGCCGGTCCGGCCGTGCCCCATGGGCTTGGGATTGTCGTAGCCGACGTAGACGCCCACCACGAGATCGGGCGTGAAGCCGATGAACCAGGCATCCTTCTCGTCGTTCGACGTGCCGGTCTTGCCGGCCACGGGCTTGCCCACGATCTGCAGGCGCTTGCCTGTTCCACGGGCCACGACGCCCTCCATCATCGACGTGATCTGATAGGCCGTGTAGGGGCTCATCACCTGGTCCCGGGTTTCAAGCAGCTCGGGCTCTGGAAGGTCCGGACTATAGGTCTCGGCGCTGCAGGTCGCACAGTTGCGCGTATCATGGCGGAAGATGGTCCGGCCGTAGCGGTCCTGGATGCGGTCGATGAGCGTCGGTTCGATTTTCTTCCCCCCGTTGTCGATCATCGCATAGGCGGTCACCATCTTGAGCAGCGTGGTTTCGCCCGCTCCCAGCGCCATTGCCAGCTGCATCGGCAGCTTGTCGTAGATGCCGAGGCGCTGCGCCAGATCGGCGACCTTGACCATGCCCATCTCGTCGGCAAGGCGGACGGTCATGACATTGCGCGACTGCTCGATGCCGCGGCGCAGAGTCGACGGGCCGAAGAACTTGTCCTGGTAGTTCTTCGGCTTCCACATCTCGCCATTTGGCATCTTGAACTCGATCGGCGCATCCATGACCACCGAGGCCGGGCTGTAGCCATTGTCGAGGGCCGCGGCATAGACGATGGGCTTGAAGGACGACCCGGGCTGGCGCAAGGCCTGCACGGCACGATTGAACTGGCTCCGGCCGTAGGAGAAGCCGCCGACCAGGGCCAGCACGCGGCCAGTATGGGGGTCCATGGCGACCATGGCACCTTCGACGTCCGGCATCTGGACAAGGTGGAATTTGCCTGCGTCCTTGGACGGCGCGGCGTAGATGATGTCGCCCACCGCCAGCACGTCGGAGGGCGCCTTGATTTCGTCGCCCAGTTTCGAGCCATCGACATAGCTGCGCGCCCAGGCCATGAACTCCAAGGGGATGACCGCGGTCTCGCGCGCCTCCTCCTGGCTGCCG
>JAXMCU010000031.1:0-16060 GCA_046349195.1 Hyphomicrobiales bacterium
GCCACGGATGCAGCCATGAAGCTGCGCCGGTTGAGGAACACGCTTTCGGGTGTCACGCGCGACTCTGGAATCTCCCAGCCCTTGCGCCGCAGGATGTGCATGGTCATTCTCCTTCTGCCGCAACGCTAGTCCCGGCTCTTCACCATGGCAAATCACGCCCGATCACGGCTTGGGGAAGGACGGGGCACGCGCTCATGATGCAACGGGCCGCTTGAGTACGGGCTTGAGGCATGCGAACTGGCGCGGGACGAACGGAAGGATAGATGAGCAGCCGCGAAGCCACTCCGTCACACTCGGCTCGTCCGCGCCTCTGGCGACTGATGAGCTATGCGATCCTCGCCCTGTGGTCGCTGGTCTGCATCTTTCCGGTCTACTGGCTCGTCAATGTCTCGATCATGCCAACGTCGGCCGTCGACACCGGCCCCCATTTCCTGCCGATCTTCGGCTTCTCGCCCAGTTTGCGGGCCTGGCGAGTCATTCTGGCCGACCCCTCCGACTCCCTCCTCGGGCCATTGCTGAACTCCACGGTGGTGGCGACGGCTGCAACCCTGCTGACACTCGCCTGCTCTGCCCTGGCGCTCTATGCGCTCACGCGACTCCACCTGCCCATCCTCCGATTGCCGATCGGAAGAGGGAGACCTGTCAGTCCGATGCTCGGCCTTCTGCCGGCCGTGCTTGCCACCCGTGTGGTCCCGCCCGTGGTTCTGGCGCTTCCCATCTATGTGATGGCCGCGCGCAGCGGCACATTGGACACGCGCTTCATCCTCATCATGACCTATGCGGCTGCCAACCTTCCCGTCAGCATGTGGCTGCTGCGCCCCGTGCTCGGCCTCAGGCCTACCGACCAGGAAGAATCCGCCCAGCTCGACGGTGCATCGCATCTGCGCATTCTCGTTTCGGTCCTTCTGCCCATGGTGGCAGGCGGCGTCGCCGCGACCGGGCTTCTCATCTTCATGCTGTGCTGGAACGAGTATCTCTTCGCCGCCTATCTCGCCACCGACCATGCCGCGACCCTTCCCACATGGGCCGCGGGCCAGCTCTCGATGAAGGAAGCCCAGGCCGCCAGCGAAGGCGAGGAGTGGGCCAATCTCTCGGCGGCGACAATTCTCATGGCCCTGCCCTTGCTGGGGTTTGCAGCGGTGCTGCAACGCATCCTGGGGCGGTCCGTCAGCCGGCTTTGAGGCGCCGCTTGCCCGGTGATCGGCGCGGCGCCTAGTGTGACGCCAAAGGAGATCGCCATGACCAGGGCCACGCTTACCAGGATCGACCTTCCCGACTTTGGCACGGCCACGACCGAGCCCGTTCTCGGCACAGACATCTATCGCGCCCGCATCGCCAGGCTGCTGCAGCGCATGGCCGAGACCGGCCTCGATGCCATGGTGATCTACGGCGACCGCGAGCATATGGCCAACATCAGTTGGGCCACGGGGCATGATCCGCGCTTCGAGGAAGCCCTGCTCGTCGTGGTGCCCGGCCGCAGGCCGGTGCTTCTGGCCGGCAACGAAGGCTATCCCTACGCCGAAACTGCGGCGGGCGATTTCGACCGCGTCTTGTGGCAGCCCCTCAGCCTGATGGGCCAACCACGCGACCGGTCCCAGCCGCTGCGGTCAGTGCTCCGCGATGCGGGCCTCGATCACGGTTCGCGGATCGGCCTTGCCGGCTGGAAGGGATTCGAGACCGAACAGGGCAGCTTCGATCCCCACTGGTTCGAGACCCCGCACTTCCTGGTCGAGGCGCTGCGGCACTTTGGCGAAGTCACGAACGCGGCTCAGGTCTTCATGCATCCAGTCACCGGACTCCGCGCCCACAACGAAGTGGCGCAGCTCGCGGCCTTCGAATATGCGGCGACCAAGACGTCCACCGCGGTCCGCGACTTCATCCTCAACGTGAAGCCCGGCCTGCGCGAGCGCGATGCGGTGCGGGCCATGGGGCTCGACGGGTTCATGCAGTCGATCCACATCAACATGTGCGCCGGTCCGCGCGCCAGGTATGGCCTGCCCAGCCCTGGCCTGCGCGTCATCGAGCGCGGTGACCCCATCGTGGTCGGACACGGCCTGATGGGCGCGCTGAACTGCAGGGCCGGATGGCTGGTCGCAGACGCCTCCGAACTGCCTGTCCCGATCCGCGACTACGTTGACCGATTGGTTGCACCCTATTTTTCGGCCGCCGCCGCCTGGTACGAAACCGTGGGTATCGGTGTCACGGGTAGCGAGATGTACGAGGCCGCCATGCGCCATGTCGGCGATCCCTTCTTCGGCGTGGGGCTCAATCCTGGCCATCTCATCCATCTTGATGAATGGCTGCACTCGCCCATCCGCAAGGGCAGCACCATGGCCCTGGCTTCGGGCATGGCCCTGCAGTGCGACATCATCCCGGCGACAGGCACCGACTATTTCACCAGCAACATCGAGGATGGAATTGCCCTGGCGGACGAGGCGACACGCGTCTCCTTCAGGCGCGACTATCCCGAGGCCTGGGCGCGGATCGAGAAACGTCGCGCCTTCATGACCGATGTGCTGGGAATCCGCCTGAAGCCCGAAGTTTTGCCCTTCAGCAGCATACCGGCCTGGCTTCCACCCTTCTGGCTCGATCCGAGCCAGGCCATGGCGATGCGCTAGGGCCATGGGGCAGAGGCGCCTGCCCCTGCCCCCTTCACGCCTAGGCCGCCTCGGCCTTCCGGGTGTTGATCACCTGATCCGCGGCGCGACCGGTCAACTCGGCCATATGGTCGAAGCTGTAGGTGAAGGTGCCCACACCAGCCGTGGCCGAACGCAGCTCGATGATGAGCGAGCCCATTTCCGATTCCGGCATGTGCGCCTTGACCGTGTCCCAGCCGGGCCAGCCCTCGCGCGCGTCATAACCCAGCAACTGGCCGCGATGGCCGGTGACGATCTGGTTGATCCGCGATGTCGCCTCGTTGGGAACGTGGATCTCGACTTCCACGATGGGCTCGAGCAGCACGGGCGAACATTGCGGCATGCCATCGGTCATGGCGATGCGGGCCGCCGTCTTGAAGGCCATTTCGGAGGAGTCGACATCGTGGTACGAGCCGTCGGACAGGTTGACGGCAAAGTCCACGACCGGGAAGCCCAGCGGTCCCTGTGCCATCCACTCGCGCACGCCCGTCTCGACGGCGGGGATATACTGCTTCGGCACCACGCCGCCGGTGATGGTGTCGCTGAACTTGAAGCCGCCGCCGCGGGGTTGTGGGGAAATCTCCACCACAACGTCGCCGAACTGGCCATGCCCGCCCGACTGCTTCTTGTGCCGTCCGCGGATCTGCACCGGCTTGCGGATCGTTTCCTTGTAGGCGATGCGGCGCGGCTTCGCCTCGGCCTTCACGCCGAACTTGCCGAGAAGGCGCTCGAGCGCCACGCGCAGATGCATCTCGCCCTGCCCCCACAGAACCATTTCGTGGGTGTCGGCATTGTGGTCCAGGGCGAGCGACGGATCTTCCTCGATCAGCTTGGCGATGGCGCTGGTGAGCTTCACCTCGTCCTTGCGGTCGAGGACCGAGATCGCGAAGCCGTAGACACCGGCGGCCCGTTCCACGCTGGCCAGCTGCGGGGTGCTGCCCTTCGCGGTGGAAATGGTCTCGCCGGTGCCGATGTTGTCCAGCCGGCCAAGCGCCACCGTGTCGCCCGCCGCGGCCTTCGCCACCTTGGTGGGTGTTGACCCAAGCAGCGTGAACAGGCCGGCCGTGCGCGAATCCTGGCCCTTCCCGCCATAGAAGACGGCGCCATCCGAAACGTCGCCCGACAGGATGCGGGCCAGCGACAGCTTGCCGCCATGCGCGGTATGGAAGGTCTTGAGCACCTGGGCCACGGTGCCGGAACCCGGCTTCAGGCCAAGGCGCGCGGCGGTCTGCGCCACGCCGGGCACCTCGTGCCGGAGGGCCTTCAGCAGACGCCCCACGCCGTTGCCGTGCTCGGCCGATCCGAACAGCACCGGCGTGATGTAGCCCTCGGCAAGCTCCTGCGAAAGATCCTTGAACACCACGTCGCGCGGCGGCTCCATTTCAGACAGCAGCTGCTCCATCAGCTCGTCGTCGTGATCGGCGAGCTTCTCGAGCATTGCGAACCGTTCGCTCTTCTCCAGATCCGCGAGATCCGCCGGCATGTCGATGACCTTGCTTTCGGCATGTTCCTGGTAGACGAAGGCGCGTTCCAGCGCGAGATCGACGAAGCCGGTGACGATCGTGCCCTTCATGATCGGCAGCTGGCGCAGGATGAGCGGCTTGCTGCTGGCAGGCTGCAGCCAGCTGAGCACATCGCGCGGGCTCGATTCCGACTTGTCGACCTTGTTGATGAAGATGATGCGCGGCAGATCGATCTCGTCGAGCTGCTTGAGGATCAGCTGCAGGGCTGGCGCCTTCTTGTCGTCGGCCTCGCAGACGACGATGGCGGCATCGCAGCCCAGCAGGGCCGCGCGCGCGTCCTGCGCGAATTCGATGGAGCCGGGGCAGTCGATGAAGGTGTAGCTGTCACCCAGGAACGTCGTGGTGGCGGCATTGAGTTCGACGCTCATGCCATGGGCGCGGGCTTCGGGCGCCGCATCGCCAATCGTGGATTTTTCGGAGACCCGGCCCTGGCGCGGCACGGCGCCGGTGCGGAACAGAAGGGCTTCGAGAAGTGTGGTCTTGCCGCTGAGATAGGGGCCCACCAGTGCGATGCACCGGGAGCCCGGCGATCTTCTGCCGCTGTTCGAGTCCATGGCCAATCCTCCTTTGACTGCTGTTGCCGCGTCGAAGGACCGCCCTTCTTTCTCTGTGGATGAACACGCCGGGGCGGTTCCACAGCGTCAAGCTTGACTCCGTTTACGGGGGTCATCAAGCGAAATCGGGAAAGCCCTGCAGCCAAAAGGAAAAGGCCGCGACGAGCGCGGCCTTCCCGACGCAGGACAATGACGGACCGGTTACTTCACGCGCTCGAGGTTCAGGCTGGCGATGCCGGCCGCCACGTTGAGGCCGGTCTGAGCCTGGAGACTGAGGGGCTGAAGGTTGATCGACTTGCGGAAGCCGCCGATCAGCACGTTGGCGCCAAGACCCACGGCGATCGTCGCTTCGGCAGACGCGCCCGTGTAGGAGCCCTTCAGCGAACCGGGCTTCAGGCGACCTGGTGCGAAGACGGCCCAGGCAATCGAGCTCTGGTTGGTGATGCCGATGTCGACGCCGAGCTTGCCGATACGGCCCACATATCTTTCCTTGCGGCCGTTGTTGTTCTTGAACACGCAGGCAACGGCCTTCGATGAACCGATGATCCAGCCCACGCCGCTATCGACCCGGCAGGTCAGGATGCCGACCTTGATGCCGCTCTTCCGCGGCTGGTCGGCGTCGGCCGCGAGCGCCGGCAGCGTCAAGAGGCTGATGGCAGCGAGAGCGGCGGCGATGGTTTTCTTCATAGTGGGGTGTTCCTTTCAATCACGACTGCCGTTATGGCCCCGAATGTGTCGGGAATTGGACTGGCCCCCGCCGGGCCGCGGAAAATGCCATGATGCCCGAATGATTCCCCTGGAAGACCAGCTCCGCGCCATGGTCATGGCGGCCAAAGGCCGGCCTGAAGCCCTCCGTGCCGTAAGGTCACTGGCTCTTCCGCAGGGCGCGATCGGCGCCGGCTACATTCGGGCCGCGGTGTGGGACAGTCTGTCGGGCCAAGGGAACTCTGAGGTCGACGACATCGACGTGATCTATTTCGATCCCGCAACCGCCAGCCCCGAGGCCGATGAGATGCAGGAGGCGCGGCTCCGCGGAATTGTTCCGCAGCTGAACTGGAGCGTTCGCAACCAGGCCCGTATGCACCGGAGAAACGGCGACCGCCCCTATACCTCGGTGGAGGATGCCATGCGTCACTGGCTGGAGACTCCCACCTGCGTGGCGGTCTCGCTCGACGCGGCTGGCCATCTCCACGTCATCGCGCCCTATGGGCTGGATGACCTCTTCGGCATGCGCATCAGGCCGACGCCTCGCGGGCGCGAGCGAAAGGCGGCCTATCTCGGCCGCCTCCAGGCCAAATCCTGGTGTTCCAGCTGGCCGGGCGTCACGGTTCTCGACGAATGACCGCCCTCAGGCGCGGCCCATGAAGTCGCGCTTGCCCAGCTCGAAGCCATTGTGCCGCAGGATGTTGTAGGCCGTCGTCAGGTGAAAATAGAAGTTCGGCACGGCGTATCCCATGAAGTACTCACCGCCCGAAAAACTCATGTCGTTGCCAGCAACCTTGATGGTGACGGTGCGGGTCGCGGCATCGGCGAACTGCTCCTTGCGCAGCGTGCCCAGGAAGTCGATGGTCTTGGCAATGCGCGCCTGAAGGTCGGCAAAGCTCTTCTCCTCGTCCGGGAAGCTCGGCACGGGGATGCCGGCCAGCCTGGCGCCCGCGCCCTTTGCGAAGTCGGTAACCAGCTGGACCTGGCGGGTGAAGTTGAACATGTCCGGAAAGAGTCTCGCCTGCAGGATCGCATCAGGCTCGATCTTGCGGGCCTGGCAATGCGCCTCGGCCTTCTTGAGAATGGCCGAAAGGCCCTTCAGGAAATGCGTGAGGACCGGAACCGAAGCTTCGTACATCATTGGTGTTTTCCTTATCTGAGATTGCCGCAGAAGCGCTGGATGCGCTTGCAGGCGTCCTCCAGCACGTCCGTGCCGGTGGCATAGGAAATGCGGAAGAAGGGCGACATGCCGAAGGCCGCGCCATGCACCGCGGCCACGCCCTCGGCAGCCAGCAGCTCGGTGACGAAATCCTCGTCGGTCCTGATGACGTTGCCGGACGGGGCCGTCCTGCCGATGGTGCCGGCGCAGGACGGATAGACATAGAAGGCGCCTTCCGGCGTCGGGCAGGAGATTCCCCTGGCCTGGTTCAGCATCGACACCACCAGGTCACGGCGTTCCTTGAACACCTTGTTGTTGGCTGCGATGAAATCCTGCGGACCGTTGAGCGCCTCGACTGCCGCCCATTGGGCGATGGACGACGGATTTGAAGTGGACTGCGACTGCAGCTTGGACATGGCCTTGATCAGCACTTCCGGCCCCGCGCCATAGCCGATGCGCCAGCCGGTCATGCAATAGGACTTGGACACGCCGTTCATGGTGAGCGTGCGGTCGTAGAGGCCAGGCTCGATCTGGGCCGGCGTGGTGAATTGGAAGTCGTCGTAGACGAGGTGCTCGTACATGTCGTCGGTCAGCAGCCAGACATGCTTGTGCTTCATCAGGACATCGGTGACGGCTTTCAGTTCGGCGCGGGAATAGGCAGCGCCCGACGGGTTCGACGGCGAGTTGAGGATCAGCCACTTGGTCTTGGGGGTGATGGCCCTCTCGAGATCGGCGGCCTGAAGCTTGAAGCCATGCTCCAGCTTGCAGTCGACGAACACCGGCGTGCCGCCCGCCAGCATGACGATGTCGGGATAGCTCACCCAATAGGGCGCCGGCACGATCACCTCGTCGCCGGGGTTCACCGTGGCCATCAGCGCATTGAACAGCACCTGCTTGCCGCCCGTACCAACCGAGACCTGCGACGGCGTGTAGTCGAGACCGTTCTCGCGCTTGAACTTGGCGCAGATCGCCTTCTTGAGTTCCGGAATACCGTCGACCGGCGTGTACTTGGTCTTGCCGTCGCGGATCGCCTTGATGGCGGCCTCCTTGATGTTGCCTGGCGTGTCGAAATCCGGTTCGCCGGCCGCCAGCCCGATCACGTCGCGGCCCTCGGCCTTGAGCGCCATGGCCTTGTTGGAAATGGCAATGGTGGCGGATGGCTGGATGCGGTTGAGCGCGTCGGAGATGAAGCCCATGGCAGGAAACCTTTCGAAAGCCGCGCCTGTCTAGGCCGCCGCAACCCGCCCGGCAAGCCACAATCCGCCGCATCTCCTGCCGTTCGGGAATGTGGCAAGCTCGGTTCATGTCCTTGCCGTTTCTCATCGCCGGCGGCGGCATCGCCGGCCTCGCCGCGGCCCTGGGTCTCGCCCGGGCGGGGCTGGCCTGCCGGCTGTTCGAACAGGCTGCCGCCTTCGAGGAGGTGGGCGCAGGCCTGCAGATGTCGCCCAACGGGGTTCGCGCACTCCAGGCCCTGGGAGCCTGGGATGCCGTTGAACCGCACTGCGTGATCCCGACCGAGATCCATGTGCGGGATGCGCGCTCCGGCCGGGTCCTGCAGCGGATCCGGCTGGGCAAGAGCTTCGAGATCGCCTTTGGCGCGCCCTACCGTGTCGGCCATCGCGCCGATCTGCTGGCGGGCCTTGTCGCCGCGGCCTCTGCGGAAACGCGGATCGAACTCAATGCTGGCTGGAGGGCCGAGGGCGCGCAATCGCACGGCACTGGCGCGACGCTGGCCTTCGCCACCGGCACCGCGCACGGCGCCGCGGCGATCTGCGCCGATGGCATCCGCTCGGCACTCCGCAACGGGATCTGCGCGGGCGTGTCACCGACCCACCGCGGGCATGCCATCTATCGCGGCCTGATCCCGCTGGCAGCCGTGCCCCAGGATATCGAGCCCGACTGCGTCACGCTCTGGCTCTATCCGGGCGGCCATGTGGTGCACTACCCGGTAAGCGGCTGGCGCAGTTTCAACGTCGTGGCCGCCATCGATTCTGCAACCGCACCGGCTGACTGGCGCGCCCCTTCCGACGGCGCCGACCTTCGCCACGCCTTCCGCGATGCGGACGAGGCGCTCCAGGACCTGTTGGCCCGGCCGGACTCCTGGATCGCCTGGCAGGGCAGCGACCTGCCCGAGCTGCCGCGATGGCATGCGGGCAATCTCGTGCTCACGGGCGATGCGGCCCATGCGACCCTGCCCTATCTGGCCCAGGGCGCGGTGATGGCGCTGGAAGATGCCGTGGTCCTGGCGCGCGAGCTTGGCAGCGTCGGATCGCCTCCGGAGGCCTTCGCACGCTACGAGGCCGACCGCCGTCCCCGGACTGCGCGCATCCAGTCCGAATCCCGGAAGATGGGCCGCATCTATCATGCCGGCGCGGGAACATCCCTGCTCCGCAATGCGGCGCTCGCGCTGCTTGGGCCGGATGCCGCGCTGAGACGCAATCGCTGGATCTACGACTGGACGCCGTGAGGTTCAAATGCCGCATCCGTGATTTCGGTCGGCAATCCAGCGCGTGCTAGTCTCCGTAACCGGATCACACGGAGGACTTCATTATGGTCAGGACCATCCCGCTCTGCATCGCCGGGCTTCTCGCCCTTTCCGCACCAGCCTTTGCCGCCGGAGGTGGCGGCAGCGGATCCTCGCCTGCCTCGCATGACTGCAAGAGCGGCGAGGTCTGGAACAATGCCCAGAAGAAATGCGTCAAGGCACAGTCCGGCGTCCTGCCGGACGAGGATCTCTACCAGCAGGGCCGCGCCCTGGCGAAGGAAGGCCGCTACGACTGGGCCCTCCAGGTGCTCGCAGCAATCCGCAACCAGGACGACCCTCGGGTGCTGAACTACACGGGCTACAGCCACCGCAAGGCGGGACGGCTCGACGTCGGCATCACCTTCTACCGGAAGGCCCTGACCATCGATCCCAACTTCGTGCTGGCGCGCGAATATCTCGGCGAAGGCTACGTCGCAGCCGGGCGCGTCGACCTCGCCATGGTCGAGCTGAAGGAAATCGGTACGCGCTGCGGCACGGCCTGCGAGGAATACAAGGATCTCGCCGCCGCCATCGCAACGGCCAACTGACGGAACATCAGACCGGGGGCACCAGCCATGCCACGGTCGATTTCCCCCAGCTGCCCAGGCCGAGCCGCCCGGCCAGCGCCGCTGCGACCGGCGTGAGCTCGGTCTCGAGCTGCCAGGGCGTGTTGACGATGATCAGCCCGGACCCGGCAAGGCCGCCGCCGGCGAAGGCTTCGCGGACGCGCAATTCAACCTGCAGCGTCGCCGGGATGCCAAGGTCCCGCGCCATGGCGAGCAGCGCCGGCCCCGTGTCGTCGGACTTGAGCGGATACCACAGGAGGAACACGCCCGTGGCAAAACGGCGAAGTCCGTCGCGCAGCATGTCGGCGGCGCGGCGCGCTTCGTCCTTGGCTTCGTAGGGCGGATCGATCAGGATCAGACCGCGGCGTTCGGCAGGCGGCAGGCTTGCCCGGATGCAGGCCAGCGCGTCGACCTTCGTCACCGTCACCCGCGGATCGGCGTCGTAGCGCTCCGCGAGCCGGGCATGGTCATCCGGATGAAGTTCGTTGGCGACAAGGCGATCCCCGGCGCGCAGGAGCCGCAGCACCAGTTCCGGCGATCCGGGATATCGCACGAAGCCCCCGTGCGGGTTGAGCGCGGCGATGACGGCGCGATACGGTGCGAGAAGGTCTTCGATCTCGGGCGCGAAGGGCGGTCCCATCTTGCCGATGCCGCCTTCCCATTCGCCGGTCTTTCCGGCTTCGATGCCGTGCAGGTCATAGAGACCTATGCCGGCGTGAGCGTCGATCACCCGGACCGGCTTCGGCTTGCGCTGCAGGTGGACCAGGGTCCGGGTAAGCACGATGTGCTTCAGCACATCGGCATGGTTGCCGGCATGATAGGCGTGACGGTAGTTCACCCGCGGAACACGAAGAAGGCACCGGCGGCAATCAGCCCGAAGCCGATGAGATGATTGACGGTGATGGCCTGCTTGAGGAACACGACGGAAAACACCGCGAAGACCGTGAAGGTGATCACTTCCTGGATGGTCTTGAGCTCGGCCGCCGAATAGACCTGGTAGCCGATCCGGTTCGCGGGCACCGCCAGCCAGTATTCGAAGAACGCGATGCCCCAGCTCACCATGACGGCAATCCACAATGGCCTGTTGGTGTAGTTCAGGTGGCCATACCAGGCAAAGGTCATGAAGACGTTCGACGCCACCAGCATGAGGATCGGAAGAACATAGGCCGAGGTCAGGCTGCTCATGAAATGATTCCAGAATACGTCATCGCGGGTGATTGGACGTCCACGCGGATGACGTCAAGCCTCGCCCGTCGTCGCGAGCCGACGCGCCTAGAACAGCTGCACCGAGAAAGGATCGATCATGGTGCCATCCTGACCGAGATTGACGTAGAGCACCCGGTCGGGATGGTCGGCGTGGGTCATGAAGAAGCCGATGGAATCCACGGCGTAACCCGTCTGGCCGCAGGGCGGTTCGGGCACCTCGTCCTTCGGCAGCGCCTCGAAGGCCGCCTTGACCTTGCCGACCGGCATGACCTGCCACATGGTCCAGCCCGGCGCGCCCCACTGCTCCTCGCTCTTCATGAAGACGCAGTCCGGCGAGTCGAGCACCAGCCCGCGCCTCTTCAGGTCGGGCAGCAGGGCATCGAGTCCCTTCGCGGGATCGACGCGGAAATGCCGCAGAACGGGATAGAGCTCGCCGTTGTCGACATGCAGGCCGAAGAAGTCCTGCGTCTTGTCATAGGCCACGTTCCAGCGGCCGTTGTCGAACGTGCAGTCTTCGGTCCACAACCCGACACCCGCTCCCGTCTGCCAGCTCCAGCTGCACAGCTTCTGGTCGGTGGCATAGAAGGGCCGTGATGGCTGGCCGGCCACGGTCTCGCCCGAAGCCCGCACCGCCACTGCATTGCGGGGAACACAGATGTCGTTTCCCTCGATGCGCGCCACATCGGCAAGTTTCGGATCTGCCGGATCAAGCCCTGCCTCCCCGCCGAAGAAACAGGCCTTGTCGCCGTCAAGCCCGCTCAGGACCACGGCATCGTAATCGGCATGTGGCAGATGCTTTGCCGTGAAGGCGTCGCTGAAGCGGATGTTGACCTGGCGGCCGAGGGCCGATGTGAAGTAGACGGCCGGGTCGTCGAAGGACAGGAAGACGTCGGACGCTGCCAGGGCGGGAACCGCGCTGGCAGTCAGCAGCAGGATCGCGGCGGTGTGTTTCATGCGCCAAGCTCATGCCAGACTTCACGCGGCTTGGCTATCGGGAAGGCGAAGGCCGGTCTAAGAGACAATGATGACCCAGAAATCCGCCGGGCTACCGCACTTCGCAATCCTGGTGGTGATCCATGTGTCGATGCCGTGCAAGCCCGGATCGCTGCTTGTGGACACGTTGCGGCAAGGCTATCCCGTTCGGTCTTCGGGTGCATGACGGCGACCCGTCTGCTGGCCCCGGCGGCCGACCTGCGAGAATTGCGCCGCAGGACGCTGTCGGCATCATGACTGGTGGCCCAAAATTCGCCCGTTTTCGAGGCTTTAGCAGCAAAAAATCCCGGACTGCTTTAGCCAGGAATCCGAATCTGCTAGAGTTGACCCTTGGGGAGTCAAGAAGGAGTTTCCTGCCGATGAAGCTGTCCAAGAGCGGTCCAAGCCGCCTTGCCGCACTGTCGATCGTGGCGCTGGCGCTGACCGCCTGCGCCAGCGGCGGCTCGACCAACGTGGCAAGCAGTACACCAGGTCCAGAAGTGCTCTCCGCGTCCGAGATCCGCAACATCCTGGCCGGCAAGAGCTGGAAGTTCCGCGGCCCCAACAATACCGGCACCACGCTCTATGCCGAGGACGGCACCTCGCTGGTCGAAGTCGACGGCAAGGGCACCACGCGCGGCAAGTGGATGACCAAGGACGGCCAGCTCTGCGAGAGCTTCGATCCTGCGCCATTCCTGCCCGGCGGCGTCCCCATGAGCTGCTATCCCTTCTCCGGCAGTGGCGGCGTGTACCAGGCTGGCAAGGCAACCTTCACGGTCGCATCCTGACCGGCTCCGCCCAACGCCACATTTACGCCACAGGTCATCCAAACTCTTGCCAGTTGAGCGCTGCATGCCTCGGTCTTCATGACGAAACGGGATGGTAGGATGACCGCGGCAATCACCCGCCGAAGCCTGTTGCTTGCAGGAGTCGCGTTGCTGGGGTCCGGCATGGCCACCGGAGCCCGGGCCGCATCGCTCTATGGCGGCGACGATCAGGAGTATTTCAATCCCGACCTGTTGCCGCCGGCGGAATCGGAGATCGACTATCCGATCGAACCGGTGAACCCCTGGCGCATCCGCAAGAAGTACCGCCGCACTGTGGTGGAGTTCAATGGCGATGCTGCCGTTGGCATGATCTTCGTCGATCCCGACAACCGCTATCTCTATCACGTCATCGGCCCTGGCCAGGCGACGCGCTATGGCGTCGGCGTCGGCCGGCAGGGCTTCGAATGGTCGGGCGATGCCGTGATCGGCAAGAAGCGGCGCTGGCCGCGCTGGGTGCCGCCGCGCACCATGGTCGACCGTGACCCCAATGCGCTGCGCTGGGTCAACGGCCAGCCGGGCGGACCCGACAATCCCCTGGGCGCGCGCGCGATGTATCTCTTCGCCAATGGCGTTGATACTCTCTATCGGATTCACGGCACCAACGATCCCTCCTCGATCGGCAAGGCCATGTCCTCGGGCTGCATCCGCATGCTCAACGAGGACGTCGCGCATCTCTACGATCAGGTCGAGATCGGCACGCCGGTGAAGGTGCTGCCCTCGCACGGCGCGTGATGGCACGGGCGCAAGCCATCACCACCATCGGATTCGATGCCGACGACACGCTGTGGCAGAACGAGACCTTCTTCCGCATCACCGAGCGCCGCTTCACCGCCCTGCTCGAGAACCATGGCGAGCATGACGCCATCGCCGCGCGCCTGCTGGAGGCCGAACGCCGCAACCTGGGCTTCTACGGCTATGGCATCAAGGGCTTCACCCTGTCCATGATCGAGACGGCCATCGAAGTGACGGATGGCAAGGCGCCGGCCAGCGTCATCGCCGAGATCCTCGCCTTCGGCCGCGAGATGTTGCGCCATCCGGTGGAGACCCTGCCCCAAGCGCGCGAGACGCTGGAAGTGCTGTCTGATCAGTATCGCATCGTACTGGTCACGAAGGGTGATCTCTTCGATCAGGAGCGCAAGCTGGCTGCCTCGGGCCTCGGCGATTTCTTCGACGGCGTCGAGATCGTCAGCGAGAAGACGCCCGAGGTCTATGCCAGGGTGTTCAGCCGGCACGGCGACGGGCCCGAACGGGCGATGATGATTGGCAACTCGCTCAAGTCGGACGTGGTGCCGGCCCTGGCCGCCGGAAGCTGGGGCGTCTACGTGCCGCATGACCTCACCTGGGTACTGGAACACGTCGAGCCGCCCGATTCCAACCCCCGCTATCGACGGCTGGAACATCTCGGCCAGGTCTATCCACTGCTCAGGCAAATCGCTTGATGACAGCCGCAAGCTGTGGCACACGCCCCTCGGGGCCAGGGAACCGTGCATGAACATTCGCCTGCTGAGCATTGTGCTGGTTGCGATCGCGCTGGCGGCCTGCACCAACGGATCCAACAATGGCGTCAGGGTCATCAGCGGCGGACAGTCCGGCTCGGGCAAGCCGCAGCCCCAGGCGATCCGGAACTTCACCGGCGCCGAGATCTATGCGGCCATCGTCGGCAAGACCTTCCAGTACACCCGCTCCGACGGCAACGGCTTTGTCACCTACAACGCCGATGGAACCTTCGAATTCCAGGATGACTCGCGTGGCGCCGGCAAGGGCCGCTGGGTGGTGAACGGCAACCAGTTCTGCGAGACCTTCGGCGCCAACGCTCAGACCGACTGCGGCGACTTCAAGAACACGGGCGATGCCTATTTCGCCGCCAAGTCGCGCCTCGTCGAGATGAAGACCTAGCCGCCCGTCACCGGCGGGAAGAAGGCAACCTCGCGTGCGCCGGAAATGGAGGCATCAGGCCTTGAATGCTGCTGGTCGATGGCGACGCGGATCGTGCGGCGGTCGGCAAAGACGGCGGCAAGGCCGGGATCGCGCGCCGCCAGGAAGTCCATCAGCGCGTCCGCCGTCACCACGTCGGCCGGAACGTCGACCTCTTCGGTGCTGCGGCCTGCCAGCTGCCGCAATCGTGCGAAATAGAGGATCTTCATCTCGCCTCAGTCGACCACGTGCCGCAGGCCGGCGCGGAAGTAGTCGTACCCCGTGTACAGGGTGAGTGCCGCCGCGATCCAGAGCAGGGCAATGCCGAATTCGGTCAGATAGGGAATGATGGTGTCGCCCGCCGGTCCCGCGATCAGGACCCCGATCGCCACAAGCTGCACCGTGGTCTTCCACTTCGCAATCTTGGTGACGGGAACCGAGACCTGCAGCTCGCCCAGATACTCGCGAAGTCCCGAGACAAGCACTTCGCGCGACAGGATGATGATGGCAGCCCACATATGCCCGCCATAGAGGATCGGCGAACCGGCAAGCACCAGCAGTACCACCGCCACGAGCACCTTGTCGGCAATGGGATCGAGCATGCGGCCCAGCGAGGACTGCTGCTGCCACTTGCGGGCGAGGTAGCCATCGAAGAAATCGGAAATGGCCGCGGCGACGAAGATCGCCAGCGCGATCCAGCGCGCGGCATAGGTGTCCCACATGAGCAGGCCCGCCACCAGAGGCACGGCCACGATGCGGCCATAGGTGAGGATGTTCGGCAGGTTCCACACCTTGGAGACGGCGACGGGCTTCGGTGAGTCGGTCTGGCTCATGGTTGGCGTCATTGTGCACCGTCATGGAAGTGGTCGTAAATAGCCTGGGCAAGCGCCGTGCTGACCCCCTCCACCGCCGCCAGGTCGGTGACGCTGGCCCGGGCCACCGCCTTGGCCGAGCCGAAGCTCTGCAGCAGCGCCTTCTTGCGGGTGGGGCCGATGCCGGCGATCTCATCCAGCGGATTGACGCCCATGGCCTTGCTGCGGCGCGCCCGGTGGCTGCCGATGGCAAAGCGGTGGGCCTCGTCCCTGAGCCGCTGGATGTAGTAGAGCACGGGATCGCGGGCCTCCAGCATGAAGGACGGCTGGCCGGTGATGTAGAAATGCTCGCGGCCGGCGTCGCGGTCCGGCCCCTTGGCCACGCCGGCCACCGGCAGGTCGGACAGGCCGAGGTCGTCGAGCACCGCCTTGGCCGCCGAGAGTTGGCCCTGCCCGCCATCGATCAGCACCAGGTCGGGCCACTGGGCCGCCTCGCCCGGAACGGACTCGCCATCG
This sequence comes from Hyphomicrobiales bacterium, assembly GCA_046349195.1. Lineage (GTDB taxonomy): Bacteria > Pseudomonadota > Alphaproteobacteria > Rhizobiales > Aestuariivirgaceae > Aestuariivirga. The sequence continues at coordinate 15,915 of JAXMCU010000031.1, forward strand.
CGCTCACCCTGCTCCTTCATGAGCCGGGTGAATCGGCGGGTCAGAACCTCGCGCATCATGGCAAAGTCATCGGCCGTTGCATCCTCGCTGCGAATGTTGAACTTGCGATACTGCGATTTCATGAGGCCGTCCGGGCCGGCCACGAT
>JAXMCU010000032.1:0-15824 GCA_046349195.1 Hyphomicrobiales bacterium
GGCGTCGCGGGTGCGCGCCGTCTCGCCGGCGATCCAGCGGTTGACGGTGACGCGCGCCGCAATGGGATCGTGGTCCGGATCATGTGCCACACCGTTCATCTCGGCGAAGCGGGCAGCATTCCACAGCTTGGTGCCGAAGTTGCGATAGCCTTCGACCCGCTGCTTCGAGAGCTTGATGTCGCGGCCCTGCGCGGCCATGGCGGCCAGGGTGAAGCGGAGCGCGTCGGCGCCATAGGCATCGATCAGCTCGAGCGGGTCGATGACGTTGCCCTTCGACTTCGACATCTTCTGGCCCTTCTCGTCGCGGACCAGCGCATGGATGTAGACGGTATGGAACGGCACCTCCTTCATGAAGTGCAGGCCCATCATCATCATGCGGGCAACCCAGAAGAAGATGATGTCGAAGCCGGTGACCAGCACGTCGGTCTTGTAGTGCCGCTTGAGTTCCGGCGTCTGGTCGGGCCAGCCCAGCGTGGAGAAGGGCCACAGCGCCGAGGAGAACCAGGTGTCGAGGACATCCTCGTCGCGGGTGAGCGCGACCGTCTTGCCAAATCTGGCGCTGGCAGCGGCCTGGGCTTCCGCTTCGGTCTCTTCGACGAAGACGGTTCCGTCCGGCCCATACCATGCCGGAATCTGATGCCCCCACCAGAGCTGGCGCGAGATGCACCAGGGCTGGATGTTGCGCATCCATTCGAAATAGGTCTTCTCCCAGTTCTTCGGCACGAAGACCGTGTCGCCCTTCTCCACCGCGGCAATGGCCGGCTTGGCGAGCTCGGCGGCATTCACGTACCACTGCTCGGTCAGCCAGGGCTCGATCACCACGTCCGACCGGTCGCCGTGCGGAACCTGATGCACATGGGGTTCCACTTTCTCCAGCAGCCCCAGTTCATCGAGCTTGGCCACGATGATCTTGCGCGCCTCGAACCGGTCGGTGCCGTGCAGGGTCAGGACATCGAGGAGGCGTTCGCTGGCGGGAACTCCAGCAACGAAATCAGGCTCTTGCAAGGAGAGCTTGCCGAACTGGTCGAGGATGTTGATGGCCGGCAGGCCATGGCGCCGGCCCACCTCGAAGTCATTGAAGTCATGAGCCGGCGTGATCTTGACCGCGCCCGTGCCTTTTTCCGGATCGGCGTAGTCGTCGCCGACGATCGGAATCAGGCGGCCGACCAGAGGCAGACGGGCGAACTTGCCGATGAGATGCTTCAGCTTCTCGTTCTTCGGATGGACCGCGACTGCCGTATCGCCCAGCATGGTCTCGGGGCGCGTGGTGGCCACGACGATGACCTCGTCCGTGCCATCGACGGGATAGCGCAGATGCCAGAGACTGCCCTTCACCTCCTTCTGCACCACTTCCAGATCGGAGATCGCGGTCAGCAGCTTCGGATCCCAGTTGACCAGGCGCTTGTCCTTGTAGATCAGGCCTTCCTTGTAGAGCTGCACGAAGACCTTGAGTACGGCGCGCGACAGGCCCTCGTCCATGGTGAAGCGCTCGCGCGACCAGTCGCAGGATGCCCCCAGGCGCCGCAGCTGCTGGGTGATGGCGCCGCCCGATTCCTCCTTCCAGGCCCAGACCCGCTGCAGGAAGGCCTCGCGGCCCATGGTCCTGCGGTCGGTCTTGTTTTCCTTCATCAGTAGACGTTCGACGACCATCTGGGTTGCGATGCCGGCATGGTCGGTGCCCGGCTGCCACAGCACGTCCCGGCCCCGCATGCGCTCGAACCGCACCAGGATATCCTGGATGGTGTTGTTCAGCGCATGGCCCATGTGCAGCGACCCCGTCACGTTGGGCGGCGGGATCACGATGGTGAAGGGCTTGGCCTTGGGCTTCCGCCCCGGCTTGAAGAAGCCGCGCGATTCCCAGGCCTCGTAGAGGCGGGATTCCATTTCGGCAGGCGTGAAGGTCTTCTCGATCATGGCGGGAGGTCAGAACCGGTGTTGGCGTTGGCGCGCCTTAAACACCAGCCGGTGGCCCCGCGCAACCGGGCTCTCAGGCGAGAAGCTGCAGGCCCAGTTCGTTCTGTCGGATCCAGACCTTGCGGGCCCGGCGCTCGCCCACCCCGCTGATCGAGAGCACGAATTCGTGCGGGACCAGATAGGGCTCGCCCACCGTGATCCGGGCGCCGCAGCTGCTGGCGTCGCGGACGATACAGCTCATCACCGACTTGCGATCATTGAAGATGATCCGTCCTTCCTTGAGACGGCGCATCCGCTGTTCCTGGCGCTTGTTGTCCATGATTGCATCAACCTGGGTCATGTGCGCTTGGTTGCAAGAATGGAACCAGCACCTGCAATCGTCCCCATGGACGTGCCGAAGCGGTTAACAGATCGTTAACGGCCTGTCAGCGGCCGCGCCGCGCCACCCGCTCGATCTCTTCGCGCACCAGGCTTTCGACCAGTGCGGGCAAGTTTTCGTCCAGCCACTGCTTGAGCATGCCGCGCAGCAGTTCCCGGGTCATGTCCTCGATCGACCGGTCGCCGGTGGCGCGGGTCAGGATCGAATCGGCCAGGCGCTGGAAGGCCGCGCCCGTCGTCTGGGCGGTGTCGGCGGAAAGCAGATGGGTCTCGGGCCGCTGCCAGGCACCGGCTGAGGCCCGCGGCCGGGGGGCCTCCTCCTCGCGCCAGCTGGCAGGCTGGGCCAGGCGTTCCAGATCGCGATCCTGGCGGCGCACATAGTCACCGCGTTCGGCCGCGGGGTTGCGCAAGTCCTGCTCGGCATGGCTTGGCCGCAACGCGGGGCCGGGCATGTCCATGACCCGCCTGCGGCGGGAATCGGGAAGTGGTGCGAGCTCCGGCGCCTCGGCAAAGACCGAGTCGCGCGGCGGCTCGAGCCGGCTCCGGTTGATTCGCTCCCGCAGCTCCTGGATCTCGGCTGCGGCCGACGGCGGATCGGCCGACACGCTGACATGCAATTCGCGCGTATTGCCCTTGTACAAGGTACCGCTGGCCGAACTCGAGGTCGAGGCCGGAACCTCACCGATGTCGTCCTGGATCGCCTTGCGGATCGACGCCAGCAGGTCTTCCATGCGCGGTTCAGCCGTCACTTCTTTGCCCCAGATTCCCGGTGCGACCGCCGCTCGCACCCTCGTGTGTCAAACTACGCCAGCCGCCGGTTCTTGTCGATATGCGGCATGGCTCATTCCGGATTTGGAACATCCACGCTCCAGCCGATCCACTTGTCGCGCACCGCGTCATAATTGGTGTTCGGGTCATACAGCTGCACCGCCAACCGCAAGTCGGCTGCATTGAGCCGGCCCACGGCGGCGATGAGCCGGTAGGCGGCCACGACGCGGTTGCGCTCGGCGCGCACCAGAGTCGTCTTGGCGGCCACCACGGCGGCCTGCGCATTCAGCACGTCGAGGGTGGTGCGGGTACCCGCCTCATACTCCTGCCGGGTCCCCTCGAAGGCCAGCTGCTCGGCTGCCACCTGCGCCTTGGCCGACTTGATGATGAGGCCGAAGGCCGCATAGGCATTCCACGAGGCGGTGACTGCCTGGCGCACGGCGCGCGCCACCTCGACCACCTGGATGCGGCGCTGGCTGGCAAGCTGCTTGGCCTGTCGGATGGCCGAAGACACGGCACCGCCGCTATAGAGCTGCCAGGAAAGATTGGCGCCGACCACGGCAAACTCGGTGGTTCCGGAACTCGACACGAAGTCGTCCGAAACGCCGCTCTGCGCAAAGGCACTGAGCTGCGGATAAAGCGGCGACTTGGCCACCGCGATGTTGTGGATCGACGCATCCTCGACAAAGGCTGCGGCGAGAATGTTCGGGTTGATCTCGCCCGCCGAGGCAAGCGCCGTGTTCAGCGACTTCGGCAGCGGATGGATCTTCGGATAGCTGAGCTTGCCCGGCTCCCGCCCGATGATCTGCAGATAGGTTGCCATGAAGGCGGCCAGCTCGGCCTCGCGTTCGGCCAGCTGCGACTGGGCATCGGCAAGGCTGGCTTGCGACTGGGCCACGTCGGTGCGCGTGATCTCGCCCACGGCGAAACGGTCGTTGGAGGCCCGCAGCTGGGCCTGCAGAACACCCACGTTCTCGCGCGCCAGGCTGACCAGCTGGCGGCCGGCATAGACATCCATGTAGGCCGTGACGGCATCGAACAGCGTGGCCTGCTCGACGGCCAGCAGGTTCTGCTGGCCAGCGCGCACCGTGGCTTCCGCCGACTTGACACCTTCGACCGTCGCGAAGCCCTGGAAGATCGGCTGTTCCAGCTGGATCGTCACGTCGACCGGCGCCTCGCGGATCGTCTGCTTGCTGACGCTGCTTCCGAAGGTGTCTGGGACTTTGTCCCCGTTCGTGTCCTTGAAGACCGGGATGGTGACCGGCGTGTTGGTCCACTGGTGCGACAGCGACCCGCTCACCGAAACGGTCGGCCGCCAGCCTGACAGCGCCGTCGGCACCAGTTCATCGGTGGCGCGCTGACCGGCGCGGGCGGCCAGGATGGTCGGATTGCTCTGGTAGGCGGCCGCCATCGCGTCGTTCAGGCTCTCTGCCTGGGCAGTCAGGGCCGACAGCGCAAGGCCGCCGGTCACCACCACCATGCCCAAGGCCCGCTTGATCGCGTTCGTCATGACCTCTTCCAATACATTCCGCCACCGCCGCCAGCGGCCATTCTACTCAGACAAGCGAATCCGACAACCGATTATGCCACAAACTCAGAACGCGAAAGCCGGAGTCTTGCGGGCGAAGCCCGGAAGCGCGGCCACCGAAGCATCGAACGCCGCACGCATCATGATGACGCCGCCATGCGCCGTCCAGATTGTGGCCTTGGAGACATCGCCGTCGCCCACCACCGCGACCAGCCGGCCATCCGGTCCGAGCTGCGCCAGCAACTGCCGCGGAGCCTCGCCGATCCGCCCTTCGACCACGATCACGCCATAGGGAGCCGCGCTGGCCCAGCCCTGATCCAGCGCGCCGTCGACGATCTCCACGGTCTTGTAGGAGGCGAGATTGGCGCGTGCCAGGGCCGCGAGGCCGGCGTCGGATTCCAGCGCCACCACCCTGGCCGCAAGACCGGACAGCACGGCGCTGCCATAGCCCGTTCCAGCCCCGACATGGAGGACCGTTTCCGTCGGCCGGATTTCGGCCAGCTGGAGCATCTTGGCAAAGGCCATGGCCTCGATCAGATAGCGGCCGGGCGCAATCTCGATGTCCTCGTCGACATAGGCAATTGGCCGGCGCGACTCGGGGACGAAGTGTTCACGGGCGATGCGCGACATGGAGTCGATGATGCGGTGGTCGGTGACGCCGTTGGGACGCACCTGGGACTCGATCATGTTTTCCCTGGCGAGGGCGAAATTGGTCATGGGCAGTCCAGCACCTGCAGACAAATCATTTGCTGGACAAGAGATAGCGATTGCCGCCGCGCGAGTCCACCGCAGTGGCCAAGCCATTCACCTCTTTTGCGGAATCAGCGAACTGCCGAGTTGTGTCGGCTGAATCCTTCGACTATAAGCCGCCGCCAAGGCCTCGTGGCGGAGTGGTTACGCAGAGGACTGCAAATCCTTGCACCCCGGTTCGATTCCGGGCGAGGCCTCCACTACACGCCCGTTCCCTCCACCCGCTGCCGCTGGCCAAGGGCATGGCCGGCGTGTTGATTCTCGCACACAGCCTTGCACGTCCGGACATGCTAGTGATGCGGGACGTGCGTGATGTCGACCAGATGCTCGACCGACTTGCCGCGGCAGTTCCAGCAGATCACGGCGTCCGGTCCGTTGATCGCAACCACGACTCCCGTGATGCTGCCATGCGCGCAGATGACCTCGTCGCCCACCGCGAAGGTCTCGTCTTCATGCGCAGCTTCCAGTTTCGACCGGATGCCGTGCTCGTCCGTTCCGCCAGCCGCAATGTAGCCGGCAACGGACCGCTCGATGGATGCACGTTTGGCTTTCAGGACTTCAGGCACGGCACCCTCCTTCTTGATGATGGACCTGAGTGCAACTTCTGAAACTGAGATCAAGCTACATCCGTTTCCGTCCAGTCACCTTGACGCAAGTCAACGGCCACCCGTCAGAGTCCACGCCAGGTCGCCGCGACGGGGCTGTTGCCTGAATCCCACCCTTGGCGGACTGTCAACATCGTGTTACAGTTTTTGTATGGCTGCATTGACACCTCTGCTGGACCGTACCCCGAACCCGGAGGCCATGCGGGCTCTCGACCGCAGCCAACTCGCTCAACTTGCTGATGAACTCCGCGCCGAGACCATCGCTGCAGCAGCCGAGACCGGTGGCCATTTCGGCGGCGGCCTTGGCGTCGTCGAACTCACCGTGGCGCTGCACTATGTCTTCGACACCCCGCGTGACCGGCTGATCTGGGATGTGAGTCACCAGGCCTATCCGCACAAGATCCTGACCGGCCGTCGCGGCGGCATCCGGTCCATCCGCCAGCGCGGCGGTCTTTATGGCTTCACCAAGCGCAACGAAAGCGACTACGATCCCTTTGGCGCCGCGCACAGTTCTACGTCCATTTCCGCCGGACTTGGCATGGCGGTGGCGCGCGACCAGCAGAACGGGGGCAACGCCGTCATTGCCGTGATCGGCGACGGCGCCATCACCGGCGGCATGGCCTACGAGGCCATCAACCACGCAGGCGGCCTCGGATCGCGGCTGATCGTTATTCTCAACGACAATGGCATGTCGATCGCGCCAGCCGTTGGCGCCCTCTCCAACCACCTCGTGGCGCTGCAGCGCGGCGAAGGGGCGAGCCTCTTCGCAAGCCTCGGCTTCCAGCACGTGGGACCGGTCGATGGTCACGACCTCAATGCCCTGGTGGAAACCCTCCAATGCCTGCGCGACAGCGACGACCGGCAGCCGGTCCTGGTCCATGTCATCACCGAAAAGGGCCGCGGCCATCCCTTCGCCGGACCCGACAAGGAAAAGTACCACGCCGTTTCCAAGTTCAACGCGTCGACCGGCGAGTTTGCCAAGGCCAAGGCGAACGCGCCGACCTTTACGCAGGTTTTCGCCAGCAGCCTGATCCAGCACGCCGCCAGGGACGAACGCATCGTGGCGATCACCGCCGCCATGCCGTCCGGCACGGGCCTCGACCTCTTCGGCGAGAGGTTTCCGTCGCGCACCTTCGACGTCGGCATCGCCGAGCAGCACGCGGTAACTTTCGCGGCCGGCCTCGCCACGGAAGGCATGAAGCCGGTCTGCGCCATCTATTCCACCTTTCTGCAGCGCGGCTTCGACCAGGTGGTACACGACGTGGCCCTGCAGCGGCTGCCGGTTCGCTTCGCCATCGACCGCGCCGGGCTGGTCGGAAATGATGGCGCAACTCACGCCGGTTCCTATGACCTCGGCTACATGTCCATGCTGCCCGGCATGGTGGTCATGGCACCCGCCGACGCGATCGAGCTGCGCCGCATGGTCGCCACCGCGCTCGCCTATGACGATGGCCCCATCGCCTTCCGCTATCCGCGCGGCGAGACGAGCGGTCCCGACGAAGCAGGTGAAGACCGGCCTCTCGACATCGGCAAGGGCCGCATCGTGACGGAAGGAACCGACGTGGCCCTGCTCAGCATCGGGACCCGTCTTGACGCCTGCCTCGAAGCGGCCCGGGATCTTGCCCATCATGGCATCTCGGTCACCGTGGCCGACGCCCGCTTCTGCAAGCCGCTGGACACGGCACTGGTCGAACGGCTGGCCCGCAGCCACGAACTGCTGGTCACCGTCGAGGAAGGCGCAATCGGCGGCTTCGCCGCGCACGTCCTCCAGCATCTGGCCCAGCGCGACCTGCTGCGGCACATCCGCATCCGGTCACTCATGCTTCCGGACCACTTCATCGCACACGGCTCACCCGCAGAGCAGATCGCCGACGCCGGGCTGGACAGTGCCGGCATTGCCCGCGAGATCCTGGCTCTGCATCGCAGCAGCGCCATGCCCCATTTCACGGGATACGGACGCCGCATTGCGGGAATGCCTTACAGGAATGGCACGCGCCTGCATTCCTGATGAAAACATGCTGTCGCAAGTGCCGCCGTTCGTGGCAGGATGTCGGTCCAACACCTGACCGGACCTGAGCATGAGTGCGCGTTATCCCTTCACTGCCATTGCCGGCCAGGACGAACTCAGACAGGCCTTGCTGCTCACGGCCGTCGATCCGCTGATCGGCGGCCTCCTCGCCTTCGGAGACCGCGGCACTGGCAAGTCCACGGCGGTGCGGGCCCTGGCCGCGCTCCTCCCCAAGATGCGCGCCACGACGGGCTGTGCCTATCACTGCGACCCGGACTCGCGTGAAGCTCAATGCGAAGCCTGCCGCAAGCAGGTGCGGCACAAGGTGAGAAGCATCGCCATTCCGGTGGTCGACCTGCCGCTCGGCGCCACCGAGGACCGCGTCATCGGCGCGCTCGACCTCGAGCGGGCCCTCACCAGTGGCGAGAAGGCCTTCGAGCCCGGACTCCTGGCCCAGGCCAACCGCGGATATCTCTACGTCGACGAGGTCAATCTGCTCGAGGACCACATCGTCGACCTGCTGCTCGACGTGGCGGCATCGGGCGAGAACGTGGTCGAGCGCGAAGGTCTGAGCATCCGCCACCCTGCGCGCTTCGTGCTGGTTGGCAGCGGCAATCCGGAAGAGGGCGAACTGCGGCCGCAGCTGCTGGACCGCTTTGGCCTCTCGGTCGAGGTCCGCACACCGGGCGACGTGGCGACCTGGGTCGAGATCGTCAAGCGTCGGGAATCCTTCGAACGCGATCCCGCAGCCTTCCTGGCGCAATGGCAACGGGAAGAGGACAAGACCAGGCGGCGCATCTCCGCGGCACGGCGCAGGCTGAACGATGTTGCCGTGCCCGACACGATATTGGAGCGGGCGGCCGCACTCTGCATCCATCTGAAGACGGACGGTCTGCGCGGCCAGCTCACGCTGATGCGCGCGGCGCGGGCTCTCGCGGCCTTCGAAGGCGCGAAGCAGACGACCGAACTGCACTTGCGCCGCATGGCGGCCCCTGCCCTGCGTCACCGCCTGCGCCGCAATCCCCTGGACGAGACCGGATCGGCGACGCGGATCGAACGCGCCATTGCCGAAGTCTTCGGTCCATGAGGGAAGCGGGCCCGCCACCCGACACCCGGCAGGCCGATGCCGCGCTGGCGGCCCTCCTGCTGGCCATCGATCCGCAAGGACTTGGCGGTGCACTGTTGCGCGGTACGGCGGGCCCGGTTGGCGAGTCGTGGATCGAAGCGTTCAGGACCGCGCTGCCCACGGGCACACGCCTTGCGAAGCTGCCACCGTATGTCACACCCGACCGGATGCTGGGCGGGCTCGACGTCGCCGCAACCCTGAGCGCCGGGCGCCCCCTCTTCGAGACGGGAGTGCTGGCCTCCGCCGACGGCGGCGCGCTGGTTCTCACGTCGGCCGAACGGCTGGATGCCGACAAGGCCGCACTGGTTGCCGCGGCGCTGGACCAGGGCGAGATCGCCGTGCAGCGCGATGGCGGAGCGTCGCGCCATGCCGCGCGCTTCGCGCTGATCGCCTGCGACGAAGGCATGGGCGATGACGAGATGGTTCCGCCTGCCCTGGCCGAGCGCCTCGCCTTTCACCTGCAACTCGACGGACTCTCGGCGTTCGACCCACCGCCCCCGATCGATGCGACATCGATCCGTGAACGGATCAAACGCGTCGCGATCCCGGCGGACGTGATCGCGGCCCTCTGTGCCGGAACCCTGGCGCTCGGCATCGGCAGCCTGCGCGCGAGCCTGTTTGCGCTCAAGGCCGCGAAGGCCCTCGCAGCACTCCGTGGCCGCGACGCCGTGACGCCGGAGGATGCGGCACAGGCCGCGCGCCTGGTCCTGGCCCCGCGGGCAACCCGGTTTCCGGCACCCGAGCAGGCGGAGGAGCCGCAGGCCGACTCTCCGGAGCCGGAGCCCGAACCGCAGGCGTCGGAGCAGGACGGCAACCAGCAGCCGCTGCCGAATGGCGAGATCGCGGAGCTGATCCTCGAGGCCGTCCGGCCGGCCTTACCCAAAGGCCTGCTCGAAGCGCTGGACCGCGCGGCCCTGGCGCAGGCGCAGAAGTCCGGCGGCGGGGCACTGTCGGCCAAGGCCGGCCTGAAGCGCGGCCGGCCCGCGGGCACGCGCAAGGGAGAACCGCGCAGCGGCGCGAGGCTCAGCCTCGTCGAGACGCTGCGCACGGCGGCGCCCTGGCAGAAGCTGCGCCGAAGGATGACGCCTGACCGCGATGGCATCCAGGTGCGCCGCGAGGATTTTCGCATCAAGCGCTACAAGCAGCGCCACGAGTCCACCGCCATCTTCGTCGTCGATGCCTCGGGCTCGGCGGCGCTTCAGCGCATGGCCGAAGCCAAGGGCGCCGTCGAACTCATCCTGGCTGACTGCTACATCCGCCGTGACCGCATCGCCCTCATCGCCTTCCGCGGCCGCAAGGCCGACGTACTCTTGCCGCCGACGCGGTCGCTGCAACGGGCAAGACGCAGCCTTGCCGATCTTCCCGGCGGCGGCGGCACCCCGCTCGGGACCGCCATCGACGCCGGCCTCTCCGTCGCCGACCAGGTCCGGCGCGGCGGCGGAGCGCCGCTGCTGGTTTTTCTCACCGACGGGCGCGGCAACATTGCCCGCGATGGCACTCCCGACCGCGCTGCGGCGGCGCGCGATTCGCAGGATGCGGCCACGGCCATCAGGCTTGCCGGCTTCCGGGCCATGGTGATCGACATCTCCGCAATTCCCGGCGAAGCCGCGCGCCAACTGGCCCTCAACATGGGCGCCACCTACCTGCCCCTGCCGCACGCCGATGCCGCGCGCATCTCGCGCTCCGTCGGCACGGCGATGAAGGCAGGTGGAGCCGCGGCATGACGGCCCATCTCGACTGGGCGCGCGACGGGGCCGACTGGCCCAATCGCGCCGCCAGCCGCTTCGTCGATGCGGCGGGCATGGCGTGGCACGTCCAGGTCATGGGTGAAGGCCCGGTCATCCTGCTGCTGCATGGAACCGGGGCTTCCACCCATTCGTGGCGCGACGTCCTGCCGCGTCTGGCCGACCGCTTCACGCTTGTCGCGCCCGACCTGCCCGGACATGGCTTCACCACCGACCCGCCGCCCTCGGCGCAATCCCTGCCGGGCATGGCCAGCGCCGTCTCCGACCTTCTCCGCAAGCTGAGGCTCAGCCCGTTCCGCGGCGTGGGCCATTCGGCCGGCGCAGCGATCGTTGTCCGCATGGCGGCGCTCGGAACCATCACGCCGGACGACATCGTCAGCTTCAACGGCGCCTTCTTTCCGGTCAGCGGCGTGGCCGGACAGTTCTTCACTCCGCTCGCCAAGGCCGCCGCCGCAACCCGCTTCATGCCGAAACTCTTTGCCTCCATGGCCGACGAGCGCTCGGTGGAGCGCCTGCTGAAGGATACGGGATCGAAAATCGATGCCCGCGGACTTGACCTCTATCGCCGCCTCTTCGCCAATCAGGGTCATGTGGCAGGCACACTGCAGATGATGGCCGCCTGGGACCTGCACTGGACCGAGCAGGACCTCAGGAACCTGCCCTGCCCTCTCTACCTGGTGCGCGCGACCGGCGACCGAACGATATCGCCCCGCGACAGTGAGCGCGCCGCAAGCCTCTGTCGCCAGGCGAAAATCATCACGCTGACGGGCGTCGGCCATCTGGCCCATGAGGAGAACCCCGGGCTTGCGGCCGAGATCATTGCCGATCCGGCCGGCTACCTCTTGCGCAACCCAACCTGACGCTGTCTAATGACAACTTATGTTTACAGAGCCTGACCAGCCCTTCGACCGGCGGCCGCACGCGGCCGTCATCGGCAGTGGCCTCGGCGGACTGGCAGCCGCCATCCGGCTTGGCGCCAGGGGCTATCGGGTGACCGTCCTGGAAAAGCTCGACGCCCCGGGCGGCCGGGCCTCCGTGTTCCGCCAGGATGGATTCACCTTCGACGCCGGCCCCACCATCATCACGGCCCCCTTCCTCCTGGAAGAACTCTGGTCGCTGGCCGGCCGCAAGCTCTCGGACGATGTCGAGCTAAGGGCGCTCGACCCGTTCTACGCCATCCGCTTCGACGATGGCTCGGTCTTCACCTGCTGCGGCGATCCCGCACGCATGCGCGAGGAGGTCCGCCGGCTCTCGCCAGGCGACGTCGCGGGCTATGACCGTTTCATGGCCGAGAGCGAGGCCATCTACCGCATCGGCTTCGAACAGCTCGGCCACGTTCCCTTCGGGTCACCAAAGGACATGCTGCGCATTCTGCCCGACCTCCTGAAGCTCGGCGCCTGGCGCACCGTGCATCAGCACGTGGCCGCCCGGGTGCGCGATCCGCGCATCCGCATGGCGCTCAGCTTTCATCCGCTCTTCATTGGCGGCAATCCCTTCCGGGTGACCGCGATCTACAGCATGATCGCCTTTCTCGAGCGCGAATTCGGCGTGCACGCCGTCATGGGCGGCACCAATCGCCTGGTCACCGGCATGGCCAATCTGGTCAAGAGCCAGGGCGGAAGCCTGCGCGTCAACGCCGAGGTAGAAGAGATCATCTGCAGCGGGCGCCGGGCCACTGGCATCCGCCTGGTCGGCGGCGAGACAATCCCGGCGGACGTGGTGGTGTCCAATGCCGACACCGCCCAGACCTACCGCAAGCTGCTGAAGCATGCGCCACGGAAGCGCTGGACCGACCGGCGTATTGCGAGGGCCCGCCATTCGATGAGTCTTTTCGTCTGGTATTTCGGCACTCGCAAGACCTTCCCACAGGTGCGCCACCACACCATCCTCATGGGTCCGCGCTATCGCGAGCTGCTGCACGACATCTTCGAGCGCAAGCATCTCGCCGAGGACTTCAGCCTCTATCTGCACCGCCCGACCGCCACCGATCCACAACTGGCACCCGAAGGCTGCGACAGCTTCTATGTGCTCTCTCCGGTGCCGCACCAGGACTCCGGCATCGACTGGACCCGCAAGGCCGAGTCCTATCGCCGCGCCATCGCCAGAAAGCTCGACGAGACAGAACTGCCCGGCTTCGAAGAGCATATCGTCACGCAGCGCATCATGACGCCCATCGACTTCGAACAGCGGCTGTCCTCCTACAAGGGCGCCGCCTTCGGCCTCGAGCCGGTGCTGCTGCAAAGCGCCTGGTTCCGTCCCAACAACAGGAGCGAGGACATCGACAACCTCTTCATTGTCGGCGCCAGCACCCATCCCGGCGCCGGCGTTCCCGGCGTGATCTCCTCGGCGCGCATTCTCGACACGGTGGTTCCCGATGCAGCCAAGCGGCACTAGTCACATGGTCGTCTCGCCGGCCGACATGGCGGCCTGCCGCCAGATGATCCGTGACGGATCAAAGACCTTCTTCATGGCCTCGCTGCTGCTGCCCGACAGGGTACGCGGACCGGCACGCTCGCTCTATGCCTTCTGCCGCGTGGCGGACGATGCGGTGGACCAATCCCGGGACTGCCACGCCGCGGTGCGCGACCTTCACGCGCGGCTCGACGACATCTATCGTGGCCATCCCCAGACGCACGTCGCCGATCGCGCCTTTGCCGACGTCGCCCGCCGCTACTCCATTCCCCGCGCCATTCCGGAAGCGCTGATCGAAGGCTTTGCCTGGGATGCCGGCGGACGGCGCTACGACAGCCTGTCGGATGTGATCGCCTATGGCGTCCGCGTTGCGGGGACCGTTGGCGTGATGATGTCCATCATCATGGGGGCGCGCGAACAGGCCGCCATCGCCAGGGCCTGCGACCTCGGCGTTGCCATGCAGCTGACCAACATCGCCCGTGACGTGGGCGAGGACGCCCGCAACGGACGGCTCTACATCCCCCGCGACTGGTTCGCCGAACACGGGCTCGACGCCGATCGCTGGCTCGCCAGTCCCCGGCATTCGCCGGAATTGGCGGCTATGATCGGCCGGCTGCTGGCCGAAGCCGACCGCCTCTACGACCGCGCCACTGCCGGGATCGACCTGCTACCGCCGGCCTGCCGCCCCGCAATCCATGCGTCGCGGCTGCTCTATGCGGAGATCGGTCGCGAGGTCGAGCGCGCCGCGCACGACAGCGTGGCCCAGCGGGCTGTCGTTTCGACCGGTCGCAAGTCGCTGCTGATGTGCGCGGCGCTTGTGTCGTCCATGGCCCGCAGGTCGCAGCCCGCGCCCGAGATCCTGCCGGAAGCAAGTTTCCTGGCCCAGGCCGTGGCGGCATCGCCGCCGCCCGAAGCCCGCCCGCGCGGCTTTGATGCGCGGGCCAAGTGGCTGGCCGAGCTGTTCATGCGGCTGGAAAAGCAGAGTCAGTGAGCAGCAGCCTGATTATCTCGCTGGAGATGGGCCTGGTGGTGGTCCTGGTTCTGGGCTTCGGATTCTGGGAACTGCACAGGCTACGCCGCGACAAGCGGAAGTAAACGCGGTCAGGCCCGCCGTGGCATGCGGAAGGGCAGCATCGCCTGGATCAGCGGCATGCTGAACTTGGTCAGCGACAGGCTCTCGTGAAAGGCCGTCACCCTCTCGCCGCCGATCTGCGCCTCGACCAGCGAGCGCGCGTAGAAGGGCGCATCCTCGAGCGTCGACACCAGGCGGGCATTACCCTCCGAATGGGCATGACGCTGCATGCGCCAGAAGCCGCGCGGCAGCGCATGCGAAGCCGGCACGGCCTCGTGTTCGACGCTGCCATTCTCTTGGAACCGCAGGGCGAAGGCATTGCGGCTGCCATCGCGCCGGATGGTATCGTAGGTGACATGCGCGCCGGAGCGGGTGGTGGCCCGCGACCAGGTCCAGTCGGCGAAACTGTTCTCCAGCGGTGCTGACCCCCAGTTCATGTCGTGATAGCCGTCGCCGCTCCAGGCCAGCCGGGGCGACGAGAAGTCCGCCTCGACCTCGGCGACCGGCGAAACCGGCCGCCAGCGATGCAGGGATTCTGCGTCCAGCGTCTCGGTATGGCCGAAGATCTGCCGGGGCCTCAACCGGACCTGGCCACGCAAGCGGCCGGGAATCGGCACCGTCACCTCGTCGATGTCGATGACCAGCACGCCGTCACGCCACTGCATGCGGCTGGGTCCGACCACAAAGCGATCGGGTTTGCGGGTGACGCTGCGGCGTCCGCGCTCGGTCATGCTCCAGCGATGGCCGCCCGAGCCGTAAAGCGCGACGTTCAGCGCACAATGGTTGTCCGGGTCGGCCGCTCCGCGCCGCCGCGCCCAGGCATAGTAGGGCGAGAACACGCTGCCCACGAAGCCGATGATGGTCAGACCGTGCTGCCTGTCACCGCTCAGCGCGTCAATGTACCACCAGCGGTAGCCGTTCGGCGGAACCAGCGCGTCGAAACGCGGGAGCTCAGCAGGCTCTCCACCGCCAGCCGTCCCGACAGCGCCGCCATCGGGACTCCCGGCCCCGGATGCACGCTGCCGCCCGCCAGGAACAGGCCCGGAAGCGCGGTGGCTGCCGCCGGCCTGCGAAACGATGCCATCCATCCGTGCGAGGCCCTCCCATAAAGCGCGCCGCCCGTGGCCGGGAAGAGCGTGTCGAAGTTCTTGGGGTCGGTGACGATGCAATCCTCCGGCCGCCAGGAGAGTGCCAGCCCGCAACGCGACAGCCTCTGCCGCATGGCACGTTCCGCCACATCGATATCGGTTGCCGCGCGATCCCCTCGCGCCGGGGAATTCACCAGGATCAGCATGCGCTCGGGGCCCGATGCATGGCCATCGCGATCCTGGGCGCAGACATAGACCGTGGGGTCCGTCGGGACACCCTGCCGCAAGGCCCGGAATTCCGCGGCGTAGTCGTCGGAGAAGAACACATTATGCCGGGTTAGCGGAAATCCGTCCGCCGCCGCATTGACGGTCCAGACGATGGCCGACAGCGACCGGTCCTGGGGCGGCACCACCGCCACCGCACGCGCGG
>JAXMCU010000033.1:0-15435 GCA_046349195.1 Hyphomicrobiales bacterium
GCTTTCCCGCCGGCGTCGAGGAAGCGGCCGCGACCCTCGGTGCCAATTCCTGGCAGACCTTCTGGCTGGTGTCGGCGCCCATCCTGGCGCCTGGCATCGTGGCGGCCGCGCTCTTCTCGTTTGCGATCTCCTTCGACCAGTTCCCGACTTCCTATTTTCTCGCCGCGCCGGGACTGACGACGCTGCCTGTGGAGATCTATTCCATGATCCGCAAGGGCTTCACGCCCGAGATCAACGCCATTTCGTCGATCATCATCGTGGTATCGATGGGGCTGATGCTGGTGTCCTCGCGCTTCTTCAGCTTCAGCGGAACCAGATAGCCGATGAGCGAGATCGTGCTGCGGGAACTGACCAAGCGCTTCGGCAAGGTGACCGCCGTCAACAACGTCTCGCTGACCATCCGGGACGGCGAGATCTTTGGCCTGCTCGGACCAAGCGGCAGCGGCAAGACCACGCTGATGCGCTGCATTGCCGGCTTCGTCCAGCCGGACGCGGGCACCATCGAGCTCGACTCGGTCAGCCTCCAGGGCATCCCCACCCATCGCCGCGACATCGGCATGGTGTTCCAGAACTACGCCCTGTTTCCGCACATGAACGTCTTCGACAACGTCGCGTTCAGCCTGAGGGTCCGGGGCATGCCTCGCTCCGAGCGCGCCGACAGGGTGCGCCGGATGCTCGGCCTCGTGCAATTGTCCGGCTACGAGGAACGCCTGCCCAAGCAGCTGTCCGGTGGCCAGCAGCAGCGCGTCGCGCTGGCGCGCGCCCTCGTCTCGAATCCGCGCGTGCTGCTGCTGGACGAGCCCCTCAACGCGCTCGACCGGCATCTGCGCCAGCAGATGCAGCTGGAGCTGAAGCAGATCCAGCGCGAGGTCGGCATCACGACCGTCTTCGTCACCCATGACCAGGACGAGGCACTGTCGCTCTGCGACCGTATCGCGATCTTCAAGGATGGCGACGTGGCGCAGGTCGGAACGCCCGGCGAGACCTATGAGCGGCCGGCGACGGCCTTCGTGGCCGAGTTCCTGGGCGCCGCCAATTTCCTGCATGGAACGGTGCTGCCGGGGGCGGGGCAGATTGTGCTCAAGACAGGGGCGATCGTGCGGACCGAAGATCGCCTCCCCGATCCCGGACAATCCGTCACCATCGTCGTGCGCCCCGAGAAGTTCACCATGTCGGCCGCCGCCGGCGGCGCGAATGCGCTTGCGGGAACGGTGGAAGACCTCATCTATCTGGGCAACATGAACACCTACAAGATCCGCACCGGCGAAGGACTGCTCATGGCCTGCCAGCAGAACAGGGATGGCGCGTCATTCAGCCCCGGATCGCCGGTGACCCTGTCGTGGAGCGCGCAGCATTCCGTCGTGCTGCGTTAGGGTGGAATGAGTCGAGCTAGAACGACGTCTTCGTTTCCCTCCCCCTTGTGGGGAGGGATCAAGGGTGGGGGTCGCTCCGACTCCGGCCTCTCTCTTTCGTGGGTCATCTTGGCGGCCTCCAACCCCCACCCCGGCCCTCCCCACAAGGGGGAGGGAGAAACTTTGATTCAATCCAACCTCACCATGCGCTAGGCGCGGGCCTTCAGGGTCTTCAGGCAGTCCACCAGGAGCTGGAAGACCCGGTCGGCCTCCGCATGCTGCAGCCACAGCGCATTCGGCTTGCGGTCGGTGAACCCCCACAGGTCGACAACCGTCATCCCGAAAGTCAGAGGCGAGACCAGGTCGACCGTGACGTTCAAATGCCGGCCGGCAAACAGCGTCGGATCGAGAATCTGCGCGATCACCGACAGGTCGCTCACCGGCAATCCCTCGGCGCCCGCGCCATAGTTGCTCAGCCGGCGCTCATGGTCCCAGGTCAGCATGTCGCCCACGATCCTTGCGGCGGCCGTGCCGATGCCGAGGACGGCCTTCAGCCGCTGCGGTGTCATGACCAGCTG
The DNA here is from genome assembly GCA_046349195.1 of Hyphomicrobiales bacterium. GTDB lineage: Bacteria > Pseudomonadota > Alphaproteobacteria > Rhizobiales > Aestuariivirgaceae > Aestuariivirga. The sequence goes on from JAXMCU010000033.1 coordinate 1,931, forward strand.
GTGCGTGACATCGAGATTGACCATGACGACGGGCACGCCGCTGGCAAGCACCACGTGCAGGGCATGGGGATCGCAGTAGACATTGAAGCTGGCCGTGGGCGTCGTGTTGCCGCCTTCCTTCTGGGCGCCGCCCATGAACACGATCTGCGCGATCCGGCTGGCGATGCGCGGTTCCAGCACCAGGGCCATGGCAATGTTGGTGAGGGGTGCGAGGCAGGCCAGCGTTACGCTGCCAGCCGGCTCGGACATCAGCGTACGGACGAGAAAGTTCACGGCATGCTCGTCGGCCAGCGGAACCGAGGGCTCGAAGATCTCGAGGCCGCCCATGCCGGTCACGCCGTGGTAGTAGTCGGCGACGATCGGATCCCGGACCATCGGACGGGCGCAGCCGGCATGGACCCTGACATCCGCGCGTCCGGCCATGTCGCAGACCATGCGGGCATTCCGCTGGGTGAGGTCGATCCCGACGTTGCCGCCCACGGTGGTCACGCCCAGAATGTCCAGCCTGTCGCGGGCCCCGAAGGCCAGCATCAGCGCGATGGCATCGTCCAGTCCGGGGTCGCAGTCGATGATGACCTTGCGCGAAGCCGCTTGCGTTCCGACCATGTGCCACCATCCCTTGAGAGCTGCGCGGATGCGAAGGTTATTGCCTCCCGGCGGCGCCGTCGAGGCCCGACCGACGGGCCTGCGCGGATGCATTTGCAGTTCGCTTCCGGCATGGTGGGCGGACAGATTCGCCCCGCGTTTCGGCAAGGATCCCATGGTCGCCCTGTCCGTCCTCGATCTCGTCCCGGTCCCCGAGGGGAAGACCCCGGCCGATGCGCTCGCGCAGGCAAAGGACCTCGCGCAGCATGTCGAACGCCTCGGCTACACGCGCTACTGGGTGGCGGAACACCACAACATGGTCGGCATCGGCAGTGCCGCCACCGCCGTCGTCATCGGCTTCATTGCCGCCAACACGCGAACGATCCGTGTCGGTGCGGGCGGGATCATGCTGCCGAACCATGCGCCGCTGGTCATTGCCGAACAGTTCGGCACGCTCGAATCCCTCTATCCCGGCCGCATCGACCTGGGTCTCGGCCGGGCACCCGGCACTGACCTCCAGACCCTGCGCGCCCTGCGCCGTGATGCCTCGGCCGCGGAGAGCTTCCCGCAGGACGTGGTGGAACTGCAGATGCTGCTGGGCCCCGCGCGGCCCGGCCAGGCCATCCAGGCCGTCCCCGGAACCGGCACCGAGGTACCCCTCTGGATCCTGGGGTCGAGTCTCTATGGCGCGCAGCTTGCCGCCATGCTGGGCCTTCCCTACGCCTTCGCCTCGCATTTCGCGCCGGACGCCCTGCGCCAGGCACTCGCGATCTATCGCGACAGGTTCCAGCCCGGTGCAGGGCATGCCGCGTCCCATGCCATGGCCGGCGTGAACGTGATCGTTGCCGACAGCGACGCCGTGGCGCACCGCCTCTTCACGTCGCTGCAGATGCGCTTCACCGACATGCTGCGCGGCGTCCGCGGCTACATGAAGCCGCCGGTCGACGACATCGAGTCCTATTGGACGCCGGCGGAGAAGGCACAGGTCTCGCGCATGCTGGCCTGTTCTTTCGTGGGGTCGCCGCAGACCGTCCAGGACAAGCTGCGGTCCTTCGTGGCCGAAACGGGCGTCGACGAACTCATGGTCGCGTCACCGGTTCATGACCATGATGCACGCCTGACGTCCTATGCGTTGTTGTCGGCCATCCGCTTCTAGGATCCGGACGCCGCGACGCGATGGTGGCAGTCCGCTGCGGCCGTGCGTATGATGCAAATCGCATGTTGAACCGAGGATGAAGGAGGGTCAGGTGACGAAATACAGGCTGGTCAGCTTCAAATCCTGTCCCTGGGTGCAGCGCGTGGCGATCGTGCTCCGGGAAAAGCGCATCGACTTCGACTTCGAGCACATCGAGCCCGGCAACAGGCCGGCCTGGTTCGCCAGCATCTCGCCGCACAACAAGGTGCCTGTGCTGCGCATCGATGATCGCGTGTCCCTGTTCGAGTCGGATGCGATCAACGAGTATCTAGACGAGATGCATGCGCCGCGGCTGCATCCGGCGGATCCCGTGCAGCGGGCGATCAACCGTGCCTGGATTGACTATGCGCCCACCTTCGCCGATGTGGCGTCCGGCCATGCCTATGCCGAGACCGAGGAGGGCTACAATCATGCGGCTGCCCTCATTCCTGGCCTCTTCGAGAAGATGGAGAAGGCCCTGCAGCGGCAGGGCGCAGGCCCGTTCTTCAATGGCGAGGCCTATTCCCTCGTCGATGCGGCCTATGCACCCTTCCTGCAGCGCCACCTGTTCCTCGAGCGCATCAGGACGCTCGGCCACATCGACGGCTACCCCCGGCTCAAGGCCTGGGCGCTGGCCATCGTCGACCGGCCCTCGACGCACAGTTTTCCGCAGGACGCATACGAAGGCATGTACCGCGACATGGTGCGGCGGCGGAACCGCTGGATGTCGCAGTTCGTGCCCGCCTAGCGCCGCCGCTCCGGCTGCGATCTGAGGCGCATGATGTGCCGCTCGATCTCGGCGTTGAGCGACGCGAGATCGCCGGTGAGAAGTAGATCGCGGATGCGCCGGTGCTGCGGACCGATGACGGCGGCATCGCGCTCGTCGCGGATCTCGTGGCCGAACACGATGAAGACGTGACGTGCGAGGGACTCCCACAGCTTCGCGACAATCTCGTTCTCGGCAATGCGCAAGATCTCGCGATGGAAATCGAGATCGGCCTTGCTGACTTCGATCCAGTCGCCCTGCGCGGCCTTGCCTTCCATGCGCAGGATGATCTGGTCCAGCCGGTCGGACAGCGCCGGATTGGCCGCGAAGCGCGGAACCGCATCGGCAAGCGCCAGGCGTTCGAGCGCGATGCGCGCCTGGCAGATCTGGGTCACGCGCTCGTCGCCGAAGAGCGCCACCCGGGCACCGCGGTGCGGGGCGCTCTCGACGATGCCTTGGGCTTCGAGGATCTTCAGCGCCTCCCGCAGTGGCACCCGGCTCATCTTGAGCTGACTTGCGAGCTCGACTTCGAACAGGCGCTGACCGGGCTGTAAGGCGCCGGATGAAATGCCAGTGACGAGGATGTCTGCCGCCTGTTCGGCAAGACTTGGAACGCGCGACACCTGGAGCGCCGGCGAGGCGAGACGGATCGGTCGGATGGTTGCTGTCATCGAACGCCCTTGCATTGGGTCTCATTTTGTATACATTTAGCACATTAGCAGAAGGTCGGGCCGCCGCGCAATCGGGCGAGGGCCGAACGACCCAGTCAGGGAGAGGAACATGGCAGGCAGATTTGCAGGCCGCCGCGCCTATGTGACGGGCGGATCCAGTGGCATCGGAGCGGCGATCGTGGCCGCCCTTGCCGCGGACGGCGCCGACGTCGCCATCGGCGCTTCGCGGCGCGCCCACCAGGCGGAAGCCGCCGCCGCCCGGCTTTCCACCGGCGGCCGGCGGGTTGTCGTCGTCAAGGCCGACCTGTCGGACATGCGCGAAGCCAACCGGGCCGCCGACGAGGTGCTGAAGGAACTCGGCGGCCTCGACATCTTCGTTCACTGTGCCGGGATCGACGTCACCCAGACCCATCCGACCCATGCCACGCCGGATGAAACCTGGGACCGCATGATGGCCATTCATCTCAACGCGGCCTTCTGGCTGTCAAAGCGGCTTCTGCCGGCCCTGCTGAAGGGCAAGACTCCGTCCGTCACCTTCGTGGGCTCGGTCGCTGGGATGGTCGCCTGGGAGGGCGACGTCGCCTACAACGTCGCGAAGGCGGGCCTCCATCATCTCGCCCGCTGCATCGCCGCCGATTACGCCAAGCAGGGCCTGCGGGCCAATGCCGTTGCGCCCGGCGTCATCGATACGCCGCTGACGCGCGGCTATGCCTCCGGCATGGAGGGCGGCGAGGAGGCCGGCATGACGGCACTCCGCGCACTTCACCCGATCGGGCGCTATGCCCAGCCCGAGGAAGTGGCGGCGGCCGTGCTGTTCCTGGCCTCCGAACAGGCCGGCTTCATCACGGGCGCGGTGCTGCCGGTCGACGGCGGCCTGACCATGGTCTGAGGGGCGCGAGGCAAACATGGCAAGGATCGACATGCTGGCCGCCGTCTGCACGGCACCTGGCGAAGGCGACGTTCTCGATCTGCGCCGGGTGATCGTCGACGATCCGCATGAAATGGAAGTCCGGGTGAGGCTCGAGACGACCGGCATCTGCAGGTCCGACATCCACTACCTGCGCGGCGTCTGGGCCCATCCCAAGCCCGTCATCCTCGGGCACGAGGGCTGCGGCATCATCGAGTCGGTCGGCCCGGGCGTGCCGAAATCGCGGATCGGCGAGAAGGTGGTGCTCACCTTCACGCCCTCCTGCGGCCATTGCCGCTTCTGCGTCGAGGGACGGGTCGTTCTCTGCGAGGAAGTTGCGCGCGCGGCCGCGGCGGGTACCATGTGGGACAACACCACGCGATTCTTCGACAAGGACGGCACGCCGCTCCATCATCTGAGCCTGGTCTCGTCCTTCTGCGAATACACGGTGGTTCCGCACAACGGCGCCATTCGCATTCCGGAAGAGACGCCATCGGACCAGGCCTGCCTGCTGGGCTGCGGCGCCATGGCCGGCATCGGGGCGGCGGTCAACACCGCGCAGCTCCGTCCGGGCGACAGTGTCGCCGTCTTCGGCTGTGGCGGCGTCGGGCTGAGCGTGATCCAGGGCGCCAGGCTCTGCAACGCACTCCCCATCGTGGCGGTCGATGTCCGCGCCGAGAAGGAAGCCGAGGCACGGCGCTTCGGGGCCACGCATTTCGTCGACGCCTCCGCGACCGATCCCGTCGCGGCGGTCCGCGCGATCACCGGCGGCGGTGCGGATTTCACCTTCGAGGTGACGGGCAACGTCGAGCAGGCCGAACTCTGCTACAAGGCCACGCGCCGCGCCGGGACGACCGTCCTCATCGGCCAGCCCGGCGAGAACGCCATGGCCGGCTTCCCGCCCTACTGGATCGCCCAGGACGAGAACCGCGTCATCGGCTCGAGCTATGGCTCAACACGTCCGATGATCGACTTCCCCAAGGCGCTGAGGCTGGTGAAGCACGGCCTGCTGAACCTGGAGGCCCTGGTCAGCGAAGTCTGGCCTTTCGAGAAGATCAACGAGGCGATTGCCCTGGTCGAGACCGGCAAGGTCAATCGCGTGGTCCTGAGCTTTGGCGACTAGAGCAGAAAATTCGACCGTACTTGCGTTCAGACAACAACAAAGACGAGGGAGAGTGTCCATGGAATCGAAATCTCACATCAACCGCCGCCATTTCCTCAAGGCGACCGCGGCAACCGCCGCGGCCAGCATCGCGGCTCCCGCGATCGTCCGCGCCGACGACCGCGAGCTCCGCATCCTGACCTGGGAAGGCTATGCCGGCCCCGAATGGCTCGACAAGTTCAAGTCCGACACGGGGGCGAAGGTGAACGTCGTCTATGCCGGTTCCGCCGACGAGATGTTCGCCAAGATGCAGGGGTCGAACGGCGCCGATTTCGATGTCGTCTCCTTCGACACCTCGCTCTTTCCGCGCTACATCGACGCCAAGCTGATCCAGCCGGTCAACCCGTCCAAGATCCCCAACCTCGCCAACATCGCGCCCGAGTTCGCGGGCGTGAAGGCGGTCATGCGCGGCGACGAGCGCTATGGCCTGCCCTTCGCCTGGGGATCGCTGCCGCTTGTCTACGACACCGCCGCATTTCCCACCCCGCCCGAATCCTGGGAGGTCATGTGGGACGATCAGTATGCCCAGCAGATGCTGTGGATGGATGACGCCAACAACTCCATCACGGTCGCCGCCCTCATCGTCGGAGCAGCCAATCCCTACCAGCTGACCGACGACGACTTCGCCAAGATCAAGGAAAAGCTCATCGCCCAGAAGAAGCTGTCGCTGAGCTATTATGCGGGCTTCGACGATGGCGTGAACCTCTTCGCCCAGAACGGCATCAAGCTGATGTACTCCATGGGCGAGCCGCAGGTTCCGGCCCTCGTCAAGAAGGGTGTCGCAGCGGCGCTCACCATTCCCAAGGAAAAGGCGGTGGGCTGGCTCGACTGCTGGGAACTGTCGGCGGGGGCCAAGGATGTCGATCTTGCCCATGCCTGGATGAATGCCTGCATGGACAGCGCGGTCGGCAAGATCCTCACCGAGAAGAACGGCTACGGCAACACCACCAATGTGGAGGTGAACAAGACGGCCGGGCTGACCTATGGCGACAAGCTGTCCTGGCTGGAAACGGCCGAGAACTACGAGAAGCGCGTGGCCGTCTGGAACGAGATCAAGGCCAGCTAGCCACACGGCTTCATCCGTCCGTCGCGGGCCGGGGTCCATCCCCGGCCTTCCCATCGCAGCTGGAGCCAACATGCCTCTTCACACGATCTCGCCCGTCCTGACGTCCGCGCCACCGAAGCTCAAGATCACGGACATCGAGTGTCACGTGCTGCTCGCGCCCGACTATGACGTCTCGTTCACGTCCTCGGCGCAGGACAGTCTCGTCGTCGTCATCCACACCGATGGCGGCGTGAGCGGGGTTGGCGAATGCGACGCAAATCCCTGGATGGCCAAGGCCTGCATCGAGGCGCCGGGCACGCACACCATGGGGCTCTCGATCAGGGACACGCTGATCGGCGCCAATCCCTTCGAGATCGGCGACCTGTGGCGCAAGATCTACATCGGCACGGCCATGAACGGCCGGCGTGGCATGGTCATCCACGCGCTCAGCGCGGTCGAGATGGCGCTCTGGGATCTCTGCGGCAAGGCCATGGGGCAGCCCGTGCATGCGCTGCTGGGCGGCGCCACACGCCAGTCCATCACGCCCTACGCGTCTCTGCAGCCTGCCGGCGGACGCTTCGAGGACTACCGCGACGCGCTCTGTCTCTCCGCCGAGCGCGCCAAGGCCCTGGGCTTCAAGGCCATGAAGACCGAGGTGACCATGAACGGTCCCTATGCCCACAGCGGCATGCGCGAAAGCTACGATCGCCATACCGAGGTGCTGGCCGCGGTTCGCAAGACCATTGGCCCCGACATCACGCTGATGGTCGATGTTCAGTATTTGTGGGAAGACGCCGAGACCTGCCTGTCGGTCATTCGCGACTGGGGCGAGTTCAATGCCTACTTCCTCGAAACGCCGCTGTGGTCGGACAATGTCCGCGAGATGGCCAAGCTGGTGGAGCGGGCGCCCATGCCGATCGCCTTCGGCGAATGGCTCGCCACCCGATTCGAGTTCGAGGAACTCATGGACATCGGCAAGGTCCAGGTGGCCCAGCCGGATGTCGGCCGCGTCGGCGGCATTGGCGAGGCCAAGATCGTCTGCGACATGGCCAAGGCCCGCGGCCGCACCATTGTTCCTCATTGCTGGAAGACCGGAATCTCGATCTCGGGCACGGCGCATCTGGCCTTCGTGACCGATCACTGCGCCTTCATCGAATATCTGCCGCCGCAGCTGTGTCACGAGCGCCTGCGCCGCGAGCTGGCGCGGGAGGAACTCGTCCTGAATGCCGACGGCACCATTCCCCTGCCAACCCGGCCCGGCCTCGGCGTCGAGGTCGATTGGGATGTGGTCAAGCGCTATACTGTCGCCTGACAGGATCCGTGCCGATGGGCCTCGAACTGAAGGACGTCTCGAAGCGCTACGGGATGCAGGAAGTGCTCCATCCCCTGTCGCTGACCGTGGATGGCGGCGAGTTCCTGACGCTTCTCGGGCCCTCCGGATCGGGCAAGACCACCGTGCTCCGGCTCATCGGTGGATTCACCCAGGCCTCGTCGGGACAGATCCTGTTCGACGGCAGCGACATCACAGAGCTTGCCGCCAACCGCCGGCCCTTCAACACGGTGTTCCAGGACTACGCCCTGTTCCCGCACATGACGGTGCTGCAGAATGCAAGCTACGGCCCCCTGGTGCAGCGGCGGCAGGGCCCGGAGACCCGCAGGCTCATCGACGAGACCCTGGACATCGTCGGGCTCGGCGGGCTGCGAGACCGCTATCCCGCCCAGCTCTCCGGCGGCCAGAAGCAGCGCGTGGCGCTGGCCCGCGCCATCATCTGCCAGCCCAAGGTCATCCTGCTCGACGAGCCGCTCGCGGCACTCGACGCCACCCTGCGCCGGCAGATGCAGGTCTTCCTCAAGCAGATCCAGCGCCGTATCGACACGACCTTCGTCTTCGTCACGCACGACCAGGACGAAGCCATCACCATGTCGGACCGCATCGTCGTCATGAACCAGGGGCGCATCGAGCAGGTGGGCACGCCGCGGGATCTCTACTTCAGCCCGCAGACGCGCTTCGTCGCAGGATTTTTTGGCGACAACAACCTGATCCCCGGTACTGTCGGAAGCTTCGGTCATGTCGACGCCGCCCTCGGGCGATTGCCGGTCGGGCGGCTGGCGGGTGCGTCGCTGGGCGAACGGGTCCTGATCGCCATTCGCCCCGAGGCGCTGCGGCTCGGCACCGGCAGCGCCAGCATTCCCGCGACCGTCACCGACAGCATGTTCGGCGGCGCATCGACCAAGCTTCTTCTCCGGCCCGCGGGCGATCCGTCGATGATCCTCGATCTTCGCATCGCGGGCGCCGACCGTGGATCTGTGCCGGGGTCCGGCGAGTCCGTCGAGGTCACCTATGATCCGGCCGATGCCGTGGTCATCCGGGGAGGCGACTGACATGCCGCGCCGCGCCGCCAGGATTCTGGTCTTCCTCGCCGTCGCCATCGTCCCCTTCGTCGCGATCGTCGCACCCATCGCGAGCTTTGTCGTGCTCTCGCTGTTCCGCGCCGAGAAGAGCGTGATCGTCCGCGAGGCATCGCTCGACAACTACGCCAATTTCTTTGCCAACTGGACCTATGCCGGCACGTTCCTGGGCACGCTCGCCCTCTGCCTCGAGGTGATGGTCGTGTCGGTGATCCTCGGCTATCCGATCGCCTGGTTCGTCTGGCAGCAGAAAGGGGCCCGCCGCTATGTCCTGCTGCTGCTGGCCGTCGTCCCGCTCTTCATGAGCTACATCGTGAAGCTCTATACGCTGCGATCCATGCTGGGCCTGAACGGGCTGGTGAACCAGCTTCTGCTCGGCATCGGGGTGATCGACAAGCCCAGCCAGATCTTCCTCTTCAACCAGCGCGCGGTGCTCATCACCATGGTGGTGATCTACATGCCCTTCGTCATCCTGCCGATCTTCCTCGCGCTCGAACGCATCCCGAAGTCATTGCTGCATGCATCGACCGACCTTGGGGCCGGCGGCTGGGACACGTTCCGGCGGGTCGTCCTGCCACTCTCGCTTCCCGGCACCATCGCTGGCGCGCTCTTTGCCTTCGTGCTGGCGCTGGGAGACTTCATCACCCCGCAGATGGTGGGCGGCACCACCGGCTTCACCATCGGCCGGGTGATCTATTCGCAGTTCGGCCTGGCCTATGACTGGCCCTTCGGCGCGGCCATGGCCGTGATCCTGCTGGCGACCTCGCTGACCGGGATCATCCTGGCGGGGCTCGCCGTCAGCCGGCAGCGGGTGTGACCATGCAGGGAACGGGTCACCGGGTGGCAGTGTGGCTGACGGGCACGCTGACGGCTGCCGTCTTCATCCTGCTCTATGCGCCGGTCTTCATCAGCATGCTGTTCTCGCTCGTCGAGATCCGGCAGGGCCGGATTCTCTGGGACACGTTGAGCTTCAGCCCCTATGTCACGCTGTGGTCGAATACCAGCGTGGTCGATGCCCTGACGAACACCGCGATCGTCGCGCTGGTCTCGGTGGCGGTCGCCTGCGTCCTCGCCGTGATCCTCGCGCTCTATACGCAGTGGGACGGCGCGATCGGCCGGCGGGCGCTCGAACTGACGATCTATCTGCCATTCCTGCTGCCCCCCATCGTCACCGGGCTGGCGCTGCTCGTAGCCTCCGCCGAGATCGGGCTGAACCGCGGTCTGGCCACGGTGGTGGTGGGCCATGCGGTCTTCGTCCTGGCCGTGGCCTACCGGCTGGTGCTCACCCGGCTGCAGGCGCTGCCGCCATCTCTGGTCGAGGCGTCCTTCGACATGGGCGCGAGCCGCTGGCAGACGCTGCGCCATGTTCTGATGCCGCATCTGGCCTCGGCCGTGATGACCGGCGCCGTGCTGGCACTGACCCTGTCCTTCGACGAGACCCTCATCAGCACCTTCGTTGCCGGCGACCAGATGACGCTGCCGCTCCGGCTCTGGGCCATGATGCGGGTCGGGTTCACGCCGGAGATCAATGCCCTGGTGACGATCGTTCTGCTGATCACCATCCTGCTGGCGATCGCCGTCGCCTGGCGCATGAAACCCAAGGGATCGGCCGAGGAGGACTAGCATGAGCAACGGCAAAGGATTGAAGGACCGTGTCGCGGTCGTCACAGGCGCCGCGCAGGGGATTGGCCTCGGCATCGCGCAGCGCCTTGCCGCGGAGGGCGCCATCACGATCCTGGCGGACGTGAAGATCGCCGCGGCGCAGGCCGCGGCGGAGACACTGCGTGGCCAGGGACTGCGCGTCGAGGCCCTGCCCGTGGACATCGCCAGGGATGACTCGGTGCAGGAACTGGCGCGCGCGGTCGACCGCGACCATGGACGCTGCGAGATCCTGGTCAACAATGCCGCCGTCGGCGCCGACACGCACATCGAGACCATGAAGATGGAGGAATATCACCGCATCATCGGCATCAATCAGGATGGTGCGGTGCGCATGGCGATGGCCTTCGTGCCGCTGCTCAAGAAGGCCGGCGAGGGCCGGCGCATCGTCAACGTGGCCTCGATCCAGGGATTGCGCGGCTGGCCGAACCAGCTCGCCTATGCCACGGCCAAGGGGGCCATCGTGAACTTCACCCGTGCGCTGGCCTGCGAGCTGGCGCCCTACGACATCATGGTCAACGCGATCGCCCCTGGCTTCGTCGACACGCCCATGTCCATCCTGCCCGATGGATCGCACGAATACGACTCCGACTGGTTCCGTGACATCTACGTGAAATATGGCCGCATTCCCATGCGGCGCTATGGCAAGCCCGCCGACATGGCGGGTCCCACCTACTTCCTGTGCTCCGACGACGCTCGCTATGTCACCGGCCAGATCCTGAGCGTCGACGGCGGCGCATCGGCAACATTCTGAGGACAAGCAATGACACGCCAGACGCTTCGCATCCGGTCCATCGTCGCCGCGCCCTTGATGGGCGACAGTCCCAAGGGCGGTTGGTCGGCGGAGATCCGTCCCGACGATTCCGTCCACGCCCTGATCGCGGTGCATACCGAGGATGGCATCACCGGCCATGGCAGCGTCTTCACCAACGGCGGGCTTGTCGAGGCAGCACTCAAGGTGCTCGAACCTCTATATGCCGGCGAGAACGCGCTGGAGCCCGAACGCGTGACCGAGAAACTGCATCAGAATACGTTCTGGATGGGGCGGGGCGGAACCCTGACGCACGTGATCAGCGGCATCGACATCGCGCTGTGGGACATCCTCGGCAAGGCCACGGGCCAGCCGGTGGGCCGGCTCCTGGGCGGCATCTACCGGACCAGGGTCCGGCCCTATTGCTCGCTCCTCATGGAGGAGCCCGACCGGATGAAGGCGGTGCTCGACCCCTTCGTGGCCCAGGGCTTCCGCGCCTTCAAGATCGGATGGGGCCCCTTCGGCCGGCGCGGCGACCCGAGGCTGGACGAAGCCATCGTCCGAGCCGCCCGCGAGGCCGTGGGCCCCGACAGCCAGCTTTTCGTCGATGCCGGCGCCAGCGATGCCTATTGGCCGAACGGACTGAAATGGGCCCTGAACACCGCGCACATGTTGAAGGACCACGACATCGGCTGGTTCGAGGAGGCCCTGAAGCCAGACGCCATCGACGACTTCTGCGAGCTGCGCCGCCAGAGTCCGGTGCCGATCGCCGGGGGCGAGGTGCTCACGCGCCGCCAGAGTTTCCTGCCCTTCCTGCAGCGCGGCGCCTTCGACATCGTGCAGCCGGATGCCACGAAGGTGGGCGGCATCTCGGAGCAGCGGCGGATCGCCTGGCTGGCCGAGGAGTTTGGCGTGCGATACATCGGCCACGGCTGGAACACCGCGATCGGCGTGGCCGGCGATCTGCAGATCGCCGCAGCCATGCCACACGCTGACGTCGTCGAGTTCATCGGCGGCAGCGCCTATGTCGATGGCCTTCTCGTCGCGCCGTTCCGGCTCGACTCCGAGGGCTATCTCGAGATCCCGATGAAGCCCGGAATCGGCGTGGACCTCGATCCCGCGAAGGTCGCCCGCTATTCGCCCAATGCGGCGGCATTGTTCAAGGGACGCTGAGCGGACGGACTCAGCGCGCGGTGTAGCCGCCGTCGATGGCAATGGCCTGGCCGGTCATGAAGGCCGAGAGATCGCTGGCCAGGTAGACGGCCAGCTCTCCCATTTCCTCCAGCCTCCCCGCGCGTGGAACGGGATGCATCAGGCGCTTCGCCCGGAGCGCGGCCTCCGGATCTGGCTCGAGTTGCAGGACCTCCCGCGCCAGGGGCGTTTCGACGAAACCGGGACAGATGGCGTTGACCCGGATTCCGTCTTCCGCGAGATCGAGAGCCATCGCCTTGACCATGCCGATGACGCCGGCCTTCGCCCCGCAATAGGCCACGCGCTCGCGCTGCCCGACAAGTCCGTACATCGATGAGATCACGATGATCGATCCGGCGCCCGCGCTGCGCAGGTGCGGGACGCCGCAGCGCGCGGCGAGGAACACCGGGCGCAGCGTGTTGTCGATGATGCGCTGGAATTCCTGCGGATCCGTGTCGGCGATGGGCGTCCGTCCGCCCGCCCCGGCGCTGATCACGATGGTGTCGAGCCCGCCCATGTGGCGGACGGCCGTCTCGATCACGCGCTCGACGTCGGCAACCACCGTGGCATCGCCCGCCGCGAAGCCGGCATCGCTGTCAGGCGAGAGTTGCCGTGCCGCCTCCGCCAGCACCGCCGCGCGGCGCCCCGACAGGAACAAACTTGCGCCCTCCTGCGCCAAGGCCATGGCGCAGGCCAGCCCGATGCCGGTTCCGCCGCCGAAGACGAGGGCCCGCTTGCCGGAGAGCCGATCTGACATTCTCATGATCCTTGCTGCCAGTCACCTGCCTCGCCTGCGAGGTTACCGCGAAACCTGGGGCTGGAGAAACCCATGCTTCACCGCCCCTGCAGGGGATCACTTCTTTCCGGACCGGCATACTGAAATGGCCATGCGGCCGCGAGTCGGCACAGGCCATCGCGCATCGATGAAGGTCTCCGGAGACGTCGTCCGCGCGACCTGCGGAAGCGCAAACTGCGCAAACACGGAGTTCATGTGCTTATGTGCGGCGAATGAGTTGTTCGCCCGATACTGGATGGTGGCGGACGTAGTGACTGACGAACCGGTCTCAGGGCTATTTTCCCTGCTAACAGGGAAAATGGCAGGGAAAACGGGAAAATTCAGAGGTTCTGGCACCAGACTAGGCGATTTTCTAGAGGGAATTCAGAGGATTACAGGAGAATTCCCTA
>JAXMCU010000034.1:0-14404 GCA_046349195.1 Hyphomicrobiales bacterium
CCAAGCACAACTACCTGGTGAAGGACGTGAACGACCTGGCGCGCATCCTGCACGAGGCCTTCTACGTGGCCACTCATGGCCGGCCCGGCCCGGTGGTGGTCGACATCCCGAAGGACGTGCAGTTCGCCACCGGCAAATACGTCGGACCGAAGAACATCGAGCACAAGACCTACCGCCCCAAGGTGAAGCCCGACCAGAACGCGATCCGCGCCGCGGTCGAGCTCATCGCCTCGGCCAAGCGGCCGGTGCTCTATACCGGCGGCGGCGTCATCAACTCGGGCCCGACCGCGTCCAGGCTGCTGCGCGAGTTCGTGGCGCTGACCAATATCCCGATCACCTCCACGCTGATGGGGCTGGGCGCCTATCCGGCCGACGGCAAGAACTGGCTCGGCATGCTGGGCATGCACGGCATGTACGAGGCCAACATGGCCATGCATGACTGCGACGTGATGATCAATGTCGGGGCGCGCTTCGACGATCGTATCACCGGCCGCCTCAATGCCTTCTCGCCGGGCTCGAAGAAGATCCACATCGACATCGACCCGTCCTCGATCAACAAGACCGTGCGGGTCGACATCCCGGTCGTGGCAGACGTGGCCCATGCGCTGGAGGACATGATCCGCGTCTGGAAGTCCAAGTCGCTGTCGCTGGACAAGAAGGCGCTGGACGCCTGGTGGAAGCAGATCGACGGCTGGCGCGCGCGCGACTGCCTGAAGTATCGCAAGAACGCCGACGTCATCATGCCGCAATATGCGATCGAGCGGCTCTATGCGCTGACGAAGGACAAGGACACCTACATCACGACCGAGGTGGGCCAGCACCAGATGTGGGCGGCGCAGTTCTACCGGTTCCAGGAACCGCACCGCTGGATGACCTCCGGCGGCCTCGGCACCATGGGCTATGGCCTGCCGGCCGCGGTTGGCGTGCAGATGGCGCATCCGAAGTCGCTTGTGATCGACATCGCCGGCGATGCCTCGGTGCTGATGACCATGCAGGAGATGTCGACGGCGGTGCAGTACCGGCTGCCGATCAAGATCTTCATCCTCAACAACCAGTACATGGGCATGGTGCGCCAGTGGCAGCAGCTGCTGCATGGCAACCGCCTGTCGGAAAGCTACACCGAGGCACTGCCGGATTTCGTGAAGCTGGCCGAGGCCTATGGCTGCGTCGGCATGCGGGCGACCAAGCCCGCCGAGCTCGACGGCGCGATCAAGGAGATGATCAAGACGCCGCATCCGGTGATCTTCGACTGCCGCGTGGCCAATCTGGCCAACTGCTTCCCGATGATCCCGTCGGGCAAGGCGCACAACGAGATGCTGATGGGCGAGGACGTTCCCGACGAGGAAGTGGGAACCGCCATCGACGCCAAGGGTAAGATGCTGGTGTGAGCCGGCCGGACCAGAGATCAGGAGAACGACCATGAACCAGCCCGCCACGGCCCAGCCCGCCTCGGCCTATTTCCTCGACCAGAGCAAGCCGCTCACCGAGACGCACACGCTCGCGGTCATCGTCGACAACGAGCCCGGCGTGCTCGCCCGCGTCATCGGCCTCTTCTCCGGGCGCGGCTACAACATCGACTCGCTGACGGTTTCGGAGACGCAGCACGAGAAACATGTCTCGCGCATCACCATCGTGACCAGCGGCACGCCGGCGGTCATCGAACAGATCAGGCACCAGTTGGAGCGCATGGTGCCGGTCCACTCGGTGGCCGACCTTACGGTGCAGGGCAGCGCGCTCACCCGCGAGCTTGCCATGGTGAAGGTGGCGGGAACGGGCGAGAAGCGCGTCGAGGCGCTGCGCCTGGCGGATGCGTTCCGGGCCCGCGTCATCGACGCCGGCACCGCGAGCTTCATCTTCGAGATCACCGGCAAGCCCGACAAGGTGGACCAGTTCATCTCGCTCATGGTGCCGCTGGGCCTCGTCGAGGTGGCGCGCACCGGCGTTGCCGGCATCAGCCGCGGCCCGGAGGGCATGAAGGTCTGATGGCGGGCTTCGCCCCGGATGTCGCGATCCGTCCGGAGGTTGATTCAGATGCTGATGCGATCGGCGCGCTGACGAGCCGGGCCTTCGCGCCCGTGCCCCATGCCGACGGCAGCGAGGCCGAGATCATCGCCAGACTGCGACGGGCAGAAGACCTCCACCTCTCGCTCGTGGCCGACGCGGGCACCGGACCTGTCGGCCATGTCGCCTTCTCGCCGGCCATCTGCGATGCGGACGGCTGGTTCGCCCTGGGGCCGGTGTCGGTGGACCCGCCGCGGCAGCGGCAGGGGATCGGCAGCGCGCTGATCCGCAGCGGCCTCGACCGGCTGCGGGCGGAGAAGGCCGCTGGCTGCATCCTGCTGGGCAGCCCCGACTATTACGCGCGGTTCGGCTTCCGCCCGGCGCCCGCGCACTGCCAGGAGGGCCTGCCCGACGCCTATTTCATGGCCTTGCCGCTCGGCGGGCCGATGCCATCGGGCCGCTTCCGGTTCCATCCGGCCTTTTTCGGCCCGGTCCCGGAAGTGGACTGATATTATTTTCTGAAACCGGATAGATCGGACGGACCACTGGCGCATTATTCCATGCGGGTTGCCGACCCGTACCGGAGTGCCCCGCCTTGCCGTGCAAATTGTCCGTCAATGTCAACGCCATCGCCTATCTGCGCAACCGGCGCGACGTGCCCTGGCCCTCGCTCGAGGAGCTGGGCCGGGTGGCGCTCGACGCCGGCGCGGTCGGCCTGACCATCCATCCCCGGCCCGACGAGCGCCACATCCGCGCCGCCGACGTGCCGGTGCTGCGCGACCTGTTGCGCCGCGACTATCCGGGCCGCGAATACAACATCGAGGGCTATCCGGACGAGCGCTTCCTGCGTCTGGTCGAGGCCAACCGGCCGGACCAGGTGACGCTGGTTCCCGACGATCCGGGGCAGGGCACCTCGGACCATGGCTGGGACATCGTCATGAACAACGGGCTGCTGAAGGACGTCATCGCGCGTCTCCATGCCGGCGGCATGCGCGTGTCGCTGTTCATCGATCCCGATCCCTATGCCGCCGATCTGGCGAAATCCGTGGGGGCGGACCGGGTGGAGATCTACACCGGCCCCTATGGCGGCGCGCTCGATCCGGACCGGGCGCGTCGGGAGCTTGACCGCGTCGTCGCGGCCGGACAGGCCGCGGCGCGGGCGGGTGTCGGCCTCAATGCCGGACACGATCTTACCCGCGCCAACCTGCCGCCGCTGGTCGCCGCCCTGCCGAACCTGCTCGAGGTCTCCATCGGCCATGCGATCATTGCCGACGCGCTGACCTTCGGCCTCGCCGAGACCGTGCGGAAGTTCCGTCATGCCATTCACGACATCTGATCTCCTGCTGCTGCTGTCGATCGGCGTGGTCCAGCTGCTGGCCGTCATCTCGCCGGGACCGTCCTTCCTCATCACGGCGCGGACCGCGGTGGCGCGCTCGCGCCTTGACGGCTTCAGGGTGGCGCTGGGCCTGACGGCTGGCACCATCATCTGGTCGAGTGCCGCACTGCTCGGCCTCAATGCCGTGTTCCAGGCCATGCCGATGATGTTCATGGCCATGAAGATCGCCGGCGCCCTGTTCCTGATGTGGATCGCCTGGCAGATCTTCCGGCATGCCAGGACTCCGATCGCCATGGATGGCGCGGAAACAGGTGGCAGTCCTTTCCTGCGCGGGCTCTTCACCCAGCTCTCCAATCCGAAGGTGATGGTCTTCTTCGGCTCGATCTTCATCGCCATGCTGCCCGCCCATGTGTCCTTGAAGATGACGCTGGCCCTGATCGCCATCGTCAGCTTCAACGAACTGTGGTGGTACACCGTGGTGGCGCTGTTCTTCGGCGCGGGCCCCGTGCGCGCCTTCTATCTGCGCGCCAAGGCCTGGATCGACCGGACGACCGGCCTCTTCCTCGGAGCGCTGGGGCTGCGCCTGCTCTGGGCGGCGCGGGGCGTGTAGGACGCGAGCCTGCAATGTGGTTCTGTCGGGTGACGCCGTGGAGGCGGCCCTTCGCAGGTCTGGTCGCGAGGTCCGAGAGGACGTGGGAAAGGACGTCCGCCAATCTGGCGTGATGGAGACTTGCTAGCCTTCCGTGAGACCCGCCTTGCGCAATCCCTCCAGCACGATCGGCACCGGATTTGTGCGTTCGACCAGCTTGATCGTCAGCTTGGGCGTGAACTTCAGCGCCTCGGCCAGGGCCGCCCTGGCTTCGTCCGTCTTGCCGGCGAGCGCAAGAGCAGCCGCAAGTTCCCGGTAGGAATAGCTCGTGCGGAAGCCGGCATCGATGGCACGCTGGATCAGGTCGATTGCGGCATCGTAGTTTCCCAGCCCCATCTCGGCGTCGGCAAGATTGGTCCGCCACAAGCCCATCTGGGGATCGCGCGGGCTGAGCTCGATGGCCTTGTGAATATCGGCCTTGGCCTCGTCGAACTGGCCCAGATTGATCTTGGAGTAGCCCCGTACGTTGTACAGCGAGGCGTTGTTCGGATCGATCGCCAGACCCTGATCGGTAACTCTCAGGCCATCCGCCGCACGATGCGTGCCATTCAGGTAGAATGTCTTGGCGATGTAGGCCTGCATGTTGTTCGGGTCGAGCGAGATCGCCCTGTCGGCCTGGCCCAGGACCTTGACATCGTAGTCCGTGATGTCGGGCCGCCAGCCGTAGTAGTAATCGACAAAATAGGTGAAGGCAGAGCCTGCCAGCGCGTCGGCATTGTCGGGATCGATCGCCAGGGCCTGGCCGAACAGGCCCTGCGCGTCGTGGGTGATCTTCTTGTAGTCGGCGCCCTGCTGGAAGCGCGTCACGAACATGGCGCGGCCACGCAGTTCCAGGTCGATGGCGTCGGCATTCTTCGATCCCGCCTGGCTTTCGGCCTCGGCCTTGACCAGTTCGTAGCCGAGGCTGTTGGACAGCCGGCCCACCACCTCGTCCTGCAGCTTGAACAGGTCGGCGACGTCCTCTTCGAAGCGGTCCGCCCAGACATGGGCTCCGGTCGTCGCATCGATCAACTGCGCGTTGACCCTGACCCGGCCCTGGTCGCGCTGGACCGAGCCCTCCAGCACGTAGCGAACGCCCAGATCCGTGCCGATCTGCTTGATGTCAATGCTCTTGCCCTTGAAGGTGAAGGCGGTGTTGCGGGCGATCACGAAGCTTCTCGGAATCCGCGACAGGTCAGTGGTCAGGTTCTCGGTGATCCCGTCGGCAAAGTAATCCTGGCTTGGATCGTTCGACAGATTGGCGAAGGGCAGGACCACCAGCGACAGCCGTGCTGGCGCGGCCGGGGTGCCGGCCTTGGTTGCGGAGGAAGCGGGCTCGGTCGTTGCGACCGGCGACGGCAGGTGGGCTGACAGCAGATACCAGGCCGCGAGGGCGATTGCGGCGAGCAGGCCCGCGACTGCGGCGACGAGAACCGGCCGGGCGGACCCCTTTTTCTGCGGCGACGACATGCCGGGCAGCGGGCCGCCGGGAGGCTTGCCCACTTGCAGCGAATAGGTTCTGACTGGTTCGGCGATGTTCTTGAGCTGCGTCGCGCCAAGGTCGGTCACGGCGACTTCGAGCCGTCCCTTCACCTGGCGATAGGCGTCTTCCGAAAGGCAGATGGCGCCCGGCGTCGCAACGCTCTCCAGGCGCGCAGCGACATTGATGCCGTCACCCATGAGGTCGCCGTCTTCCTCCTGAACGACATCGCCAACGTGGATGCCGATGCGGAACTCGATCCGCCGATCCTGGGGCAGGCCGGCATTGCGTTCGACCATGCTGTTCTGGATCTCGATCGCGCAGCGGACGGCGTCGACGACGCTGCGGAACTCGACGATCGCTCCGTCACCGGTACGCTTGACCACACGCCCGTGGTGCACCGAGATGGTGGGATCTATCAGATCGCTGCGCAGGGTGCGGAGGCGCGCCAGTATCCTGTCTTCGTCTGCTCCGGCGAGGCGACTGAACCCTACCACATCGGCAACCAGGATCGCGGCTAACTTGCGGGTTTCTTTTGTCATAAGTTCCTTCGGCAGCTTCTGCAGTCTATCATGGATATCTCAAATTGCCATGTTGGAAGAATGGTTTGGAGGGAATAGACCGGGACTGTCGGTCAGTCTTGCTCTCAAGGCATGCAACGTCGGGCGATGTCTCAACCACTGGTCTAGTGGAGCATCCCGGTCGCCGGGCCATGGAGCGCGAGGTCTCCTTCCGTCAGGTGGTCCCATGACGCTGCCCTCCCACGATGGACGGGTGAAGGCTGCGGGAGATTTCCACGTGGTCAGCGAATCGGACGCCACTCCGAGTGGCGTTTGGCGGACGCCCGCGCTTGTAAGCAATTGTCGGTCGTGTCAAACTTGTCTGATAAGGCCCGATCGACGGGCGTCGTCGGCCCGGACAACATCAGCCGCGGGGAAGACTGGCATGCGATCAAGATCACTCGTGACGGGACTGGCCGTGCTTCTTGCGGCCAGCGCGCCTGCGATGGCCGAAACCCTGCGGTCCAGGGTTGCCTTCAACACGGGCATCCAGAAGCCGGCCGCCGAACAGCCAGCCGGTGGAATGGCCGTGACGTGGGACGTGAAGCTGGCAGGCGGCGAACTCGACGGCTGTACGGCCAGCCTCCTCGATCATCTGTTTCCGCGCGACAATGGCAGCTGGGGCATCTTTGAGCTGCAAGGCAGCGTGACCTGTGACAAGGGGACGTTCAAGTTCACCACGACCGGTGCCTGGGACAAGAATGGCTTCCACGGCGCCGGTTACATCAGCAAGGATGGGCGCAGTGGAGAGTTTGCGCAGGCCGAGGGGCGCGTCGCCCAGGTCGAGGTAAGCTTCAAGCCGGCGGCGACGGCGGGCACGTTCGATGCCTCATACGACCTGGTCGTTGACCGCACCGACCGGTAGCAAGGCCCGCGCGGGAGGAGATGCGGTCTCTGCCGCAGTGCCTCAGCCGCACGCTTCAAGGTGCGCTGTCGTTTCCGTGTGGTTGTGAGTCACGCTCAGGAAAGCCTCTCCTGACTCAATAGCCCCTGATCTTCGTCAGCGCATCTTGCGCATATGCCCTGGCCAAGGCGTCATCGTGAACGGCAAGGAGTTCCGGCACCGCTGCCTTGGCCTTTTGTCCAATCTTGCCAAGCGTCTCAATGGCATCCTTCTCGAGTGTCTTGTCCTTGAGAGCTTCGATGAGCGCGGGCACGGCCTCTTCTGCCGTAGGCCCGAACCAGCCCAGACGCTTGATGGCCGTGATTTGTTCGAAAGCATTGCCGGATTGAAGCGTGCCAATCAGACTCTGCACAGTGACTGCAGTCGGCAGCGCGGCGAGACGAAGACCATCAAAGAGGCGCTCCTTGACAGTCGCGTGCTCTGCGTCCCACTTGACCGGAAATTCATAGGTATCGGCAAAGTTCTCCAAACCTTGCTGATCGATACCAGGTCGGAACCTGAGCAGCGCTTGCCTGGCCTCTTCCCGACGGCCCAATTGCGCAAGTATCGAGCTATAGGGAACCAGCAGCATGCTGGCATCGGGATTCTGAGCGAGGCCATTTCCAAGTACCTCCGCCGCCTGAGTCAGATCCCCCATGGTCAGTAGTGCAATACCACGCGCAAGCGCATAGTGACTTGGATAGCGAGGATTGAGCCGCATTGCCGTTGCAATGAAGTTCAGAGCCTCTTCTGGTTCGCCGGATATCGTGAGGGCCCAGGCCATGGCGATATGCGCTTCAGGATCATTCGGATCCAGGGCGATGGCGCGACCAGCTTCTTGGCGAGCAGCTTGCGGCTGCCCACCATAGACCTTGTAGATTGCTTCCACCGTGTGAGACAGTGAAGTCGGAAATCGCTTGGCCAGCTCCAGATATCTGAGCCCATTGTAGTAGAGGTCCGGGTAGCCAATCCCGATCTTCTCTGCCCAGAGCGAGTCGGTCGATCGAATGTATGCGAGCGTCAAGGCCGCGTAGGCCCGGCCATATTCGGGGTCCAGTTCTGTCGCTCTCTTGAACAGTTCGATGGCGGATGACGTGTCCTTGGCGGTATAGCGGAGATAGAGATCCCAACCCTCGTCAAATGCGGCCTTTGCACCGAGATTGTCTGTCTTCGCATTGGCAATCTCCTGCCTTTCGCCGCCCGTGAGATTGATCTTGAGGGCCGCAACGATCTTCGACAGAAAGTCATCCTGCGCAGCAAAGAGATCGGTCGTGGATCCATCGAACCTGTCGGCCCAGACGTGCCCGCCCGTGAGCGCATCGATGAGCTGTGCGTTGACCCTGAGCCGGTCGCCCACCCTCTGCACACTTCCTTCAAGCACATACCGTACACCGAGTTCCTCGGCCACTTGCGGAACCTTGACGGCCCGATCCTTGTAGATGAACGTGGAATTGCGGGAGATGACGAACAGGCCTGACACCTTGGACAAGTCGGTGATCAGGTCATCCGTCATCCCATCAACGAAGTGGCCCTGCTCAGGATCGCTGGACATGTTGGTGAAGGGGAGGACGGCAATGGAAGGCTTCGCGGGGAGGGGCAGTTCCATTCTGTCCTTCGATGCGACCTCATCCGATTTGAACATGCTCAGGGGGCGGACAAGCCAAATCGCAAGACCGACCAGTACCAGGGACGCAAGCGCCGCGAGCAGGGGTGCCACGCGCTTGTCGCGCGTCTTGGTCTGTGTCAGCGGCCTTGTCTCTGGCTCAACGCTGACACCTTCGTGGACTTCATAAACCCAGACTGGCCGGTCGATGTTCTTGAGACGATGCTCGCCCAGATCGAGGAACTGAAGTTGCAGGCGATCCCCGAGGTGATCCCGAACCGTTCCCGAGACGACGACTCCGCCAGGCGGAGCAATACCCTCCAGCCGTGCGGCTATATTCACCCCATCGCCGAAGACATCTCCTCCTTCGACAATCACGTCGCCAAGATGGACTCCGATGCGGAGTTCCGGGCGGTCGCCGCTGCGGACCGCCTCGCGCCGGTCCCGCATCGACTTCTGGATGGCGACTGCGCAGCTTACCGCGTTCACAACGCTGGGGAATTCAACCAGAAAGCCGTCACCCATCGTCTTGAACAGGCGACCCTGGTGCGCGGCGATCGCCGGATCAAGAACTTCGGCGCGCAGGTGCCGGATGACAGCCAGTGTGCCGACTTCGTTTTGACCCATGAGCCGGGAGTAGCCCACCAAATCTGCAGCCAGGATGGCCGCAAGACGGCGCTGGACGGGATTCTCCATCACTCGACCATGCCCAGTTGACCTAGAGGTCTCCAGTATACCAACACATACATTAGCATTCCTGCGCGCTGACGTAACCAATGATCTCCATACTTGGTCAGGCGACTCCGCCTTGAGTGATCTCACCGGCCATCCAGCGTGTTCGGTGCTCCGTCTGCTGACAATCCGTATGGCCGCCAGGGAGTGGCGGCGGAGAGAAATCCATGGTTTTTCCATGGCAGGATCCGCCCCGGCTCCAGTCAACCACCCATTTGCTGTCTTGACTTTATTCCTATATCCTGCTACCGCGGCAACATGGACTGGGCCCTGGCCGTCGAACGCAACCGCCTTCCGCTCCTGCGCATCGTGGCCGTCCTCTGCGGCATGATCGGTCTTGGAGGGTCTGCGACAGTTGGTCGAGTCGCCCGGCCGCTCCACCGCCAGGTGCTGGCGCTGCTGCGCCCGGCCGAGGCGGCGGTAAGGCGGCTGATCATGGTTGCGGCGCGCGGCATGGCGGTGACGTGGCGGCCGCCCCGCGCGGCCCCGGCGGGCCTCGTCATTCCCCGGAGGGGACAGGGCCGGATGTCGTTTCAGCTCTTCGATCCGGTCCGGGTCCTGCCTGAAAGGCATGGCCGTTGCGACGCGCGCGCCGGATGCGAGCCCCGCATCCGCGTCATCGACGTGAGGTTCGGTTCGCTGGTGCCGCTGTTCCGTCTGGCCCCCGTGGCCGCGCCGGAACGACGCGGGCGGCGTGAGGATCGCTCCGTCGATGCGGGGCCGCTGTGCCGCCGTCTCGCGGCCATCCGGACGGCGCTCGAAGACCTGCCGCGCCAGGCGCGGCGCTATGCGCGCTGGCAGGCACGGCCGATCGAGGCCCGCCGACCGAGGCGCCTGACGGCGCTCCGCCGCGGGCCGCCGCCGGGCCTGCGCCGGCGACCCGCCCACGAGGTGGACGAGATCCTTGCCGAATGCCACTGGCTCGCCCGCCACGCGGCGGCCAGCGACACGTCATGACGGCCACGGGTCATTCGGTGGCAAACGCTCATCCCCCGCGCCGGAATCTGAAATCGATTTTTCCGGGATCGAACCTGCTCTACCGCGCGCAGGGATCGAAATTCAGACGCAGGCCTTCGCGTGGCCAGGGCATGCTGACGATGCGGCCGGTGCTGGAGAGCGTGATAAAGGCCGTACGCAGGTCCGGTCCACCGAAGCAGATGTTGGTGCAGATCGGATCGGGCATGGGCACGAAGTCGACGAAAGCGCCATCGGCGGCAATGACGTTGATCCCGCCATGAACCAGCGAGGCGACGCAGATGTTGCCGCCGCGTTCGACCGCCAGGGAATCGAAGGAGGTGAAGCCCGCGGGTCCCGTCAGATGGCGTCCGCCATTCTCGTGCGGCGGCCCCAGGCGCAATTCGCCCGGCTGCGCGATGTCGAATCCCCAGAGGTGACCGGTGCGGGTCTCGGCGACGTAGACGGTCTTCTCGTCGGGCGAGAGTCCCACGCCGTTGGGCATGATCATGGGCTGGACCAGCTCGCGGATCAGGCTTCCATCGGTCCTGGCATAGAAGAGGCCACCCAGATCCACCTCGCGGGCGCGGCGCTTGCCGTGGTCGGTGAAGTAGAATCCGCCCGCGCGGTCGAAGACGATGTCGTTCGGACCCTTCAGCGGGAAGCCGTCGCAGGCCGTGTAGATCACCTCCACCTTGCCGGTTTCGATGTCGACGCGTTCGATGCGCCCGCCGCTGTAGTCGTCCGCCTGGCCGGACGGGATCAGCCGGCCGTCGTCGCTCCGCCAGCTGAAGCCGCCGCTGTTGCAGACGTAGAGATGCCCGTCGGGACCGAAGGCCGCGCCGTTGGGCCCGCCACCCGGCTGGGCGAGGACGGATTTCTTTCCGCCCGGCCCGATGCGGGTGATGCAGCCGCGCGCGATTTCCACCACCAACATGCCGCCATCGGGCAGCATGACGGGACCTTCGGGAAAGCCGAGGTCAGCCGCGATTTCCGTCAGCCTTGGCGTCACGCCACATCCTCCGGCTGGATGGGGAGCGGCAGGGGCGCATTGGCGCTGCCGCGTTTCAACTCGACGGTGGTGAAGCTCAGCACCGTGTCGCCGATGTTCTCGAGGTCATGGATCATGCGTTCTCCCGGTCCGAATGCGTAGTGCCTTGTGGTGCCCACGTCATAGGCAGTCTCGGCCACGCGGCCATCGTCGTAGCTTGAGCGCGAGCGGCCGGCGCTGGTGGCGGTCCAGAAATAGTTGAGCACATGGGTGTGAAAGGCGACGCGCTCGCCGGGGGCGAGTTCGATGCGCCAGACGCGCACATCCGTCGTCTCGGAGAGCAGCCTCTGGCCCACCATGCCGAAGCCGGACCGCGCGCGGGCCAGTTCGTCGTCGCGGGTCATGGCTCGAGTTCCGCATAGAGGACGACGAGTGAGGTGCAGTCGAGCGGCATGACGGGGTTGGTGTAGATCATGCGAGTGTGGCGGCCCCGCTCCTCGAAGGCACTGTTGACCAGGTCGGAGGCGCCGTTCAGGCACTTCGGGTGCTCCTTGTAGGACTCGTCCACCCACAGCGTGCCCTCGAGGCGCACGATACGCCTGACCTTCGACAGTTCGCCCACCGCATCCTTGATCTGCGCGATGGCGTTGAGGCAGGAGAGCTGGCAGGACTTGTAGCCATCCTCGCCCGTGAGTTCCCGGCCGATGCGCCCGGCATAGGCCAGCTTGCCATCGCGCCAGGGCAGGTTTCCCGAGGTCATCACCAGATTGCCGGTGATCGCCCAGGGCACGTAGTTGGCCACGGCGCCGGCGGCGGGCGGCAGCTTCAGCCCGAGTTTCTCGATGCGCTGTTCCGGTGTCATGACATTGGTCCTCCCGCAGCCACTGTAGCACGCCGGTCAGTCCGTGCGGGAGGCGCCGTCCAGCCTCGCAAGATCGTCCGCCGTCAGCTTCAGGGACATGGCCGCGGCGAGGTCGTCGAGCTGGGCGATGCTGGTGGCACTGGCGATGGGCCTGACGCCCGGCTGGTGGATCAGCCAGGCCAGTGCGACGCGCGCGCAGTTGGCACCATGGGCTTCGGCGACCGCATCGAGCGCGGCGAGGATGCGCAAGCCCCGCGTGTTGAGCATGGCGCTGGCGTCGCCACCGCGCGCGGCACTCTTGGCGGCGTCGGCCGCGGTGCGGTACTTGCCGGTGAGGAAGCCTTCGGCGAGGGCGAAGTAGGCCATCACGTCGAGCTTCTCGTGGCGGCACAGGCCAGCCAACTCGGCTTCGAAGCCGGCGCGGTCGTAGAGATTGTAGTGGGTCTGCAGCGCGGCATAGCGGGGCAGGGCGCTCTTCCGCGACGCTGCGAGCGAGGCCGCAAGCCGCTCCGCCGAGAAGTTGGAGGCGCCACAGGCCGCGATCTTGCCGGCCTCGATCAGGCGCTGGAAGCAGCCGAGGGTCTCCTCCGGCGGCGTGACCTTGTCGTCGTAGTGAATGTAGTAGAGGTCGATCCGTTCGATGCCCAGGCGGCGCAGCGAGTTGTCGACCGCCCGGGACAGATAGGCGGCCGTGGCATTGCCGCCCGCGAGGCTTCCTGGCGCGCCTGGTGCTCCGCCCTTGGTGTGGATGCTGACGCGGGCGCGGTTGCCGCGCGCCTTCATCCAGTTGCCGATGATGATCTCGGACTCTCCGCCGGAATTGCCCGGCGCCCAGTGCGAATAGACATCCGCCGTGTCGATCGCGGCAAGACCACGGTCCAGGGCAGCATCGAGCAGGCGCTCGGCCGCGGCGGCGTCCACGCTCCAGCCGAAGACGTTGCCGCCGAGGATGACGGACGGAAGCGGGTGCGGTTTCATGGGACCTCCAGGGAAGGGGATGGCCGAGGTTACCTTGCGCGGATGCCGTGGGAAGGGCCGGATTCGCGGGGCCGCCCGTCGCCCGGAGCGGGTCTGCGCCGGGCGCCGCCGCATGGCCGCCCCACGGCTTTTGCCGCTTGCCACGGACCGTCCAGCCCGCTAATCCCCCGCCAAACAAGATCAATGGGATGGAGTTTCCATGCGCGTTTACTATGACCGTGATGCCGACGTGAACCTGATCAAGGGCAAGAAAGTGGCCATCGTGGGTTACGGCAGCCAGGGCCGGGCCCATGCCCTGAACCTCAAGGACTCCGGCGCCAAGCACATCGCGATCGCGCTCAAGGCCGGCTCGCCCACGATCAAGAAGGCGGAAGCCGATGGCCTCAAGGTCATGACCGTGGCCGAAGCGGCCAAGTGGGCCGACCTGATGATGATGGCGACGCCCGACGAGCTCCAGGCCGACATCTACCGCGACGAGATCGCCCCCAATATCCGGGACGGCGCCGCCATTGCCTTCGCTCACGGACTCAACGTGCACTTCAACCTGATCGAGCCGAAGAAGACGGTCGACGTGGTGATGATCGCGCCGAAGGGACCTGGCCACACGGTGCGCGGCGAATACCAGAAAGGCGGCGGCGTGCCCTGCCTCATTGCCATCCACCAGGATGCCAGCGGCAATGCCCATGATCTCGCCCTGTCCTACGCTTCGGGCGTGGGCGGCGGTCGCTCGGGCATCATCGAGACGACCTTCAAGGAAGAGTGCGAGACGGACCTGTTCGGTGAGCAGGTGGTGCTCTGCGGCGGCCTGGTCGAGCTGATCCGGGCCGGCTACGAGACGCTGGTGGAAGCGGGCTATGCCCCGGAGATGGCCTATTTCGAGTGCCTGCACGAGGTGAAGCTGATCGTCGACCTCATCTACGAGGGCGGCATCGCCAACATGAACTACTCGATCTCCAACACCGCTGAGTGGGGCGAATACGTCACTGGCCCGCGCATCATCACCGCCGACACCAAGGCCGAGATGAAGCGCGTGCTGAAGGACATCCAGACCGGCAAGTTCACCTCGGAATGGATGCAGGAGTATCGCGCCGGCGCGGCCCGCTTCAAGGCCATCCGCCGCAACAACGACAGCCACAACATCGAGGAAGTGGGCGAGAAGCTCCGCGCCATGATGCCGTGGATCGGCAAGAACAAGCTGGTCGACAAGGCGCGGAACTAGTCCAGGGACCGGCGAACGGAATCGGGAAGGGCGGCCGCAGGGGCCGCCCTTCGTGTTTCAGGCCTCGCCCTGGAGGACCTTGGCATTTGCCGTGACCCAGGGGCCCAGCGGCGCGGGATCGCGGCCGGTCAGGGTCTTGTAGTCGCCGGTGACCTGGGCGAGGTCGCCACGACGTGT
>JAXMCU010000035.1:0-12167 GCA_046349195.1 Hyphomicrobiales bacterium
TCCAGACCCTCAAGGACGGCCTGCTGTTCTCGGCCGTCTATACCTTGCTCATGTCCTCGCTGCTGTTCCTGTTCCGCCATCAGATCGCGGAAGCCTTCCGGGCATCGGGCCGCACCATCGACATCGTGGTGTTCTTCTGCACCTTCATCGCCATCAGCTGGGCCTTCGCCGGCGCCCAGTTCGTGTCGATCGCGGCCTTCAACAATCTCGGCCGCGCCAAGCTGTCGACGATGTTCAACTGGGGCAAGGCGACGCTCGGCACCATTCCCTTCGCCATGCTGGGCGCGCGCTACGCGGGGCCCGAGGGCGTGCTGGTGGGCACCGCGCTGGGATCGATCATTTTTGGCGTTGCGTCGGTCTACGTAGCATTTAGGATCGTCAGACAAATAGCTGCGCGCGGCGGTGGATGGAGCGGAACATGACGCTGAATGCCATTCTGGAGCAGGCCCAGGGCGGCCGGATCTTCGCGCAGGTCGGCGCCGCTCTCGGCCTCGACGAGGCTGCCACGCGGACCGCGATGCTGCAGATCTGTCCGGCCATCATCTCGGAGCTGAAGGCGGCGGCCGAGGGCGACGAAAGGCTGCTCGAAACCCTTGCCCGCCACCTGACCGACGGCAATGAAGGACCGGTGCTCGACCAGCCGGGCCTGCTCACCGGCGCGGAGTCGATCAAGGACGGCAATGCCATCCTGGGAGCGATCTACGGATCGAAGGCCGGCGCCATGGAGGAAATCAAGCTGCTTGCCACCGGCATTCCGGCGGCGAAGCTCCAGCAGCTTGCCGCCGTCAGCGCCACGGCGGCGGTCAGCGCGCTGATGCAGTCTCACGCGGTCCTGCCGATGGCCGGGCTTCAGCGTCTCTCCGGCTCGAGCGGCGGTCTGCTCAGCAGCTTCATCGACGCCCTGGTGAAGGGCATGGTCCGGGCGGCGACAAATGAACTGAACCGCCAGATCCGCGGCGTGGTGAAGCCAGCGCGGGCGACGGCCAGGAAGAAGGCCCCGGCCAAGCGCACGGCAGCGCGCAAGACACCGGCAAAGCGGCCCCCTGCCCGCAAGACCGCCACGGCGAAGACCGCACCGGCGCGCGGCAAGGGCACCATTTCCATCGAAGACATCTTCGGCAGCATCCTCGGACGAAAATAGGGAGAAGGCACATGGATCTTTCGGATCTGGGACGGCAGTTCGGACTTGACGCGGCACAGACCCAGGCGGCCATCGACGCGCTGGCCCCGGTGGTCGCCGCCGGACTGCGCCGCAACAGCCAGAGCGATGGCGGCCTGGCCGATCTCATCGGGGCACTGGCGAAGGGCAATCACGGCCAGTATCTGGATGACCCGCGGGTTCTCGAGAGCCCGGCTGCAATCGATGACGGGAATGCAATCCTCGGCCACGTCTTCGGTTCGAAGGACGTCAGCCGTGAAGTGGCGCAGCAATTGTCGGCCAGTTCAGGCCTGGGCGCATCGGTTCTCAAGAAGCTGCTGCCCATCGTGGCGGCCATGGTCATGGGGCAGCTTGCCAAGAAGGCGCTGGGTGGTGGCGGTGGTCAGATCAGACAGGCCCCAGCGCCCGCTCCAGCGCCATCAGGCGGCGGTCTGGGGGACATCCTGGGCGATATCCTGGGCGGCGGACAGGGTGGCCGCCCGGCACCATCCCCTTCTCCCGGAGGTGGCGGCCTCGGCGATATCCTCGGCGATATCCTGAACGGCGGCGGCAAGGGTGGCAGCACCCGTCCCGCAGCGCCGGGTGGCCCAAGCGTCGAAGACATCCTCAAGGACATCCTTGGCGGAGGGACGACCCCCGCGCCGCAGCGCCAGGAGCAGGTGGAGCGCGGCCGTCGCGGGCTCGACGACATTCTCGGCGGCGGGACGCGCAGCGGGTCGGCCGCCGACGACCTTCTGTCCTCGGTCGACCGGCGCCTCCGCCGCCGCTGACCGAAGGCTCAACGTGCCTCGTCGCGCAGGAGGCCGCTGATGCGCTGCCGGCTGCGTTCTTCGAGGGCAAGTGCGGCATTGACGGTCAGCGGCAGTCCGGCCGCCCAGCGCACGTCTCCACGGCTGACACCGATGTCGCGCAGCATGTAGTCGTCGAAGCTGTCCATCCGGCCGACGGCCCGGCGGGCCCGCCAGTTCCTGAGCAGCCGGGACAGGAACGACGACGCTCCCCCTTCGCCAAATGATGCTGCGTGGTTCAAAGCATAGTCTCTCATGACACGTCCTCCTTGCACGCAGGAAACCCATTTTCCCTGCATCCATCCACCCGAAAGCGGACTGAAATCACTGCTGTGATGAGCCGAGTTTCGGAGATTCCAATTGATTAGTCCAACGAATGTATCTTATACTCTCCATCACGAACATTGATGGATGTGTCATGATCCCCAACCTCGATCTCGATTTGATGAAGACTTTCCTGGCGATTGCGGACACCGGTAGCTTCACCCGCGCCGCCGAGGAAGTTCACAAGACCCAGTCGGCGGTTTCGATGCAGATGAAGCGGCTGGAAGAGCTGCTGGGCCGACCGCTCTTCGCCCGCGATGGCAGGGTCAGCCGCTTCACGCCGGATGGCGAGCGCCTCATCGAATATGCCCGGCGCCTGGTATCGATCAACGACGAGGCCGTGTCAGCCTTCACCCAGCCGGAACTCACCGGGACGGTGAGGCTGGGAACGCCCGACGACTATGCCGACCGCTTCCTGCCCGAGATCCTGGCGCGATTCTCGCGAACCCATCCCCTGGTCACCGTCGATGTCGACTGCCTGACCAGTTCGGTGCTGTTCGACCGCGTGAAGCGCAGCGAACTCGATCTGGCCGTCGTGACCTTCGGCTGCGATATCCGCACCGATGAGCCGGTGCGCCGCGAGCCCCTGGTCTGGGTGACCTCGGCGCGCCACAGCCTGCATCTTCTCGACGTCATGCCATTGGCGCTGTCGCATGCCGGCTGCGAGTGGCGGAAGATGGTGCTCACGGCCCTCGAGAAGCAGGGCCGCAAGTATCGGATCGCCTATTCCAGCCCGAACTCGAATGCCGTGAATGCGGCCGTGCAGTCGGGACTGGCGGTCGGCGCGGTTCCCGAACTGTGCGTCCGTCCGGGCATGCGGATCCTCACCGAGCGGGATGGATTCCCAACGCTCGGCAGCTTCGAGATCGGCCTCGTGCGCCGGCCAGGGCGGGCCAGTTCGGCCATCACCGCGCTTGCCCGCCACGTCGCGGCCAGCCTGTCGAACCTGTCGCCTGCGATGATCGCGGCGGAGTAGCGCTTCGCGACCCGATCAGGAATTCGTGATTGGAAGAATTCCGGCCGCCCGCTAGCGTGCGGCGGGTAATGCTTCCTGCGAGAGTCCGCGCATGTTCAACCTCGGCCGCCTCACACTGATCTGCTGCGTCCTCGCTCTCGCAGCGGGCCTGGTGGTGGTGCCCGCTTCGGCCGACGACACCACTCGCGACCAGATCGCAAACAAGTTGCGTGACCTCCTGCAATCCTATCAGGACGCCAATCAGGACAAGGAAGGCTTCTCGGCGATTTCCGCCAGCATCAGTCTTGGCCCCGACACGCCCACGATCGACGCTGCGGTCGGCCGTGTCTCGCGCGAGGCCAGTTCGGCCGCGGTCACGCCGCAGTCTCTTTTCGAAATCGGCAGCATCACGAAATCCATCACTGCGGCGATTGTCCTCGAACTCGCCGACGAAGGGTCGCTCTCGCTCGATGCGCCGATCGGAACCTGGCTCCCCGAATATCCGGCCTGGAAAGATCTCACCATCCGCAGGCTGCTGTCCATGACCTCGGGCATTCCAAGCTATGACGACACGGAGGCCTTCGCGAAGGCCATGCTCGCGGCAGGTGGAGACCGCTACTTCAGCACGGCCCAGCTGGTGAGCTTCGTCGACCCCACGCTCGCGGGTTCGCCGCCGCCCACGACGGGCTACAGCTATTCGAACACCAACTTCATCCTGACGCAGATGATCATCGAGCGCGTGACCGGCACTAGCTTTGCCGATCACGTGCGCCGGCGAATCCTCACGGGGCACGGGCTCAACGACACCTTCTACAGCGCCGATCGCTATCCCGACTCCGTCTCCAGTCGCCTGGTCTCGGGCTATCTTGCCAATCTTGCGCCAGAGCAGAAGACCCTGGAGCCGCTTGTGGGCAAGGACCTGGGCCACGCGATGATCACCTGGGGTCAGGCAGCTGGCGGCGCTGTGGCCACGCCGGCCGATATCACGCGCTGGGCCCGCCTGCTGTTCACCGGTCCCATTCTCGACGGCGCGCAGCGCAAGGAACTGACCGGACTCGTGTCCATGAAGACCGGACAGCCCATCGCCGACGTCTCGACGGACGATCCACAGGCTTTCGGTCTTGGTGTCCACAAGTCGATGTTCGGCAAGGACCAGATGATCTGGGCCTATGAGGGCGAGACCATGAGCATGCGCGCGCTATATACCTTTTTTCCGAAACACGACCTTGTGGTCGCAGTCGCGGTCAACAGCTCGAGCTCAACAGTCGACCGACTGGGACACCTGGCCGCCGACATCTATGCCGCAGTCACCGGCGACACCGCCACGGTGGACGCGGCAGAGGCACAGCCCGCAAACTGACGTGCCAGGTCTCAATAGGCAAAGTCGCGGAAAACGCGATCGATGTTGCCGCCCCAGCTGCCACGATAGAGCGCAAGGAGATTCTCGGCTGCCGTCTTGCCGGTCTCGGCAGTCTCATCCAGCACGTCGAGGAATGCGGCCTCGGACCGGCCCTTGCATCCCTGCTGGCCGCGCGCCTCAAGACCCGCGCGCGCGAGGGCCAGCACGTCCTTGGCGATATCCTGGACGCTCCGGCCCCTGATCTCGGCATGAAGGGCACGACGCGGAACATCGTCGCGCAGGGCCTGTCGCTCTGCAGCGGTCCAGTGCTTCACCAGATCCCAGGCGGCATCGAGCGAAGACTGATCGTAGAGGAGTCCGACGAACAGTGCCGGCAGCGCGCAGAGCCTGCGCCATGGGCCGGAGTCGCAGCCGCGCATCTCGAGATATTTCTTCAGCCGGACCTCGGGAAAGATGGTGGTGAGGTGATCGGCCCAGTCCTTCATGACGGGGCGTTCGCCCGGCAGCTGCGGAAGCTTGCCGTCGAGAAACTTGCGGAAGCTTTCCCCGGCCGTGTTGATGAACTTGCCGTCGCGGATCACGAAATACATGGGCACGTCGAGCGCATATTCGGTGTAGCGCTCGAAACCGAAGCCGTCATCGAAGACGAAGGGCAGCATGCCGGCGCGGGCGTTGTCGGTGTCGCGCCACACCTCCGAGCGGAAGGACAGAAAGCCGTTGGGCTTGCCCTCGAGGAACGGAGAGTTGGCGAAGAGTGCAGTGGCGACGGGTTGCAGCGCCAGCGAGACACGGAGCTTCCGGACCATGTCCGCTTCCGAGGAGAAGTCGAGATTGACCTGCACCGTGCAGGTCCGGAACATCATATCCCGGCCATACTTTCCGACCTTGTCCATGTAGGGGGCCATGATGCCGTAGCGGCCCTTGGGCATGACGGGCGTCTCGGCCCGCGTCCACTTGGGAGATGCGCCAAGTCCCAGGAAGCCAATGCCGAGCCGGTCTCCCACTTCGCGCACCTGGGTGAGGTGTTCATGGACTTCTTCACAAGTCTCGTGAACGGTGGTGAGCGGCGCGCCTGACAGCTCGAACTGGCCGCCGGGTTCCAGCGAAATGTTGCCGAGGCCCTTGGGGTCGGTAAGTGCGATGATCTTGTCGCCCTCATAGACCCCCTGCCAGCCGAACCTGTCGCGCAGCCCCTCGAGCAGAGCCCGGATGGACCGGTCGCCATCATAGGGCACCGGTTCGAGCGTGTCGGTCAGGAACGGGAACTTCTCGTGCTCGGTGCCGATCCGCCATTCGCTGCGAGGCTTGTTGCCCTCCTCGAAATAGGCGATCAGCTGCGCCTTGTCCTCGATGGGCATGCGGGCCGTCGGGGTATCAGGGGTTGGGCCACTCAAGATATCGGTCCTCGCATTGAAGGTGCCGAGGATGTAGGCGGATGGCCACTTCCGGGCAAGACAAGAATTTTTCGTTTTACATCAATGTCCGTGATGTCACCGCGGCGCATTGCTCCAATCCCCGGCCACGGCCTGGACGAGGGTCAGCGCGGCCACCGCGGCCGTATCCGCGCGCATGATGCGGGGACCGAGCGAGATGGCCGTGACGAAGGCCTGGATCCGCAGCTGTTCCCGCTCCTCCGCGGTGAAGCCACCCTCCGGTCCGATCAGGACGGCCGCCGGCGTCTGCAGGGAGCGGAGCGCCTCGAGGGGATCGGCGATGGCCGCGGTCTCGTCGCAGTAGACCAGGCGACGCCCCTGATCCCATGCGCCAAGCACGGCCGCGAACCTGCGTGGCTCGAGAACCTCCGGCACGAAGACGAGATTGCACTGCTCGGCGGCCTCGGCCACGTTGGCCCGCATCCGGTCAAGATTGACACGCTCCGCGATGGTCCTCTGGGTGATGACCGGCACGAGCCGGCGGACCCCCAGCTCGGTGGCCTTCTGCACCACATAGTCCAGCCTGGCATGTTTCAGCGGCGCGAAGAGATAGTCAATGTCCGGCGGCAGGGTCACGTCGGCCAGCCGCCGCTGGCAGGTCAGCGTGACGTGTTTCTTGCCGGTCACCGAAAGGTGGGTCAGCCACTCGCCATCGCTTGAATTGAAGACCCGCACGGGATCGCCGCCGGACAGCCGCAGGACGCCGGTCAGATAGTGCCCCTGCTCGCGGCCAAGCTGGATGTCGCGGCCCTCCGACAAGCGTTCGGGGACCAGCAGTCGAGGTGTGGTCTTCATGGTGGAGCTGATGTACACCCCCGCCATGGATGATGCCAGAACCCAGAGCCAGAGCGTGGCGGACGCGCAATCCGATCATTGGGTGGATCGCATGCTCCCCGTGGCCCTGCGCCCCTATGCGCGGCTCATGCGGCTGGACCGCCCGATCGGCGTGTGGCTGTTGCTGCTGCCCTGCTGGTGGGGGCTGGCGCTGGGACAGATCGCCCTGGGCGGCGGCTTGCCCAGCCTCTGGTACGCCGGCCTGTTCCTGATCGGCGCGGTCATCATGCGTGGCGCGGGATGCACGCTCAACGACATTGCTGACCGCGAGTTCGACGCCCAGGTGGCGCGAACGCGCCTGCGTCCCCTGGCGGCGGGCCAGGTCTCGCCCATGGCCGCCATGATCTTTCTGATCTGCCTGTGCCTCGCGGGACTCGTCGTTCTCATCCAGTTCAACTGGTTCACTGTCGTTACGGGCGCTGCCTCGCTGCTGGTCGTGGCGATCTACCCGTTCATGAAACGCATCACCCACTGGCCGCAGGCCGTTCTCGGACTTGCCTTCAACTGGGGCGCGCTGGTCGGCTGGTCATCGCTGCATGGCGCTCTCGCTCCTGCACCGCTGCTGCTCTATGGCGGCGGCGTGGCCTGGACGCTCGCCTACGACACGATCTACGCCCACCAGGACAAGGAAGACGACGTCCTCATTGGCGTGAAATCCACCGCCCTCAAGTTCGGCGACCGCAGCATCTACTGGCTGGGACTGTTCTTCGCCGCCTCGCTCATCCTCATCGGAACGGCCATCTGGCTGGCCGGAGGCAGCGTCATCGCCTTCACCGGCCTTGCCGGTGCGGCGCTGCAGGCAGCCTGGCAACTGGCGCGCTTCCAGCCGGACAATTCGGCGCGATGCCTTGAACTTTTCCGATCGAACCGCATATTCGGACTGATCATCGCCTTCTCCATCATCCTGGACAGCATCATCACATGACGGAAGACCTCCTTTCCATCGCCGCCGACGCGGTGGCCCGCGCCCGCAAGCTTGGGGCCGATGCGGCCGTTGCCTCGATGGGCGGTGGCCACAGCACGGACCTCGAGATTCTCAATGGCGAGATCGAAAAGCTCGACGCATCCGAGGGGGCGAGAATCGGTCTTCTGGTCTATGTCGGAAAATCGTCCGCCTCGACATCGAGTTCGGTTTTTACCCCCGATGCGCTGAACCGACTGGCGGAGTCCGCGCTTGCCATGGCGCGGCTGGCGCCTCCCAATCCCTTTGCCGGCATTGCCGATCCGGATCAGCTGGCGACCGACTTTCCCGATCTCGATCTCGTGTCGTCCGAGCTTCCCGACGCGCAGGAGCTGAAGCGCATGGCGCTTGCGGCGGAGGCCTCGGCCCTCGCGGTGGCAGGCGTCACCAAGTCTGGCGGCGCCGGCGCATCGTCTTACGAGCGCACCGGCGCGCTGGTGATTTCGAACGGCTTTGCCCGCAGGACTCGACGCACCGGTTGTTCGGTCAGCGTCTCGGCCATCGCCGGCGACGGCACGGCGATGGAGCGCGACTATGACTATTCGTCAGTGATCCATCTCGAAGATCTGAAGTCTCCCGAGGCCATCGGCCTGGAAGCCGGGCAACGCGCAGTCCGGCGACTCAACCCGCGCAAGGTAGCCTCCCAATCGGTGCCGGTCGTGTTCGACCGGCGGGTCGCCAGCAGCCTGATCGCACATCTTCTCGGCGCCATCAGCGGCGGCGCCATCGCACGGGGCACGAGTTTCCTGAAGGACGATCTCGGCAAGACGATCTTCGCCAAGTCGATCACCATCGCCGAGGATCCGTTCCGCCGCCGCGGACTTGCGTCCCACAGCTTCGATGGCGACGGCTTGCCCACCCGTTCGCGCAATCTTGTCGACAGTGGCGTGCTTACCACCTGGCTGCTCGACCTGGCTTCGTCCCGGCAGCTGAACCTGGCGCCGACCGGCCACGGTTCGGGCGTGTCCAACGTGCATCTCCAGCCTGGCCCGGCAACGCCGCAGGATCTCATGCGCGACATCAGGCAGGGCCTGCTCGTGACGGAGATGATCGGCTCCAGCATCGATATGGTCACCGGCGACTACAGCCGTGGCGCATCGGGATACTGGATCGAAAATGGAGAGCTTGCCTATCCCGTCAGTGAAATCACCATTGCCGGAAACTTGCGCGACATATTCCTGAATGTCACTCCCGCGAATGACCTGGAGTTCCGCAGCTCGATCAATGCGCCCAGCTGCCGGGTGGAAGGCCTCACCATTGC
Organism: Hyphomicrobiales bacterium; assembly: GCA_046349195.1. Taxonomy (GTDB): domain Bacteria; phylum Pseudomonadota; class Alphaproteobacteria; order Rhizobiales; family Aestuariivirgaceae; genus Aestuariivirga. The sequence goes on from JAXMCU010000035.1 coordinate 9,076, forward strand.
CGGCCGCTGACGACTCCGCATCCGACCTCGGACTTCTGATCGGTGCCGTGCGGTCGGCTGGCAAGCTCGCGCTCAGCCTCCTGCATCGCGACCTGCGGCGCTGGTCGAAGCCGGACGGATCGCAGGTGACGGAAGCCGATCTCGCGGTCAACGAGCGGCTGGCGGAAACACTGCGGCCGCATCGCCCGGCCTATGGCTGGCTGTCCGAGGAATCGCCCGATGGCCCCGAGCGGTTGTCTTGCGAGAGTCTGTGGATCGTGGATCCGATCGATGGCACGCAGGACTTCATCGCGCGCGGCCGCGACTGGTGCATCGCCGCAGCCTTGATCCATCGCGGCCGCCCGGTGGGTGCGGCGGTCTATCGGCCGGTTGGCGACGAACTCTTCACCGCCACGGAAGGCGCTCCGTGCGAACTCAATGGCGTGCCGGTGTCGGTCGCAGACGGACCCCTGCTCGCCGGCGCCAGCATCATGGGAAACCGGAAATCGCTGCAGCGGCTGGATGGCACCGGCGTCGAGGCCAGGACCACGCGAACCCTGCCGTTGCAGCTGCGGCTGGCCTTCGTCGCCGCCGGCCGTCTCGACGGTGCCCTGTCCTTCGGACAGCGCAATGACTGGGACCTGGCGGCGGGAGAACTTCTGGTCCAGCAGGCCGGTGGCCGGGTGAGCGACACGGATGGCAGGAGCCTGGTTTACAATCGTCCCCAGACATGGCAGCAGGGATTGGTTGCTGCAGGTGCGAAGCGACATGCAGCCCTTCTCGATGCCCTGAGGAAGACATGAGCGAAGCGTCCACCACATCGAAATCCCAGCTCCTGCATCTCGTGTTTGGTGGTGAGCTGACTGATATCAAGGACTTGACCTTCAAGGACCTCAGCCACCTGGATGTCGTGGGTTTCTATCCCAACTATGCCTCAGCCCATCAAGCCTGGCTGGCCAAGGCGCGCGAGACCATCGACAACGCCCAGATGCGCTATTTCATTGTGCACTTGCACAGGCTTCTGGACCCGTCGACCGACGTGTCGAAGAAGAAAACCACACGCAAGAAGGCCTAGAGTTCGCCGTTCTGCTGGCGGCGGAAGAGCGGAAACTCGGTGAGCGGCGCCTCCGCTTCCCGGTCGTCCAGACGGCGGAGAGCCTCGTCGCAGTCGTCGCGCATCTGCGCAGTCAGCGCCGCCAGCGAGTCGAAGCGCCGGTCCGGCCGGATCAGGTCAACCATCTCAACCAGCATGGTCCGGCCGTAGAGGTCACCGGAGAAGCCGATCAGGTAGACCTCGAGAAAGGTTCGCCCGGTATCGAAGGTGGGGCGGTCCCCGAAGTAGCCGGCACCGGGCCAGGCGATCGCCCCCTTGAGGTGGGCATCGCGCACGCGCACCGCATAGATGCCGCGAAACGGATCGGCGCCGGGACTGAGGATGATGTTGAGCGTTGGAAAGCCGATGGTGCGCCCGCGCTGATCGCCCTTCACCACATCGCCCATGACGATCCAGTTGTAGCCAAGATCGAGGGCCGCGTCCCTGAGCTTTCCATGATGAAGGGCCTGGCGGATGGCGCTGGAGGAAAAGGGCGAATGCGCGTCGCCCTCGTCCGAGACCTGGTCGACGATCGTGGTTCCGAAGCCAAGGCTTGCCCCCGCCTGCGCCATCGTCGCAGGGCTGCCGCGGCGGCCGCGCCCGAAGTGAAAGTCGTAACCCATGACGACATGACTCACGGCGAGGCGCTGCACCAGATGGGTCCGAATGAAGTCGTCAGGCTCCAGGTCGGCAAGCGTCCGGTCGAACGCCAGCACGACCATGAAGGAGGCCCCCAGCGCGGCGATGATGCGGGCCTTGAGATCTGCCGGCGTGAGACGGAACACCGGCACCGCCGGCTTGAAGAAACTCCGCGGGTGGGGTTCGAAGGTCACGACACCCCAGGGAACGCCGCGGGCCTCGGCCGCTCGTCGCGCCTCGGCCAGCAATTGCTGATGCCCCCTGTGGACGCCATCGAAATTGCCGATGGCGATCACGGCGCCCCGCAGCATCGCGGGGACGGGTTCGACACCGGAAATCAGACGCATCAGCGATCCTTCATGACCAAGTCAGCTGCCGGACCGTTGCCACAATCCGGGCGCCTGGCACAAGCGCCTTCACCGACGCCTCGGCGGCATCGAGACCGGCGGCGGAATCGGTGATTCCTTCGGCCACCAGCAGGGCATCGAGGCCGAAATCCGCAGCACCCTTGATGTCGGTTTCCGGTCCGTCGCCGATGGCCAGCACCTCGCCCGGTGCGATCGGCCGGCCGCGCAGACTGCCCGCTTCCGTCATTGCCAGGTCATAGATCGGCTGGAACGGCTTGCCGGCCATCAAGACGTCGCCGCCGATGGCGGCGTAGCGTTCCGCCAGCATGCCGGCGCAGTACAGGATGCGGTCGCCCTTGCGCACGATCTTGTCGGGGTTCGCGCAGATCATTGCCAGCCTGCGATGGCGCAAGTCCGCGAGAAGCGCGTCATAATCTTCCAGCCTGTCGTTGAGGTCGTCGAAGAGCCCGGTGCAGAGCACCGCATGGGCCTTCGGGATCTCGACCAGGGACACGTCGAGTCCATCGAGAATGGAATGATCCCGCGACGGTCCCAGGTGGAAGAGCGCCTTGCCGCCATGCTTGCGGATGAGATCGCGGGTGACGTCACCCGACGTGACGATGAGGTCGTGACTCGCCTTGTCGACGCCGATGCCGCGCAGCTGATCTTCGACGCCGATGCGGCTGCGGGGCGAGTTGGTCAGCAGAATGACGGTGCCGCCGGCCGCACGATGGCGGGCCAGGGTTGCGACGCTCTCCGAGAATGGCGTGTAGCCGTTGTGGATGACGCCCCACACGTCACAGAACCAGACGGGATAGCGGCGCGACAGGTCCTGCATCGCGGCAGGGTCAGGCGGCAAATGCGGAGCGGCTGGCGCCTGCGGTGCCGGCATCGGACTTCACCTTGCGCGGCGGCGCAAAGAAGGGCCCGCAGCCGAAGCGGACGATGGACGTGGCGGCACTTGCCTGCTGGGCGGACGACACGCCGGTGGCAATCATCTGGAACTGCATGGCGCGGGCATATTGCGCGAAATC
>JAXMCU010000036.1:0-5618 GCA_046349195.1 Hyphomicrobiales bacterium
CTGATGGTCATGGTCTCCAGCTTGCGCCGGCGGAACAGCTGGACACCGCGGCCAAGTGACCCGAGGACCGGAGACAGCGGCTTGATTACCACGTATTCGCCGAAAAGGATCGGATCGAGCTTCTCGCCCAGACGCAGCCGCTGTGTCGGCGGTGTCGCCACCCCGGCTGCCAGAAGCGTGCGCGCCTGCGTGAGCTTGTCGACGGGCGCGTTCTTTAGGACCGGCCCTCGCCGGATGCGGGTGCGGACATCCTTGACGAACGAGACCGTGAGCGACGGGTGATTCCAGGTGTCGGGAGGCAGCGGCGCGGCGACGCGATAGTCAATCCTGAAGACCGCGATCTCCGGATCGAGCGCCTGCAGCTTCGCGCTGATCTCGTCGAAGTCGTGCTGATACTCCGGTCCTCGGTGGATCAGGATCAGATTGCGGCGGGCCATGGCACTCCCTTCAATCCCGGCCGAACGTCTTAGCGGGCTCCGGGGTCGCCGTCGACTGCAGCCGTCCGGTCTGTCCAACGACCGAATGCCGGAAGGCACAAACGCAACGGCCGAGGGGCGGCCCAGGGCCGCCCCTCCCGTCCGGAACTCGGTCGGACCCGTATCAGAACTTCGCGGTCAGCTGGCCGTAGATCGCCTGATCGTCGTAGTCCTGCGTCCAGCGGCCGGTGTAGTTCAACTTGAATTCCACGCTTTCCCAGCCATAGGCGAAGGCGGCCTGGACGACCGCGGCGTCGCGACCATAGTCTCCACCTTCCACCGCGAAGCCGCTGGCGGGCGCGCCGATGAAGGCGGCATTGAGGGTGGTGAAATCGCCGAACTCGTGTTCCCAGGCCAGGCTCAGCTCGGGACGCCAGTAGTCTGTCGCCGTGCCCCAGTCGGCGCCGAAGCGGACACCCAGGGCCGAGACCACCGAGTCGCCATCGACGCTGCCGGAGAGGTCGGCGCCGTCGACGCCCGACTCGTTGAAGTTGTCGCCATTCAGATTGGCATAGGACAGGCCGGCGAAGGGCGTGGCCACCCACTCGAGCCCCATGGCCCAGTCGTAGCCCATCTCGCCGTTGACGTACCAGACGTTGTCGTCATAGCTGGACCGCGCAGTGCCGGCGATGGTTCCCACCGCGATGTCGCGATGAACGTCGACGCCGGCACTGCCGTAGGCGACCGCGCCGCGGGCATAGAAGTTGTTCCAGTCCTGCTGTCCGTAGACGCCCACCTGGAAGCCATCGAAGTTCGCTTCGCTGCCGGCATCGAAGTCGGTATCGGTATTGAAGTAGCCCAGCACCATGCCAAGCGTGGTTCCGGTCGCCCAGGTATAGTCGGCACCGCCGTAGAGCGAGAATTCGGTCGAGTCGAAGCCTGGCGAGTCGGAGGTGCCGTCGGCATTGGCCCAGAGGCCCTGCCCGCGCACCCAGAGTGCCGCTCCGCCGCAGTCGACGACATCGAGATCGGCAACGGGCGTGATGGTGTTTCCGCCCTGCACCTGGCTCGTGGTGTAGCCGCCCGCGCTCGACTCGCACTCACGCGAGTGAACCCCGGCCAGCACGCCGTCGAGATTGCGGAAGCTCCGCATCACCTGCTGTCCGGCCACGGCATGCTCGACTCCCGAGAGGCTGTCGAGCGCCGCCGGATAGGCCGCGTCATCGAGGGTGAAGAGTTCGCCGGTCAGGTCGTTGAAGGCCTGCGAGTTGGCCGGATCGAGGTAGGCATTCTCGAAGCCCGTCGCGACCTGGTGCTGATTGCGCGTCAGCCCGGCAACATCATTGAAGGCCACGCGGGTCAGCGTGAGGTCGACATCATTCGCGTTGTAGACCACGCTGGCCGTCATCAGCGGCGAGAGGCTGCTCACGTCGTCCCAGGTGGTATCGATGGGTGCGCCGGAGAGGACCACATCCTGGTAGTCCATGGTGTCGGCATAGAGGCCTGCATTCAGCTGCACGACCATGTTGCCCGCCAGAACGACTGTCCCGCCATTGATTTGGCTGCTGGTTCCATCGGCGTCGACGCCGATTGCCAGGATGCCGTCACTCTCCTGCGTATAGCTTGCAACGCTCGCGATCGAGCCGCCCCCGAATGACGCGCCACCATGCTGCAGCCACAACGCACCGCCCGAACCCACGGTCAGCGATCCGTTGTTGATGTTGCCGGTGACACGGGTATTGCCGTCGGTTACCTCAACCGTATCGTCGCTGCTCAGTTCGAGATTGCCGACGATCTGGCCGTCGGCGACGCTGCCCTTGAGCTGGATGTCGATCGGACTGGATGCATTCAAGGTATCGATTGCAACGCCGCGCTGGGCGCCCTTGCCGGTGTCGTAGGTTGCCGCGATGGTGCCGCCGTCATTGACGATGGTTCCAGGCTCCGTCCCCGCGCCGCCGCCGGTGATGCGGATGCCCGTTGCCCAACTGGTCAGTCCCGAGGCCTCGGCTGTGATCGAGCCCGTGTTGGTGAAGGTTCCGGTAAACTCGGTGCCGTCGATCGTGACGCCGGTGGCGAAGGCCGATCCGGTCACGAACGAGCCGGCTGGCGAGGCCAGCACGGCATTGCCGTTGGCGATGGCCGAGATCGAGCCGCCGTTGCTGATCGCATTCGAGATGATCCCGCTGGAGACGATGGTAAGGCCCCGCGCCATGGCGATGGCGCCGCCATCGCCATTGGCGTCGGCCGTGGCCGACAGCGTGCCCTGGTTGTCGATGTCGACCGCGATGTCGCCAGCGGCGTTCACCTCGACCGCGCCGGCATCGGCATCGGCAAGCCCGATGGCCTGCGCCCGCGCCGAAGCCGAGATCGTGCCGTCATTGTCGAGGCCAGCGGTCGCGCCGGCGCCGCCGCCGGTGGCGGCAAAGGTCTGCACGACACCCCTGGCACCGGCCCCGGCATCGGCCGGCGTGCCCGACGCCAGAGCGCTGGCCTCGGCCGTCGCGCTGATGCTTCCCTGGTTGGCAACGGAAATCGCATGTCCATCGCCGCCGCTGACGGACTGCGAGACGCCGGTCGCGTCGGCATCGGCAATGGCATTCGTTCCGCTGAGCGATTCGGCATCGGCATGCGCAAAGGCCGACACCGATCCGGAATTGACGAGATCGGCGCTTGCGCTTGCCCCGCTGCTGCTGTCGCCTGATGCCGTCTGCGAGATGCCGATGGCATTGGCCGAAGCGGCCGCATTGGCGGGCGTGGCGAAGGCCGTCGCCAGGGCCGTGGCCACGATATTGCCGCTGTTGGTGATGCTGGCGCTGGCCGATGCGGCGAGACTGGCGCTCTGGACGACGCCCAGGGCGGTAGCGGCCGCCGACGCGCTTCCGGCGGCGTCCGCGGCGGATGCCGCGGCAAAGGAGATGAGATCGCTGGTGTTCACGAGATCGGCGGTTGCGAAACCGGCGCCGTCGTCGATGGCGGCCTGGTACAGTCCCGTGGCATTGGCCTGCGCATCAAGCCCGATGGCCGAAGCACTGGCATTGATCAGGCCGTTGTTCACAATGGCGCTGATCAGGGCCCCGTCGGAGCTCAGACCGATGGCGGCCGCCGTCGCGGCTGCGGCCGTGGTGGTGACGGCGGAGAGCGCATAGATGGCGCCGCTTGCGCCGTTGATCAGATCGCCGTCGATGATCGCAGCCGGGTCAACGAGGAATCCGACATTGCTGGGAGCGGAGCCGCCAACTACCGCCTGGTTGGTTACGTCGCCGGTCGCGGTGAAGGTATTGTCGATGATCACGTAGTCCGTATCGTCGGCGATCGTGACCGATTCGTTTGCCCCGCTCAGCGTGAGTCCGGCGGCATGGACGGGCGTGACGGCGGCGATGGCGAGCACGGAGGCTCCGGCCAGCAGGCCGATGAGCGTGGCATTCTTGGTCTTCATCTGTCCTTACCTCGTGTTGTCTCGCGATCGCGACTGTGGCGGCTTCCGGTCTGCGCAAGACAGGGCCACGACGCCATGACCCGGCCTGCTCAATGTCCAGGGATGGTGGCGGCGGTACCGAAGAGATCGATTTCAAATCGACGCGATCGATTTCAAATCGCGTGTGACTTGAGGACATCGGCGTGCACCGACCCCACTCTCCGGAATCCTTTGCCCCCGGATCCCATGAGGCATCATTCCGCATTTATGGTTAACGTGCGGTAAAGCGCGGAGGACGCAATGGGAAATCACCGCGGCCGGTCGCAAGGCGCGCACCGGCCGCAAATGCCTGGGCTGGAGCGGGACCGGCACCGCGACCTCTGGACAAGGCGTCGACGTCCCGGCAAGTCAGCCCTTGCGCCGGCCATAGGCCGACGATTCGACAGGTCCATCATCTGAGAGCAGAACGCGGGCGATGCAGTCAGTTCCCTACAGGCTTGCTGAACCGCGCCGGCAGCGGAAGAACGCGACTCCGCCCTTTCACGTCTGGACGGTCCATGACGATGCACCGTGGCTCGAATTCTACCGCCGCCGTCACGACTACCTCCTGCGCTTTCCGGGACTTGCCGACTTCTCCCTAAAGTCAGATGGCACGGACATCGTCTGCCATCCGGCACCGGGGACCGACCGCGACACGATCGAACATCTCTATCTCAATCAGGTCGTCCCGCTCGCCAGGAATGGGGCTGGCGCGCTCTGCTTTCACGGCAGCGCCATTGTCATCGGCGACCAGGCCATTGCCTTTCTCGGTCCCTCCGGCCGCGGCAAGTCGACGCTCGCCGCCAGTTTCGCGGTGTCGGGACGTCCGTTCCTCACGGACGATGGCCTGATCGCGGAACCGCGGGGCGGTGTTTACCATGCCCTCCCGAGCCATCCCTCGATCCGGCTGTGGGACGACAGCCAGGAGGAAGTGCTGGCGGCGGATGCCGATTCGATCCTGCCGGTGAACTACACCACGAAGTCGCGCCTGTTGGCATCCGAGCGGCTGGCCTACTGCAGCCAAAGCAAGCCATTCCTTGCGGCCTATTTCCTGGGCGAGGGCACCGCCGATGACGTGGTGATTGATCCGCTGCCAGCCGCCGATCTTGCCGTGAGACTTCTCAGCAATTCCTTCCAGCTGGACATTGAGAACACCGGCGCATTGCTGCGTGGCTTCGACGCCACCGCCGCGCTCTGCAACCAGGTCCGCGGCTTCACACTCGACTATCCGCGCGAATTCGAGAGGCTGGACCAGGTGAAGCATGCCATCGTGCGCCATGCGGAGAGCCTGTCGCCCTCTCGAACCGACTGAACAAGACCCGGTGCGTGAGCGTCGCCGGATTGACGGTGGCATTAACCCTATTCGCAGACACCGATTGGTTAACGACAGATTAAGCCATACTCTAAACTTGAATTCGTGACTGGATGCGGGGGCTCCGGTCGGATGGCTTGGCAAGAACGGTAAGCGGAAGGTCGATGCCGACGGACGTGCTTCAATGTTTGCAGCTCATTGGTTGTGCCCATTGTGGCACGTGCTGTCCGCGGCTGGCCTCCATCTTGCATAACTCGAATGGAGGCAACTCTTAAGCCCCTTCCTAGGGACACTTGTTCAATTGGCTCGCTCGAGCCGCACACAGAAACAGATGCGGCACCATCGTTGAAGCTGCTGTACCTCCCGGGCCAGGGAGGCACAACACCTCAACCAATCGTGAGTGAGTTATGTCCAGCAACAATGATCGTGACCTGCC
>JAXMCU010000037.1:0-5469 GCA_046349195.1 Hyphomicrobiales bacterium
GGGCTGATGGTATTCTTCTCGGTCGCGTCGATGATCGCCTGGGGTGTCACTCTGGAAACGGCGGCAATCCTGCTCGTCGGCGGCCTTCTGTCCATTGGCCTTGGCGGGGTCGTCAATGCCCTAGATGCCGTGCGCGACCGGGCTTCGGCCATGACCGTGATCGAGACCGTCGGCGGCAAGACGAAGCCAGCCGTTCCCGAATATGGACGGCGCCAGGCCGCGCCGACCCCCACGCCGGAAGTTTCCCCCGAGGTCCGCGAGACCATCGAGAAGATCGAACGGGCGAAACAGGATCTGAGCCAGGCCTTCGGCGACCAGTCGTCGGGTCCGAGCGGCGCCTTCTCCGAGGCCATCGTTGCCACGGCGCCATCGGAAGCGGCCGCTGAAGCGGCGGTCGAGGAGATCGAGGAAGCGGCCGAGGACGGCAGTGTCGAGGAACAGCTCTATGTCGTGGAAGAGCGGACCATCCGCAATCGGCCCGCACGCATCCTGTCCGACGGAACGGTAGAGGCCGAAACCGACGAAGGCTGGATGAGGTTCGAGAACCTCGAACATCTCGACGAGTATCTGGAAGCCGTGTCGCCGAGCAACTGACAGCGTCAGGCGGCGGAGCGCGGCATCAGCTCATAGGGGTGCTTCCAGCCTGGGATCGCCCGTATGCGGTCCATCCATTTCAGCAGATTGCCGTAGGGCTCGAGCGGGATGGTGAGTTCCTCGCCGTAGAAGACATATCCGCACAGCGAGAAGTCGGCGATCGTCAGTCGCTTTCCGACGATATAGGGATTGGCGGCAAGCTGCGCGTCGACGATCTTGATGGCAGTGATGGCGCGGGCGCGCAGGAATTCCGTCACCGGCGTCTCGCCGGTCTTGGCAAAATTGATCAGGAAGCGAAGCGTCGCCAGACTGGCCGTGAACTTGTGATTGTCGAACAGGATCCAGCGCCAGATCTCGCGGCGTTCCTCCTCGCTCTTCGGTCCGTGCTTGCGCGTCACCTCGGCGAGATAGTCGAGGATGACTCCGGATTGGGTCAGCCGCAACGTGCCATGTTCCAGGACCGGCGCCTCGCCCATCAGATTGACGTCATGCCGGAACTCGGCGCTGCGGGTGGCGCCGTTGAAGAAATCGACCCAGACGGGCTGCCAGTCCAGCCGGCAGGCTTCCAGCATCAGGGCCGGCTTGTAGGAGTTGCCCGACTCGCCAAAGCAAAGCAGCTTGAACTCAGACACTGCGGGTTCCTCCATCGTTCCAGCCGGCGCCCCGCAACCAACCTGCACAAATCCAAGCAAGATGCCAAGACCCCGGCGGGCGCGCCGCCACGCTAGCGGACGTCGAGCACGCTTGTGCGCGCGCGTCGGACGACGTCGGTCGCGATCGAGCCCCGGAACAGGCGCTGAAACCGCGTGCGGCCCTCGTCGGTCACGACGATCACCTTGTGCAGGGCGCCGGACTCGATGATTTCCTCGGCCGGATCGCCCACCGCCACGCGCGTCTCGGCGACGACGATCTTCATGGCCTTGAGCAGGGCCTTGCCATTGGCGACGGCCTCTTCCGCCGCGCCGCGGCCGGCTTCATTGGTCGCAACCGAGAAGAGGGTGATCGGCTCTCCCGTCACGTTTGCCAGCACCGCGGCGCGCCGCACGGCTTGCATCGAACGCGACGATCCGTCGGTGCAGATGAAGTAACCCGACCTGTCGAAACTCTGTCGCGCCACCAGGACCGAGCAGGGCGCCATGGTGGTGACTGTCTGGACGATCCCCGATTCGAAGAAGGCGGCCACTTCGCCCCGCCAGCGCGACGGTTCGCCGAGGATGATGAGGTTGTAGGGGCCAAGCTCATACTGGTCGAGAATGCCATTGGCCACGTCTGGCGCGGTCTTGAGCTTGACGACGACCGTGCGCCCTTCCGGGCTCTTGTACTCGATCTTGTTGTCGCCCGCTGCATCGCCCCAGGCGTCCTGGTGATCGGCTTCCTGAGGCCAGGCCGTAACGTCGATGCCCTCCTCCATCAGGATTTCAATGGCGCGCCGCAAGTGCCGGACGCCGGGAAGTTCGAAGCCCGAGTCCATCATGTTCTGCCGGGCCAGCCGCACCTGCAGCCCGCCGGAATGGAGGCCCTGGTCGATCGGCCGCACGAAGAGGATGATCAGGTCGCAGTTGTTCTGCACCGTGTAGCGCGCGCCGAAGCGCACGGTCACGAAGGACTCGTCGGTCCCGTCGATGCAGGCCAGGACCCGGAACCGGTTCCGCCGCTGCGCCCGCAGGTTCTGCAGGGTCTTGTGGACGGCCGCTTCCTGCCGGTCCGACAGCGTGGTGCGCGAGAAGAAGGCCATGGCCGCACCCTAGGATATCTGGGCCAGCAATGGCCAGTAGAAGGTTGCCAGGAACAGGAGCACGACGAAGGAGATCAGCATCATGCGGATGCCGATCTTGAAGAAATCGGGGCCCTTGAGAAAGCCCGAGGCGAAGATGATGGTGAATGCCGGCTGCGCGGCCGGCGTCAGATATCCGAAGGCCGACGAGATGGCGGTGATGAAGCCGGCGCTGATCGGATCCTCCCCGGCGGCAACGGCCGTCTTGAGCACGACGGGCGCCAGCACGGCGACGGCCGCGCCTGCCGTCATGGTGTTCGACACGCCAATGGTGAGCAGCGAGATCGCCGCATTGAATCCGATGCCCGTGCCGATCGACAGACTCTTCATGGTGTCGAAGACGCTGGCCGCCACCCATTGCGCGGCGCCCGTCTCCTTCATCTCCACGCCCAGCGAGATCGCCGCGGCATAGAGCAGGACGACGCCCCAGTTGACGCCGCCGTTGATGTCTTCCCAGCGCACCAGCCCGAAGACCAGGAAGGCAGCCGCGCCGGCGATGGCGATGATGCCAAGGCCGAGGGTATTGGACAGCGTCACCCAGCCAAGGATGGTGATGCAGAAGATCAGGATCGTCATCCACTCGTTGCCGCGCATCGGCCCCTGCATGGAAACCTGGGTGCGCAGGCGGCTGATGGCCCGCGACATGTCCGTTACCTCCGGCTTGAAGGTGAAGATCAGCAGCGCCGCGACGATCGGCAGCCGGATCAGGAACATCGGAAAGGCGTAGATGATCCAGGTCACGTAGTCGACGAGGAAGCGGCGCGTCGCCGGGTCGAGGGGATTGAAGAAGAAGTCCTTCCAGTAGCTGATGATGATGGCGTTCCGCGCCCCGCCCGACGGCGTGGCGACGCCGGCGATCGAACAGCCATAGGAGATCGAGAACAGGATCACGGCCGCAAGATTGTGGACCTTCTTGGGGTCGTTCGACGTGAGCGTGATGAGCGTCACGCCCACCGGCAGCATCATCGCGGCCACGGTATGCTCGCCGATGAAGGCGGCCAGAACGCCGCAGACGGTGACGATGCCGAAGCTGATCCAGTAGACGTTTGTGCCGGTGACGCGCACGATCCACCAGGCGATCCGCTTGTCGAGGCGTTGCTTGACGATGGCGACCGCCAGCATCAGCGAGCCCATGATGAAGAGCACGGAGTCGGTCATCAGGCTGCGCGCCACTTCTGTGGAATCGACGCCCAGCAGCACGACCTCGCCCACCACGATGAGCAACGGCACCGTGGGCAGCGGAATGGCCTCGGTGATGAACAGCATGGTGGCCATCAGCGACATCACCAGCACGATCTGGCCCTGATGCGTCAGGCCCGACGGCGTCGGTGCCGACATCAGCGCGAAGCCCAGGATCATGGTGATGAAGAACCAGCGCCGGCGCCAGACGAAGGCGACGTCGACGAAGGACATGAGGTGCAGCAGGCGCTGGTAGCCGCGCCGCCGGAACCGGCCGATCCCGGCCGATGGCTCGCGCGCCTGCAGGCTGTCGCGGGCGAGCTGGAACTGGGGACTGGCGACGGTCATGGCCTGACCCTTGCTCCACGGGTGCGGGCCGTGAGACATTGCCGATGATTCCGGACCTCCGGACCCATGGTGTTGTCTTGTCCCATCTCGATCCCGTTCTCGCGCAAATTGATCAACAATTTGTTCACTCTCTCGACCGCCTCTTCGCCCTTCTCCGGTTTCCCTCGGTGGGCACCGATCCCCAGTACCATGGCGCCTGCCGCGATGCAGCCGGATGGCTGCGGCAGATGCTCGCCGACATTGGCTTCGACGCCACGATCAGGACAACGACCGGCCAGCCGGCGGTGGTCGGCCGGCTGGAGCCGCCCGCCGGATCGGGAAAGGTGCCTCATATCCTGTTCTACGGCCACTATGACGTGCAGCCGGCCGATCCCCTGGATCTGTGGGACACGCCGCCCTTCGAGCCGCAGATCCGCCGGGGGCAGGACGGCAAGGAGCGGATCTTTGCGAGAGGGGCGAGCGACGACAAGGGCCAATTGATGACCTTTCTGGAAGCCAGCCGCGCCTGGCTCTCCCGGCACGGCGCGCTGCCCTTCCGCCTGACCGTGCTGCTGGAAGGCGACGAGGAGGGCGACTCGACCCATATCGACCGATTCCTGGCCCGCCATGCCCGCGAATTCAAGGCTGACGCCGCCTTCATCTGCGACACTGAACTCTGGATGGACGAGACTCCGGCCATCATCACCCGGCTGCGCGGCTGCATCGACGACGAGGTCACCATCACGGGCCCCCGGATCGACCTGCATTCCGGCTACTATGGCGGGGCTGCGGTCAATCCGATCAAGGTGCTCAGCCGCATCCTGTCGGACATCCATGACAAGACCGGCCGCGTTACCATTCCCGGCTTCTACGACGGTGTGCGGCCGCCCTCGGCCGAGCGCCGCAGGGCGTGGTCGAAACTCGGATTCTCCGCCAGGAAGTATCTGGGCGACGTAGGCCTCGCGGTGCCGGCGGGGGAAGCTGGCTTCACGCCTCTCGAGCAGATGTGGGCCCGGCCGACAGCCGAGTTCAACGGAATCTACGGTGGCTACCGGGGCGCGGGCACGAAGACCGTGCTGCCCGCCGAGGCATCGGCCAAGCTCACCTTCCGGCTTGTCGAAGGCCAGAACCCGCGCAAGATCCGCCGGGCCTTCCGGGCCTTCGTGAAGTCCCGCCTGCCCAAGGACTGCAGGGCCAGGTTCAGCGGCGGACACGGCGACAGCACCGGCATCTCCATTGCGTCCGACACGCCCTGGGTAAAGGCCGCGCGCAAGGCTCTCGCGGAAGAATGGGGCCGGCCCGCGGCGCTGATCGGCTGCGGGGCGTCGATCCCGGTCGTGGATTCATTCAAGACCCATCTCGGCATCGACAGCCTGCTGGTTGGATTCGCGCGCGACGCCGACAGCGTCCACAGCCCCAACGAGAAGTACGACGTCGAATGCTTCTACAAGGGTATCCGAAGCTGGGCCCGCATCATTTCCGAGTTTGCCTGAGGAACCGCCATGACCGATTTCGCTCCCGTGCTAGCCGCCGCCGACCAGGACTTCGACCAGAGCCTGGAACGGCTCTTCGATCTGTGCCGCATCCCGTCGATC
>JAXMCU010000038.1:0-4639 GCA_046349195.1 Hyphomicrobiales bacterium
GACGCCGCGCCAGCCCTTCCGCCATCTGCCGTTCTCCGGGCTGGGCGAAAACAGCGTCGAGGACCACGGCGTGGCCGGCACCGAGTGCGGCTTCGGCCCGGTCCAGCATGGCCCGGTAGATGGCCGCCGACGCCTCGCGCGTGTAGGACGCGGCCGGCAGTGGCTCCGTCTCGGCGACGCCGAAGTGAATCTTGCGCTCGACGTCGGTGCGCAGGTGCAGCGCGCCAGGGGCCGCACCCAGCTGCGGCGCAATGCCGGACGCGACGGTCGTCTTGCCGCAGCCCGAGAGGCCGCCGACGGCGATGAGCAGCGGCGGGGGCGGCCTGAGAAAGCCCAGGCTCATGCGAAAATAATCCAGCGCATCGCCGCGCTGGCGCAGTGACTCCGCCAGCGGCAGCTCATGCACCAGGTCCGCCATGACCAGCGCCCGCACGCCGGCCCGGGTCGCCAGGAAGAGTGGAAGCGCGGCGAGGCCAGACAGGTCTTCCGCGCCGCGCCGGAGAAGAAGGTAGCGATTGAGCACCTGGTTGGCGGCGCGACCCGCACCTCGCCGCGTCAGGTCCATCAGCAGAAAGGCAAGATCATAGAGCACGTCGATGGTGGCAATCGTCTCGCTGAACTCGATGGCATCGAAGAGCTGCGGCTGGCCGTCTCTCACCACGATGTTCTTGCAATGCGCATCGCCGTGGCAGCGCCGCACAAGACCGGCAGCGTTGCGCTGGTTGAGCAGGAGCTTGAGACGCCGCAGCGCATCTTCGAACAGCGCATGGAAGTCCAGGGTCTGAGACGGCGGAAAAAGATCGGCAGACCGGGTGAAGGCTGACGAAAGCTGAGCTCCGAGACCCGCCATGATATCGGCGCCAGGTGCGTCGCGCCGTGGCGCCAGACGATGGGCCTCCGCCATCATGGCGGCGAGCGCACGGGCCAGGGAGTCGTCGATGCCACCGTTGGCAGCGCGCCATGACAGCATGTCGCGGGAATCGAAGCGACGCATCACGAGCACGGGTTCGCCGCCAACGGCGGTGACGCCGAGGTAGAGATCCGGATTGAACTGCCGGTTGATGGCCAGTTCATCTTCCAGAACCTTGCGCCGTTTCTCGACGCTGGAGAAATCGAGATACGGAAGCCTCACGTCCTTCTTGATCTTGAAGGCACGGTCGCCGGCGAGAAACACATGCGCGGCATGAGTCTCGAGATGCTCGACGGCGGCTCCGGGAAAGCCCCAGGTGGCTCCGTCATAGTATGCGGCACTGACCATGCCGGGAAGAATGGGGCCGCGCCAGGCACGGGGCCTTGACCGTGGTCAAGCGACGCGGGCCGGTCAGCCGCGGCGGCGTTCGCGCCGGGCAGCGCCGGCAGCGGCGGTGTCGACGCCCTTGGCCAGTTCCGACACGGGCCCCAGCTTGGCCTCGATCAGTGCCACGGTCGGCTTCTCGCCCCGGCTATGGCCCTCAAGCGCGCGCCGCATTGCCGCCAGATGGTCCGGGCTGGTGCCGCAGCAGCCGCCAATGATCTTGGCACCGGCATCGAGCGCGATGCGGGCATAGTCGGCCATCAGCTCCGGCGTGCCGGTATAGTGGATATGTCCGTCGACGTATTGCGGGATGCCGCAATTGCCCTTGGCCACGACGGCGGCCTCGGGCCGCGCCTCGGTGATGCCCAGCACCGTGGCGATGAGCTCGGAAGCACCGACGCCGCAGTTGGCGCCGATGGCCGCCGGCTGTACCGCCAGCGCGGCCGTGATCGCCCCGAAGGCCTTGGGCGTGATCCCCATCATGGTGCGGCCATTGGTGTCGAAGCTCATGGTGGTGACGATGGGAAGGCCGGCCTTGGCCGCGCCTTCGACCGCGGCCTTGAGTTCCTCTTCCGACGACATGGTCTCGATCCACATCACGTCGGCGCCGCCTTCCTTCAGCGCCAGCGCCTGCTCGGCGAAGGCGGCCACCGCCTCGTCATGCGACAGGGCGCCGACCGGTTCCAGAATCTCGCCCGTGGGGCCGATCGATCCACCCACATAGACCGGACGGCCGGCCGCATCGGCCTCTGCCCTGGCATTCTTCACCGCGGCGATGTTGATCTCCCGCACCCGGTCCTGGGCATTGTGCAGCTTCAGGCGATGGCGGTTGCCGCCGAATGTATTGGTGAGAATGATGTCGGCCCCGGCCGCGATGAAGCGCCGATGCAGGTCCCGGACCCGGTCGGCATGTTCGAGGTTCCACATTTCCGGGGCGTCACCGGATTCCAGGCCCATCTGGAAGTAGTTGGTGCCCGTGGCGCCATCGGCCAGGAGCCAGGGGCGGCTGGCCAGGGCTTCGGTGAAGGACGGGTGCGGCATGACGACCTCTCGGGGTAGAATATAAAGAAGTCTTTATATGATTTTCAGGGCGCTTGCCAAGAGGCAAACGCCGGTTCCCAGAGCAGCAGCGAGATGCGGTTGTTGACCGGCCAGCGCTCCGGGCGCTCCCCGCTCTGCCGCAACCGGACCAGACTCGCCTCCAGGTCCGCCACATCCGCGCGCGCCAGCCGCGGCGCACGGTGCAGCCGATCCGCATCGGCCTTGCCATGGGCGCAGAGGATGGTCGTTGAATCAGTCAACAGCGGCAGCAGGGCGTCGGCCGTGTCCAGATACGACTTGAGATCAGCGCCCCTGATCTGGGCATAGAGCTTGCCCGGATAGACGAAGTCGGCGGCAAGGAAGATGCCTGACGCCTCGTCGTGCAGCGCGACGGAATCGGGCGAGTGACCGGGGGTGTGCAGCAGCGTGAGCCTGCGCCCGCCAAGGTCGATCTGCGATCCGATGGGGAGCCACTGACTGACCTTCACAGGAGTCCAGGTCATGCCCTCCCAGGAGCCGACGTAGAGTTCGTCCGTCGGATGAAGCCAGCCATCGGCCTCGCACTCGCGCAGGACCGGGAGATCGGCAATGGCGATGGTCTCGAAGGCGGAAAGCCCTCCGGTGTGGTCGAAATGCATGTGCGAGGGCAAGGCGGTCACCGGCAGGTTCGTCAGCCGACGGACGGCCTTGGAGATATCCCGCACACCCGGACCGGTATCGAACAGCAGCGCGCGACGGCTGCCCTCGATCAGATAGTTCCAGTTGATCTGGTGAAACCGTGGTTCACCGATGGCCGTGACACCGGGCGCGATCCGTTCCACGGCGAACCAGTCGTCGAGCCATTGCACGTTCCGAGCCAACATCAGGCCTGTTCCTGTCCATAGAAGAGTGTCACCACGTGGCGCGCCTCGGCGAAGAACAGCCAACGCTCGACCACGGCAGCCGCAAGGGCGGCAGCAGCGGCGAGCAGGGAAACGATCGGGAGAGCCAGCGCCAGGAGCATCAGCAGGATCGCGAGCAGCAGGAGCAGATAGACCATGCGCCGCAGCTTCGTCGCATGCTTGCGCGCCACCGCATAGCCCATCTCGCGCTGGACGTAGTTCTCGGAGGTGTGGGGAACTTCCCACTGCGAGACCTTGCCGATGCGGCCAAGGCCCGTCGCCTCGCCCATGCTGTATCCTGGGCCCATGGAGTCGATGGCGCGCCAGTAGAGAAACTTCAGGACTGCCGCGATCCCGAGTGCGGCCACGCCGAGGATGACCTGAAAGGGCTGGAAGCGGCCGAACAGGGTTGCCAGCGCGGTGATGAGCGTCGCGCCGGTGGCCAGCGCGAAGATGAGATAGACCGGAACGGTCAGCGGCTGATGCCAGGCCCTGATCGTGCGAAGCGACGCGTAGATCATGCCGGTGGTGAAGACGGTGACCGCGCAGCAGGCGGCCGTGACGAGGCCGAGCGGCCCGATCCAGCCGGGCGCTGCCACAAGGCCAGACCACACGGCGGCGAAGGGTACGGCCGGCACATAGGTCGCGATGGCGGCGATGCCTTCGCGCGACAGCCAGCTCGACCGCCATTGCGACAGCGCCCGCCAGGCGCGTTCGGGATGCCCGAGATGGAAGGTGGACGAGAGCAGCCCCAATGTGATCAGGGCCAGCGCCACGGCAACAGACGCGATGGCGAAGGCCACGCTCGACGCCTGGCCGTGGTTGAACCCGACCAGTCCCAGCAGCGCCAGCAGCCCATAGCCCGCGCCCGAGGCCGTGGTGAAGAGGATGACCGAATAGGCGGGATGCATGTCAGCCCTCGAGCCTGCCGGAATAGTCGGTGCTGTCGGGCCTGACCGCGCCCGCCTTGGCCGAGAGCAGCCGGTCGGCCCAGGCGAAGAGCCGGTCGAATGCCGATCCATCAGGCTTGGGAAGTTCGGCTGGCGCGGTGGTGCGGGAATCGCGGCGCGGCCGCGGCGGCAGATACTTGTTCACCGGCTTGTAGCCGATCTCCGGCAGCAGGTCGTAGCCGCCCCGCTCCGCCACCAGCACGGAGACCGGTGACGCAGGGTCGCCGAGATCGCCGAAGTGGCGCGCGCCCGTCGGGCAGGCCTTCACGCAGGCCGGCTTGCGGTCTTCCGGCTCGAGATTGTCGTTGTAGATGCGATCCACGCACAGCGTGCACTTCTTCATTACGCCCTGGGCCTGGTCATACTCGCGCGCGCCATAGGGGCACGCCCAGGAGCACAGCTTGCAGCCGATGCAGGTGTCGGGGTTGACCAGGACGATGCCGTCTTCGGCGCGCTTGTAGGATGCGCCCGTC
>JAXMCU010000039.1:0-4451 GCA_046349195.1 Hyphomicrobiales bacterium
TCCGCCGCATCCTCTCGGGCCCCGATCATCCCGCCTATGCCCGGCTCTGCCCGGCGCCCGGCCACGGGCTGGGCTTCAACGAGCTCAAGGTGATCGAGCTTGCCGAGCTGCTTCACGGCATCGACGGCAAGCCCTCGCAGGCCGTGGACTTCGAACGCGGACTTCGCATCGAATCCGTCATCCATGCCTTTGCCGAGTCCGCCCGGTCCGGCCGCTGGGTGGCGCTGCGCTGACCCACGCTCAGGTGGCAGCCGGCAGGCGCCTGTCATACTCCTGGCGCAGCCGCATCCAGCCATCCCAGAAGGGTTCGGTCTTGGTGCCAGAGAGACGGGAGGCAAGAACGTCGAGATGCATGTGCCAGCCGGCGCCGACCATCAGCGTGTTGGGCCGGTCCGAAATGCGGCGGTGAATGACGGTGAGCACGACATCCTCCCCGTCCTCCTCGAGATCGAAGGCTACCTCGCCACGCGGTCCCCAGGTGAAAACCAGCAGCCGCGGCGCCTCCACCGCGACGATGCGGCTGGTCATGCGGTGCTCGTCGCCGAAGTCCTTCGGCCGCGCTCCGGCTGGCGTCGTCAGTTCGTCGTTGCGCCAGACCAGCTCGAACTCGGTGCCGGGGCGGAGATCCATCTTGCCGGCGGCCAGCCAGGTCCGGCGCAACTCGCCATCGGTCAGATAGGACCAGACCCGGTCGATGGGGCCCGGAAGCACGCGCCGGATGCGGAGCGTGGCCGGTTCGATCATGGTTCCGTAGGCGGATTGGGCGGAAGCGCTCATGGTTTTTTTCCCTTGCTCTTGCGTTTTGCGGATGATGCGGCCTCGTCGCGGAGCAGGCGCTCGAGGACGTCGAGATTGCGGGTCCAGAAGCCTTCGTAGAAACCAAGCCAGGCGTGGGCACTGGCCAGCGGCCCCGGTTCGAGATGGCAGACATGGGTGCGGCCCCGGATTTCGCGCCGGACGAGGCCCGCCGCCTCCAGCGCCTTGACGTGTTTCGAGGCGGCCGCCAGCGACATGGCGAAGGGCCGGGCCAGTTCGCCGACCGTGCGTGCGCCGCCTGCGAGGTCCTGCAGCATGCCGCGACGCGTGGCGTCGCCGAGCGCGTGAAACAGCGTGTCGAGGGTCTGCGAAGTTAATTCAACCATGGAGTTGAATATAGCCTGCTCATGGCAATTGTCAACCACTTGGTTGAATGAAATTCGGCAGGCCCGCAGATCCTGATTGCAGGCCAGGCCTGGCCCGGCTTGCCAAGACCGGGTCGCCCGGCGCATAGAGTCTTCGACTCGGAAACCCTGGTGAAACTGCGTAGAAGAATCGACCGATGTTCAGCTCGCGACAGCCTCGCTCCCGGCGCTCCCGGTTGAGAGACCTGATCTGGCCGCGCATCGGACTGAGGCGCAGCTGGCAATATCTCATGTACCGGCTGGCGCGCGTGAAGCTCAGCCCGCACCGGCTGGCGCTCGGCTTCGCCACTGGCGCCTTCGCCTCCTTCACGCCCTTCATCGGGCTTCACATCCTGATCGCCGCGGTGCTGGCCGTCGTTCTGCGCGGCAGCCTGCTGGCCTCCGCCATCGGCACAGCCATTGGCAATCCGCTGACATTTCCGGCAATCTGGCTGGCGTCCTACAATCTGGGCGCCCTGCTGCTCGGCAAATCCGTGCCCAGCAATTTCAAGCTGGTCCTGCCGCAGCATTCGGGCGGGCTGATGAGCGGCGGCATCGTCGCCGCACTCGCCGAGGCGTGGAACGGGCTCGAACCCTATCTCCTGCCCATGGTCCTCGGCGGGATTCCGCTTGGCCTGATCTGCGGCGTGCTGAGCTATGTCGCCGTCTATACGGCCATGACCCGAATCAAGACGAGCCGCATGGCGCGTCCATCATCGCAGCCGCCGCAGTAGCGAAACGCCCGCGCTCCCGTCAGAAGCGGTAGCCGAAGCGCGCGGTCACGGCGTTCGACGTATAGTCGCCGCTGAACCAGCCATCGTAGAAGAGGCCGAGCTCGAAGCTGTCGTTGATCACCATGCGCGCGCCGGCATCGATGACCACCGCATCGCGGGACACGTCGGATCCGACCACCCGGAAGTTGGCGCCCGGCGGCCCGTCGGCAAAGCTCATGTCCACCGTCTGGTGGGTGTCGCCGAACTCATGCGTCCAGGCGACGGACACTTCCGGATAGAGCGTGCCCGATCCCATCACATATTCCGAATCCAGCCGCAGGCCCAGCACCGAGGCGACGGAGTCCGCATCTGACCCATGAACGGTCAGCGCCGCTCCGGTGTGCAGCGGATCCTTTTCGGTGAACCCGTCGAGATCGGCATGGGCGAGGCTCAGGCCAAGGAAGGGCGCGATATGCGTCTCCTCGGCAAGAGCGAAGCGATAGCCGGTTTCGCCATAGAAGGAGATGACGTCGGACGAGGGATCCCCCGCGGGATCGATCGCCGATCCGCCGGCGCCACCCACGCCGCCGACACCGCCGCCACTGGAACTGGTGACGCCAACGCCCTGGATGTAGCGATGGCTGTCACCGTCGTAGTTGCCATAGGAGACGACGCCGCGCGCGTAGTAGACGCTGTTGTCGTAGCCGCCGTAGAGCGCCAGCTGCAGGCCGTCATAGTCGATGCTGGCGCCGGGCGCCTTGCCCCAGTTGTCGAAATCGCCGTTCGAATTGAAGTAGCCGCCGGCGAGGCCCGCGAACCAGTCTTCAGTGAAGCTGTAGTCGGCGCCGAAGATCACGCCATACTGGTCTTCGTCGAAGCCCGGTGCCTCGCTGTCGCCGTCGAGACTGTTCCAGGACCCGAAGCCCCGCGCCCAGACGGCGAAGCGCTTGGGCTCGAAACAGGCGTTCGAATCCGCCATCGACGGTGCATCGGCCGTGGCCGTGGCCGAGGTGCCGTCGCCGAGATCGGCGGACAGGCCGCTGGTCTCCATGTAGCCCGGCGTGGCGCCGGAACATTCCATGCGCTCCGTCACCAGGCGGTTGATGGTGCGCGTCGACCACAGCACCGACTGCAGGTGCTGGGCATATTCGGCGCCGGTCAGCTGGTTGAGGAACTCCGGATAGTCGTCGGCGTTGAGGCTGAAGAGACTGCCGACAAGACCGGCGAAATCGGAGTTGGGATCGATGTCGCCATAGACGTCCTCGATGGTCTCGGCCACCGCGTTCTGGTTCTGGGTCAGGCCGGAAACGGCCTGATCGAAGGCCACGCGGTTGACCACGAGATTGATCTGATTCGGATTGACGGAATCAATCTCGCCGCGGGTATCGAGGAGCACCGAGTTGTCCTCGACTTCGGCAAAGCCGGTTATCGGGTCAGCGCTGGAAAGCGCGCCCGCACTTAGTACCCCATGGTAAGTAAAGGAATCCTCATAGAGTCCGGCCTGATACATGGCGATGGCCTTGCCATTCACAGTGGCCGTATCTGCCACCCTGATGATCGGATAGTCTCCGTCAAGCGTGCCCGGCCCCAGCTCGTAGACCAGCGTACCGTCGGAAGCGAGATCGAAGGTTTGTACCTTCACACCCGAAGGTCCCACGTCGGCGTTAATCAGGAGCGCCAGCACGCCATCGTCCCTGACGTTGAGAGCGCCGGCCGTCATCAGGCCATCGAAGATCGTATAGCCATCGAAGACGTTGATCGTATCCAACTTGCCCAATTCGATGTTGCCGAAGATGTAGCCATAGCGGCCGGATTGCGTGGCGAGCGAGGATTTCACGAGATTGGAGAGATAGTCGTTGCCCAGCTTGTAGCCGGTGCCATCCGCGTCATTGCCCGACAGGTTGAGCGTCACGCCATCGGGCGCGGTAAGGTAAGTGTCTGCGCCGCGGAGGGTGTTGAGACCGGTGGTGGTGATGGCGGTGCCGCGCTGCAGCTCGCCATTGATCACCGCGCCGGCCCAGATGCCGCCGCCGGCATTGTTGTAGGTGATCGGGCCCGTGCCGGTGATGACGACGCCGGTGGACCGCGCTTCCGCGACGGCGCCCTTGGCCTCGGCATAAGCGCGAACGGTTCCGGAATTGGTGAACAGCGCGGCATTGGCGCCAGTTCCCGCGTCTTCCACCAGGCCAATGGCGCTGGCTTGCGCCAGGGCGCCGACACCTGCAGCTTCCGCAAGGGCCGAAGCATTGATCCGGCCGGTGATCCGCATGTTTCCGGTCAGTCCCAGGCCCGAGACCAGGAAGCCGATGGCCTGGGCGTCGGCAATGCCGATCTCGGTGAAGGCGTCGGCCAGCGCGTTGATCCGGCCGGACATCGAAGAGTCTTTGAGATCGAGCAGACCCGAACCAATGAGCTTCTGGCCAAAGGCCGTCGCAAAGCTGCTGTCGGCGTAGCTGTTTGCATTGGCCTTGGCCGTGGCCTGGATCGTGCCCGAGTTGCTGAATGACAGGCTGAGGTTCGTGCCGGTCAACGTGACCGAGCCGCCAATGGCGGAAGCCCCCGCGATGGCGGTAAAGCC